>NZ_JBDGKQ010000002.1:169862-799681 GCF_057656315.1 Nocardioides sp. Soil_C_8
GCGCTGGGCCTTCTCCGCCTCCCGCTCCGCGGCACGCTGGGCCTTCTCCGCCTCCCGCTCCGCGGCACGCTGGGCCTTCTCCGCCTCCCGCTCCGCGGCACGCTGGGCCTTCGCCGCCTCCCGCTCGGCCGCACGCTGGGCCTTCGCCGCCTCCCGCTCGGCCGCACGCTGGGCCTTCGCCGCCTCCCGCTCGGCAGCACGCTGGGCCTTCTCCGCGTCCTTGTCGGTCGTCGTGTCGTCCGTCGTGTCGTCGGTGGCCTGGTCGTCCGTCGACTGCTCGTCGCTGTCCTGCGTGGTGGTCGTCGTGTCGGTCGCGGACCCGTGGGTGGCGGACGACCCCGGCCCGCCGGAGCCGGCTGCGGTCGCAGCCTCCGAACCGTGGGTGGAGGCCTTCTCGGCAGAGGCGGCGACGACGGCGGCGAGCGGCTGGGCGCTCAGCTCGGCGGGGATCGCTGCGGGAGCTTCCTTCGCGACCGGCTCGGACGGCGGCGCCACCGGGGTACGCTCGACCGGCGCGGCGATGGGCTTGCCGGGGCGGACGAAGTCGCTGAGGCCGAACCCCCGGTCGACGGAGATCCCCATCAGGACTGCGCAGAGCACTGCGACGAGGACGAAGCCGACGAGCGGTCGCTTCTGGTCAACCCCCACGGGGTCCCCTTCCCACATGCTGACGAGACGCCAGTGTCTCCGGACCATGACGGAAGTCCTGCTTCGATGGCCCGGAATAGTCCGAAGTGACTAGACCGCCATGGTTAGATGGGGTCAGCGTCACCTCGGGCCAGGGGTCAGGCGGACTTCTTCTTGCGGCCCTCGGCCTCGCGCGGGATGAGCGTCGGCGCGACGTCGTCCTCGACGACCTCGCGGGTGACGATCACCTTCGCGATGTCGCCCCGCGACGGGACGTCGTACATCACGTAGAGGAGGACCTCCTCGATGATCGCGCGCAGCCCACGAGCGCCGGTGCCACGCTCGAGGGCCGCCTCGGCGATCGAGTCGATGGCGTCGTCGGTGAACTCGAGCTCGACGCCGTCGAGGTCGAAGAGCTTCTGGTACTGCTTGACGAGCGCGTTGCGCGGCTCGGTGAGGATCTGGACGAGCGCCTCCCGGTCGAGCTTGCTCACGCTGGCGATCAGCGGCAGGCGACCGATGAACTCGGGGATCAGGCCGAACTTGGTGAGGTCCTCGGGACGGACCTGGGCGAGCAGGTCGTCGGCCTCGCGCTCGGCGGCGCCACGGACCTCGGCGGTGAAGCCGAGCGACTTCTTGCCGACGCGCTGCTCGATGATCTGCTCGAGACCGGCGAACGCGCCGCCCACGATGAACAGGATGTTGGTCGTGTCGATCTGGATGAACTCCTGGTGCGGGTGCTTGCGCCCGCCCTGCGGCGGCACCGACGCGGTGGTGCCCTCCAGCATCTTCAGGAGCGCCTGCTGCACGCCCTCGCCCGACACGTCACGCGTGATCGAGGGGTTCTCCGCCTTGCGGGCCACCTTGTCGATCTCGTCGATGTAGATGATGCCCGTCTCGGCCTTCTTGACGTCGTAGTCGGCGGCCTGGATGAGCTTGAGGAGGATGTTCTCCACGTCCTCGCCGACGTAGCCGGCCTCGGTCAACGCCGTGGCGTCGGCGATCGCGAAGGGGACGTTGAGCATCCGGGCGAGGGTCTGGGCGAGGTAGGTCTTGCCACAACCCGTCGGCCCGATCACCAGGATGTTGGACTTGGCGACCTCGACGACGTCGTCCTTGGCCTTGCCGGTGACGGGCTGGAGGCCGGCCTGGACGCGCTTGTAGTGGTTGTAGACCGCGACGGCGAGCGACTTCTTGGCGTGCTCCTGGCCGATCACGTAGGAGTTGAGGAACTCGAAGATCTCGCGGGGCTTGGGCAGCTCCTCGAGGCTGACCTCGGCACCCTCGGCCAGCTCCTCCTCGATGATCTCGTTGCACAACTCGATGCACTCATCGCAGATGTAGACGTTGGGGCCAGCGATGAGCTTCTTGACCTGCTTCTGGCTCTTTCCGCAGAAGTTGCACTTGAGCAGGTCGCCGCCGTCACCGATACGTGCCACGAGTCGTGTCCTCCAGTCTCGCCGGATGGGGGTTCCGGCTCTCCACACCTTGCGCTGTGCTGTCGTGCAGTGGGCCGTACGACGGTACCCCGTGCCGGCCCCCGACGGGGGCCGGACACGAGATGTCGCCGACCATCATTTCGAGCCTCGGGCCGCCGTCAGGCGAGGGCCGGGGCGCCCTTGCGGGACTCGATGACCGCGTCGATGAGGCCGTACTCGACGGCCTGCTCGGCGGTCAGGATCTTGTCGCGCTCGATGTCGCGGCTGACCTGGTCGATGTCCTTGCCGCTGGAGTCCGCGATCATCCGCTCGAGCAGCTCGCGCATCCGCAGGATCTCGTTGGCCTGGATCTCGATGTCGGAGGTCTGGCCGAACGTGCCCTCGGTGTAGGGCTGGTGGATCAGGATGCGGCTGTTGGGCAGCGCCATCCGCTTGCCCTTCGCGCCGGCGCCCAGCAGGATCGCCGCCGCCGAGGCCGCCTGGCCCAGGCACACGGTCTGCACGTCGGGCTTGATGAACTTCATCGTGTCGTAGATGGCGGTCAGCGCCGTGAACGAGCCACCGGGGCTGTTGATGTAGATGCTGATGTCGGTGTCGGGGTTCATCGTCTCCAGGCACATCAGCTGGGCGATGACCGCGTTGGCCACGTCGTCGCTGATCGGCGTGCCGAGGTAGATGATGCGCTCCTCGAACAGCTTGGCGTAGGGGTCGATGCGGCGGAAACCGTAGGAGGTCCGCTCTTCCCACTGCGGGATGTAGTAGTTCATGTTCAGTCCTGCTTCCGGGCCGGGCGGCCCTCGTCGGCGGCTTCGCGGGCGCTGGTGATGACCTGGTCGACGAGGCCGTACTCGACGGCCTGGTCGGCGGTGAACCACCGGTCACGGTCGGCGTCGGCGACGACCTGCTCGACGGTCTGGCCGGTGTGCTCGGCGATCAGGTCGAGCAGCACCTTCTTGATGTGCAGCGACTGCTGGGCCTGGATCTTGATGTCGGAGGCCGAGCCGCCCATGCCCGAGGAGGGCTGGTGCATCATGATGCGGGCGTGGGGCAGCGCGTAGCGCTTGCCCTTGGTGCCGGCGCAGAGCAGGAACTGGCCCATCGAGGCCGCCAGGCCCATCCCCACGGTCGCCACGTCGTTGGGGATGTAGTTCATCGTGTCGTAGATCGCCATGCCGGCGTCGACCGAGCCGCCGGGGCTGTTGATGTGGAGGAAGATGTCGGCCTCCGGGTCCTCCGCGGAGAGCAGGAGGAGCTGCGCGCAGATCGCGTTCGCGTTCTGGTCACGCACCTCCGAGCCGAGGAAGACGATGCGCTCACGGAGGAGGCGCTGGTAGATGTGGTCGTCGAGGCCATACATCCCACCGGCGCCGTTCATCTCGGGCGAGAGGGCTGGGCTGGAGTTCTGGTTCACGCTGGCGACACTAGCCGGAAGGACGGACACTTCCACGCGCTGACCCACCCTGTTCGCCCACAGCGGATTCAGCGGTGTCACGCTCGGTCGAGCGCTACCTCCTCCAGCACCTCGCGGAACACCCGCCACCGCTCGGGGCCCACGCGCGCGGCCCACTCCTCGTCGCAGGCCGCCAGGACCGCCGCGGAGCGCGCGAGGGCGTCGCGCCCGGCGGCGGTGATGCGTACGACGCGGGCGCGGGCGTCGTGGTCGGCCACCGAGACCTCCACCATGCCGAGCGCCTCGAGCTGGCGGACGAACTGCCCACAGCCCTGGGTGGTCATCTCGGCACACTCGGCGAGCTCGCTGATGGTCAGCCCCTCCACCGGGAGCCACTCCAGCACGCGCAGCTGCGAGGGCCGCAGCTCGGGTGCCTCGACGGCCAGGCGTTCGCGCAGCCGCCCGAACACCATCCCCATCAGCATCGGCAGGTGGGGCCGCGCGGCCGGCATCCTCTTGACGCAAGTCATGAAAGCAACTTACCTTCTACTGTCATGAAAGCAACTTTCACGCTGTCGCCCGGGGGCGGCCCGCGTGAGGTGCTCGGCGCTGACGACGTCACCGACGCCGAGCTCGAGGCGATGGTCGCCGACCTGTGGGGCGTGCCCGTGGTGCGGCTGCTCGACTCCACGGCCGAGCCCGTCGCCTACGACGTCCCCTCGATCCTCACCGGCGCCCGGACGTGGGTCCGGGGCCACGCCATGGCCGACGAGGACCCCGGCGAGGACCCCGGCGAGGAACGGGAGTTCACGCTGTTCGTGAAGCGGGTGCACAACTGGCGCCACTCCCCCGCGTTCGCCTTCGTGCCACCCGAGATCGGCGAGTGGGCGGCGTCCTCCGTGCCGTGGCGTGCCGAGCCGCTGCTCTACGCGAGCGACCTGGCCGAGCGGCTGCCCGCGGGACTGACGATGCCTCGAGGCGTGCGCGTGGACGAGCGCCCCGACGAGACGGCCGTCGTCTGGATCGAGGCGGTCGAGTCCAGCGCGGAGCCGTGGGACCGCGAGACCTACGCCGAGGCGGCCGGCCTGCTCGGGCGGATGTCCGGCAGCACCCGCGTAGCCGAGCTGGCCGCGATCGACCCGCTGCCGTGGCACATCCAGTACTTCGTGGTGGGCCGGCTCGGTCACACGGTGCTGCCGGGGCTCTTCGACGACGCGACGTGGGAGCACGAGCTGGTCGCCCCCTACTTCGGCGACCTGCGCGCGCAGCTGACGGCGGTGGCCAACCACCTCGACCCGCTGGCCGAGGAGTTCGCCCGCCTGCCGCACCGCACCTCGCACGGCGACGCGTGCCCCAACAACCTGCTCCGTCACCCGTCCGGGGCGGGCTTCACCCTGATCGACTTCGGTTTCTGGCGCCCGCAGCCGGTCGGCTTCGACCTGTCCCAGCTCCTGGTGGGCGACATCCAGATCGGCAAGCGCGACGCCGCCGACCTCCCCGAGCTCGCCGAGGCCTGCCTGACGGCGTACGCCGCCGGGCTGGCCGAGGAGGGCGCCGAGGTTCCCGACGCGGTCCTGCGCCGGTGCCACGCCGTCAGCCTGATGCTCTTCAACGGCCTGCCGAGCCTGCCGCTCGAGCACCTCGCCGAGGAGCCCACAGCCGCCATGCACGACTGGTCGCTGCAGCGCTCACGGATCGCGCGCTACGCGCTCGACGTGCTGGACCGCACCGATCCCTAGGTTCGCCTGACTCCGGGCGTCGGCCTCACTACCGTGGGCGCGTGGACCGGAGGGGGAACCGACCCAGTGTGCTGATGCGCTGCGCGGTGGTGGCACTGGCGCTCGGCGCCGTCGCGTGCGGGGAGCAGTCGCCACCCCGGGCGACCGGGACCACCGCCGCGTCACCCGCACCCTCCGACGGTGTCCCTGACGACGCCGCTGCGATCGCGGCCGCGGAGAAGACCGTGCGCGCCTTCTTCGCGGTGAAGGGGCGAGCCGAGGACCCGATCAGCGTCATGATCGACGAGCAGGCTCCGTACCTCACGTCCCGCGACGTCCACCCCACGACGGCGTACGACGTGAGCAGGAGCAACCACCCGTCGGGGATCACGGTCGAGCACGTGGACGTCGAGCTGTCGGACCCGAGGATGGTCGGCGAGGAGGTCCTCGTCGACTTCGCGTTCCGGAGCACGGGCGTGACCTACGCGTTCATCGACGACGAGATGCAGCTCGACCAGGGACAGCCGCAGGAGTCGCGCTGGGACGGCACCGCCACGCTCGCGGAGCGGGGCGGCGCGTGGCTGATCAACGAGCTGACCGTCGACAGGACCGGCGCGTCCTGGGGTTGACACGCAACGGCAGACCGGCGCCCACCCGAGGGTGGACGCCGGTCGTGTGCGTGTGGAGCGGGGAGGGTCAGGCCTGCTCGGACTCGGCGCCCTCGTCGGTGCTCTCGTCGGCGCTCGCCTCGACGGTCTCGTCGACGGGCTCGCCGATCGTGCCGTCCGGGCGCAGGTTCTTGAGCTCGACCACGTTGCCCGACGCGTCCTTGACGGTCGCCGCCTCGACGATCGTCGCCAGCGCCTTGCCGCGCAGGATCTCCTGCACGAGCTCGGGGATGTGGTTGTGCTCGAACATGTGGTTGGCGAACTCCTGCGGGTCCTGGCCGGACTGCTGGGCGCGCCGCACCAGGTGCTCGGAGAGCTCGGCCTGGTCGATGCCGAACTCCTCCTTCTTGGCGATCTTGTCGAGGATGAACTGGGCGGCGACGGCGTCGCGGACCCGGCGCTCGAGGTCGGCCTCGAACTCCTCCTGGGTCTGGCCCTCGTCCTCGAGGTACTTCTCCATGGTGATGCCGGCGAAGCCGAGCTGCTGCTCGACGTTCTGGCGGCGCGCGTTGAGCTCGTCGGTCACCATGACCTCGGGGAGCGGGATGGAGACCTTCTCCAGCAGCGCCTCGAGGACGGCGTCCCGGGCGGCGGCGGCCTGCTCGAGGCGCTTGCCGCGCCCGAGGCGCTCGCGCACGTCGGCGGTGAGCTCCTCGGCGGTGTCGAACTCGGAGGCGAGCTGGGCGAACTCGTCGTCGTACTCGGGGAGCTGCTGCTCCTGCACGGCCGTCACCTTCACGGTCACCTGGACGGGCTCGCCCACCAGGTCGCCACCGACGAGCTCGGAGTCGAACGACTTGTCGTCACCGGCGGACAGACCGACGAGGGCCTCGTCGAGGCCGTCGATCATGCCGCCGCGGCCGACCTTGTAGGACATGCCGGTGACCTCGCCGCCCTCGACGGTCTCGCCGTCCTTGGCGGCCACCAGGTCGATCGTGACGAAGTCGCCGTCGGCGGCGGCGCGCTCGACCGGGACCAGGGTGCCGAAGCGCTCACGCAGCGCCTCGACCTGCTCGTCGACGTCGGCGTCGGAGATCTCCACGTCGTCGACGCTGGCCTCGAGGCCGTCGTAGGCGGGCAGCTCGAAGTCGGGCTTGACGTCGACCTCGGCGGTGAACTCGAGGGACTCGTTGTCCTCGAACTTCGTCACCTCGATCTCCGGCTGGGCCAGCGGCTCGAGGTCGTGCTCCTGCAGCGCAGCCATGTACTGCTGCGGGACGACGGCGTTGATCGCCTCGTCGAGGACCGGACCGCGGCCGACCTGGCGGTCGATGACCGCCGGCGGGACCTTGCCGCGGCGGAAGCCCGGGACGTTGATCTGCTTCGCGATCTTCTGGTACGCCGCGTCGAGGCTCGGCTTGAGCTCCTCGAAGGGCACCTCGACGGTCAGCTTGGCCCGGGTGGGGCTCAAGGTCTCGACGGCGCTCTTCACAAATGTCTCCTGATGCTGAAGGTCTGTGGGTGGACCACACGGGGAAATGAGCGGCGCTGCCAGGGCACGGGGCCCGGCGACCGCAAACCTCTCCAGTCTATCGAGGGCGCGGGCACAGGCCGAATCACGCCCGGGCCGCCGCCGCGGGCCGTGGGGACCGCGTGACGGGTGGGACCAGAGGGTCGGGGCGACAGGACTCGAACCTGCGATCTCCTGCTCCCAAAGCAGGCGCGCTAGCCACTACGCTACGCCCCGCCAAACCGGACGCGACGGCCCGTGGAGGGGCCGCGCGACCTGCTTGGAGCGGATGACGGGAATCGAACCCGCGTAGCCAGTTTGGAAGACTGGGGCTCTACCATTGAGCTACATCCGCGCGCGTCCCGGCGACGTCGTCCCGCCGGTGTGCGGGTGTCATGGTGCCACACGCGCGAGCGCGCCACGCAACCCGGCTCAGCGCCGGTGCACCAGCAGCAGCGCCCGGTCGTCGTTGCGGGAGCCCAGCGCCTCGACGAGTCGCGTGGCGCCACCCTCGAACTCGCCGCGCAGCAGCCGCTCGGCCTGGCCGAGCATCCGGTCGATGCCGAGGGCGATGTCGCGGTTGCGCGTCTCCACCATGCCGTCGGTGTAGAGCAGCAACGCGTCTCCGTGGCGGATCTCCCCCGATACGGCGGGGAACACGGCGCCGTCGACGAGGCCCAGGATGGGGCCTTCCGACTCGAGCACCTCCCACCGCCCCGACCCCGCGTGGCGCAGGGCCGCCGGCGGGTGGCCGGCGCTGCGGATGTCGTAGTGGCCGGTGGCGAGGTCGAGCGAGAGGTGGATGGCGGTCGCGAACCCCTCGTCCCAGTCCTGCTGCAGCAGGAACCGGTTGGCGCCGTCGAGGAACTCGCTGGGCGGCAGGGCGCTGAGCAGCCCGCCCAGGGCCCCGCACAGCAGCAGGGCGCGGGTGCCGGCGCCCTGGCCCTTGCCGGAGACGTCGACGACCGCCACCTCGAGGCGGCCCTCGACCCGCGAGGCGACGACGAAGTCGCCCGCGAACGGCGTGCCGCCGGCGGACCTCAGCTCGCTGGCGGCGTACCACTCCGAGGGCAGGTCGGGGATCCCGCCCTGGCGCAGGATGCGGTCGCGCAGGTCGACGAACATCATCTCGCCCTGGATCCCCGCCACGCCGAGGCGGGAACGGCGGAACGACGACAGCAGCACCACGAAGCCGAGGCCGAAGATGATGGCGACGGTCAGCGCGATCCGGACGTTGATGTCCTGGCTCGGCACGACCAGGGCGAGGACGAGGAGCACGAAGAGCACGAACCACGGCAGCTGCCGTGGCCCCAGCACCAGGCTCGAGAGCACCATCGGCACCAACAAGGTCACCAACGGGAAGTCGTCGGCGAAGAACCAGATGGCGAGGCCGATCAGCAGCGTCGCCGCGACCAGCAGCACCAGGATGCGCGAACCCCGCGGGACCAGCCGGCTCGCGGCTCCACGGAGCGATGGAGAACTCATGCTCGAGCTCCTCCTGCTCTCCCAGTCCCCTTGGTGGGAGATCGTAGGGCCCGCGACCGGAACTTCGGCTGACATTTGGGGCACCAGAACGAGTTGCGCCCCGCGAGCTCCGCCGTCCGGACCGGCGTGGCGCACACCAGGCACGGCATCGACGTGCGCCGGTAGACGTAGACCTCGCCGCCGTGGTCGTCCTTGCGGGGCGGCCGACCCATCGCCTCCGGGGTGTGCTCCGGGCGCACAGTGTCGATGCGGCCGGTGCGCACGCCCTCGGCCATCAGCTCGACGAGGTCGGCCCACATCGCCCGCCACTGGCCGCTGCGCAGCGTGTTGCCGGGCCGCAGCGGGTGGATGCGGTGCCGGAAGAGCACCTCGGCGCGGTAGACGTTGCCCACGCCTGCGAGGACCTTCTGGTCCATCAGGAGGTCGCCGATGGTGCGCGGGCTCGCCGAGATGCGCCGCCACGCCAGGTCGGGGTCGGCGTCGGCTCGCAGCGGGTCGGGACCGAGCCGGCCCAGGATCTCGGCGCGTCGAGCGGCACCGACCAGGTCGCAGATGATCGCGCCACGCAGGTCGGCGTACGCCGTCGGGCGCGGGTCGGAGGGGTCGTCGACCGTGACCAGGCGCAACCGCACGGCGCCCACCGGGGTGGGCACGGCCTCCACGCCGCCCTCGACCCCTGTGTGGACGTCGAACTGGCCGATGAGCCCGAGGTGCACGTGCACGAAGCGCTCGCCCTCGTGCTCGACGAAGAGGTGCTTGCCGGCGGAGTCGGCACCGACGACCAGTGACCGGTCGAGGTGCTCGGCGTCGGCTGCGAAGCGGCCCTGCGGCGACGACACCCGGACCCTGCGGCCCGCGAAGGCAGCGGTGAGGTCGTCGGCCAGCTTGCGAAGGGTGTGACCCTCAGGCATCCGTGCGGTCGCGGGAGGAGTCGGCGGCGGGACCCCGGAGCGCGGACTCCGGCAGCGGCGGCAGCTCCCCCGTCTCGTCGTAGGTGGAGAGCTGGCCGATGCGGCGCACGTGGCGCTCGTCGCCCGAGAAGTCCGTGGAGAGGAACACCTCGACGAAGCGGGTCATGTCGTCGACCGGGTGCATGCGTCCGCCGACCGACACGACGTTGGCGTCGTTGTGCTCGCGGGCCAGCGCGGCGGTCTCCTCCGACCAGGCGAGCGCGCACCGGATGCCCTCGACCTTGTTGGCCGCGATCTGCTCGCCGTTGCCGGAGCCCCCGATCACCACGCCCAGGCTGTCGAGGCCCTCCGCACGGTCGGCGGCGACTCCCTCGGCCGCGCGGAGGCAGAAGCAGGGGTAGTCGTCGAGGGCGTCGTAGACGAACGGCCCGTGGTCGACGGCCTCGTAGCCGTGGTCGACCAGCCAGGTCAGCAGGTGGTCCTTCAGCTCGAGGCCGGCGTGGTCGGAACCCAGGTGTACGCGCATGAGGAGGAGTTTGGCAGAGGTAGGTCCATGGCATCGAAGCGGCTGGAGCGTGCCTGTGGACACGCGCGTCGACACGCGTGGTCCTCGCCGTACGAGGCGGAAACTCCTTCATCCACCGGTGGACCCGCGCGTTGACCGGTGAGTGAATACGTGGGCAAATCGAACACACTTTCGATTTGGCGGAGGAGCGACAACAGTGAGCGAAGCCGGCCAGGGCTGGGGGCCCGAGGACCTGCACGCGCTGGCCGATCTCGTCGCCCACCTCTCCCCCGGCGCCACCCCGGTCGACCACCTCGACATGCTCGAGGCCCTCGAGCGGATCAAGTCCGCGGCCGCGGCCGCCCAGGTGGTCGTGGCGGCGACCTTCGCCGATGCCGCCGACAGCGAGGACGTGCCAGTGAGCGGCAGACGCATGCCGCCGCGGGCGATGTCGATCGGCGCGGAGGTCGCGCTCGCGACGCTTGCCAGCCCCTACACCGGTGAGCAGCGGGTGCTGCTGTCCCGCCGACTGCGTGACCACTTGCCACTCACGCTTGCAGCGCTACGGCGGGGCGAGCTCACCGAGGCCCGAGCGTTCGCCGTCGCGCGCGAGGTCGCCCACCTCACCCCCGAGCAGCGCCTGCGCGTCGATGACGACCTGGCGCCACGACTCGCCGGTCTCGGCGACATCCGTCTTCGCGATGCCGTGCGCCGCTCCTGCCTCACCCACGCCGCCGAGTCCGAGACCCGGCGCTGCCGGAGGGCCCGCGCCGACCGGCGGGTCACCTCGCGCCGTCTCGACGACGGCACCGGTCAGCTCGTCGCCACCCTCCCCCTCGAGGTGCTCGCCGCGGTGCGCGCCTCTCTCGACGCCGCGGCCGCCACCACCCGGGCCGCCGGCGACGAGCGCACTGCCGGCCAGGTCCGCGCCGACACCCTCGCCGCCCGTATCACCGGCGACCAGAGCGTCACCGACCCCGTCCCGGTGCGGGTCAACCTCGCCATCGGTGTCGAGTCCCTCCTCGGCGGCAGCACCGAGCCCGGATTCGCCCAGGGGGAGGGCTTCCTGCCCGCAGCCCTGTGCACAGCGTGGGTACGCCGCGCCAGCGACGCCGCGAAGGCCACCCTGCGGCGACTCCTGGCCAGCCCCGACGACCGCGCGCTCGTCGCGATGGAGTCCACCAACCGGTGCTTCGACGGCCAGCTCGCCGAGCTGATCGACCTCCGCGACGCCGGCACCTGCCGCACTCCCGGCTGCAACGCCCCCATCCGCCACCACGACCACGTGACCGGCGTGGACGACGGCGGACCGACCGCCGCAGGCAACGGCCAGGGGTTGTGCGAGCGCTGCAACTACGTGAAGGAATCGCCCGGCTGGGCCTCCTGGGTTGCCGATCCCGGCGACACCGGCCGCCACGAGGTCCATGGGGTCACGGAGCACCTCCGCATCACCCGCTCCACCTCGCCACCGCTCCCAGGTGGTGACGCCTGCATCGTCGACTACTCCCCGCTCGAGCTGCGCCTTGCCAGCAACTACACGCTGGCCTCGTAGTCCTGACCTGGCGACACCGTCGCTCGGCGTCAGGCGCGGATGAACGCGACCAGCATGCTCAGCAGCACGAGACCGCCCCAGACCTGAAGCAACCGCAGCGCCCAGTCCTGTCGATATCTCGTGCCGAGGCTGCCGCCTGAGAACCGCGATGCCGGCTCCGCGTAGAACACCGGGACCACGGCATCCGGGCGGACGTCGACACGGAGCGCGCGGACCCGGGTGGGGTCCCACCGCGGCGCAACCTGCACCAGGTGCGGCCCGGCGGGCACCTCGAGCACGTTGTCCCCGACGCTCACGGGTACGTGGACCCCGTCGACGTGTACCCACGGCGCGTGACGTCCGCTACCCATGGTGGGCGGACGCACGTTCAGTCGAATCAGCCCGTCGGACTGCGCTGGGGGCTCACCCATCACGATTTCATTGAATCAGGAAGCCGCCTGCCAAGGCACTCAGCTGCGGTGGACCGCGATCGCCCGCCTTCGGCTCAGGCGGTCGTCAGGTGCTGGTCGAGCCAGCCGGCCACCTGGCGCACGAGCGGCTCCGAGGCGGTGAAGGCCGCATGCCGCCAGAAGCCGTGGGTCTGGCCGAGGCAGCGGATGCCGACGACCTCGACCCCCGCCTCGGCGGCGCGGCGGGCGAGCTCCTCCCCCTCGTCGCGCAGCGGGTCGGCCTCGGCGGTGGCGACGAAGGTGGGCGGCAGCGTGTGGAGGCGCTCGGAGAGCAGGGGCGCGAGATCGGGGTCGTCGTAGTCGGCCTCCGAGCGGGCGTACTGCTGCCAGTACCAGGTCCCCTCGGCCGGGTCGAAGCCCGACTCCTCCCCCAGCTGCCACGACGGGAAGCCGGCGCGCGGGTCGAGGAACGGGTAGACGAGGGCGACCGCGCTGAAGAAGCCGGGGTTGCGCAGGGCGGCGACCAGCGCGAGGTTCGCACCCGCCGAGTCGCCGTGTGCGGCGTACGGGCCGGGCGGGCCCTCGCGGCGCAGCCAGCCGACGACGGCGTCGAGGTCGTCCGGGGCGGCGGGGAACCGGTGCTCGGGCGGTCGGCGGTAGTCCACGCTGAGGACCGCCCGGCGGCCGCGGTTGGCCATGCGCCGGGCGATGCCGTCGTGGACGTCGATGTCGTTGAGCACGAAGCCGCCGCCGTGGGCGTGCACGACGAGGCCGGGCTCGGGATCGACGGGGACGTAGAGCCGGCACCGGACCCCGTCGGCGTCGACGTCCTCCACGGACGCGACGTCCTCACGGGGCAGTCGGAGGCTGGCGATACGGGCTTCCTCGCGGTGGGCGGCGAGGTCGAAGCCGGGGGCGGTGGGACCGGTCCCGGCGTCGGCGGCGACGGCGGCGCGGACCTCGGGGTACATCACGACGGTCGCACCACCTTGATGTTGAACTCCGCGGTCCCGAGCGAGCCCATCAGGCGCAGCCACAGCGGCAGCCACATCTCCGTGCCGCGGGCGGTCTCGATGCCGCCCAGGTCGATCACGTCGCGGTGGCCGAGCTCGGTGAGCAGGCCGGTGACCAGCTGCTTGGCGTCGGCGTCGTCGCCGCTGACGAACACCGACGTGGGCTCGGGCAGCCGGTCCGGGTGGACCATCAGCTCGGCGGTCAGGGTGTTCAGCGACTTGACCACACGGGCGTCGGGGAACGTGCGCTGCAGCTGCTCGGCCAGGGAGTCGGTGTCCTTCACGGACAGGGTGGGCGGGAACCCGGCGGAGAAGTCGAGCGGGTTCGACACGTCGAGCAGCACGGTGCCGGCGAGGTCGCCGGCCCGGCCCAGCAGGTCGAGCGCGGCCGCGCCGCTACCGGCGTGCACGACGAGGTCCGCCCCCGCTGCGGCCTCGGCGAAGGTCACGAGCGGGACGCCCGGCGCCTCCGACCAGCCGTCGCGGGCCCGGGTGGCCGCCGGGTCGCGCGTCCCGAGGCGCACGGAGTGCCCGAGCTCCGCGAGCCGCGGTGCGATCGCGCGACCGACCGACCCGGTGCCGAGGACTGCGACCTGCATGACGACCTCCTGGTGCTGTGGCGGAGCCGGCTCAGAGGGCGGCCGCGCGGGCCAGCTCCTCCTCGACCACCGACGGGTCGAGCTTGGTGAAGACCGGCGTCGGCTTGTCGACCTTCGCACCGACCACGACCGGCCGCGACTCCCACGCGGGCGTCGAGGTGTACTCGCCGGTGATGATGGCGTACGACGTGTGGCCGGCGCCGTTGCCGGGCTCGAGCTCGTCGACCTGCTCGATGCGGGGCATCGGCATGAGCTCGCCCTCGCCGCCGAGCACGGTGTGCACCTTGTTGGCGGAGTGCGGGAGGAAGGGCGAGAGCAGCGTGTTGCAATCGCTCACGCACTGCGCGGCAACGTGGAGGACGGTGGCGAGGCGCTCGCGCTGGGACTCGTCCTTCATCTTGTAGGGCTCGGTGACCGTGAGGTACTTGTTCACCTCGCCGACCACGCGCATCGCCTCGGCGATCGCGGCGCGCAGGCGGTGCTTCTCGATCAGGTCGCCGACGGTCGTGAAGCCGTCGCGGACCGTCGCGAGCACCTGCTCGTCGACCTCCTCGAGCGGGCCCGCC
Source organism: Nocardioides sp. Soil_C_8 (assembly GCF_057656315.1). Classification (NCBI taxonomy): domain Bacteria; kingdom Bacillati; phylum Actinomycetota; class Actinomycetes; order Propionibacteriales; family Nocardioidaceae; genus Nocardioides; species Nocardioides sp. Soil_C_8. The sequence goes on from NZ_JBDGKQ010000002.1 coordinate 184,175, forward strand.
GCCGGGATCTCGCCGAAGTTCTTGGCGATCATCGTGGCGGTGCGGTTGACCAGGTTGCCCCAGCCGGCGACGAGCTCGGAGTTGTTGCGGGTGACGAAGTCGGCCCACGTGAAGGCGGCGTCGGAGGTCTCCGGACCGGCTGCGCAGATGTAGTAGCGCAGCGGGTCGGGGCCGTAGCGGGCGAGGAAGTCGCCGACGTAGATCACGTTGCCGCGGCTCGTGGAGAACTGCGAGTCACCGAAGGTGAGGAACTCGCTGGAGACCACCTCGGTGGGCAGGTTGAGCGTGCCGTAGGGGCCGGGCTCGCCGCCCATGTCGCCCTTCCCGTTGTAGGCCAGCAGCTCCGCCGGCCAGATCTGGGAGTGGAAGACGATGTTGTCCTTGCCCATGAAGTAGTAGGACTCCGCCTCGGCGTCGTTCCACCAGTCCCGCCACTTGTCGGGCTCCCCGAGCCGTCGCGCCCACTCGATGGACGCGGACAGGTAGCCGATGACGGCGTCGAACCAGACGTAGAGCCGCTTGGTCGGCTGGTCCTCCCAGCCCGGGACCGGGATGCCCCAGTCGATGTCGCGCGTCATCGCGCGCGGCCGGATCTCCTTGAGGATGTTCTGGCTGAACTTGATGACGTTGGGGCGCCACAGGCCGGTCGCCTCGCGCTGGTCGAGCCACTCCCCCAGCGCCTCGGCGAGCGCGGGCAGGTCGAGGAACCAGTGCTGGGTGTCCCGGAACTCCGGCGTCTCACCGTTGATCTTCGACCGCGGGTCGATGAGGTCGGTGGGGTCGAGCTGGTTGCCGCAGTTGTCGCACTGGTCGCCCCGGGCCTCCTTGTAGCCGCAGATGGGGCAGGTGCCTTCGATGTAGCGATCCGGCAGGGTGCGCCCGGTCGAGGGACTGATCGCGGTCTTCGTGGTCTCCTCGACCATGTAGCCGTTGCGACGGCAGGTCTCGAACATCTCCTGCACCACGGCGTAGTGGTTGCCGGTCGTGGTGCGAGTGAAGAGGTCGTACGACAGGCCGAGGCCGCAGAGGTCGTCGACGATCACCTGGTTGTACTTGTCGACCAGCTCACGGGCCGGCAGCCCCTCGTTGTCGGCCAGCACGAGGATCGGCGTGCCGTGCTCGTCGGTGCCGCTGACCATCAGGACGTCGTGGCCCGCCATCCGCATGAACCGGCTGAAGACGTCGGAGGGCACGCCGAAACCGGCGACGTGGCCGATGTGGCGCGGGCCGTTGGTGTACGGCCAGGCGACGGCGGACAGGACACGAGTCATGGGCGCAAGCCTAGTGACCGGACGCCACCCGGATTCCCCGGGTCAGCTGAAGTCGAGGTCGCCCGTGCGGGAGCGCTTGAGCTCGTAGAAGTAGGGGAACTTCGCGACGGCGACGGCGCCGTCCCACAGCTCCCCGGCCTCCTCGCCGCGCGGGATCTTCGACAGCACGGGTCCGAAGAACGCCGAGCCGTTGATGTGGATCGTGGGGGTGCCGACGTCGTCGCCGACCGCGTCCATGCCCTCGTGGTGGCTCTTCGCGACGGCGTCGTCGAGGGACTCGTCGTCCCAGGCCTCGATGAGGTCGGCGGGGAGGCCCACGTCGGCCAGCGACGCGGCGACGGTCTCCTGCGAGAGCTCCTCGCCGTTGTTGTGACGACGGGTGCCGATCGCGGTGTACCAGTCGCCGAGGGTGGCGTTGTCGTGCTCCTGGGCGATCTTGATCGCGACGCGCACTGGCTTCTCGGTGCCCTGCAGCATCTCGCGGTAGTCCGCCGGGATGTCCCTGTCCTTGTTGAGGTACGCCAGCGACATCACGTGCCACTGCACCTCGATGTCGCGGGCCTGCTCGACCTCACGGATCCAGCGCGAGGTGATCCAGGCGAACGGGCAGAGCGGGTCGAACCAGAGGTCAGCGGTAGCCATGCCCACAACAATTCCTCGTCTCGCCCACCTATTCCCCACCAGCTCACCAGCGGTTCCCCGCTCCTCCCCACCGATGTGGGCGCCGCCACACCCCGGTGGCAGGATGCCCGCATGCCTGGAACCAACCTCACCCGGGACGAGGCCGCCACCCGCGCCGCCCTCCTGGACGTCACGGCGTACACCGTCGACCTGGACCTGACGTCAGCCACCCAGCCCGAGAAGACCACCTTCGTCTCGACCACCACGCTCGAGTTCACCTGCCGCGAGCCCGGTGCCACCACCTTCGCCGACCTCGTCGCGCCGAGCGTCCGCGAGATCACGCTCAACGGCCGCAGCCTCGACCCCGCGACGGCGTACGCCGACAGCCGCATCGCGCTCGACGGCCTCGAGGAGACCAACACGCTCGTCGTGACGGCCGACTGCGCCTACTCCAACACCGGCGAGGGCCTGCACCGCTTCGTCGACCCGGCGGACGACAGGGTCTACCTCTACAGCCAGTTCGAGGTGCCCGATGCCCGTCGCGTGTTCACCACCTTCGAGCAGCCCGACCTCAAGGCCGTCTTCACGTTCAACGTCACCGCCCCCTCGCACTGGGTCGTCGTCTCCAACGCCGCGACGCCGGAGCCCACCGACGCGGGCGACGGCGCGTCGCTGTGGAGCTTCCCCACCACCAAGCGGATGTCGACCTACATCACCGCGATCGTCGCCGGCGAGTACCACGGCGAGTTCGACACCTACGAGGGCAAGTTCGGCACCATCCCGCTCGGCCACTACTGCCGCCAGTCGCTCAAGGAGCACATGGACACGGCCGAGCTGGTCAAGCTCACCAAGCAGAGCTTCGAGTGGTTCGAGGAGCAGTTCGACTACCCCTACCCGTTCGGGAAGTACGACCAGCTCTACGTCCCCGAGTACAACGCCGGCGCGATGGAGAACGCCGGCTGCGTGACGCTGCGCGACGAGTACCTCCCCCGCAGCCGCCAGCCGCGCTCGTTCTTCGAGTTCCGCGCCTCGGTCATCACCCACGAGATGGCCCACATGTGGTTCGGCGACCTCGTGACCATGAAGTGGTGGGACGACCTCTGGCTCAACGAGTCGTTCGCCGAATGGGCCTGCTACTGGTGCGAGGCCAACGCCACGGAGTTCACCGACGCCTGGACCGGCTTCGCGAACGCCCGCAAGCAGACCGGCTACCGCGCCGACCAGCTGCCCTCGACGCACCCGATCGCGGCCGACAACGTCGACCTGCACGCGGTCGAGGTCAACTTCGACATGATCACCTACGCCAAGGGCGCCTCGGTGCTCAAGCAGCTCGTCGCGTGGGTCGGCATCGAGCCCTTCCTGGAGGGCCTGCGCGACTACTTCAAGGAGTGGGAGTACGGCAACCCGGAGTTCAAGGACCTGCTCACCACGCTGGAGCAGTCGTCGGGCCGCGAGCTGCAGGGCTGGGCCCAGGAGTGGCTCCAGACCGCCGGGGTCAACACGCTCGCCCCGTCCTTCGAGGTCGGCGCCGACGGCACCTACACCTCGTTCGCCGTCGCCCAGACGGCTCACCAGGACTGGCCCACGCTGCGCCGCCACCGTCTCGGCATCGGCCTCTACGACGAGGTGGAGGGCTCCCTGGTGCGCCGCGACTACGTCGAGATCGACGTCGAGGGCGCCAGCACCGAGGTCCCCGAGCTGGTCGGCGTGGAGCAGCCGGCGCTGCTGTTGCTCAACGACGAGGACCACGCCTACGCCAAGATCCGCCTCGACGAGCGGTCGCTGGCGACCGCCATCGCGTCGCTGTCGACCTTCGAGGACTCGCTCCCGCGTGCCCTCGTGTGGGGCGCCGCGTGGGACATGACCCGCGACGGCGAGATGCGCACCCGCGACTGGGCGGACCTCGTCCTGGCCAACATCGGGCAGGAGACGGACGCGTGGGCGGTGACCCGGATCCCGGCGTCCACCGCGCTGGCGATCAACTTCTACTCCGACCCCGCCCACCGTCGCGAGCTCAAGGCGACGTGGGAGAAGGGCCTGCGCGAGCTGCTGCTCGCCGCGGAGCCCGGCAGCGACCACCAGCTCACCTTCGCGCGGTCCTACGCCGGTGCCGCCCACAGCGACGCGGCGCTCGACGACCTCATCGGCCTGCTCGACGGCTCGTTCGAGGTCGAGGGCCTGGCCGTCGACCAGGACATGCGCTGGGTGCTCATCACGGCGCTCGCCAAGCAGGGTCGCTTCGGCGACGCGGAGATCGACGCCGAGCTCGAGGTCGACCGGACCATCTCGGGCAAGGAGCAGGCCGCCGCGGCCCGCGCCGCGCAGCCGACCGCGGAGGCCAAGGCCGCCGCCTGGGACGCGCTCCTCGACCCGACGACGCCCAACGAGACGTCGCGCGAGATCGCCTTCTCGATCTTCCGCTTCGGCCAGGAGGACGTGCTCGCGCCCTACCTCGAGAAGTTCCTGGCCGCGTCGGAGACGCTCGTCGACGCCCTCGGCTTCCACAAGGCCTCGACGATCCTCGAGTACGGCTTCCCCAAGCCGCTCGGCTCCGAGGCCACCCTCGGCCGGCTCGACGAGTGGCTCGCGGACGGCTCGGCGCCCAAGCAGGCGCAGCGCTACGTCGGCGAGGCGCGCGCCGAGATCGCCCGGGCGCTGGCTGCCCAGCAGTACGACGCCCGCTGAGCGTCGTACGACACGTCGAAGCCCCCGCCGCGACCTCGCGGCGGGGGCTTCGTCCTTGCTCAGGCGTGGAGGGTGTTCTGCGGGCGCGCGTGCTCGGCGAGCATCGCGATGCCCCGCTGGAGGCCGACCAGCATGTTGCCGGCGGCGAACTCCGAGGCCATCTCCAGGACGGCCAGCTCGACCTCGGCGTCGCTCAGGTGACGGCGTACGTCACCGCCGGTGACGACCTCGATGACCCGGCGGCGCGGGTCGACCAGCACCAGGACGCTGCGGGCCGGGACCACGAGGCGGTTGTGGAGCCGGGTGGCCCAGGCACGGGTGTCGTCGCCCTCGACGGGGCCGACGTAGACCGAGAACTCGAAGCGGCAGGTCTGCTCGGCGAGACGGATCGTCTTGTCGAGGGCCAGCCGGTCGGTCTCGGTCAGCGAGTCACCAGCGGCCACTTGCGCCACCCGCCCGGGAGTCGTCGCCGTCGGGGGCGGGGAGCTCGGCGACGCCCTGACGGGGTCCGCCGATCCACTGCGCCTCGCCTGCGGAGTAGTCCGGCAGGAGCTTCTCGCCGCGGACCATCGCGGGCAGGTAGACCGCCAGCGCGATCAGCACGAACAGCAGCCCCGGGATCCCGAGGAAGATCACGAAGCCGTTCAGCGGGTCGAGCGTGTCGTGCTCGGTCTGGCCTCCCCAGCCCTCCGGCACGTCGGCGTGGGCCGGCGCGGCGAGCAGGAGGAGGACGGCACCGGCGGCGAGGGCCGAGGCGCGGCCCGTCCGACGGACGCGCATGCTGCGGGACGGGCGGGAAGGGCTGACGTGCGTGGTCACGGGCAACAGGGTATCGCCCATACTGGCCGGCATGCCTCACCCCCTCACCACCCCGATCATCGCCATGACCGAGGTCTCCGGGAGCGAGACCAACCCCTGCGACACCGGCGAGAACCTCTGCAACCTGACGTTCGACCAGACGGGCGATCCCACGCTGTCGACGGCCGTGGACTGGGTCGTCGGCAAGCCGTCCGCGCTGGTGGGACTGATCATCATCGGACTCGTGGTCCGGTGGGTGCTCCACCGGCTCATCGACCGCATCGTCCGGAGGGCCGAGACCGGGATGCTGCCCAACCGGGTCAGCCGCGCGATCTCGGGCGGCCGGGTGGGGACGGCCCTCAACCTGCGCGACGACCCGGGCTACACGCGGCGGGTGCAGCGCGCGGCGACGATGGGCTCCCTGCTCAAGAGCATCGTCACCGGCGTCGTGCTCACCGTCGTCACGCTCATGTTCATCGCCGAGCTGGGCTACGACATCGCGCCCCTCATCGCCAGCGCCGGCATCATCGGCGTCGCGATCGGCTTCGGCTCGCAAGCTCTGGTCAAGGACTTCCTCTCCGGCATCTTCATGATCTTCGAGGACCAGTACGGCGTCGGCGACGTCGTCGACCTCGGTGAGGCCTCCGGCACCGTCGAGGCGGTGAGCCTGCGCGTCACGCGGCTGCGCGACGTCAACGGCACCGTCTGGTACGTCCGCAACGGCGAGATCCTCCGGGTGGGCAACATGAGCCAGAACTGGGCGCGCACCGTGCTCGACGTGACGGTCGGCTACGACGAGGACCTCGTCAAGGTGCGTCGCGTGCTCGAGGAGGTCGCCCACGACCTCTGGGACGACGAGGACTTCAAGGGCCTCGTCATCGAGCAGCCCGAGGTGTGGGGCGTGGAGTCGCTCGGTGTCGACGGCATCGTGGTGCGGGTGACGCTGAAGACCGCACCCCTCGAGCAGTGGGGCGTCGCGCGAGCGATGCGCGAGCGCGTCAAGGCCCGCTTCCAGCACGAGGGCATCAACCTCGCGGTCGCCCAGCACGTCATGTGGCAGGAGAGCGCCCCCTCGGCGGCCTCCGCAGACCGCTCCGAGGACGGCTGACCCCGGTCGGGCACGCGTCGTGAGCGCGCGGGACAATCAGGACGTGACGACCACCTTCTACGAGGAGATCGGCGGCGAGGCGACGATCCGCACGATCGTGCACCGCTTCTACGCCGGCGTGGCCGACGACGAGCTGCTGCGCCCGATGTACCCCGAGGAGGACCTCGGTCCCGCCGAGGAGCGGTTCACGCTGTTCCTCATGCAGTACTGGGGTGGCCCCACGACGTACGGCGACACGCGGGGGCACCCGCGGCTGCGGATGCGCCACGCCCCGTTCCGCGTGACGCCCGACGCCGCGCAGCGGTGGCTGGTGCACTTCCGGGCGGGACTCGACGAGGCCGCGCTCACCGAGGAGCAGGACGCCCGGTTCTGGGACTACGTGACCCACGCCGCCCAGTTCATGGTCAACTCGATGGAGTGACGGCCCCGACGACGTCGCGGAACCCCTCGGGCACCGGTGCCGGCCGGCCCGTGGCGCTGTCGATGCACACACCCACCACCTTCGCGCGGGCGAGCACGTCGTCGCCGTCGCGGACGACGGACTCGAACACGACCGAGGTGCTCCCGATGTGGGAGACCCACGTGGAGCAGTCGTACGGCTCGGGGCGGAAGAGGATCGGGCGTCGGTAGTCGACGTCGGTCTGCGCCACGACGAGGTGGTAGCCCTGGCCGAGCTCACGACCGCTGGCGACCATGAGCTGGATGCGTGCCTCCTGGAAGTACTCGAAGTACTTCACGTTGTTGACGTGCCCGTAGACGTCCACGTCGCTGAAGCGCACGTGGACCGGGTAGTGCCCGCCCGGCACGTCGACGACGTCCGGTGCGGCCGGCGGACGAACCGGCTCGTCCGGCTCGAGCAGGCGGCCGAGCGACTCGCGCTCCTCGGGGTGCAGCCGGCGCGGCCGCTCGGTGGCGAAGACGTAGGGCGTGAGCACCGTGCGCGCCCGGAGGAACACGGTGCGCTCCCCCGACCCGTCCTCCTCGAAGACCTCGTAGGCCATGGTGAAGCTCGCAGCCCGGATCTCGGCGACCCAGCACTCGATGGACACCGGCTCGAACCCGAAGGTCAGCGAGGACACGTAGGTGACCTCGTGCCGGACCACCACGACGCCCTCCGCCAGGTCCTCCGCACGGCTGTCCGGGGCGTGGGTGCGGAACATGTCCACCCGCGCCTCCTGGAGGTAGTCGACGTAGGTGACGTTGTTGACGTGGCCGAGCAGGTCGAGGTCGGCCCACCGGAGGGGACAGCGGTACAAGTGGCGCACGCCCCGATCGTCGCAGAAGCGAGCGATCGGGGCGCGGCGGTGTCAGGGGCTGGCCCGGGGGTCGGCCAGGACAGTGCTCAGGCGGCGAAGTGCAGGCGGCCGTAGTAGGTGGGGATGGACTCGCGACGGGCCACGCGGTCGGTGCGGGTCTCGCGGAGCGTGGCGGGGAGCGCGACCGCAGCCAGGGCGACGGCGGCGAGGGCGGCGATGCCGACGAGGACCATGAGGGCGATGGCGGCGGCGGGGTCGAGGAGCTGCATGATCGGTTCCTTTCTACAGGTGTAGAACTTCTACGTATGTAGAAGCATACGCCGCTGGGCGGGGATCGCAAGTCGGGCCGGTAGTGTCCTGCGTCACCGCCGACCGCGACTCCGGCGGCGCCCGAGGAGGAGACCGTGAGCCCTGCACCAGAGGAGCTGTCACCGCGCCGTCGGCAGATCCTCGCGGCCGCGACGACCGTGCTGGCCCAGCAGGGAAACCGCGGGCTCACCCATCGTGCGGTCGACCGCGAGGCGGGACTCTCCGAGGGCAGCTCCTCGGCCTACTTCCGCACCCGCGACGCCCTGCTCCGTGCCCTCGGCGACGTCGTTGCGGACCGGCTCGCCGCCGACGTCGCCGCGCTGGGGGCGCGGCTCGCGACGTGCCCGGGCGACCACGAGCGCGCCGTCGCGGAGGTCTCCCGGCTCTTCTCCCGATGGCTCGGCGAACCCGACCTCCTGGCCGCCCGGCTCGAGCTGACGGTCGCCGCCACCCGCGACGCGGCCCTGGCCGAGCGCTTCACCCAGTGGCGCGACGACCTCGTCCGGACGGTGCGCGGGGTGATGGAGGCGGTGGACGAGGACGGCGGCGCCTCGGCCGAGACCCTCGTCGCCGCGCTCGACGGTGTGCTGCTCGCCTCGCTGCTGCTCCCCCAGCGACGCCGACGTGCCTTCGTCAGCGCCAGCGTCGAGCAGCTCCTCTCTGGGCTCCGGCCCGGCCCTGCACAGACCTGACCACGGGTGCCGCACTAGGGTGCGAAGAGACCGTGCAACCCGCCCAGCAACCGGAGTTCCCCCATGCCCGAGGCAGTGATCGTTTCCGCAGCGCGCACCCCCATCGGTCGCGCCAACAAGGGCTCGCTCAAGGACTTCCGTCCCGACGACCTCACCGTCCTCGCCGTCCGGGCCGCTTTGGACAAGATCCCCGACCTCGACCCGACCACCATCGAGGACCTGCTGCTCGGCTGCGGGCTGCCCGGCGGCGAGTCAGGCAACAACATGGCACGGGTGGTGACGACGCTCCTCGGCCTCGAGGTCCCCGGTGCGACGATCACCCGCTACTGCTCCTCGTCGGTGCAGACGACGCGGATGGCGTTCCACGCGATCAAGGCGGGCGAGGGCGACATCTTCGTCTCCGCCGGCGTCGAGACGGTGTCGCGCTTCGCGAAGGGCACCTCCGACCACATCCCCGGCACCCGCAACCCGCTGTTCGAGGACGCGGGGGCGCGCACCGACGAGACGGCCAAGGGTGGGCAGGACTGGCACGACCCCCGCGAGGACGGCCTGCTGCCCGACATCTACATCGCCATGGGCCAGACCGCAGAGAACGTCGCCCGCATGCGCGGGCTGGACCGCAAGGAGCTCGACGAGTTCGCCGTCCGCTCGCAGAACCTCGCCGAGAAGGCGATCGCCGACGGCTTCTGGGAGCGCGAGATCACCCCGGTGACGACGCCCGACGGGACGCTCGTCACCAAGGACGACGGCCCGCGCGCCGGAGTGACGTACGACGCCATCGCGGGCCTCGACCCGGTGTTCCGCCCCGACGGCGTCGTCACGGCCGGCAACTGCTGCGCGCTCAACGACGGTGCGGCGGCCGTCGTGGTCATGTCCGACACCAAGGCGGCCGAGCTCGGCCTCACCCCGCTCGCGCGGATCGTGTCCACCGGCGTGTCGGCCCTCTCCCCCGAGATCATGGGCCTCGGCCCGGTCGAGGCGACGAAGAAGGCCCTCGCCCACGCCGGCATGAGCATCGGCGACATCGACCTGGTGGAGATCAACGAGGCGTTCGCCGCCCAGGTGGTCCCGTCCTACCAGGACCTCGGCATCGACCTCGACCGGCTCAACGTCAACGGCGGCGCGATCGCCGTTGGCCATCCCTTCGGCATGACCGGCGCCCGCCTGCAGAACACGATGCTCAACAGCCTCGACTGGCACGACAAGTCGACCGGCCTCATCACCATGTGCGTCGGCGGCGGCCAGGGCATGGCGATGATCCTCGAGCGGCTCGCCTGAGGCGCCCGCGGGCGCGCCAGCACTAGGCTTGACCCATGACCGGGACGGGGGAGCCGCGATGGCTCGACGACGACCAGCAGCACTCCTGGCGCGCCCTGATGATGGGCTTCACCCTCCTCGAGGAGCGCCTCGACGACGACCTGCGTCGTGAGTTCAGCATGTCGCTGACCGAGTACGAGGTGCTCGTCCGGCTCTCGGAGAGGCCGGGGCGGGCGATGCGGATGGCGCAGCTCGCCGACGCGATGGCTCACTCCCGGAGCCGGGTGACCCACACCGTCGCCCGGATGGAGGCGGTCGGCTACGTCACGCGCGGCACCACGCCCGAGGACGGGCGGGGGGTCGTGGCGACCATGACCGACAAGGGCTACGAGCTCCTGGTGCGGGCGGCGCCGTGCCACGTCGAGAGCGTGCGGCGCAACATCGTGGACCTCGTCCCGGCCGAGGACTTCGCCGCCCTCGGCCGGGTCTTCGACCGGGTGGCCGACCACCTGGTCAACCGCCACCCGGAGTCGGAGCTCCGCCAGTCCTGAACGGGGGAGTCACCGGATATCCGGTGACTCCCCCGCTTGTCACACAAGATCTCGGCCGCCAAGCGGGAGTCTCGGGTGTGAAGCCCGCTCAGTCGCGCGTGAGGCGCCGGTGGGTGACCCGGTGCGGGCGGGCGGCCTCGATGCCGAGCCGCTCGATCTTGTTCTCCTCGTAGGACGCGAAGTTGCCCTCGAACCAGAACCACTTCGCCGGGTCCTCGTCGTCGCCCTCCCACGCCAGGATGTGGGTCGCGACGCGGTCGAGGAACCACCGGTCGTGGGAGGTGACCACGGCGCAGCCGGGGAAGTCGAGCAGCGCGTCCTCCAGGGACGACAGGGTCTCGACGTCGAGGTCGTTGGTGGGCTCGTCGAGGAGCAGCATGTTGCCGCCCATCTTCAGGGTGAGCGCGAGGTTGAGGCGGTTGCGCTCACCGCCGGAGAGCACGCCGGCCTTCTTCTGCTGGTCGGGGCCCTTGAAGCCGAACGAGGCGACGTAGGCCCGCGAGTTCATCTCGAAGTTGGCGACCTTGATGAAGTCGAGCCCGTCGGAGACGACCTCCCAGACGTTCTTGTTGGGGTCGATGCCGCCGCGGGTCTGGTCGACGTAGGAGATCTTGACGGTCTGGCCGACCTTGAGCTCACCCTCGTCGGGCTGCTCCTGGCCGGTGATCATCCGGAACAGCGTGGTCTTGCCGACGCCGTTGGGGCCGATGACGCCGACGATGCCGGCGCGGGGCAGCTTGAAGGACAGGTCGTGCATCAGGGTGCGGCCCTCGAAGCCCTTGCCGAGGCCGTCGGCCTCGAGCACCACGTCACCGAGGCGCGGACCGGCCGGGATGTTGATCTCGGAGGTGTCGATCTTGCGCATCCGGTCGGCCTCGGCCGCCATCTCCTCGTAGCGCGCGAGACGCGAGCGGCTCTTGGTCTGGCGGGCCTTGGCGTTGGAGCGGACCCACTCCAGCTCCTTCTCGAGCATCTTGGCGCGCTTGGCGTCCTTCTGCCCCTCGACCTTGAGTCGCTCGCGCTTGGTCTCGAGGTAGGTCGAGTAGTTGCCCTCGTAGCCGTGGATCTTGCCGCGGTCGACCTCGGCGATCCACTCGGCGACGTTGTCGAGGAAGTAGCGGTCGTGGGTGATGGCCATGACTGCGCCGGGGTAGGTCTTGAGGTGCCCCTCGAGCCACTGGACCGACTCGGCGTCGAGGTGGTTGGTGGGCTCGTCGAGGAGCAGCAGGTCGGGCTGCTCGAGCAGCAGCTTGCACAGGGCGACCCGGCGGCGCTCGCCACCGGAGAGGTTGTCGACCAGCACGTCCGGCGGCGGGCAGCGCAGCGCGTCCATGGCCTGGTCGAGACGGCTGTCGAGGTCCCACGCGTTCGCGTTGTCGAGCTCGGTCTGGAGGTCGCCGGTCTCCTGCATGAGCGCGTCCTGGTCGGCGTCGGGGTCGCCCATCTCCATGTAGGCGTCCTCGAGGCGCTTCATCTTCGACTTGAGGTCGGCGACCGCCTCCTCGACGTTCTCCAGGACGGTCTTGCCCTCGGTCAGCGGAGGCTCCTGCTGGAGCATGCCGACCGTCGCCTCGGGGTCCTTGATCGCATCGCCGTTGTTGGCGTGCTCGAGGCCGGCCATGATCTTGAACAGCGTGGACTTGCCGGCGCCGTTGGGTCCGACGACACCGATCTTGGCCCCGTGGAGGAAGGAGAGGGTGACGTTGTCGAGGACGACCTTGTCACCGTGGGCCTTGCGCACGTTGCGCAGTGTGAAGACGTACTCAGCCATGCGGGCGAGCCTACGGGGAATCGCCGCCGCCCCGACAATCGCACCGGTCGCGGACGACCAGCGGTCTCACGCTGCCCGGACCGACTGCTCCACCACGCCGGCCGCGGGGGCAGCCCGGGTGAGGACCGTGGTGCCGTGGGAGAGGTCGTGACCGACCGCGCTCGCGACGACCTCGAAGGACGTCTGCGGCTTGCCGTCGCGCTCCCAGACGTCGGCCACCAGCCTGCCGTGCACGACCACGGGGTCGCCGCTGGCGAGCGAGGAGGCGACGTGGCGACCGAGACGGTTCCATGCCTTGACGGTGTGCCACGACGTCGTGCCCTTGACCCACTCGCCGTCGCGGTAGCGCGTCGGGGTGCAGGCCATCCGGAAGGTGGCGACGGCTCGTCCGTCGGTGAGCTCGCGCAGCGCGACGTCGCCGCCGATCCAGCCTGCGAGGGTGATCTGGGTGTCGTTCATCGGGGTGCCTCCTGGTGTCCGCGGCAGCTGGTCCGCCGCGCTGCTCCAAGGCTCCGGGCCACGACCGACACGAAGGCACACGGGCGCCGTCGCCCTGTGGAGGGACGGCGATCGACCCCGGCTGTGGACGATAGCTGGCTCGGTGGTCGCCCAGGTGTTCCCGATTCCACCGCGCACGCGTCCGGGCAGTGGCCCTGGACCGGCGATTGAAGGGCCACAACCGCCGCACGTGTCCGCGATGTTGCCGTCGAATTGTCGTTATGAGGGCCACATCCGCCGCACGTGGGCAGGTTGAGACGCGACGGCGGACGGGCGTGGCCCGCGCCGGGAGGCTGGCCCGGCGAGGGGCGGGGACGCCGATGAACTGCGGCCGTACGACGTCTGCGCGCCGCTGCGGATGTCGCCCGGCCGCAGTTCGTCCGACGTGAGGCCCCGCCGCGGGACGCGGGCCGGATCGGGCGGGCCGTCGGGGCGCCGGCGACCCGCTCAGCGCAGGGCGATCGCCAGTCCCTCGCGGACCGTGGCGTAGGAGGCGAGCTCGGCCTCGATGGGCTGCACGACCATCTCCTCGGAGACCTCGGAGATCGCGTCGCGCAGGCGCTTGTCGGCCGCCCGCGCACGCGACCTCGCCGTCAGCGCGACCAGCCACCGGCAGACGAGGGCGAGGAGCAGGCCGAGCACGATGCCACCGAGCAGCAGCAGGGTCGGCAGCGGGAAGGCGCCGACCTCCGGCGTCGGGGGCTCGGGCAGCCGGGCGTAGGACCCCAGGGCGAGCAGCGCCAGCCAGCCGGCGCCGACGACCGCCGCGAGGATGAGGACGTACTGCAGGACGCGCACCAGCCCGGCCCACACGGGGATCTTCGTCGCGCCGAGGTCGGTGGCGGCCACCGCGCGGTCGAGGCGGTCACCGAGGTCGGGCAGGCGGGACACCGAGGCCGCGCGCACCGCGCTCGCCCACGACGGGGCCATGCCCTCCCCCACCTGGTCGGCCAGCGCGCGCACCTCGGTGTCGACGCGGGCGCGCTGGACGCCGGTGGCCTTCGGCACGGACGTGCGTGCGGTGCCGGTGAGCTCCTTGCCGGCGGCGCCGAGGTCGAGGTGGAGACGCTTGAGCGGGTCGGGCTTGAGCCGTGAGAACCACGCCGTGACGGGCCAGCCGGTGGCGCGGTTGGCGCGCATCCGGGTCGAGTCGGCCACGGCCTTGACCACGGTCGGCACGCCGGCGGCCTCCGCGAAGGCGTCGTCGAGCGCCGCGACGCGCTCCTTGGACAGGGTGGGCACCTTGCCGGCGCCGGTCGCCGCCTCGAGGCGCTGGGCCGCGGTGCGCACGTCGGCCTCGAGCCGGGACCGGGTGACCTTCTTCTCCGCCACGCGCTCGGCGATCAGCCCGCGCAGCTCCTGGATCCCCCAGCCGTGGCGGGCGCTGACCGGCAGCACCGGGACCCCGCCGAGGCCGTCGGCCTCGAGGAGACGGCGTACGTCGTCGACCATGCCGGCGCGGCGGTCCTCCGGCACCGTGTCGATGTGGTTGAGCACGACGAGCATCACGTCCTGGTGCCCGGCGAGGGGCTTGAGGAACCGCTCGTGGATGGCGGCGTCGGCGTACTTCTGCGGGTCGAGGACCCACACCATCATGTCGGCGAGCTGCACGAGCCGCTCGACCTCGAGGTGGTGGGACACCTCCGTGGAGTCGTGGTCGGGCAGGTCGAGCAGCACCACGCCCCGCATCTCGACGTCCTCGTCGGCCTTCGACAGCATCGAGTCGCGGGTGACCTGGTGGCGGGCCGGGATGCCGAGCCACTCCAGCAGCTCCTCGGCACCCTGCTTGCCCCACACGACGGCGGTGGCCCACGAGGTCGTGGGGCGGCGGACGCCCACGGCGGCCAGCTCGAGGCCGCTCAGCGCGTTGAAGGTGGACGACTTGCCGGAGCCGGTCGCGCCGCCGAGGGCGACGACGGTGTGCTCGGCGGAGAGCCTGAGGCGGCTCGAGGCACGTGCGGCCACGGCGGCGGCGTCGTCGACCACGGCGTCGTCGACCCGACCGCGGGCCGCCTCGGCGGCGCGCTCGAGTCCCTCGACGCGCGCGCCGGTGTCAGAGCTCCTGGTGACCAGCTTCTTGGCCCCTTCGAGCAACGACGTCATGGGTTCCTCACCGTCCGAGTGGTGCTGCTGTGCACCCCAACCCTAGGGGGCGTCACCCTCACGTCCCGACACCCGGGGAGGCTCCTGCGTCGCGACCGCTGCTGCCTCCGGCGCGCGTCGGGCCGAGGCGAAGCGCACGTCGTCGACCTTGCGCGCGGCGGCACGCATCCGCTCGGGCGCCTCGGGCGAGACCTCCAGGGTGTCGAGCAGGTCGGTGAAGCGGCGGCGCTCGGCGTCGAGGAGGTCCCGCATGGACGCCTCGAGCCGCTGGCGCGCGCGCTCGGCCAGCGAGCGCACGGCCTGGTCGCCGAAGACCGCCTCGAGCAGCTTCTGGCCGAGGATGGCGGACCCGCCGGCGATCCCCGCCTCGGCCCCGGTGACACCCGCGGTGTGGGCGAACACCACGACCATGAGGGCCACCGACAGGCCGTTGACGCCGAAGGCGAGGAACCGCGCCGTCGAGCGCTTCTCGGCACCCTCGGTGCGGACCATCTCGAGCACGTCGGACTGCCAGTCGCGGACCGCCCGCTCGGCACGGCGGCGGAAGTCGCGGGACGCCCGGCCGAGGTCCTCGCCGGCGTCGCGCAGGAGGATCTGGCCAGCGGCCGTGCTGCGCCACGAGGCCTCCGCGCGCTCGGCGGCGGCCTCGGCGTGCTCGAGGATCAGCGTCTCGAGCCCGGACTCGACGGCCACCGTGACCCGCTCGGCCTGCTGCGGCTTTCCCTTGACGGCGTTGACGACCCGGTCCCTGATCCAGCCGACGCGGGTCTCCAGCGAGCGGAGCAGCTCCCCGGTGCCGACGAACTCCTGCCAGCGCGCCAGCACCTCGCCGCGCAGGAGGGTGCCGTCAGCCGACGCCTCGCCGACCGCGGTCACCGCCCGGTCGTAGGCGTCGTTGGCGTCCTCGCGCAGACGGCGTACGGCGTCGACCTGCTCGGTGGCCGCGTCCGCCACCGAGTGCGTACGGCGAGCGAGGGTGCGGATCGCGCCGTCGAGGGTCTGCTGCACCACCGACTGGCGGGCCTCCTGGTCGTCGGCCAGGGCGCGGAGCCACTGCCGGATCTCCATCACCGACGACGAGGGCAGCAGCCCCATCTCGGAGACCTCGCCCTCCTCGACGACGAAGAGCGGGGAGTCCTTCAGGCCGCGGCTCGCGAGCATCCGGGCGAGGTGGGTGGTGATGGTGTCCACCGCGTCGGGCGGGGTGCGGTCGAGCACGATCGCGACCGCCGCCGAGCGCTCCGCGGCCTTGCGGAGGAAGTCCCAGGGCACCTGGTCGGCATAGCGGGCGGCGGACGTGACGAAGAGCCACAGGTCGGCGGCGGCGAGCAGCTGGGCCGCGAGCACGCGGTTCTGCTCCTCGACCGAGTCGATGTCGGGGGCGTCGAGGACGGCGAGGCCGGGCGCCATGACGGGTGACGGCACGAGCTGGAGCGCGCCGGGGTCGTTGGTCTGGCGGTCGACGCGCTCGAGCTCGGGGAGCAGGCGGTCCTGGCCGAACCACTTCGCGTCGTCGGGGTGGTGGACGAGCACCGGGGACCGGGTCGTGGGACGCAGCACGCCGGGCGTGGTGACCCGGGTGCCGACGAGGGAGTTGACCAGGGTCGACTTGCCCGCGCCGGTGGAACCGCCGACGACCGCGAGGAGCGGTGCCTCGAGGGTCATCAGCCTTGGGATCACGTAGTCCTCGAGCTGGTCGACCATCTCGGCGCGGGCGGCGCGCTGCTCGTCGGCGCCGGGGAGCTCGAGCGGCAGGCGTGCCTCCTGGAGGGCGCCGCGCAGGCGCACCAGGGCGGTCACCATCGCGGTCGTGGCGTCGGGGCTGCGCCGCTGGTCCGGAGCCTGGTCGGCAGCCTGCTCGGGAGCCTGGTCGGGCGTCGCGTCGTCGTCGTGGGTCATCGCGTCGGGACCACCTGTCCGGGGAAGGAGATGTAGGGGCGGATCCGGCGCAGGTCCTCGACGTGCTCCTGGCCCCGCTGGGAGAAGTCGGACGGTGCCGTGCCGCGCAGGTAGCGGTGGTGGAGGTAGCCGAGCTCGATGGCGGCGGCCTGGTACTCGCGCATGCCGCGCTCGGCGAGCGGGCCTCCCCGGTGGCGCGCCCACCGGCGGGCGTGCCTGCGGGCGCGGAGGTCGACGAGCCACGGGATGTCGGTCGCGGGCAGCAGCCCACGGTCCGCGGCGTCCTGCAGGGCCTGCGCGAGCAGCGGGCGCTCGGACCGGCGCCGGTAGACCGCGAACGCGACGACGCCGAGGAACACCGGGAACATCAGCGTGCCGTAGACGACGAGGAAGTCGCCGGTGCCGGAGAGGGTCGAGGAGTTCCAGACGCCGTGGAGGAGCGCGGCCAGCGCCAGCCCGGCGATCGGCGCGAGGACCCGGACGACCATCCGCCGGGAGGCGATCGCGAGGCCGACCCCGATGCCGATGAACGCCGTGAAGAACGGGTGCGCGAACGGGCTGATCAGGCAGCGCACGATGAACGTCGAGGTCAGCGCCGTGGTGCCGCCGGGGCCGAGCCCGTCGGTGCCGTCGTAGGCGGCCGCGAGGTAGAGGATGTTCTCGGTGTAGGCGAACCCGATCCCCACCATGCCGGCGTAGACGATGCCGTCGAGCACTCCGTCGAGCTCGTGGCGCCGCCACCACAGGAGCAGGAACAGGAACGCCCCCTTGGTGACCTCCTCGGTGATGGGCGCGACGACGCTGAGCACGTCGCGCTCGGTGGCACCGCCGGCGAAGCCGAGGCCCTGGAACACGATGGCCGCACCGGTGGCGGCGAACGCTCCCCACAGCAGGCCGGCGACGAGGAGGTTGCGGGGCTCGGGCTCGTA
Organism: Nocardioides sp. Soil_C_8; assembly: GCF_057656315.1. Classification (NCBI taxonomy): domain Bacteria; kingdom Bacillati; phylum Actinomycetota; class Actinomycetes; order Propionibacteriales; family Nocardioidaceae; genus Nocardioides; species Nocardioides sp. Soil_C_8. Next base: position 201,923 of record NZ_JBDGKQ010000002.1, read on the forward strand.
GCGGTCGAGCCACATGAAGCAGCCGACGAGCGGACCGACGGGGACCGCGGCGAGGAGAGCCGCGAGCGCGAGGGAGCCGGGGGCGCCGGACAGGGCGACGACGACTGCCATGACGACGGCGCCGAGCAGCACCAGTGCGGCCACCACGACGGTGAACGCGACACTGTCGCGACGGCCTCGTCTCATGGCTCCGACCCTAACGGAGCAGCCACTTCCGACCCGCGTTGCCGCACCCCTTCGGGGGACGCCCGATCGGCTCCGTGCGGCCCGTTGCCCCGGCGTACAGTGACCGCGTGAGCGAGCCGACTGCCGAGAACCCCTCCGAGACCGTCCAGACCGCCGCCGAGGCCGGCGAGCAGCCCAGGACCGAGTCGCACGACCCGGCGGTGCCGGCCGCCTACGCCGCCTTCATGCGCGAGGGCTGGGGCGACCGCCAGCTCGACATGCCACGGCACCCGGTGGCCGACCGGGCCGCCGAGCGCCGGGCGAAGCTCGCCGCCGCGTTCCCCGACGACCGGTTGGTGCTCCCCGCCGGCACCTACAAGGTGCGCGCCAACGACACCGACTACCGCTTCCGTCCCGACACCGCGCACACCTACTTCTCCGGCAACCAGACCTCCGACGCCGTGCTGGTGATCGAGGACGGCGAGTCCGTCCTCTACGCCCGTCCTCGCTCGGAGCGCGACACCGACGAGTTCTTCCGCGACCGCCAGTACGGCGAGCTGTGGGCAGGGCGCCGCCCGTCGGCCCAGGAGATCTCCGACTCCCTCGGCATCGAGGTGCGCCACGTCAAGGACCTGCCGTCCTTCGACGACGACCGCAAGACCCGCGACGTCACCCGCGACGAGGACCTCGCCCGCGTCGCCGACGAGCTGCGCCTCGTCAAGGACGAGTGGGAGGTCGGCGAGCTGCAGGAGGCCTGTGACATCACCACGCTCGGCTTCGAGGACTCGGTGCGCGAGTGGGACCGGGTGCGCGAGTTCGGCGAGCGGTGGATCGAGGGCACCTTCTTCCGACGCGCCCGCGCGATGGGCAACGACATCGGCTACGACTCCATCTGCGCCGGCGGCTCGCACGCCACGACGCTGCACTGGATCGACAACACCGGCGCCATCGAGCCCGGCAAGCTCGTCCTGCTCGACATGGGCGTCGAGGGCCACAACCTCTACACCGCCGACGTCACGCGCACGCTGCCGGTCGACGGCCGGTTCACTCCGCTCCAGCGCGAGCTCTACGACCTGGTGCAGCAGGCGCAGCAGGCCGGCATCGACGCCGTACGCCCCGGCGCGAAGTTCCTCGCCGCGCACAACGCCGCGATGAAGGTCCTCGCCCACGGCCTCGAGGACATGCAGCTGCTGCCGGTGTCCGCGGAGGAGGCGCTCGACCCGGAGTCCAAGGTCTACGCCCGCTGGACCCTCCACGGCACCTCGCACATGCTCGGCATGGACGTCCACGACTGCGGGCGCTCGTCGGTCGACATCTACCCCAAGGGCGACCTCGCCGAGGGCATGGTGCTCACCGTCGAGCCGGGCCTCTACTTCCAGGAGGACGACCTTCTCGTCCCCGAGGAGCTGCGCGGCATCGGCATCCGCATCGAGGACGACATCCTGGTCACCGCCGACGGCAACCGGAACCTCTCGGCCTCGCTCCCCCGCACCTCGGCCGACGTCGAGGAGTGGATGGGCTCCCACATCGGTGGCTGACCGGGCGCCGGCGCCCAGCCTGACCGTCGTCGACGGGGTGCCGCGCTGCCACCACTTCGACGCCTTCCGCTGCCGCTCCTGCACCCTGCTCGGCACCCCGCGCGGGCGACAGCTCTCCGACAAGGAGGCGCAGGCGCGCTCGCTGGTGGACTCGCCGGTGTGGCTGCCGACCGTCGCCGGCGCGGACGCGCGGTTCCGCAACAAGGCCAAGATGGCGGTCGGCGGCACCGTTGACGCGCCGACGCTGGGCATCCTCGACCGCGACCTCGCAGGGATCGACCTCCACGACTGCGGCCTGCACTCCGACGGGCTGCGGGCGACCCTCGACCGCCTCGTCCCCTGGATCGCTGACGCCGGCCTGGTGCCGTACGACGTCGCGACCCGGCGCGGCGAGCTCAAGCACGTGCTGCTCACCGAGTCGCCCGACGGCGCGCTGATGCTCCGGCTCGTGCTGCGGTCGACGGCGCTCGAGGCGCGCGTCCGCTCCCGGTTGCCGGGCCTGCTGGCTGCCGTTCCGGCGTTGCACGTGGTGACGCTGAACATCCAGCCCGAGCACAAGGCGGTGCTCGAGGGCGAGCGCGAGATCGTGCTGACCGACACCGCGACGCTGCCGATGCGGCTGGCCACCGGGGTGACGCTGCGGCTGGGACCGCGGTCGTTCTTCCAGACCAACACCGCGGTCGCGGAGGCCCTCTACGACCAGGCGCGGACGTGGGTGCTCGGGCTGCCCGACGTGCGCACCGTCTGGGACCTCTACTGCGGGGTCGGCGGTTTCGCCCTCCACCTCGCCGGGCCGGGGCGGGAGGTGCTCGGCGTGGAGGTCTCGGCCGGCGCGATCGCGGCCGCGACCTCGACGGCCGAGGCGCTCGGACTCGACGCCGCATTCGTCGCCGGCGACGCGACGGCGTACGCCCTCGCTTCCGAGGCGGTGCCCGACCTCGTCGTGGTCAACCCACCCCGTCGCGGGATCGGGCCCGATCTGGCCGGGTGGCTCGAGGGATCAGGTGTGCGCCACGTCGTGTACTCCTCGTGCAACGCCGAGTCGCTGGCGCGCGACCTCGCGCTGATGCCGTCGCTGCGGCCCGTCGAGGCACGGGTGCTCGACATGTTCCCGCACACCACCCACTACGAGGTGATGGTGCTGCTCTCGCGGTGAGGTCAGCCGCGGCGGATCCGCGGCCCCTTCGCGATGCTGTTCTCCCGGAAGCCGTCACGCTGCCCGTCGTCGACGAGGAAGAAGACGGTGGCCGGATTGTCGGGGTTCGTCCTGGGGGTGGCGGTCATCCGGACGCCGAGCCGCACCCACCGCGGGGAGCCGATGCACCGCGCGGGGAGCGAGAGGGTCACGGTGTCGGCCGCGCCGTCGTACGCCACGCTGAGCCCCCGACACCCGAACGCCTCGCCACGCTGCCTGGCCACGGAGACGGTCGCCCGGCGCGCCGACCGGCGCTCGGCTGTGACGTCGAACGTCCCTGCGGGTGTCCAGATCCGAACCAGCGTCTCGTGCCTGGCTCGCACCTCCAGGTCGCGGGTGTGCACCGCGACGCTCAACCGGCGCTCACCGAACGCCGCCGCCGTGCTGATGACGTCGACGGATGCCTCCCACGGCGCCTCGACGTACTGGAACCGCTGGTCGGCGGTCCACGCCCGCGCGTCGCCGGCCGGGTCCTCGGTCACGACCGTCTCGGCGTGCGCGGCAGCCGGGAGCAGCAGCGCGATGGGCGCAACACGCGCAGCCAGCCGGGCGAGACGACGAGGGAGCATGGGTCCGTCCTGAGCATCTCAGGTTTCAGCCCCGGCGGACCTTCGGGCTGCGGCCCATGCCGTTCTTGCTGATGCTCGAACGGAAGGCGTCGTCGACCCAGCCCGCGAGGTTGACGGAGCCGTCGCCGATCGGGGTGACCTGGATCCGGGTCGCACCAGAGGCGACCTGGATCCAGCGCGGGTCGTCGATGCAGGCCGCAGGGAACGACGCGGTCACGGTCTCGGCGTCCACGTCGTAGCGACCGCGCACCGAGCGGCAGGCGCGCGGGATGTCGTCGTCCTTCATGACGATGGCAGGCAGCAGCTCGGCGGACCCGGACCCGTCGGCGGCGCGTGCGACCACCAGGTCGAACCGTCCCCTCGGGGTGCGGATCTGCATCTGCACCGAGTGCTCTGCGGTCTCGACCAGGTTGCGGAAGTACGTCGTCACGGTGATCCGCTTCGCGTGCTTGATGGTCGTGCGGGTGATGTCGGTCGCCGACTCGGCCGGTGCGTCGAGGAAGAGCGGTTGATCCCCTGCGTCCGACCCGAACAAGAACGCTCCGAACTCGGCGCCCAGGTTCATGGCCTTCGCGTCGCCGACGGCGTCGTCCACGGTGACGGTCTCGGCGTGGCCGGCGGCGGGCAGGAGGAGGGCGACGGGGGCGAGGACGGCGACGAGCCGTGTGGCGATGCGTGGCATGGCGCGAACCCTAGGTCTCCCCCTGCGGCTCCTGTGACGCGAACCACGGAATCGAAAGTATGAACCTTCCGTTGGGCTGGACGTGCGAACCGCCACGACCACCCCCACGAGCGTCGGAGACCTCCTGACGCAGCGTCGTGCCGTCGACCTCGCCCGCACCGAGAGCGCGCTGTGTCGCCTCGGACGCATCCTCGACTGATCCTCGACCCACCTGCGTCCCCGCCCGGTTGCGACCGCGCGGTCCCGAAAGGTTACCTTCTCAGTATGAATACTTCTGTTACGGCGGAGAAGAAGCCCACCCGCTTCCGCACGCCCTCGTTCGCCGTCCAGGTCCTGATCGGCCTGGCGCTCGGCGTCGTCCTCGGTCTCGTCGCCCGCAGCATGGGAGCGGACGGCGTGGACGCCACGACCGGCGAGGTGGACCCCAACTGGCTCACCGAGACGCTCAGCACCATCGGCAGCACCTTCGTCACCCTGCTGCGCGCCGTCGTGCCGCCGCTCGTCTTCCTGGCGATCGTCGCCTCGATCGCCAACCTGCGCGACGTCACCGGCGCCGCCCGCCTCGCCTGGCGGACGCTCGCGTGGTTCGCGATCACCGCGCTCATCGCGGTCAGCATCGGCATCGTGCTCGGCCTCGTGCTGCAGCCGGGTGACCACACCAGCGTCACCGCCGACGCGGCCTCGGCGCCGTCGACGACCGGCTCGTGGCTCGACTTCCTGACCGGCCTGGTCCCGGCCAACGTCCTCGGCCTCGAGGGCTACGACAACGGCGACGGCTCGGTCGGCTTCTCGTTCAACGTCCTCCAGATCCTCGTCATCTCGATCGCCGTCGGCATCGCGACCCTCAAGGTCGGCGAGGCGGCCGAACCCTTCCTCGTGTTCGTCCGCTCGGCGCTCGCCGTGGTGCAGAAGGTCCTCTGGTGGATCATCCTGCTCGCCCCGGTCGCCACCGTCGGCCTCCTCGGCAACGCCGTCGCCAGCTACGGCTGGGACGCCCTCGGCTCGCTCGGCATGTTCACCGTCGCGATCTACGCCGGACTCGCCCTGGTGGTCGCCGGCGTCTACCCGACGCTGCTGCGACTGAACGGCCTCTCCGTGCGCCAGTTCTTCACCGGCGCGTGGCCGGCGATCTCGCTGGCCTTCGTGTCGCGGTCGTCGATCGGGACGATGCCGGTCACCGAGTCGGTGACGGAGCGCAACCTCGGCGTGCCGCGGTCCTACGCCTCCTTCGCCGTGCCGCTGGGCGCCACCACCAAGATGGACGGCTGCGCCTCGATCTACCCGGCGATCTCGGCGATCTTCGTCGCGCAGTTCTTCGGTCTCGACCTCTCGGTCACCGACTACCTGCTCATCGCGTTCGTCTCGGTGATCGGCTCGGCCGCCACTGCCGGCGTCACGGGCGCCACCGTCATGCTCACGCTGACGCTGTCCACGCTCGGCCTGCCGCTCGAGGGCGTCGGCCTGCTGCTGGCCATCGACCCGATCCTCGACATGGGCCGCACCGCGGTCAACGTCGCGGGCCAGGCGCTGGTCCCGACCATCGTCGCCAAGCGCGAGGGCATCCTCGACAAGACGGCGTACGACGCCCCGCGCGGGCGCGACGCCTGGCGCGAGGACGCCGACACCACCCGCCAGCCGGCGCCCGCCGCCGCCTGACGACGTACGTCCCGCAACGCCGGCCCGGTCCCCGACCGCGGCCGGCGTTGCTGTGCTCGGCGCGGCTGGGATACTGCTCCCCGCAAGCCCCCGTGGCGCAATGGATAGCGCAACGGCCTTCTAATCCGTGGGTTGCAGGTTCGAGTCCTGCCGGGGGCGCCATGGACGCGGTCGCGCGAGCACGGTGCAGGCAGTTCGCCGCCCGTCCCGACCGCCTGAGCGTGGCCCGGCCGGCGCCCGTCGCGAACTGCCTTCATGGTGCTCTCGTGGCCCGGCCGGAGCCCGTCGCGAAGTGCCTGCGTTGCTCGAGCCCCGACACGCCCGCCGACCTCCCCGCGGACGGCCGCCACCGCCGTCAGGATGTGGACAGGCCCCGCCACGTATGAGGTAGCGGGGCCGAATGCTTGCCCGGCGGACCGGAGCGGGAGGTGTCGAGCTCCCGCTCCGGTCCGTCAGCAGAATGCAGGCGTCAGACGCCCAGGTTGAGCGCCGCCAGGATCTGGTTCAGCAGGGTCTGCAGCTGGCCCAGGAGGCCGGCGAGCGGACCGCCGTCGAGCAGCCCGGCGACGGCGCAGAGCAGGTTGCCGAGCAGGTTGCCGGCACCGGCGACCGCGACGATGTCCAGCACGACGCGCTGGAGGTGGATCTCGAGCCCCAGGAGGTTGAGGTCCAGCGGGCCGAGCACCAGGTTGAGGATGTCGCAGGCGCCGGCGTTCGCCGCTACCCGCCCGTTGGCGAGAGAGCTGCCGTTGATCTTCTTGATCGGGATGTTCTGCACGCCCGAGAACTTCGTGTTGGGACCTGCGTCCTTGATGACGCCCTTGAGGAAGCCCTTCACGTACATCACGCCATCGCGCTCGATGACCTTGATGGGCGTGAAGGACCCGCTGACCTTGTCACCCGCCGACGTCTTGCCGACGACCGTGCTGGTGATCTTGCCGAGGTCGGACTTGCCGACCACGCCGCGGGCGGATGTCTCCGCAGCCGAGGCTCCTGCGGTGGTGAGCGAGGTCATGCCGACGGCCATGGCCAGTGCGACGATCGCGCCGGCGACGAGCCGCCGCGCGACGTGTGTGAGGTGGTTCATGTGTTCCCCTCCGAGTGGTGAATTCCCTCCCGCAGAGCAGCAGGCGCCGCCCCCTCCGCTCGACGCTAGGCACGACTGTCCGGAGCCGGTCATACCCCTTCGGGTAAGACGCACGTGGCAACTCGCAGTTACGCGCTCCGGCACCGCCCTGCGGGTGAAGGCGGCTCATGTGCCCGCGCCGCGCGGGTACGGGCTCGCCGTCCCACTCCCCCCACCAGATCGGAGTCCCGATGTCCAGCGACCTGGGCTTGAGCCTCCTGACCGTGCTCGGCGTGCTCGCCGGCATCGGCGCACTGCTCTACGTGATGGCCGTCCTCGACCCCACCAACGCCCGCGCAGCCAAGCAGCTGCCGAGCCACCGCGCGTCCCGGGGTCGCGCCGACACCTGACGGGCCGACCGGCCGTCAGCGGGCGGCGTACTCCTCGATCTCGGCAGTGATGCGCGCCTTGACGTCGGCTGGGGCGAACGACGCGTCGACGGCCGCCTTCGCCAGCTCGGCCACGCCCTGCTCGTCGAGGTCGAGGAGGTCGGCCGCGACGGCGTAGTCGTGGTTGAGCGAGGTGGCGAACATCGGCGGGTCGTCGGAGTTGATGGTCACCGCCACGCCGGCCTCGACGAACGTCCGCAGCGGGTGGTCCTCGATGCGGTCCACGGCCCGTGTCGCGATGTTGGAGGTCGGACAGACCTCGAGCACGACCCCGGTGTCCGCCAGGTGCGACAGCAGCTCGGGGTCCTGGGCGGCCGAGACGCCGTGCCCGATCCGCTCGGCGCCGAGCAGCCGCAGTGACTCCCAGATCGTCTCCGGCCCGGTGGTCTCGCCCGCGTGCGGCACGGACCGCAGCCCGGCGGCTCGCGCCGTGTCGAAGTGGCTGCCGAACTGCGCACGCGGGACCCCGATCTCCGGCCCGCCGAGCCCGAACCCCACCAGGGCGTCGGTGCGGTGCTCGAGTGCGTACTCCAAGGTCGCGTCCGCCGCCGGGATCCCGGACTCGCCGGGGATGTCGTAGATCCACCTCAGCACCAGCCCGAAGTCGCGCTCGGCTGCGACCCGCGCATCCTCGATCGCCTCCGTGTAGGCCTGGATCGGGATGCCGCGGACCACGGAGGTGTACGGCGTGCAGGTGAGCTCGGCGTAGCGGAGGTTCTGGCCCTCGGCCATCTCGCGGGCCACCTCGTAGGTCAGCAGCCGGACGTCCTCCGGCGTGCGGACCAGGTCGACGACCGCCAGGTAGACCTCGATGAAGTGGGCGAAGTCGCGGAAGGTGAAGAACTCGCGCAGCGCGTCGAGGTCGGACGGGACGCCGGCTGCCGGGTGGCGCGCCGCGAGCTCGGAGACGATCCGCGGCGACGCCGACCCGACGTGGTGGACGTGCAGCTCTGCCTTGGGCAGGCCGGCGATGAAGGACTGGAGGCTCACGCCCCGCAGTGTGTCAGGAGCCGCCCGCTCCGCTGGTGCCGGCGAGCATCTCGGTGGCGATCTGGTCCATCGTCTGGCCCTCGACCTGCTTGCCGTCCACGAGCACCGTCGGGGTGGCGTTGACGCCGGCCTTCGAGGCGGCGTCACCGGCTGCCTCGACCCAGCCCTCGAAGGTCATGTCCTCGATGCCGGGACGGACCGCGCTCTCGTCGGCGCCGGCTTCCACGGCCCACTCGACCAGCTGGTCGCTGTCGGGGAACGGCCCCGACTCCGACGGCTGGTTGTCGAAGAGCAGGTCGTGGAACTCCTTGGCGACCTCCGGACCGGACTCCTCGAGCACGACGGCGAAGGCGTTGGCCGCCTCCGGGGAGTAGTCGCTGATCCGCTCGAGGAACGGCAGCGGCCGGTACTCGACGTTGACCTCGCCCGCCTCGACCGCGGCGTCGAGCTGGTCGCCGACCGTCTGCTCGAGCTGGCCGCAGAACGGGCAGAGGAAGTCCTCGTAGATGACGATCGACTTCGGGGCGTCGGCCTCGCCGACGACCATGCCGTAGTCGGCGGTCGCGCCGGTGGGCGCGGTGTCCGGCTTGTCCGAGCCGAGGTTGGTGATGAGGAAGTAGCCGCCGACCACGAGGAGCAGCACGGCCCCGATCAGGCCGAACCTGGTGAGCTGCTCCTTGCGCTTGGCCTTCCTGCGGCGCTCCTCGGCCTGGACCCGGGCGCGCTCGGTCCGCGCCCGCCGCGCCTCCCGCTTGGCCGCGGTCGCCGCCTTCTCGTCAGCGGTCCTGTGCGAGCTCTTCTTCTGCGCCATCGAGGCTTTCTTCCTTCGTGATCGGTGGGGTGATCTGCCCCGACCATATGAGGCGAGGCTGAGTCGAGCCTGAGAGCGTCCACGCCGGGCCCAGTAGGGTGGCCCGTCGTGAGCGACAGACTGGTGTGGATCGACTGCGAGATGACCGGCCTCGACCTGGGGGCCGACGCGCTCGTCGAGGTGGCGGCACTCGTCACCGACTTCGAGCTCAACGTGCTCGGCGAAGGCATCGACGTCATCATCAAGCCGTCGCAGGAGGCCCTCGACCAGATGGTGGAGTTCGTGCGCAGCATGCACGAGAAGTCCGGCCTGCTCGACGAGCTGGACAGCGGTACGACGCTGGCGGACGCCGAGCAGCAGGTGCTCGCCTACATCAAGGAGCACTGCCCCGACGGCAGCCGCCCCCCGCTCGCGGGCAACACCGTCGCCACCGACCGCTCGTTCCTCGCCCGCGACATGCAGGAGCTCGAGTCCTTCCTGCACTACCGCATCGTCGACGTCTCCTCCATCAAGGAGCTCTCGCGCCGCTGGTACCCGCGGGCCTACTTCGCCGCCCCCACCAAGCGGGGCAACCACCGCGCCCTCGCCGACATCCAGGAGAGCATCGAGGAGCTGCGCTACTACCGCGAGGCCGTCTTCGTGCCCCAGCCCGGTCCGGACAGCGTGCTCGCCAAGGAGATCGCGGCGCGCCACGGCGGTCAGCTCACGGGCCTCGGTCCGGACACGGACGCCGATTCCGGCTCCACGGACTGAGTGCCCTACACTTCTCGTCGTCCACAGCGCCAGCGTTGCGGGACATGGTGGGTATAGCTCAGCTGGTAGAGCGCCGCCTTGTGGTGGCGGATGTCGCGGGTTCGAGTCCCGTTACTCACCCCAACGATCGAGCCCCCGGCCGCGGAGATGCGGCCGGGGGCTCGATGCGTCTGACGGCGCGCGGTCACGCGTCGGCGACGCGACGCACGGGCACACGGAGGGGGATGCGCGAGCCGCCGATCGGGTTCGCCTCGGCGACGCGGTCCATGGCGTCGATGATGTTGCGCAGGTTGATGATGAGCGCGCCGTAGATCGGCCACTCGGCGGATCGCTCGGTGGCCCGGAGGCCGTCGCTGAGGACCACCAGCCGGCGGCGTACGTCGAGCAGCGAGTCGGGGTCGGCCGCACTGGTCGCGCGCCCGATGTCGTGGAGCATGGAGATCCACGGCTCGGCGAAGTCCTCGCCCCAGGCCTCGCGGTGCGCCTGCTGCCCACCGAGGGTGCGCGCGAGGCTGCGCGTCTCGGCGATGGCCTGCTCCATGCGGCGCAGGAGCTCGTGCCACTCCCGGGGGTTCTTCATCACCTTCGCCGACCGGCGCGGGTTCATCCGAGCGCTCTCCTCGGCCTGCCGCACGAGCGCCCAGGCCTGGTCGAGGTCGCCGTCGAGGTCGCGGGTCCGGTCGATCCACGCGTCGACGTCCTCGTCCTGGCAGCCCTCCCCCAGGCCGCCGGCCATGTCCGTGAGGAGCTCACCGATGCCGTCGTCGACGCGGTCGAGGGCCTTCGCGGCGGTGTGCCGCCGCAGCGGGGGCCACACGAGGACGTTGACCAGCAGGCCGACCGCCACGCCGATCGCGGTGTCGAGGAGCCGGGCGACGAGCATCACGTCGTCCTCGAAGCCGGTGGTCAGGACCACCAGGCCGGTGGTCGCGATGGTGGTGGCCTCGGCCCCCAGCCATGGCACGGCACCGAGCACCAGGGCCACCACGAGCAGCAGCGTGATCGCCCAGGTGGTCAGCCCGAGGGACTCCCCCACCACCGTCGCGAGGACGACCGCGACGACGGTCGCGGCGACCTGCTGCATGCCCTTGGAGAAGGTGCGGTAGACCGTCGCGTGCACCACGAGCAGCGCCGCCCACGGCGCCAGGAACGGCTGCGCGAGGTCGAGGACGCTCGCCGCGATCACCCAGGCCGCGACCGCGGCCAGCACCGTCTTGCCCAGCTGCAGGACGTCGTTCCACCAGATCGGGTCACCGAGCCGGTCGTCGACGCGCTCGCGCCACCTCTCCCACGTGCTCGCCCTCACGTCGTGCTCCTCTCCCTCATCGATCGACACTACGGATGAGGGGAGGCGGTGCAAGTCGCCCACAGGGGTGGCGGTGCGGGATGATCGTCACTTCTTCGCGACCACCCGCGCCGTCACACCACCCCCAAGGAGGAGGGCACGCATGTGCCGAGCAGTGCGATGCAGGACCTGCGGCAGGACCACCTGGGCCGGCTGCGGCCAGCACGTCGCCCAGGTCGAGGCGGGCGTGCCTGCAGAGGACTGGTGCAACGGCCAGCACACCGCTGCGGAGAAGGCTGCCAGCGGCTCGAGCGGCGGCTTCCTGTCCCGGTTGCTCGGTCGCTGACCCGTCACGGGTGGTACGCCGACCGGTGCGGTCGCGGCGTCGCGAGCAGCACCGGGCACGTGGCCTCCCTGAGCACGGCTCGGGCCACCGGGCCGATGTGCGAGCCGATCGGGACGAGCGGGTCGTGGCGACCGATCACCAGCAGCTCGGTGCCCGCCGAGGCCTCCACCAGCACCTCGGAGGCACGGCCCTGCTCGACTCGCACCTCGGCGTCGGTGGTGGCCGTCAGGTCGCCGACCCGGTCGAGCGCGGCACAGACCTCCGCGTGGGCGCTGTCCGACCAGCGTCGGACGTCCTCCGGCCCGTAGATGCCCTCGTAGGCCCGCGGGAGCGCCCACGAGTGCACGAGCCGCAGGCGGGCCCCGCGCGCGTGGGCCTCGGCGAGCGCGGCGCGCAGCACCTCGTCCGACCGCTCGGGGACGTCGACACCGGCGACCACCACCCGCGGCTCCCCGTCGGGACGCCACCCGGTGGGTACGGCGACCACCGGCACCCGCAGGTGCGCAGCGACGCCACCGGCGACGGTGCGGTTCACGATGCGTGACAGCCGGGTCAGCCTCCGGTGCTCCAGCACCACCATCCGCGCGGTCCGACCGACCTCGACGAGCGCGCCCACCGGCGTGCCGCGCACGAGCTCGTGCGTGACGGGGACGGCGCCTCCGACGACGTCGTCCGCGACCTTGACCGCCTCGGCGAGGCGCGCGGCGCCCCAGGCCTCGACGTCGGCCGCAGGGATCAGGACGTGGTCGGCCGGGATCGGGGTCAGGTCGACGGCGTGCACCAGGTGCAGGCCGCAGCCGGCCCGCAGCGCCTCGTCGGCGGCGAACGCGAGCGCCGACCCGAACTCCTCCGGTCCGATCCCGACCACGATGCGGGGTCCGCGTGCGGTGGTGCGCTGATCGGTCATGACGTCCTCCTCGACTGGTCCTGTGCCTCCACTCTTCGCCGGTGCCGACGTCGTACGAAGAGTCGTTGGACCCGCGGGCGCTCGGCAAAGGGCCCTGCTCGCGCGGTGTCGCTCCCGGCGCGGCCCGCGCCAGGGTCTACGTTGGATCGGTGAATCCGGCCAGGAACAGCTATGACGTGGTGGTCGTCGGCGGCGGCCACAACGCCCTCGTGAGCGCCGCCTACCTCGCCCGAGCCGGGCTCTCGGTGGTGGTCCTCGAGCGCCTCCCCCACACCGGTGGGGCCGCGGTCTCGGTCGAGCCCTTCGCCGGGCACCCCGTGCGACTCTCGCGCTACTCCTACCTCGTCAGCCTGATGCCCGAGCAGCTGATGGCCGACCTGGACCTCGACATCCGCCTGGCCTCACGCACCACGGCGTCGTACACGCCCTGGACGCGCGGCGAGCGGTCCGGCGGCCTGCTGGTCGAGCGGCCGGAGGCCGAGGCGACGCGGGCGTCGTTCCGCGACCTCACCGGGCGCGAGGAGGAGTACGCCGCCTGGGAGGCGTTCTACGGCGAGGTCGGCCGGCTGGCCGAGGCCGTGGCCCCGACGCTGATGCAGCCGCTCCCCCTCGAGCGCGACGTCCGCGCCCTGGTCGACGAGCGCATCTGGACCGACGTGGTCGAGGAGCCGCTCGGCCGCGCGATCACCCGTCGCTTCGCCGACGACACCGTGCGCGGCGTCGTCGCCACCGACGCGCTCATCGGCACGTTCGCCTCGATGGACGACCCGTCGCTCGTGCAGAACCGGTGCTTCCTCTACCACCTCATCGGCAACGGCACCGGCGAGTGGCGGGTGCCGGTCGGCGGCATGGGAGCGGTCACCGACGCGCTCGCGCGAGCAGCCGTCGAGGCGGGGGCCGAGATCGTCACCGGTGCCGGCGTCGGCGCCATCACCCCCGGACCGGACGGCGCCGAGGTCGTCTGGCACGACGGCGAGCGCGAGCACTCGGTGACCGGTCGCCGGGTGCTCTCCGGGGTCGCGCCCTGGGTGCTGCGGATCCTCCTCGGCGAGGGCGAGGACCTCGCCACCAAGCCCGCCGGCTCGCAGCTCAAGATCAACTTCCTGCTCGACCGGCTGCCCGCCCTGCGGTCGGGCGCCGACCCCGCCGTCGCGTTCGCCGGGACCCTCCACCTCGCCGAGGACTACTCCACCATCGAGCAGGCGTACGCCGCCGCAGCGGGGGGCTCGGTGCCCGACCCGATGCCGGGCGAGGTCTACTGCCACAGCCTCACCGACCCCTCGGTCCTGGGCGACCGGGCCGGCTCGGCCCACACGCTGACCTACTTCGGCCTCCACACGCCGGCCGGGCTCTTCGACGCGGACCCCGGCGCGAAGGACGTCGCCGTCCAGCGCGCGCTGTCCTCGCTCGACGCGGTGCTCGCCGAGCCGCTCGCCGACTGCCTGGCCATGGACGCCGACGGCCGGCCCTGCATCGAGGCGAAGGTCCCGCAGGACGTCGAGAGCGACCTGGCGATGCCGGGCGGCCACATCTTCCACGGCGACCTCGACTGGCCCTGGGCTCCCAACCGCTCCCGGCTCGAGACACCCGCCCAGCAGTGGGGCGTGCAGACCGGCCACGACGCCGTGCTCCTCTGCGGCTCCGGAGCCCGGCGAGGCGGGGCGGTGTCGGGTCTCGGCGGCCACAACGCGGCGCAGGCCGTGCTGGCCGAGCTCTAGTAGCCATCTCGTAGGGCCACCTCGATTTCGCCTGCCGATCACGAGGCGGTAGAGTTCTACTCGCTTCACCGCACGCGCCATTAGCTCAATTGGCAGAGCAGCTGACTCTTAATCAGCGGGTTCGGGGTTCGAGTCCCTGATGGCGTACAAGAGCGAAGGGCCGGTCCTCACGGACCGGCCCTTCGTCGTTCTCCCGCAAGGGTTCTACGTGAACAGGCTGACTCCGCCGGGGCCGACGAGCAGCCCGACGATGATGAGCACGATGCCCCAGAGCATCTGACCCCTGATCAACGAGACGATGCCGGACACCACCAGGATGACGGCAAGGATCCACAGCAGAAATGCCATTGTGCATGCTCCCTTCGGTTGAACCCTCAACCTAGCCTTCACGGTTGCGAAGCGGTAATGACGTACACCCGGATGGGCGTGTCGCGAGCCCTCAGGCCCGGTCCTCCTCGCGCAGCCGCGGCGGCGTGAAGCCCTCGGGCCGGAAGCCCGTCTTGTCGGCGTAGAACTCGCGCAGCACGTCCATGTCGGCGCCCACGTCGCCCGTCGGGTGGAACGTCGGTCCCCAGCCCACGGTGCGCGACGGCACGTCGAGGAACGCCAGGGTGATCGGGAGGCCGGTCTGGCGGGCGATGCGGTAGAAGCCCGACTTCCAGTAGTCGCCGCGCGAGCGCGTGCCCTCGGCGGCGATGCCGATGAGCCACGGGTCGTCCCCGTCCGCCTCTGCCAGCAGCTCCTTGATCGTCGCGGCGGGATTCCTGCGGTCCAGCTCGACGGCACCCGTGCGGCGCAGCAGCCAGCCCAGCGGCCCCACGAAGAGCTCCTTCTTCACCAGCAGCCGGATCGTGATGCCGTAGCGCCACGCCAGCAGCATGGTCAGCACCCAGTCCCAGTTGGAGGTGTGCGGTGCGCCGACCAGCACGCCGCGCTGCGGCACCTCGCCGACCGCCCTCCAGCGCGCCGCGCCGAGGAGCACGCGGGCGAGCGTGCGGCGCACTCCCCCGCCGCCGGACGTCGGCACCGGCGCGGTGCCGGACGTCGGCGAGGAGGTCGCCACGGTGGCCGCCGCTCGCTCGCGACCCGCCTTGCGCTCACGGTCGAGGTCCCACAGGTAGTGGTCGAAGTCGACCTCCATGGTGTGCCGCGGCGAGGCGTAGAACTGCAACTTGTCCCGGCGGTGCTCGGACTCCATCTGGCTTCGTACGACGTCGTCCCCGGGAGGCACGTAGCGGCCGGCGAGCGTGTCGGCGACCCACGCCGACTGGGCCTCGGCGATCGGCATCACCGCGCCGATGGCCTGCACGAGGCCGATGAAGTAGAGGCCCGGGAGGTCGGGGTGCACCGTGCGCTTCCACAGCGGCAGGTCGTTGTCGTGCGCGGAGACGAGCTCGGGCTTGAAGAACGGGAACGTCACGCGGTAGCCGGTGGCCCACACGACGAGGTCGGCCGGGGCGGTGCTGCCGTCGAGGAAGACGACGCGGTCGCCGTCGAGCCGCTCGATGCCCGGCCGCGCCGTCACGGCACGGGCGTCGAGACGCTCGCGGATCCTGTCCGACTGGACGGGGTGCGACTGGCCGGGCTTGTGCGTCGGCGCCGGCAGGCCGTACTTCGTCATGCTGCCGGCGTACGTCGCCCCGATGCGGAGCCGGGCCGCGGTCACCCACCACGGCAGCCACCCCGGGAGGGCGACCTGGTCGCTCGGCTTGCCGAGGAGGAACTTGCGCAGCACCCACTCGGTCCGACGCACCGACCACGTCGTCGTGCGCGCGACGTAGGACGACTCGACCGCGATGTCCATCGCCGAGTTGCCGGCGCCGACGACCACGACGTCGCGCCCCGCGAGCTGGTCGGCGGAGCGGTAGTCGTGGGCGTGGATCTGCTCCCCGTCGAAGGTCCCGGGGTAGGCCGGCTCGGGCCAGCGCGGGTCCCAGTGGTGGCCGTTGGCGACGAGGACGGCGTCGTAGGTGCGGGTCTCGGTGCCGGCTGGTCCGGTGATGCGCACCTCCCAGCGGCCGTCCGCCGATCGGGAGACGTCCTCGACCGTGGTGTCGAAGGTGATGGTGTGGCGGAAGCCGAAGTGGTCGACGTACTGCTCGAAGTAGGCGCGCACCTGGTCGTGCTTCGCGTAGGGCGGGTAGTCCGCCGGCATCGGGAAGTCGGAGTAGGCCATCCGCGGGCACGACGTGTTGATCTCGAGGGTGTCGTAGCAGGCCGACTGTCCGTTCGAGTTGTCGAGGACCCACGTCCCGCCGATGTCGCTCCCCTTCTCGAAGCAGTCGAAGGGGACTCCGGCCAGGTGGAGCTGCTTGGCGGCTGCGATCCCCGACGACCCGGCGCCGATCACGCACGCGCGGGGCAACGACTCGTCCACGGGCACCGGGGAGGTCACCGCCGGCGCGCGGTGGGACTGCTTGACGAGGTAGGCCATGGCCCGAAGCCTAGGACCGGCCTCCAGCGCCTCAGAGGTAGAGGCCGGTGGAGCCGCCCTCGAGGCGCTCGGCCGCGACCGCGTGCACGTCGCGCTCGCGCATGACGACGTAGAGCTCGCCGTGGACCTCGACCTCGGCCTTGTCCTCAGGGTCGAAGAGGACCCGGTCGCCGACCTCGACCGCGCGGGCGTGCGGCCCGACGGCGATCACCCGCGACCAGGCCAGCCGGCGGGCGCCCATGGCGGCTGTGGCCGGGATGACGATCCCGCCGCTGGAACGACGTTCCCCGGCCTCCTGGTCGACCTCGACGAGGAGCCGGTCGTGCAACATCTTGATCGGTGCGGACCCGGGGTCGGTGCCCCCCGCCGCCCTGCTGCCGGAGGACACGCTCAGCTCGCGACCTTGCGGACGAGGGCGAAGAGGACGACCGCGCCGACGACGGCACCGGCCGCCTTGAGGATGTTGTCGGTGCGGGGGGCACCCGTGTCGAGGTCGACGAACTGGGACTTCACGATCGTGACCTGCCGGCCGATGATCGTCTTGGGGTGGGCGCGGTAGGCGAGCTGGTCGATCGTCGAGGCGAGCCGCTCGCGGGTCTCCTCGATCTCGCGCTCGAGCGCGCTCATGTCCTGGGTCACCCGGGAAGGCTATCAATGCGCCGCGGGTCGAAACCCCAGGGCAGCTCGAGCCTGTGGGCGGCCATCAGCGCGTCGTCGGTGAGGACGTCGAAGGTCGGCCGGTCGGCGACCACGACACCCTCGCTCAGCACGACGCTGCGCGGGCACAGCTCCAGCGCGTAGGGCAGGTCGTGGGTGACCATCAGCACCGTCACGTCGAGGCTGCGCAGGATGTCGGCGAGCTCGCGGCGCGAGGCGGGGTCGAGGTTGGACGACGGCTCGTCGAGCACCAGGATCTCCGGCTCCATCGCCAGCACGGTGGCGACCGCCACGCGCCGACGCTGGCCGTAGGAGAGGTGGTGCGGCGGCCGGTCGACGAAGTCGGCCATCCCGACCCGGTCGAGCGCGTCCATCACCCGGCGTTCGAGCGCGGGTCCCTTGAGCCCGAGGTTCGCCGGACCGAACGCGACGTCCTGACGGACGGTGCCGAGGAACAGCTGGTCGTCGGGGTCCTGGAAGACGATCCCGACGCGGCGCCGGATCTCCTTGAGGTGCTCCTTGGCGACCGGGAGACCGCTGACGGTGACGGTGCCCCGGCCCCCTGTGAGGATGCCGTTGAGGTGCAGCACGAGGGTCGTCTTGCCGGCGCCGTTGGGCCCGAGCAGCGCGACCCGCTCGCCGCGGTGCACGTGCAGGTCGACCCCGAACAGCGCCTGGTGGCCGTCGGGGTAGGCGAACGCGAGGCCGCTGACGTCCAGCACGGGCGTGCTCATCGCGCGTCCTGCGGGAGGCGGCCGTCGTACCCCCGCGACAGCATCGCCAGGTGGACGCGCTCGCCGCGCTCGTAGGACCGGATGAACAACGCCCCGAGCGAGCGGGCCAGCACCGGCCAGTGCCGCGGCGACCGCGGGTCGCAGCCGCGCGAGCGGAGCGCGGTCATCATCCGGCCGAGCTCGGCGGTGACCACGTCGAGGTAACGGATCATGAAGCCCATGATCTGCACGACCAGGTCGGGGGTGCGCAGGCGCTGGAGCCCGCGGAGGAGGTCCTGCGGCTCGGTGGTGGCGGCCAGGGTGAGCGAGGCGAGGACGCCGATGGTGCCCTTGAGGAGCAACGCGACGCCCGCGACCAGGCCCGGTTCCGAGACGCTCACCCCGAGCACCTCGGTGCGCGGCCCGTGCGCGATGAACGGCATCAGCACGGCGAAGACCACGAAGGGCAGCTCGACGACCATCCGCGGCAGCAGGTAGCGCAGCGGCACACGGGAGAGGGCCACGACGCCGAGCAGGACGACGGCCCAGAGGGCGAACAGGGCGTACGCCTGGCGGGGGGTCGCGACCACCACCAGCATGAAGCCCACCAGCGCCAGGACCTTGAGGTGCGCGGGCGCGCGGTGCACCGGGCTGTGGCCGTGGAAGTGCAGCCGGTGCCCGTGCCCGGCCCCCATCAGGCCTCCGACTGGTGGGCAGGCTCGCGGTCGTCCTGCGGGTCGCGACGTCGTACGACCCAGAACAGGCCGGTGCTGAGCACCAGCATCACCACGACGCCGATCACCCCGGCGAGGCCGCCACTGATGCGGGCGTCGTCGACGCCCGACGTCTGGTAGTCGGCCAGCGGGCTGTCGGCGGCGGCGGAGTCCTCGGCGGAGTCGATGAAGCCGGTCTGCTCGGCGACGTACTCGAGACCGTCGGGGTGCGAGCTGGCGTAGTAGCTCGCGACGCCCGCGACGAGCAGGCTGACGACGAGGGCGACGGCGAAGAAGCGGCGGCTGCTCATCGGAGGACTCCCGTGCGGACCTCGAGCTCGCGCTCGACCACGAGGGGTCGAGCGCCGTGGACGAGGTCAGGCCGCGCGGCCACCACGGACGCCACGACGAGACCGGTGACGACCGCCTCGCCGACGCCGATCACGGTGTGCCACCCGAGCATGGCGGTCAGGAGCGCGCCCAGGTCGACCGGGACGTTGCCACCGACGGCGAACAACGCGGTGAAGACCAGCGCCGCGACCGGGACGCTGACCAGGGCTCCGATCGCGGCTGCCGGGGCAACCATGCTCAACCGCTTGGGCAGCACCCGGCGCGCGACGAGGAAGACTCCGTAGCCCACAGCGACGGTCACGATGCCGATGAGGGTGATGTTGGTGCCGAGGGCGGTGATCCCACCGTCGGCCATCAGCAGGGCCTGCACGACGAGCACGACCGACAAACAGAGCACGGCGGTCCACGGCCCCACGAGGACGGCGGCGAGCGCGCCGCCCATCAGGTGCCCGCTGGTTCCGGCGCCCACGGGGAAGTTGATCATCTGGGCGGCGAACACGAAGGTCGCGACCAGGCCCGCCGCCGGCGCCGTGCGGTCGTCGAGCTCGCGCCGTGCGCCGCGCAGGGAGAGGGCGACCGCGGTCGCGGCCACCACTCCCGTCGCCACCGACGTCGGTGCGTCGAGGAAGCCGTCGGGCACGTGCACGTGGTCGCTCCTGCTCGTGGTGGGGCTGGTTGGATGTCTGGTGGCCGGCGCGGATCCCCCGATGCCGTGCCGGCACGCACCCGACCTTATTGCAAACCTCTTGCAACAACCAGCCGGACCGCCGTCCGGACCGACCGCGCACAGGAGACCCCATGTCCGACCGCCTCGCCGCCGGCGACACCGCCCCCGACTTCACCCTGACCAGCGACACCGAGGAGCAGGTGTCGCTCTCGGACCTGCGCGGCAAGAAGGTGATCCTCTACTTCTACCCCGCCGCGATGACTCCCGGCTGCACCAAGCAGGCCTGCGACTTCTCCGAGTCCCTCGACTCGTTGCGGGGCGCGGGCTACGAGGTGCTCGGGGTCTCCAAGGACAAGCCGGCCAAGCTCGCGAAGTTCCGCGAGCGTGACGCGCTGACCCTCACCCTGCTCTCCGACGAGGACCTGGCCGTGCACCGGACCTACGGCGCCTACGGCACCAAGAAGCTCTACGGCAAGGAGGTCGAGGGCGTGATCCGCTCCACCTTCGTGATCGGCGAGGACGGCACCGTCGAGGTCGCCCAGTACAACGTCAAGGCCACCGGCCACGTGGCCAAGCTGCGGCGCGACCTCGGCCTCGACTGACTGTCGTACCCCTCGCCTAGCGTTTCGCCATGGGCACGCGACCTCCGTTGCTGACCCGCGCCCTCATCGAGTCCGGCGTCCCCTACGCCTGTGCCGTCTGTGGCTGTGACGGCACCGGGCTGGGCATGCCGCTGACTCTGGAGGTCGACCACATCGATGGCGACTACCTGAACAACGTGCAGTCGAACCTCCGCTTCCCTCTGCCCCAATTGTCACCGGCAGACCGACAACTTCGCCGGACGGAGCAAGGGCAAGTACTCCGGGTACGTCACTGCTGCGAGGGCCAGGAAGGCCACTTCGTAGACTCTCGACCTCACCGCCGAAGTGGTGGAACGGCAGACACGCGGCGCTTAGGACGCCGTGCCTCAGGGCGTGCGGGTTCGAATCCCGCCTTCGGCACCCACTGAGAAGCTGACTGGCAGCACTTGCACGCGGACTCGACCTAAGTACACGTCTGCCGCCGATCCCTCCCCCTGTGACCCGCGTCACCACTAGGGTCCGCGCATGGATTCTGCGCTGACCACCGTCGGACTGCCGCTCGCGCTGGCCATCATCATGTTCGGCCTCGGCCTGGACCTGACGGTCGCCGACTTCAAGCGGGTGGGCAAGGCGCCGAAGGCCGTGGTCGTCGCGCTCGCCTGCCAGATCCTGCTGCTGCCGGCGATCTGCTTCGGGCTCGTCGTGCTCTTCGACCTCCCGGCCCTGCTCGGCATCGGCATGCTGCTGCTCGCCGCATCGCCGGGCGGCACGACCGCCAACCTGTTCAGCCACCTCTTCCGCGGCGACGTGGCCCTCAACATCACGCTCACCGCGATCAACACCGTCATCGCCGTGGTCACGCTGCCGCTGATCACCGGCCTCGCCATCGCCTGGTACGACCGGCAGGACGACGTGTCGATGCCGCTCGTGGAGATCGTCAAGGTGTTCGCGCTGATCCTGCTGCCCGTCGGCATCGGCATGCTCGTCAACGCCCGCGCGCCCGGCTTCGCCCGGCGGATGGACAAGCCGGTGCGGATCGGCTCGGCGGTGATCCTCGCCGTCCTGGTGCTCGGCATCCTCCTCGACCAGCGCGAGGACGTCGGTGACTACCTCGCCGACGTCGGCCTCATCTCCGCCCTGTTCTGCGCGATCAGCCTCGTCGTCGGCTACTACGTGCCCAAGGCCGTCGGGGTCACCGGCCCGCAGGCCATCGCCTCCTCGATGGAGGTCGGGGTGCACAACGCGACGCTGGCGATCTTCGTGGCGGTCGAGGTGCTCGACGAGGTCGAGATCTCCGTGCCCGCGGCCGTCTACTCGCTCGTGATGTTCCTGTTCGCCGCACTGTGGGGCTCGTGGGTCAGCAGGCAGGTCGGCGCCCGCGAGGACGTGTCAGTCGCCTGACAGGTCCGCCGCGACCTGCGGCGCGAGGGCGCGCAGCGCGCGGCCCCGGTGGGAGATCCGGTCCTTCTCCCCCGGCTCGAGCTCGGCTGAGGTGAGGTCCTCGGCGTCGTGCTCGGCCGCGACGAACACCACGTCGTAGCCGAAGCCGCCGCTGCCTCGCACCTCGCGGATGATGCGCCCGTCCATCCGGCCCTCGACGACCCGCTCACGCCCGTCGGGCATCACCCACGCCACGGCGCAAGCGAAGTGAGCACCGCGGCGCTCGTCGGGTACGTCGTCGAGCTGGGCGAGCAGGAGCTCGTTGTTCCGGTCGTCACTCTTCGGCGGTCCCGACCACCGGGCCGACAGCACGCCCGGCATCCCGTTGAGGGCGTCGACGCACAGGCCGCTGTCGTCGGCCACGGACGGCAGCCCAGTGGCCGCGACGCCGGCACGCGCCTTGAGCAGGGCGTTGCCCTCGAAGGTGGGCTGGTCCTCGACCGGCTCGACGTAGCCCTCGACGTCGGCGATGCCCAGCACCTCGATGCCCGGCACGTGCTCGGCGAGGATGCGCTGCATCTCGAGGATCTTCTTGGTGTTGCCCGAGGCGAGGAAGATCTTCACCGGGCGAGCGCCTCCTGCTGCAGGCGCGTCAGGTCGGCGCACCCCTTCTCCGCCAGTGTCAGCAGCGCGTCGAGCTCGGTGCGGTCGAAGGCGGCGCCCTCGGCCGTGCCCTGCACCTCCACGAACTTCCCGTCGCCCGTCATGACGACGTTCATGTCCGTCTCCGCGCGCACGTCCTCGACGTAGGGCAGGTCGAGTCGTGGCGCGCCGTCGATGATACCGACGCTCACCGCCGCCACCGACCCGGTCAGCGGCTCACCCGTGAGCGCGCCGTTCGCGCGCAGGTGCGCGACGGCGTCGGCCAGGGCGACGTACGCCCCGGTGATCGCAGCGGTGCGGGTGCCGCCGTCGGCCTGCAGGACGTCGCAGTCGAGGACGATCGTGTTCTCCCCGAGCGCCTGGTAGTCGATGACGGCGCGCAGCGAGCGGCCGATGAGCCTCGAGATCTCGTGGGTGCGGCCGCCGATGCGGCCCTTGACCGACTCGCGGTCCGACCGGGTGTTGGTCGCCGCGGGGAGCATCGCGTACTCGGCGGTGACCCAGCCGAGGCCCGATCCCTTGCGCCAGCGCGGCACGCCCTCGGAGGCGGACGCGGCGCACAGCACCCGCGTGCCGCCGAACTCGACGAGCACCGACCCGGCCGCGTGGTCGAGCCAGTTGCGGGTGATGGTGATCGGGCGGAGCTCGTCGTCGGCGCGGCCGTCGGCGCGCGGAGTCTGGGCCGGAGTCGGGGCGGAAGTCATGGGCACGACCCTAGACGTGGCTGAGCCGGGTCCGGTCACCCCCGTGTGTCACCGGACCCGGCTCGAAGCCCCTTCCCCAGCGGGACCGTCCACTCATGCGCGGCCCCACACCGCGCAGCTCCCTCCACGCGGTTGGTCCGACCACCGTGCGCCCGCGACCCGGGTCCGCGCATCGGCCCTCGGGCCATGTCCATGCGACCAAAGTAGGAAATCGGCTCGTTTACCCTGAGCGCCGTGGACCCGAGACCCGACACCCAGCCGGAGCTGACGTGGGTGTCGCACGCGTGGCGCTACGCGCTGTGCCTCATGTTCTCGGCCGCGGTCTGGCAGACCGCGGCAGCGGCCGAGTGGCGCGACCACCGCCTCCTCTTCGCCGTCGAGGTGGTGCTGGGCGTCGCCGCCTTCGTGCTGGTGTACTTCCGCCGGCGCTCGCCCATGCGGGTGGCCCTGGCGATCGCCGCGATGAGTGCCCTCTCCGGGCTCGCTGCCGGCCCGGCGACGCTGGCCGCGGTCTCCCTCGCGACCCGGCGACGCTGGCGCGAGGTGGTGGTGGTCGGCACCGCCAACTTCGTCTCGGCCATGGTCTGGACGACGATCGCGCCGATCGAGGACAACAGCTTCCTGGTCACCACGCTGGTCAACCTCGCCGTCAACACCGGGATGATGGGCTGGGGGCTCTACATCGGGTCGCGGCGCGAGCTGCTCTGGAACCTCCGCAACCGCGCCGAGCGTGCCGAGCTGGAGCAGGAGCTGCGGCTCACCCAGGCCCGCTCGACCGAGCGGGCGCGCATCGCCGGGGAGATGCACGACGTCGTGGCCCACCGCATCACCCAGGTGTCCATGCAGGCCGGCGCGCTCGCGTTCCGCGACGACCTCGACGGCGACCGCCTCCGCGAGGGGCTCGGACAGATCCAGCGCCAGGCCAACGACGCGCTCCACGAGCTCCGCGGGGTGCTCGGGGTGCTGCGCGAGGACGACCCGAGCCCGCCCACGGCACGACCGCAGCCGACGTACGACGACATCGCTGCGCTGGTCGACGAGGCGCGGTCGCACGGCCTCGAGATCGACTGGGCCGACCACGTCGACGGCGACGTGCCGGTGCCGCCGGCCACGGGCCGCACGGTCTACCGGATCGTGCAGGAGGGCATCACCAACGTCCGCAAGCACGCCCCGGGCGCGGGGATGCACATCAGGTCCTCGGGCGACCGGATCGGCGGGATCACCGTCGTGATCAGCAACCCGCTGCGCGACCGTCCCAGCGCCGCACCGGGAGCGGGCCTGGGGCTGGTCGGGCTGCGCGAGCGCACCGAGCTGCGGGGCGGCCGGCTGCACCAGCGCACGGAGGGGTCGAGGTTCGTGCTGGAGGCTTGGCTACCGTGGACCGCGTGATCCGCGTGCTCCTCGTCGACGACGACCCGCTGGTCCGTTCGGCGCTGACCCTCATGCTCGGCGGGCAGTCCGACATCGAGGTGGTCGGCGAGGCGCCCAACGGTGAGGCCGGACTCGCCCAGGTCGCCGAGCACCGGCCCGACGTCGTGCTGATGGACATCCGGATGCCGGTGATGGACGGGCTGGAGGCCACGCGGGTCCTGCACTCGCGACCCTCCCCGCCGGCCGTCGTCGTGCTCACCACCTTCGACGCCGACGACCACGTGCTCCGTGCCGTGGCGTCAGGCGCCGACGGGTTCCTCCTCAAGGACACCCCGCCCGGCGACATCGTCAGCGCGATCCGCACGGTCGCGGCGGGCGACGCCATGTTGTCGCCGTCCGCGACCCGCAGCCTGGTCTCGCGGCTGCGCACCACCTCGCCGACCGACCGCACCACGACCGCCGCCGACCGGCTGACCGTGCTGACCGAGCGCGAGCTGGAGGTCGCCGTGTGCGTCGGGCGCGGCCTGAGCAACTCCGAGATCGCCTCGGAGCTCTACCTGTCCATCCCCACGGTGAAGTCGCACGTCTCCCGCCTGCTGACCAAGCTCGACGCCACCAACCGCGTGCAGGTCGCGATGGTCGTGCACGACGCAGGGCTGGTCTGACGCCCGCTGGTCTGCCGGGTACGGCTAGACGTCGTACGTCGCGCCGGCGCGGGCCAGCTCGACCGGGCCCGGCCACTCGCCGCGCGCCTCGGCCTCGGCGTCGGCCGGGTCGTGCCACGGCGGGACGTGGGTCAGCACCAGGCGGCCGGCTCCGGCCTTCGACGCCGTCCGCCCGCAGTCGGCGCCGGTCATGTGCAGCTCGGGCGGGTTGTCGTCCCCGCTGCGGAACGACGCCTCGGCGAGGAGCACGTCGGCCCCGACGGCCACCTCGTCGAGCTGCTGGCACGGCCCCGTGTCGCCGGAGTAGACGAGCGTCCGGCCGCCGGCGGTGACGCGCAGGGCATAGGCGGCGACGGGGTGGACCACCCGGCGTGCCTCGACGCGGAACGGGCCGAGCTCCACGACCCCGCCATCGTCGCCGTACGCGCGGAACGCGAACTCCTCGTTCATCCCGGGCTCCAGCGGCAGGTCGTAGGCCCGCGCCATCCGCTCGGCCGTGCCGGCAGGCCCCCAGACCGGGATCTGCGGCTGCGCGCCGGTGGGGTGGTACTTGCGCATCACGTAGTACCCGCAGAGGTCGAGGCAGTGGTCGGCGTGGAGGTGGCTGAGGAAGACCGCGTCGATGCCGAGCGGGTCGGTGTGGCGGTGCAGCTGGCCCAGCGCACCGTTGCCGAGGTCGAGCAGGATCCGCCAGGTGCGCGCGCCCGCCTCCGACTCGTCCTCGGCCTCGAGCAGGTAGCAGCTCGCTGCGGACTCGGGGCCGGGGTAGGAACCCGAGCACCCGACGATGGTGAGTCTCATCGGGGCCCCCGCGGCGTTGTTCGACGGGGGAGCGCAGCGGAGGAGGCGAAGAACTCCGTGGGGTGGTTCATGCGCGTCCCCCGGCGAACTGCGTCGCCCCGAGCAGCTCGGAGCCGAGGAAGCGGCGGCCGATCGTGGCGAAGTCGTCGGGACTGCCGGTGGTGGAGAAGGTGTAGGTGGGCTCGCCGTCGGGACGCATGAGGCCGGTACGGGCGAGCATCTTGTAGACGTCCTTGGCGCACTCCTCGGCCGAGCTGACCAGGGTGACCTGGTCGCCCATCACGTAGGAGATGACACCGGTCAGGAGCGGGTAGTGGGTGCAGCCCAGGATCAGCGTGTCGACGCCGGCCTCGGCCAGCGGGTCGAGGTACTCGTGGGCGGCGGCGAGCAGCTCGTCGCCGCCCGTGACGCCCTGCTCGACGAAGTCGACGAAGCGCGGGCAGGCCCGGATGTGCAGGTCGAGGTGGGGCGCGGCGGCGAAGGCGTCGTCGTACGCCATCGAGCTGGCGGTGGCACGCGTGCAGATCACCCCGACCCGCTGGTTGCGCGTGGCCGCGGCGGCGCGCCGGGCCGCGGGGAGGATCACCTCGACGACGGGGACGTCGTAGCGCTCGCGGGCGTCGCGCAGCATCGCGGCGCTCGCGGAGTTGCACGCGATGACCAGCGCCTTGACCCCTCGCTCGTAGAGGTGGTCGAGGCACTCGAGGGCGTACTCACGGACCTCGCCGATCGGCTTCTGGCCGTAGGGCTGGCGGGCGGTGTCGCCGAGGTAGACCACCGACTCGTGCGGGAGCTGGTCGATCACGGAGCGGGCGACGGTCAGCCCGCCGAAACCGGAGTCGAAGATGCCGATCGGGGCGTCGGCGGTCTCTCGCGGCGTGGACGTCGGCACAGGCAGCAGGCTAGGCGGTCCGGCAGTGGTGGGTCACGTGGTCGCGTGCGTCGGCCCCGTCACACCGCACGCCACGGGTTAGGGTCGCCGCGTGACCATGCGTACCGCGCTCGCCTCCCTGCTCGCCTGCTCCGCCATCGGGTTGTGCCCCGCGTCCGCCCCGGCCCAGGTGCCGTCCGGCGACCCGCTGCCGGGTGCCTCGCGGGTGTCCGCGGACAACGCCATCGACTCGGTCGTGGCCATCTCGGTCGACGGGCTCAACACCGACGCGCTCAGCAAGCTCGGCACCGAACGCACGCCTCACCTGCACGACCTCATGGACTCCGGGGCGTCGACGCTCAACGCGCGCACCGAGCACGAGCTCACCATCACGCTGCCCAACCACACCGGGATGGTGACCGGTCGACGCATCGAGGCCGCGACGGGCGGCCACGGGGTGACCTGGAACGACGACCGGCGCCGTCCGGCGACCGTCCAGGCGGCAGCCGGGAAGCGCGTCGAGTCGGTCTTCACGCAGGTCAGTGCCGCCGGCGGCTCGACGGCCCTCTTCGCGAGCAAGACCAAGTTCTCGCTCTGGAAGCGCAGCTGGCCCCTCTCGATCGACACCACGCGGATCCAGCTCGACAACACGCGCCTGGCCCGGTCGGTGCGGCGGGACCTGCGCGACCAGGAGCGCGCGTTCCGGTTCGTCCACCTGTCGCTGCCCGACGCCGCCGGGCACGAGTACGGCTTCATGTCGCCGCGCTACCTCCGCGCCGTCCAGCAGGTCGACACCCTCGTCGGCTCGATCGTCGACGCGGTGCGCTCCGACCCCGGGCTCGTCGGTCGGACCGCGATCATCCTCACCAGCGACCACGGCGGCCTCGGCGCCAGCCATTCCGACCCGCGCCGCCTGGCCAACTACCGCGTCGCCTTCATGGTGGCCGGACCGGGCGTCCCGGCCGGCGCGGACCTCTACGCGCTCAACGCCGACGACTACCGCGACCCCGGCAAGCGCCGCACCACCTACCGCCAGTCCCCGCAGCCGATCCGGAACGGCGACCTGGCCAACCTCGCGCTCGACCTCCTCGACCTCGGTGCCGTCCCGGGAAGTGAGCACAACTCCAGCCTCGATCTCGACGTCTCACCTCCCGCCTGACCCCACCGCCCGGACGCCCCGCCGAGGAGCCACCATGCCGCTGTCGAAGAAGCCCCTCCTGAGGCGACTGAGCGTCGCGACCGTCCTCGCCGTCGCAGCGTCGACCGTCGTGCTCTCCCCCGCGGCCGGGCGTGAGCCCGCGCCGGACCAGCGGGCCGCCGCCGTCGTCGGCTGGCCGCCGGCCCCGCCGACCCAGCTGGTCATCGACACGGCCGGGGCCGCGATCGGGCGCGAGGACTACGTGCCGGGCACCGTGACCCTCGACGGCGTCACCCGCGTGACGGAGGTGCGGGGGCGTGGCAACTCGACGTGGGGATGGGCGAAGAAGCCCTACAAGCTCAAGCTGGAGGAGGACGCTGCCCTCGTCGGGTCGCGCGCGTACGACGAGTGGGTCCTCCTCGCCGGCTACGCCGACCGCAGCTCGCTGCGGACGGCGGCGGCGTTCGCCGTCGCGGCCCAGACCCGGCTCCAGTGGACCCCTCGATTCCGCTTCGTCGAGGTCGTGCTCAACGGCCAGTCGCAGGGCCTCTACATGCTCACCGAGCAGGTCGAGGAGGGGAAGGGCCGCGTCGACCTGCCCGACGACGGCTACCTGCTGGAGGTCAACAAGCGCTACCTCCGCGACGACGAGCCCGGCTTCCGCACCCGCCGCGGGACGCCCGTGGCGTTCAAGGACCCCGACGAGGTCACCCGGAAGCAGCGACGCGAGGTCCGGCGCGCGGTGTCGCGCTTCGAGAACGTCCTCTACGGTCCCGGCTTCGCCGACCCCGAGACGGGCTACGCGGCCTACGTCGACGTCCGGAGGCTCATCGACTGGTACCTCGTCGAGGAGCTGTTCGCCAACCAGGACTCCAACTTCCAGTCGAGCGTGCACTTCAGCTGGGTGCCCGGGAAGCGGTTTCGGTTCGGACCGGTCTGGGACTTCGACCTGAGCGCCGGCACGAAGTGGAAGTCGTCGACCGCCCCGGACATCTGGTACACCCGCACGGGCCGGCACTGGGTCTCGCGGATGCTCGAGGACCCGGCGTTCTCCGCGCGGGTCAAGAGCCGCTGGGCCCGGCTGAAGCCGATCGCGCGGCAGGTGGTCTCCCAGATCCCCGGCGCAGCGGCGACGCTGGCGCCCGCCGCCGAGGCCGACTGGGCCCAGTGGCACGCCTCCGGCGACCTCGAGTGGACCCACCGCGGTCGCGACCGCCAGGCCGAGGTCGACTTCCTCGCGGACTGGCTCACCCGGCGGATCCACTGGCTGAGCAGCAACGAGGTCCGGCTCGGTGGCATCCGACAGCGCACCGAGGAGCGCGCACGCACGGTCTGGGTGCCCGTCCGGCTGCAGACGCCCGCCACCGGCGCGGTGGACGTGTCCTGGACAGTGCAGGCCGGCACCGCGACCGCTGGCGAGGACTTCGTCGCCGGCACCGGCCAGGTGACCTTCGCCCCCGGGCAGGCCGAGCGCTACGTCCCGGTCCCGGTCCTCGACGACCGCGTCACCGAGGGGCGCGAGACGATCGTGGTCAGCATCACCGGCTCCTCCGGCAACGTCGTCGTCGGCTCGCCGTCGACCACCACCGTGGTCATCGACGCCAACAAGCGGTGACGCTCAGCGCCGCCTGACGGCCGCCGCCTCCCGGGGCAGCGGCCACGGGTTGAACCGGCACCCGCCCGTGCCCTTGGACTGCTGCATCATCACCGGCGCCCGGCCGCGCCCGTGGCAGTGCGCGTGCCCCCGGCCCAGCCAGTGGCCGGTCTCGTGGTTGACGACCATGTGCCGGTAGTCGCGCAGCGACCGTCCCGCACGGTTCCAGGCGGGCGAGGCCTTCGTCCAGCGCAGCTGGTTGATCACCACGTGCCGCCCGACGCGGCACGACCACCGCACCGAGCACCCGGAGGAGAACGACGGCAGGGTGCCGGCCGCGGCGAGGACCAAGGTGAAGTCGCCGCCCCGGCGCACCCGGCGGAACTGCACGCCCGCGGTGCGCCAGCCACGCGGGTGGTCGAAGGTCTGCTGCGCCTGGCGGCGGAAGACCTTCATCGACGCCGTCACGCGGCCCCGGGTGGTGACGGAGTAGGTGACGCGCCGCGTCACCGGGACGGCGTACGCCTCGACGGTCGGCTGCGTCGGCGTGGGGGTCGCGCGCCGGTGGTCGCTGGCGTCCTCCCCCGTCGCGTGGGACGGGGCCGCCAGCAGGGTCAGGACGAGCGGGACCAGCGCGACCCGGAGTCGCAGGAGGGGCCGCACGGGGCGGGGCGCTGGGTCCACCGCACCAGCCTAGGACACGCCCTAGGCCCAGAGCTGTCCGTCGAGCCTGTCCTCGGCCTCGTCGATCGTGCCCTCGTAGGCGCCGGTCGAGAGGTACTTCCAGCCGCCGTCGCACACGACGAACGCGATGTCGGCGCGCTCGCCGGCCTTGACGGCCTTGGCAGCCTGCCCGAGCGCGGCGTGCAGGATCGCGCCGGTCGAGATGCCCGCGAAGATGCCCTCGAGCTCGAGCAGCTCGCGCACCCGGCGTACGGCGTCGCGCGGGCCGACGCTGAAGCGCGAGTCGATGAGCGAGGCGTCGTAGAGCTCCGGGACGAACCCCTCGTCGAGGTTGCGCAGGCCGTAGACGAGCTCGCCGTAGCGCGGCTCGGCCGCCACGATGCGCACGTCGGGCTTGGCACCGCGGAAGAAGCGGGAGACGCCCATGAGCGTGCCGGTCGTGCCGAGCCCGGCGACGAAGTGGGTGATGCCCGGGAGGTCGGCGAGGATCTCCGGTCCGGTGCCCTCCTCGTGCGCGAGGGCGTTGGCCTCGTTGCCGTACTGGTAGAGCATCACCCAGTCGGGGTGCTCCCCCGCGACCTGCTTCGCCACCCGTACGGCCTCGTTGGAGCCGCCGGCGGCGGGTGAGGAGACGATCTCGGCGCCCCACATCCGCAGGAGCTGGCGGCGCTCCTCGGACGTGTTCTCCGGCATCACGCAGACGATGCGGTAGCCCTTGAGCTTGGCGGCCATCGCCAGCGAGATGCCGGTGTTGCCGCTGGTCGGCTCGAGGATCGTGCACCCCGGCCGGAGGACGCCGTCCTTCTCGGCCTGCTCGATCATCCGCAGGGCGGGGCGGTCCTTGATGGAGCCCGTCGGGTTGCGGTCCTCGAGCTTCGCCCAGATGCGTACGTCCGGGCTCGGCGAGAGCCGCGGCAGCCCCACCAGCGGGGTGTTGCCGACGGAGGCGAGCAGGTCGTCGTAGCGCGTCACGGGATCAGGGGTGAGCTCCACCGGCGACGGCCGGCAGCACGACGACCTGGTCGCCGTCGGAGAGCTCGGCCTCGAGGCCGCCCATGAAGCGGACGTCCTCGTCGTTGATGTAGACGTTGACGAAGCGACGCAGGTCGATCGACCCGGACTTGTCCTCGACGAGGCGGTCCTTGATGCCCGGGTGGTTGCCCTCGAGGTCGTCGATGAGCGCGGACAGGTTGCCGCCCGTGCCCTCGACGGACTTCGCGCCGTCGGTGTAGGTGCGCAGGATGGTGGGGATCCGGACCTCGATGGCCATCAGGGGGTGCTCGCTTCCTCGGTCTGCTGGGGGTTCGTCAGGGGGACGATCGTGACCTCTTCCTCGGTCACGGCTCCGTCGGTGATTCTGTAGGACCTGAACTCCACCGGGCCCGCACTATTCCCGTGGTCGCGTGTGCTCACGAGCACGTAGTGGGCGTTCGGCTCGCTCGCGAGGCCGATGTCGGTGCGGCTCGGGTAGGCCTCGGTGGCCGTGTGGGAGTGGTAGACGACGACCGGCTCCTCGTCGCGTGCGTCCATGTCCTTGTAGAGGTGCAGCAGCTCCGTGGAGTCGAACTCGTAGAACGTGGGACTGCCGGCGGCGTTGACCATGGGGACGAAGCGCACGGGACGGTCACTGCCCTCGGGGCCTGCGACGACGCCGCAAGCCTCATCAGGGTGGTCGCGCTTGGCGTGCGCCACGATGGCGTCGAAGATCTCCTGGGCGATGGTCAGCACACCGTCAAGGGTAGGCAGGCCCTCGATGCGACCCGCACGCGTCTCACCACATAGTCTTGACGTCGAGAGACTTCGAGGGGAGACACATGTCGTTGCCGCAGGCGCAGGCGCCACTGACCCGTCGCGGCATCCCCCTCGAGCGCGACCTCCGGGTCCTGGCGCTCGGCTCGTTCGCGAACCGGTTCGGCGCCGGTGCGGTGATGACGACCAGCGCCCTCTACTTCACCCGGCAGGTGGGCTTCTCCGCCGCCGAGGTGGCCTTCGCACTCGCCGTCGCCGCCGTGGTCGGGATCCTCGTCCAGGTACCGGCCGGCCAGCTCGGTGACAGCCACGGCCCTCGTCGCGTGCTGACGGTGTTCATGGCGGGGGCGGCCCTCGCGAGCGCGCTGCCCGTCCTCGCCCGTACGCCGTGGCAGCTGGCCCTGCTGCTCGCTGTGCTGACCCTGTTCGAGCGCTCGGCCGGCTCCGTGCAGCAGGGCGTCATCGCCCAGCTCGCCACGGGCGGCCGCGGCGTCCAGTTCAAGGCGTACCTGCGCGCGGTGACCAACACCGCGCTCGGCCTCGGCTCGGTCTTCGGAGGCGCCGCGCTCGTCATCGACGAGTCGTGGGCCTACGTCTCGGTCTTCCTCCTCAACGCCGTCTTCACCGGCTTCGCCGCCTGGAACACCACCCGCCTGCCCGACCTCCCGGCCTACGTCCGGCTCGAGGGCGAGCCGCGGCTCGCGGTGCTGCGCGACTGGCCCTACGTGGTCGTCGTGGCGATCACCGGCCTGTTCTCGCTGCACTTCTTCGTGATGGAGCTCGGCCTCGCGCTCTACATCTCCGAGCGCACCGCCGCACCGCCCGTCATGGTCGCCGTGCTGCTGATCCTCAACACCGCCTGCGTCGCGCTCTTCCAGGTGCGGCTCTCGCGCCGGGCCGACTCGGTGGAGGCGGGTGCCCGGGCGCTGGTCCGCGGCGCCGTGTGGATCGCCGCCGGATTCGCCATCGTCGCCTTGGCCGACCGCGGCGACGCCACCTTCGCCGTCGCGGTGCTCGTCGTCGGGTCGCTCGTGCACGTCGTCGGCGAGATGATCGGCTCCGGCGGGCAGTGGGGCCTCCAGATGGGCCTCGCCCCCCACGAGCGGCAGGGCCAGTACCAGGGCTTCGCCGGTCTCGGCTTCAGCGTGATCGCGGTCGTCGGTCCGCCCGTGGTGACGCTGTTCTGCGTGGAGATGGGCGAGACCGGCTGGCTCGTGCTGGCCGCACTGATGCTGGGCGTCGCGCTCGTCTCGGTCCCCGCCTCCCGCTGGGCGCTCGCCTCCCGCGAGCGCTACGGCGTGCTGACGCACTCCGGCTGACCGCCCCTAGGGGCTCAGACCGGGGCCGGTCCGGGGACAACAACCGCCGCACGTGTCCGAGAAGTTGCCCTCGGACCGGCCGCCCGAGGGCCACAACCGCCGCACGTGCGGCGTCAGACCCAGATCGCGGCCGGGATCCCGTCGGAGAAGACCTCCGGCACCTCGGGGAACGACTCGGAGACCCCGAGCGCGTGGCGTACGGCCGTCCACGCGGCGGCGCACGCGTCGAGCAGGTCGTCCTCACCGAAGCCGGCGCCGCGGAACCACGCCGGCGCGACGATGCCGTGGGCGGCGAGCGCCTCGCGGCGGGCGCGGACCCCGTCGGCGTCCTTCTTGCGAGCCAGCACCGGGGCTCCGGCCATCCGGGCGAAGCTCACCTCGGGGTGCACCTCGATCACCCGTGCGCCGGGCCGTCCGCGCACCCACGCGTCGACCTGCAGGACCTTCTCGCTCAGGGCGTACGCCTGGGCGCTGACGCTGGTGCGCCCTCCGGTCGCGGCGAGGTTGGCCGCCCGGGCCTCCTCGTAGGTGGCGGCCTCGACCGCGGCGCGCACGGGGGTGGAGAACACCGACGACGCCTTCCCGACGAGCGCACGCCGGGCCTCGGCGTCGGCCAGCCGCCCGCCCGTGTCGGGCAGCCCGATCGGGATGTCGACCCCCACGACGACGACGTCGTGCCGCTCGCGGACGAGCTCGACGAGACCGGTGACGTCGGGTGCGACGAAGACCGACGTACGGCGCTGGGGGTCGATCACCACCCCGACCCACCCGGCCGGGCAGGCGTCCACGCCGAGCACGGGCGCCGGCGGCGCGAGGACGGGCGGCGGCTCCTCGTGGACGCCACCAGCAGGGGCGACGAACCGAGCGGCGGCCTCGCCGCTGGTCGCCGCCTCGATGCGCGCGGTCATGATCTCGCTCATCGGGGGCAGCGCGGCCAGCGGCCACCACCGCACCTCGCTCGACTCGTCGTCGGCCACGTGGGCCTCGCCCCCGAGCCAGGTGCAGGCGAAGGTCAGGTCGAGGTAGGTCGCGCGGTCGCCGTTGGCGTGCACGATCTCACCGTGGACGCCCGTCGCTGCCAGCCGGTCCACCCGGATCCGGACACCCGTCTCCTCGAGCGCCTCACGGGCCGCGGCCAGCGCCGGCTCCTCCCCCGGGTCGGGGATCCCGGTGATCGGGGTCCACTGGCCGTTGTCGGCACGTCGCACGAGCAGCAGCTGGTCCGCACGTCGTACGACGGCCGTCACCCCGGGCAGCCACAGCGGGTCATGCCCGATCTTGTCGCGCAGCGCCAGGACGAAGTCCGGGACGGGGCTCACGACGCGGTCACGAGGTGAGTGCCTCGACGACCGTCTCCTGCAGGTAGCCCACCCACTCGTAGATGTCGTGCGCCTGCGCACGGGGGTCGTCGTCGGACAGCGAGTGCCAGTAGTGCTCGTCGCCGGCCTCGACGCCGAGCCGGGTGGCGAGGGCGAGCCGGATGTCGGTGAAGGCGCGCATCCACGTCTCGGCGTCGGCAGGCGTGAGCTCGACGTCGATGACGAGGCCGTCCTGGGTGAGCTCGGGCGGGAGGCCCGCGTCCTCGAGGGTGTCGATGATCGCCCCGGCCGCGGCGGCCTTGCCGTCGCGCAGGCCGCCCTCGGTGAAGCGGCGGAAGTCGGCGGCCGACTCCTCGTCGTCGGGGTAGGCCGTCGGGAAGAGCCGCGCGAGGACGGGGTCCTCGGGGATCGTGGTGGCGCCGGAGAACTCGGCCATCATCGCGTCGAAGGTGTCGCCGGCGGGTGCCGCGGGCTCGGCGCGCTCGTTGCGGAGGAGCTCCACCATCTGCGACGCCAGGGAGCGCAGGAGGTCGGCCTCGAAGCCGCTGAAGGTGGCGATCACCCGGCCGGACCTGCGGTGTCGTTCGAAGCCGCTCACCTCAGGATGCCTTCTCCATCGTCGCCCAGAGTCCGTACTCGTGCATGGCCTGCACGTCGCGCTCCATCTCCTCGCGCGTGCCCGTGGAGACCACCGACTTGCCCTCGGTGTGGACCTCCAGCATCAGCTTCTCGGCCTTGGCCTTGTCGTAGCCGAAGTACTTCTGGAACACGTAGGAGACGTAGGACATCAGGTTGACCGGGTCGTCCCACACGAGCGTCACCCACGGCTTGGCGAGGAAGGTGATCTCGTCGGGGGTGAGGGTCGGCTCGACCTCTACGGGACTGGCGGCTGACACGAGGCCCATCGTGGCACAGTGTGGGTCGTGACGACCTCATCCCGTACGTCATCGGCGCTGCTGACCGACCACTACGAGCTGACGATGGTCCAGGCCGCGCGGCAGTCCGGCACCGCCGACCGCCGGGCCGTCTTCGAGCTGTTCCCGCGGCGGCTCCCGCCGGGCCGGCGCTACGGCGTCGTGGCCGGGGTGGGCCGGGCGCTGGACGCGCTCGAGGACTTCTGCTTCGACGCCGCCGCGCTGACCGCGCTCGAGGGGGTCGTCGACCCCGACATGCTCGAGTGGCTCGGGTCCTACCGGTTCTCCGGCGACGTGTGGGGCTACGCCGAGGGCGAGGCGTACTTCCCCTACTCACCGCTGCTGGTCGTCGAGGGGACCTTCGCCGAGGCCGTCCTCCTCGAGACGGTGCTGCTGTCGGTCTACAACCACGACTCCGCGATCGCGTCGGCGGCGTCCCGGATGACGCTGGCCGCAGGCGACCGCCCGTGCATCGAGATGGGGTCGCGGCGCACCCACGAGCAGGCCGCGGTGGCGGCGGCGCGGGCGGCCTACGTCGCCGGCTTCGACGCCAGCAGCAACCTGGCCGCGCGCGCCCGGTACGGCGTGCCGTCGACGGGCACCGCCGCCCACTCCTTCACGCTCCTCCACGACGCCGAGGCCGACGCCTTCCGCGCCCAGGTGCAGACGCTCGGGGTCGGCACGACGCTGCTGGTCGACACGTACGACGTCGCCGAGGCAGTGCGCCTCGCGGTCGAGGTGGCCGGCACCGGTCTCGGGGCGGTCCGCCTCGACTCCGGCGACCTCGGCGAGGTCGCGCGCGAGGTGCGGGCCCAGCTCGACGGCCTCGGGGCGAGTGCCACGCGCATCGTGGTGACCAGCGACCTCGACGAGCACGCCATCGCCGCGCTCGCGGCGGCACCGGTCGACGCCTACGGCGTGGGGACCCAGCTGGTGACCGGCTCGGGCCACCCGACGTGCGGCTTCGTCTACAAGCTGGTGGCGCGCGAGGACGACGCCGGCGAGCTGGTGTCGGTGGCCAAGAAGTCGACCGACAAGCAGTCCATCGGCGGCCGCAAGTACGCCCTGCGCCGACGTGGCCCGGGCGGGATCGCCGAGGCCGAGGTCGTGGGGATCGGCGCGGCGCCGGAGGACGACGGCGACGACCGTCCCCTGCTCGTGCAGCTCGTGCGTGGCGGCGAGGTGGTCGGCCGCGCGACGCTCGAGGAGGCCCGCGCCCGCCACCGTGCGTCGGTGGCCGAGCTGCCGCGCTCGGTCACCATGATGTCGGCCGGGGAGCCGGTGATCCCGACGCTGCACCTGGGCCCGTGACCGCCTGAGGCCGGTTTTCCCGGTGCCCGGCGGGGCCGTCGGCTGCCATCATGCCGACATGGGTCTCGTCGCGCGCGACGCCGAGCTCGTGATGATCGCCGAGGTGCTCGACCGCGAGCCGACCTCGGTGCAGGCCTTGGTGCTCGAGGGCGAGCCGGGCGTCGGCAAGACCAGCCTGTGGGAGCACGGCCTGGCCGGCGGGCGCGACCGCGGGATGCGGGTGCTGGTGGCGCGCGCGAGCGCCTCCGAGACCGGGCTCCCCTTCGCGGGGCTCATCGACCTGCTCGACGAGGTCTCCGTCGACGAGCTGACGTCGGTCCCCGCGCCGCAGCTGCGCGCGTTGGAGGTGGCGCTCTACCGGGCCGAGCCCGGCGACGAACCGCCCTCCGAGCAGGTCGTGTCGCTCGCGCTGCTCTCGAGCCTGCGCTCCCTCTCCCGCGAGCAGCACCTCCTCGTCGCCGTCGACGACCTGCAGTGGCTCGACCGGTCGTCACAGGCCGCCCTCGCCTACGCCGCACGCCGGCTGCAGGACCGGGTGACGGTGCTCCTCGCGCGCCGTCCCGGCCCCCGCAGCGCGGTGGAGGGAGCGTTCGGCGACGAGCGCGTCGACCGCCTCGTGGTGCGGTCGACGACCCTCGGCGGCACGCGGCAGATCCTCGCGAGCCGGCTCGGCCTGCGGCTCCCCCACCACCTGCTTCGCCGCGTCTACGACACGACGCTGGGCAACCCGCTCTTCGCCCTCGAGGTCGGCCGGATGCTGGCGGGCACCGACCTGACGACGGTGGGCGACGAGCTGCCCGTCCCCGATGCCGTCGAGGACCTGCTCGGCCTCCGCGTGGCCGACCTCGACCCGACGACGCGCCGGCTCCTCCTTGCGCTGGCGCTCGACGCCGACCTGCGCGCGCCGCAGCTGCGCGACCTGACCGGGCCCGACGCACTGGACGGCGCGTCCGCCACCGGCATCGTCGACGTGGACGGGGAGCGGGTGCGGCCGGCCCACCCGTTGCTCGCCGAGGCCGCCCGGCGCGCGGCGTCGACGGACGACGTACGACGACTGCACGCCGACGTCGCCGCGGTGGTCTCCGACGACCAGCGCCGGGTGCTGCACCTGGCCCTGGCCGCCACCGAGCCCGACGCGGTGCTCGCCGCCCGTCTGGACGGGGCGGTCGCGCGGGCGACGGCTCGGGGCGCGATCCGGCTGGCCGCGGACCTCGCCGGCCACGCCCTGCGTCTCACCCCGCCCGGCGACGCCGACGCAGGGCGGGTGATGCTGCTGGCCAAGCTGCTGCAGATGGCCGGCGAGAAGCAGCGCCTCACCGACCTGCTCACCCCCCGAGCCGCGAGCCTCCCCGACCGGGCCGACCGGGTCCGCGCCCACGTGCTCCTCACCGGGGGCGTCGTGCACGGAAACGACGACATCCTCGCGCTCCTCCAGCGGGCGCTCGACGAAGCCGGTGACGACCACGCGCTGCGCCTGCGGGTGCTCAGCCACCTCGCCGAGAACGAGGCGGTCATCGAGGTCCGCAACGTCGCCGTCGCCGACGCTCGGGCCGCCGAGGCAGTGGTCGCGTCGGCCTCCGGGTCGGCAGGGGGCCAACGGCTGGCGCTCTACACCCGGATCTGGACCTCCGCGCTGCGCGGCCGGCCCCTCGACGACCTCCTCGAGCGGTACGACGCCATCGCGTGCGAGTCGACGTACCTGGCCCGGACGCCCGGCCGCGTCGTGGGCCAGCAGCACGTCTGGCGCGGGGAGCCGGGGCCCGCCCGCGAGCGCTTCGAGGCGTTCCGCTCGCTCGCCGCCGACCGGGGCGAGCCCAACCCGTACGCACTCGCCCGGCTCCACCTCTGCGAGCTCGAGCTGCGCCTGGGCCGGTGGGACGACGCCGAGGACCTGCTCGACGAGTGGGCCGCCTCGACCGACAGCAGCCTGCTGCACTGGCCGATGTACGAGCGGTGCCGCAGCCTGCTCGCAGCCGGCCGGGGGGACGCCGCCGGCGCCCGCGAGTGGGGCGAGCGGGCGGTGGCGCAGGCCGAGGAGACCGGCATCCGCTGGGACTGGCTGGAGGCGACCCGGGCGCTCGGCGTGGCGGCCCTCCTCGACCACCGCCCCGACGAGGCGGTCCGGCACCTGCGTGCCGTGTGGGCCCACACGCGTGCGCAGGGAGTGCTCGACCCCGGCACCTTCCCCGCCGCGCCCGACCTCGTCGAGGCCCTCGTCGACACCGGCTCCGAGGACGACCGCGAGGACGCGCGCACGGTCGTCGAGGCGCTGCACGAGGCCGCGGACCTGCAGGACCACAGGTGGGCCCGGCTCACCGCCGCCCGCGGGGCCGCAACCGTCTCGCTCGCAGGGGCGTGGTCCGACCGCGACGCGCAGGCCTTGGCCGGCGTGGCCGCGGCGTACGACGAGCACGGGCTCGCGGCCGAGGCGGCGAGGACCTGGCTCGCGCTTGGCCGGGCCCAGCGTCGGGCGCGCAAGTGGGGCGGCGCCCGCGAGTCGCTCGAGCGGTCGGTCCGCCTCTTCGAGGAGCAGGGCGCCCCGGGCTGGGCGGACGCCGCCCGCGCCGAGCTCGAGCGGGTGGGCGCGCGTCGGCCGAGCTCCCCCGGCCGCCTCACCACCACCGAGCGGCGGGTGGCCGACCTCGCCGTGCAGGGACTCGCCAACAAGGAGATCGCCCGGACGCTGGTGGTCACGGTCAGCACCGTGGAGTTCCACCTCCGCAACGCCTACACCAAGCTCGGCATCCGGTCCCGGATGGAGCTCGCACCACGCCTCGAGGAGCTCGACCGCACGGCTCCCTGAGCCGCCGCGACCCACCTGCCCGGCTGTCAACTGGGGTTGTTCCCGGGGTCATTTCCTCGGGTCATCCGCAGTTTCGGCACCCCTGCCCGGGCGAGCACCGTGGAACACATGGCCGAGTACCTCGTCGAGCTCTACGTCGCCCAGGGCGACCCCGCCGTCGCGCAGCACCACGTCGCGGTGGCGGAGCGGGCCGGCGCCGACCTGACCCGCGAGGGCCGGGCGGTGCGCTTCCTGCAGTCGTTCTTCGTCCCCGAGGACGAGACGTGCTTCCTGCTCTACGAGGCGGACTCGGCCGACCTGGTCACCGAGGCGGTGGGACGGGCCGGACTCCGGCTCGAGCACGTCTCGGCGGCCACCACGTCCGTCGCCGGCGCACAGGAGTCGCCGGACGGCACCACGAAAGGAACCCGCATGACCAGCACCACCACCAGCAGCACCAGCCCCGACCTCACCGAGCTGCGCGACAAGCAGCAGAAGGTGTGGAGCAGCGGCGACTACAACAAGATCGCCGCCCTCACGGTCCCGGTGTCCGAGCACCTGGTCGACCACGTGGGGGTCGGCCCGACCGACCGCGTGCTCGACGTCGCGACCGGCACGGGCCACGTCGCCCTCGCCGCGGCGCGCCGGTCGGCCGAGTCCGTCGGCATCGACTACGTGCCCGAGCTCCTCGAGATCGCCCGCCGCCGCGCGGCGGCCGAGGACCTGGTCGTCGAGCTGACCGAGGCCGACGCGGAGCACCTCCCCCACGAGGACGCGTCGTTCGACGTCGTGCTCTCGGCCATCGGCGTCATGTTCGCCGCCGACCACGACGCGGCTGCGCGCGAGCTGGTCCGGGTGACGCGCCCCGGCGGCCGCATCGGGCTGGCGAGCTGGACGCCCGAGGGGTTCGTGGGCGGCATCCTCCGCACGGTGGGCGCGCACGTGTCGCCCCCTCCGGGCGCGCAACCCGCCACGCGGTGGGGCACCGAGGACGTCGTCGCCGGGCTCCTCGGCGACGGGGTCACGGACGTCCGTTCCGTGACCGCCACCGTCACCCAGCGCTTCACCGACGGCGCCGCCTTCGCGGACCTGTTCCTCACCTACTACGGGCCGACCTTCGCGGCAGCGAGCCGGCTGGACGACGAGGGCCGCGCAGCGCTGCGGGCCGACCTCATCGCGCTCGCCGAGTCGCACGACCGCGGCGACGGCGACGGCCTGGTCTGCGAGTGGGAGTACCGGATCGTCACCGCGACCCGGCGCTAGGCTCCCCTGCATGGCTCGTGCCCTGATCGTCGTCGACGTCCAGAACGACTTCTGCGAGGGCGGCTCGCTGCCCGTGCAGGGCGGTGCCCGCGTTGCGGCGGACATCAACGACCTGCTGCACCGCTGGCACTCGCGGGCGGACGACGCACCGGCGTACGACGTGGTGGTCGCCACGAAGGACCACCACGTCGACCCGGGGTCGCACTGGTCGGCGAAGCCGGACTTCGTCGACTCGTGGCCGGTGCACTGCAAGGTCGGCACCGAGGGCGCGGCGTTCCACCCCAACCTCGACCCGCAGCCCTTCGACGAGGTCTTCTACAAGGGCGAGCACGAGGCGGCCTACA
This sequence comes from Nocardioides sp. Soil_C_8, assembly GCF_057656315.1. Taxonomy (NCBI): domain Bacteria; kingdom Bacillati; phylum Actinomycetota; class Actinomycetes; order Propionibacteriales; family Nocardioidaceae; genus Nocardioides; species Nocardioides sp. Soil_C_8. Next base: position 243,041 of record NZ_JBDGKQ010000002.1, read on the forward strand.
GCGGCTTCGAGGGGCGTACGTCGTCGGGGGACGCGTTGACCGACTGGCTGCGCTCCCACGAGGTGGAGGAGGTCGACGTGTGCGGCATCGCCACCGACCACTGCGTGCGGGCCACCGCGCTCGACAGCGCCCGCGAGGGGTTCACCACGCGGGTGCTGACCGCGATGTGCGCCGGCGTGGCGGAGGACTCCACCGCGGCGGCCATCACCGAGCTCGCTGGGGCCGGTGTCGAGATCGCCTGAGCGTCGAGCGGTCGCGGGGGTCAGCACCACTTCTCGGTGACGGTGCGCAGCACCTTGACCGTGCGGGCGGTGCCCTTCCCGAGGGCCGTGACCTCCTTGGACGCCAGGAGCCTCGAGGTGTGGATGTCGCCCTCGAGCAGGACGTAGGCGGCACGGCCGTCGACCACGACGGTCTCCCCCTCGTGCTCGAGCGCGTGGGCGGCCTCGACGGCAGCGGGGGTCGGCGCGGCCGAGTAGAGGGTGACGTAGTGCTGGCCCGACGGGTCGTGCTCGGCGTGCAGCTCCTCCGCCCGGGCGGTGAGCGCCGCAAGGTCCTTGGTGGTGAAGACGACCGTCGGCACCTCGAAGCCCGCCGCGGCGGCGTACGCCTCCTCCAGCGCCGCCTGCACCTTCGCCACCGAGCGGGCGGAGTGGGTCAGCCGGACGTTGCCGGTGTTGATGTAGGTCTCCACGTCGCGACCGCCCGCGGCCTCCGTGGCGGCCTTGATGGCGTCCTTCGGGAACTTGCGCGTGGCGCCGAGGTTGATGGCGCGCAGGAAGGCGACGTAGGTGGGCACACCGGGAGTATGCCTTCGCGAGTGCCAGGTCACACCCGGTCTAGGGTGGCGTCATGAAGACTCGAGCCCTCGCAACCGGTATCGCCGTCGCCCTCTCCCTCGCTGCCGCGGGGTGCGCGAAGGACGACACCAGCACGACCACGGAGTCGGGTGTCACGCTCGTGGAGGGCGACACGCTGACCATCTGCACCCACCTGCCCTACGAGCCCTTCGAGTTCACCGAGGGCGGCGAGGTCGTCGGCTTCGACGTCGACGTGCTGAAGATCGCCGCCGACGCCGAGGGCTGGGACACCAAGGTCGTCGACATCGGGTGGGAGACCATCGTCTCCGGCGAGGCGCTCAACACCGGACAGTGCGACGTCGCCGCGGGCGCCATGTCGATCACGCCCGAGCGCGAGGCCGTCATGGACTTCTCCGACCAGTACTTCGAGGCCAAGCAGGCACTGCTGATGAAGGCCGGTGCCGGCTACACGACCCTGGACGACCTCGCCGGCAAGACCATCGCGGTCCAGGACGCCACCACTGGCGCCGACTACACCCGTGAGAACGCCCCGGATGACGCCAAGATCGTCTCCTTCGAGGACTCCGCCCTGATGCAGCAGGCCGTCAAGACGGGCAAGGCCGACGCCGGCGTCAACGACAACGGCCTGCTCAACTACTTCGCCAGCCAGAACCCCGACGTCGAGGTCGGTGCGGAGTTCGAGACCGGCGACGTCTACGGCTTCTCGGTCAAGAAGGACGGGAACGACGAGCTGCTCACGATCGTCAACGACGCCATCGCCAGCGACGACTACGACACCGCGTACGAGAAGTGGTTCGGCTCCGCTCCGGAATGACCCACGCAGTGACCCCGAGGTGACCCCGGCCCGAAGCAACGTGCCCCGACAGGAGTGATCCATGGCGAGTCCCCGCCAGCGTGCAGCGAGGCTGCGCTACGTCCAGTACGTCGTCCTCGTCCTCGTCGTGCTGGCCATCGCCCTGCTCGCCGACTGGGACCAGCTGCAGCGGGCGTTCTGGGACTGGGAGGTCGTCAAGGACCAGTTCCCCGACGTCATCACGATCGCGCTGAAGAACACGATCATCTACACCGCGTGCGGGTTCACGTTCGGACTGGTGCTGGGCCTGGTCCTGGCCCTGATGCGGCTGTCCAGCGTGGGCCCCTACCGGTGGATCGCCACCGGCATCATCGAGCTCTTCCGCGGCCTGCCCGCCCTGGTGGTGTTCATCGCGCTGAGCGTCGGCTTCAACCTCGCCTTCCCCGATCGCGAGATCCCGTTCGGCAACCTCGGCATCGTCACCCTGGCGCTCGGCCTCGTCGGCGGCGCCTACATGGCCGAGACCATCCGGGCCGGCATCCAGGCGGTGCCGAAGGGTCAGATCGAGGCGGCCAGGTCGCTGGGCATGTCGCACAGCCGGGCGATGATCAGCGTCGTCGTCCCCCAGGCGTTCCGGATCATCCTGCCGCCGCTGACCAACGAGCTGATCCTGCTGACCAAGGACTCCTCGCTGGTCTACATCCTGGGCCTCGCGCTCGAGGACTACGAGCTCACCAAGTTCGGCCGCGAGGGCATGAACACCGCCGCCAACCTGACCCCGATCATCGTGATCGGACTGTGCTACCTGCTGATCACGGTGCCGCTGTCGATCGTCGTACGCCGCATGGAGAGCCGCGCGGAGAGGGCCCGCTGATGACCGAGACCACGCCGTCCACGACCCCCGACCGCTCCACCGCGGCGATCGACGTCCAGAACCTCCACAAGTACTTCGGCGACAACGAGGTGCTCAAGGGCATCGACTTCCACGTCGCCCACGGCCAGGTCGTCTGCGTGATCGGCCCCTCGGGCTCGGGCAAGTCCACCCTGCTGCGCTGCGTCAACATGCTCGAGACGCCCACCAGCGGCAAGATCTTCGTCGAGGGCAACGAGATCACCGATCCCGACGCCGACGTCGACAAGCTCCGCGCCCGGATCGGGATGGTCTTCCAGCAGTTCAACCTCTTCCCGCACATGACGGTGCTGCGCAACCTCACCATCGCGCAGGAGAAGGTCAAGGGGCGCAAGAAGGACCAGGCCGTCGAGGTCGCGCGTGCCAACCTGGCCAAGGTCGGCCTGTCGGAGAAGGAGTCGGCCTACCCCGCGCACCTCTCGGGCGGGCAGTCGCAGCGCGTGGCCATCGCGCGCGCGCTGTCGATGGACCCCGACATGATGCTGTTCGACGAGCCGACCTCAGCGCTCGACCCGGAGCTGGTCGGCGACGTGCTGGCGGTCATGAAGGACCTGGCCTCCGAGGGCATGACGATGATGGTCGTCACCCACGAGATGGGCTTCGCCCGCGAGGTGGGCGACAACCTCGTCTTCATGGACGGCGGCGTGATCGTGGAGGAGGGCGACCCCCGCGAGGTGCTCACCCAGCCGCGCCACGAGCGGACGCAGTCGTTCCTGTCGAAGGTGCTCTAGCCCCGCTTGCACTGGCTGGGCGGGGTGACGGCGGGGTCGAAGACGTACTTGGGCGGCGTGATGCTCGTGCCGTCCGGCGACTCCTTCATCGTCATCGCCCACCAGCCCGCCTTGCGCGTGTCGATGGCCGCGAGCTCCTCCTCAGGGAGGGCGTTCCACATGTTGAGGACGTCGACGCCCACCTCGACCAGGTGGCCGTGCGGGGTGACGACGGCCCGTGCCTCGACCCCGTCGAGTGCCGCCGGGACCGAGGGGAAGAGGCCGCGCGGCATGCCGGTCAGCACCGCCTCGGCGGGAACCCCGACGGCGACGCCGTCGCCGGCGAGCTTGACGGCCCGGGCCGAGGTGACCGGCCAGGTCGGGTCCAGGTCGGTGGGCAGCGCCCAGCTGCGCCCCTCCTGGTCGTCGGTGATGTCGGCCCAGCAGTCCGCGGCGTTGGGGCCCCAGACCTCGCTGTTGAAGTAGGTGCGGCCTGCGACCACGAGGTAGTCGACCTGCTGGACGTCGCCGCCGATCGCGGAGTCCATCGACAGCTCGCTGTAGCCGGTCGAGGGGCTGTAGCGGCCGTCGAGGTCGAAGATCCGCTTGCCGCCGGCGTCGGGACTCTTGGTGAGCAGCTGGCCGTGCCACTCGACGATGCCGAGCTTGTCGACCTGGCCCTGGATGGACTCGAGCTTCTCGCCCTCGAGCATGAAGTCGTCGCCCTTGGTCGCGGCGGCCTCACCGGACCCTCCGCAGGCGTTGAGGGTGAGCACCAGACCGACGCAGAGGGCGGCGGCCCACGTTGCGCTTCGACGACGTGCCACTGGGTTTCCCCGATCAGGTCGTGACGAGCTCCGTGCTCGATCTCGCTCGGAGCCTAGGACCGGCCACGGGGACTGTCAGGGGAATCACAACATCTTGTCCGAGCGGCACGGTCCGCCCGCTCAGCCCGCCATCCAGCCGCGCGCGGCACCCACCACCGCGTCGGTGAGGTCGTCGACCAGCGCTGAGCCGAGCCGCCAGTGCTGCCAGAACAGCGGCACCTCGGGCCGGCGTCCCGGCACCAGCTCGACGAGGTCGCCACGGTCGAGCTCGTCGACGACGTCGGACTCCGGGAGGAGACCCCATCCCATGCCGACCCGGATCGCCCGGTCGAACTCGCGCACCGACGGCAGGTAGGTCGCCGGCGGCGCGAGGTGCCGCCGCGTCACCCGGCGGATGAAGTCGTGCTGGAGCGAGTCGTTGCGGTCGAACGCCACGATCGGCGCCTCCGCCAGCGTGCCCGACCCGACGCCGTCGGCGAAGTGGGTGGCGTGGAAGTCGCGGGTGGCGACCGCGGCGTACCGGAGTCGCCCGAGCCGCACCACGCGACATCCCGGCACGGGCTTGGGCTCTCCGGTGATCGCTGCCACCACCTCCCCGCGCCGGAGGCGCTCCGCGGTGCGGGTGTGGTCCTCGCGCACCACCTCGAAGACCACGCGGTGCCGCGACTGCACCTCGGCCAGGGCGTCGACGAACCACCCGTAGAGCGCGTCCGCGTTGACCGCGATCGGGAGGGAGGCGTACGACGTCCCGTCCGCGTCGGCCTCCTCGACGAGCTCGGCGACGGCCTCCCGCTCCAGCAGCTCGGTCTGCGTGGCCAGCCGCACGAGCACCAGGCCCGCCTCGGTGGGCTCCAGCGGCTTCACGCGGTGCAGCAGGACGCGGCCGATCCGGGTCTCCAGCGCCTTGATCCGCTGGCTCACCGCAGAGGGGGTGACGTGCAGCTCGCGGGCCGCCGCCTCGAAGGTGCCGAGCCGCACGGCGACGGCCAGTGTGCGCAGGGCCACAGGGTCGAGCTGGGTGATGTCTTTCATACTTAGACATCCTAATGATTGCTCAGAATCCTTCGCTGGATTGAACATGCGACGCGACCTAGCGTTGTCTTCATGTTCCAGGTTGCTCTCACCGGTCTGCTCACCGGACTCGCCCTCATCGTCGCCATCGGCGCGCAGAACGCGTTCCTCCTGCGTCAGGGCATCCGCGGCGAGCACGTGCTGCCGATCGTGCTGACCTGCCTGATCTCGGACGTCGTGGCGATCACGGCCGGCGTGGCCGGCCTGGGCGTCGTGCTCGAGCGGTGGCCCGCGGTGCTGCCCGTGGCCCAGCTGCTCGGCGGCCTGTACCTGATCGCCTTCGGTGTGCACGCCGCGATGCGCGCGTGGCGCCCGGCGGCGCTCGACGCCGGCGAGTCCACCTCGATGACCGCCGGCCGGGCAGTGCTCCTGACGCTGGCCCTCACCTGGCTGAACCCGCACTTCTACCTCGACGCCGTCCTCATGCTCGGCACCGTGGCCAACAGCTTCGGCACCGACCGCTGGTGGTTCCTCGCCGGCACCCTGCTCGCCAGCCTGCTCTGGTTCTTCGGCCTGGGCTACGGCGCGCGCCTGCTCCGCGGCCTCTTCGCCCGCCCGGGCGCCTGGCGCGTCCTGGACTCGGGCATCGCGGTCGTCATGGGGACCCTCGGCGTGGGGCTCATCGCGCACTGATCGCCTGCGCTCGCACCGCATCGCGCGAGCCGCCCTGTGATCGAGGTCGCAGGGCGGCGTCTGGATGTACATAGGTTTCCTATGTACCTTGGAGCGGTGACCTCCTCGACCGACCCGGACCCGTCGTTCCGCGAGCTCGCGAGCGACCTCGTGGTGCTCTCGGCGCGGTTGACCCGCGCCGTGCGTCGCGAGGTCGAGCACCCGGCCGGGGCTCGTGCGCTGTCGATCCTCGACGAGCTGGGGCCGTCCGGTGTCACCGCGCTCGCCGTCGCCGACCGGTGCAGCCAGCCCACCATGACCGCCACGGTCAGGGGACTGGAGGAGCAGGGGCTGGTGAGCCGGCGCCCCCACCCGACCGACGGCCGGGCCCAGGTCGTCGAGCTGACCGACGCCGGCAACGCCGAGCTCGCGCGCATCCGCCGCCTCAACGCCGAGCTGGTCACCACCCGGCTTGCCGACACCCACCACACCGCCGAGGAGGTCGCCACCGCGGTCGCGGTCATGCGCGACATCCTCCGACCGAACCCCCAGGAGGACACCCTGTGAGCAGCCCGTCGATCCTTCGCCAGCCGCGCGCCGTGTGGGCCGTGGCCTTCGCGTGCGTCATCGCCTTCATGGGCATCGGCCTCGTCGACCCGATCCTCAAGGAGATCGCCGCGCGGCTCGAGGCCAGCCCGAGCCAGGTCTCGCTGCTCTTCACCAGCTACATGGCCGTGATGGGCGTCTCGATGCTGGTGACCGGCGTGGTCTCCAGCCGGATCGGGCCCAAGCGCACGCTGCTCGCCGGGCTCGCCCTCATCATCGTCTCCGCCGCCCTGGCCGGCCTCTCCGACAGCGTCGGAGCAGTGATCGGGTTCCGGGCCGGGTGGGGTCTGGGCAACGCCCTCTTCGTCGCGACCGCCCTGGCAACCATCGTCAGCGCGTCCGCCGGCCCGGTGGGCCAGGCCATCATCCTGTTCGAGGCGGCGCTGGGCCTGGGCATCGCCTCCGGTCCGCTCATCGGCGGCCTCCTCGGTGAGGTGTCGTGGCGTGGACCCTTCTTCGGCGTCTCGGCCCTCATGACCGTCGCGCTCGTCGCGACCGCGTTCTTCCTCCCCGCCACTCCCCCGGCCGGGCGGCGTACGTCGCTGCTCGACCCGTTCCGGGCGCTGCGGCACCGGGCGCTGCTCCTGCTCGCCCTGGTCGCGATCTTCTACAACCTCGGCTTCTTCACCCTGATGGCCGCCGGGCCGTTCGCCCTGCCCACCTACTCGATCATGGGCATCGGCTGGACGTTCTTCGGCTGGGGCCTGCTGCTGGCCGTCACGTCCGTCTGGCTGGCCCCGGTGCTGCAGCGCCGCTTCGGCACCCTGCCCACGCTCACCGCTGTCCTCGCGCTCTTCTCGCTCGACCTGGCCGCGATGGCCCTGGGGGCGGGCCACGAGACGGTCGTGACCGCCGGCATCGTGGTCGCCGGAGCCTTCCTGGGAGTGACGAACACGCTGGTGACGGAGGCCGTGATGGGTGCTGCTCCGGTGGATCGGCCGGTCGCCTCCGCCGCCTACTCCTTCGTCCGCTTCACCGGCGGTGCCGTGGGACCGTTCGTCGCCCTCAAGCTCGCCGAGCGGGTCGACCTGCACGCGCCGTTCTGGTTCGGTGCCGCCGCCGTGGCGGTCGGCGTGGTCGTCGTGGCTGCGGGCTCGCGCACCATCTCCTCGGCCCTCGCGTCCGACCCGACGCACCACGGCGTCGTCGAGGCGGAGAGCGAGCTCGTCGGCGACCTGGCGTAGTAGCGTCCTCCCATGCCGTGCGACTACTGCGGGGAAGAGTTCGACCCCATCTCGACCCGCTGGCTCTGCCCGCACTGCCACATGAAGGCCAACTGCTGCGACGGAGCGCCGCTCTAGCCGGCGAGCCCGCTCCCCTGCTCGGCGAGCGCCTCGCCGAGCCGCGCGATCGCGACCGGCCCGACGCCGTGCATCGCGGCCAGCTGCGCGGCGCTGTACGACGCCGCCTGCTCGAGCGTCGTCACGCCCACCTCGCGCAGGGCGCGGGTGGCGGGCGCACCGATGTTGCGGGGCAGCGGGGTGCCCTGCTCACGAGGGGCCCGCACCCGGGGCTCCGGCAGGCCGGCGTCGACGACCGCCTCGCCACGCGGCGAGAGCAGGTAGCCGATCGCCAGCGACTCGGTGAGGCCGAGCTCCTTGAGCTTGCGGACGTCCTTCTTGAAGTCCTGCGTCTCCCGGCCCACCTGTGCCGCCAGGTCGGGCGCGCGGACAGTGGGGTTGCGGTCGATCAGGTCGAGCGTCTCCCGCGTCCACGCGCCGTACGACGACGCCGCGTCGAGGCGGTCGAGCCGGGCGTTGATGGTCGCGAGCTCGTCGGCGTCCGGGACGGTGGCCCGGAGCGCCTCGCGCGGGTCCGGTCCGGCGTACGCCAGCCCGATCCGCCAGGCGGGGTCCTCCGAGCGCGCCGCCAGTCCCTGCTTGAGCGCCGCCAGCGACGGCGCACCGGCCCGGCGGGCGTCCTCCGCCCGCAGGACCGAGACGCTGACCTGCTCGAGGCTCGTCACCTCGATCACCCCGACCCCCGTGCGCATCCGGGTGCCGACGACCACGCGCGGCTTCGCCCATCGGCGGAACGCCAGGTCGATCGTGCCCGCCTTGATCGCGGCCAGCTCGGCCGGTCGGATCATCATGGGTCCAAGCCTAGGAGAACGCGACGAGCGGTGAGTGAGACAGCTTTCCGAGGCCCAGAACCTGCGTCACTCACCGCTCGGTGTGCGGACATGCGACGAGCGGTGAGTGAGACATGGTTCCGGGCTCCGGAACGTGTCTCACTCACCGCTCGGGTGGGACCTACAGGTTGCCGCGTGCGTCCTGCTCGCGCTCGATGGCCTCGAAGAGCGCCTTGAAGTTGCCCTTGCCGAAGCCGAGGGAGCCGTGGCGCTCGATGAGCTCGAAGAACACGGTCGGCCGGTCGCCGAGGGGCTTGGTGAAGATCTGGAGGAGGTAGCCGTCCTCGTCGCGGTCGACGAGGATGCCGCGCTTCTGCAGCTCCTCGATCGGCACGCGCACCTCGCCGATGCGGGCGCGCAGCTCGGGGTCCTCGTAGTAGGAGTCAGGGGTGTTGAGGAACTCCACGCCGTTGGCGCGCAGGGCGTCGACGGTGGCGAGGATGTCGCCGGTGGCGAGGGCGAGGTGCTGGGCGCCCGGGCCGTTGTAGAACTCGAGGTACTCGTCGATCTGCGACTTCTTCTTCGCGACCGCGGGCTCGTTGAGCGGGAACTTCACGCGGTGGTTGCCGTTGGCGACCACCTTCGACATGAGCGCCGAGTAGTCGGTGGCGATGTCGTCACCGATGAACTCGGCCATGTTCACGAAGCCCATCACCTTGTTGTAGAAGGTGACCCACTCGTCCATCCGGCCGAGCTCGACGTTGCCGACGATGTGGTCGAGGGCCTGGAAGAGGCGCTTGGGCTGGCCGTCCTTCTTCTCCCAGCGCGGCTGGACGGCGACGTAGCCCGGGAGGTACGGACCGGCGTACGTCTCGCCGTCGACGGTGCGCTGCACGAGGGTGTGGCGGGTCTCGCCGTAGGTCGCGATCGCGGCGACGCGGACCTTGCCGTGCTCGTCGGCGACGGTCTCCGGCTCGACCAGGACCTTCGCGCCGGCCTTGCGGGCCTGCGCGATGCACTGGTCGACGTCGGGGACCTCGAGGGCGATGTCGACGACGCCGTCACCGTGCTTGGCGTGGTGGGCGATGAGGTCGCTGTCGGGCGCGACCGCGCCGCTGAGGACGAACTTGATCGAGCCGGACTTGAGCACGTACGACTTGTGGTCGCGGTTGCCGTTCTCCGGGCCGGAGTAGGCGATGAGCTCCATCCCCCACGCAGACGCGTAGTAGTGGGCAGCCTGGGTGGCGTTGCCGACCACGAAGCAGATCGCGTCCCAGCCGGTCACGGGGAACGGGTCGGCGTCGGCGTCGTACTCCACGAGGCCGACGAGCTGGCGCAGCTGCTCGAGGGAGAGGTCGGCCTTCATCTCGTCCACGGTCAGGGCGCCACCGGTCGAGGCGATGTCAGTCGTCATGGGTCGAACACTGCCGAGTTGCGGCAACGTGTGCAACAGTACGACGAAACGTCGGACAAGTTGCACAGTCGAGGGGCGCAGATGGACGAGATCGATGGCAAGGTGATCGACCTGTTCGCCGCCGAGCCGAGGATCGGCGTGCTCGAGGCGAGCCGACGTCTCGGCATCGCCCGCGGCACCGTGCAGGCACGGCTCGACAAGCTCGTGGCGGCCGGCGTGATCACCGGGTGGGGACCCGACCTCTCCCCCGAGGCGATCGGCTTCCCCGTCACCGCGTTCCTCACCCTCGAGATCCGCCAGGGCTCGGCCGAGCGCGGCGGCCACGACGCCGTCGCCACCCACCTCGCCGGCATCCCCGAGGTGCTCGAGGCCTACACGATCACCGGCGCCGGCGACATGTGGGCGCGCGTCGTCGCCCGTTCCAACGCCGACCTGCAGCGGGTCATCGACCTGGTCCTCACCGAGCCGGGGATCGACCGCTCGACGACCGTGATCGCACTGGCCACGCAGATCCCCTACCGGGTGGTCCCCCTGGCGCGCGCGGCGGTCAGTCCCCCGCCCGCATGATCATGCAGGTCGACGTCGCGTGCGCGACCAGCCGGCCGGCCTCGTCCGTCAGCTGCGCCTGGGCCAGCGCCGTACGACGCCCGCGCTGGATGACCGTGCCCTCGCAGGTCAGTAGGCCCGAGTCGACGGTGACCGGCCGGAGGAACTTCACGGTCAGGTCGACGGAGGTGTAGAGCTCGCCGACGGCGAGCGTGGTGTGGACCGCGCAGGCGGCCGCCGTGTCGAGCATCGTGGAGATCACGCCGCCGTGCACCGTGCCGAGCGGGTTGTAGTGGAAGTCGGCCGCGGGCATCTCCACCACGACCCGGCCGGGCTCGGGACGCATGTCGGTGAGCCCGAGCGTGTCCATGATCGGCGGTCGCGGCAGCTCGCCGTCCCGCATCGCCTGCAGCTGCTGCAGCCCGTCGAGCTCGAGCAGGCGGGACACGTCCGCCTGGCCGGGCGAGGCCCAGGTGAAGGTGCGGCTCTCGGTCCTGAACTGCTGGGTCTGCGTCATGGATCCAGCCTCGCACCGGTTGCTGAGTCTGTCAACGAGACCTAGGGTGGGGTCATGAGCGCCTCGCCCGCCGCCCTCCAGTGGTCCACCGACAACTGCACGGTCGGCCGCACGATGGAGGTGCTCGGCGAGCGCTGGAGCATGGTCGTGCTGCGCGAGGTCTTCAACGGCGTACGCCGCTTCGACGACATGCGGCGGCACTCGGGCATCCCCCGCCAGGTGCTCACCAACCGGCTCGCCGTGCTCGTGGACGCAGGGATCCTGCGACGTGAGCCCTACCGCGAGCCGGGCCAGCGCGAGCGCCACGAGTACCGCCCGACCGACAAGGGCTTCGACCTCTACCCCGTCCTGGTCGCCGTGCGGGCGTGGGGCGACCGCTACCTCGCCGACCCGGAGGGCTCGCCGGTCGAGTTCGAGCACGTCGGCTGCGGCGCCGAGGTCGAGGTGGTGCTGCGCTGCGCCGAGGGCCACGAGGTCACCGGCCGCCGCGACGTCGCCACCCGTCCCGGCCCCGGCATCAAGCCGTTCGCCTGACCGCGGTCGCCCGAGCGCCGTCGGTCACCGCATCCGCTCGGCGACGGCCGCCGCGGCAGCGATCACCTGCGGCGCCACGACGTCCTCGTCGATGGCGCCGTCGAGCGTCACGATCCCGACGCTGGCGCGGAGCCCCTCGACGCCCCGCACGGGGGCGGCCAGGCCGCGGGCGCCGGTCTGCAGCTCGCCGCTGGTGACGGCGTACGCCGCCTCGTCGCCCTCGACCAGCCCGATGGCCTTGCCGGCCGCGCCCTGCGTCAGCGGGTGGCGGGCGCCGACGCGGTAGGACACGTGGAAGTCGGTCCACGACGGCTCGACCACGGCCAGTGCGAGCGCCTCCTCGCCGTCGGCCACGGTGAGGTGCGCGGTCGAGCCGAGCGACTCCGCGAGCCCCCGCAGCACCGGCATCGCGAGGTCCCGGAGCAGGGGCTGCACGCCGCTCGCCAGGTGCAGCACGCCGAGGCCCACGAAGAGCCGGGAGCGTGCGTCGCGGCGGACCAGCCCGTGCTGCTCGAGGGTGCTGATCAGGCGGTAGACCACGGTGCGGTTGACCTCGAGCCGGTGCGAGACCTCGGTGACCGTCAGGCCCTCGGGGCTCTCGGCGAGCACGCGGAGCACCCGCAGGCCGCGGTCGAGCGTCTGCGAGGTCTCGGTGGGCACGGGCCCACTATGGCAGTCCGGAGGCGGGGAGGTCGTTCAGGAGGTCTTGCGCACGGCCCACTCGCGGATCCGGTTGATCCGCTCGTGCAGCTGCTCGGCGTTGGCGACGGCCGCGGGCGGCCCGCCGCACTCCTTGCGGAGCGCGTTGTGGGTGATGCCGTGCGCCTGACCGGTCCGGTGGTGCCAGGCCGCGACGAGGCCGTTGAGCTCGCGCCGCAGCACGCCGAGCTGCTGGTGGGTGCTGAGCTCCTGCACCGAGTCGACGACCCGGTCGACGACTCCGTCGGACTTCTGCTTGCGGGCGCGCTCGCTCTGCCGGGAGTGCAGCAGCTCGCGCACCTGGTCGGGCTCGAGCAGGCCCGGGATGCCGAGGAAGTCCATCTCCTCCTCGGACCCGACGTGCACCTCGCCCGAGTGGCCGAACTGGGCGCCCTCGTAGAGCACGTGGTCGAACGACGCGGTGGACCCGAGCGCCTCCCACGACATCTCGAGGTCGTCGGAGGCTCCGTCCTCGGCGTTCGCCGCGGCGAGGAGGTCCTCCTCGGCGGCGAAGATGTCGTCCTCGTCGGTGACCCGGCGGCCGAGGACGTGGTCGCGCTGGGCCTCCATGTCGGAGGCGAACTCGAGGAGGTGCGGCACCGACGGCAGGAAGACCGACGCGGTCTCGCCGCGGGACCGGGCACGCACGAAGCGGCCGACGGCCTGGGCGAAGAACAGCGGGGTCGACACGGTCGTGGCCCAGACCCCGACCGCGAGGCGCGGGACGTCGACGCCCTCCGACACCATCCGGACCGCGACCATCCAGCGGTCCTCGGAGGCGGTGAACTTCTCGATCTTCTTCGACGCGCCCTTCTCGTCCGAGAGCACCACGGTGGGCGACTCGCCGCTGATCTTCTTCAGCAGCGCGGCGTAGGCGCGCGCCGACTCCTGGTCGCCGGCGATCACCAGCCCGCCGGCGTCGGGCACGTGGCGACGTACCTCCGACAGGCGCCTGTCGGCCGCCTCGAGCACCGCCGGGATCCACGACCCGCGGGGGTCGAGGGCCGTGCGCAGCGCCTGGGCGTGCATGTCCTTGGTGAGCGGCTCGCCGAGGCGGGCGACGACCTCGTCGCCGGCACGGGTGCGCCACTGCATCTCACCGGAGTACGCCATGAAGAGGACGGGGCGGACGACGTGGTCGGCGAGCGCGTGGGCGTAGCCGTAGGTGAAGTCGGCCGCCGAGGTCGGGATGCCGTCGTCGCCGGGGGCGTAGCTGACGAACGGGATGGGGTTGATGTCGGAGCGGAACGGCGTACCGGTCAGCGCCAGCCGGCGGGTGGCCGGGTCGAACGCCTCGCGCACGCCCTCGCCCCACGACAGGGCGTCACCTGCGTGGTGGATCTCGTCGAGGATCACCAGCGTCTTGAACCGCTCGGTGCGGATCCGCATGGCGAGCGGGTTGACCGCCACGCCGGCGTAGGTGACCGCGATCCCGACGTAGTCGTCGGACGTCCTGCCCTTGCCCGCGGAGTAGGCCGGGTCGATCGGGATGCCGGCGCGCGCGGCCGCCTCCGCCCACTGGGTCTTGAGGTGCTCGGTGGGCGCGACGACGGTGATCCGGTCGACGACGCGACGGCTGAGCAGGTCGGCCGCCACGGTCAGCGCGAACGTCGTCTTGCCGGCGCCGGGCGTCGCCACCGCGAGGAAGTCGCGCGGCTGCCCGGCCTGGTACTTGTCCATCGCCGCCTGCTGCCAGGCGCGGAGGGAGGGCGCGGTGCCCCAGGCGGCCCGGTCGGGCCACGCGGGAGGCAGCGGCGCGTCAGGCCGCCCCGTCACGCCTCGGGACCCGAGCCGTCGGAGCCGTCGCCACCGGACTTGCCGGGGTTCATCGACTCCCAGATCTCCTTGCACTCCGGGCAGACCGGGTACTTCTCGGGGGCGCGCGAGGGCACCCACACCTTGCCGCACAGCGCGATCACGGGGGTGCCCATGACCATGGCCTCGGTGAGCTTGTCCTTGGGCACGTAGTGCGAGAACCGCTCGTGGTCACCCTCGTCCGTCGGGACGGTCTGACGCTCTTCGATCGTCTGGGTGCCCGGCGAGAATCCGATGGTGCTCATGATGGAAGAGCCTAACGCGGGGATCAGTTCAAGTCGGGATCGACGGGGCGGTTCACGTGCCAGGCGAGCATGCCGGGCTGGCGTCGCATCACGTCACGCCACAGGCCGCTGGGGTCGTCGCGGAACGCGTCGGCGGCCTCGCTCGTGACGACGTACCAGCTGCCCTCCTCGACCTCGCCGTCGAGCTGCCCCGCACCCCACCCGGCGTAGCCGGCGAAGACCCGCATCGCGGTGAGCGTGCCGTCGACGAGCTCGGTCGGGGTGTCGAGGTCGACCATGCCCAGCAGCCCGGCGACCGGCCGCCACCCGACGGGCGGGTCCTGCGGGTCCCGGAGCGCCCCGACGGCGAGGGCGCCGTCCGTGCCGACCGGTCCGCCGCGGAAGAGCACCTCGGGCTCCGCGACCACGTCGCGCCACGGCTCGAGGACGTCGGCGACCAGGATCTGGGAGGGACGATTGAGGACGACGCCGAGCGCCCCCTCCTCCGTGACGTCGAGCAGCAGCACGACCGTGTCGGCGAAGTTGGGGTCCTGCAGGGCCGGCGTCGCCACCAGCAGCATCCCCGATGCGAGCTGCATGGGAACCACTATGGCCGGTCCCGCGCCGCGACACACCACCCACGTGAGCCCGGTCACCTAGCATGCGATCCATGGAGACCCGGCGGCAGCGCTACTCCGAGGCCACCAAGCAGGCGCTCGTCGAGGTCGCCGAGCGCCTCTTCACCGCGCACGGCTACTCCGCCACGTCGCTGGACGCCATCGTCGCGGGCGCCGACGTCACCAAGGGCGCGCTCTACCACCACTTCAGCGGCAAGCAGGCCGTCTTCGAGGCGGCCTTCGAGCGGGTGCAGTCCCGGGCGACGACGGCGATCGTCGACGCCACCGCCGAGCACCAGGACCCGTGGGACAAGGCGCAGGCCGGGCTGCGGGCCTTCCTCGAGGCGGTCCAGGAGCCCGGCTACCGCCAGGTCGTCGTCTCCGACGGCCCCTCGGTCCTCGGGCACGAGCGCTACCGCGAGCAGGAGGAGCGCTCGACGTACGCCCTCGTCGACGAGATCGTGCGCTCGGTGCTGACCACCGAGGACTCCCTGCACGACGGCTCCGGGCTCGACGACGCGATGCTCGACACCTTCACGCGCATCTTCTTCGGCGCGATGTCGGCCGCAGGGGGCGCGGTCGCCGTCAGCGACGACCCGGCTGCCGCGGCCCTGCGGGTCGAGGCGGCCATCGGCGTCATCCTGGCCGGCCTCCAGCGTCTCCTCGACGAGGACGCCGGAGCGGCGGTGTCGGGGGCTACTTCGCGAACGTGACGTTGCCGTTGACGGCCGGGACCAGCTCGACCCACACGTGGCCGGCGGGGACGGTCAGGTCGCCACCCTTGGTGGAGAGCTCGATCGCGCCGGTCAGACCGTCCTTGGTCCACGTGCCCTTCACGACGCGGCCGCCGTGGAAGAGCAGCGCGGCGCCCTTGCCCTCGAACTTGGTCTCGGGGACGGGGTAGCCGGCCGGGTCGCGGTAGCCCGCGTCACCGACGCGCACCCGCAGGACGAGGACCGAGTCGGCCGGGAACTGGTCGCCCTGGGCGGCGTAGGAGTCGGTGTTGACGTAGCCGCCCTTCTGGAACTGCCAGCTGGTGGAGTGGGCACCGAAGTCGGCGGTGAGCGTGCTGGCCTTCGCGCCCTTGGGCAGGTCGGCCTCGTCGCCCCACGGGAGGTACGGCGGCGGCTCCTCGTCGGCCTTGAGGCCCTTGGCGATGTTGCCGAGGTGGGCGAAGAGGTTGTACGGCGCGGAGCGCGACGTCTCGCGGTAGACGTTGGCGTCGCCCTCGGTGATCCACGGGATCCCGGCGCCGTTGATGCGCTTGATCGTGATCGGGGCCGCGCCGCTGGTCACCACCGTCGCGCCCTCCGGCACGATGCCGATGTCGCTGGCGCGCATCGAGCGGACCGGGCCGATGGCGGCGGGCACCTTGGAGTAGTAGAAGGCCGCGAGGCGCGTGTAGCCGCCCTCGACGAGCTCCTCGACGACGAGGTCGGCCGAGCCGAGACCCACCTGGGGGGCGCTGGAGGAGGTGTTGTCGACCTTCGTGACGACGACCGGGTGCTTGGGTGCGTCGCCCTTGCGCTCGAGGCCGGTCAGGGGCCAGTACGACGGCTCCGGCGGCTCGGTGGTCTCGGAGGCGGTCGGCTCGGAGGACGCGGAGGCGCTCGGCGCCGGGTCGTCGTCGCCGCCGCTGCAGCCGGCGAGGAGCAGCGTGGCTGCCGCCAGGGCGGCGGCGATCGCTCGGGGCGACGAGAGGTGGCGACGGTGACGCACGGGGTAACTCCGATCGAGCGGGGGTGTCGAGCCGGTGGCTCGGGTGGTCCTCTGGAAAGTCTGGGGGCGCGCCTCCCCCGATCGGGGAGGCGCGCCACAGGGTAGATCAGCAGGAAGTACCTACCAATCCGAGCCTGTCACCCGGGTGCGGACGCCGCTCAGGCGCGGCGGACGGTCCCGGCGAACCACGCCGACGTCCACGGGACGGCGACGCGTACGCGCTGTCCCGAGCCCGGCGAGTGGACCATCACGGCGTGCCCGTGCGACCAGCGCAGGAAGATCGCCGCGTGGTAGACCCCGCCGCCGCCGTAGAAGAACATCATGTCGCCGGCGCGCAGGTCCTTCTTGGCGATGCGGCGGGCAGCGCCCGCCTGGGCACTCGACGTGCGCGGCACGGACAGGCCGGCACGGCTGTAGGCGTAGCGGACCAGGCCGGAGCAGTCGAAGCGGTCCGGGCCGGCGGCGCCGTACGCGTAGGCGTCGCCGCGCTGGTTCATGGCGATGTTGCGTGCGGTGAGCACGCGGTTGGCCACCCGACGCTTGGCGGTGGTGCGCGCCTTCTTCTGCGTCGTCTTCGCGGTGGTCGTGGTGGAGGTGTTGTCGGACGTGCTGCCGCCGGTGGCGGCGGTTGCGGGGAGGGCGCTCATCGTCGAAGCGGTGAGGCCGATCCCGGCGAGTGCGAGCGCGAGGGCTCGCCCCTTGCGAGGGGTCGCAGGCATGGATGTTCCTTTCCCACGCCTGTGAGGTGAGCTGTCGGGCTAGGGCTGGAAAGTGCCCTGCCACCGTGCTCCCGTCGTGCTGCTGGAAGGCTGGCGACTTCGCCCCGAGCCGGTCGGACGACCGGCGGTGGAACCTGTGGGTCCCCCACTCCTGCCCCGGTGTGTCTCGGGGGTCGTCCCGGCCGGGCAGGACTCGGCGTAGTCCGGGACGGTTGGGTCTCTCGACCGCCATCCAAGGTGACAGACGACCCCGGGGGACGCAAACCGGCCACGGTCCCCCAGCGGGAGTCCGTGGCCGGGATCACGCCGGGACCGGGGCTCAGCCCAGCTTGCGGCCCCCGTCGACGTACAGCGTCTGACCGGTGATGAACGACGCCTCGTCGCTGCACAGGAAGGCAGCCGCAGCGGCGATGTCCTCGGGCTGTCCGACGCGCCGCACGGGCGTCGCCTCGGCGTTGAGGCGCTGCAGCTCCTCGGGCTCCATCTTGAGCCGGCGCGCGGTCGCGTCGGTCATCTCGGTGACGATGAACCCCGGCGCGATGGCGTTCGCGGTGACGCCGAACGGGCCGAGCTCGATGCCGAGCGTGCGGGTGAGGCCTTGGATGCCCATCTTGGCCGCGGAGTAGTTGGCCTGGCCGCGGTTGCCGAGCGCGGACACGCTGGAGAGGTTGAGGATCTTGCCGTACTTCTGCTCCACGAAGCGGGACTGCGCGGCCTTGGTCATGTTGAAGACGCCCTTGAGGTGGACGTTCATCACCAGGTCCCAGTCCTCCTCGGTCATCTTGAAGAGCAGGTTGTCGCGGGTGATGCCGGCGTTGTTGACCAGCACGTGGATCCCGCCCAGCTCGTCGACCACGCGCTGCACGGCGGCCTCGGCGGCGGTCGCGTCGACGACGTCGCACCCGATGCCGACGGCGCGGGCACCCTCGGCGAGCTCGAGACGGCCGGCGGCCTCCTGGGCGGCGGCCTCGTCGAGGTCGAGGATCGCGATGGAGGCGCCCTCGCTCGCGAGGCGCTGGGCGATGCCGAAGCCGATGCCTCGCGCTGCTCCGGTGATGACGGCGACGCGGCGGTCGTAGCGACCCATCTCGATGACTCCTCAGGCTCGGTGACGTCTTCGTCCGTGAGGGTAGTGCGTGGGTCCCCCGGGACCTCACCCGACTTGTGGAGATCCGGTGCAGCACCCTCGCGCCGACGCGGCGGTTGCCCTAGCGTGCCAAGCATGGGACGGGGGTACTTCCGCGGCGCGATGGGCGTCGCCGTTGCCATGGCGCTCGCCACGTGGGTCGTCGCGGCCGCCTACGACCTGCCGGTGCGCGACCCCGACGGGGTCTCCGTGCCGACCTGGGTGCGGCTGCCGCTGATCGTGCTGGCCGCCGTGCTCCTCGACGTCGTCGCGCGCTGGGCGACGTACCTCCGCTCGACGCCGCGTCCCGGCGCCTGGGCGGCGCTGCGCACCGTGGTCCGCGCGCGGTGGACGCGGGAGCAGGTCTGGTTCACCGTGAGCGGGCTGGTGGCGTGGTACGTCACCTACGTCACGTTCCGCAACTTGAAGGGCTACCTCCCGTTCGTCAACGACCGGCTGTGGGACACCGAGCTGCACCGGCTGGACCGGCTGCTGTGGCTGGGCCACGACCCGGCCGTCGTCCTGCACAACGTGCTCGGCACCGGCTGGGCCGCCTGGCTGCTGTCCGGGGTCTACGTGCTGTGGATCGGGCTGGTCCCGGCGGCGCTCGCGATCGCGCTCGTGTGGACCCGGCGCTCCATCACCGGCGCCCTCTACGTCACGGCCGTGTCGTTCAACTGGCTGATCGGCGTGGCCGTCTACTACCTCGTCCCGTCACTCGGCCCGATCTACTCCCGCCCGCAGGAGTTCGCCGGCCTGCCGCACACGTTCAACACCTCGGTGCAGGAGCTGCTGCTCGACGACCGCGTCGCCGTGCTGAGCGACGTCTGGGACACCCGCGCCGTGCAGACGGTCGCCGCCTTCGCGTCGCTGCACGTGGCCATCACGATCACCACCTGCCTGGTCGCCGAGCTGCTCCGGTTGCCCCGCTGGGTCCGCCTGTCCGGCTGGACCTTCGCCGCCCTGACGTGCCTGTCCACCGTCTACCTCGGGTGGCACTTCTTCGTCGACGTCCTCGGTGGCTTCGCCGTCGGCACGCTGGCTCTCGTCCTCGCCGCCTGGACGACCGGTCACCCGCTCCGACGCCGCGACCGGCCGTGGTCGCTCGGCGAGGCGCGGGCCCGCGAGGAGGAGCAGCTCGCTCCCGACGGTCAGGACGACGCGAGGGCGTCGCGCAGCCGCTCGGCGTAGGTCGCCGCCTCGCCGTCGCCGTACTTCGTGCGGGGCCAGAAGAAGCCCCGCAGGCCGTCGCCCTTGGTGCGCGGCACCACGTGCAGGTGGAGGTGCGGGACGGACTGGCTGACCGTGTTGTTGATCGCCACGAACGAGCCCTGCGCCCCGAGCGCCTCCTTGACCGCCGTGGCGAGCCGCTGGGCCGCGGCGAGGAACCCGTCGCGCTGCCCGGCCGGCAGGTCCGGGAGCGTCTCGAGGTGGGTGCGCGGCACGAGCAGCACGTGCCCCTTGAAGACCGGCCGGGTGTCGAGGAACGCCACCAGGTCGTCGGTCTCGAGCACGACGTGACCGGGCACGTCACCCGCGATGATCTGGCAGAACACGCATCCGTCCACGTCACGGATCGTGCCACGCCGTCGGGTGGCGCACCGACCGTCGGGGTGGGGCGCGACGCGTCGCTCGTGCCTAGCCTCGACGGCGTGCAGACGTTCCTCCCCTTTCCGGACTTCGAGGCGTCGGCGCGCGCCCTCGACCAGAAGCGGCTCGGGAAGCAGCGGGTCGAGACCATCCAGGTGGTGCGCGCCCTCACCGTCGCTGACTACGGCTGGGCGAACCACCCGGCCGCGCTGATGTGGAAGGGCTACGAGGAGGCGCTCGGACGCTACGGCTTCGTGTGCTGCGAGGTCTGGCTCGAGCTCGGCTTCGGGGACACCTGCGCCGCCACGATCGCGGCTGACCTCGCCACCGCGGGTGTGACGACGGTTCGGACGCAGGCCGAGCTCGCCGAGGCCGGCGCGCTGCCGCCGTGGCTGGGCGATGCCGACCTCCACCGCAGCCACCGCTCTGCCCTGGTCCGCAAGGACCCCGACTTCTACCGTCCGAGGTTCCCCGACGACCCGGACGATCTGCCCTACGTGTGGCCGGTGCGCTCGCCCGCCGTGCTCGAGGCCGAGCGGCGCCGGGCCGAGAACGCCGTACGACGTGAGCAGCGCGCGGCCGAGCGCCTGCTGCAGGAGGCCGAGCGTGCCCGCCGTCGCCGCAGCCGCGCCGCACGGAAGGGCTGGGAGACCCGACGAACATCTGGCGAGGGCGGCGGGTGACAGACGCCGTTCCGCGACGCCCCGGCACCGACCGGCAGGGCGAGTTGCCGCGTTCCACCCACGGCGGCGCCGCGACGGTGTGAGGCTGGTCCGATGCACCACCAGCTCCTCCGCGCCCTCACGCTCGCCGTCGTCGCCCTGGGCCTCGGCTTCCCGGCACCGGGGCCGGCTTCTGCCGTCGTCGACCGCGACTGCGGCGACTTCGCGAGCCAGGCCGCCGCACAGCACTTCTTCCTGAACGCCGGGGCCGGCGACCCGCACCGCCTCGACGACGACGGCGACGGCGTCGCGTGCGAGTCCAACCCGTGCCCCTGCACAGGTCGCGGCAGCACGGCACCGCAGCAGGTGGCGAGCACGGGCACCACCCAGGGCCATGCCCAGCAGGGCCCGCGCACCCACCGGGAGACCGGCAACGTCGTCCGGGTCACCGACGGCGACACCCTCCGGGTCCGCCTGCGCGGCGGGGCCCACGTGTCCGTGCGGATGCTCGGCATCGACACCCCGGAGCGGGGCCAGTGCGGCGCGGACGCTGCCTCGGCGAACCTCCGGAGGCTGGCACCGGTCGGCTCGACCGTGCACCTGGTCTCCGACCGCACCCAGGCGGCCACGGACCGCTACGGCCGGCTGCTGCGCTACGTGCAGCGGCAGGGCGGCTACGGCGACCTGTCGTTCCGCCAGGCGTGGGACGGATTCACCCGGCCGTACGTCTTCGGCGGCAGGCCCGTCGCCCGGCACCGCGAGTACGTGCGCGCCATCGACCACGCCCGCGACCACGCGCGCGGGGCGTGGCGACGCTGCTGGTGACCATCATCTGCGCCTGACCGGCGCTAGCGTCGGGTCATGATCCTGCCGGCGGTGCGTGACCCGCGCCTGGTCACCATCAGGCGCGGGGGCACGCTGACCGACGACGACCACCACCGGCTCGCGCTGTGGGCCGCCGAGTGCGCGGAGCACGTGCTTCCCCTCTTCGAGGCCGTGCGGCCCGACGACGACCGGCCGCGCGAGGCGATCGCCGCCGCACGCGCCTGGACGCGCGGCGACCTGCCGATGATGCAGTCGCGGGCGCTCGGCGGTCACGCCATGGGCGCGGCTCGCGACCTGCTGGGCGCACCGCGCTTCGCGGCGTACGCCGCGGGGCAGGCCGCCGTCGTCGCCCACGTCGCCGAGCACGACCTGGGCGCAGCGGCGTACGCCATCCAGGCCGCCGTGGCAGCCGCCCCGCGAGGACACGAGGCGGAGACGCGTGCTGCGGAGTGCCGGTGGCAGCGCGACCGGCTCCCCGACGAGGTTCGTGACCTGGTGCTCGAGGACCAGCGGCGGCGCAACGCGATCTGCTGGGACGTGTTCGACGTCTAGGCTCGCGGGATGCGCATCGTCTCCCTCATCCCGTCCGCCACGGAGATCCTGTTCGCGGTGGGCGCGGGTGACGACGTCGTGGGCGTCACGTTCGAGTGCGACCACCCGCCGGCGGCCCGCGAGCGACGCGTGGTCTCGACCTCGGCGATGCCGGAGGGGCTCGGACCCAAGCAGATCGACGACTTCGTCGCCGCGGCCCTCGCCGCGGGCGAGGACCTCTACCGCCTCGACGCCGACGCGCTCGCGGAGCTCGACGCCGACCTCGTCGTCACCCAGGACCTCTGCGCCGTGTGCGCGGTGGACGTCGGCACTGTGGACGAGGCGCTCGGCTTCCTCGGGTGCCGCGCCGAGGTGGCGACGATCGACCCGCACACGCTCGACGAGGTGCTGGCCTCGATCTCCGAGCTAGGACGGCGCACCGGGAACGACGAGCGGGCAGCGGCGCTGGTGTCCGGGCTCGAGGCACGCCTCGCGGCCGTCGCCGACAGCGTCGCCGGGCTCGACCGGCCGCGCGTGCTCGCGCTGGAGTGGACCGACCCGCCCTTCGCGCCGGGGCACTGGATCCCGGAGATGGTCACCCGTGCCGGCGGTGACCCGACCATCGGTGTCGCGGGCACACGGTCGAGCCGCGTCACGTGGGACGACGCGGTGGCCTCGCAGCCCGATGTCGTCGTCTGCGCGCCGTGCGGCTTCGACCTCGACGGCAGCGCGAGGCTCGCGAAGGAGGTCCGCGACCGCTTCCCCGGCGTGCCGGTCTGGGCCGTCGACGCCGACGGCCACTTCGCCCGTCCCGGCCCGCGCCTCGTCGACGGCGTCGAGGTGCTCGCCGGGATCCTGCACCCCTCGGCGTTCCCGCCCTCGGACCACTGCCGCGAGGTCTGACGGTCCTTCAGCCGCGCTCCGGACGCACCAGCACGTCGAACGGCATCCCGTCGCGACGAGCCGCGAACGACCCGACCCGCACGAAGCCGAGCGATTCGACGGTGCGGCGCGCACGCGTGTTGAACGACGCCACCGTCACCCGGAACGCCGGCGGGGCGTACGTCGCCCGACCGAACTCCAGCCCGGCCCGGACCACCGCACGACCGAGGCCCTGCCCCGTGAGCGAGGGCCGCATCCCCCCGCCGGTGTCGAGTGCCGCGTCGTCGTAGTCCCACCCCGGCACCCGACCGTCCGGTCCGAACGAGCGGAACCCGATGAGACGGTCCCCCGCGAGCACCGCGTGGAAGCCGAGCGCCGGGTCGAGCAGCTCGTCGGGGTCCGCGCCCGCCAGGTCGTAGACGTCGTAGGGCGGCTGGTAGCGCCACGTGGCGAGGTCCTCTGCGTACGCCCTCGTGAGCGGTGCGATGCGGATTGCGGCGGGGTCGATCACGCCACCCATCCTGTACGTTCGGAGCATCGTCGAGGCGGAGGTGCGACCCGTGATCGAGCTGTCCGAGGGCCAGGAGCTCAGCGTCACCGGCGAGGACGGGGAGTCCCTCGGTCAGGTGCGGATGGCGGTCGGCTGGGACCACTCCCCCACAGCGGGCTTCATCGGCAGCGGGGCCGCGCCCATCGACCTCGACGCGTCGGCCATCCAGTTCGCCGGCGAGCAGTTCTTCGACCTGGCGTTCTTCAACCACCTCGCCACCCGGGACGGGTCGGTGGTGCACCTGGGCGACAACACCACCGGCAGGGGCGAGGGCGACGACGAGGTGATCACCGTGGACCTGGGTCGCGTCTACCCGCGGGTGGACACGATCCTGTTCATGGTGAGCAGCTACCAGGGCCACTCCCTGGAGTTCATCCGCAACGCCTACTGCCGCCTCGTCGACGACGCCGGCACCGAGCTCGCCCGCTTCACCCTCACCCTCGGGGTGCGCGAGACCGGCCTCATCATGGCGAAGCTGTTCCGGGACGGCCCGGTCTGGAAGCTCCGCACCATCGGGACGGGCATCGCGCTCAAGACGCCGACGGATGACCTCGAGGCGCTCCGGCCGTTCCTCTAGGGCTCTCGCCCCTCGAGCGAGGCGAGCACGCTGCGGTCGGCCTCCGAGAGCCACGTCTCCTCGAGCAGGCTCGCGCCGACATCGCGCAGTGCCTCCGTGAGCGGCGCTGCCCAGAGGTGCTCGACCAGCGCCACGACCGAGACGCCCTGGTCCGGGACGACGTCCGCGAGCGACCAGCCGTCGTCGGCGCCGTCCTCCTGACCGGCGTCGCCGGTGTGTCCGAGCAGCGCGGCAGCCACCTCGCCGTACCCGTCGAGGTGGCCCTCCACCGTCTCCAGCGAGCCGTCGTCCGCGCGCCGCACGACGAGGACGTCCACGAGGCGTACGACGCCGGCCTCGCCGAGGCGGGTCAGCTCCGCGAGCACCGATCCGTCGAACGTCGAGTCCGCCAGGCCCAGCACGAGGACCTGCACCGGTGCCGGGCTCATGCAGGCACCCTCGCGGACAGCGTCGCGAGCTCGTCGTCGGTGATCACGCCGTCGTCGTGCAGCTTGCGCAGCCGGCGGAGGGCCTTCGACGCCTTCGGCGTCACGGCCGACCTGCTCGCCCTCGGCAGGCCGAGTCCCTCGGGAACGGGTTGGCCCGGGTGCTGGAGGGCGTAGATGTGGGCCGGGGTGAGCCGACCTCCGTAGTACGGGACCTGACCGGTCATGGTCGATCGTTGCAGCTGCCGTGGCACGAGGATCACGGCGTACCTCCTTCTCTCGATCCCAGGTGGGCTGGTGGGTGGGTCAGCCAGTCGTAGACCACCGAGGTGCGCAGCAGCAGGTCGTGGACCGACCGCCGGTCGCGGTCGACCGCGCACCACAGCAGGCCGATGGGGAAGACCGCGCACGTCACCGCGCGTACGAGCGAACGGGCGAGGCCGAGCCGGCTGCCGTCCCTGGACGTCACGCGGACCCCCCATAGGTGGTCGCCGAGGGTCCGACCCGCCATCCACCACGCCACGGTCAGGTAGACCACGAGGTACCCGAGGAAGAGGGTCATCGACCACAGGAACGAAGGGTCGGGCATGTGGAAGCTGCGTGGCTCGAGCACGAAACGGGCCCCGACCAGGGCGACGTACGACCCGCCCAGCGCGAGGGCGACCAGCAGGACGTCGACGATGCCGGCCGCCAGACGCGTGACGACGCCGGCGCTGGTGCCCTGGAAGGAACGCGCCTCACGAGGGACGCTCCGCATCTCCTGGTCGTTCACGATGGGTCCGCCGGGGCGGCCCGCTTGCGCCGGCGCCGGAACAGGTGGTTCTCGAGGCTCCGGCTGATGGCCTCGTCGGCCGAGATCCCCGTCATCCGCGCGCCGCGGATGGTCTCCGAGGCCATCGAGCCGGTCGAGTCACGGATGATCGCGGGCAGGTCGATGGCGTCGATCACCTCCTCCACCATCGCGACGAGGTCGATGCGGGCGATCAGGGCATCGAGGTCGATCCTTCCGGCGATCGCGTCGATGTCGACACCACCCACCGCCGCATCGAGGTCCACGTCCGCCACGACAGCGTCGAGGTCGACCCGCTTCACGATCGCGTCCAGGTCGAGCCGGTCGACGACCGCGTCGATGTCCACCGCCCGCACGACCTCGTCGAGGTCGACGTGGTCGATGACGAGCCCGGTGAGGTCCAGGCGGGAGACCACCCGCTCCACGACGACGGGCGCCCAGTGGTCGATCAGGACCTGCGCCACCCGCACCATCTCGGCACGGCGGGCCGCGCCGTGCCGGGCCGCGTCGCCGACCAGCGTCGCCGGTTGCCAGCGCTCGGCGACGAGGCGTGGGCGCCAGAACATCTTCCGGTGCAGCAGGGGCAGGCCCACGACGGCTCGACCCATCGCCACACCGGTGCCGACGACCGCGCCGGCCACCCCCAGCGCGACGTCGAGGACCAGCTGGGGCTCGTGCGGGACGGATGCCTCCACAGGCACCCGTGGCGCTTCCGCCAGGCGCGTCATCCCCCCAGCGTGCTGCGGGGCCGCCGAGGCCGCCTCACCCGGGCAGGATGAGCGAGCCCGGACATGACAGGACCTCCCTGCCGGTGAGACGTGGCAGGGAGGTCCTGTGGTGGTGAGGGGCGTGGAGCTGCGGGGAATCGAACCCCGGTCCTCGAGCGTCGATCCAGGTCTTCTCCGGGTGCAGTCAGTGATGTCGCTTTTCTCGGCCCCGGCGCTCGCACAGACACGTCGCCGACAGGCCCAGTCAGGATCGAGTCCCGGTCACCCCTCCTGACAGAGAGTGACCAGCAAGTCTCCTAGATGAGGCCTGGATCCGGGACGGAGACGGGTGCCCGGTCAGACCCTTCGATCACTGCTCAGGCAGCGAGAGCGAAGTCGTTGCGATTGGTGTTGGCAACTATGGATTTCCAGCGGTCGTTAACGAGATGACGCTGGCTTCTCGACCCGCTTCCCCTGGAACTAACGTCCCAAGTCGAAACCGATCAGCCCCTCTTGTGTTGTCAAGCAGGCCCGAGCCCACGGCTCCAGCCTACTGGTCCCAACCGACGAGCGGCGAACGCTATTCCCTGGGACGCAGCGGTTCGGAGTGCCAGACGTCGTCGTCGAGGCGCCACAGCTGGTGGTCGGTGCTGCCCACCAGGTCGTACGGCACGTCGTTGTCGAAGTCGAGGCCAGCCTCCACGACGGCCTGCTGGTGCCTGGTCCACGCCGCGGCGTGACGCGCCCTCGCGTCGGCCTTCTCCGCGTCGGTCGCACCGGCCGGGGTGAACACGGCGCCGATCGGTGCCTCGAGCCCGATCTCGGCCGGGGTGCCGTCCGGAGCGATCCCGTAGAGCCGCTCGTCGGTCATCCGGTGGCTCGCCCGCACCACGAGCGTCCCGTCGTCGCGCCAGCGGAACCGGACCGACCACCCCTGTCCCTTGAGGTGGCCGTCGCGGTGCGCGGCGACGGCGTCGTCGGGCAGGAACAGCCCCCAGGTGCCGAAGTCATCCGCGAACGCGTGCTGCTGCGGCGTCGGCCCGCCGGACCCCTCCTCCGCCCCACCGGTCTGGGCGGGCGCGGCGTGGAGGCGTACGCGGGTGATGCGGTGACCGTCGACCTCGACCACCTCGAGCTGACGGTCGGCGACGACCACGGAGTCACCGACCTCGCTCATCCGTGCCAGCCGGTGGAGGACGTAGCCGGCGACGGTCTCGTAGGGTCCGTCCTCCAGCTCGACGCCGGTCCGCTCGGCGAACTCCTCGATCGTCAGGCCGGCGTCGACGGTCGTGGGGTCGGCGGACGCCGCGATCTCGGCGTCGGTGTCGTACTCGTCGTGGATCTCGCCGACGAGCTCCTCCATGAGGTCCTCGAGGGTGACGATGCCGTCGGTGCCGCCGTACTCGTCGACCACCAGGGCGATGTGCGCGCCCTGGCTGCGGAGCTGGTCGATGGAGGGCAGCACCCGGTTGGTGCGCGGGAGCACCGGCAGCTCGCGGGCGATCGCGGCGACGGTCGTCGAGCTGTCGTCCGCGCGGCCGAGCACGTCGCGCAGGTGGAGGTAGCCGAGCACCTCGTCGAACGACGTCCCGGTCACCGGGTAGCGGGTGTAGGGCTGCTCGACGATGACGGCCACCGCGTCGGCGAGGCTCATGTCGCCGCGCAGGAAGACGACGTCGCCGCGCGGCTTCATCACCTCGCTCAGCGAGCGGTCACCGGCCTCGAACACGTCGTCGACGAGCTTGCGCTCGCCCTCGGGGATGTCCTCGTGGCCGGAGATCATCATCCGCAGCTCCTCCTCGTCGACCTCGTCGCCGGCGGCGTCGGGGTTGCCGCCGAGGAGGCGGACGAGCAGGTTGGTCGAGAGCGAGAGCAGCCAGATGACCGGTGTCATCACGGTGGCGAACTTGCCGAGCGGCGGCGCGAAGAGCTTGGAGACCCCGACCGAGCGCTGCAGCGCGAGGCGCTTGGGCACGAGCTCCCCGAGCACCAGCGACAGGTACGACACGACGAGCGTCGTCACGACCAGCGACACCGTGTCGGGGGCCGGGAGGCCGAGGCTCTCGAAGGCGGGTGCGAAGGACGGCGCGAGCGTCGAGGCACCGAAGGCGGCGGAGAAGAAGCCGGCCACGGTGACTCCGATCTGCACCGCCGAGAGGAACCGGTTGGGGTCGCGGGCGAGGGACGCCACCGCGTGCCCGCGACCGCCCTCGGTGTCGAGCCGGTCGACCTGGCCGGAGCGCAGCGACACCAGCGCGATCTCGGTCGCGGCGAAGACACCACCCACCAGGATGAACGCGAGCACGAGCAGGACGTCGATCCAGGTACCGGCTTCCACGCCGCCAACCTATCGAGTGGCCACCAACGCGGCGCCGACAGCGGCGACCGGGTAGTGGAGCGGCACCATGCTGAGCCGGTCCGCGAGCCCGAGCGAGGCGAGGAAGGGCGACCCCTCGCCCAGCGCCCGCAGCTGCCGGACGACCTGCTCGCGCAGCGGCTCGCCGACCTCGGCCACACCACCCCCGAGGACGATGCGCGCGGGGTCGATCGTGAGGCCCAGGGCACGGACCGCGCTGGCCACGCCCCAGCAGAAGCGGTCGCGCACGGCGACGGCCGCGGGGTCACCCGAGGCGGCCGCCGCGAAGAGCGCCGCCGCGGGAGGCCCGTCGGGGGTCGGCCAGGCGCGTGCGAGGGCGCGGCCCGAGGCGATGGTCTCGAGGCACCCCACCTGGCCGCACCCGCACGCCTCGCCGGCGGGGTCGACCGGCAGGTGGCCGATCTCGCCGGCTGCCCCGTGCTCACCGCGGCGCAGCCGGCCGTCGACGACGAGGCCCGCGGCCAGTCCGGTGCCGACGCTGAGGTAGACCACGTCGTCGGCCTCGACCAGCGCACAGGCCGCGAGCGCGGCGGCGTTGACGTCGTTCTCGACGACCACCGGCACACCGAGGCGCGCGGTGAGGAGGTCGCGCAGCGGCAGGTCGTCGCCGTTCACCCCGAGGTTGACCGCGTGCCGCAACATCCCGCGCTCGCTGTCGACGAGCCCCGGCACGCCGACGCCGACGCGACACTCCAGGCTCCCGCCGCTCGCACGGGCGAGCGCCTCGAACACGCGCTCGGCGGTCGCGACGACCCCGTCGGCTCCGGGTCGGGTGGACTCCCTGACCTGGGCGAGGATCGCGCCGCCCTCGCCGAGCACGACGCCGTGCGTCTTGGTGCCGCCGATGTCCAGGCCGACGCCTCGCGCGCCCGCTGGTGCGGTCCTCACCCCGCCCACCCGGCCCCTCGCAGCAGCTCGGCCACCGCGGCGACGCCCGGGCCGGACGAGCCTCGCGTGCTGATGGTCGTGAGGCCGACGTCGCTGGTCGACGGCCATCCCCACTCGACGACGACGGCCGGTCGCCCGGTCGCCGCGACCGCGCGCAGGAAGGCCAGCACCTCGGGCCGCCGCCCGGCGTCGCGCACCTGCACGACGAGGGGTACGCCGTCAGGGACCACGTCGGGCAACCGGTCCGCCAGCGACCCCGGGTCGAGGCGGTGCTCCGGCGGGAGGCCCCACACCACGTCGCCGACCGCGATGTTGGCGACGGTCTCGACGCTGACGACGGCGGCACCGGTGAGGTCGGGAAGGTCGCCGTCGACCCGCGTCGCGGAAGCGGCTGCGCCGGCCTGGCGGACGGCGTCGGGGGCCTCCGGCACTGTCTCGGTCGCCGGCACGTCCAGCGCGGCGACGCGACGGGCGGCGTCCGCG
Organism: Nocardioides sp. Soil_C_8; assembly: GCF_057656315.1. Lineage (NCBI taxonomy): Bacteria > Bacillati > Actinomycetota > Actinomycetes > Propionibacteriales > Nocardioidaceae > Nocardioides > Nocardioides sp. Soil_C_8. The sequence continues at coordinate 272,679 of NZ_JBDGKQ010000002.1, forward strand.
AGCCGGTCCTGGGTGAGGCGCCCGTCGGAGACGGCGGCCACGAGGGCGTCGCGGACCTCCAGCACCAGGGGCGCCGGCTTGTCGGGCCCGAGGCAGAGCAGGTCGCACCCGGCGGCGAGGGCCTGCACGGCCGCCTCGGGGATCCCCCGGGCCGCAGACGCCCCGGCCATGTCGAGCGCATCGCTGACGACCACGCCGTCGAAGCCGAGCACCTCGCGCAGCATGCCGAGCACGAGCGGGCTCAGGGTCGCCGGTCGGTCGGGATCGATCGCCGGCACCACGATGTGCGAGGTCATCACCGCGGCGGCGCCGGCCTCGACGGCGGCGTCGAAGGGCACGAGCTCGCGGGTGGCGAGGGTGTCCGGGTCGACGTCGATGCGCGGCAGGTCGAGGTGGCTGTCGGTGGCGGTGTCGCCGTGGCCGGGGAAGTGCTTCGCGCACGCCGCGACACCGGTCGACTGGAGCCCGCGGGTCCACGCCGCCACGTGCGCGGCGACCTGCTCCGGGTCCACCCCGAAGCTGCGGGTGCCGATGACGGGGTTGTCCGGGTCGCTGTTGACGTCGGCGTCCGGGGCGAGGTCGAGGGTGATGCCCACCGCGGCGAGCTCGTGGCCCACCCAGCGACCGACGGCCTCGGTGAGCCCGAGGTCGGCGGCGCCACCGAGGGCCGCAGCACCGAGCACCGGGCTCGGCTCGCGGGTGTGCAACCGACTGACGTCGCCGCCCTCCTCGTCCACAGCGACCACCGCACGGGGGTTGGCGGCGCGGATCTCCGCGCTGAGCGCGGCGAGCGCGTCGGGTCCGTCGGCGGTGTTGCTGCCGAAGTAGCAGATCCCGCCGAGGCCGTCCTCCAGCAGCGCGCGGTAGTCGTCAGGGAGCGTCGTACCCGTGAAGCCGGGCAGCAGGACGCGGAGGGCGAGCGTGCGCACGTCGTCGTCGATCCTCATCCCTTCACGGCACCTGATGTGAGTCCGCTGACCATCCGGCCCTGCACGACGAGGAAGAAGATGATGACGGGGATCGCGATGAGGGTGGAGCCGGCCATGATCCCGCCCCAGTCGGCGCCCCGGTTGACGTCGGTGAAGGTCGACAGCCACAGGGGCAGCGTGCGCTGGTCCTCACGCGTCATCACCACGAGCGCGAGGGTGAACTCGTTCCACGCCTGGATGAAGCCGAAGACGCCGGTCGCGACCAGGCCGGGGGCCAGCAGCGGGAGCGTCACGCGGAAGAAGGCCTGCACGCGCGAGCACCCGTCCATCATCGCGGCCTCCTCCAGCTCGTAGGGCACCCCTGCGACGAAGCCGCGCAGGGTCCAGATCGTGAAGGGCAGCACGCCGGCGACGTAGACCAGCGTGAGCCCGGCGACGGTGTTGAGCAGGTCCATCGCCTCGAGCATCTTGTACTGGCTGATGAACAGGCCCTCCACCGGGATCATCTGGATCACCAGCAGGGTGATGATGAAGGACAGCCGACCGCGGAACCGGAACCGGCTCACGGCCACCGCCGCGACGAACGCGAAGAGCAGTGCGACGACGATCGTCAGGCCGGTGACCATGAGGCTCACCTGGAGGGCGTCGAGGAACTGGTCGGTGCGGAAGACCGTGCGGTAGTTGTCGAGGTCCCCGCCGAAGGGCACCCAGGTCGGGGTCGGGCTGCGGATCTCGTTGCGGGCGAGGAACGAGCTGTTGACCATCCAGTAGACCGGGAAGGCGGCGACGAGGAACGCGAGCACGCCGACCGTGTTGGCGGTGACGCGCAGCGCGGGTCGGGTCGTCCGGCTCATGTCGTCTCACCCTCCTGGCGGAGCATCGCGCGGACGTAGGGCGCCGTCAGCACGACGGTGAGGGCGAGCATGAAGATCGCCACCGCCGCCGACATGCCGAACTCGCCGCCCCCGATGCCGAGCCGGTAGATGTAGGTGCCGAGCAGGTTGGTGTCGCGGGCGCTGCCGCCGGCCTCCTGGAGGATGTAGATCTGCGTGAAGACGCGCAGGTCCCAGATGATCTGCAGCAGCCCGACGACGAGCAGCACCGGGCGGATGGTGGGCAGCACGACGTGGCGGAAGCGCGAGACCGCACCGGCTCCGTCGATCTCGGCCGCCTCGACGAGCTCCTCGGGCAGCTGCGTCAGCGCGGCGTACACCGTGAACGCGACGAAAGGCACGCTCATCCACACGACGATCACGGTCGCGACGAAGAAGAACGACAGCGGGCGCAACAGCCAGCCGTGGCCCTCGAAGTCGAGGCCGAGACCGGTGAGGACGTAGTTGACGACGCCGTACTGGGTGTCGAAGAGCCACTGCCACACCGTGAGCGACGCGACCACCGGCATCGCCCACGCGAGCAGCAGCCCGGTCTGGACGAGGAGTCGTACGCCGCGCGACATGTGCCTCATCAGCAGCGCGAGGCCCACCCCGATCGTCATCGTGAGCGCTGCGTTGACGAGGCAGAACGCGATGGAGCGGAGGGTGACCACCCACAGGTAGCCGTCGGCGACGAGACGGCGGTAGTTCTCGGCTCCCACCCACTCCGGCGGCTGGCCGAACTGCTGGGCGAGGCCGAAGTCCTGGAGGGACAGCGCCACCTGGCGCACGAGCGGGTAGCCCAGCGCCACCGCCAGCGCCACCAGCGCGGGGAGCAGGAGGGCGTACGGCAGCGGGGCGGCGCGGCGGCGACGGGGTGGCGTTCCGGGCGCGGTCGCGCGGGAGGTGTCACGGGTCGTGTCGCTGAGCGTGCTGCTCATCGGTCCTCCTCTCCTGTGCCGGTGTGATTGTCGCGCGGGCGCGCCCCGGCGGGGGCAGCGGCTCGCGCCGCCCCCACCGGGTCGTCGAGGGGTCAGCCGTTGAGCTGGCTGTTCATCTGCTCGTCGGTCTTCGCGGCGAGCTCCTCCACGTCACCGCCCTGGGCGATGGCGCTGAAGAGGTCCTCCAGGGCCCGCGAGCCCTCGACCGTCGCCCAGCCCGGGGCGGCCGGGGTGAGCTTGGCGTTGGACGCGGCGGCCACGGTGGCCTGGGCGTACTCGTCGTCGCCGAGCAGGGACGCGAGGGAGGTGCGTGCCGGCGTGAGGCCGGCCTCGGCCATCAGCGTCTGGTAGTCGTCGCTGAGCATGAGCTCGACCGCCTTCTGGGCGAGCTCCTGGTTGGCCGACTTGGCAGCGATCGCGATGTCGGACCCGCCGAGCAGCACGGGCGCGGGGTCACCGTCCGGGCCGGGCAGCGCGAAGACGCCGACCTGCTTGGCGTGGCCGTCCGGGCACCCGGTCTCGGGGTCCTCGAGGAGCCCCTTCACCCACCCGGGCGTCGACATCATGCCGACCTCACCCGCGCAGAACGGGGTCCACGGGTCGGCCTCATTGCCGTCCTTCGGCGCTCCGGACGCATCGGTGAAGAGCTGCTGGGCCATCTCCAGGCCCGCCACGGACTCGGGCGAGGACAGTGACCCGGTCCACTCGCCGCCGTCCTCGACGGCGAGGTCGCCGCCGGCGGACCAGATGAAGGCCGCGCCGTTGCGCCAGTCCTGGCCGGGGAACCAGAAGCCCGAGAAGTTTGCCGGCTTGGGGTTGTCCTTCTTCAGGGTGGCGGCCGCCTCGACGAACTCGTCGAGCGTCGTGGGCACCTCGAGGCCGGACTTCTCGAAGAGGTCCTTGCGGTAGAAGATGTACTTCGAGCCGGCGTAGTACGGAACGGCGTACGTCTCGCCGTCGACGGTCGCGCCCTCGACGAAGCCGGGCAGCAGGTCGTCGCCGCCGAGGGCGTCGAGCTGGTCGGTGAGCGGCGAGAAGGCACCGGCCGAGGTGAACGTCGGCGCCTGGGTGTTGCCGATCTCCACCACGTCGGGAGTCTCGGACTCGCTGGAGAGCGAGGTGGTGAGCTTCTCGACGAGGCCGTCCCACTCCTGCTGCTCGATGGTGAGCGTGGATCCCGGGTTGTCCTCCTCGAAGGTCTTCTTCAGCCAGTCGCGGGCCTCCTGCGGGGTGTCCGTGCCGTTGAGCCAGACGCGGATCTCGGCCGACTCGGCGCCGCCGTCGTCGTTGGTGGACGAGCCGTCGTCATCGCTGCCGCACGCGGCGAGCGTCGTCAGCGCGAGTGCGGCGACCGCCACCCCGGTCAATGACTTCTTGATGCGCACCACAGTGTTCCTTCCATCGATCTTCCAGTGGGATGTGAAGCGAGAGGCGCTCACGAGACGCCCAGCTCTCCGGCGAGCACGAGCACGGCCGCTCCCACGACCACGACGTCCTCACCGAGCTTCGAGGTGCGGACGGCCAGCCCTGTCGAGCTGATCGGCATGGTCCGCTTGCGGATGGTCCGGTCCGCCGCGTCGAGCAGCGGTCCGTCGAGCAGCTCCGCGGGGCCGCTCAGCACGATCTCGTGGAGGTTGAGCGCGGCGACGACCGGCGCCAGCACCTCGCCCAGCCGGGTCCCGACCTCGGCGAGCACGGCCGGGCCGTCCACGCCGGGCTCGCCGATGCGTCGCCGCAGCCGGGGTGCCGCGAGCAGGGTCTCCAGACAGCCGGTGCGTGAGCAGGCGCACCGCTCGCCGTCGGGATCGACGACGACGTGGCCGATCTCGCCCGCGGCTCCGAGGTGGCCGTGGAGCAGCGACCCACCGAGGACGAGGCCGGCACCGACACCGGTGCCGACCCGCAGAATCATCAGCCCGCCGTCGCCGGACTCGCCGAAGGTGTGCTCGCCGAGGACAGCGGTGTTGGCGTCGTTGGCGACGAACACCGGCACGTCGAGCGTCTCGGCCAGCCGGGCGGAGAGCGGGGTGTCGGTCCAGGCGAGGTTCGGCGCGTCGACCACCGTCCCGGCCGCGTCGACGACGCCGGGGCTGCCGACGCCCACGCCCAGGACGGGGCGGTCCGTCATCGTCATCAGGTGCGAGGCGAGGGCCAGGACGAGCTCGACTGCCTGCTCCCCCTCCGCTCCGTCGACGTGCACCTCGTGCCGGGCCTGGACGGTGCCGGCGAGGTTGACGACCGCGCCCGACATGCGGTCGGTCTCGGAGAGGTCGAGGCCGATGATGTGGTGCGAGTCGGGGGCGAGACCGACCAGCGTGGGCGGCTTGCCGACCCGGCTCTCGGCGGGGGCCCCGAGCTCGGTGACGTACCCGTCGGCAAGCATTTCCCCCACCAGGTCGGACACCGTGACCCGCGTCAGGCCGCTCGAGCGCGCCAGGTCGGCGCGGCTCGCCGGGCCCTCCCGGAAGAGCTGCTGGAGCAGCAGCGAGCGGTGGTGGCGGCGGGCGTCCTCCTGGAGCAGCTTGCCCCGGGGGCGGAGCGGGCGGCCGACCGGTGTGTGCGGTGTCACATTAGTTAGTTCAGCGCACTTACATATCCCACGTCAAGAGGGTGAGGAGACGCTTCTGCGACTGGTCCAGTCCAGGAGCGGTGGCCCAGCCACATTCCGACGGCCACGGATGTGGGTGGCACACCGCTCTTGGCGGGTCGACGTACGACACGCGCCTGGGCGGTGGCCCAGCCACATTCCGACCGCCAGAAATGTGGCTGGCGCACCGCTCGGGCGGCGCGAGGGCTCAGCCGAGGAGGGCGGCGGTGTTGTCCCAGCACACGGCGCGCAGCCAGTCCTCCCCCAGTCCCAGCGCGGCGAGCGCCTCGAGCTGGACGACGTAGGGGTAGGGGATGTTCGGGAAGTCGCTGCCGAGGTGGACCTTCCCGGCCCAGCCGAGGTCGCGCAACCGGGGCAGCAGGTCGGGCGGGTACGCACCGCCCATCTCCTCGAAGAACGGGGTGAACGCCATCGTCGTGTCGAGCGCGACCCGGTCGTACGTCTCGGCCAGCGCCAGGAACTCGGCGTACTCGGGAGCGCCGGCGTGCGCGATGACGAGCCGCAGCCGCGGGTGGCGCGCCAGCAGCTCGGCCACCGGTGCGGGACCGGTGTGCTCGGTCGGCACGGGCCCGCTGCCGGCGTGCAGCACGACCGGTGTCCCGGCGTCGGCGACGATGCCCCAGGCCTCGTCGAGCAGCGGGTCGGTGACGTGGAACGCCCCCACCTGCACGTGCACCTTCCAGACCTCGACCGGCTGGGACGAGGCAGCCGTGCGGGAGGCGACGTACGCCGTCACGCCGGGCTCGGGGAAGAAGGTGCCGCACACCGCGGCCTCGGGCACCCGCGCCGCGAACCCGGCGGCCCAGTCGTTGAGGAACTCGGCCATGCCGGGCTTGTGCGCGTAGGGCAGCGCGGTGAAGCGGCGTACGCCGTAGGAGCGCAGCACGTCGACGAGCGCGTCGTCCTCGTCGCGGTAGTGCAGCGGCCACGGCCGGCCGATGAGCGGACCCGCCGCGTCGAACTGCGCCCGGACCTTGGCCATCACCCGCGGCGGCAGGAAGTGGGTGTGCAGGTCGATCAGCCCGGGCAGGCCGAGCGCCTGCGCGAAGGCGACGGGGGTCAAGCCCGCCTCAGTCCCGGTGGCCCTTGAGGCGACGCTGGACCGCCTCGACCTTCTCGCGGTTGGCCTGCCGCTCGGCGAGGGTGTGCCGCTTGTCGTAGGCCTTCTTGCCCTTGGCGAGGGCGATCTCGACCTTGGCGCGGCCGTCCTTGAAGTAGAGCGCGAGCGGCACGATCGTGTAGCCCTTGTCGGTGATCTTGCGCTCGATCTTGTCGATCTCGGACCGGTTGAGCAGCAGCTTGCGCCGGCGTCGGGCGGAGTGGTTGGTCCAGGTGCCCTGGCTGTATTCCGGGATGTGCACGCCGAGCAGCCACGCCTCGCCGTTGTCGATCTCCGCGAAGCCGTCGACGAGCGACGCGCGCCCCTGGCGCAGCGACTTCACCTCGGTCCCCATCAGGACGAGCCCGGCCTCCCAGGTGTCCTCGATGTGGTAGTCGTGGCGCGCCTTCTTGTTCTGCGCGACCATCTTCTGGCCCTGCTCCTTCGCCATGGGTCCATTCTCCCAGAGCGTGTCCAGCCGGTTGTCCGGCGTGGTGGTCGAAGCCGGTACTCAGAGCCAGTTCATCGGGTCCACGGCCACGCCGTTGGCCATCACGGTGAAGTGCAGGTGGCAGCCGGTCGACCAGCCAGTGCTGCCCTCGAAGCCGATGACCTGGCCCTCCTGGACCGTGTCGCCGACACCGACGTTGTAGCCGCTGGCGTGGTTGTAGATCGTGGCGACGCCCCTGCCGCCGAGGACACCGTGGTCGATCACCAGCCGGTTGCCGTAGACGCCGCTGAAGTACGACGACACGACCTTCCCGGGTGCGGCGGCGCGCAGCGGGGTGCCGCAGCCACCACCGAAGTCGATGCCGTCGTGCAGACCCCAGTAGTGGTAGATCGGGTGGGTCCGGTAGCCGAACGGCGAGGTGACGTAGCCGTCGACGGGGTACGCCAGCAGCCCGGGGCTCGGCGTCGAGGCCTGCGACCTCGCCTGGGCGCGCTGACGGCGCAGCGCGGCGAGCGCGCGCTTGCGCAGCATCTCCTCGATCTTCTTCTGCTCGTTCTCCAGCTTGCGCAGCTTGGCGAGGTCCTTGGCGCGTGCCGCGCTGGCACCCGCGCGGGCGTCGCGGCGCTCGATCACGAGCGAGACGACGGAGTCCTTGGCGGCCTGCTCCTCGGCCTCCAGGCCCTGCATCAGCTCGAGGTGCTCGGCGGCGGCCTCACGCTTGACGGCGACGGCGTCGCGGGCGTCGGCGACCTGGTCCTCCCGCACCTGGAGCAGCACCTCGGCGGCCTTGAGCTCGTCGTACTCGCGCGCCTCCTGGCCGATCACGACGTCGCGGACACCGTCGCGGCGGGTGAGCTCCTCGGTGGAGTCGGCGTCGAGGAGGGACGAGAAGGCCAGCAGCTCGGGGTCGCCCTCGGCGTACATGTCGGTGACCGTGCGGGCGACCTTCTCGCGCTGGGCGTCACGGTCGACCTGCCCCTGGGCGAGGGCCGCCTCGGCGGCGGCGAGCTCGGCCTCGGCGGCCGCCAGCTCGGCCTGCATCTGCTCGTCGCGCTCTGTCGCGACCTCCACCTTGCCGCGCGCCGTGGCGAGCCGGGTCTTGGCGACGGCGAGCTGCTGCTGGGCGGCGTCGAGGCGGGCTGCGGCCTTGCGCAGCTGCGCGCTGGACTCGTCGAGGTCCTGGTGCGCGCCCTTGAGCTCGCGCTCGACCTTGTTCTTCTTGTCCTTGAGGTCGTCGGCGTGAGCAGCGGAGACACCCAGCGCCATGACCGCAACGAGAGCTGCGGCCACAGGGCGATGAGCGGCACGGGGGAAGGTACGCACCGGGGAAGCCTTTGCGTCGGGGAAGCGGGGAAGGGTGTCCTCCCGACGCGGGGCCGGGCGGGACGCCTAGACGCTAACCTCCGACGATCAGACTTTGAGGTATTTCCGCGTCAACACGAGTGTCGGGAGCAACGTCAGCAGCGGACCGAGGATCGCGATGGCTCCTGCGGCCAGCCAGAACTCGTCCCAGCCGATCCACGGCACGAACCTCAGGTTCTGCTGGAGGTCCCCGATCGCGAACTCCATGAAGGCCGCCAGCGCCCCGATGGCGAGGGCGACACTGATCAGCGCGGTCACCAGCGCCTCGAGGAGGAACGGCAGCGCGATGTAGAGCGTGGAGGCGCCCACCAGCCGCATGATCCCGATCTCCTTGCGCCGCGCGAAGGCGGCGAGGCGGATCGTGTTGGCCACGAGCAGCAGGGCGGCCAGTACCAGCAGGGCGGCCGTGCCGAGGGCGTACGTCCGCATCTTGGTGATGGTCGTGAGGATCGGTCCGACCTGCTCGCGCAGGTCCCGCACCCGGGAGACGCCGTCGAGGCCCTGCACCGCGCTGGTGATGCCCTCGTACTGCTCCGGGTCCTCGAGCGTGATCCAGATCGTCTGCGGCATGTCCTCGGCAGTAAGTGCTGGGTTGTCGCCGGAGAACAGCTCCTCGCCGTAGAGCTCCTTCGCCTTCTCCAGGGCCACCTCGCCGGACTCGAACCGGTAGCTCGCGACCTCCGGGTTGTCCTCGACGACGGCCTCGATCTCCGCCTTCTGCGCGTCGGTGACCGGGTTGGGGCAGACCGGGTTGGAGTCGTTGAGCCGGCACAGGTAGACCGTGATCTGGAGCTGGTTGCCGAAGTGCTCGGCCGCCCGCGTCGCCTGCTGCTGGAAGAGCAGGCCGATGCCCACGAGCGTCAGCGAGACGACCAGGGTGAGGATCACCGCGAGGTGCATCGTCAGGTTGCGTCGCAGGCCCTGGCCGAGCTCGGAGTAGACGTAGCGCAGCTGCATGGAGTGGGGGTCTCGATTCGTTCGGGAAGGCGGATCGGGTCAGTCAGTTCTGGTGGCCGTAGACGCCCTGCGCCTGGTCGCGCACGACGTGGCCGTTGTCGAGCTCGATCACGCGCTTGCGCATCTGGTCGACGATGCCGGCGTCGTGGGTGGCCATCACGACCGTGGTGCCGGTGCGGTTGATCCGGTCGAGGAGCTTCATGATCCCGACCGACGTCGTGGGGTCGAGGTTTCCGGTGGGCTCGTCGGCGATGAGGATCATCGGCCGGTTGACGAACGCGCGCGCCACGGCGACACGCTGCTGCTCGCCGCCGGAGAGCTCGTCGGGCATCCGGTCGCCCTTGCCGCTCAGGCCCACCAGCTCGAGCGTCTCCGGGACGACGTCCTTGATCTCCTTGCGGGACTTGCCGATCACCTGGAGCGCGAACGCGACGTTCTCGGTCACGGTCTTGTTGGGCAGCAGGCGGAAGTCCTGGAAGACGGTGCCGATGTCGCGGCGCAGCCGCGGCACCTTCCAGCCGGCCAGTCGGTTGATCTCCTTGCCGGCGACGTAGACGCGGCCGGTGGTCGGGCGGTACTCGCGGAGCACCAGGCGCAGGAAGGTCGACTTGCCCGAGCCCGAGGAGCCCACCAGGAAGACGAACTCCCCCTTCTCGACGTCGACGGACACGTTGTCGAGCGCGGGGTGGGGGTGGCCGGGATAGGTCTTGGTGACCTTCTCGAAGCGAATCACGGCGTCGAGGCTACGTGAGGGGTGGACGCGATCGGCGAATCCGGGCGGCTACCGGCCCTCGGGCACCTCGAAGTCCGTCGCAGACTGCTCGCCGGTGGCGGCGTCCCACGCCAGCACGCCGTCGTCGGCGGACACCGAGTAGAGGACCGAGCCGTCCGGTGACCAGGCGACCGCACCGGGGGCGTCGGTGTGCCCCTCGAGCTGCTCCGCGCGACGGCCGCCGCGGGTCGGGTCCCAGAGCGTGACGGACGTCTCGTCCAGCGACGTGAGCGCGACCGTCTCCCCGTCGGGGGCGTACGCCGCCTCGTGGAGGCGGGTGCCGCGCAGCTCCGCCGCCAGGCCCCAGCCGTCGGCGTCCCACACCGAGGGCTGGCCGTCGGCGCCCGGGCCGAGGAGCCACGCGCCGTCGGCGCTCCAGGCAACGGTGCCGCCCTGCCCTGACGGCAGCTGCTGCGACTCCCCCGAGACCAGGTCGTGCACCTCGACGGGACCGTTGCCCGCGGTGGCGATCCGGTTGCCCTCGGGCGAGACCGCGATGCGGTGCACCTCGCCGGCGGTGTCGAACGACGCCTCCTCGGTGCCGTCGACCGACCAGACCACGAGCCGCCCGGACCCGTCGTCGCCGGTGCCGGCCGCCGCGACCCGCCCGCCGTCGGGGCTGTAGGCCACGGCCGTGACGGGCGAGCCGTCGGCCACGTCGTCGGCGGCGAGCCCGGTGAGGTCGGTGACCGCCTCCCCCGAGTCGAGGTCCTCCAGCACCACGGTCCCGTCGTCGACGGTCGCCACGGTCGACCAGTCGGGGGCGACCGCGACCGAGCCGCGGTCGGGCAGGAGCTCGAGCGTGCCGTCGGCGGCGTCCCAGCGGCAGATGCCGTTCCAGCAGTCGGCCAGCACCTCGTCGCCGTCGGGGCTGATGGAGAGGTCGTCGGTGGCGACACGCTCGTAGGCCACGCCCTCCCCCGTGCCGCCCGTGGCTCCAGGCTCGGGGGCGGCACCCGTCCCGGTGGTCGGCTCGTCCGTCCCGTCGTCGGAGCACCCGGCGACCGCGAGGACGAGCAGCGTCGCTGCCGCAGCGACGACGCGCCGGTCAGGCACGGACCGCGGCCCCGGGGACCCGGGTGACGTCGAAGTGGAGCGTGCGGCCGTCCTGGCACTCGATGCGGTCGATCCGGCGCGGCCCGTCGGCGACCAGGCCCTGCCGGACCGGTCGCGTGCCGAGGCTGTCCACGACGTCGTACTCGTCGCTGATGCGCAGCACGGACCACGGGCGGTCGGCGCTGCCGTCGCCTGTGGCGAGGATGCCGTCGAGGGCAGCGCGCGCCAGCCGGGCGTGCCGGGCGGCAGCGTCCGCGCGGCCGGTGCGCTTCAGCGCAGTGGCGAGCATCGCGTGGGCGGCCGGGCTGAGCAGCGAACCGGGCATGCTCGCCTCGAGGGCCGCCACCGCGTCGGCGTGGCGCCCCTCGCGCAGCAGGGCGTCAGCCTGCTCGCGCACCCGCAGCTCCGGGTCGAATCCGGGCGCGGCGCGGACGGCGTCGCGCAGGGGCTCGAGCGTCTCGGCACCCGGGTCGGCGAGGTGTGCGTCGACCAGGTCGGCGTAGGTCGTCGTGGGTGTCATCGCTGTCCCTCCTCGAGGAGCCGCTCGAGCTCTTCCTCGGTCATGTCCTCGAGCTCCTCCTTGCCGATCCGACGCGCGTCGACCTCGACCGGTTGCTCGAAGTACTCCTCGTAGGTGTCGCCGTTGGAGGTCGACTTGTAGTCGTCGAAGTTCTCGTCCCACTCCTCCGCCTGCTCCTCGGTGATCCCGTCCTCCTCGTGCATGTCGAACGGGTCGTCCTGCCACGGCCAGTGCCAGGCGTCCTGGTCGTCGATGGCCTCGAACTGGCGGGCGTGCCGCATCTCGTGGGCCACGGTGTTGAGGATGAACGGGTCGTCGAGGATGCCCTCGTTGAGGGCGATCTCCGACCCTCCGCCGCGGGCCTCGCCCCAGGGGCCCCACGTCTCGGGCTCCCAGGTGATGGTGGGCGTCGGGATGCCGGCCTCGGCCGCCTGCTCCTCGATCATCTCCTCGACGACCGCGCGTCGCTCGTCGTCGGTCATCGTGGCCCACTGCTCCGCGACCTCGGGGTCGGCGACCCCGTAGTCGTCGACGAACGGCACGTGCCCCGGGGGTACGCCACCGGCGATGGTCGCGTCGGCGGCGGCCGCCCGGCCGAGGATCGTCGACACGTCGTCGGCCAGGGCCTGCGCGGTCTGCTGGCGGGTGCGGGACCACTCGTCGGCCTCGTAGCGGTTCGGGAAGGTCGGCGGGTCGCTGACGTCGCTGACGGTGCCCTCGGCGCTGATGGTGAACTCCTTGGCGCGGGCCTCGCCCTCGACCTCGGTCACCAGCCGCTCGACCTCGGCGACGATCGTCTCCGCGTCGTACAGGGCCCGCTGCATCCGGCGCTTGCCGTCGATGTGGCGGTCGAGCTGCTTGACCAGGAGGGTGCGGCGCGCGACGGCGAACGTCACGGCCACCCCGGTCCAGGACTCGGGCACGCCCTGCGTCTCGAGCTCGTCGCGTGCCCCCTCGAGCGCGTCGAGGTCCTTCTTGAGGCTGTCGCCGGCCGTGCCGAGCGGCCCGGACTGCCAGCGCTTCGCATCGCCGTAGGTGACCGACATCAGCCACCGCCCAGCAGGCCGCCGAAGAACCCGCCCGTGGTCTGGTCGACCGCGCGGTAGTCCTCCCCCGCCGCAGCCAGGTCGGCACCGAAGTCCTCGGTGGCCGTCACCCAGGCGGCGATCTCGTCGTCCCAGCTCGTGCCGAGCTCCCGCAGGTGGTCGACCGAGGAGGCGCCCGGCAGTCCGCCGCCGGCCCAGGTCAACGCGTCCGCGGACCCGTGTCCCTTGGCGTCGGCCGCGGCGGTCTGCGCGGCGTTGGCCGCGTCCTGCATCGCGGCGAAGTCGACCTGCAGCTGCGACATGTGTCCCCCCGGTGGTCAGCGTGCGAGTGAGGCACGTCTACCCGCGGGAGGAGGCTGCGAAACGCCTCAGGCGTCGACCTTCTCCGCTCCCCTGCGCCAGCGGATGCCGGCCTCCATGAAGTCGTCGAGGTCGCCGTCGAAGACCGCGCTCGGGTTGCCGGACTCGTGGCCGGTCCGCAGGTCCTTGACGATCTGGTAGGGGTTGAGGACGTAGTTGCGCATCTGGTCGCCCCAGCTGGCGGCGACGTCGCCCTTGAGGTCCTTCTTGAGGGCTGCTTCCTCTTCCTTCTTCTTCGCCAGCAGCTTGGCCTTGAGCACGACCATCGCCGACGCCTTGTTCTGCAGCTGCGACTTCTCGTTCTGGCAGGACACGACGATGCCGGTCGGGATGTGCGTGAGCCGGACGGCGGAGTCGGTGGTGTTGACCGACTGGCCGCCCGGACCGCCCGAGCGGAAGACGTCGGTGCGGATGTCGTTCTCGTCGACCTCGATCTCGTCGGTCTGCTCGAGGACGGGCACCACCTCGACGGCGGCGAAGGAGGTCTGGCGGCGACCCTGGTTGTCGAACGGGCTGATCCGCACGAGTCGGTGGGTGCCGGCCTCGACCGACAGGGTGCCGTAGGCGTAGGGGGCGTGGATGGCGAACTCGGCGGACTTGATGCCCGCCTCCTCGGCGTAGGACACGTCGTAGACCTCGACGCCGTACTTGTGCTGCTCGGCCCAGCGCGTGTACATCCGCATCAGCATCTCGGCGAAGTCGGCGGCGTCCACGCCACCGGCGCCCGAGCGGATCGTCACGATCGCCTCGCGCTCGTCGTACTCCCCCGACAGCAGGGTGCGGATCTCGAGCGACTCGACGGCCTTCTTGATGCGGCCGAGCTCGGCCTCGGAGTCGGCGAGCGTGTCGGCGTCGCCCTCCTCCTGCGCCATCTCGACCATCAGGGCGAGGTCCTCGATGCGGGTCTCGAGGCTCGTGTAGCGGTCGAGCTCGCCCTGCAGCGCGGACAGGCGGCCGGTGATGCGGGTGGCGCTCTCGACGTCGTCCCAGAGGTCGGGGGCAGCCACCTGCTCGCCCAGGTCGGCGATCTCACCGCGCATCTTGTCGAGGTCGAGGACCTGACCGATGGTCTTCATGGTCGCCTGGAGCTGCTTGATCTCTACGTCGAAGTCGATGCCTGCCACAAGGAGCAACAGTACGGCGCACGCGGGAAGGGTGTCGAAAGCAGCGGTCCGGACGAACGGCAGCGGCGGGCACTCCCGGGCCTGTGAATCCGGTCGTGCCCGCCGCTGCGGATCGGGTGCGCGTCAGCGCGTGCAGAGCACCTCGGGCGTCGCGACGGCGGCGATCGCGGCCGGCGTGGCGGAGGTGTTCAGGTCGATCTTGAGGCGGAAGACGTCGGAGACGTCGAGGACCTCGTCGGCGACGACGGTGCCGACGGACAGCGAGTGCGTGGCGAGCGCGGAACCGTCCGCCGTGACCGACACGGCGCCGCTGGAGCCGCTGGCCGAGCTGTCGGTGAGGGCGTACGTCGCGCGCAGGTCGGTGCACTTGCGACCGAGGGTGTACTCCACCGACGACGGCGTGCCGGAGGTCGTGGTCGCCAGGCTCTGGCCGAAGTACTCGGCGCCGATGAGGACGCCCGTGGGCTCGACGTTCACGCGGGGGCCGCTGAGCCGGTAGACCAGCTTCTCCCACTTGTAGACCTCGACGGCCAGGGCCTTGCTGTAGCCCTTCTTGATGCCCTTCGAGGCGGGCTTGAGGACGCGGTACTCGCGCGGGCCCTGGGTGGAGGGCTTGTCCTTGAGGACGTAGGTGCCGTTCTTCTTGATCTTGGCGTTGCCCGTGGACTTCCAGGACTTCTTGTTGCCGACGCGCTGCTGCAGGACGACCTTCTCGCCGGCGGCCTTGGGCGTGACACGGCCCTTGACCTTGACGGTGTCCTCCTTGGCGACGGCGACCTCGATGTTGGCCTTGGCGGTGACCTTGTAGGCCGTGGCCTTCGCGGGAGCTGCCTGCGTCGGCGTGGTGAGCGCCAGCGAGCCGGCGGCGAGGGCCACGGTGGCGGCCAGTGCGGTCAAGCGGTTCATGGTTCGTTCCCCGTCGTGTGGGCCCGGAAGCGGGCCGTTCACCGAGGGAGACGCCGCGGGTCAGGGAAAAGTTGTGACCGGTCCGAGAAGTGCTCCGGAGTGCGCCGGCACCGACAGCACCCCGTCGCGCACGACGACCCCGGCCGGGGTCTCGAAGAGCACCTCGCGCTCCCCCACGTCGGTCGTCGCGTCCTCCTCGCCGGCGTTGACGACCACCAGCAGGTCGCCGCGCCGCATGGTGAACAGGCGCCCCTCCACGGTGCAGGAGACCGAGCCGAAGGCGGGGTCGGTCAGCTGCGGCAGCTCGCGGCGCAGCCGGCCGAGGCGCCGGTAGCAGTCGAGCACCACCGCGTGCCGGCCGCGGGACCGCTCGGCCCAGTCGAGCTTCGAGCGGCGGAAGGTCTCGGGGTCCTGGGGGTCGAGGACCTCGTCGGGGTCCCAGCCCATCTTCTCGAACTCCGCGATCCGGCCCTCGGCGGTGGCCGTCCCGAGCTCGGGCTCGGGGTGGGAGGTGAAGAAGGCGAACGGCGTCGACGCCGCCCACTCCTCCCCCATGAACAGCATCGGGGTGAACGGCCCGGCGAGCGTCAGCAGCGCGGCGCACGCGAGCTGGTCGTCGTCGAGGTGCTCGGCGAGGCGGTCGCCGCGGGCGCGGTTGCCGACCTGGTCGTGGTTCTGGTTGGCGACCACGAGCCGCCAGGTGGGCATGTGCTCGGTGTCGACGGGCGAGCCGTGGTCGCGCTCGCGGAACGACGAGAACGTGCCGTCGTGGAAGAACCCCTTCTCGCACACCTTGGCCAGCGCCTCGAGCGGCTCGAAGTCGGCGTAGTAGCCGGTGGTCTCGCCGCTCAGCGCCACGTGGACGGCGTGGTGGAAGTCGTCGCTCCACTGCGCGTCGAGGCCGTGGCCGCCGGCCTCGCGCGGGCGGACGAGGAGGGTGTCGTTCAGGTCGGACTCGGCGATGAGGGTGAGCGGGCGACGCAGGTGCGCGGACAGCGCGGCCGTCTCGATCGCCATCTCCTCGAGGAGGTGGACCGGCGAGGTGTCCTGCAGTGCGTGCACGGCGTCGAGCCGCAGCGCGTCGACGTGGAAGTCCTCGAACCACATCCGGACGTTGTCGAGGATGTAGCGACGCACCTCCGCCGACCCCTCGCCGTCGAGGTTGACCAGGTCGCCCCAGGTGTTGCGGCCGGTCTTGAGGTAGGGGCCGAACAGCGGGAGGTAGTTGCCCGAGGGGCCGAGGTGGTTGTGGACGACGTCCTGCACGACGCCGAGGCCGGCCGCGTGGCAGGCGTCGACGAAGCGGCGGTAGGCGTCCGGGCCGCCGTACTGCTCGTGCACGGCGAACCAGCCGACGCCGTCGTAGCCCCAGTTGTGGGTGCCGTTGAAGGCGTTGACGGGCATCACCTCGACGAGGTCGACGCCGAGGTCGACGAGGTGGTCGAGCCGCTGGATCGCGGAGTCGAGCGTGCCTCCGGGCGTGAACGTGCCGACGTGGAGCTCGTAGATGACCGAGCCCGGCAGCTGGCGCCCGGTCCAGGCCTGGTCCTGCCACTCGTACGCCGTCCGGTCCCGCCGCGACAGCTCGTGCACGCCGCCGGGCTGGCGGCGCGAGCGCGGGTCGGGGCGCGAGTCGGGGTCGTCGTCGAGGAGGTAGCCGTAGTCGACGTAGGCGTGGTCGACGGCACCGGGGAGCGGCTCGGCGGGGGTCCACCAGCCGTCGTCGCCGCGCTGCATCTCCAGCACCGAGCCGCCAGCGTTGTCGCCGCAGAGCAGCCGGACGCGCTGTGGGCGCGGCGCCCAGACGTCGAAGGGGCCTCGCTCGTGGGCCATCTCAGTCCTTCCGCACCAGCAGGGCGACGGGGTGGACGGCGAGCAGCGCGTCCAGCCGGCCGTCGGTGTCGAGGCCGCTGAGCACGTCGTGCCAGCGGCCCTCGGGCAGGTCGAGCGCGGTGTCAGCCCAGCCGCCGGCGGCGGCCAGCCCGACGGGCAGCCGGGTGGCGACGGCGATGGCACCGCCCCGGTCGAACGCGACGACGTGCCCGGCTCTGTCACCGGTCGCGGTGACGGGCGCGTAGCCGGTGAACAGCTCCGGCCGGTCGCGGCGCAGGGTGAGCGCGGTGCAGGTGACGTGCAGCTTGGTCGCGGCATCGTCCTCGGCGGTGCCGGCGAGCACCGCGGCCCGGTGGTCGAAGTCGACCGGTCGCCGGTTGTCGGGGTCGACGAGCGAGGTCTCCCACAGCTCGCTGCCCTGGTAGACGTCGGGCACGCCCGGCATCGTGACCGCGAGCAGCTTGGCCGCGAGCGAATTCGCCTGAGCGGGCGCGTCGATCCTCGACGCGAGGTCGACCAGCACGGCGCGCACCTCCTCGGAGTCGAAGACCGCGTCGACCGCGGCGTGCACCTGTGCCTCGTACGCCTCGTCGGGCTCGGTCCACGTGGTGCGGTCACCCGCCTCGCGCATCGCCTTCTCGGCGTAGCCGTGGAGCCGGTCGCGGAGGTCGGGCAGGTGGTCGGGCGTCCAGGCGCCGAGCACGGCCTGCCACAGCAGCGAGCCGAAGCCCTCGTCGGGCACGGGCGCGAGCCGGAGCAGCTCGTCGAGCGCCCGCTCCCAGTGCCCGGGCTCCTCGGCCAGCACGGTGATGCGGGCGCGGACGTCCTCCCCGCGCTTGGTGTCGTGGGTCGAGAGGGTCACCATCGCATGGGGCCAGTCGCGCTGCCGCGCGGCCATCGCCTCGTGCCAGTCGTCGACGCCGATCGCGAAGATCGACGGGTCGCCGCCGACCTCGTTGAGCGACGTCAGCCGCGACCAGCGGTAGAACGAGCAGTCCTCGACGCCCTTGGCCATCACCATGCCGGAGGTCTGCTGGAAGCGCCGGGCCGGCTGGCTCCACTCGTCGTGCAGCAGCGGCTCCAGGACGTCGTACGTCGACGAGAGGTCGGGCCGCGCCTCCCGCGCCCGGGCGAACGCCTGGTCGAGGTGGTCGCGGCCCTCGGGCAGGTAGGAGCGGTAGACGGGGAAACAGGCGAGCAGCTCGCCGATGGCGTCGGCGACGGCGTCCTCGTCGGCGCTCTCGTCGCGTGAGTGCAGGACGCGCTCGACCTCACGGGTGATGCGCCGGACCTCGGAGTGCAGGATGCCGTCGGCCACGGCCCGCTTGTTGTCGCGGACCATCCGCTCCCAGTCCACGGTCGTGCCACGGAGCCGGTCCTCGAGCGCGGTCAGCGGCGCCTCGCCCGCCGGGTCGGTGAGCAGCCGGTCGATGAGCGCGAGAGCGTCGTAGCCGGTGGTGCCGGCGGTCGCCCAGTCGGCGGGCAGGTGCTCGCCGGGCTCGAGGATCTTCTCGACGAGCACGTAGGCGCCGCCGGTGAGGGCGGCGAGGTCGTCCAGGTAGCGCTTGGGGTCGCGCAGGCCGTCGGGGTGGTCGACGCGCAGCCCGTCGACGAGGCCCTCGTCGAACCACCGCTTGACCTCGACGTGGGTCTCGGCGAAGACCTCGGGGTCCTCGACGCGAACCGCGGCGAGGGTGTTGACGGCGAAGAAGCGGCGGTAGTTGAGGTCCTCGTCGGCCGCGCGCCAGCTGACCAGCTCGTAGTGCTGCTCCTCCAGCGTCGAGGTGCCGGGCGCGAGCGGGAAGCGCTGGTCGTGGTAGCGGACCTCGCCCTCCCCCTTGCCCGACCGGACGATCCGGATCGCGCCCTCGTCGTCGTCACCGACGACCGGGATCAGGATGCGGCCGTCGCCGGCCGCCCAGTCCACGTCGAAGGCCGACGCGTGCTCGGACTCGCGGCCCAGCTTGAGCACGTCCCACCACCACGGATCCTCCGCGGGTGTGGCGACGCCGACGTGGTTGGGCACGATGTCGACGAGCACGCCCATCCCGAGGCGGCGCGCCTCGGCCGACAGCGCGGCCAGCCCCTCCTCACCGCCCCGCTCCGGGTCGACGTGGTCGAAGGCGACCACGTCGTAGCCGTGCGTGCTGCCGGGCTCGGAGGCCAGCAGCGGCGAGAGGTAGACCCAGTCGACGCCCAGGTCGTGCAGGTACGGCAGCACCTGCGCGGCGTCGTACAGCGTGAAGTCCGGGCTGACCTGGAGCCGGTAGGTGCTGTGCGGCGTGCGGGCGTCGGTCACGGGGCGTCCGTACCCGAGCGGGCCGCGAGTGATGCCGCCACCGAGTGGTCGGGACTGGCCTCGGGCTCGGAGTGCTCGCGGAGCACGACGAGGCTGTGGGTGCCGAGGTCGAACGTGCCGCCGGCCTCCAGCAGCGGGTCGGCGTCGGCGTTGCCGCCGGTGTCGATCACGACGTCCCACGCGGCGGCGTACTCCTCGGTCGGCAGCGTCACCTGCGCCGGGCCGTCGGCGTTGAAGTAGAGCAGGAAGTGGTCGTCGGTGATCGTGGCGCCGCGGACGTCCTTGCCGGCGATGCCGTTGCCGTTGAGGTACATCCCGATGGCCTTGCCCCCGGCCCAGTCGTCGTCCTCCATCGGCTCGCCGTCGAGGTCGAGCCAGACGATGTCGTTGAGGCGCTCGCCGTCGCCGGTGCGCACGGTGTTGCCGGTGAAGAACCGCTTCCGGCGGAACGTCGGGTGCTCGGCGCGGAGCTTGGCGACCGCGGCGGTGAACTCGATGAGCGGCCGGTCGGCGTCGTCCCAGTGCACCCAGCTGATCTCGCTGTCCTGGGCGTACGTGTTGTTGTTGCCGTCCTGGGTGCGGCTCAGCTCGTCGCCGTGCAGCAGCATCGGCACGCCCTGGCTGAGCAGCAGCGTGGCGATGAAGTTGCGCTGCTCGCGGGCGCGCGCCTCGAGGATCTCGGGGTCGTCGGTCGGGCCCTCGACACCGTGGTTCCACGAGCGGTTGTGGCTCTCGCCGTCGTTGTTGTCCTCGCCGTTGGCCTCGTTGTGCTTCTCGTTGTAGGAGACGAGGTCGCGCAGCGTGAAGCCGTCGTGGGCGGTGACGAAGTTGATGCTGGCGAACGGCCGGCGCCCGGAGTGCTCGTAGAGGTCGGAGGACCCGGAGAGCCGCGAGGCGAACTCGCCCAGCGACGGCTCGCCGCGCCAGAAGTCGCGGACGGTGTCGCGGTAGGCGCCGTTCCACTCGGTCCACTGGGGCGGGAAGCCGCCGACCTGGTAGCCGCCGGGGCCGATGTCCCACGGCTCGGCGATCAGCTTGACCTGGCTGACGACGGGGTCCTGCTGCACCATCTCGAAGAAGGTGGAGAGCTTGTCGACGTCGTAGAACTCGCGGGCCAGGGTGGCGGCGAGGTCGAAGCGGAAGCCGTCGACGTGCATCTCGGTGACCCAGTAGCGCAGCGAGTCCATGATCAGCTGCACCGAGTGCGGGTGGCGCACGTTGAGGGTGTTGCCGGTGCCGGTGTAGTCCATGTAGTAGCGCTGGTCGTCCTCGACGAGGCGGTAGTAGGCCGCGTTGTCGATGCCCTTGAAGCTCAGCGTCGGGCCGAGGTGGTTGCCCTCGGCGGTGTGGTTGTAGACGACGTCGAGGATGACCTCGATGCCGGCGGCGTGCATCGCCTTGACCATCGCCTTGAACTCCTGGACCTGCTGGCCCTGCTGGCTAGAGGCGTAGTCGGCGTGCGGGGCGAGGAAGGCCAGCGTGTTGTAGCCCCAGTAGTTGCGCAGGCCCTGGTCGAGCAGGGTCGAGTCCTGCACGAACTGGTGCACCGGCATGAGCTCGATCGCTGTGACGCCGAGCTTCTTCAGGTGGGCTGTCACCGACGGGTGCGCCAGGCCGGCGTACGTCCCCCGCTGCTCCTCCGGCACGTCGGGGTGCAGCTGGGTGAGGCCCTTGACGTGGGCCTCGTAGATGAAGGACTCGTTGTAGGGGATGGAGAGGCGGCGGTCGCCCTCCCAGTCGAAGAACGGGTTGATGACCACGCCGTGGGTCATGTGCGCCGCGGAGTCGTCGTCGTTGCGGGAGTCCTCGTCGCCGAAGTTGTAGGCGAACAGCGACTGGTCCCAGTCGATCTCGCCCGCCGTCGCCTTGGCGTAGGGGTCGAGGAGCAGCTTGTTCGGGTTGCAGCGCAGGCCCTGGGTCGGGTCCCACGGGCCGTGGACGCGGTAGCCGTAGCGCTGGCCGGGCTGCACGGTCGGGAGGTAGCAGTGCCAGACGTAGGCGTCGACCTCGGTGACCTCGATGCGGGTCTCGGTGAAGGAGCCGGCGTTGTCGGGGTCGGGCTCGAACAGGCACAGCTCGACGCGCTCGGCCACCTCGCTGAAGAGGGCGAAGTTGGTTCCGGTGCCGTCGAACGTCGCGCCCAGGGGGTAGGCCGTGCCGGGCCAGGTCTCGGTCATGCCATGAACGTACCCATGACCGGGCGGTAGGCCCGCCACGGACCATCTGATGGGGTGGGCGGCGTGACGACCGTCATGCGGGCGTCAGTCACCCGACACCACCGTCACGGCGGCGGTGCTGCTGGCACCGACCGTCGGGTTGCTCGGCGAGCCCGGGATGGTGAGCGGCAGGTCGAGCGGGGCGCTCAGCCGGACCGTGACCGACCGGCCGACGGGGTCGACGCGGACGCCGACGTCGATGCCGGGGTACGTCGCTCCGGCGTCGGCACGGGCGAGGTAGTCACGCACGGCCGCCTCGACCGCCGCCTCCTGCTGGGTGAGGCGCTCGCCGTCGAGGCCCAGCTCGTAGATGCCGGCGGACCCGAGGTCGGCGCCGTAGAGCGCGGCACCGTCGGCGAGGTTGTCGAGGCCCTGCCGCTGGAGGTAGGCGGCGGACGCATCGATGACCACGACGACCGCCATGAGCAGCATGCTCGCGAAGCCGATGATCAGCAGCGTCACCTGGCCCCGCTCGTCGCGGTGCGTCACCGCTCGGTCTCCTCGTCCGGTCCGATGTCCTCGGGCGCGCTCTCGACGTACTGACCGATCGGGACGGTGTGGGTCGCATCGAGCGAGAAGCTCGCGGCACCCTTGCCGAGGATCGCCGGGAAGAACGGGAGGTCGACTCCGGAGTCGACGCGGACGGTGATGACCGACGTGCCGACGTGGCAGTTCCCGGCGGGGGCGTCGCACGTGACGCTCACCCGAGCGCGTTGGCCGGGGGTGCCCTGGTCGGCGAGGACCTGGCGCACGACGGCGTCGGCGCGCGCCGCTCCCGTGGCGTCGTCCGGCGCCAGGGCGTAGGCCCGTCCGGCGGCACGGGCGGCCGCGCTGGTCGCGAACGCACCCTGCTGCACCTCGAAGACCGAGATGACGATCCACACGATCGGGACCAGCAGGATGATCGCGAGCCAGCTGAGCTCGACGAGGGCGGATCCCTGCTCGTCGCGTCGTGCGGTCGGTCGCAGCCGGCTCACGGTGGTGCCACCTCGGCGACGGCGTGCCCGGAGACGCGGACGGGGACGCCTGCGCCTCCCAGTCCGAGCAGGCCCACGTCGGCCGTGACGACGGCCTCGTAGCCGGGGGCACCGCCCACGACGGCCGCGCGGACGCTCACGGAGCGGACGAAGTCCGCCGAGAGGGCGCCGTTGACCAGCTCCTCCACCTTCGCGCGGCCGGCCGGTGCGGACGAGCCCGCGACCGCCGCATGGCGGGCACCCTCCGCGGCGGCGGAGGCGAGGGTGTTGCGCACGTGGAGGACGAGCGCGAGCTGGAGGATCCCGATGACCAGCGGCAGGAGGACGAGCAGGACGAGGACGAAGTCGACGACCGCTGCCCCGCGCTCGCTGGTGCGGGCGCGGCGAGGCACCTCGGCCTAGCCGCTGACCATCGCGAAGGCGCGGGCCAGCAGCCCACGCAGCTCGTCGCTGACGAAGGGCGTGAGCGCGGCGACCACGATGGCGGTCATCAGCGTGACCATCACCCAGCCGGGCACGTCACCGCGGTCGTCGCGAGGGCGCGTCGTCAGGTGGAGGAGGAGTCCCGAGACGGACGGAAGCATGGCTTGTCCTTTCGTTGGAAGCGTCGGAGAGGGGTCGGTGGCCGTCAGGGCGTGGTGAGCCGGAGGCCCAGCACCCCGGGGTAGAAGGCGAACAGGATCGTCACCGGCAGCACGAAGAACACGACGGGCGCCATCATCGCGATCTCCTTGCGGGCGGCGGTCTCGATGAGCAGGCGTCGACCTGCTTCGCGCACGTCGGCGGCCTGGGCGTGGAGGACGTCGGCCAGCGGGGTGCCGCGCTCCATGGCGACGGTGATGCCGGTGGCGAACCGGGCCACGATCGGTAGACCCGTCGAGCGGGCGAGCGACTCGAAGGCGGCACCGACGGGCTCGCCCGTCCGGATCCGGGCGAGCACCTGGGCGAGGTCGTCGGACAGCGCGCCGTGGCTGCGGCGTACGACGCGGTCGAGGGCCGACACCGGACTCTCACCGGCGGCGACGGACAGCGCCAGGAGCTCGGCGACCGTCGGGAACTCGACAAGCACCTGGCGCTCGCGGTCCTTCACCTGGCTGCTGAGCCGGTTGTCGCGCAGGAGGACGCCTCCCGCGAAGCCGAGCAGGCAGAAGACCGCGCCCGACCCGATGCCCCCGACACCACCGAGGGCGCGCAGCAGGACGATCGCGGCGGCGGCCGCGAAGCCGACGAGCCCCCAGACGACCTGCTCGATGCGGAAGTCCTGGACCGTCCGGCCGAGGCCGGCGCGCTGGAGGCGACGCCGCACGGACGTGCTCCCGCCGAGCACCCGCTCGACCACCTCGGCAGCCTGCCGCAGCAGCGGTCCGAAGATGCCGGCGGCGGCCGAGGTCGGGGCGGACGTCACCGGTCGGAGCACCGCACCTTCGTCGAGGCGGGGCACGTCGCGCAGGTAGGGCAGCACGCGGACCGACAGCTGCGGCCGGCGCAGGACCGCGACGCGCAGGCCGACGAAGAACAGGCCGGCGCCGGCGACGGCGCCGAGGAGGGATCCCCACACGGCCGTGCTCACGACAGGATCCGCTTCTCGGTCGGCAGCCGGCCGATGCGCATCATCGACCAGTAGGCGAGGACGCAGACGCCGAACCCGATGCCCAGCACGAGGACGCCGCCCGGCGAGGCGTACTGCTGGATGGCCGTCGTCTGGAACGACATCAGGAGCAGCACGATCCACGGCGCGGCGACGGCCAGGCGAGCGCCGTTGACGGTCCACGCCTGTCGCGACTCCAGCTCGGACCGCGTGCGGGCGTCGTCGCGCAGGAAGCCGGACAGGTTGCGGAGCAGGCGGCCGAGATCGCCGCCACCGACCTCGCGAGCGAGCCGCAGCCCTTCGATCACGCGGTCGCCGACGGGGTCGGCGAGCCGGTCCTTGAGCCGGTCGAGGCACTCCCCGAACCGGCCGGTGACCTGGTAGTCCACGGCGAACCGGGCGAAGTCGGCGCGCAGGGCCTCGGGCCCGTTGGTGCCGAGGGCGGCCACGGCGTCGGGGAGGGACAGGCCCGCACGCACGGCGCTGGCGAGGTTGTCGACCGCCTCCGGCCACACCTCGGCGAAGTCGCGGAGCCGGCGCGCCGCCCGCTGCCGGAGCACGGCGATCGGGAGGTAGGCGGCCATGGCGGCGAACACGACTGCCACCGGAACGGTCCGCGACACCGCCTGCACGAGCGCGAAGGCCACGGCGAACAGCACCGCGCACAGCGACAGGACGCTCGCCGGCGTGACGTCCGCGAGGCCGGCCCGGCCGAGGAGGCGACCCAGCGCCGTCGAGCCCTGGGTCGTGGAGCGGGGTCGGCGCGGCAGCGCGAAGGCCGACCAGATCAGCAGCAGGCCGACGCCCACCCCGAGACCGACGAGCGCGCCCATCAGCGAGTGCCCTCGTCGGAGGCGAGCAGCTGGTGCACGTCGATGCCCACCCGCTCGTAGCGCTCGACGCGCGCGGGCACTCCCCCGGTGCGCCGCAGCTCGGCTCCGTGCCGCACGAAGATCGGCTCGACCTCGATGACGTCGGCCTCCACCCGTCCCGGCACGGACACGATCTCGTTGACACGGCGTACGCCGTCGGCGCCGAGGCCGAGGTGCACGACGAGGTCGACGCTGGTGGCCACCGTCGGCACCACGAAGCGCGCCGAGATGTTGTCGCCGGCCAGCAGCGGCAGCGTGCACATCTTGACGAGGGCCTCGCGGGCGCTGTTGGCGTGGAGGGTGGCCATGCCGGGCAGGCCGGAGTTGAGGGCGAGCAACAGGTCGAGGCACTCGGCCGCACGGACCTCCCCCACCAGGATGCGGCTCGGGCGCATCCGGAGCGCCTCCTTCACGAGGTCGCGCAGCACGATCTCGCCGGTCTGCTCGAGCCCCGCCTGCCGGGTCTGCATCGCGACCCAGTCGGGGTGGGAGAAGCGCAGCTCGAAGACCTCCTCGGCACTCACCACCCGCTCACCGCCCGGCACCGCGGCGGCAAGGCAGTTGAGCATGGTGGTCTTGCCGGCCTGCGTGCCGCCGGCGACGAGGACGTTCAGTCCCGCACGCACGGACGCCTCGAGGAACCGAGCCGCCTGGGGCGTCAGGCTGCCGAGGGCGACGAGGTCGGAGAGGCGGTGGGCGCGGAGCAGGAACTTGCGGATGTTGACCGCGGTGAAGCCGCGGGTGATTCCCTCGAGGACGACGTGGAGGCGGTGCCCCTCCGGCAGCATCGCGTCGACGAAGGGCGTGGAGATGTCGAGGCGGCGCCCGCTGGACTTCAGCATCCGCTCGACGAGCTCGTTGACCTGCGCCGCGTCGAGCCGGAGGTTGGTCAGCTCGTGGCGCCCCCGGCGCGCGATGAACACCCGACTGGGGTCGTTGATCCAGATCTCCTCGACCTCCGGGTCGTCGAGGAAGGGCTGGAGCGGGCCGAAGCCCGACACACGCGCGACGAGCTCGCCGACCATGGCGCTGTCGTCGGCCACCGGCGCGACCGCGCCGGTGAGGCTGAGGTCGTCGTGGTCGCGGACGACGTCCTCGGCGATGCGGCGTACGACGAGGGCTTCGCGCTGCGGGTCGACGCCCTCGCGCCGCACCCGCTCGCGCACCTGCAGGTCGAGTTGTTCGACGAGGTCGTCGACGTGCGGTCGCGTGACGCGATCAACGGCCATGTGGTGCCTGCTTCCCCGAGAAGACCTGCACGGGGGACGCTACCCAGCGCGGGGCGTCGGAAAACACCCCCAGGGCAAAGCTTGTGGAGAACCTGCAGGACTCAGGTGCCGGTCTCGAGCCGGAAGCCGACGCCGCGGATCGCGACGACCTTCTCACCGGCCGCGGCGGCCTCGAGCTTGCTGCGCAGGCGCCCGATGGTGACGTCGAGGGTCTTGGTCGAGCCGTACCAGTTCTGGTCCCAGACCTCGTTCATGAGCGTCTCGCGCGGCACGACCTTGTCGTGGTTGGTGGCGAGGACGGCCAGGACGTCGAACTCCTTGGCGGTCAGCGCGATCTCGCGGTCCCCGAGGTGGACCCGGCGCGAGGCGGCGTCGATCTTGAGTCCGGACGAGGTGGTGACGGTGGTGTCGTCGGGGGCCGGGGTGCTGCCGCTGCGGCGCAGGAGCGCGCGCACGCGGGCGAGGAGCTCGGCGAGGCCGAACGGCTTGGCGAGGTAGTCGTCGGCGCCGACGTCGAGGCCGACCACGCGGTCGAGCTCACCGGCGCGGGCGGTCACCATGATGATGCCGCCGAGGTAGCCGCCCGAGCGCATCTGGCGGCACACGTCGATGCCGTCCATGTCGGGCAGGCCCAGGTCCAGGATCACGACCGCCGGGCCCTCGCCCACGGCGAAGGAGACGGCCTCGGCACCCGCGGACACGCGGTTGACCTCGTAGCCCTCGCGCTCGAGGGTGCGCATGAGGGGGACAGCGATGTCCTCCTCGTCCTCAACCACCAGCACGTCGTGAGCCATGGCGAGAGCATAGATGCACGTCCCGACGTGCATGGGTCGAATCCACGCGACACCTGTGCGACCCACCCGCTCGGACGGGGTCAGGCCTCGAAGACGTCACCCAGCCGAGCCACGCGCTCGAGCACCTGGTCCATCGTGAGCTGCTCGAGTGCCAGGTCGTCCTCGGCGCCCTCCTCGACCTCCTCCCACGTCAGCGGCGCGGCGGCTGTCGGCCGCTCGCGTCCGCGCAGGGAGTACGGCGAGATCGTGGTCTTGGAGCCGGAGTTCTGCGACCAGTCGAGGAACACCTTGCCGGGCCGCTTGGCCTTGGTCATGACGCTCGTGACGAGGTCGGGGTGCTCCTTCATCAGCTCCTCGGCGACCTCCTTCGCCAGCGCCGTCGTACCGTCGCTGTCCAGGCTGCCGCGCCCGTCCGGCAGCGGGGCGTAGAGGTGCAGGCCCTTGCTGCCGCTGAGGACCGGCGTGCAGCCGAGGTCGCGCTCGGCCAGCGCGTCGCGCACCATCAGCGCCACCTGCGCGCACTCGTGCAGGCCGGCGGGCTCGCCGGGGTCGAGGTCGATGACGAGGCGGTTGGGGTTGCGCGGCCGGCCCTTCGCGTCGACGGTCCACTGGTGCACGTGCAGCTCGAGCGCGGCGAGGTTGGCCAGCCACGTGAGGGTGGCGAGGTCGTCGCAGATCGGGAAGCGGATCGTGCCGTCCCCCTTGCCGGACCGCGAGCCGGTCGTCGACACCTCGTGCGTCCGCACCCACGACGGCGTGCCACCGGGTGCGTTCTTCTCGAAGAAGCTCCCCTTCTCCACCCCGTGCGGCCAGCGGATCCGGGTCACGGCGCGGTCCTTCAGGTGCGGGAGCAGTACCGGCGAGACCTGCGCGTAGTAGTTGAGCACCTCGCCCTTGGTCGTGCCCGTGCGCGGGTAGAGCACCTTGTCGAGGTTGCTGATGGTGAGGGTGCGGCCGTCGACGTCGACCTGGAGCTCCTGGCCGGCGGGGCTCATCGGCCGATGCCGATCACGGGCACGCGGGCGGGGTCGAGGAGCCGCACGAGCGAGCGGATGAACCGGCGCGGGGCACTCACGCACCCGGCGGTCGCGCCGCGCCCGTTGACGTGCAGGAAGATGCCGGCGCCGCGGTGGCGCACCTGCTCGACGTTGAAGTCGGTGACGATCGACCACTCGTACTGTCTGCGGTAGTCCGTCAGCCGCTCGGAGGAGTCGGGGTCGGACGCCGGCAGCCACCAGCGGAAGCCGCCGTCGCGCTGGTTGCGCAGCTGGTTGTAGAAGTCCGAGGCGTTGTCCTGCACCCAGTGGTCCCCCTTCCGGATCCGGTGGTGCGGCAGCCGTGCGCGCGGGTCGGCGGCGTGGGTGCCGAAGGTGGAGGTCAGCCCGTAGGTGCCCAGCGGCGTCGTCCCCGATCCCTGCCGGCGGCGGTCGCCGTCGACCAGCCCGCCGTAGCCGGTGCGGCCGTCGGCCGTGGTCAGCTGCCGCCTCCAGCCGTCGGCGGTCAGCCGCCACAGCGACACCCGGGCGCGGACGCCGCGGGTGTGGTCGACCGTCACCACCTGTGTGGTGCCGGCGCGGAGCTCGACGCGTACGCCGTCGAGGCGGACGAGGTCGGCCCGCGCTGCGGCTGGTGCCGCCGGGGCGGCCGGGGCGAGCAGGCCGGCGAGCAGCGCCGCGAGCACGAGCCGCTTCATGTGAGGTCCTCCGGGGAGAGGTCGTCGCGGACGCCCTGGAACGACGGCTGGCGCAGGCGCTCGTAGCCGAGGCCGTGGGTGTCGATGTCGACCACGACCCGCGGCTCGACCCAGAACGTGCCGGCGGCGTCGACGCGCGGCACCTCGTCCGCGAACGGCGACGAAGCGGCCGCGAGCGGTGCCATCAGCGCGGCCAGCCGGGTGCTGGTCGCTCCGGCGATGCCGCTGCCCACCCGCCCGCGGTAGAGCAGGCCGTCGGGGGTCGGCTCGCCGACGAGCAGCGACGCCAGCCGGTCCGTCGTACCCGTCTGCGGGCGCCAGCCGCCGACGACGAAGGACCCGCGGTGGCGGTGGGCGAGCTTGCGCCAGTCCTCGCTTCGGGAGTCGAAGCGGTAGCGCGAGCCGCGACGCTTGCTCACCACGCCCTCCAGCCCCTGCTGCAGGGTGGCGTCGAACAGCATGTCGCCGTCGTCGTACGCCGCCGGCACCTGCCACTTCGAGTCGCCGAGCGGCAGTCCCTCCAGAAGCGCGCGCCGCTCCTCCAGCGGACGGGCGGTGAGGTCCTCGCCGTCGAGGCGGAGCAGGTCGAAGACCATCAGGGTCGCAGGCACGGACGTGACCAGGCGCGCGACCTCGCGGGCGTTGCGGACGTGCATGCGGTGCTGGAGCACCCGGAAGTCGGGGACGCCGCGCTCGTTCAGGGCGATCACCTCGCCGTCGACCATCAGGTCGCGGTCGCCGAGCGGCGGCGCGGCCAGGTCGGGCCACGCAGGGGTGACGTCGTTGTCGTTGCGGCTGGTCATGCGTACGACGCCGTCGTGGGCGTCGACGAGCACGCGCACGCCGTCCCACTTGACCTCGTGCAGCCACTGCGCGCCGGTCGGGACGCGGTCGGTCTTGCTGGCGAGCATCGGGCGCACGCGTGCAGTCTGGCATCCCTGCGTCCCCCATCTGGAGGGAGACGTGTGTCTGGTGTGACGGCTATCGTCGGCTCATGCGCGCGATCTGGAAGGGTGCCGTCTCCTTCGGCCTGGTCAGTGTCCCGGTCAAGCTCTATGCCGCCACGGAGAGCCACGACGTGTCGTTCCGCCAGGTGCACGCCAAGGACGGCGGTCGGATCAAGTACCAGCGCGTCTGCTCGCTCGACGGCGAGGAGGTGGCCTACGCCGACATCGCGAAGGGCTACGAGACCGAGGACGGCGAGATGGTAATCCTCACCGACGACGACATGGCCCAGCTGCCGTCGACGTCGTCGCGCGAGATCGCGGTGGAGAAGTTCGTGCCGCGCGAGCAGATCGACCCGCTCCTCTTAGAGAAGTCCTACTACCTCGAGCCCGAGGGTGCCGGCGCCAAGCCCTACGCGCTGCTGCGCCAGGCCCTTAAGGACGCCGACCGGATGGCCGTCGTCACGGTCGCGCTGCGCCAGCGCACCACGATCGCGGTCCTGCGCGTCCGCGAGACCGAGGCCGGCGAGGTCATCGTGCTCCAGACGATGATGTGGCCCGACGAGGTGCGCGTGCCCGACTTCAAGGTCGAGGTCGACGACGCCAAGCCGCAAGAGGTCAAGATGGCCCAGATGCTCGTCGAGACGCTCGCCGGCGACTTCGACGCGAGCGAGTTCGAGGACGACTACGCCGGTGCCGTCGACGCGCTCGTGAAGTCCAAGATCGAGGGCGGCGAGATCAAGCGCACCGAGACCTCGACCAAGACCTCCGGCGAGGTCGTCGACCTGCTGGCCGCGCTCCAGAAGTCGGTGGCCGCCGCCAAGTCCGCCCGCGGCGAGGCCGACGACGACTCCGACGACGAGAAGCCGGCGAAGAAGGCTGCCGCGAAGAAGTCGACGGCCAAGAAGTCCCCGGCGAAGAAGACGGCTGCCAAGAAGTCGACGGCCAAGAAGACCGCGACCAAGAAGACCGCTGCGAAGAAGCAGACCAAGAAGGCGAGCTGACCGCTCGCCGCCTGAGCGGTGCCACAGCCACATTCGTCGCGCGCGAGATGTGGCTGTGGCACCGCTCGGCCGCGCGCCCGCGCCGACCCGCCGACCGGCGGTGCGCCACCCACCTTTCCGGCGTACGGAATGTGGCTGGGCCACCGCCCACCGCCCGCGGCGGTGAGTGAGACACCTTTTCGACGCCCAGAACCTGCGTCACTCACCGCCCGACGGACGCGCGAAGCCTCAGGAGGCGTGGGCCACCGGCGTACGACCCGCGAGCTCGCGCAACCGCGCGCCGACCTCGGCGGCCACGGCGACGGCCAGGTCGCGGCGGGACTCCCCGTCGACCTCCGGCACCACGTGCTGGACCACGCCGTCGGCGAGGAGGTCCGCGGCCCGCACCCGCTGGCGTGCGGCCATCGCGGCCGCGTGCGAGGTGTCGCCGTGCACGATGAGGCTCGCGCCCTCGGGCGGCAGCGGGGAGAGCCAGGCGTGCTCGGTCGCGACGACGGACCGCGCGGGCAGGAACGCGAGCGCCCCTCCCCCGCAGCCCTGCCCGAGGATCACCGAGACCGTCGGCACCGACATGGTCGTCAGGGTGGCGATGCAGCGGGCGATCTCTCCGGCGATGGCGCGCTCCTCCGCCTCGGGCGACAGCTCGGCGCCCGGGGTGTCGATGACGCTGACCAGGGGCAGGCCGAGCTCCTCGGCGAGCCGCATCCCGCGCCGGGCCTCACGCAGCGCGCCCGGTCCCATGGCGTGACCGGGCACCTGTCGCGACCGGTCCTGGCCGATCACGACGCACGGCTGGTCGTCGAGCCGCGTCAGCGCGACGAGGACGGTCGAGTCGCGCTCGCCCTCGTCGGTGCCGCGCAGCTGCAACGTCCCGGAGGCGCCGTGGGCGAGGAGGTCGCGCACGCCCACCCGGTCCGTACGACGGGTCCGCTCGACGCTGTCCCAGGCGGTGTGGTCCCCGATCGGGCGCGCGGTGCGCAGCGGCAGGCGGCCCGCGCCGGGTGCGTCGACCAGCACCGCGAGGGCGCTGTCGACCATGGCCGGCAGGTCCTCTGCGGCGACGACGCCGTCGATGACGCCGGCGGCGGCGAGGTTCTCCGCGACCTGCACGCCCGGCCGGAAGGGCCGTCCGTTGAGGCCCTCGTAGACCTTGGGGCCGAGGAAGCCGACCAGGGCACCGGGCTCGGCGACGGTCACGTGGCCGAGCGAGCCCCACGAGGCGTACACGCCTCCGGTCGTGGGGTGGCGCAGGTGCACGAGGTAGGGCAGGCCCGCGGCGCGGTGGTCCATCAGCGCACGGGAGATCTCGACCATCCGCACGAAGGCGGGCGTGCCCTCCTGCATGCGGGTGCCGCCCGACGCGGTGCTCGCCAGCAGGGGCAGGCCCTCCGCGGTCGCGCGGCGCACGGCCGCGGTGATGCGGTCGGCGGCGGCCCGGCCGATGGAGCCGGCGAGGAAGCGGAACTCGTTGACCACGACCGCGACCGGCCGGCCGCGGACCTCACCGCGCCCGGTCAGCACCGACTCGTCGGTGCCGGCCTTCGCCGCGGCGGCCTCGAGCGCGGCGCGGTAGTCGGCGTCGGCGTAGGACAGGTTGATCGGCTCGTCCCACGAGGTGAAGGTGCCCTCGTCGAGCACCAGGTCGAGCAGCTCGTGAGCGGTCCAGCGCCGGGCCGCGCCCTCCCGGCTCACGCTCCGCCTCCGCCGACCCAGGCGCGGATCTCGTCGGCGTGCTGGTCGAGCAGCGGCGGCGCGACGTGGTCGCGGCGCGTGACCTCGGCTCCCTCGGCGTCGAAGAACCGCAGCGGCGGGCCCGGCAGGGTCAGGCCGCCGAGGGTCGGGTGGTCGACGTCGACCAGCAGTCCCTGGCTGGCGACCTGGTCCCACTCGTAGACCTCGTCGAGGGTGCGCACCTTGCCGGCCGGCACGCCGACCTCGGCGAGGCGCGCCAGGAGCGGCTCGGCGTCCCAGTCGGCGAAGGCCTGCTCGACCACCTCGATGACCCGTTCGCGGCTGGCGACCCGCTCGCCGTTGGTGGCCATGCCCTCGGCGTCGGGGTCGAGCCCGAAGCCGACGCAGAACTTCTTCCACAGGCCCTCGCTGCCGAGCGCGATCTGCACGGCGCCGTCGCGGCAGTGGAAGAGCCCGTAGGGCGCGATGGACGGGTGGTGGTTGCCCTGCGCGCAACCGACCTCGCCGGCCACGGTCCACCGGGTGCCCTGGAACGCGTGCACGCCGATCACCGAGGCCAGCAACGACGTACGGACGACGGTGCCCACGCCGGTGCGCTCCCGCTCGTGGAGCGCGGCGAGCACGCCGTAGGCGCCGTACATGCCGGAGAGCAGGTCCGCGATGGGTACGCCGACGCGCTGCGGGTCGTCGGGCCCGGACCCCGTGAGCGACATCAGGCCGGCCTCGCCCTGGGCGATCTGGTCGTAGCCGGCGCGACCGCCCTCGGGGCCGTCGTGGCCGAACCCGGTGATCGAGAGCACGACGAGGCGCGGGTTGCGGCGCATCAGCTCCTCGATGCCGAGCCCGAGGCGCTCGAGGACGCCGGTGCGGAAGTTCTCGACGAGCACGTCGGCGCGCTCGACGAGGCCGACCAGGACGTCCTTGTCGGCCTGGTCCTTGAGGTCGAGGGCGATCGACTCCTTGTTGCGGTTGGTGCACAGGAAGTACGTCGACTGCCGGGCGTCGGGCTCGCCGACGAACGGCGGCCCCCAGCCGCGGGTGTCGTCGCCGCTCCCGGGCGCCTCGACCTTGATCACGCGGGCGCCGAGGTCGCCCAGCATCTGGGTGGCGTGCGGGCCCGCGAGCGCGCGGGTCAGGTCGACGACGAGGAGGTCGGACAGGGGTCCGGTCGTGGCGGTGCTCGTAGAGGAGGAGGTCATGTCGGTGGTCACCATCCGGGGAGAACGAGGGCGGCCCAGACCAGCAGCGGGCCGACGAGGGTCACGATCGTGGCGTAGGTCAGGATCTGCTTGTAGTAGGTGCTCTCGTCGATGGTGTCGGGCCTGTTGGCCAGCATCAGCGCGCCGTTGGTGGAGAACGGGCTGACGTCGACGATGGTCGAGCTCACCGCGAGGGCCGCGACGAAGAAGCCGGCCGACAGGCCGCCCTCGGCGACGAGGGGGATCGCGATCGGGATGATCACCGGCAGCAGCGCGGTCGAGGACGCGAACGCCGAGACGATGCCGCCGACGTAGCAGAGGATCAGCGCGCCGATGGCGGCCGCACCCAGTCCGGCGGCCCACTTGCCGACGAACTCCGGCGAGCCGGCGGTGGTGAGGATCGTGGCGTACGTGCTGACGCCGGCGACGAGGAGCACGGTCGGCCAGGCGATCTGCTTGACGGTGTCCTTGTAGGCCTTCGGCGTGAGGATCGAGAGCACGACCGCGGCGGTGATCGCGGCGAAGCCGATGTTCTTGTCGAAGACGAGCGCGACGACCGCGACGGCGAGGAAGGCGACGAGGGTGAGGACGTGCTCGAGGGTCGTGCCGGCGTCGTCGGGGTTCGGGGTGCCGGTGGTGGGCGTGGCGCCGGTGGCCGAGCGGGCGTCCGAGCGGTCGGGGTGCACGCGCGGCGCGCTCCCTGCGGCACCGGCGGCGGCGCCGACTGTGTCGCGCGTCGTGGCACCCGTCGTGGCGCCGACCTCGACGAGCTCGCCGTCCTCGTCCATGCGCATCTTCATCAGCTTGCGGCCGCCGAGCACGACGAAGAGGATCGCGGCCATCACGGTGTTGACCACCAGGCTGGAGAAGAAGATGACCAGCGGCGTGGTGCCGAGACCGGCGTCCTCCATCACCGAGTTGGTGATCGTGCCGTAGATCGAGATGGGCGAGAAGCCACCGGCCTGCGCGCCGTGCACGACGAACATGCCCATCATCAACGGGCTGATGCGGTAGCGGCCGGCGAAGCCGAGGGCGATCGGGCCGATGATGGCGCACGCGGCCGGGCTGGCCGCTCCGATCGCGGTGATCACGGCCGTGACGGCGAACATCACCCACGGGATGAGGGCCACGCGTCCGCCGACCGAGGCCACGGCTGTGCGGACGATGAGGTCGACGGTGCCGTTCTGTCTCGCGATCGCGAAGAGGTAGGTGACACCGATCAGGGTCAGGACCAGGTCGGCGCTGATGCCGGCGAGGATCTCCTTCTCGTCGAGCCCCAGGGAGTACATGCCCACGAGCCACGCGGCGACGTAGGCAAGCGCTCCCATGTTGATCGGCAGCACCGTGCCGACCACGAACAGCGCGACGAGCGCGATGATCGCAATCCATTCCGGACCCATGGCGGTCCCCTTCCGAGTCGAGTGCCGGCACGGCGGGGTCGCGGGGGGTGGCCCTCGTCACAATGCTGGCTCAGTGGCCTAGCCAATAGGACAATGAGCCGATCGTCAATAGGGTGGTGCCATGTCCGAGTCGTCCTCCTTCCCGCCGCGCCTGCTGCGCACGCGTCTCTACGAGCAGGTGGCCGGGCAGATCTCCGCGTGGATCGACGACAACGGCCTGCAGGCCGGCGACAAGCTCCCGCCCGAGCGTGAGCTCGCGCAGCGCCTCGGCGTCAGCCGCGCCACGCTGAGCCAGGCGCTCGTGGCGCTCGAGGTGGTCGGCGTGGTCGAGGTACGCCACGGCGACGGCACCGTCGTCACCGCCGGACACCGGAAGTCGACCCGCATCGTCGAGGCGATCCGCAGCCACGCCGACCGGCTGCCCGAGATCATCGAGACCCGCGACGCGCTCGAGACCAAGATCGCCTCCCTCGCCGCCGCACGACGCACCGACGACGACCTCGCCCGCATCGACGACGCCCTCGCCTTCATGGCCGCCGACATCGAGGCGGGCGGCCGAGGCGTGGAGGGCGACGAGCGCTTCCACGGCGCTGTGACCGCCGCCTCCCACTCCCTCCTGCTCGCCCGGCTGATGGACGAGATCGGCGACCTCGTCAAGGAGACCCGCCTCGAGTCCCTCGGCCAGCCCGGGCGACCCCAGGACTCCCTGGCGGGCCACCGCGCAATCGCCGAGGCGATCCGCGCCGGCGACCCCGCCGCCGCGGCCGCGGCGATGCACGCCCATGTCGCGATGGTCAGCGACGTCGCCCTCATCCGCGAGGCGCAGTGACCGCAGTCGAGGCGCTCCTGGTGCTCGTCACCGGGTTCGGCGCCGGCGTGCTCTCCTCCACGGTCGGGGTGGCGTCCCTGTTGAGCTTCCCCGTCCTCGTCGGCCTCGGCCTGCCCCCGGTCGTGGCCAACGTGTCCAACACCCTCGGCCTGATCCCGGCCGGCCTGGGCGGCGTCGTCGGCTACCGGCAGGAGGTTCGCGAGGCGGGGCGGGTGGCGTACGTCATCGTGGCCGTCTGCGCGATCGGCGCCGTCATCGGCGCCGCCCTGCTGCTCGGGCTCCCGCCGGGCGTGTTCGAGGCGGTCGTCCCCTACCTCATCCTCTTCACCTGCCTGCTCGTCGGCGTGCAGCCCCGCATCGCGGCGTGGCTGCGGGCCCGTCACGAGGCGCGGCACGGTGTCGCGCTGGCCGAGCGCCGGCACATGTCCCCCGCCACCACGGCGTTCGCGACGATCACGGGCGTCTACGGGGGCTACTTCGGCGCAGGCGCCGGCGTGATGATGGTGGCGGTCCTCGGCATCGGCACCGACCTCGAGCTGCGCGTCGTCAACGGCCTCAAGACGCTGTCGCTGATGGTCGGCAATGTCGTCGCCGGCCTCATCTTCGTCGTGGTCGCCGACCCGCGCTGGGGCGTCGTGGTGCTCCTCGCGGCCGGGTCACTGGTCGGCGGCTACGTCGGTGCGCGCATCGGCCGCAAGCTCCCCGACGCGGTCTTCCGGTGGGCGGTCGTCGCCGCCGGCGTCGTCGCCGCCCTGCTGCTGTTCTGACGCGGGCGGCGTACGACGCCGGTCAGGACAGCAGGCCCCGCACCACCCGCAGCCCGACGGACAGGCGGGCCAGCTCGGCGGTCTCCTCGCGGCAGATCTCGTCCAGCGTCGCCGCGGCGCGACCCACGAGCTCCTCGTCGGCGTCCTCCCAGGCGGCCACGCGCGCCGGCGCCGAGTCCGCGGCGTCGGTGGACTCGAGGACCTGGGCGGTCAGCTGCTGGTGGACGCCGTAGAGGTCGTCGCGCACCGCGGCCCGCGCCATCGTCTGCCACCGGTCGTCGCGCGGCAGGGCGAAGATGCGCTCCACGAGCGCCGGCAGCCCGAGCCGCTCCCCCAGCGCGAAGTGGACCCGGGCCACGTCGACCGGATCGAGGTCGAGCCGGTCGGCCGTCTCGACGATGCCGAGCAGGGCGTAGGCGGAGGCGAGCACCGCGACCCGGGAGGCCAAGTCCGCGGGGACATCCTGGTCGGTGAGGCGCTTCTCGCGGGCGCGGTAATCGTCGAGCTCGCGCCCGCTCATGATGCCGGGCAGCTCGGCCATGACGCGCTGGACGCGACCGCGGAAGAACTCGACCGTGGCGCTGGAGTCGAGCGGCGGGCGCCGGTTGGTGACCAGCCAGCGCGACGCGCGCTCGACGAGCGTGCGCATCTCGATGCGCATCCGGGTCTGGCGCTCCGCCGGCACCTGGTTGTCGAGCGCGGCGATCTCGTGCCGCAGTGGCAGCGAGCCGAAGATCTCGCGGGCGACGAAGTTGGCCCGCGTCAGGTCGGCGGGGGTGGCCCCGGTCTCGCCCTGCAGCCGCGGCCAGAAGGTCATGCCGGCGCCGTTGACGAGGTCGTTGACCACCTGCGTCACGATGATCTCGCGCCGCAGCGGGTGGTCCTCGATGGCCGCCTCGAGGTCCGGCTTCATGCGGCTCGGGAAGTAGGCGAGCAGGTCCTCGCGCAGGTAGGGGTCGTCGGGCAGGTCGGAGTCGACGAGCTCCTCGGCCAGCACGATCTTGGTCCATGCCAGCAGGACCGACAGCTCGGGCGCCGACAGGGCCTGCTTGCGCTCGAGGCGGCGCCGGACCTGGCGGGTGCTGGGCAGCCCCTCGAGCTCGCGGTTGAGCACGCCGCGCTTCTCCAGGGCGCGCATCCAGTCCTCGTGCACGTGCAGCAGCGACGGGGCGTGGGCCTGCGCGTTGGCGAGGGCGAGGTTCTGCTCGTAGTTGTCGCGCAGGACGAGCTGGCCGACCTCCTCGGTCATCTCGGCCAGCAGCTCGTTGCGGGCGTCCTCCCCCATCGCCCCCGATCGCACGACGCGGTCGAGCAGGATCTTGATGTTGACCTCGTGGTCGGAGGTGTCCACACCGGCGGAGTTGTCGATGAAGTCGGTGTTGATCCGTCCGCCGTCGCCGCGGGCGCCGAACCGGGCGTACTCCACCCGGCCGAGCTGGGTGAAGCCGAGGTTGCCGCCCTCGCCGACGCACCGGGCCCGCAGGTCCTCGCCGTTGACGCGGATGGCGTCGTTGGCCTTGTCGCCGGCGTCGGCGTCGGTCTCCTCCGACGACTTCACGTAGGTGCCGATGCCGCCGTTCCACAGCAGGTCGACGGGCGCGAGCAGGATCGCCCTCATCAGCTCGGCAGGCGTGAGCGAGGTGACGTCGTTGGCGAGCCCCAGGGCCTCGCGCGCCTGGGCGGACACCGGGATCGACTTCGCCGAGCGCGGCCACACCCCGCCGCCCTCGGAGATGAGGGAGGTGTCGTAGTCCTTCCAGCTCGACCTCGGCAGGTCGAAGAGCCGGCGCCGCTCGGCGTACGACGACGCGGCGTCGGGCGAGGGGTCGATGAAGATGTCGCGGTGGTCGAACGCCGCCACCAGCCGGGTGTGCTCGGAGCAGAGCAGGCCGTTGCCGAAGACGTCGCCGGACATGTCGCCGATGCCGACCGCGGTGAAGTCCTCGGCCTGGCAGTCGACACCCATCTCGCGGAAGTGCCGCTGGACCGACACCCACGCGCCCTTGGCGGTGATGCCCATCGCCTTGTGGTCGTAGCCGACCGAGCCGCCTGACGCGAACGCGTCACCCAGCCAGAAGCCGTAGTCCTTGGCCACGCCGTTGGCGATGTCGGAGAACGTCGCGGTGCCCTTGTCGGCGGCGACGACGAGGTAGGAGTCGTCACCGTCGTGGCGCACGACCTCGCGAGCCGGCACCGTGACCCCGTCGACGAGGTTGTCGGTGATGTCGAGCAGCCCGGAGATGAAGGTCTTGTAGCAGGCGACGCCCTCGGCGAGCCACGCGTCGCGGTCGGAGGCGTCGGGAAGCTGCTTGCAGAAGAACGCGCCCTTCGCGCCGACCGGCACGATCACGGTGTTCTTCACCATCTGCGCCTTGACCAGCCCGAGCACCTCGGTGCGGAAGTCGTCGCGACGGTCCGACCAGCGCAGTCCACCGCGCGCCACCGCGCCGAAGCGCAGGTGCGAGCCCTCGACGCGGGGGCTGTAGACGAAGATCTCGAAGCGGGGCCGCGGCTCGGGCAGGTCGGGGATCGCCGACGGCTCGAGCTTGAAGGAGATGTAGGGGTGCACCTCGCCGTCGGCGGAGCGCTGGAAGAAGTTGGTGCGCAGGGTCGCGCGCACCAGGGTGCGGTAGGAGCGCAGGATGCGGTCGTGGTCCAGGCTGACCACGTCGTCGAGGGCCTTGGCGAGCCGCTCCTCCACTGCCTCCACCTTGGCGACCCGCGCCTCGGCGTCGTGCTCCAGCGAGCGGTCGCCGCGGCCGGGGTCGAAGCGCGACTCGAACAGCTCCACGAGCAGCCGGGTGATGTCGACGTTGCTGCGGAGCGCCTCCTCGATGTAGTCGAGGGCGAAGGGCGAGTTGCCCTGCTTGAGGTACTTGGCGTACGCCCGCAGCACGGTGGCCTGCCGCCACGTCAGCCCGGCGGCGAGGACGAGCTGGTTGAAGCCGTCGATCTCGTTGAAGCCGTCCCACACCGCGCGGAGCGCCTCGGCGAACAGCGTGCGCTCGTGGGGCGCGAGGGTGCGGCCGTGGCGCAGGCCGAACTCGTAGATGAACGAGGGCCGGGCCAGGCCGGTGAGCTCGTAGG
Source organism: Nocardioides sp. Soil_C_8 (assembly GCF_057656315.1). Classification (NCBI taxonomy): domain Bacteria; kingdom Bacillati; phylum Actinomycetota; class Actinomycetes; order Propionibacteriales; family Nocardioidaceae; genus Nocardioides; species Nocardioides sp. Soil_C_8. The sequence goes on from NZ_JBDGKQ010000002.1 coordinate 312,105, forward strand.
GGCGCTCGTCGACGACCTCGACGCCCATCGACGTCAGCATGGGCAGCATCGCGCTCAGCGACAGCGGCTCGCCGACCCGGAAGACCTTGAGCCGCGACTCGCCGCGACGGTAGTGACCGCCGCGCTCGTCCTGGTCGAACAGCGCGAGGTCGATGCCCTCCTCGCCGGAGATGGCCTCGATGCGGCCGAGGTCGGCCGACCCGCGCTGCGGCTGGTAGTCCTCCTTGTAGGCCTCGGGGAAGGCGTGGGCCCAGGCCCGCGCGAGCCGCGATCCCTCGTCGACGCCGTGCTCGCTCACGACGGCGGCGACGAAGTCGTCGCGCCACGAGCGCGAGGCCTCCATCAGCCGGCGCTCGAGGTCGGGGACGTCGATCTCCGGGATCTCGCCGCCCTTGGGCGGGTGGACCACGAAGTGCACGCGAGCGGTCGTCGACTCGTTGACCCGCGCGGTGAACTCGACGTGCTCGCCGCCGAGCTGCTCGGCCAGGATCTCGGAGAACCGCTCGCGCACGGCGGTGCTGTAGCGGTCGCGGGGCAGGTAGACGAGGACCGAGACGTAGCGGCCGTAGGTGTCGCGGCGCACGAACGCCCGCAGCTGGCGACGCTCCCGGGCGTTCATCACGTCCTGCGCGACCGGCGCGAGCTCGTCGGGCGAGGTGTGGAACAGCTCGTCGCGCGGGTAGTTCTCGAGCGTGTCCATCAGCGCCTTGCCGGCGTGGCTGCGGGGGTCGAAGGCCGCGTGGCGCATGACCTCGGTGACCTTCTCGCGCAGCACCGGGATCCGGGTGACCGACTCGGTGTAGGCGGCGCTGGAGAACAGGCCGAGGAAGCGGCGCTCACCCACGACATCGCCGTCGGGGCCGAAGGTCTTGATGCCGACGTAGTCCAGGTAGGCGGGACGGTGGACGGTGGCGCGGGAGTTGGCCTTGGCCAGCACGAGCAGCTTCTTCTCGCGGGCCTTCGCCTTCACCAGCGGGGGCAGCTTGGCGAACGAGGCCGACAGGTCCTGGTCGTGGCGCAGGATCCCGAGGCCGGTCCCGGGGACGGCGCGAAGGCCGCACTCCTCGGGCGCGCCCTCCTCCGCCTCGAGCTGGTACTCGCGGTAGCCGAGGAAGGTGAAGTGGTCGTCGGCCAGCCAGGTGAGGAACTCGCGGCCCTGGCGCAGCTCCTCGGCGGGGAGGGGCGGCGGGTCCTGGTCGAGCTCCTCGACGACGGCGAGGGCCTGGGCGTGCATCTTCTCCCAGTCCTCGACGGACTCGCGCACGTCGCGCAGCACCCGCTGGAGGCCGTCGGTGATCTCGGCCGCCTCGTCGTCGTCGGTGCGGTCGATCTCGACGTGCATCCACGACTCCGCGCCCTCCTGGGCCGACGGCTGCGTCTCGGACTGGACGGCCGCCCGGGCGCCCCCACGCGGCTCGTGGGCGTGCACCTCCTGGAGCTCCCCGGTGATGTCCCGCTCGACGGCGAGCTGCGGGTGGATGATCGCGTGCACGTTGTGCCCGAGCCGGTTGAGCTCCATCATCACCGAGTCGACGAGGAACGGCATGTCGTCGGTGACCACCTCGACGACCGAGCGGCCCGAGGCCGACCAGCCGGCGTCGGCGAGCGTGGGGGTCACGACCCGCACGGCTGCGGTGCCCTGCGGGCGCGAGGACGCGAGGTCGTGGTGGGAGGAGACGGCGCCGAGCAGGTCCTCCGGCGACCGCTCGGCGACCTCGTCGGGAGCGACGTGCCGGTAGTAGGCGCGGACGAGGTCCCCCCACTCCGGACGAGCCGCCGTCGCTGCGTCGAGCTGCTGGTCCTTGATCTCCTCAGGCGTCGCCACGCCCCGACACTAGAACCCGCACTGTGACCGTCACAACACGGGTCGGTACCCGGCAGTCACACCCCGTCGGCCATGATGTCGGCACCGGCCGGAGCGCCTGCCCCGGCCGCTCGGACGGACACCCGGAGGAGCCTGGATGGGCAAGCGCGTGGTCAAGGAGCTCACCTACGACGCCTCGCTCGAGGAGGTGGCCGCGATGCTCACCGACCGGTCGTTCCGCGAGCGCGTGCTCGAGCGGATGCACGTCGTCCGCGGGAGCGTCACCGTCGAGGACGGCGTCGTCACGATCGAGCAGGTGCAGTCCTCCTCGGGCCTGCCGTCGTTCGCGACCAAGCTCGTCGGCGACGAGATCAGGATCATCCAGGTCGAGGCGTGGCGCACCACCGAGCACGCCGACGTCGAGGTCAGCATCCCCGGCAAGCCGGGCGAGATGGCCGGCACCGCGACGCTGGTCGAGTCGGGCGGGCGCACGACCGAGCGCGTCGACCTGGAGGTGACCGTCCGCATCCCACTGGTCGGCGGCAAGATCGAGGGCCTCGTCGCCGACATGCTGGGCAAGGCGCTCGACACCGAGCACCGCACCGGCGTGGAGTGGCTCGCGGCTCGATGACCGCGCTGCTCACGGAGTCGTACGACGCACTGGCCGCCGTCGTGTCGCGGCTGCGCGAGGACGACGCCTGGGTGCCCACCGGGTGCACCGGCTGGACCGTGCGCGACCTGGTGTGGCACCTGCACGCCGACGCGACCCGAGGGCTGGTGGCGGTCCACACGCCGGCGGGGCGCGAGGCCGACTGCGACGCGGTCGCCTACTGGCGGTCGTGGGGCAGCGACCCGGACGCCGACGAGCGCAGCCGCCGGCTGACCCGCGTCGAGGCCGGCCTCCACGACTTCTCCTCCCTGCGCGAGCGCTACCTCGAGGCGGCAGCCGCGACCGCCCGTGCGGTGGCGGCCGTCCCTGCCGGGGTGCGGGTGGCGACGCAGGGTCACGCCCTCAACGTCGGCGACCTCGCCAGCACGTTGGCGGTGGAGGCGACGCTCCACCACGTCGACCTCGTCGCCCACCTCGACGCCCCCGGCCCGCCTGCCGCGGGTCTCGCCGAGGCGCGCCGGGTGGTGGAGGCGTTGCTGGGCCGGACCCTCGACGGCTGGACGACCGAGCGGGTCGCCCTGGTCGGCACGGGACGCGCCGAGCCGACGGCTGCCGAACGGTCCGGGCTCGCCGGCGCCGAGGTGCCCGTCTTCAGCTGAGGTGCTCGCGGTCGTCCGCGGGAGCGCCGTCCTCGCGGGAGGCCGTGGCGCCGTCCGCGCCGTCCTGCTCGGCGCGCCGCCGCCAGATCACCAGGCCGAGCACGAGGAACGGCCCGAACGCGAGCAGCAGCGTGAGCGCCTGCTCGTAGGGGTGCAGGGCGCCCATGTGCCACAGGGGCCGGAGCGGGAGGACGGGGACGAGCACGCCCCCATCCTCCCCCATCGGCGCGGGGGCCGGGACGTCAGCCCTGGTGCGGGTAGCGGTGGTCGGTCGGGGGCACGAAGGTCTCCTTGATCGACCGCGGCGAGGTCCAGCGCAGCAGGTTGACCGCGGCACCGGCCTTGTCGTTGGTGCCCGACGCACGACCGCCGCCGAAGGGCTGCTGGCCCACGACGGCGCCGGTCGGCTTGTCGTTGACGTAGAAGTTGCCCGCGGCGAAGCGCAGCGTCTTGCGCGCCCATGCGATGGCCGCGCGGTCCTGCGCGATGATCGCGCCGGTCAGCGCGTAGGGGGCGAAGGACTCCATCTGCGCCACCACCGACTCGAAGCGGTCGTCCTCGTAGACGTGGACGGCCAGGATCGGGCCGAAGTACTCGTCGGAGAACATCTGGTCGGTCGGGTCGCTCGACTCGATGATGGTGGGCCGCACGAAGTACCCCACCGAGTCGTCGGTCTGCCCTCCGGCCAGCAGCGTCAGGTGGTCGTTCTCCTCGACCCGGGCGATGGCCTTGCGGTGCTTGGCGAACGCCCGGTCGTCGATCACGGCTCCCATGAAGTGGGACAGGTCGGTGACGTCACCCATCGACAGCGCCTCGGTGTCGGCGATGAGCTGGTCCTTGATCTTCACCCAGACGGAGCGCGGGACGTAGGCGCGCGAGGCTGCCGAGCACTTCTGGCCCTGGAACTCGAACGAGCCACGGATCATCGCGACGCGCAGCACGTCGGGATCGGCCGACGGGTGGGCCACGATGAAGTCCTTGCCGCCGGTCTCGCCGACGATCCGCGGGTAGCCGCGGTAGCCGGTGATGTTCTCGCCGACGGTGCGCCACAGGTGCTGGAACGTCGGGGTCGAGCCGGTGAAGTGGATGCCGGCCAGGTCACGGTGGGCCAGGGCGACCTTGGACACGTCGAGGCCGTCGCCGGGAAGCATGTTGATGACTCCCGGCGGCATGCCGGCCTCCTCCAGCAGCTCCATCGTCAGCGACGCGGCCAGCTGCTGCGTCGGGGACGGCTTCCAGAGCACCGTGTTGCCCATCAGCGCCGGGGCGGTGGGCAGGTTGCCGGCGATGGCGGTGAAGTTGAACGGCGTGATCGCGTAGACGAAGCCCTCGAGCGGGCGGTGGTCCGTGCGGTTCCAGATGCCCGGGCTGTTGGCGATCGGCTGGTCGGTCAGGATCTGCTTGGCGTAGTGGACGTTGAAGCGCCAGAAGTCGATCAGCTCGCACGCCGCGTCGATCTCGGCCTGGAAGGCCGTCTTCGACTGGCCCAGCATCGTCGCGGCGTTGAGGCGCTGGCGCCACGGGCCGGCCAGCAGGTCGGCTGCCTTGAGGATGATGGCGCACTTCTCGTCGAAGGGCATCGCCTGCCAGCCCGGCGCCGCCTCGGCCGCGGCGGCGATGGCGTCCTCGGTGTCCTTGGTGGTCGCACCGCGGAGCGTGCCCAGCACGTGCTGGTGGTCGTGGGGCTGGACGACGGCGGTCTCGGCGCCGCCTCCCTCGCGGTGCTCGCCGCCGATGACGGCGTGGAAGGTGTGCTGCTCGCCCTCGAGCCGGGCGAGCTCGGTGACCAGTGCCTCGCGCTCCGGGGTGCCGGGCGCATAGGTCAGGTTCGGCTCGTTGGTGGGAGCCGGAGGAAAGGTGATCGCGTCCATGCGGCTGATCGTGTCAGACCGGCCTGCACGCCTCAAAGTGCCGGATGAGGGGCGCGATCACCCGGGGGCGAGGAGGTCGGCGATCTCCTGGGTGGCCCACCACGCGAGGTCGTCGTCGGCGTCCGCGTCGTCCTCGGTGTCGACGTGCACCGCGACCACGTCGCGCCAGCGGACCGGCCCGTCGGGCGAGGGGGTCTCGGCGACCACGACGACGCGGCGGCGCCGGCCGTCCGGCAGGCCGGCCACCAGCTCGCCGGACGCGTCCGCGGCGGTCATGAGGGCGACGTACTCGCTCTCCTCCCCGTCGTCGGGGGCCAGGACCTGGTCGACGACGCGGGGTCCGTCGGCTGCCCAGTCCTCGGCCAGGCGCGGGAGGGACGAGGGAAGGTAGCGACGGCTCACGTCTTCTCCTCGGCGGCTGCCTTGGTGCGCCCGCGCGGCGCGCGGGGCCGGGTGTCGGAGGCCGAGTCCTTGAGCTCCTCGAGCGCCTCGAGCACGCACTGGCCGAGGACGTCGGCGTCGGGCACGGCGTCGCGGTCCGCCGTGATGCCGTAGAACACGCCGCCGTCGTAGGAGGTGACGCCGATGGCCAGCGGGTGGTCGGGCAGCAGCGGGTGGACGGGGTAGGACTCGAGCATGCGCGCACCGTCGGCGTAGAGCGGGAACTGCGGCCCCGGCACGTTGGTGACCGACACGTGGAAGCCGCGGCGCAGCTCGGCCGTGGCCAGCCGGGCCCCCAGCGCGTGGAACGTCGTCGGGGCGAAGCCGGCGATGCCGGAGAGTCGACGGGCCGAGACGTTGCGACCGTTGTCCCGGTGCGCCCGCAGGTCGTAGCTGACCTGGTGCAGCCGGACGACCGGGCTGGGCTCGCCGATCGGCAGGTTCACGAGGTGCCCGCTGATCTGGGTGCCGAGGGAGGTCGGCTCGAGCTCGTCGTCGATCACCGACATCGGCACGATCGCCTTGATGGTGCGCAGGCCGCCCAGCGACTCGGCGCGCGCCATCAGCCAGCCGCGGAGCCCGCCGGCGACGGTGGCCAGGATGACGTCGTTGACCGTGCCGCCGTGCACCTCCCGGATCGCGCGGTAGTCGGCGAGCTCGGTGCGCACGGTCACGAACCGGCGCTGCTGGGAGAGTCGGCGGTGCACCGGGGTGGAGTGCACCGGGCCGCGCCCGGCGAGGGCGTTGGCGACCTCGGCGACACGGGCGGTCGAGGAGGAGGCGGCGCGGCCGAGCGACTCGGCGTTGGCGCGGGTCGTCATCCAGAGCGTGCGCGGGCTCTCGAGGCTGTCGGTGACGGCGGCGAGGGCAGCCGCCACCGGCCCGGCCGCGCGGCCCGGGTGCCAGTCGTCGTCGTGGCCGAGCGTCGAGCGGTCCGGCGAGGTGTCGAGCAGCACCTGCCCGATGTCGACGGTCTCGCGGCCGTCGACGAGGATCTGGTGGCTCTTGGTGAGCAGGGCGACGCGCCCGTGCTCGAGGCCCTCCACGAAGTAGCACTCCCAGAGCGGACGGCTCCGGTCGAGCGGACGGGAGGCGATGCGGGCGACGAGCTCGCGCAGCTGGTCCATCGACCCCGGGCGCGGCAGCGCGGAGCGTCGTACGTGGTAGCCGAGGTCGAAGCCCTCGTCGTCCACCCAGGCCGGGTTGGCCAGGCGGCCCGGCACCGGCTGCAGGCGCTGCCGGTAGCGCGGGACGAAGGCGATCCGGTCGGCGATCAGCTGCACGAGCCGGTCGTGGTCGAAGCCGGACTCCCCCGGGTCGAAGATCTCGACCGTGGCGTTGTGCATGGGCGTCCTGGGGGACTCGGCAGCCAGGATGGCCAGGTCCCGCGGCCGGAGCCGTTCACTCATGCACGTACTCGCTTCGCTCACTCATGCACATGCCCCCTCGTCGACGATCTTGTCCCGCATGGGATTCTGGCAGAGGCAGTGACCCGGCAGGTGCCGCGGGCGCCGCCTGCCCGTGCAGCTGCAGAAGGAGATCCCTCGTGCCCGGTCGCGTCCTCACGCGCATCGCCCCCGTCGCCCTCGTCCTGGTCGCCACGCTCACCGCGTGCGGCGGCGACGGCGACACCGACTCGCCGGCCACCGACCCGAGCGGCAGCTCCTCCCCCTCGGACTCCCAGTCGGGGTCCAGCAGCACCGGTGACGGCGTCGCCGTCACCGTGACGCGCGAGGGCGACTCCTTCACGCCCAACGGGGAGCGCGTCGAGCTGGGGGTCGACCAGCCGCTGGTCCTCACCGTCGAGTCCGACGAAGCCGGTGAGCTCCACGTGCACAGCACGCCCGAGCAGGAGATCGCCTACGACGCGGGGACGTCGGAGCACGAGATCGTCATCGACCGCCCCGGCGTCGTCGAGGTGGAGAGCCACGAGCCCGACGTGGTCCTGCTGCAGCTCGAAGTCCGGTGACCCCCCTCGCCGTCGGCGGTTCGATCTCGGCGCACGGCCTCGGCGGCGCCAAGGACCTGCCGATCCCCTCGGAGCTGGCGATCGCAGGAGCGGTCGCCGCGCTGGTCGTGTCCTTCACGGTGCTCGCCGTGGCGTGGCGCGAGCCTCGCTACGACCCGGCGACCAGTGGTCGACCGGCCCCGGAGTGGCTGGACCGCTTCGTGTCGTCGCGGGCGCTGGCGATCACCGGCCGGGTGCTCGGGATGGTGTTCTTCCTCTACGTCGCCGCGGCCGCGGTCTTCGGCGAGGACACGCTCATCAACCCCTTCCTCGGCACGTTCTACGTGCTCCTGTGGGTCGGGATCGTGCCCGCGTCGCTGCTCCTCGGGCCCGTGTTCCGCGCGATCAGCCCCGCGCGCACGATCAGCATGCTCTTCGCGAGGATCTCCGGCGTCCCCGATGGCGAGGGGCTGTACGCCTACCCCGCGGGCCTCGGATACTGGCCGGCCGCGGCCGGGTTGTTCGCCTTCGTCTGGCTCGAGCTGGTCTACCCGTACTCCACCGACGTCGGACCCGTCCGGCTGTGGTGCGCCGCCTACCTGGGCATCATGTTCATCGGCTCGGCACTCTGGGGCACCACGTTCCTGGCCCGCGCCGACCCCTTCGAGGTCTACTCCTCGCTCGTCGCCAAGCTGTCGATCTGGGGGCGTCGCGACGGACGCCTGGTGCTGCGCAGCCCGCTCGCCAACCTCGACACCGTCGTCCCGCGGGCGGGCCTGGTGGCGGTCGTCGGCGTGCTGTTCGGCAGCACGGCGTTCGACTCCTTCCGGGAGTCCACGCCCTGGCTCAAGCTCGTGCAGTCGATGTCGACCTCACGGGTGTGGCCCGACACCCTCGCCCTCATCGCCTTCTCGGGCGGTGTCGCGCTCGTGCTGACCGTCGCCACGATGGCAACGGGGGTCAGGAGCGACATCCCGCGCCGCTCGCTCCCGAACCTGTTCGCGCACTCGGTCATCCCGATCATCGTGGGCTACATCGTGGCCCACTACCTGACCTACTTCGTCGAGTACGGCCAGCAGACGCTCATCCAGCTGAGCGACCCGTTCAGCCGCGGCGACGACTACCTCGGCACCGCCGACCTGCAGGTCAACTACTGGCTGTCGGCGCACCCGACGTTCCTCGCGGTCAGCAAGGTCGCCGCGGTCACGCTCGGCCACGTCGTCGGAGTGGTGGCCGCGCACGACCGGGCGATCAAGCTGCTCCCCCGTCGGCACCAGCTCACCGGTCAGCTGCCGCTGCTGTTCGCGATGGTCGCCTTCACCGTGGGCGGGCTCTACCTGCTGTTCGCGGCCTGACCTCAGCGCACGACCGGGCCGTACGGCCAGCCGGCCGGCAGCACGTCGGTGACCTCGATGATCTCGCACGAGCCGCGGTAGTCGATGACGTCGGCGGGGTCGCGCCAGCCGACGAAGACCACGCGGTCGGCGTTGCCGTTGTCGCTCTGGGTCGGGTCGTCGCAGTGGATCTTGTCCACCTGACCGTCGGGCAGCACGTAGATGGTGTCGTTGCCCTGCTCGGTGAAGACCTTGTCGGCACCGGGGCCGAGGAAGACGATGTCGTCGCCCTCGTCGCCCTTGATCTTGACGTCGTTGCCCTCGCCGTCGATCAGCACGTCGTTGCCGGGGCCGCCCTGGATCGCTCCGTCGTCGCCGGGGCCGGCGTCGATGTAGTCGTTGCCGTTGTTGCCGATGTGCTTGTCGACACCGTCGCCGCCGAAGAGCCGGTCGGCGCCCTCGCCGCCGCCGACGAGGTCGTTGCCGCCCTCGCCGTAGACGACGTCGTCGCCGGCCCCGGCGGTCAGCTTGTCGTTGCCCTCGCCGCCCCAGAGCTCGTCGTCGCCCTGGCCGCCGTCGATGGAGTCGTTGCCGAGACCGCCGGCCGCCCAGTCGTTGCCGGGCTGGAGGGTGATCCAGTCGTCGCCGTCGTCACCGGTGACGGTGTCGTGCCCGTTGCCCGCCCACACCTTGTCATTGCCACCGCGGGCCGTGACCTTGTCCTGGCCGCCGATGGACATGATCTTGTCGGCGCGGTTCTTGCCCCGAATGGTGTCGTCGCCGGTGGTGCCTTGGAAGAGCTTAGCGGACGCGGGCGACGCAGCCATGACGACGGCGAGCGCCGAGATGGCAGCGATGCGGTAGTGACGTGACATTGGGTCTCCTTCGAACATTCGAATCAGTACCCAAATTACGTTGAATCTTGATGATTTTCAGAATCTTGCCCTCTTGCATTGCCTCATTTCGACCGGGCGAAGCGGCGTCTGCCGGCGCCGACCGACCCTCGGCCACGCCTGAGGCCGGTGCGGGCCGACGGTCCGTCGGCGCCACCGCGGGCGTGGGCCGGGAACGCCGCGTCGGTCAGCGCGGCGAGGGCCTGCGTCAGCGACGAGGGACCCAGGTCGGCGACCGGGCGGCCGCTCACGAGCGCCTGGTCGACCCCGCCTCGGTCGTCTGGGAGGAAGTGGAGGCCGGCGACCCGGCTGAAGCCCTCGACCATGCCGGCGATCTCCCGCTCGGACCACCCGATCGAGGGTCGCATGCGGTTCACCGCCACCCGCACCGGCGCCAAGGGAGCGCGTTCGCGCAGGTCGACCAGGCCGCGCGCGAGCCGGGTGAGCCCCACGGGGTCGGCCGAACCCACGACGACCACCTCGTCGGCCTGCTCGAGGGCGGCGAGGGTCAGGGCGTTGCGCCCCGGCCGGCCGCCGAGGTCGGGACCGGTGTCGTCCTCGAGGCTGAACCCGGTGTCGACCACGACCTGACCGTGGGCGCGCGCCCGCTCGAGCAGCTGGTCCACCTGGGCGGCGCGCACCTCACGCCACCGGTCGGCGCGGGGCAGGCCGGTGACCACGGCCAGGTGCTCCCCGACACCGCGACAGATCGAGGGGAACCGGTCGTCGAGCTGCCCCGCGGCGGCGAGTCGGGAGGCCGAGAGCAGGCCGGACACCTCGTCGAGGATGCCGAGCTGCTGGGCGACGGCACCGCCGTAGGGGTCCAGGTCGACGAGCACCACCGGGGTGTCGCGCCGGGCGAGCTCCCACGCCAGGCTGGTGGCGACCGTCGTGCGCCCCGGGGCGCCGACCGGACCCCACACGACCACGAGGCGTCCGGGCTCGGGCCCGGGCGTCCGGTCGATGCCGGCGAGCGGTGGGGCGTCGGGCACCCGGGTGTCGGCGACGTCCTCCACGGTGGTGACGACCCGCGGCAGCGACGCGAGCTCGCCCCGGCCGACCAGCGCGGTGATGCCCAGGCGCCCGGCATGCTCGCGGGCGTCGAGGTCCTCGGGGAGCGCCGAGGTCACGGCGACCGGGCGCACGGCGTGGCGGCGCAGGTGGGCCACGCTCGCCGGGTCGAGGCCCGGGGCGTCGAGCGCCACGACGGCGACGTCGGCCTGGCCGCTCGTGACGGCGGCGAGGAGGTCGTCCACGTCGACGCACCGCTTGAGCACGACCACCCCCGGATGGGCCTCCAGGTCGGTGAGGGCCGGCGACTCCCACGCCTCGCCCGCCGCGAGCAGCAGCACGCAGATCACCCCGTCACCCCCGGCCGACGACCCGGACCCGGTCGTCGCCGACGGCCGCGAGGACCTCGCCGAGCGACTCCTCGTCCACCTCGGGCACCGCGAGGACGAGCTGTCGGCTGGTCGCCGACGCGAACGCGTCGGTCACCACCGGTGCGTCGAGGACCGCGACGTCACCGAGGACCAGCTCGGCGGCTGCCTGACCACGGCGCTGGGAGACGGTGCGGTCGGCCACGACCCAGACGTCGACGCGCGATCCTCGCGCCAGGTCGGTGGGGACGTGCTCGGGGGCGACCGCGATCGACAGCGACACGGTGTCGTCGGCGGCCTGCTCGCCAAGAGCGGCGGCCGGCACCAGCTCGCCCGCCGACAGCGGCCGGGTCAGGGTGAGCGCGGCCGGCAGCTCCTCCTCGACGCCGAGGTAGCGGTCGAGGTCGGAGGCGTCGTCGAAGCGCACCCGGGCGGGCTCCAGGTCGTCGGCGGTGAGGGTCTGCCCCGCCACCAGGTCGGTCGACACGGCCCAGACCGAGGTCATGTCGTCCGCGCCGGACAGCAACCGCGCACCCGCCACCACCGACCCCGTCACCAGGACGACCCCGATCCACAGCCGCGGGTCGCGCCAGCCGGGTGTCGTGGCGCGCGTCGCGGGAGGGACGTCGGCGGGGTGGGCGACGGCCGGCGCGGGGACGGGTGCGTGGCGGGACGAGCCGCGAGAGGAGGTCCGAGAGGTCCGAGGCACGACGTCATCATTGCCGCACCAGCCGGACTTCACACCTGTCCCTCCACAGGAGGCGGCCCGGCGGCGACGGCAGGCGGGCGCGCGGTGGCACGATGGACCCATGGCCGACGACCCCCGCTTCCTGACGCTCGCCGACGTCGCAGAGGTGCTCAACACCTCCGGCGCGCAGGTCTACGCGCTGGTCCGTCGCGGTGAGCTGCCGGCGATCAAGATCGGCGGCCGGGGCCAGTGGCGCGTCGAGCGGGTGCAGCTCGAGGAGTTCATCCAGCGGATGTACGCCGAGACGCGCACGTTCGTCGACCAGCACCCGTTCGTGGACGCCGAGACCGAGTCGTCCGACACGTAGGTCCCGGGTCAGAACAACTAGCCGACCTTGCCGTCGAGCTCGACCTGCACGACCCGCTCCTCGCCGCCACGGACGACCGACATCTCGACGGTCTCCCCCGGGAGGTGGGTGCGGATGGCCACGATCAGTGCGATGCCGTCGTTGACCGGCTGGTCGTCGACCGCCGTGATGACGTCGTCCTTCTCGAGGCCGGCGCGCTCGGCAGGGGTGTCGGGCATGACCTCGGTGATCGTGGCCCCCTCGGCGTTCGGCTCGCCGCCCGTGCGCACCTGGGCACCGATGACGGGGTACTCCGCCTTGCCGGTGCGCAGGATCTGGTCGACGGTCGTGCGCACCTGCTCGATCGGGATGGCGAAGCCGACGCCGATGTTGCCTGCCTCGCCGGACGCGCCGCCGTTGGTGGCGATCGCGGAGTTCACCCCGACGACCTCACCGGCGAGGTTGACGAGCGGTCCGCCGGAGTTGCCCGGGTTGATCGCGGCGTCGGTCTGCACGGCGTTGATGTAGGACGAGTCGTCCTCGGACTGCCCCGAGGTGGTCACCGGCCGGTTGAGGGCGCTGACGATGCCCGAGGTCACGGTCTGGCTCAGCCCGAGCGGGGCGCCGAAGGCGATCACGGGGTCGCCGACGCGCAGCACCTGCGAGGCGCCCAGCGCTGCCGGCTCGAGCTTGCCGCCGCCCTCGACGGACAGCACGGCGAGGTCGTAGACCGAGCTGCGCCCCACCACCGTCGCCTCGAGCCGCTGACCCCGGTGGTCGATGACGACGATCGGCCCATCGTCCTCGGCGGCGGAGGCGACCACGTGGTTGTTGGTCACGACGTGGCCCTCGCGGTCGAGGACGAAGCCGGAGCCGGTGGCGCCGCCGTCCTGTCCGTCGAGCTCGGCCACGATCTGGACCGTGCTGGGGAGCAGCGCCTGCGCCACCGCGGCGACCGACCCGTTGTCGGCCTCGAGCGGAGCCGCGGTCTGCGTGCGGACGCCGTTGATCCCGTTGTCGTTGGTGCCGGGGCGGGCGGAGAGCTCGTCCTGGATGGCGCCACCGGCGAGTCCGCCGAGCATGCCGACGACGAGGGCGAGGCAGGCCACCGCGGGCCAGACCCACAGCGGGATCTTGCGGGCCACCGTCGTCGGGCCGGCGTAGGGCGGACGCGGTGGGGGGCCGGGACCGAACCAGGCCTGGCCGCCGGGCTGCTGCGGCCCCTGGACGGGACCTCGGGTCGGGTACGGCACCGTCGGGGCCGCGGCCTCGTGGCCGCCGGCCTCCTGCTGGGACGGGCCCTGCGGCTCACCGAACGGCGTCCGGTGGGGCGGCGGGCCGGCCATCATGCCGGGCTGCTGCGTGGTGTCGTCGCCGGGAGCGCCGTAGGGACGCCCCTCGGGCTGCACGGCAGGAGCAGGCTCGGACGCCGGAGCCGGCTCGGTGGGACGCCAGCCGGCGAGCGGCTGGGTGGGCTCCTCCGGCTGCGCGCCGGGAGCGGGCTGGTCGGGGACCTGCTCGTCCGGAGTCTGCTCGTCGGGCCTGTGCTCGTCGCTCACGGAGCAATCTTCTCCCGGATCGCCACGAGGCGCTCGGCCAGGGGCGTCCGGGAGGGTGAGGCGGGTCCGCGCGTGCGGTCGTCGCCGGTGACGGCCGGGCTCGCCGGACCGGTCGGCCGGCTCAGGTCCGTGACCGGCGGCCGCGGGTCGACGCGCGGGGCACCGGCCACGCCGAGCGCGAGCACGCCGACGACGCAGGCACTCGCCGCGCCGCCACCGATGGCGACGATGCCGCGGCGGGGGCGGGGACGCGAGGTCGGGAACTCCAGCGCGGCCAGGCCGTGGCCGGCGCCCAGCGCCGAGCAGCGGCCCACCAGCGCCGACTTGAAGTCGTGGGAGGGCTCGCCGGGCCCGAACGACAGCTGGGCGAGCTGGGTCTTGACCCACCCCTCCTGCTCCACGAGGTCACGGCAGGCGTGGCACGCGTGGACGTGGCTCCAGCACCGCTCCTCCTCCTCGGGCGCGAGACGACCGTCGAGGAGAGCGCTGACACGGGATCCGAGGTGGCTCATCACGTCACCGACCCGCGGGTGGTGGGGGCGAGGGGACCGGAGTAGCGCGAGCGTCCCGCAGCCGGCTCGCGGTGGGCGAGGGCCTTGCGGAGCATCGTGCGACCACGGTGGATGCGCGAGCGCACGGTGCCGAGCTTGGCGTCCATGATCTCGGCGATCTCCTCGTAGCTGAGGCCCTCGACGTCACACAGCACGACCGCTGCCCGGAAGTCGGGCGGCAGCGTCGCCAGCGCCGTCTCGATGTCGTCGTCGAAGGTCTGGTCCGCCACGGCGAGCTCGGGTGCCGGCGCCGGACTGGTCAGCCGGGCGGCGCGCTCGTCCGAGAGCGGGTCGAAGCGGATGCGCTGCTTGCGACGCGCGCCGTCGAGGAAAAGGTTGGTGGTGATGCGGTGCAGCCACCCCTCGAACGTGCCGGGGGTGTAGGTGTCCAGCGACCGGAAGACGCGGACGAAGACCTCCTGGGTGAGGTCCTCCGCGTCGTGGCGGTTGCCCGTCAGGCGGTAGGCCAGCCGGAACACCCGGTCGGAGTGCTGCTCGACGACCTCGTCCCACGTCGGCACGTCGACCGCATCCGGTGTGCCGTCGACCTGGTCCCCCACGGGCGCTCCCTGGCTCGTCTTCCTCGACCGCAGCTGCAACGGTTCGATGTCCTTCCTGACGCTAGGTATCCCGCCTGAGAGTTCCCTGTGAACCACATGCGGACCGGCCAAGAACTCCCAGGCCGGTCATCGCCTCCAACGACCGAGGGGGGCCGTGTGTTCCCGGCCACGTCCCGCTGCCGCTGCGCGATAGAGTCGCCGCGTGCCGACCAACACCGCGCCGATCAAGCCCGCGAGCTGGACCTACGCCGAGACGTTCGTGGCCGAGGACGAGCTCCTCGCCGCCGCACGCAGCCGTGCCGAGGAGGTGGGCGTGGCCCCCGTCGGGTCCGGCGTCGGCGCCGCGCTGCGCTTCCTCGCCTCGGTGCTCGACGCGCGCGCGGTGGTCGAGATCGGCACCGGCACGGGCGTGTCCGGGCTCTGGCTGCTGCGCGGCATGCGCGCCGACGGCGTCCTGACGACCGTCGACATCGAGGCCGAGCACCAGCGCCTCGCCAAGGAGACGTTCACCGAGGCCGGGATCCCCGGCAACCGGGCCCGCACGATCGCCGGCGCCGGCCTCGACGTGCTGCCCCGCCTCACCGACGGCCACTACGACCTGGTCTTCTGCGACGGCGACAAGCGTGAGTACGCCGCCTACCTCAAGGAGGCGCTGCGGCTGCTGCGTCCCGGCGGGGTCGTGGCGTTCGACAACGCGCTGTGGCACGACCGGGTCGCCGACCCGGCCCAGCGCGACGAGGAGACCGTCACCATCCGCGACCTCGGCCGGACGATCCTCGAGCACGAGGCGCTCGTGCCCGTCCTGCTCCCCGTCGGCGACGGCCTGCTCGCCGCCAAGAAGGAGTGGTCGCCCGAAGCCGGCTGACGCCGAGCAGCGGCTAGAGGCGCGGGGCGGCGGCGAAGCCGTCCCAGCCCTCGGCGATCGCGACGACGTCGCACGCCTCGATCAGGATCGGCGGGCTGCCGATGATCCGGGAGCCGGGCGCGTCGGCGGCACCCTCGGTGAAGGTGCGCTGGAAGTCCTCGCGTGCCTCGTCGGTGGCGAAGACGTAGCAGCCCTCGAACCACTCCCCCGGCACCTGGCGCCAGGTCTTGTAGCGCAGCCCGGCCATCCCGGTGAACCGGGCGTGGGAGGTCTCGGCGACGTAGGTCGCGAGCTGGTCCTCGACTCCCTCGGGCGCGTCGGCCAGCGACCACCGGACGGTGAGCCCGAGCATCAGACGATCCCGGCCAGCGGGTCGTCGGAGCCGAGCCACGTCAGCAGCAGGCGCGGTCCCCAGCCGCTGGGCCCGGCGGTCCACTCGAAGCGGTCGGCCGGCGACTCGGCGGCGGAGGCGAAGTCGATGTGGGCCCAGGGCACGTCGCCGACGAAGTGCTGGAGGAAGAGCGCCGCGGTGATCGCGCCGGCGCCACCTGCCGCGTTGTCGCCGTCGGCGATGGTGGAGGCGACCTTGTCCTCGTAGTCGGCGACCAGCGGCATCCGCCAGGCGTTCTCCCCCGAGCCTGCCGCTGCGGCCTGCACCTGGTCGGCCAGGCCCTCGTGGTTGGCGAAGTAGCCGCCGGTCCACTGACCGAGCGACACCTTCATCGCGCCGGTCAGGGTGGCGATGTCGACCAGTGCGGCCGGCGCGAGCTCGCTGACGGCGTAGGCCATCGCGTCGGCCAGCACGAGGCGGCCCTCGGCGTCGGTGTTGTTGACCTCGGAGGTGCGGCCCCCGAAGTGGGTGACGACGTCGCCGGGGCGCATCGCGCAGCCGCTGACCGCGTTCTCCGCTGCCGGCACCAGGCCGACGACGCGGACGGGGCAGTCGACGTCGCGGAGCGCGGCCATGGTCGCGATGACGGCGCCACCTCCGCTCATGTCGCGCTTCATCGTCAGCATGCCCTCGCTGGGCTTGATGTCGAGGCCGCCGGTGTCGAAGGTGATGCCCTTGCCGACGAGGACCACCGTGGGCATGCGCTTGGTGGCGCCGCGCGGGGTGTAGTCCATGCGGATGAGCCGCGGCTCGTTGACCGAGCCGCCGCCGACGGCGCGGATGCCGCCGAAGCCCTCGGCCTCCAGCCGCGCGTCGTCCCAGACCTGGACCTCGAGGCCGGCGGCCTCACCGACCTCGACGGCCTGGTCGGCCAGCCAGGCCGGCGTCTTCAGGTTGGCCGGGACGGTCGCGAGGGTGCGCGAGCGCCAGCCGGCACCGCCCAGCGCGAGCGCCCGGGCGAGCTCGTCGTCGGCGCCGTCGTCGTCCACGCCGGCGAGCACGATCCGGGCGACCGGGCGGTCCTTCGGCCCGGTGGAACGCCAGTGGAAGGCGAACGAGCCGAGCATCGCCCCGACCACGAAGGCGCCGAGGCCCTCGTCGGGCGCGATCGACACGAGCGACGTGGCGACGCTGCCCCGGTCCTTGGTGGCGCGGGCGAGCACCGCGCCGGCGCGGCGGAAGTCGGTGGACGTCGCCTCGCCCACCCCGACCAGCAGCACCAGGCCCGGCCCGTCGGACCCGGTCGGGACCGACGTCAGCTCGCCGGTGCGTCCGGTGGCTCGCGACGCCTCGAGCGCGGCGAGCAGGTCGAGGCCGAGAGCATCACCGGCCTCGTCGGCGCCCGGGCCCAGGAGCGGCCCGTCCTCGCCCGGGAGGACCGGGAACGCCCAGACCTCCGCACCACCGATCTGGTGCGGCAGCGCGGGGCTGAGGGCGAACTCGGGAGGTGAGACCTGGGGCGGGAGCGCGGTGCTGGGCACGATCAGCCGACGACGTCCTTGAGGGCGTCACCGAGATTCGAGGCCTCCTCGGCGTTGAGCTCCACCACCAGACGTCCACCGCCCTCGAGCGGGACGCGCATGACGATGCCGCGGCCTTCCTTGGTGACCTCGAGCGGTCCGTCGCCCGTGCGGGGCTTCATGGCGGCCATCGGCGCACCTCTTCCTGTTCAGCCATCACTGGTTGTGGCTCATCACATGCGAATCGAGGCGGCTGAGTCGTTTCGGCCACCTCGATCGGCGTCGTACGCGGTCCATTATCCCCCATGAGCCGCGTGATCGGCACCACAGGGCGTAAACACCCGATGTTGGTCAGGCAGACTGCGACCATGACGACCTCCCAGCCCCAGGTCCTGCTCGACGTGCAGGACGGCGTCGCGACGATCACGCTCAACCGGCCCGAGGCCATGAACGGCCTCGACGTCGCCACCAAGGACCTGCTGCGCGACACCGTCCAGCGGGTCGCCGACGACCCGGAGGTGCGCTGCGTCGTGCTCACGGGCAGCGGCCGCGCCTTCTGCGTGGGCCAGGACCTCAAGGAGCACCTCGCCGGCCTGAAGGGCGAGGCGGACGTCCCGCTGTCGGAGACCGTCGAGCAGCACTACAACCCGATCGTGCTGGCGCTGGCGACGATGCCGAAGCCGGTCGTCGCGGCGGTCAACGGCGTCGCAGCCGGCGCCGGGGCGAGCCTGGCCTTCGCCGCCGACTTCCGGGTCGTCGTCGACTCCGCCGGCTTCAACACCTCCTTCGCCGGGGTGGCGCTGTCGTGCGACACCGGGTCGAGCTGGACGCTGCAGCGCCTCGTCGGGCGCGCCAGGGCGGTCGAGCTGCTCTACTTCCCGCGCACCGTGACCGCGCAGGAGGCGCTCGAGCTGGGGCTGGCCACCCAGGTGGTCACGGCCGAGGAGCTCCCGCAGGCCGTGCGCGAGCTCGCCACCCGCCTGGCGTCGGGCCCGACCGTCGCGCTGGGCTCGATCCGGCAGGCAGTGGCGTACGCCGCCGCGCACCCGCTGGAGGACTCGCTGGCCTTCGAGGCCGAGAAGATGGCGCTGACCGGCGGCACCGAGGACCACCTCGCCGCGGTCGACGCCTTCATGGCCAAGGAGAAGCCCGTCTTCCACGGCCGGTGAGGCTCAGCCGCGGCGCGTGCGGTGGGCGCCGAGGACGCCGAGGACCTGCCGGGGGGCCTGGACGGCCATCCGGTGCCGCGAGGGCCGGCTGCCGTACTCGACGGTGAGCGCGGAGCCGCGGAAGCGGTGGTTGAACCACATCGTCATGGTGCCGTGGCACAGCCCCCCGCAGTCGAGGGAGGTGCGCGGCAGGCGCAGAGCGCGCGCCAGGCGCCGCGCGAAGCCCGGGTCCTTGGTGTCCGTGTCGACGCCGTGCAGCGGCTGGTGGAAGCTGATCACCCGGCGCGGGTCGATCTCCTCGAGGAAGGACATCACGGCCCGCGTCTCCGGCTCGCTCGCCGGGCGGGGGCCGGACTCGTAGTTCCCGTCGAGGTCCTTCCACAGGTGCGGGAAGTTGCGGTTGAGGTCGACGCCGCGGGCGTTGCGGCGGGTGCCGCGGGCGAGCCCGTCGGGGTTGTAGGTGGGCAGCACCCACAGGTCCACGCCGCGGACCGGTCGTCCGTCGCGCAGCGTCTCGAGGATCCGGCGGGTGTGCGGCTCGTTGCCGTGCATCGTCGACACCAGCACGATCCGGCGCTTGCCCGGCTCGCCCAGCCGCCACGCCCGGATCGGCCGCCCCTCGACCGAGTGGCCGATCGTGCGGACCTCGACCACGGCCGGGCGCTCGGCGGGTCCCTCGGCCGCGGCCGCCACGGCCGGGGCGGACACCGGCTGGCTGAGTCCCGCGACCACCAGGGCCGCGGTCGCCAGCACGGCGGCGTACGGCGACCGGGTGCTCGGCGTGCGCATCACACGGCCGCGGTGAGGTAGGCCCAGGTGAAGACCAGCACGCCGACCACCATCCCGAGGTGGGCCAGCAGGGACAGGCCCGGCCCGTCGCTCCACGAGTCGCCTGCGGCCTCGGGCGCGTGCCGCCCCTTGGTGGGCAGCCAGCGCGCGAGGATCAGCAGCCCGCAGACGGCGGTGAGCCACCAGCAGGCGATCGCGACGATGCCGACGAGCGGTCCCCCGAGCGCGGAGTCCTCGGGAGCCAGCAGCACGCCGAGCCACAGGACCAGCGCGACGATGCCGGACACGAAGTGCGTGAGGGGCACGCGGCTGCTGATGGAGAGGCGGCCGGCGGCGGCATCGTTGCGCAGGCGCAGCCTGGTCAGCACGATCGCCACGGCAGCGAGGGCCGTGAGGATCCAGACGACGATCGTGAACGACATGACGCGGCAGTCTGCCCTAGACGCGTGGCGGCTCGCCAGACGAGGCGGGACCGTCGGGCTGGTCCCCCGGCTCGTCCCCCGGCTCGTCCCCGCGCCGCTCCTCCAGCTCGGTCGCCAGCCGGGCGAGCAGCTCGTCGACGTCGGACATGCGGTAGCCGCGGAAGGCGAGGGGGAACCGCACCCTGCGCAGGTCGGGTGCCGCGATCGGGCGGTCGGCGGGCAGCACGAGGTCCGGACGGTCGTCGTACGCCGGGGGCATCGAACCGCCGCGGCCGGAGGCCACCATCGCGACGCCACCCATCACGAGGACGACGAGGACGGCGAAGAGCCACATCATCACTCGGGCCGCTCCGGCGCGGGGGTGGGCCAGCGGTCCTCGCGGGCGGCCACCATCAGCGACACCGCCTCGTCGATGTCGTCGGTCAGCACCATCATGTCGAGGTCGGCGGCGTTGATCTTGCCCTCGGCCAGCACCGTGTCGCGCAGCCAGTCGAAGAGTCCGGACCAGTACGCGGTGCCGATGAGGACGATGGGGAACGACGTGACCTTGCGCGTCTGCACCAGCGTCAGCGCCTCGAAGAGCTCGTCCAGGGTGCCGAGGCCACCGGGCAGGACGATGAAGCCCTGGGAGTACTTGACGAACATGGTCTTGCGCGCGAAGAAGTAGCGGAAGTTGATGCCCTTGTCGACCCACTGGTTGAGGCCGGACTCGAAGGGCAGCTCGATGCCGAGCCCGACGCTCGCGCCGCCGGCCTCGCAGGCGCCCTTGTTGGCCGCCTCCATCGCTCCCGGGCCGCCGCCGGTGATGACGGCGAAGCCGGCCTCGGCGAGCTTGCGGCCGACGTCCTCACCGATGGCGAAGTGGGGGTGGTCGACCGGGGTGCGGGCGGACCCGAAGACCGCGATCGCGGGGCCGATCTCGGCCAGGGCACCGAAGCCCTCGACGAACTCGGCCTGGATCCGCAGGACGCGCCATGGATCGGTGTGCACCCAGTCGGTCGGGCCGCGGGAGTCGAGCAGCCGCTGGTCGGTCGTGCTGCCCTCGTGGACCTGGCCGCGGCGCTCGATGACGGGGCCCGCGACCCGGTCGCCCTGCTGGTCGCTGCGTCGAGGGTTCATGCCAGCCACTCCTTGAGGATCCGCTCGCAGCGCTCGATGTGTTCGGTGGGGACGTGCTCGTCCTGCTTGTGGGCGAACATCGGGTCGCCGGGGCCGAAGTTCACCGCCGGGACGCCGAGCCGGGTGAATTGCGCGACGTCGGTCCATCCGAACTTCGGCGCAGGCTCGCCGCCCACGGCCTCGACGAACGCCTTCGCCGCCGGCCGGTCGAGCCCGGGCATCGCGCCGGCGGCCATGTCTGTCACCCTGACGTCGTAGCCCTCGAAGAAGTCGCGCACGAACGCCTCCGCGTCGGCCTCGCTGCGGTCGGGGGCGAACCGGAAGTTCACCTCGACGACGCACTCGTCGGGGATGACGTTGCCGGCGACACCGCCCCGGATGCCGGTCGCGTTGAGGCCCTCGTGGTAGGTGAGTCCGTCGATCTCGGGCTGCCGCGCGACGTAGTCGTTGAGCCGGCCGAGCACGGGGCCGGCGAGGTGGATGGCGTTGACGCCCTTCCAGCTGCGGGCGCTGTGCGAGCGCTCGCCCGTGGTCCGTACGTCGACGCGCATCGTGCCCTGGCAGCCCGCCTCGATCGAGGCGTTGCTCGGCTCCATCAGGATCGCGAAGTCGGCCTGCAGCAGGTCGGGGTCGCTCTCGGTCAGCTTGCGCAGGCCGTTGTGGACCGAGTCGACCTCCTCGGCCTCGTAGAAGATGAAGGTGAGGTCGCGGTTGGGCGCGGTGACGTCGGCGGCCAGCTTGAGCATCACCGAGTCGCCTCCCTTCATGTCGCAGCTGCCGAGCCCGTGCAGGACGCCGTCCTCGAGCCGCGAGGGCAGGTTGTCGTTGAGCGGCACGGTGTCGAGGTGCCCCGCGATGACCACCCGCTCGCCCAGGCCGAGCTCGGTGCGCGCGACGACCGTGTGGCCGCGCCGGGTCACGCTGAGGTGCGGCAGGGCCAGCAGGGCCGCCTCGACGGCGTCGGCGATCTCCTGCTCCTGGTGGCTGACGGAGAAGGTGTCGACGAGCTGCTGGGTCAGGGTGACGACGTCGGCGGACAGGTCCAGGTGTGCCATGCCCCGATTCAACCAGCCCGTCGACCAGTCGCCACGCCCTCCCGACGGTCAGGTCCGGGCGACCTGCACGTCGACGGCTGCGGCGTCGACGTAGGACACCGCGGTCGCCAGTGTCTCGTCCGCGATCAGGGCCTCGTGGGTCCGTGCGGCTGCCAGGGTGGCGTCGGGGCCGGAGATCGTGAGGCTGATCCGGTCGCTGACCTGGAGCCCGGCGTCCTTGCGGGCCTGCTGGACCGCGCGGACGAGGTCGCGGGCGGTGCCCTCGGCCTCGAGCTCGGGCGTCACGGCCGTGTCGAGGACGACGAAGCCGCCGCGCGGGAGCATGCCGATCGCGGTGTCGTCGTCCGACGAGCCGGCCACGGTCTCGAGGGCGTACTCCCCCTCGACGAGCGCCAACCCACCGGCAGTCACGGTGCCGTCGTCGGCGACCGACCAGTCACCGGACTTCGAGCCCTTGATCGCGAGCTGGACGTCCTTGCCGAGGCGCGGACCGGCAGCGCGGGCGTTGACCGTGAGCCGCTGCGAGACGCCGTACGACGCCGCCTCGGGCGCGTCGGCCGCGAGGACCTGGACGGCCTTGAGGTTCAGCTCGTCGGCGACGAGCTGCTCGAAGCCGTCGAGGTGGGCGTCGGTGACGACGGTGAGGCGCGCCAGCGGGAGGCGGTTGCGGAGGTTGGCGGCCTTGCGCAGCGCCGAGCCGGCCGAGCAGACGTCGCGGACGGTGTCCATCGACGCGACCAGCGACTCGTCGGCGGGCAGGTCGTCGACGGACGGCCAGTCGGTCAGGTGGACCGAGCGCTCACCGGTGAGGCCGCGCCAGACCTCCTCGGTGGTCAGCGGCATCAGCGGCGCCGTGGCGCGGCAGACCACCTCGAGCACCGTGTGGAGGGTGTCGAACGCGTCGGCGTCCTCGTCCCAGAAGCGCTCGCGAGAGCGACGGATGTACCAGTTGGTCAGCACGTCGAGGAAGCCGCGCGTCGAGTCGCACGCCGCGGCCACCTCGTAGTTGTCGAGCTGGTCGGTCATCGCGGCGACGTAGTCACGCAGCTTGGCCAGGATGTAGCGGTCCATCGGGTGCGCGCTGTCGGTCCGCCAGGTGGCGTCGTACCCCTCGCCGCCCTTCGCCGCGTTGGCGTACAGGCTGAAGAACGACCAGCTGTTCCACAGCGGGATCAGCACCTGCCGCACCGAGTCGCGGATGCCCTGCTCGGTGACGACGAGGTTGCCGCCGCGCAGGATCGGGCTCGACATGAGGAACCAGCGCATCGCGTCGGCGCCGTCGCGGTCGAAGACCTCGCGGACGTCGGGGTAGTTGCGCAGCGACTTGGACATCTTCTGGCCGTCGTTGCCCAGCACGATGCCATGGCTGAGGCACGTCGAGAACGCCGGGCGGTCGAAGATGGCGCCCGCCAGGACGTGCATCGTGTAGAACCAGCCGCGCGTCTGGCCGATGTACTCGACGATGAAGTCGCCTGGGAAGTGGTTGTCGAACCAGTCCTTGTTCTCGAACGGGTAGTGCACCTGCGCGAACGACATCGAGCCGGAGTCGAACCACACGTCGAGGACGTCGGTGACGCGACGCATCGTCGACTTCCCGGTCGGGTCGTCGGGGTTCGGGCGCGTCAGCTCGTCGACGTACGGCCGGTGCAGGTCGGGGTTGCCGTCCTTGTCGCGCGGGAGGGTGCCGAAGTCGCGCTCGATCTCCTCGAACGAGCCGTAGACGTCGACGCGCGGATGGTGCTCGTCGTCGGACTTCCACACCGGCACCGGGCTGCCCCAGAAGCGGTTGCGGGTGATCGACCAGTCGCGGGCGTTCTCCAGCCACTTGCCGAACTGGCCGTCCTTGATGTGCTCGGGCACCCAGCGGATGTCCTGGTTGAGCGCCATCAGGCGCTCCTTGACCTTGGTCACCTCGACGAACCACGACGAGACGCCCTTGTAGATCAGCGGCTGCCGGCAGCGCCAGCAGTGCGGGTAGGAGTGGTCGTAGGTCTCGCGGCGCACGAGGACCGTGCCGGGGGTGACGGAGCCGGTCTCGCCGTCGCTCCTCGTGGCGGCCTTGAGGTGGTCGATGATGTGGAGGTTGGCGTCGAAGACCTGCATGCCCTCGTAGTCGGTGACCGGGAACGTGAAGCGCCCGTCCTTGCCGACCGGCATGACCGCCTCGATGCCCTCGCGGTCGGTGACGACCTTGTCGTCCTCACCGAAGGCGCCGGCGGTGTGCACCAGCCCGGTGCCGTCCGTGGTTGTGACGAACTCGGCGGGCACGAGGCGGAAGGCGCGCTCGTGGCCGGCGTAGTAGGAGAAGGGTGGGGCGTACTCCAGGCCGACGAGGTCGGCGCCGGTGCCGCGCCAGGTGACGCTGGGCTCGTCGCCGAGCTCGCGGGCGTACGACGACAGGCGGGCCTCGGCGAGCAGGTAGCGCTCGGTGCTGCCGGTCGGTCCGTCCGACTCGACGACCACGTAGTCGATGTCCTCACCCACCATGACGGCGAGGTTGGACGGCAGGGTCCACGGGGTGGTCGTCCAGACGAGGACCTTGACGCCCTTGAAGTCCCCCTCGGTCGTGACGTCGTAGCCGACGGTGACGGCCGGGTCCTGGCGCATCTGGTAGACGTCGTCGTCCATCCGCAGCTCGTGGTTCGAGAGCGGCGTCTCGTCCTGCCAGCAGTAGGGCAGCACGCGGAAGCCCTCGTAGACCAGGCCCTTGTCGTGCAGCTGCTTGAAGGCCCAGATGACCGACTCCATGAACTCGGGGTTCATGGTGCGGTAGTCGTTGTCGAAGTCGACCCAGCGCGCCTGGCGGGTGACGTAGTCGCGCCACTCGCCGGTGTACTTCAGCACGCTCTGGCGACACGCCTCGTTGAACTTCTCGATGCCCAGCTCGACGATCTCGTCAGTGGTCTTGATGCCGTTGAGGCGCATCGCCTCGAGCTCGGCCGGCAGTCCGTGGGTGTCCCAGCCGAAGCGGCGCTCGACCCGGTGGCCGCGCATCGTCTGGTAGCGCGGGATGAGGTCCTTGACGTAGCCGGTGAGCAGGTGGCCGTAGTGCGGCAGCCCGTTGGCGAACGGCGGGCCGTCGTAGAAGACGAACTCGTTCTCGCCGTTGTCGCCCGCGTCGCGCTGCGCGACGCTCGCGCGGAAGGTGTCGTCGGACTCCCAGTAGGCGAGCACCGCCTCCTCG
Organism: Nocardioides sp. Soil_C_8; assembly: GCF_057656315.1. NCBI lineage: Bacteria > Bacillati > Actinomycetota > Actinomycetes > Propionibacteriales > Nocardioidaceae > Nocardioides > Nocardioides sp. Soil_C_8. Next base: position 337,202 of record NZ_JBDGKQ010000002.1, read on the forward strand.
ATCTCCGGGAAGCGCGGGCTGCTCGCGACGGTGGTCGCGTCGGTGTGGCTCACCTTGGGATAGGCCATCGGTGCTCTCCTGCGGGGCGTCGTACGTCTCGGTCGTGACTGACACGAGGACGACATCCCTGCCGCGGTACCACCTCGCTTGGGGCCCGGGGCCCCCGCTTCGTTTCGGCTGTGTCGGGCCGGACCCGTCGGGTTCTACTGGGGCAGCGGCCGGATCGCCGTACCCGTTCTTCCCGAGGCTCGCCGCTGATGACGGCTCAGACGCCTGCCCCGATCGTACGGCGCGGGGGCGCGGGGCTGCCAATCGGATTCGTGGCCGACGCATGACTGCAGCAACAAGCAAGCCGTACGGTGCGTCACACGGTTGCCGGTGCCCGCCGGCCGCCACCAGCACCCGGGGGAACGACATGAGACCTGCCCTGCGCCTCGCCGCGCCCGTCACCGTCAGCCTCGCCGTCGCCGCCGCAGCGTTGTCCGCCGTCCCGGTGGTCGCCGCACCAGTGGTCGAACCGGAGGGCTGGACGCCGACCACCACGCTGTCCGCCGCGACCGATGCGGCGCGGGACGCCCGCGTCGCCGCCGGCACGTCGGGCGCCGTGACCGCGGTCTGGGTCGCGCGTGAGAGGACGTCCGGCTCCGTCTTCAGCAACCGGCTGGTCGCCACCACGCACGTGCCCGGCGGCTGGTCGACGCCCGTCGAGATCGCTGGCTCGCTGGCGGAGGTGTCAGCGCCCGCGATCGCGGCGGGCCCCGGCGGCCGCGTGACCGTCGTGTGGGCGAGTGGCCACACGACCAGCAGCCTGGTCCTGGCGTCGTCCCGGTCTGCTGCGGGTGCCTGGTCGCAGCCCGTGGCCCTGAGCTCGAACCTGACGGCGATCGCCTCCGGCCTGGACCTGGATGTCGACGCATCCGCCGACGGGACCACCACCGCGACGTGGATCGAGGACGGGTTCGCGATGGCCGCGACCCGGCCCGTGGACGGGACCTGGTCGTCGCCGATCGAGGTGTCGCCCGCCGACCAGAGCGTCGCGGACGTGGACCTCGACGTCTCACCGGGCGGGGTGGTGGCGGTGGTCTGGCGCAGCTCCGACCGGGGCGCCATCCCGACCATCACCGACCGGGTCGGTGTCGCGACGAGGACCGCGGGTGGTGCCTGGGAGCAGCCGGCGGAGCTGGCATCGGCCGCCGACCTTGGGAAGCCCGTCGCGGCCGTCGCATCCGACGGCACCACGACGGTGGCGTGGCCCGACGCGACCGTCGTCGGCGGCAGGCTCGCGAGTGCGCGGCGCCCCGCTGGCGGCGTCTGGACGGCACCCGAGACCGTGGTGTCGGGCGATGTCCGGGAGGCGTCGCTCGTCGCGCTGCCAGACGGCCGGGTGACCGCGGCGTGGGTCCAGGAGGCCGCGGCCGGCTCGTACGTCGCGCACGGCGATCGGGTGAACGGCGCCTGGGGCGCCGCGACCTCCTTCCACCCCGTCTCGGGTACTGCCTCGGACGTCTCGTTGGCCGTCGACGCGGCGGGCAGCACGGCGGCTACGTGGGCGAACCGGGACGCGGCGGGACGGCCCTTCGTCCAGGTCGCCCGCCGACCCGCCGGCCAGGGCTGGGTCGCCGTCGACGACCTGACCGGACCGGTCGGCGAGACGACAGCCCCCTCTCCAGGCCCGCGGGTGGCCCTGGGCGCGCGCGGGGACGTGGTCGCCGCGTGGGTCACCGGCGGAGCCGCAGGCACGGTGCAGACCCGCACCTTCGACGCCGTCGCTCCGAGCATCGACTCCCTCACGGCCCCGGTCAGGGCCCGGACCGGCCGCCCGGTGACGTACTCGGTGACCGCCTCCGACGCGTGGGGGCCCGTCTCGGCAGCATGGCAGTTCAGCGAGGTCCGCGCCGAGCCGGGCGCGAGCGTCCGGCACACGTACGAACGACCCGGCACCTACAGCACGAGGCTGGTGGTCACGGACGCGGCCGGCAACGAGACCGTCCGCTCGGTCACCACGAAGGTGTCCTGGGCCCGGCCGGGCCTGGAGGTGCGGACCAACCGTCGCGTCATCCACCGTGTCGGCTCCACCCGCTCGCCGCGAAGGGTGCGGGTGAGGATCACCCTCACGCAGGGCGCACGGGTGACCATCAAGGTCGAGCGGGCCGCACGCTCGAAGGTCATGGCCCGCGTGAGCAAGCGGCTCGCGGCCGGAGACCGCACCCTCCGCCTGTCCAGCCGGATCGGCGGCCGCTCCCTCGCCCCCGGTCGCTACACCCTCGTCGTGCGCGCGACGAACGGCCACGGCACCAGCCGCACGGTGAAGGTGCCGCTGCGGGTCAAGCGTTGACCTGGCCTCCCGCGCCGTGCCGCGCCCGCGCCCGTCGCCTGCGGCGGGTAGTCCACCGGGTTTGTGATGGGTAGTCCACCGCGAAATGGTCGCCGTACCCGGCATGTGTCCGCCGGATCCCGGTGGACTACCCACCCGTGCGCGGCAGGCCTATTGCGCCAGGCCTGTAACGTCAGGCAGTTCGTCGGTATCGGAGAAGGCGTCCTCGCTGATGCTCGTCGAGCGCACGACGCAGGTCGACGGTGTGGGTCGGGGTCCACCATGCCGGCTCGTCGAGGGTCCAGGCACGCGCAGCGCCGCTGCTTGCAGCCCGGCGCGCCGCGGCCCGCAGGCGAGCCTTGAAGTCGTCGAGATCTGACCAGTCCGTGACGAGCATCGTGACCGGCTCGAGCCCGACGTCACGGAACGCAGCGTCCTTCTTGATGTCGGTCGACGTGCCCGCCAAGGTGATGTGGTCAGCGCCGTTGTACTGCCCGAGAAGGCCGAGCGTGGGTCCGATGAGGTCGGGTGTGCCGACGTGGCGCCCGTCCAGCGCGAAGACCGGTCTGTTGCAGAGGGCGGCGCCGAGCCCCGCTTGTCTCCATACACCGCGCATCCGGGTCTCCTGCGGAGACCATGAATTCTCGTCCCCCAGCGGGAGCGCGTCCCTGGCCCGCTGGATCCCGGTCACCGGACCGAGCGCTTCGACGTACGCCGCCACCTCGGCGATCGACACGAGGTCGGAGTAGCACGCCATATCGAGTGCCGTCACGGCAGCACTGATCGTCGTCGCGAGACGCATCTCGTGGACCACCGACCTCACGGCGATCGTCACTGGCAGTGAGTCGTCCCAGAGGATCTGCTCGGGATGGAGGAATTCCTGACTTACCGTGGCACCGGGTGGGGCACCCCGGTCCCTCCGAGCCAAGAGGGAGATGTCCTTCAGCGTGCCCTGGCTGTCCGTACCCTCGAACCAGGCTCCGCCAAGCCACCGAAGCCCGGCCCACCCGGTGACGGCCTCGTCGTCGCGCAGCACGGCTGCGGCCTCGACGATCCGCTGCTCGGGCGAGAGCTCGACGTCGGCAGGCACGTGCAGCCCCTGGCTCGAACGACGCCAGTGCGGCCCGCGTGCCTGTCCGCGAGTGGGACCGGCGAGACCGTCCGGGTCCACACGTGTGGGCGCCACCAGCCGCGGACGGCACGGGTGGAACGGCTCGGGTGTGAACACGACGTGAGCCTTCCCCCGCCGCGCCGTCCCATCAGGTCGTCCACAGGGCAGTTCTGAGGATCACGCCGGGAGCACAGCCGGGGTAGTACACCGGGCTCTGGCGGGTAGCCCACCGGGAAGTGGTCGCCACAAGGGCACCGCAGCAGCCAGAACCCGGTGGACTACCGGGGGCGAGTGGCGGTTGGGTTACCCCATGGCGAACCCCGGATACGACGGCATGTGGCTCCCGACCGACCAGGACCCACGGATGCAGATGGGGCCGACGCGCGGGGAGAAGGAGTGCCTGGTGGGCTACCTCGAGCACTACCGGCAGACCCTCGCGCTGAAGTGCGACGACCTGAGCGCGGAGCAGCTGGCGACCCGGGCCGTCCCGCCGTCGAACATCTCGCTGCTCGGGCTGGTACGGCACATGGCGCGGGTCGAGCAGAGCTGGTTCCGGCGGGTGATCGAGGGGCGGATGGACATCCCGCGGCTGTTCGCGGCCGAGGAGGAGGACGCCGGCTTCGGCTTCCCCGACGCCGACGACGACCTCGTGCGTGCCAGCCACGCGCTCTGGCAGTCGGAGATCGCCTACGCCCGTGACGTGCTCGAGCGCACGGACCTCGACGCCGTCGTGGACGTGCACGGCGAGCCCACCGAGGTGCGCGACATCGTGGTGCACATGGTCGAGGAGTACGCCCGTCACTGCGGCCACGCCGACCTCGTCCGGGAGTGCATCGACGGGCGCGCCGGGCAGTAGGGCTGCACCCTGGCGGGTGGGGCGACCTCCGTAGGCTGTGCGGGTGACTGCTGCCTCCGGCTACGGCCTCCTGACCCTGCACGGCGACACCGTGCTCGACGCCTGGTTCCCCTCTCCCGTCCTCGGTGCGACCGACGGCGGCCCGTCGGAGGAGCTCGCCTACCTCGACGGCGGCGAGGACGACCTCCGCGGCGTCACCCGCGTGGTGCGCCTCGTCGAGATCGACGACCTCGACGCCGCCCCCACGTCGACCGAGGACGTCTGGCTGCGGCTCCACCTGCTCTCCCACCGCCTCGTGAAGCCGCACGGCGTGAACCTCGACGGCATCTTCGGCCTGCTCGCCAACGTGGTGTGGACCTCCGCCGGACCCTGCGCGGTCGAGGGCTTCGAGCAGGTGCGCGCCAAGCTGCGCACGGTCGTGCCCGGCCACGTGGTGCAGGTCTTCGGCGTCGACAAGTTCCCGCGGATGACCGACTACGTCCTGCCGACCGGCGTCCGGATCGCCGACGCCGACCGGGTCCGCCTCGGCGCGCACCTGGCCGAGGGCACCACCGTCATGCACGAGGGCTTCGTGAACTTCAACGCCGGCACCCTGGGCACGTCGATGGTCGAGGGCCGCATCTCGGCGGGCGTCGTCGTGGGCGACGGCTCCGACGTCGGTGGCGGCTCGTCGATCATGGGCACGCTGTCCGGCGGGGGCAAGGAGACCATCTCCGTCGGCAAGCGCTGCCTGCTCGGCGCCAATGCCGGCATCGGCATCTCGCTCGGCGACGACTGCGTCGTGGAGGCCGGCTGCTACGTCACCGCCGGCACCAAGGTGACCGTCACCGACATGGACGGCAAGCCCGCGGTCGTGAAGGCCGCCACCCTCTCGGGCGTCGACAACATCCTCTTCCGCCGCAACTCGGTCAGCGGCGCCATCGAGGCGGTGCCGTGGAAGGGCGACGGGATCGCCCTCAACGCAGCGCTGCACGCCAACTAGGGCCTCCGTGCCGTCCCTCCGCACGGCCGCCATCGGCGCGGTGGTCGCGCTCGGAGCCGTGGCGACCGCCGTGGTGCTCGTGGACCGCGGCGCCGTACCGCCCATCCTCGACACCAGCGGCTGCACCGCCGAGGTCGACGGCCACACCGTCGAGATCGACCTCGAGCAGGCCGAGAACGCCGCCCTCATCACGGCCATCTCGGTCGAGCGGGGCATGCCCGCGCGCGCGGCGAGCATTGCGCTCGCGACGGCCTACCAGGAGTCGAAGCTCTACAACATCGACTACGGCGACCGGGACTCCGTCGGGCTGTTCCAGCAGCGGCCGTCCCAGGGCTGGGGCAGCGTCGAGCAGCTGACCGACCCGGTCTTCGCGACCAACGCCTTCTACGACGCGCTGCAGAAGGTCGACGGCTACGACAGCATGGAGATCACCGTCGCCGCGCAGGAGGTGCAGCGCTCGGGCTTCCCCGATGCGTACGCCGACCACGAGAAGGACGGCCGCGCGCTCGCCTCCGCGCTGACCGGCAACTCGCGTGCCGCCCTGTGGTGCGACGTGCCGGGCGACGCCGACGAGGCCTCCGACGAGCTCGACGAGACCGGGCTCGTGGCGCGCGCCACCGTCGTACGCCGCGACCTGGAGGAGCGCTTCGGCGCCCTGTCCCTCGGTGGGTTCGAGCCCCGGGGCGTGTCGAGCGGCCACATGGAGGGCTCGGCCCACTACGAGGGCCGCGCGATCGACGTGTTCTTCCGGCCGGTCAGCGACGAGAACAAGAAGCGCGGCTGGGCGATGGCGTCCTACCTCGTCGCCAACGCCGACCGCCTCGACGTCAAGACCGTGATCTTCGACGACCGCATCTGGCGCGCCGGCTCGTGGTCGGGCGACGGGTGGAGCGACTACCGAGTGCCGTCGTCCTCGCGCGGCGACCGCGCGATCCTGGAGCACCGCGACCACGTCCACGTGGACGTCTTCGACTGACGACTGGGACGCCTGCGCAGAATCCCCGCTCGAGCGGGGATTCTCGCTCCTGGAGGCCTTTGCAAACCCCTCGAGGAGTCAGGACACCCCTACAAGTCGCCCTCAGGCCGAGAGCCGGGCGGCCGCGGCGGCGACCCGCTCGTCGGTCGCGGTGAAGGCGACGCGGACGTGCTCGCGCCCGGCCGGGCCGTAGAACTCGCCCGGCGCCACGAGGATGCCCTGCTCGGCGAGCGCGGCGACGGTCTGCCAGCAGTCCTCGCCCCGGGTCGCCCAGAGGTAGAGGGAGGCCTCGGAGTGGTCGATGCGGAAGCCCGCGGCCTCGAGGGCACTCATCAGCTGCAGGCGGCGGGCGGCGTAGGTCGCGCGCTGCTCGTCGACGTGGGCGTCGTCGTCGAGCGCGGCGATCATGGCGCGCTGCTGCGGGCCGGGCATCTGGAGGCCGAGGTTCTTGCGGACCGCGAGCAGCTCCCCGACGAGGGCGGGGTCGCCGGCCAGGAACGCGCAGCGGTAGCCGGCGAGGTTCGACCGCTTGGAGAGGGAGTGGACGGCGAGGATGCCGTCGAGCGAACCGCCGTTGACCTGTGGGTCGAGGATCGAGAGCGGCCGCTCGGCGGGGTCGTCGGACCACGCGCACTCGATGTAGCACTCGTCGGAGACGAGCACCGTGCCGCGCTCGCGGCACCACTCGACCACCTTGCGGAGGTGGGCCAGCGGCAGGACCCGGCCGGTCGGGTTGGCCGGGCTGTTGAGCCACAGCAGGCGCGGGGTGCGGGGGCCGAACGCGGTGAGCGAGTCGGTGGCCAGGCTGTCGGCACCGGCGAGTGCCGCACCCACCTCGTAGGTCGGGTAGGCCAGCGCGGGATAGCCGACGAGGTCGCCGGGCCCGATGCCGAGGTGGAGCGCCATCGACCCGATGAGCTCCTTGGAGCCGGTCACCGGCAGCACGCCGTCGAGCCCGAGCCCCGTCACGCCGTGGCGGCGCGCCAGCCAGTCGATCGCCGCCTGCCGGGTCGCCTCGAGTCCGATCGTCGTGGGGTAGCCCGGTGAGTCGGCGGCCGCCCGCAGCGCGTCCTGGACGACGACCGGGGTGGGGTCGACGGGCGTGCCGACCGAGAGGTCACAGACCCCGTCGGGGTGGGCGCGCGCCGTGGCGGCGTACGTCGTGAGCTTGTCCCAGGGGAAGTCCGGGAGACGCTGCGAGACCTTCCGGTGGTCTCGTGACGGCCGCACGGCGACCTCCTCGACCAGCGGAAGGTCGGTCACTCGTCGTGCTCCTGCGGGGGCAGCGCGGCGACGAGCTCGTGGTCCTTGTCGATGACGCCCATCTTGGCGGCGCCGCCGGGCGAGCCGAGGTCGTCGAAGAAGTGCACGTTCGCGTCGTAGTAGCCCTTCCACTCCTCCGGGGTGTCGTCCTCGTAGAAGATCGCCTCGACCGGGCAGACCGGCTCGCAGGCACCGCAGTCGACGCACTCGTCAGGGTGGATGTAGAGCATCCGCTTGCCCTCGTAGATGCAGTCGACGGGGCACTCGTCGACGCACGCGCGGTCCTTGAGGTCGACGCACGGCTGGGCGATGACGTAGGTCACCAGGTCCTCCTGAAGGCGGCTGTGATGGGGCAGTGATCGGGGTGGTCCGATCGGGTCGAGCAGTCGTCCCACTCTAGTATCCGGCGGGTGCCCGACACGCCAGAACCCCACCCCGGCGAGACGGACGAGACGCGGGTGGGCCGCCACCGCCTCGGCCCCCACGTCGTGGGCCAGCGCGTCGTCGTACGCCGCCTCCTGCCCGACGGACGTGCGACCGACGTCCTCGGCACGTGTACGGCGTGGGACGCGGACTCGCTCACCATCGACCGGGACGGGCCGCCCGGGAACACTGGTCCCGTCGTCATCCCCCTCGCGGACGTCGTGACCGGCAAGCCGGTGCCGCCACGCGCCTCGGTGCGGTTGCGGGTCTCGCCGCAGGAGGTGGAGGAGCACGTCGCGGCCCTCTGGGGCTCGGTCACCACCGAGGCGCTCGGTCGCTGGGTGCTGCGAGCCTCTCCCCCGCACGGAGGTCGCCTGCGGCGTCGCGGCAACTCGGCACTGGCGATGCACGAGCCGGGCATCGGCTGGGCAGACGCGGCCTTCGGCGTGCGCCGCTTCTACGACGCGCTCGACCAGACCCCGCTGGTGCAGGTGCAGCGGGGCTCGGACGTCGAGCACACGCTGGCCCCGCTCGGCTTCGCCCCGATGGGCGACGGCGACGCGCACGCCCAGCTCGCGTCCGTCGCACGCGCCCTGCGTTCGGTGCGGGCGGTCGCGGCCGACGTCCCTGCCTCCCTCGACGAGCGGCCGGGGTCGGCGACGGTGTCGCTGGGCGGAGGCCTCGCGACCGGGCGCGGGGTGCTCTCCGGCGACTGGTTGCTCCTCGAGTCGCTCGTGGTGGACCCGGCCGAGCGGCGCCGCGGCCTGGCGACCGCCGTGCTGTCCGAGCTCCTCGACTGGGGCGCGTCGCTCGGCGCGACCACGGCGCTGCTGCACGTGGAGACCGACAACGACGGCGCCATCGCGCTCTACGAGCGGCACGGCTTCGTCACCCACCACACCAACCGCTACCTCGTCGCCTCCTAGCCTGTGGCCACGTCGGCCTCACCCGCCGCCGTGTTGGATGGGGGCATGACCACCGCGCAGCGCACCACCGCACCCGCGCCGACCGGCGCCGACCGCGGCCGCCAGGTCGGCGTCACGATCGCGGAGGTGTTCTGCATCGTCGGCACGCTCGTCGGTGTGGGCGTCATCGGCACCCGCGTCGCCGAGAGCTCGGGCGGTGCGCTGTCCGCCGACGCCACCCTGCTCGCGCCGCTCGGACCGGCCTTCTCGATCTGGTCGGTGGTGTACGCCGGCCTCGCCGCCTACACCGTGTGGCAGTGGCTGCCCTCGTCGACCACGGACCCGCGCGCGCGACGCACCGGCTGGCTCGCCGCCGCCTCCATGGCGCTCAACGCCGGCTGGCTCCTGGTCACCCAGCAGGGCTGGCTGTGGGCGTCCGTCCTCGTCATCGTCGCCCTGGTCGTCGTCCTCGGCGTGCTGGTCCAGCGCCTGGCCGACCTCGGCCCCGCCCCCTCGCTCGTGCAGCGCGTCGTGGTGGACGGCACGTTCGGCCTCTACCTGGGCTGGGTCGCGGTAGCGACCTGCGCGAACATCACCGCCACCCTCGTCGCCGACGGCGTCGAGACCTCCGCCCTCGTGGGCGAGCTGGTCGCGGCCCTGGTCATCGCCGTCGTCGTCGCGGTCGCCGCGGTCGTCGTGGCGCGCACCGGTCCGCGCTGGAGCTTCGCGGCTGCCGCCGCGTGGGGGCTCGCCTGGATCGCGGTCGGGCGGCTCACCGACGAGCCGGCCTCCACCCAGGTCGGCGTCGTCGCGGCGATCGGAGCCGTGGCCGTGCTCGGGCTGACCGCCCGGGCCGCCGCCCGGGACTGAGCGCCGATCGGAAAACACGTGGCACCCGCGGGCGGTCCGGCCTAGGGTCGCCCCGACGACCGCGGGGCCTGACACACCCCCTGCAACCCGGCAGCGCAGCGGCGTCCGCGCGTCCGGCGTCACCGACGAGAGGCCGGGCACCTCGTGACGGAGCCAGCCCGGCGAAGGTGTGGTGGCACCGCGACCTAGCCCCCGCCCACACCTCCAGGGCCTCATCCCCTTGGAGGACATCATGAGATCGCTCTGTTCATCGCTCGGCGCCGAGACCGGTTCGACCGTCACCCTCGAGGGCTGGGTGCACCGGCGCCGCGAGCTGGCCCGCGTGACCTTCCTCGTGGTGCGCGACCGCAGCGGGCTGGCCCAGGTCGTGCTGCCGGCCGGGACGGACGTGCCCCCGGAGGAGACGGTCGTCCGGGTCACCGGCACCGCCACCGCCAGCTCCCAGGCACCCGGCGGCGTGGAGGTCACCGACGCGGTCGTCGAGCTCCTCACCGAGCCGGCCGCGACGCCGCCGGTCGAGCTGTGGCGCCCGACCATGGACGCGTCCCTGCCGACGCTGCTCGACCACGCCCCGGTCCTCTGGCGACACCCGGCCCAGCGTGCCCGCTGGCAGCTCGCCGCAGCGTCCCTGCGCGGCTTCCGTGCCACGCTGGACGGGCTCGGCTTCACCGAGGTCACCACCCCCAAGGTGGTGGGTACGGCGACGGAGTCGGGGGCGAACGTGTTCCCGGTCGACTGGTTCGGGCGGCCGGCGTACCTCGCCCAGAGCCCGCAGTTCTACAAGCAGCAGCTGGTCGGGGTCTTCGAGCGCGTCTACGAGGTCGGCCCGGTGTTCCGTGCCGAGCCGCACGACACCGTCCGGCACCTCGCGGAGTACCGCTCGCTGGACGTCGAGCTCGGCTTCGTCCGCGACCACCGTGACGTGCTGCAGGTGCTGCGGGACGTGCTCGCCGGGATGGTCGAGGCGGTCGCCGCCGAGGGACCCGCGGTGGAGCGCACCGGTGCGTCGCTGCCGGTGGTGCCCGACGAGGTCCCGGTGATCCACTTCGCCGACGCGCTGGCGCTCGTCGGGGCGCCGGCCGACGAGCCGGACCTCGCACCGGAGCACGAGCGCGCCCTCGGCGCCTGGGCGCTGGCCGAGCACGGCAGCGACTTCCTGGCCGTCGAGGGCTACCCGATGGCGAAGCGGCCGTTCTACACGCACCCGTGGTCTCGTGACGGCGCCGGGGCGCCTCCTCGACCGGCGGGTGCGTCCAACAGCTTCGACCTGCTCTTCCGCGGGCTGGAGCTGGTCACGGGAGGTCAGCGGCTGCACCGGGCGTCGGACTACGAGCGCGCGATCCGGGCGCGCGGCGAGGACCCGGCGGCGTACGACTCCTACCTGCAGGCGTTCCGGCACGGGATGCCGCCGCACGGCGGGTTCGCCATCGGGCTCGAGCGGTGGGTCGGCCGGCTGGTCGGGGCCGCCAACGTCCGCGAGGTCACCCTCTTCCCGCGCGACCTGAACCGGCTGGCTCCGTAGGCCTACTCGTCGACCGCGTCGGGGTTGGTGCAGATCACCGTGTCGCTGGGGATGTAGGTCGTGCTGAAGACCTCGTCCTCACGCGACTCGGTGTTCTCACCGACCGGCTGGAAGTAGCGCACCACGTCGATGTCGAAGCCGCCGAAGCCCTCGTTCTCGTGGCAGGTCAGCGAGTCGATGCGACGGGTCTTGTGCGGCGTGAGGTTGTGGCGCTCGCCGGTGGTGGTGGTGATGTCCCAGTACTTGGTGGAGTACATGGTCACGGTGACCGCACCGGAGGACGACGGCGTCGAGTCGGTGAAGGAGGTGTCGATCAGCACGCCGTAGGGGGTGTCGTTGCGGAAGCGCAGGTCGACGGCACCCCACGCGACGGTCGCCTCGCGCCCGATCGGGTAGCGGTCGATGTAGAACGAGTGCGGCTTGTGCTCGACGTCCTCCAGCCCCGCGAAGAACATGCCGTTGAAGAGCGTCGTGGCCATCTGGGAGACGCCGCCCCCGAGGTCCTGAACGAGGATCCCGTCGTTGATGACGTAGCCCTTGGTGAACCCATTGGCCTCGGTGCGCTCGCCGACGGTGTCGTTGAGGGAGAACGTCTCGCCGGGCTTGAGCAGCGTGCCGTCGATGATCTCCGCCGCACGACCGATGTTGACGTTGCGGTACTCCGCATAGGGGAAGTACGTCGTGAACGTCGAGACCCGCTCGCGGACCCGCAGGGCGCGGGCCTCCTTCGTGGTGAAGTCCGGCTTGGCGACCTTCGCGGTCAGGGCGAGGGTGCGCTCGCCCTGCGGCTTCGCGACGGCGGCGAGGAAGCCGGCCTCGAGCTCGGCGGGGTCGAAGGTGACCCCCGGCCTGGCCGGGACGACCTGCGGGCGACCGCCGACGAGCCGGACGGTGGCGTCCACCGGCGCGCCCTGCGTGATCTTCGCGCCGACGACCTCGTTGAGCTTCGCCGGGTCGAGGGTCGGCACCAGCTCGCCGTCGGTGGGGACCAGGGTGAGCGCGGCGGTGTAGTCGGCCGGGAAGACCTTGACGTCCGTCCCCTCGAACGTCAGCGTGACCGGCGCTGCGACCGCCGGCGACGCGAAGGTGTCGAGGGCCTCCTGCACGTCGGAGGCGTCGATGTCGGGCTGCACCTCGGTCGTCTCGAGGGCGACGACCGCGGGGTCCTCGTCGAGGAACGCGCCGCGCAGGGCCGTCAGCGTGTCACTGGGGTCGAGCGCCCGGCCGGCACGCGCGTCGGTGGTGTCGATCTGCTCGCCGGAGAAGGCGATGGCCCCGTCGCGGGGCGTGGCGCCGTGCTGCTCGTCGAGCCCGGTCAGGAACGCGTTGTAGGCGGCCTCGTCGACCTCGACCTCGGCGTCGAAGTCCTCGCCGCCGGTGAAGTAGTTCCAGAGCCGGACCGGGTCCCAGCTCTCCTCGCCGCCGGCCTCGGCCACGGACGACTCGTAGTCGACCGAGAGCCCGGCCTGCGCGGGGTCGACGGGCACCTGCTCGCCGTCGACGGTCGTCGCGATGTCACGGGCGACCCGGTCGGCGAGCCCGGCCCGGAGCCGCTCGGCCGCCTCGTCCTGGGGGTGCCCTCCGATGCGGACACCGGCGACGGTCGTGTTGCGCGGGACCTTGTCGCCGGCGGCGTAGTGCGCGGCGACGTAGAGCCCGCCGAACAGCACCACGAGCCCGAGGAGCAGCCACAGCACGACCTTGGCGCCCGCCTTCTCACGGGGCTGCGCGGCACTGGTCTGGTTCTTCGGCACGCGGCGAGTCTAGGAGGGCAGACCCCGAACCCCGGGATCGTCGGCGCGCGCCACAGGCACCTCTGCCGACGTACGACGCCCCGCTCCGGCCGTCGCCACGGCGGCCACCAGGAGCACCGCGGAGCCGGCCAGGAACGACCACCCGGCGGCGTCACCGCTGATCAGGAAGCCGCCGCCCGGCCGTTCGAGGGCGCCTCGCAGGGCCGGCACGCACCAGCCCACCGCGAACGCCAGTCGCGGGCCTCCCGGCGGCAGCCAGGCGATCGCCGCCAGCCCGGCCGCGAGGGCCAGGGCGAGGCCCCACCAACGCTGGTGGACGAGCGTGCCCGCGGCGCCGGACACGAGCCCGACGACGAGGGCCGCCAGCCCCAGGGCCGCCCTCACAGCCCCGCGAACAGGTCCTCCTCGAACCCGTCCGCGCCCGCCGCACCGGGGGTGCCCTTCGCCAGGCGGTAGTACTCGTCGGACCACCACGAGTGCCCGCTCTCGGCCCCGGAGAAGAAGTGGCCGTCCTGCTCGACCTGCGTGGCGTGCTTGCGCAGTGCGCCCATCTTGCGCTCGACCGTGGCCGCGCCGTCGACGCGGGCGCTGATCAGCTCGTCCGGAGTGACGAAGGGCGGCAGCTTGCCGTCCGGGTCCATGCCCTTGAAGGTCTCGGTGTCGCCGGACTCCCGGAGCTGGCGCAGGCTCTCCCGCATCCGCGACTCGCTCATCGCCGTCCAGTAGATCTTGGCGATGTCGTGGGGCTCGCCGAGCTCGAGCTTGTAGGACTCCACGGCTGCGAGCTGGGCGGCGTACATCGCCACGCGGTGGGCCTGGATGTGGTCGGGGTGGCCGTAGCCGCCGAACTGGTCGTAGGTGACGAGCACCTGCGGCCGGACCTCGCGGATGACCGTGACCAGCTCGTCGGCCGCCTCGGTCAGGTCGGCGGTCCAGAAGGCGTTGTCGGGGATCTCCTCGGCGGGGATGGCGTGGCCCTCCTCGTGCCAGGCCATGCCGGAATCGTGGAAACGACCGAAGCCGCCGAGGAAGCGGTGGTCGGTGACGCCGAGGACGGCCATCGCCTCCTCCAGCTCGCCGCGGCGGTGCTCCCCGAGCCCGCCTTTCTCCTCGTAGGCGAGGTAGGACAGCTCGGGCACGAGCACCTCCCCCATCTCGCCGGCGGTGCAGGTCACGAGGGTGACGCCGACACCGGCGTCGACGTAGCGCGCCATGGTGGCGCCGTTGTTGATGCACTCGTCGTCGGGGTGGGCGTGGACGAGCAGCATGCGGTGGTCGGTCATGGGTCCTCAGCCTAGGTCGGGTCGCTTGATGCGCCGGGGCGCGGTCGGGAGGTGCAACGGCGCGGGCGGGTCACCGTGTTCCCGCTCCGGGGCACCGTCCTCCCCCTCGTCGAGCCATCCGTCGTGCGCGTCGACGAGGACCTCGAGCATGAACGCCGGGGCGTCGCTGAGCACCGCCCACGGGTGGTCCTCGTCGTCGTCCTCCCCCGCCAGCCGCTCGCGCTCGACGTCGGCGTCGAAGCCGTCGGCCCGCAGCCGGGCCACGACGGCGCGTGCATCGTCCTCGTCGAAGAAGATCGCCCTCACGGGGGTCATTCTCCACTGCGCCTGCTGGCTAGTGTCGGAGGATGAGCACCGCCTCGGAGTCGCCGAACGTGCTGGGCGTCCACCTGCGACGCACCGACGAGAACGTCCGCGAGATCGCGGCCCTCGCCGCGGTGCTCGGTGAGCCCAGCGGGCTCGACGGGCTGCTGGACGACCTCAAGTACGACGTACGCCGGGCGCGGGTCGTGCCCCGGCTGCTCGGCCGGGCGGTGCGCGAGGCGTACCGCTGGGACGACTACGACGAGCGCGACGTCCAGTGGTACCCCCAGGGCATCTCGACCAGCGCGGACTCCTCCGACACCGAGGACGTCGACGGTCGCCGGGTCGTGGTGACGACGTGGTACTCCACGGGCAAGGACGGCGTGAAGCGGGGCTCGCGGGTGACCTTCGTCGACCTCGGGTCGGGGAAGTACCGCCACGTGCTGCTGGTCTCCCCCGTCTTCGACGAGGCGGGGCACCTCACGCTGCGGCCGATGAGCATCCACGCCGGGGGCATCGTGTGGGCGGGCCCCTACCTCCACATCGCGGCCACGAGCCGCGGCTTCGTGACCGCGCGGGTCGACGACATCATGCGGGTCGCCGGGGACGACGACCACCCCGACCGGTTCGGCATCGAGGGGACCTCCCTCTACTCGTACGGGCACCGCTACGTCCTGCCGGTGCGCTTCACCTACCAGGCCTTCGCCGACGAGGGCCACGAGAAGCTGCGCTACTCCTTCATGTCGCTCGACCGGCGCTCCGAGCCGCCCGCGCTGCTCGCCGGCGAGTACGCCCTCCACCCCGACGCGACGACCCGGCTCGCCCGCTACGAGCTCGACCCCGCGACGTGGCAGCTCGCCACCGGTGACGACGGCTTCTCCCGCCCGCTCGAGATCGACGAGGGCGGTGTGCGGCAGATGCAGGGCGCCGTCCTGGCGGGTGGCCGCTACCACGTGACGGTGTCCCACGGCCCCTGGATGCCGGGCAGCATCTTCGCAGGCCGCCCCGGCTCGATGCGCGAGCGGCGCTGGGCACTCCCGATGGGGCCGGAGGACCTCACCTACTGGCCCTCGACCGACCGGATCTGGTCGGTCACCGAGCACCCGCGCCGCCGGTGGATCCTGTCCATGGACCGGCGCTGGTTCGACTGACCCGGCCGCACCGGCAGGTCGTCAGGCGCGCGGCTGCATCGCCAGCTGGCGGCTCTGGGCGACGAGGCGACCCGCGGAGTCCCAGACCTCGCAGTCCTCCTCGAACATCCCGCCGGCGACGTTGCGGGTGCGGTGCGAGACCTTCAGCCACCCCGGTGCGGGGACGGCCCGGACGTGGACGGTGAGCTCGAGTGTCGGCGCCCAGCCGGGACGGCCGAGGTCGAAGGTGACCGGCGGCAGGGCGTCGCAGACCATGAGAAGGCCCACCGGGTCCACGTCGTGTCCGTCGGCCATCCGGAACCACGCCTGGATGTGGCCCTTGCCGCTCGGGGCGCCCATCGCCCACCCGACGCACGCAGGGTCGAAGCGCAGGTCGAAGCGATCCAGCAGCGGCGCCGTCCGGCGCACGTCCTCGGGTGCGAGGGATGCCGGGACGCACTCCTCGACCGGCGGCAGCACCGGCTCCACGGCGGTCGTGCCCACGTCGGCCGGCATCGCCCGCAGGTCGCCGTACGTCGCCAGGGCGGTGATGCGGGTGGTGCCCTCCTGGCCGAGCTCGGCCGACACGGTGGCGACCGACCCGCCCTCGCGGAGGACCCGCGTGGAGACCTGGGCCGGACCGGGTCGCGAGGCGGAGAGGTAGTGGGCGCTGACCGCGAGCGGGTGGGGCTTGGCGGGCAGGGTCTCGGCGATCGCCCGGCCGATGACGCCCAGGAGGTAGCCGCCGTTGACGCCGCCACCGACCACCCAGCCGGGGTCGAGGTCGGCACCGAGGAGGCCGTCACCGGTTGCGGTCAGGGAGGTGTGGGTGTCCCACTCGGAGGCCATCCTCCGACCCTAGGTCCGGGGCCGGTCAGCGGGCCCGGAGCCAGCGGGTGACCTGCGGCACACCGTCGGTCCAGCCCAGCTCGGCGCCGTACAGCGCCCGCCGACCGCGCTGGCCCGGCTTGTGGTCCCACTTGCCGGTGCCGCTGCACGGCAGGACGGTCTCGCGGCAGGTCCAGCCGTGCAGGAACGCCGTCAGCCCGCCGTCCTTCCGCTCCACCAGGTCGGCACCCCCGGGCCCGCACAGGCCGGTGGTCGTCGTGTCGAGGAAGATCCCCTCGGATGCCGCCGTCCAGTCGAGCAGGCTCGTCGAGCGCCGCCACGTCGTGCGGTAGCCGCAGCGGGTCCAGTCGCCCTCGGAGGCGAGCAGCACGTAGCCCTCCGGACGCAGGGTCAGCACCGGGTTCTCCAGGACGCCCTCGGAGCGGATCAGCTCCGCGCTGGTCACGCCGGTCTGCACCGACTGCCCGTCGCGGGTCAGGGCGACGGCGCGGACCGTGGAGGGGATCCGGTCGGTCTTGTAGAGCAGGTACGACGTCCCGTCGGCGTCGCGGAAGTAGGACGGGTCGATCACGCCGGCGCGCGGGAGCGTCGGGTCGCGCGGCAGCAGCGGGTCCTGCGCGGTGGGCGTCCCGGCGTACGACGGGCACACGAGCGGGGCGCTGCCGACCGGCCGGAACGGCCCCCGCGCGGCGCGCGAGCGGGCCACACCGATGCATCGCCCGTGCTCGCCCATCCCCTTCACCGGGGTCGCGTAGTAGAGCAGCCAGCGGCCGCGGACCCGCGCCACGTCGACCGCCCACACGCCGCCCTCGCGCGACCAGGACGGCTTGTGCGTCAGCAGGCCGGGGCCGCGCCGCCACGGCCCGTCGGGCCGGCGCGACCACGCGTGCGGCACCAGGTCACCGGTGGCGTAGGCGACCAGGCCACCGGGTGCCGCGACGACCGCGGGGTCGGGGAAGTCGAGGTTGAGCACCGGCCGCGGCACCCACTCGTCGGCGGACGCGGGACGCGCGATCGACAGCACGGTCGCGGCGAGCAGCAGCACGAGCAGGCGCGCTGCTCCTCGGTTCGGCACCGGGGGAACCTATCCCGCCGTCGGATCACGCGGGCAGCATTCGCCGCAGCGCGTCGACGCTCCAACGCGGAGCGACCCCGTCCGCGGCCGCGAGGTAGGCCACCCGGGCGTCGGCGTCCAGGCCGAAGCCGTCGGCCAGGCCGTCGAGCATCGTGCGGACGTACGACGCCGACGGGGCATTGGCGGCCGGGGTGTCCGAGCCGCTGAGGGTGAGCATCCGGTGCCCGTCGAGCTCGCCGACGTCGAGGAGGACGTCGTAGGTCCGGGAGAGCCCGTGGCGGGTCGGGCGCCCGCCGGTCGCGAGCACGAGGTCCGCGCCCACCGGCCGCCGCGCCTCCTGCGCGACGAGGTCGCCGAGCTGCTCGAGGCGCATCAGGTACGCACGTGCGTGGACCACTCCCCCGTCACCGGGGAAGAAGAACGCCATGCCGCCTCCCCACACGCTCGACTCCCCGGCGAACGACAGGCGGCCGCGCAGCTCGACGGGCCGGACGTCCCGGGGCGGGGAGGGGTCGCGGCACCCGTCGTAGCGGCGGGCGGCTCCCCGGGGGCGCCCACCGGAGAGGTAGCAGCCCAGCCGGGCGGTCGACAGGTTCGTCCCGTAGGCGGCGTACCAGACCAGCGGCCCGCCGCCCGTCACGCGGGGAGCGTCCCCGGTGTGCACGCCAGCTCGGCCTCCTCCAGCAGCGCCTCGGTCGCCGCCCGGTAGGTCGCCCACGCCTCGTCGGGACTGTCGCCGATGGCCGTCATGCCGAGCCGCCCGCACTCGGTCACGCAGCTGATCATGTGGAAGACCACGCCCGTCTTGCGCGAGTGGTCGAAGTGCAGCCGCCTGCGCGCCACCACGTCGAAGACGTCGCGCGGAGTCAGCGCCGTCAGCCGCTCGTCCTCGAGGTGGTCGGTCGCCACGAGGAACTTCGGGGCACCCGACGCCGCGCGGTAGAGCCCCGCGTCACCGTCGTACGCGCCGCCGACGAGGTACTGCAGGGTCAGGAAGGGGTGGGTGGTGCCGCCCTTGCGGAGGTTGAGCTCGATCGCGTAGGCCCTCCAGTCGTCCGCGTCGTCGCGGACCGCGACGAAGTCGACGGCGAAGCGGCCCAGGACGCCGCGCCCGGCCAGGTCGCGCCCGACGGCCATCGCGGGCTCGGAGATCAGGCGGGAGTACGCCGGGTCCGCGGGGAACACGCAGCCGAGGTACTTCTGGCCGCTCGCTCCGCCGAGCAGCTGGTCGTGGGTCGACAACAGCTCGACGGTGCGGTCGGGCAGGACCCGCATCTGCACGCTCGGGCTGGTCAGCGCCGTGCCGGTGATCCGCTCCTCCACCACTCCGCCGAGATGCTCGAACGCGCTGAGGAACTCGTCGACGCCGAGGTCCGCCGCCTCCGGCTGCAGCTCGTGGATCCGGGTGCGCAGGGCGGACGCCTCGCCCGGGTCGCCCGGTGCCGGCAGGCCGGCGACGTCGACGAGCGCGTTGCCCGACCCCGACACGCCCTCGTTGATCTTCACGATCACCTCCGCCAGCGACCCCGCGTCGGCCCGCATGCGCACCACCGCGTCCACGAGGTCGTCCACCGTCCGCAGTCCCTCTGCCCCCGCCGGCGCGCGCACGCCGACGTCGCCGAAGAGCCGCCGGCACCCGGTCTTGCTGCCGAGCGGCGCGAGGCGCGGGTCGGCGCCGTACATCGGGATGCCGAGGCTGATCGCGACGTCGCGCTCCAGCTCCGTGGTCGTGTAGGGGATCAGGTGGCTGACGGCCCGCTCCGGGATGAGCTCGCCGATCCGGCGCAGGACACGGGGACGGTCCAGCAGCTTCTGACTCAGCGGCCTCGTCGACGCGTCGCCCACCGACACCAGCCGCAGCCTCCGCCGGGCGTTGCTGGGGATCACGCCGGGCAGGAGGCTGAGGTAGTAGTCGACGATCTCGTCGGCGATGGGTGAGGACGTCACGTAGACGAGCCGCAGCATCGGCTGCCGCAGGAGCAGCAGCTGGAACAGCGCGCGCTCCTCCATCGCCTGCATGAGCGTGCCGTTCGTCGCCGTCGAGCGCTCGAGGCTGACCGACGGCACCACGACCGCGGACTCCTCGGGGTGGTCGCGCCGCATGGCGGCCCACACCTGCGGCAGCTGCTCCTGGAGGACGTCGAAGGCGGCGTAGCGCTGCTCCTCGTCCAGGTCTGCCAGCGTGGACACCTCCATCGCCTACCTCCCCACCGTCCCCGCCAGCACGTCGTGCACCCGCACGGGCCGGCTGAAGCCCTTCGGCTGCACGTCGCCGACGACGGCGGCCGCCACCTGCTCCTCGACCTGCGCCAGCACGCGGTCGGTCACCAGGACCTGCCACGCACCCGCGTCCGAGCACAGGCGGGCCGCGAGGTTGGTGACGCTCCCGATCGCGGCGTAGTCCGATCGACCCGGGTAGCCGATCCGGCCCAACGTGGCGAACCCCTGGGCGACGCCGACCCCCAGCGACAGGTCGTGGCCGCGACGGGCCCAGCCCGCGGCGAGGCGTCGTACGTCCTCGCGGACCGCCAGCGACAGGGCGATCGCCGCTCCGGCCGGGTCGGGCACCGGGACGGGGTCGTTGAAGAACACCATCACACCGTCGCCGGTGAAGCGCTCGAGCGTGCCGCCGTGCTCCTCGATCCGCGCGCCGAGCGCGAGGTGGAACTCACCCAGGACGTGCATCACCTCCTCCGGCTCGGAGGCCTCGGCGAACGACGTGAAGCCGCGGAAGTCGCAGAACACCACGACGATCTCGCGACGGTGGCTGGCGAGGAGGCCCTCGTCGTTGACGACGAGGTCGGCCAGCTGCGGCGAGAGGAACCGGCGCAGCCGACCCATCCGCTCGATCTCCTCGACCTGCGCGGCCACCCGGGTCTCGAGCTCGCGGTTCCACGCGGCGAGCTCGGCGGCCTGGCTCCGCACGGTGTCGTGGTAGCCCTTGATCCGCGCCAGCGACCGGACCCGGGCCAGCAGCTCGGACTGGTCGAAGGGCTTGGTGATGAAGTCGTCGGCCCCGGCCTCGAGCCCCTCCAGCCGCTGGGCGCCTCCGCCCGCGGTGATCATGACGACGGGCAGGAACGCCGTGCGCGGGTCCTGCCGGATCCGGCGGCAGACCTCGCACCCGTCCATGCCGGGCATCTGCACGTCGAGGAGGACGACGTCGACCGGTGTCGACGCGAGGAGGTCCAGCGCCTCCTGCCCGCTCGTCGCCACCACGACGTCGTAGCCGCGGGGTGACAGGACCGCGTCGAGGAGGCGCAGGTTCGTCTGCTGGTCGTCCACCGCCAGCACGGTCTGTCCCGTCACGGTGCACCCGCCTGCTCGTGGACGTCGTCCGGCCCGCGGTGCACGTCTGCACCGCTGCCGGCTCCCGTCGTCGGGCCTTCCTCCATGGCACCGTCCCTGCAGCGCCCCCGCGCTCCGAGTCTGCTCCCGCCGTCCCGACCCAGCAAGCCCCGTATTGGGGAAGGGCAGGTCAGGGTCGGAGCGTCGCCGGGAGCGTCTCGAAGCCGCGCAGGATGCGGGTCTCCCGGCGACGCGCACCGGGCTCGAGCCGCAGGTCGGGGAACCGGTCCCAGATCGCCCGCAGGCCGACCTCGCCCTCCATCCGCGCGAGCTGGGCGCCGAGGCAGTGGTGCCGGCCGGCGGAGAAGGAGATGTGGTCCCGGGCGTTGGCCCGGGCGACGTCGAAGCGGAGCGGGTCGGGGAACACGGCGGGGTCCCGGTTGGCACCCCCGAGGATCGCGGTCACCATCGAGCCGCCGCGCACGGCCTCGCCGGCGACCTCGGCGTCGCGGACCGCCATCCGTCCGGTGAGCAGGACCGGCGGGTCCAGGCGCAGCGCCTCCTCGACGACGTTGGGCCACAGCGACGGGTCGGTGGTGACGCGGGCCCGCTCGTCGGGATGGTCGTGGAGCAGCGCGATCCCGTTGCCGAGCAGGTTGACCGTGGTCTCGAAGCCGGCGGCCAGCACGAGTCCGGCCGTGGCCTTGAGCTCGGTCTCGTCGAGCCCGCGGCCCTCCTCGCGGGCCGCGACGAGCTGGCTGAGCAGGTCGTCGCCCGGCGTGCGGCGGAGGGTCTCGAGGTGCCGGCCGAGCCAGGCGTCGAACTGCGCGAGCGCCCGCGAGACGGACCGGTAGCGCCGGAACCCCAGCCCCAGGTCGAGGCTCGGGGCGGCCGCCGAGCCGAAGGCGAGGACCTGCGCCCGTTCCCGCTCGGGCACCCCGAGGATCTCGGCGATGACGGTGACGGGCAGCACGGAGCAGTAGGTCTCGACGAGGTCGACGGGCCCTGACGCCCGCTCCTCGAGGGAGTCGAGCAGGTCGGCGGCGATCTCCTCGGTCCGCTCGCGCAGCCGCTCCACCGCCCGCATCGTGAAGACGCGCGTGACGAGCTTGCGGTAGCGGGTGTGGTCGGGCGGCTCGGTCACCAGCAGCGACGGCGGCTCGACCGGGTGGAGCGTGGTGGGCGCGGCCCAGCGCGAGACCCGGCCCAACGCACCCTGGGTCGTCGGAATCCCGGTGCGGAAGTCGTCGCTGGTGAGGACGTGGCGAACGGCGGCGTGGCTGGTGGTGACGTAGCCGATGCCCGAGCGGTAGAGCGGGCCCTGCGACCGGAGCTCCTCGACCAGGTCGAAGACGCCGTCGGTGCCGGTCGCGCCCAGCCGGATGAGCCGGGCCTGGAGGTCGCCCCGGTCGGCTGCGCGACGCAGGTAGAGCGTCGGGAGTCCGTGGGCCACGCCCCAGTGGACCGCCGACCTGAGCTCAGTGGTGGGCGCCGCCATGACCCGAGGGTAGTGCTGCCTAGGCTGGCCACCATGTGGCTCGCGGTCGACCTCCTGCTCGTCGCCGTGTTCGCGACGATCGGGCGGCTCAGCCACGACGAGTCGCTCACCCTCGCCGGCTGGTGGACGACTGCGTGGCCGTTCCTCACCGGCACCCTGCTCGGCTGGGCCGTCCTCGCTGCAGCGAGGAGACCACCCGCCGCGGTCACCTCCGGCCTCGTCGTGTGGCTGGGCGCGCTCGTCGGCGGGATGGTGCTGCGCCAGGTCAGCGGACAGGGCACCGCGACCCCGTTCGTCGTGGTGGCGACCCTGGTCCTCGGGGCGTTCCTGGTGCTGCCCAGGGCCGGAGTCAGGCTCGGTGCGAGGATCGGTGCCCGTGACCGACGCTGACGCCCGCCCCCGCAGCGCCGTACGCACCTCCGGCCTCGCGTTCGGGGTCCTCTTCACCGCCGTGGCCCTGGTCTCGGTCAACCTGCGGCCCGGCGCGTCGTCGGTCGGCCCGGTCCTCGAGGAGCTGCGCACCGGCCTGGACATCAGCGCGGCGGTCGCCGGGGCGATGACCGGCCTGCCCGGGCTCGTCTTCGGCCTGGTCGGGGCCGTCTCCGTGGCGTTCGCGCGCAAGGTCGGGATGACCGCCGGCATCACCATCGGCCTCGCGGCCGCGGCCCTCGGCCTCCTCCTGCGCGTCACGACGGGCAACGTCCCGCTCTTCCTGCTGCTCACCGTCGTCGGCCTGGCGGGCATGGCCGTCGGCAACGTGCTGGTGCCGGCATGGATCAAGGCGCACGGGCACGCCGTCGCGCTGATGACGGTCTACGGCACCGGTCTCGTGGTGGGCGCCACCCTCAGCTCCGTGCTGACCGCCCCGGTCAGCGAGGCCGCAGGCTCGTGGCGGGCCGGCCTCGGCATGTGGGGCCTCCTCGCGGTGCTCGCCCTCCCGCTCTGGGGCTGGCTGACCCTCCACGAGCGCCGCTCCCCCGCCGAGCACCAGGTCAGCGGCGACGCCGCTCCCAGCGGACGGATCATCCACTCGCCGACCGCGGTGGCGCTGACCGTGCTCTTCGGCGTCCAGTCGATGCACGCCTACGTCCAGTTCGGCTGGCTGCCGCAGGTCTACCGCGACGCCGGGATCTCCGCGTCCCACGCCGGAGCGCTCCAGGCGCTGCTCTCGAGCGTGGGCATCGCCGGGGCCCTGGTCCTGCCCACCGTCATCGCGCGCGGTCGCGGGCTGCGGGTCATGGCGGTGTCGTTCGGGGTCTTCCTCGCGCTCGGCTACACCGGCCTCGTCGTCGCGCCGGCCACCGTCCCGTGGGCCTGGGCGCTGATGCTCGGCTACTCCGGGCTCGCCTTCCCGACCGCGATCGCGCTCATCGCCGCCCGCACCCGACACCCGTCGGTGACCGCCCAGCTCTCCGGGTTCGTGCAGCCGGTGGGCTACGCCCTCGCGGCCGCCGGGCCCTTCCTCGTCGGCCTGGTCCACGAGGCGACCGGCGGCTGGACGCTCATCCTCGTGCTCCTCGCCCTCACCTCGGTGCCGTTGACCGTCGCGGGCGTGCGCGTGGCGCGACCGACGTACGTCGACGACGAGATCTGAGGCGCGACTCACACCCCTCTGTCAGGATCTGCGCGTGAAGCAGTGGGTCGTGGTCGTCGGCGGGACCAACATGGACGTGGTCGCCCGCACCTCGGCGCCCCTCGTCGGGGCGACCAGCAACCCCGGCCACACCCGCATCTCCCCCGGCGGCGTCGGCCGGAACGTCGCGGCGTGCCTCGGCCTGCTCGGTGCGCCGGTGCGCCTGGTGTCCGCCGTCGGTGACGACGCGTTCGGCGACGAGGCGCTGCGGGTCACCGCCGCGTGCGGTGCCGACGTGGGCGCCGTACGCCGCGCGCCCGGGGCGACCGGCACCTACACCGCCGTGCTCGACGACCGCGGCGAGCTGGTGGCGGCGGTGTCCGACATGGCGATCGTCGACGAGCTCCAGCTGGAGACCGTCCACCTCACCGACGCGGCACTGGTCGTGCTCGACGGCAACCTCGCGCGCGACCAGGCGGCCCGGGTCGTCTCCGCCGCGGCGGCGGCCGGCGTCCCCCTCGCCTTCGAACCGGTCTCGGTCGCCAAGGCCGGGCGCCTGGCCGACCTGGTGCGCGACCTGTTCCTGGTCACGCCCAACACCGACGAGATCGCCGCCCTCACCGGCCGCGCCCCTGCCGACTGGCGGGCCGCCGTGACCGACCTGCACGAGCGCGGGGTCGAGCACGTCTGGCTGCGCCACGGAGCCGAGGGCTCGTGGATGTGCAGCCGCGGCGAGGAGCCGGTCCACCTGCCCGCCGTCCCGGCGACCGTCGTGGACGTGACCGGCGCGGGTGACGCGATGCTCGCCGCCTGGGTCGCGGCCTGGCTGCGGGGCGCGGACCCCGTCGAGGCCGCGCGCCTCGGGCACCGCGCCGCGGCCGCGACCGTCGAGAGCCCCCACACCGTCCGGCCCGACCTGGCCGACGCCATCCAGAAGGAGAACCGCTGATGCTGACCGTCACCGACGAGGTCCGCGACGCGCTCGCGTCCGGCCTGCCGGTCGTCGCGCTGGAGAGCACGATCATCAGCCACGGCATGCCCTACCCGCAGAACGTCGAGATGGCGCGCACCGTGGAGGGCATCGTCCGCGAGGGCGGCGCCGTGCCGGCCACGATCGCGGTGCTCCGCGGCCGGCCCAGCATCGGCCTCTCGCCCGACGACCTCGAGCTGCTCGCCTCCGACGAGTCGGTCATCAAGGTCTCGCTGCGCGACCTGCCCTACGTCGTGTCGCGCGGCCTGCACGGCGCGACGACCGTCGCCTCGACGATGCGGCTGGCGGCCCTGGCCGGCATCAGCGTCTTCGTCACCGGCGGGCTCGGCGGCGTGCACCGCGGCGCCGAGACGTCGTACGACGTGTCCGCCGACCTCACCGAGCTCTCCACGACCTCGGTCGCGGTGGTGTGCGCGGGCGTGAAGAGCATCCTCGACATCGGCCTGACGCTGGAGAAGCTCGAGACGCTGGGCGTGCCGGTCCTGGGCTACGGCACCGACGAGTTCCCGTCGTTCTACTCCCGCTCCTCCGGCTTCGGTGCGCCGATGCGCGTCGACTCCCCCGCCGAGGTCGCCGCGCTGATGCGGGCCAAGTGGGACCTCGGGCTGGCCGGCGGTGTCGTCGTCGCCAACCCGATCCCGGTCGAGTCCGAGATCCCGGCCGACGAGATCGGCGCGATCATCGACCGCGCGCTCGCCGACATGGACTCCCTCGGCATCGGCGGCAAGGACGCCACGCCCTACCTCCTGGGCCGCATCGTCGAGATCAGCGAGGGCGCCTCCCTGACCGCCAACATCGCGCTCGTCGAGCACAACGCGCGCCTCGGCGCGGCGATCGCGCGGGAGCACGCCGCCCGCTGAGGCACCGACACGCCGACACAAGATGTGGTCCCACACTTCGTGACCACCCCTACATATGGTGGTCGACGCAGCTGGTTCGGCGCGTCAGCCAGGCGTGTCGAGGCAAGAGGGAACCCGGTGTGAGTCCGGGACTGCCCCGCAGCGGTGAGTGGGAACGACAGCCGTCACACAGCACTGGGTCGCCAGACCTGGGAAGCGACGGCCGGTAGGGGTCGACCGGACGAGTCCGGGAGGCGTGCCCGCGAGTCCGAAGACCTGCCAGCGCACCGTGCCCGACCGGGCGCGGTGGTCCGAGGCCTCGTGGGAAGGCCGGTGGGCTCGTACGACGCTGCGCCCGCGCGGTCGTCGTACCCCCTCACTCCTCCCCGCGACCCCGGACCTCCCCAGGACCGACCTCGCGAGGAGAGAAATGACGGTCACCACCGCACCGGGACGCACGTCCATGCAGGTGCGCAAGCGCAACGGCGACAGCGAGCCCGTCGACGTCAACAAGATCGTGCGGGCCGTCGACCGGGTCAGTGCCGACCTGGCCGACGTCGACCCCATGCGCGTCGCGACCCGCACCATCAGCGGGCTCTACGACGGCGCCACCACCGCCGAGCTCGACCGGCTGTCCATCCAGACGGCCGCCGAGATGATCGGCGAGGAGCCGCAGTACTCCCGGCTGGCGGCTCGCCTGCTGTCGGGCTACATCGACAAGGAGGTGCGCAACCAGGGCGTGATGTCGTTCAGCCAGTCCGTGGCGCTCGGCCACGCCGAGGGGCTGATCGGCGACGACACCGCCCGCTTCGTCAAGGACAACGCCCGCAAGCTCGACTTCGCGATCGACGTCGACGGCGACCGGCGCTTCGAGTACTTCGGCCTGCGGACGGTCTACGACCGCTACCTGCTGCGGCACCCGTCGAGCCGGCTGGTCGTCGAGACGCCGCAGTACTTCCTGCTCCGCGTCGCGTCCGGGCTGGCGGAGTCGCCCGGCGAGGCCATCGGCTTCTACCGGCTGATGTCGTCGCTGGCCTACCTGCCGTCGTCGCCCACGCTCTTCAACTCCGGCACCCGGCACACCCAGATGTCGTCGTGCTACCTCGTCGACAGCCCGCGCGACGACCTCGACTCGATCTACGCGCGCTACGCACAGGTGGCGAAGCTGTCGAAGTTCGCCGGCGGGATCGGGATCGGCTTCTCCCGGGTCCGCTCGCGCGGCGCCCTGATCCGGGGCACCAACGGCCAGTCCAACGGCATCGTGCCGTTCCTGCGCACCCTCGACGCGTCGGTCTCCGCGGTCAACCAGGGCGGCCGGCGCAAGGGGGCCGCGTGCGTCTACCTCGAGCCATGGCACCCCGACGTCGAGGAGTTCCTCGAGCTGCGCGACAACACCGGCGAGGACGCGCGTCGCACCCACAACCTCAACCTCGCCAACTGGGTGCCCGACGAGTTCATGCGGCGGGTCGAGGCCGACGCCGACTGGTCGCTCATCGACCCCGACCAGGCACCCGAGCTGCCCGACCTGTGGGGCGAGGCCTTCGACGAGGCCTACCGTCGCGCCGAGGCGGAGGGTCGCGTCGTGCGGCAGGTCAAGGCGCGCGACCTCTACGCCAGGATGATGCGCACGCTCGCGCAGACCGGCAACGGCTGGATGACCTTCAAGGACGCCAGCAACCGCACCTGCAACCAGACCCGCGACGCCGCGGGCGGGCCGGTCGTGCACCTGTCCAACCTGTGCACCGAGATCATCGAGGTGTCCTCCGACGGCGAGACCGCGGTGTGCAACCTCGGCTCGGTCAACCTGGCCCAGCACCTGACGGCCGACGGCATCGACTGGGACAAGCTGCGCGAGACCGTGCGCACGGCGGTCCCGCTGCTCGACCGGGTGATCGACATCAACTACTACCCGAGCGACGAGTCGGCGGCGTCCAACCCCCGCTGGCGGCCCGTCGGGCTCGGGCTGATGGGGCTCCAGGACGCCTTCTTCGCGCTGCGCCTGCCGTTCGACTCCCCCGAGGCCCGCGAGCTCTCCACCCGCGTGCAGGAGGAGATCTACCTGACCGCCCTCGAGGTGTCGGTCGACCTCGCCCGCCGCCACGGGCCGCACCCGGCGTACGCCGAGACGCGCGCCGCCGCGGGCGTGCTCCAGCCCGACCACTGGGACGCATCGCCGGCGCAGGCCGAGCGGTGGACCGCGCTGCGCGAGGCGGTCGCCGAGCACGGGCTGCGCAACTCGCTGCTCGTCGCGATCGCGCCGACGGCGACCATCGCGTCGATCGCGGGCTGCTACGAGTGCATCGAGCCGCAGGTGTCCAACCTGTTCAAGCGCGAGACCCTGTCGGGAGAGTTCCTCCAGGTCAACGCCGCCCTCACCCGCGAGCTCAAGTCGCGTGGGCTCTGGACGCCGGAGGTGCGCGAGGCGATCAAGCGGGCCGAGGGGTCCGTCCAGGGCCTCACCCAGCTGCCCGACGACGTCCGCGAGCTCTACCGCACCGCGTGGGAGCTGCCGCAGCGGGCGCTCATCGACATGGCCGCCGCGCGGTCGCCGTACGTCGACCAGAGCCAGTCGCTGAACCTCTTCATCGCCGGCCCGTCGATCGGGAAGCTCTCGTCGATGTACCTCCACGCGTGGAAGTCCGGGCTCAAGACGACCTACTACCTCCGCTCGCGCCCCGCGACGCGGATCCAGCAGACGACGGTGTCCGTCGTCGAACCCGCTCCCCCGACCACCCTGACCACCCTGACCATCTCGGACGACGAGGCGCTCGCCTGCTCGCTCGAGAACCCCGAGAACTGCGAGGCCTGCCAGTGACCGCCACCGAGAGCGCCCCCGAGACCACCGAGACCGTCGCCACCGACCACTCCGAGACCCGGATGCTGCTCGACCCGGGGATGAACCTCACCCTGCGGCCGATGCGCTACCCGCACTTCTACGACCGCTACCGCGACGCGATCAAGAACACCTGGACCGTCGAGGAGGTCGACCTGCACTCCGACCTCAAGGACCTCGCCCGGCTCAGCGACGCCGAGCGGCACCTCGTGTCCCGCCTGGTGGCGTTCTTCGCGACCGGCGACACCATCGTGGCGAACAACCTGGTGCTCAACCTCTACCAGCACATCAACTCGCCCGAGGGCCGGCTCTACCTGTCGCGCCAGCTCTTCGAGGAGGCGGTGCACGTGCAGTTCTACCTGACGCTGCTCGACACCTACGTGCCCGACGAGAAGGAGCGCCACGAGGCGTTCGCCGCCGTCGACAACATCCCGTCGATCAAGGCCAAGGCCGACTTCTGCTTCCGGTGGATCGACTCGGTCTTCGACCTCGACGCGCTCGAGACCCGGGAGCACCGCCGGAAGTTCCTGCTCAACCTCATCTGCTTCGCGGCCGTGATCGAGGGGCTGTTCTTCTACGGGGCGTTCGCGTACGTCTACTTCCTGCGCTCGCGCGGCTTCCTCAACGGCCTCGCGTCGGGCACCAACTGGGTGTTCCGCGACGAGTCGATGCACATGGCGTTCGCCTTCGACGTGGTCGACACGGTGCGCGAGGAGGAGCCCGAGCTGTTCGACGAGGAGATGGCGGCGCAGGTCCGCCAGATGCTGGTCGACGGCGTCGACGCGGAGGCACAGTTCGCGGAGGACCTCCTCGGCGGCGGGGTCGCCGGGCTGTCGACGGCCGACATGCGCTCCTACCTGGAGTACGTCGCCGACCGCCGGATGGAGCGCCTCGGCCTCCCGGTCATCTACGGCTCGAAGAACCCGCTCGCGTTCATGGAGCTGCAGGACGTGCAGGAGCTGTCGAACTTCTTCGAGCGCAAGGTCTCGGCCTACCAGGTCGGCGTCACCGGCGCGGTCGGGTTCGACGAGGACTTCTGAGCGCCGCACGTGCGGCGGTCGTGGCCCTCGATCCGGAGATTCCGGGGCCACTCCCGCCGCACGTGCGCGGCCGTCAGCGGCGGTCGAACTCGCCGCTGCTGGTGGGCACGATGTCCTTGCCGAGCGGCGCCAGCGAGATCGGGATGAGCTTGAGGTCGGCGATGGCCAGCGGGATGCCGATGATCGTGATCGCGAGCGCCACCGCCGACACGATGTGCGCGATCGCCAGCCACCACCCGGCCAGCACGAACCAGATCACGTTGCCGAGGAACGAGCCGACGCCGGCCGACGGCTTGGCGACGACGGTCCGGCCGAACGGCCAGAGGGCGTACGCCGCGATCCGGAAGGACGCGATCGCCCACGGGATCGTGATGATCGGGACGCACAGCAGCACGCCGGCCAGCACGTAGCCGAGGAACAGCCAGAAGCCACCGAAGACCAGCCACACGACGTTGAGGAGCAGGCGCACACCGCGATCAAACCAGACTGACGGCTGCGCGCGAGCGTGCTTGGATCGCCCCATGGCCTCCCGACTGACCGAGATCTCGCTCGACTGCCACGACCCCGACCGGCTCGCCGACTTCTGGTGCGCGGTCCTGGGCTGGGAGGTCGTCCACCAGGAGCCCGGCCTCGTGGAGATCTCACCGGCGAGGGTCGAGGACCAGGCCCTGCTCGACGCCGTACGGTCCGGGCCGGTCTGCCCGACGATCTTCTTCGCGAAGGTCGACGAGCCGAAGACGGTCAAGAACCGCTCGCACTTCGACGTCTCCCCCGTCGACGTGTCCCAGGAGGAGGAGGTCGAGCGCATCCTCGCCCTGGGCGCCACGCGGGCCGACATCGGGCAGACGGGCGAGGAGTCGTGGACGGTGCTCGCCGACCCCGAGGGCAACGAGTTCTGCGTTCTCCGCAGCCTCGCGCCGGGTCACTTCTCGCTGTGAGCACGCCGGCCGAGGCCACCGACGCCGGGAGCGGGCTTCCCGTCCGCCTGCCCATCGAGACCGAGCGGCTCCTCCTGCGCGCCCACCGGATGGGCGACCTCGACGACCTGGCCGCCTTTCACGGCGACCCCGAGGTGGTGCGCTACGTCCCGTGGCCCGTCCGCGACCGTGCGGCGACCGAGGAGACCCTCCGGGTCAAGCTCACCCAGACCGAGCTCGTCGCCCACGGCCAGTGGCTGGTGCTCGCCGTCGAGCTGCGCTCGACCGGCACCGTGATCGGCGAGGTGCTGCTCAAGTGGGCCTCCGACCGGCAGGGCGAGGTCGGGTTCGCGTTCGGCCGCGACCACCACGGACAGGGCTACGCCACCGAGGCCGCCACGGCGATGCTGCGGCTCGGCTTCGACGACCTCGGCTTCCACCGGATCACGGCTGTCTGCATCGAGGAGAACGTCGCGTCGGCGCGGCTGCTGGCCAGGCTCGGCATGCGGCAGGAGGCGCGCCTGGTCGACAACGTGTTCTTCAAGGACGCGTGGGCCACCCAGCTGGTGTTCGCGATGCTCGAGGACGAGTGGCGAGCCCGGGAGTGACGCGGCCCCGTCGGTCGCGTGCAACGACCGGCGGGGCCTCGACCGTTCCCCCTGTCGGCCACCTCGACTTCTACCCGACGCCCGCGCAGCGATTCCACACCCTGAGGGCGGATGGACAGACCCTCCCCGGGATCAGCCCGCCAGGACCTCCCCGCGCCCGCCCTGGACGCGCACCGACACCTTCGTGCCTCCGAAGTCGAGCCGCTCGACCAGCAGGTCCGGGGCGCCGCTGAGGTCGGTACGGGCCAGCTCGAGCGCCGACCGGTCCGCCGTCGGCCGCAGGCCCAGCATGCTGCGGACGTTGAGCAGGACGGACGCCGACGCCCACGCCTGGGGAGAGCACGAGGACGGGTAGGCCACCGGCACCGGCACGTCGGCCCGGGACACACCGGCGAAGAGCTCCGGGGGACGGCCGTCGAAGCGGCTCGCGGCCTCCAGCGCCCCGTCGACGAGCAGGTCGACGGCGTCCCAGCACCCGTAGCGGGCAGCGCCGGCGATGCAGATGGCCGTGTCGTGCGGCCACACCGAGCCGTTGTGGTAGCTCAGCGGGTCGTAGGCGCCCATGGTGGAGGCCAGCGTGCGCAGGCCCCACCCGGTCCACAGCTCGGCGCCGACCAGCCTCTCGACGTACGCGCGTGCCTTGTCGTCGTCCGCGATGCCGCACCACAGTGCGTGGCCGGGGTTGGTCGTCAGCGCGTCGATCGGGTGCCCGTCCCCGTCCAGGCCGACGACGAAGTGGCCACGTCGGTCCCAGAAGGTGTCGTTGAAGCGCTCCTTCAGCGCCTCGGCCTCCCGCCGCAGCTCGTCGGCGTGGTGACCGATGTCGACGTGGTCGGCGATCTCCGCGGCTCCGCACAGCGCGCTGTAGGCGTAGCCCTGCACCTCGACGAGGGCCAGCGGTCCCTGCGGGAACGTGCCGTCCGCGCGGTTGATGCCGTCCCAGGAGTCCTTCCAGCCCTGGTTCTCCAGGCCACGCGGGTCACGCCTGAGGTAGTCGAGGAAGCCGTCCCCGTTGCTGTCCCCTGCGCCCAGGGTCCAGTCGACCGCTCGGCCGACGGCCGGGGCGAGGCGGCCCAGGGCGTCCTCGTCGAGGGCGCGCCAGCGCCAGGCCTCGGCGGCGAGCCCCACGAACAGCGGGGTGGCGTCCACGGTGCCGTAGTAGCGGCTCCGCGACGAGAACGGGCCGCTGCCGCCGTGCCGGCGCAGCTCGTGGATGATCCGGCCCGGCTGCTCCTCGGACGCGGGGTCGTCCGACGTCCCCTGGAGGTCGGCGAGGCTGGCGAGCACGCCTCCGGCCAGGGAGGCGTCGAACGGCAACGTCATCCACGACGTCAGCAGCGAGTCGCGGCCGAACAGGGTCATGAACCACGGCGCGCCGGCCGCCACGACCGGACGGTCCGGGTGGGCCTCGTCCACGATCCGCAGCGCTGCCAGGTCGGCCAGTGCCTGGTCGACCGCCATGGGCACGCGGGCGTCCAGGGAGGCGGCCGTGGGGACTCCTGCGCGCCAGGCCTCCACCTGACGAACGGCGGTGGCCCCCGGCGCGGGCGGCTCCAGCCGGGCGGGCACACCGGCCGAGACCGGGCGGACCTCCACCCTGAGCGTGACGTCCTCCCGTTCGTCGATCCGCAGGTCCCACGACGCCGTGCTTCGTCCTTGGTCGACCTCGTCGGGCGCGGGGCTGAGCACCACCTCGGTGCTGTCCCCGGCGCCCGTGCCCTGCTCCTCCGGTGACTCCAGGACCCATCCGTCCGTGGTGCGCACGGCGCTGGCGCGCCGCTCGGTCGGAGCCCCGGTCTTCACGTCGAAGACGTGGGCGAAGTCGGCGGCGACCTCGAGCTCGATCCGTACGACGACCGGCCGCGGGTGCGGGTTGCTGAGGGTCAGCTCCTCGACGAGGCCGCCCGAGAGCCAGCGTCGGCGCACTGCCAGCACCTCGGCCACTGCCCCTCGGGCATCGCCGGCACCACCGTCCCCCTCCTGCACGTCCGTGACGACCCGCGAGACGACCACGGCCGACATGGGCGTGGGAGTGCTGGCCGCCAGCAGCTCGGTGCGGCCGCCCACCACCGCCAGCCGCAGCCGGCTGAGGTGACGCAGGTCGTCGTAGACGAGCCCGTGCGTGGCCGCGACCATGTCGCCGCCCTCGTCGCTGATGGAGAAGCTGCGCCCGTCCACCGTCACGAGGTCGTGACGACCACCGACCGGGACCGCGTCCGCCGAGAGATGTAGCTCAGACATCCATGCACAGTGCCCCATCTCCGCCACCGAATGCACCCCTGCGAGTGTTTACCCGACCTCCCTGCCCGCCGATGCTGAGGACGGGCCGGTCGGCGCACCCGAGGCGTCACCGGGGAGGGAGACACCGATGAGCACCGTGTTCGAGTACCCGTGCCCGGCGTGCGGGCAGCGCATGGACGTCCGGCGCGACGGAGACGTCGAGTGCGTCGCGTGCGACGCCCGCTACCACGCCCGCATGGGCTACCTCCTGCCCCTGCCGCGGGACGGCTCGAAGGTGACCCCGGCCGTGGCCGGCGGACCGACGACAGGTGGAGGGCCATGAGGATCGCGCAGGTCGCCCCGCTCTACGAGGCGGTCCCGCCGGGCGCCTACGGCGGGACCGAGCGCATCATCGCCACCCTGTGCGACGGCCTGGTCGAGATGGGCCACGACGTGACCCTCTTCGCGCCGCGGACCTCCGAGACCGGTGCCGCGCTCGAGGCGTACGACGACCCGCTGCGCGAACGCTTCGACGGCGACCAGCTGACCAACCTGGCGCCCCACCTGCACCTCAAGATGCTGGCGGACCTCTACGCGCGGCGTGACGAGTTCGACGTCGTCCACTCGCATCTCGACATCTGGACCTTCCCCTTCGCGCAGCTCTTCGAGACGCCGACCGTCCTCACCATGCACGGCCGCCTGGACCTCGACTTCCTGCGCGACCTCCTGCCGAGGTACGGCTCGGTGCCGCTGGTGTCGATCAGCGACGACCAGAGGCGGGCCGTGGCCGACCTCGACCTGAGCTGGGCGGCGACGGTCCACAACGGCCTCGACTTCGCCTCCTACCGGGACGTGACGCACGACCCCGACGGCTACCTGGGCTTCGTCGGTCGCATCGCCGAGGAGAAGGGCCCCCTGTCCGCCATCGAGGTCGCGCGGCGCTCCGGCCTGCACCTGCGGGTCGCCGCCAAGGTCGATCCCCTCGACGAGCCCTACTACGAGGAGGAGGTGGCACCGGTCATGGGCGACGACGTCGACTTCGTGGGCGAGATCGACGAGCAGCAGAAGCCGCCGTTCTACGCCGGCGCCCGTGCGACGCTCTTCCCCAGCGACTGGCCCGAGCCGTTCGGCCTCGTCATGATCGAGTCCATGGCCGCCGGCACTCCGGTCATCGCGCTGCGGCGCGGGTCGGTGCCGGAGGTGGTCGAGGACGGCGTCTCGGGCTTCATCTGCGACGACGTCGACGAGATGGTCGACGCGGTGGGGCGCGTCGGCGACATCGACCCCGATGCGTGTCGCCGACGCGCCGAGAAGTTCTCGGCCGGGGCGATGTGCCGTGGCTACGTCGAGGTGTACGAGCAGCTTTCGCGGGCGTCGTCGGGGGACACCCACATCCCGGCCCAGAGGCGGGAGCGCGTCCCGACCAGCTGACCGACTGCGCCGTCGCACGGACCGAACGAGGCGGCACGACGCTCGCCCACGCGTACGACGACCAAGCCCGGATGGGTTCGGTCCGATCGACGGCAGCGCTCGGGAGCACCACGCCGCCCTCGCTCGCCTGACCCGTCGCCTACTGACCTCGATCAGCGACGCGGGGCGTCCCGCTGGGTGTCCAGGAAGCCGCGCTGCGCGACCTCGAAGGACGCGACGAGGTCGATGAGGAGGGCGGCGGCCGCCTCGGCCAGGGCCGGGACCTCGTCGGGGTCGCGGACCGAGGTGAGCACGTCGAGGAACAGGTCGTTGTGCACGCGGACGACGTCGAGCAGTCCGACCGACTCCTCCATCGCGCGACGTCCGAGCTCGTAGGCCGCCTGCAGCCCGGACTCGTCGCGCCGGGAGAGGTGGCGCAGGAAGAGCGGCGCGTAGTCGAGGCGGAAGCGCTCGAGCGGGTCGCTCACGTGCCCAGCCACTCCAGCCCCTCCTCGAGGTCGAGCGCGGTCTGCGTCAGCGGGATGCGCACGCCCAGCCGCACCAGCGTGATGGCCACGTCCGGCGCGATGCCGACGATCACGGTCCGGGCCCCACGCAGCTGCGCCATGTAGGCGAGGTCGGCGAGCGTGCGGGCGGCGAAGGAGTCGAGGACGTCCAGCGCTGCCACGTCGATGAGGATGCCGCGGCAGCGGTCGCGCCCCACCCGCTCGAGGAGGTCGCGCTGGAGCCGCTCGAGCTGCTCGTCGTCGAGAGCCGCGTGGATCGAGACGATGAGGTTCGGCCCCTGCGACAGGATCGACGCAGGCAGGGGCGCGTGGGGTGCGGTAGGGAGGTCAGTCGGCATCCGGCACCTTCGAGACCCGGAACCCGAGCTGTCGTTCCGCCTCCTCGATCCCGCCCTGGAGGTCGCCGACGGTGTGCATCTTGCTCAGGTCGACACCGATGGTGACGAGCGTCTGGGCGATCTCCGACGACAACCCGGTGATGATGACGTCCGCGCCCATGAGCCGGGAGGCGGTGACCGTGTCGACGAGGGAGTTGGCCACGTTCTCGTCCATGTCCGGCACGCCCGTGACGTCGATGACCACGAGCTTGGCCCGGTGTGCGCGGATCCCGTGCAGGAGCTGCTCGGTGAGCTGCTGGGCCCGGGTCTGGTCGAGCACGCCGATGATGGGCAGGATCAGCAGTCGCTCGCGCACCTGCAGCACGGGCGTCGAGAGCTCCAGCAGCGCGTCCTGCTGGTCACGGATGACCCGTTCGCGCTGCTCGACGAAGCTGACCGCCACCGTGTTGGCGATGCGGTTGGCCGCCGGCTCGTAGGCGTCGAGCACCCGGTTCAGCAGCTCGAAGTCGTCGCGGTACTTCTCGAAGAGCGAGCGGGCCAGGACGTCGCGCAGCAGGAGGACGATCCCGATGACCTCGTGGGTCTCGACGCCGCGCGGGATGATGCGCTCGGAGAGGTCGCGCGCGTAGTGCTGGAGCGCCTTGACGCTGCCGGTCTCGAGCACCTCGACGTAGTTGTCGTACACCGAGGTCGCCTCCGAGAAGACCTCCTGGTTCGTCATCGACGAGAGCAGGTGGGCGTCGGTGATCCGCTCCGCCCACTGCTGCCGGAGCTGGGTCCGGTTGTCGCGCAGGTGGGCCACCAGCTCGGGCAGCAGGAGCTCGTCGCCACGATCGGGCTCGGCGCCGGTGGTGGTGCTGGTCTCGTCGGTCATGACGTCGTCGCCTTTCGTCCGCTGCTCGGTGTCGGGTGCTGATCGGGTCATCTCAACCACTTCTCCATCGTCACGGTGGTCCCCTCCCCGGGGACCGAGCTCAGGTGGAACCGGTCCATCAGGCGCTTGGCGCCGGGGAGGCCGAGCCCGAGGCCGTGGTAGGTGCTGTAGCCGTCACGCAGCGCCACGTCGGGGTCCGTGATCCCCGGACCCACGTCGCGCGCGACCACCCGGACGCCTCGTCGTCCGTCCTCGGTCACCAGGTGGATCGCCACCTCGCCGCGCTCGGCGAACTTGACGATGTTGCGGCTGATCTCGGAGATCGCGGTGGCGATGAGCGTCTGCTCCGAGGAGGAGAAGCCGGCGCCGGCAGCGACCTCACGACCCTGCTGCCGCGCCGTCACGACATCGGCGTCCCGCGACACCGGCACCCGCACCACGCCCTCCTCGGCCGGTTGCCCGCGCCGCTCGAAGAGCCGGTCGGCGAGCTGGCTGCACGTGTCGCACTCCAGCAGGTGCCCGTTGACGTCCAGCTCGCGCTGGCGCCGCCGGTCGCTGCTCGACAGGGCCCTCAGCACGGGTCGGCAGCGGTCGGTCGGGGGGTCGACGGCCTCGGCGGCCAGGAGGTACTCGACCCGGAGGCTGGCGCGGGCCCGACTCAGTCGCGCGGCCACCGCGCCGGGCGTGGACCCCAGCTCGGCCGCCAGCGTGCGGGTGTCCTGGCCGTGCACCTCGTGGGCCACGAGGAGGTCCCGGTCCTCCGAGGAGAGCTGGTCCAGTGCCGCAGCGACGAACTCGCGGTCCTCCTGCAGCAGCAGCTCGTCCGTGGGTGGCGGCGCGTCGGCGGGCTCGGCGAGCAGGTGCGACCGACTCCGCGCACGGTCGTTGCGCTCGGCGTACGACGCCACGACGTGGCGCGCCGTGACCGCTGCATAGTGGTGCAGCTTGTCCGGGTCGACGCGCCTGGAGGAGGACATCAGCCTGGCCAACGTCTCCTGGACCAGGTCCTCGACCGTGTACGGGTCCTTGATCCTGGCCCCGACCACGCGGCGAAGCACGGGGACGAGCTCGACGACGACGTCCTCGTCGTAGGGCTGGTCCCCTCGCACGGCCTCGCTCGCCACGCAGTCCTCCTCTCCGCCGAGAAGCAGGACCTGCGGCCCCTTGGGTAGACCTCCACGAGTCTATGACCGGCCTCGGCCGCACGCATGACGCGAACCTCCTTTCGGGCGGGCCCGGACCCGGCCCGGCGGAGCGCTCGACCGGACGCCTGCCGGGCGCCGGGCCGCCTCCGCCCCGCGTCATCCGTCGCCCGTCCGCCGGTCACAGGGGTGTGGCGCACAGCAACAGGAGGACGGACGTGACGACGTACGACGGTCAGCAGGGTGGCGACGCAGCACCGCAGGTGCCGGATGGCGATCTCGAGCAGCGGGTGCGGGAGCTGGAGGTGCAGGTGACGGCGCTGGCCGCGGCCGTCGACGCCGCCTCGCGGATGCAGGTCGCGACACCTCGCCGGGTGGACCAGGACATCAGGCTCGTCGGCGGACGCCTCGTCCGCC
Source organism: Nocardioides sp. Soil_C_8 (assembly GCF_057656315.1). NCBI lineage: Bacteria > Bacillati > Actinomycetota > Actinomycetes > Propionibacteriales > Nocardioidaceae > Nocardioides > Nocardioides sp. Soil_C_8. The sequence goes on from NZ_JBDGKQ010000002.1 coordinate 375,333, forward strand.
GGATCCTCGAGAAGGCCCGTCTCGTCGAGGACTACCGCGAGACGCGCCGCGCCGGATAGACACCGGCGGCGCCGCGCGTACAACCCCCCGCCGCGGCGCCGTCGGTCCCCACCTGCCCCGGACCCGGGTGCCGGACGAGGTGGACGTCGAGCGGGGGTGCGACGGCCGGGCGCCGCGAGGACGGAGGGAGCAGCAGGATGGGAGTGGCAGGTATGGAGACGTGCACGGTCAACGGGGTGGGGTACGGCCGGCGTACGCCATGGAAGGTGCCCGCGCCCCGGCAGGCGGACGGACGCCACGCCGACCGGCCCCTGCGCATCGCGCAGGTCGCACCGCTCTACGAGGCCGTGCCCCCGGGTGCGTACGGCGGGACGGAGCGTGTGATCGCCACGCTGTGCGACGGACTGGTCGCGCAGGGGCACGACGTCACCCTCTTCGGGCCGGAGACCTCCTCGACCCGGGCACGCCTGGTGCCGTTCGGGCAGCCGCTGCGCACGCGCTTCGACGCCGACGAGATGGTGGACGTCGCACCCCACCTGCACCTCGCGATGCTGGCCGAGCTGGCGACGCGCGCCGGTGACTTCGACGTCATCCACTCCCACCTCGACGTGCTGGCGCTGCCGTTCACCAGGCTCATGGACACCCCGACGGTGCTGACCCTGCACGGGCGGCTGGACCTCGACGTCGTGCGTGAGCTGCTCCCCCGCTACGGATCGGTCCCGCTGGTGTCGATCAGCGCCGACCAACGGCGCGCTGTCGAGGACCTCGACCTCACGTGGGCAGCGACCGTCCACAACGGCCTCGACCTCGACCACTACCGGGAGGTGCCACACGACGCGGACGGCTATCTCGGCTTCGTGGGGCGGATCGCCGAGGAGAAGGGGCCACTGACGGCGATCGAGGTGTCCCGGCGCACTGGAGTCCCTCTACGGATCGCCGCCAAGGTCGACCCCACCGACGTCTCCTACTACCAGGAGCAGGTCAGGCCCCGGATGGGCGCACAGGTCCGCTTCGTCGGCGAGATCACCGAGGGCGAGAAGCCGACCTTCTACGCCTGCTCCCGGGCCACCCTGTTCCCGAGCGACTGGCCCGAGCCGTTCGGCCTGGTGATGATCGAGTCCCTGGCCGCCGGCACCCCCGTGATCGCCCTGCGTCGCGGCTCCGTCCCGGAGGTGGTCGAGCACGGCGTCACCGGCTTCATCTGCGACGACGAGGACGAGATGGTGCAGGCCGTCCACCGGGTGGGCGAGATCGACCCGGAGGCCTGTCGGCGAGCCGCTGCGCGGTTCAGCGCGGAGCGCATGTGCCGTGGGTACGTCGACGTCTACCGCTCCCTCGTCGACGGCTCGGCACGCAGGACGCCCCCGACCTCGCGACGGCGCCTGCTCCCGCGCGTCGGCGAGCGCTGAGCCGGGGTCAGTCCCGTCGGGTCTCCCGACGGGACCTCGACCCCAACGCCCCCGCGGGGGCCGTGCGTCGACCGTATGCGAGCCTCCCCACCCATCGCCGCGGCTTGTCCCAACTCCGCCGCTAGGGGTGGGACAGGGCTAGACCATCGGCGACCCCCGTCAGGGTTCGAGGACCAGCTTCCCGCCGGGGTGGCCACCCATCAGCAGCTCCGTCGCCTCGACGGCGTCCTCGAGCGGGAAGGTGCGGGCCACCGGGACGACGAGCCTGCCCTCACCGGCGAGCCGGACCAGGTCGGCGCGCACCGAGTCGCGGTAGGCCTGGCTGGCCGGCATCGCGCCGGCGATCGCCCTGAAGCCCTCGCTCCTCGCGCGGTCGGCGGCGGCGATGGTGACGACGCGGTCCCGATCCGCCACGAGGGCGAGCGAGACGTCGATCGCCTCGTCCGTCCCCACGCAGTCCAGCCCCGCCACCACGCCATCCGCGGCCAGGTCGCGCACGCGCTGCTCCAACCCGTCGCCGTACGCGACCGGGAGGCCACCGAAACGGCGGACTGTCTCGAAGTTCCGCTCGCTCGCGGTGCCGATCACCGTGGCGCCGAGGAGCGCTGCCTGCTGCAGCACGCTGACCCCGACAGCGCCGGACGCCCCGTGGACCAGGATGGTGTCCCCATCGCCGACCCCGGTGACGTGGAGCATCTCCGCGGCCGTGCAGCCGGCGAGCAGCAGGTTGGCGGCCTCGCCGAAGGACAGCGCAGCCGGCTTCGCGAACACGTCCCCGGCCGGGACGGTCACCTCGGTGGCCCAGCCACCGCTGATCCGGAACGCCAGCACCTCGTCACCGACAGCGACCGGTCCTGAGGCGACCTGCGTGTCTGGCCCGACCGCAGTGACGACGCCCGCCACCTCGTAGCCGATCGGCTTCGGGAAGTCTTCCGGGTTGCCGCGCGCGACGTGCTTGGCGTCGGCGGGGTTCATGCCGGCCGCCCGGACCTCGATGGTGACCTCGCCAGGGCCTGGCGCCGGGACGTCGTGGTCCTCGAGCGAGAAGACGTCGATGTCACCCGGACGGGTCGCTACCCAGTGCTTCGCCATTCCTCAACGGTAGCCACGCGCCTGATCGGGGCTGCGGCGGGCGGCCGTTGATACGAATCAACCACGGCCCGGCGTCGGTGGCCGCATGCGGTCATCACGCTTGTGCGTACGTTCACGCTGTGTGACGCTCCTCACTGAAACGATTCATACCTCTGAAGGAGAACCGCTCGTGCACCAGCTCCGTGCCTCGCGACCGCCGACGGCAGGCCCTGCGCCACGTCGGTGGCTCGCCGGCGTCGTCACAGCCGCCACCGTGTCGGGACTCGGCCTCGCGGGGGTGCCTGCCGCGACCGCAGCGGACGCCGCCGTCACCGTCGGCGGCCTGCGCATCGACAACCGCACCGACCAGCCGCTCGGCGTCGACGACACCACTCCCGTCCTCAGCTGGCAGCTCGCCGGCAGCGGCGAGGCCGCCCGACAGACGGCATACGAGCTGCGCCTCGCCGACGGCTCCGGGAAGACCCTCTGGGACACCGGCCGGGTCGACGGCTCGGTCACCCAGGTCGAGTACGCCGGCGACGCCCTGACGTCCCGCGCCCAGCTGTCGTGGCAGGTCCGCGTCTGGGACGGCGCCGACGAGGCCTCGGCATGGAGCGACACGTCCACCTTCGAGATGGGCCTGCTCGAGAAGTCCGACTGGGACGACACCCAGTGGATCCAGACCCCGCAGTCGCCCCTCAACCGAGGCGTCACCATCGACCTCGGCGGCACCCGCGACGCCCGCTACGTGCGGCTCGACGTCACCAAGCTGGGCCTCCCGACCGACGAGGGCGGCAGCCGCGGCGTCGTGTCGCGCATCCAGCTCTCCGAGATGGAGGTCCTCACCCCCGACGGCACGAACGTGGCGCTCGGCCGCAACATCTCGGTCTACGACCAGTTCGCCTGCCCGGGCTGCGGCACCAAGCTGCTGACCGACGGCAAGCTCACCAGCCCCGGCTACATGAGCCGGGACTCCAAGACGCAGGAGGTCACGCCCTCCAAGTGGGTGCAGGTCGACCTCGGCTCCGTGCGCTCCGTCGACCGGCTGGTCCTCTTCCCCCGCACCGACGCGCGCCTGCCCGACGGCCAGATCCCCGGCTTCCCGGTCGACTTCACCGTCCGCACGTCGGCGACGTCGTCGACCCCGACCGACGTCGTCGCCACAGTCGTCGACCAGCCCAACCCCGAGGGCCCGGACCTCGAGAAGCCGCTGCCGATCTTCGCCAAGCCGTTCGCCGCGACGAAGGAGGTCGCCGACGCGCGCCTCTACATCGCCGGCCTCGGTGCCTACGAGGCGACGGTCAACGGCACGAAGGTCACCGACACCGTCCTCAACCCCGGCGTCACCAACCCCCTGCGGTCGGTCGAGTACGGCACGTACGACGTCACCGAGCTCGTGCAGTCGGGCGACAACACGCTCGGCGTCGCGCTCGGCAACGGCATGACGTACGTCTACCCGCAGGCCAACGCCGCGACCGGACGCACCGACGTCTACACCAAGTTCAACTCCGCGCCGGTCCCCACCGGCACGCTGACCGCCGCCGCGGCGGCCGGTGACACCACTCTCACCCTCTCCGGCGTCGGCGGCTACAACGTGGGCGACACCGTCCACGTCGACACCGGTGACGGCGGCAGCCGGCTGGAGTCGCACAGGGTCACCGCGATCGACGGCAACACCCTGACCATCGGCACGCCGCTCGGTGCCGCCCACGCGGCCGGCGCCGAGGTCGTCGGCTCGGGATCGCCCACCAAGCCGCAGATGTCGGTCTCCCCGCGACTCCTCGCGCGCCTCGAGCTGACCTACGCCGACGGCACGAGGTCCTCGATCGCCAGCGACCCGTCGTGGCGCTGGAAGGACGGCCCCACCACCACCGACAACTTCTACTCCGGCACCGACTACGACGCCCGGCTCGTGCAGGCCGGCTGGGACGAGCCCGGCGCCGACCTGTCCGACGCCAAGGGATGGACCGACTCGTCGGTCACGTCGACGCCGTCGCTCGACACCGAGCTGGCCTGGCGCGAGGCCCCGCCCGTCCGCGTCCAGGAGACGTTCCGGTCGACCCAGGCCGGCATCAAGCAGATCGGCCCCGGCTCGTGGTCCTTCGACCTGGGCCAGAACTTCGCCGGCATGCCGCAGCTCCACCTGCCCGCCGGTGCCGTACCGGCCGGCACGGTCATCAAGATGGTCCCGGGCGAGAGCCGCAGCGGCAGCGGCGTGGTCAGCACGGCGTCCGCCGGGGCAGCGACGGGCATCCTCAACACCTACACCACGTCGGGCGCCGCTGGCGGCGAGGTCTTCACGCCGCAGTTCATGTACCACGGCTTCCAGTACGTCCAGGTCGACGGCCTGCCCGCCGGCTTCACCCCGACGCCCGACACGCTCGTCGGCCTGGCGATCAACGCCGACGTCCCCTCGGGGGGCTCCGTCTCCACGGACAACCCGCTCATCAACCGGATCAACTCGATGTCGGAGTGGTCGATCCGCTCCAACATGCAGTCGATCTTCACCGACTGCCCACACCGCGAGAAGCTCGGCTGGCTCGCGGACATGATCCAGTCGATGGGCTCGATCCAGTCCAACTTCGACGTCTCCGCCTTCCTCCGCGGCATGCAGCGCCAGATGCTCGAGTCGCAGCAGCCGGGGGGCCTGGTCCCCGGCACCGCACCGGAGTTCCCGATCTTCGGCGGCGGCTACCGCGACGACGTCAACTGGGGCGGCGCGTTCATCCTGACGCCCTACGAGCTCTGGAAGACGTACGGCGACACGGCCACGATGGCCGAGTACTACGAGCCGATGCAGGACTACCTCGCCTACGTCCGTGCGCAGGTCAAGGACGGCCTCCTCGTCAGCGGTCTCGGCGACTGGATCGCCGGCGACACCACGACCCCGAAGGACGCCACCGGCACCTACGGGCTCTGGGTGATCGCGGACAAGCTCAGCCAGATGGCGGCCGAGCTCGGCCACGAGGCCGACGCCGCCGACTACCGCCAGCTGGCGACGTCGCTCGGCGAGGCGTTCCACGCGAAGTTCTGGAACCCGGCCACGACGTCGTACACCACGGCAGGCCCGGCCGGCACCACGGGATCCCAGACGCTCGACGCACTGCCGCTGGCGATGGGCATCGTCCCGGCCGAGCACAGGGAAGCGGTGCTCGACGACCTCGAGCAGCGCATCCGCGACTACCACCCGGGCGCCGACGGGTCCGGCCCGCACATGTCCGGCGGCACCGTCGGCCTCCAGCCGACCTACCGGGTGCTGATGGACAACGGCCGTGGCGACCTGCTGTGGGACGTCATCCAGGAGCCGAGCGCCCCGAGCTACGCCAACTTCGTCGCCCAGGGCCGCACCACCATCCCCGAGTCGTGGGACTTCGCGGGCTCGCAGAACCACATGATCCTGCTGCAGGTCGACGAGTGGTTCAACGCCGGCCTGGCCGGCATCCAGCAGGCCGAGGGGTCGACGGGCTTCGACGCGATCGTCGTCAAGCCGCAGCCGGTCGGCACGCTCGACCACGTCGAGGGCCGTCGCGAGACGCCCCACGGGACGGTCTCCAGCGAGTGGACCCGGGACCGCGACAAGGGCACGCTCGAGCTCGAGGTCACCATCCCCGCCAACACCACCGGCGAGGTCTGGGTCCCGACCCTCGGCCAGGGCGTCGGCGCACCGTCCGGTGCGACCTACGTCCGCGACGAGACCGAGGGCGACACGACGTACGCCGTCTACTCGGTGCACCCGGGCACGCACACCTTCACGGGCGGCATCAGCACGCTGTCGCAGCAGGTCGCGCCGCAGCTCACCGGCACCCCGGAGGTCGGCCAGTCACTGACGGTCGACGCCGGCAGCTGGACCCCGGAGCCCGACGAGGTCGCCTACCAGTGGCTGCGCGACGGCGAGACGATCGCCGGAGCCACGGGCGCGACCTACCGGCTCGTCGCCGCCGACCAGGGGGCCGCGGTGTCCGCCGGCGTCACGGTCTCGGCCCGCGGCCTCTCGGACGCCACGGCGACCAGCCCGGCCGTCACCGTCGGCGCCGGCATCCTCCTGCCCACGTCGCTGCCGGCGGTCGAGGGCACGCCGAAGGTGGGGTCGAAGGTCAGCGCCGCGCCGGGCACCTGGCCGGCCGGCACCGCCGTCGCCTACCAGTGGAACCGGGACGGGAAGCCGATCGGCGGCGCCACCGGGTCGTCGTACGAACTCGGCAAGGCCGACGGTGACACCCTCCTCTCCGTCACGGTGACCGGGACGCTCGCCGGCTACAAGCCCGCGACGGCCGAGAGCCACGCGGTGAAGGTGGCCCTCGGCACCTTCGGGACCACGAGCCGGCCGAAGATCACCGGCAAGGCCAGGGTCGGCCGCGTGCTCGCGGTCAGGGGCGTCGGCTTCAGCCCCGAGCCGGGACGGACCACCTACCAGTGGCTCCGCGACGGCAAGGCGATCAAGGGCGCGACGCGGGCGAAGTACCGCATCGTCGGGAAGGACAAGGGCCACCGCATCAAGGTGACTGTCACCGCCCACGCCAAGGGCTTCGAGGACGGCACCGCCACCTCGAAGGCGAAGAAGGTGAAGAAGGTGAAGCGCCGCTGAGGCGGTGACTCGCTACCGAGCGCCCGGAGACCTGCGAGGTCTCCGGGCGCTCGGTCGATGTACGCGGTGGCGGACCAGCGGGCGCCGACGACGAGAAGCGGTCAGCTGATCAGCTCGTCGAGTCGGGAGTACGCCTCGGCGTTGCCTCGGACGACCCGGCTCGGCCGCCCGTCGATGCTGACCGGGACGTCGCCGGCGACCGTGATACGGGCCATCTCGCGGTACTCGGTGCCGAAGTCGGCGACCGCGTAGTGCTGCGTGGCCCGGTTGTCCCAGACCGCGACGTCGCCCGGCTGCCACGTCCAGCGGATCGTGTTCTCGAGCCGGGTGATGCGGTTCTGCAGCAGCGTGAAGAGCGCGATCGACTCGGCGTTGTTGAGGCCGGTGAAGGCCTTCACGAAGTGGCCCAGCACCAGCGAGCGCTCACCGGTCTCGGGGTGCACGCGTACGACCGGGTGCTCGGTCTCGAAGACCTGTGAGGCGAAGTCCGCCCGCGTGTAGTTCGCGTCGGGCTCCTCGGACTCCTCGTCGCGCTGCGCGTAGTCGTAGCTGTTGGTGTGCACCGCCCACAGGTCGTCGACCAGCGCCTGCAGCGGCGCCGGCAGCGCGTCGTACGCCGCCACGGTGTTGGCCCACACGGTGTTGCCTCCGTAGGGCGGCAGGTGCACGGCGCGCAGCACGCTGATCGCCGGCACCCGGTCGACGAAGGTGACGTCGGTGTGCCAGGCGTTGGCGGCCATGCCCTTGTCGGCCGTCACCTTGAAGACGCGGCCACTTCCCGTGTTCACGGTCGGGTGCGCCGACGTGAGCGGGCCGAAGGTCTCCGCGAACGCCTGGTGGCTGGTCTCGTCGAGGTGGTCCTGACCGCGGAAGAAGACGACCTTGTGCCGGAGCAGCGCGCCGCGGATCGTCGCGACCGTGGTGTCGGGCAGGTCGCCGCCGAGACGTACGCCGTCGATGCGGGCGCCGATCCGTCCACCGAGCTGCTGGACGGTGATGGTGAGGGGGTCGAGGGTCGCGGTCATGGGGCTGGTCCTTTCGTGGGAGGGGTTCACCTAGCGGCGACGGGCTCGGCCGTCGCCGGGGCGGGGGTGGGGATCACGCGGCGACGAGGCCACCAGGTGGGGTTCGCCCGGCCCTGTCCGCCGAGGGCGGCCGTGACGCGGTCGAGGTAGACGGCGATGACGACGACGGCGAGCCCACCCTCGATCGACGCGGCGATCTGGAGTCCCTGCACGGCGTTGACCACGACACCACCCAGGCCCGCGCCGCCGACGAGGCCGGCGACGACCACCATCGACAGGGCGAGCATGATCACCTGGTTGACGCCGGTCATGATCGACGGCATCGCAAGCGGGAGCTGCACCTCACGGAGCACCTCACGGCGCGAGGCCCCGAAGGCCACGGCTGCCTCGACCGTCTCGCTGTCGACCTGGTTGATGCCCAGCTGGGTGAGCCGGACGGCCGGTGGCACGGAGAAGACGATGGTCGCCACGAGACCCGGAGCGTCACCGACGCCGAAGAAGAGGATCGTCGGCAGCAGGTAGACGAACACGGGAAGCGTCTGCATCAGGTCCAGCACCGGCCGCAGCACGCTGCGCACGACCGGGTTGAACGCCGACCAGATCCCCAGCGGGATGCCGATGAGCAGGGCAACTACGGTCGCGACGACCACCGACGACATGGTCTGCATCGTCTCCGGCCAGAGGTCCATCGACTGGATGAGCAGCAGGCCCAGACCGAGTCCGAGCGACAGCAGCACCCGGCGCGTCGCGAGCAGCGCGATGACGACCAGGACGACCACCATCGCCACCGGGCTGAGGGCGGTCAGGACGTCGTAGACGGACCGGAGGGCGAAGTTCAGGATCTCCTTCAGCAGGTCGAAGAAGCCGCCGAGGTGCTCGGTCATGTAGTCGATGACGCTCTCGCCGCGTTCACCGATGTTCACGTCAGGCACTGGCGGCCACCTCCAACCGGCGTCCGTCGCGCTCGCGCTTCTGCGCAGGTGCGGTCGAGAGCGAGGACAGGATCGTCGCGCGCGGCACGACGCCGCTGAGTCGGCCGTGCCCGTCGACCACCGTCACCGGGACGACCTGTCGACCCGCCCGGTGCATGAAGTCGCCGATGTGCGCAGAGGGCTCCACGGTGTGGAAGTCCTGCGACAACGACGTCGACAGGTCGACGTCTCCGCGGTTGACGGCCGCGAGGAGGGCTGCGTCCGTGACCACGCCCAGCAGCCGCTCGTCCGGGCCGAGGACGTACGCGCCCTGGGCCTCGTTGTCACCGAGGCGGCGCAGCGCCGAGTCAGGACGCTCGTCGACGGTGAAGACGAGCTTGGCGGGACGTACGAGGTCGTGCGCCGTGAGCACGCGTGCCCGGTCGACGTCCGCCACGAACTCGCTGACGTACTCGTCCGCGGGGTGCGCGACGATCTCAGCGCCCGGGGCGCACTGGACGACCCGACCCTGTCGCATCACCATCACCTGGTCGCCGATCCGCATCGCCTCGTTGAGGTCGTGGGTCACGAAGACGGTCGTGCGACGGTCCTCGGCCTGGAGTTCGAGGAGCAGGTCCTGCATGTCGCGGCGGATCAACGGGTCGAGGGCCGAGAACGGCTCGTCCATCAGCAGGACCGGTGGGTCGACGGCAAGAGCCCGGGCGAGCCCGACGCGCTGCCGCATGCCGCCCGAGAGCTCGTGCGGGAGCTTGTCGCCGCGATCGCCCAGGCCGACCCGCGCGAGGGCCGCGTCGGCCCGGTCGCGACGCTCCGCCTTGCCCATCCCCCGGACCTTGAGGCCGTACGCCGCGTTGTCGCGGACCGTGCGGTGCGGGAACAGCGAGAAGTGCTGGAAGACCATGCCGATCTTGTTGTTCCGGACCTCGCGCAGGCGGGCGTCGCTCACCTGGGTGATGTCCTCGCCGTCGATCAGCAGCGCACCGGCGGTGGGTTCGTTGAGCCGGTTGATCATGCGGAGCACGGTGGACTTGCCGGAGCCGGAGAGCCCCATCACGACGAACATCTCGCCCTTGCTGACGGTGAAGCTGACGTCACTCGCCCCGAGGTAGCCGCCGGCCTCGCTGACGGCGGCAGCCGGGTCGTCGGTGGCGAGGGCCCGGGCGGCCTGCCGATCACCGAGGCCGTAGACCTTGGAGAGGCCGCGGCCCTCGATGGCCGGGTGCTCGGCGCTCATGAGGCGAACGCCTCGGCAGCGGGCTCGCCGTCCGCGTCGTCGACGCCCTCGAGGAAGGAGGCGACGACGTCCGGGTTGGCCTCGATCCAGGCGGCGGCGATGTCGGACAGCTCCTGGCCCTCCTTGTCGTGGGCGTAGTAGAACTCGCCGGCCTGGTCGGTGGTGAAGGTCAGGTTGCCGAGGAACTCGTTGATCTCGGGGTTCTCGTCGGCGAAGCCCGCGCGGGTGACGGTGCGGATCTCGCCTGCGCCGCCCCACACCTTCTCCGGGTCCTCGAGGAAGACCGTGTCGAACTCGACGGTCATCCAGTGCGGGCTCCAGGCGAGGAACACGATCGGCCCGCCCGACTTCTGCGACTTCGAGACCTGGGCCAGCATCGCCGGAGTACCACTGGCGACCAGCTCCCAGTCGCCCAGGCCGTAGGCGTCGGCGTCGATGGCGGCCTGGATGGTCTCGTTGCCCGGTGATCCGGCCTCGATGCCGTAGATCTTGCGGCCGAACTCGTCGGCGTGCTCGTCGAGGTCGGCGAGCGACTTCACGTCCAGCTCCTCGGCGACGTCGCCGGGGACGGCCGGGGCGTACTCGGTGCCGGTGACGATCGTCGACACCACGTCGACGTCCCCTCCATCGATGAGCTCCCCGAACGTGGGCTCCTGCGAGGGCCACCAGTTGCCGAGGTAGGCGTCGAGATCACCGGTGCCGAGGGCGGAGGCAGCATTCTCGACCGAGAGGTTCTTCTTGATCGAAGCGTCGTAGCCGAGCTCCTCGAGGACCTGCACGGCGATCTCGTTCTCCACCTGGAGGTCGACCCACGGCTGCTCGGCGAACACGACGGAGTCGGTTCCGCCACCGGACGAGCTGCTGGCGAAGCCGTCGTCGCCGCTGTCACTGTCCGAGGCGCAGCCGGTGAGCACCGCGCTGAGGCCGAAGGTCGCGACGACCGCGAGGCGTGCGCCGCGGCGGATGGGGGTGCGGTGGGTCATGGGTGGCTCCTCGTTGCACATCGATCAATATATGAGTGAAACGATAGACTTACACATGTCCGCAATCCAACCGTTTCACGACCGGAGCCAGACGGGATGTGAGCGACAGCCATAGACAAGCTCTATGGCTGATGGCATCGTCGACCCGGGCCGACGGCTAGGAGTCAGGTCAGAGGGCCTGATCCGCCTGGTGCTCCCGGACGAGGCCGAGGAAGTCCGTGGCCGGGCCCTCCAAGGTCCCCGCGTGCCACACGAGCGAGACGGTCGCGCGGCTCTCGGGCTCCAGGCGCGCGACCCGCGCGCCCTTGGTCGCGGCGTCCGCAGCCATCCCCTCGGGAAGCACCGCTGCCCCTGCGCCGGACAGGACCAGAGGCACGACGGAGGCGACATGAGCCGTCTCGACCATCACGTCGGTCGACTGCCCGGCGCCCTCCAGCTGGGCGTCGAGGAGGTCGCGGAGAGCGGTGCCACGCGGGGTGCCGATGAGCCCGTGCTCGAGCAGCTCGTCGATGCTCGTGGTGAGCGACTGACCGCGACCTGGCGGGAGCACGGCGAGCAGCTGCTGTTCAGCCAGCGCCAGGCTCGCGAGCGCGCCCGTGGCGGGCGGCCCGTCCACCAGCCCGAAGTCGACATCGCCGGAACGCACTTGGTCGAGCACCACGGAGCGCGCCGCTGGGTCCGTCACCTCGAACCGCACCTGCGGTCGCAACCGCCGGAACTCCCCGATCAGGCCCACGAGCGGGTGCACCGCCCACGACGTGCTGGAGACGATGCGGAGCATCCCGGAGTCGCCCTCGGCGACCCCCCGCACGGCGCTCGCCGCGATCCCGAAGGAACGCACCGCGCGGCGGGCCGGCGCGACCAGCGCCTCACCGGCGGAGGTGAGCCTCACGCCACGACCGTGCCTCTCGAACAGCGGCGACCCGAGCTCGGTCTCGAGCGTGCGCATCGAGTGGGAGAGGGACGGCTGGGCGATGTGCAGAACCTTCGACGCCCGTGTGAAGCTTCCCGCCTCGGCGATGGCAAGGAAGAACTCCAGCTGCCTGCGTTCCACTGCCGCCCTCCGCGCCCCTCGACTGTGCGTGTCGACCTGAACGATGCCAGCACACGGCTCGTCGAGTGGCGCAGGCACGTGGCTCACGGGACCGCGGAGGCCCCCTCCCCCAGCCAGTTGGCCGCTGAGGCAAGATCGGTCACAGCCCTTCGGACATCGCCGGCTCCGGTTGCGTCGTCCAGTGGCAGGTCCAGCCGAAGGCCCACGAAGGCCGCGTCGATCAGCGTCGCCACCCGTCGGGCGGGTGCTTCCTCGAGGCCCGAACGACGGAGGTGGTCGACGACTGCTGCTCGCCACACCTCATTCGTCTCCCGGACGACGGTGGCGTACGGCTCCCGACCGAACAGACCGAGGGCGGCAGCCTCGACGTACAACCGGTGGCAACCATCGACATCGGGTTGCGAAACGGCGGCCCACAGGTCCGCCACCGCAGCGCCGGCATCGGCGGACCGCGGCAGACGGACGACGTAGCTCGTCGCCCGGGCGTTGGACGTCCGCAGGATCTCGGCGACGAGGGCGTCCTTGTTGCCGAAGCGGTAGATGAGCATGCGGTCGCTCGTGCCCAGGGCGGCGGCGAGCGGTCTCAGGCTGAGACCGATCAGGCCGTGCTCGACGACGTAGTCGGTTGCCAGCTCCGCCCACCGCTGGCGTGCCTCAGGCGCAGAGGCAGCTCGAGGAGCGGTCGGCACGCCACGACTGTAGCAGTCGCTACACTTGGCCTGTAGCAGCTGCTACACCTAGATGGGAGATTCGACATGTGGGCCGCACTGGGACTCCTGGCTGTTGCGATCGCGACAGAAGTTGCCGCGACGGCGAGCCTGCCGCGGACGCAGGGCTTCCGCAGCCCCGGGTGGAGCCTCCTGGTCATCGCCGGCTACGCCGCGTCGATCTGGCTCTTGTCCCTGGTGGTCCGCGACATTCCCGTGTCCACCGCGTACGCCGTCTGGGCGGGCGTGGGCACGGCACTGGTGGCCGTCATCGGCGTCGTGTGGCTGGGCGACGACTGGAACTGGGTCACGGTCAGCTCGCTGGGCATGATCATCGTCGGCGTGGTTGCGCTCAACCTGGCCGGCGCGCACTCGGCCTAGCGGGACTCCGGGCGCCGCCCGATGGGTGGGGCGGCACAGGCATGCCGCCCACGGACGTGCCCTGACCTGCGGAAACGTCAAACCGTCAGACGTTGAAGCGGAACGATCACGCGGGTTGTGACCGGTGGCGGTCATCGTTGACCAATGTCTGAACATCCCGTCTGACCTGCGAAAATGCGTTGCAAGCCCGTTGGCCCAGGTTGGCGACCGTGGGCTCCCGCCGGACGTCTTGCGGACTGTTTGCGGACCGGTACGAGTCACTCAGATCATGGATCGACGAACGGCAATCGCGACGGCGTGGATGTTCGTAGTGGCCCCAAGGCGGTCGCGAAGGTGCCTGCACGTGTCGCTGCATCTGTCGAGGAGACCCCCCTGCGTTCGCGGCGATCTGACTAGCGCTCATCCCCTGGGCCAAGTAACGCAGGAGCGTGATGTCGAAGTCGCAGAGCTCTGTCCGGTCCATCTGGTTCTTCCTCAATTCCTAAACGCGCTACGCGTCGAGGATCAGACCGAGGAGGCCGCCGGCGTCACCACCGACGACCTCCTCTCATTTACGACAACGTCACCGAACTACGCGACGTTGCACGACTTTGAACGCGATCGTCTTCCTCTGGGCCTCCACGCGAGCGTCACCCTGGTAGGTGAAGCGGACCTTGACGCCGCCCGTTCGCTGGAACCTGGGGAGCCAGACCTTCGTCCTGCCTCGAGCGGAGAGTGTCCTCGTGTACACCTTCCGCTCCCCGGCGCCCTTGACTCGGATCTTCACAGTGCCGGACGGAACCACGCCGCGAGCCCGAAGCGTCACTCGGAGCTTGCGCTTCACGCCGACCTCGAGAGGCTTAACCACCTTGGTGGCGATCTTCGCCATCAGCTTGCCGCCTGCCGAGGCCTGCGGAGTGGGCGGGGTGACCGTCGGGGTGTGGCTGGCAGGCGGGGTCGTCGAGGGCCGGGTGAGTGCGACGTCCACGTAGGGCCGCACGACGACCGGACCGCGGAGCCCGTAGTCCTGACGGGCGGTGCCGGAACCGCCGGCCTGAGTGGGCGACTGGTTGATGATCGCATTGCGCATCGTGGTCGACACCCTCACGGTGAGCTCATTCATCCCGGGCTTCAGGTAGCCGAGGTCCAGTCGCGTGGTGTCGGTCTGGTCCTCCCCCGAGAGCTGGTGCCCGTTGACGGTGACGCTGTAAGTCTGGAAATTCGGGCCGAGGTCTAGGTAGGCGCCGTGGTCAGGCGACCAGTCGGCGCCGAGGTCAACCGATGTGCGGTAGGTGCCGAGGCCCGAGATCTCTCGCAGGTCGACCGGCGCGCTGATGGAGCGCCACGAGGGCAGCCGTCCGTCGTCAGCCGTGCGCAGGGCGACGGGAGGCAGGTCGCGCTTCGCGGTGTCGACGCCGGTGGTCGGCTTCTCCCACGACTCGACCTGGAGTTCCCACGCCTTCGGTGCGATCGGGGCCGGGACGGAGGTCACGTGGGCGCTGAGGGTCTCGCCGTCCTGCGTCGTCGCGCTGTAGGTGCCGCTCGTCGTGGCTCGGAGCACCGGCTTGCCGTCCTTCACGACCACGTCCGAGTCCGCGGCCGAGAGCGCCGGCACGAGCGGCTGCACGCCGAGGGCCGCCTCGTCGGTCGTGACGGCATACACCGCTGTCGCACCGGGGGCAAGGCGCAGCGGGACGCTCACACCCTCAGCGCCGCTTCGGTAGACGGGCACGGGAGTGACGGCGCCGGTCCAGGCGTCCAACGCGTACGGCCGACCCCGACCCGTGATCGTGAGGTCGGTCTCGACCGCTTCGGTCCGGTCGGTGTTGAGGACGAACACGAACGACGTTCCGTCCGCGCGGCGGGTGATGGTCTGGATCGGCGCGGGGTCCGACGGCTGCGTCAGGGGAGTGATGCCGAGGCCGGCCAACGCCGCGGGCAGCTCCTTCTGCACGTCGACGGTCTCGCCAGCCACCCGGGTGACGTTCGGCAGGCCGTCGAGGCTGTCGAACGCCGCCTGTACCTGGCCGGCAGCATCCGGGTTGTCCGGCGCCTCCACTGGAAGCGACGGGGCGTCGCCGAGGATGACGAGGGGCAGGCCTCGATGTGCCAGCTGGGCGATCTTGCGGGCGGTGTCCACCGGCATCCGCTGCGTGCGGTCCAGCACGAGCCCGCGATACCGGGGACCGTCGGGGAACAGGACTCCGTCCTCGAGGCTCGCTGCGTCGACGAACTGGTCGGACATGTAGCCCCAGCTGTAGCCGCGCGCGGCAACCGCGGGGTCGGTGATCGACCCGTTGCCGTCGCCCTTGCTGGCCCGGGTGTAGACGGCGAAGTCGGAGCGCAGGTCGCCTTGACGCAGCACGAGCTGGTTGCGTCCGACGTAGGTGTTGATGCCGCCTTGGTCCTCCCACGCCGGTTGGCGGGTGTCCCACGAGTCGCCGATCCCTGTAATGGGGACGAAGGGGTTCCACCCGGGCCACGCGTTGGTGGCCCCGGGAATGATGCCGAAGTTGAGCTCGCCGCCGCCGTGGGTTTGTGAGTAGCCGTGGTACTCGACGGCGTTGGCCCCGGTGGAGAAGCTCTCGTTGATGCGGTAGAGCATGTCGCTCCACCGCTGGCGCCAGGAGTCGTTGCCGAAGTCGAGGAAGGCGCAGCACTCGGTGCTGTTGACGTTCTTGCCCGTCATCGCGCCCACCGCGGCCACAGCACGCGAGTCGGCTGCTTCGGCGTCGAGTACATCGAGTGTGGACCACGCTTCGTCGGCGATCACCGACTCGGCCGGACCGATCGTGAAGTACGACTGGTAGCGCAGCTTCATGCCGAGCGAGTGCGACCAGCGCTTCAGCACGTCGAGGTGGTTGTGGAGGTGCATGTCGGTTAGCTGACGCGTCCATTCCGAGCGGTACTGCTCGGTGGAGTCGTCGTCGTAGACGAACGTGCCGGCCCCATTGGTGCGGACCGTGGGAAGTCCGGCGACGTAGGAGCGCCCCGTGCGGTCGCGGTAGGCCGACATGAAGGAGTCGGTCCAGTTGGTGTCGTGCAGTTCCACCGAGTCGAGCCACATCGAGCCGCCGTTGGCGCGGAGCAAGGAGCGGAGGTCGGGGTCGAGGACCTGCTCCTCCCACGGGTCGATGAGTGCCTTGGTGCCAGCGCGGCTGTAGTGGTCGACCTGGTAGGCGTTGCGCATGACGCCGTCGATGGATGCGGTGGGCTTCAATGCGTTGCCCTGGGACCAGAAGGCCAACACCAGCCACTTCCCGTCGGCCGGCTCGGCGGGCACTGTCCAGTTCAGCGACAGGCCGACTCCCGATTCGTCGACGCTGGTCCCGGTGACCGCGTCGGTGAGGTCGACGACAGATGAGCGGATCAGTCGGGTCGGGGTGCCGTCGCAGGTGGCGTCGCAGCGCACCCCGATCACGCCCTGCAGGCGACGCTTGGTGGCTCCGGCAGCGAGTGTCGACAACGGCAGCTGTCCGGAGAAGTTGGCCCCGGCCGTCAGAACGGTGCTGCGTCCGTGACCGAGCACCTTGGAAGCGCCCGGGTCGTCAGGCTTGACGCGGTCCGAACTGGCCGACCATCCCGGCGAGATGAGCAGGTCGAGGCGTAGGTCTTCCTCGTTGGCGGTACGCAGGGCCGTGCGTAGCTTGTCGCTCCAGGCCGGGGTGCCGAACGACTTCCTGGGGTCGTAGACCTGGGCAAGGACGAGGTCGTCGTAGGTGGCGCTGCCGATCCCGTTGTGAGCCATTGCCCGGATGTCGTCGGCGACGAATGCCGGATCACCGGTTCCTGATGCCACCCAGTACCGCGCCGTGGGCAGCACGTCGTTCGATGGCTCGGCGAACGCGGCGGCGAACCCATCCAAGGCGACTGAGTTCGCTTCGAGGGTCGAGGGGGCTGGTGCCGAGGGGGCGGCGACGACGGGCGCTCCTCCGACCATGGTGGCCGCGGCCGAGGCAGCGATGACCATGGCCGTGACCGGTCGCCATCGCCGCCTGGTGGTCCCTGCGAGTCCGTCAGTTCGTGCTGCTGATGAAGTTCTCACTGCTGATCCTTGTCCTTATGTCCGTTCGGTGACCGAACGACCGTCCAGTAGAGCGTTGGGCACCACTGCCCATTGGCGGGAGCGCGGCGAACGGCGACAGGCGAGCCGTTTGCGGCGCGAACCGTGCTGAAGCTGATTCGCTGGCGCTGCCCGGCGAGGGCCGCCGGCGTCCTAGCCGGCGGCCTCACGTCGAGGTGAGGTCAGGTCATCGGACGGTCCGCCTGTCGACGACGGCGAACGTGATCTTCTTCCGCTGGGACTCCACCGCTGAGTCGCCCAGGAAGTGGACCTTGACGCTGACTCGCCCGGGCCGCTTGAACACCGGGAGCCACAGCTTCGTCCGGCCCCGGGCGTTGAGGGACTTCTCGTAGGACTTCTTCTTGCCCGCGCCCCGGACCTTGACCTTGACCGACCCCGACGGCACCACACCTCGGGCACGGACCGTCACCCGCAGCCGGGCCCTGGTCCCGACCTCGACCGGCTTGACCACCTTGGTGCCGATCCGCGCGACGACCTTGGCGGCTGTCGGCGTCGGGGTCTGGGTCGGGGTGGTGCTCGGGGTGGACGTCGGTGTCGACGGCACGGGAGTGGGAGTGGCCGGGTCGTGGTTGGCGTCGACGACCACCTGCTCGTCGTACGGCGTGAGGGTGACCGGCCCGCGCAGGCCGTAGCTCTGCAAGTCAGTGCCGTGCGCGGCGTTGTTCAGGGTCGATGCCACCACGATTTCCACCGTGTTGGACCCGGGACGCAGCGCCCGACCGAGGTCGGCGGTCGTGTCCTGGAGGTCGAGAGGCACGTGTCGCCCGTTCACCAGGACTCGAGCGGCACCATGGACCTCTCCCAAGCCGAGGTACGCCCCGTCCCAGCCGCTGGGCGGCACGTTGACGGTGGTGACGTATCGGCCGATGCCTGAGGTCTTGTCCAGGGAGCCGTCATCGCGGAGCGAGTTCCACCATGGAAGCAAGCCGTCCTGGCCCGCTGCCACGTCGAAGTCGCCGACGTGCATCTTGGCGATCGCTGCAGCGTCGGCCGGCGCTGATGGGTCCGGCTCCCACGACTCGAGTGCGAGGTTCCAGGCGTCGAGGGCTCGTTGGGCAGACGCAGGCTTCAGCTCGACGGTCCGCGTGGCGCCACTGGCCAGCGTCACGGTGACCGGACCGGTGTCCTTAGAGCGAACCGCGACCGCCCCGTCCTCGGTGACGACGATGTCGGCGCCGTCGCCGTCGACAACGTGGTCAGCGGGCACCCGCTGACCGAGGCCGTCCGCGGTCAGGGCCACCACCGCGACGGACTGGGCGGGAATGGTCGTGCTGAGAGTGATGCCCTTCGACGTCTCGACGTATTCGCCGACCGGCGTGATCTCCCCGCTCCACGGGTCGAGCTCGACCGGAACCCCGCTGCCAGTGAGCGTCCATTCATCGGTGACGGCTTCGTCGCCATCGTTGTAGATGAAGTAGTACGTCGCGTCGCCGCTGTGGCGTCGGACCGTCAACGTCGGGCTCGAGCCTTCCTTGGCCGCCGCCGGCACCACCCCGAGACGGGCCAGGGCTGCTGGTGCCGCTGCTTCATCGGCAGCTCGGGCCACCTGGGCGCCGGTGTCATCGGTGAGGTCGAGCAATGCCTGCGTGGCCCGCTGGACCGTGCGGTCCTTCGAACCCGTGGGGTCGTGGCCTGGCGAACGGGCGGGCAGTCGACCTACGAGCAGCACTGGAGCGCCGCGGCGAGCGAGCTCCACGATCGTGCGCATCGCCTGCGGGGAGGCGGTGACCTGGTCGTTGAGCACTAGGGCCCGGTAGGCGGAGTGGTCAGGGAACCACGCGTTGCCGTCCCACAGGCGGCGAGCATCGGACTCCAGGTACGTCGGGCTCAAGAACTCGGTGGTGTAGCCGCTGCGCGCCAGGGGCCCACTGGAGGTGATGCTCGGTGCCTCCGGGCCTAGGTAGGTGCCCCGGCCGAAGACCTGGTTGTAGACGGCGAGGTCGTAGCGTGGCGCACCTTGACGCAGCACCAGACTGAGCCGGCCGATGGCGTCGTTCATGTCGCGCACCGCGCCCGATCCCCACGCCGGCATGCGAGGACCCCAGGCCTCGGAGAAGGCGGCGTTGCCCGACTCCGGGCTCCAGGCGTGATAGCCGGGCCACTTCGCCGCCTGGGCGTCCGCGTAGTCGAAGCCGTGCCAGATCTGCTGGTTTACGCCTCCCGCGAAACCCTGGAAGACCTGCGTGAGCGGCGACCCGGCACCGGCGAGCTCAGCTCGGTACGGCTTGCCGCTGCGCGCACAGCACTCGTTGGAGACGATGTCGGCACCGGACATGTGCGCGCCGGAGGCGACGATGGAGTAGGTGTTGATGTCGTCGTCGAAGCCGAGCGCCTCGCCCTCGGGCACGGAGACCAGTGAGGAGGCGGCAGAGGTGTCGATGGGGAAGCTGCCGTAGAGCTGGAAGCGTCCGCCAAGTCCCTGCTGTCGCGCCCACGCCTCGATGGGCGCCACAAAGCGCTGGGTGAACAGGTCACTCCACGTCTGCCGGTAGTCGGCGCGCACGCGGTCGACGTCGACGCCCTCGAAGGCGAACAACTGCCCGGCATCGGACCCGGGCTTTGCCTGCTGGTCGGTGCCAGCCAGGGCCGGCAGCAACGGGGTCAGGTCGTATCCGCGCCGGTCCTCCCACTCCTCGAGGAAGTCATCGGTCCACTTCGGGGTGAACTCCATCTCCAGGGAGTCCTCGAACAGGGTTTGCAGTCCCGCGCCGTTCTTGGCGATCGCCGCACGGACCGCGGGCGTCATCACGGCCGAGTCCCAGTAGTCGATGAACGCGCGGGCCCCACGCGTCGAGAGGTGGTCGACCGCGTAGTCGATACCGGTGAGCGAGAACGGGCCACCGAACGGGGCATCGTTCACCATCTGGTGCGCATAGACGACCCACGCGCCTCCGTCGCGCCAGGACCTGTCGTCCACAGTCCCGTCGGCCGCGTCCGCGGTGAGGTCCACCACCGAGTCGGGATCCAACAGCCGGGGGCGCTCGGCGCACTCCACCGCGCACCGGTAGGCCAGCACAGCGACTGTCGTCTTGCGGGCGTTCGCTGCGACGCGCTCGGTGAGCGCGTGAGTGCCCGCCAGCGGCTCCTCGAGGGTCAGCCCGGTGCCGGCCGGGGCGTCGGTGACCACGTTGCTCTTCGCAGGGTGCGCGTTCGCCACCGGTGTGATGGTGAACCCGGTGCCGATGCCCTGCACGGTCGCAAACGGGGTCTGAGCTCCGGTGGCGGGTGCGGCGAAGCGGATGCGGTTGGGGTTGCCGCCTACGCCCACCTCGGCGATCGTGACGGTCTCGGCCGTCGCGCCGGAACCGATCACGGCCCGGTCGCCCACGGCGAGGCCGTAGGTGAAGGTGAGGTCGACCTGCTCGTCCCCAGGAGCGATGGCACCGGTGGTGTTCTGCGTGAAGGCCAACGGGGCGCGCTCGACGCTCTTGACCTCGACGGTCTCAGCGTCGGCACCGGAGCCGATGACGATCCGCTGTCCGGTGTTGAACTGCGTCAGGTACTGGTTGTAGTCCGCCGCCTTGCCTGATGACTGGGCGCTGACGAACACCCGGTCGTCACCCGGCTGCAGGGCAGTAAGGGACATCCCGCAACCCCAGGACCCGTCGCCGACCTCGGCGACCGTTGCGGACTCGGCGCTCGCCCCGGTTCCGACGGTGATTCGGTCGCCGGGGCTGAACGCTCCGGTCGCCGCGGGCAGTACCTGGGTGTCGCCTGCCGCGGCGGTTGCGCACAGGGAGGTAGTCGTCGAGACGGCGGGCGTCGTCGGCACGCGTCCGTCATAGACCACATCGGGGGAGAGCACGGTGAACCCGGTGACGTAGCGCTTGCTGTTCGCGGGGGCGTTCAAGCCCCCGCGGGTGGGGACGCTGATGGCGTCTGACCCCCGGCCGGACATGGTGGCGTCGATGAGGAAGTCGAGGTCTGCGGCGTCCTCGTATATGTGTCGCTGCCTGTTCAGCCAGAGGTCCGTGCCCCATCCTGTAGCGGCGAGGCCTTGCCCGGTTTGATTCCCTGCGCCTGGATTGGGGAAGGACGCGATCTCTGCGCCGCCTGCGCCGGCGGCCTTCATCTGACGCATCTCTGCCGACAGCTCCTCTTCGGAGGTCGCGGCCGCGGGGAGCCACCACCGATACTTGGGGCGCGCCTCTGCGGGCGGATCGGCGAAGAGGGCCGGGCTCAGAGCAGGCGTTTCGCTGCTGCCGAGGTCTGTTCTGGCGTCCGGCGTGAGTGACGTTGAGGCTGCCGGCGACGGCGCAATAATCGCGCTTGCGGCGACAGCGACGGACAGCGCCATGAGGACGCTGCGCGAGGAAGAACGAGGGTTCACTGACACGACCGATCTGATCGACGGTTGAAAGGTTTCATTTGACGCGTGTCAGAAGTATGCGCGGTGAATGTGACGAGCGCAACAGTCGCCGCGCATCTTGATACGGCGTGGGGGGCGTGCGGCGGCGCGGGCTGCCAGACTGGTGGGTGTGCCTGGTGGATACCGATTTCCGCACCAAGGAAGTGCCAAAGGTGACGATCGACGTGCTCGGTTGCTTGCCGCGCTTGAGGACGTGCTGCGCGAGAATGGTGGGGATCTGGATCGCGTCCAGGTCTCGGATGTGGCGAGGCGGGCAGGTGTCTCGCGCTCGGCCTTCTACTTCTACTTCGATGACAAGGCGGAGGCCGCCGCAGACGCCTTCGAGTGGTTCGTCACGATCCGGCCCGTGACATCGGTGGTTGAAGAAGTGGATCCGCGAGCTCGGATTGAAACGATGATCGGTAATCTTCTAGCGGATTGGCGACCGCACCAGCACCTGTTCAGGGCCGTCCTCCAGGCACGTCACACCTCGACAGTCGTGCGGGATCGGACAGAGGCAGCAAGAGCGGGCTACACAGCGCTAGTCGCAGACTGGATCCGCCAGGAGCAGGATCGGGGTCGGAGCAACGCGGGCCCGGATGCTGAGGCGCTGGCTGTAGCGCTCAACGACATGAGCGAGCGAATGCTCGAACGGATGACCCTTGACCAGGCAAGTGATACAGCGGCCCTAGCCTCCGCCGTGACCGAAGTCTGGGTGCGGACGATCTACCCCGCCTGATCGACTGGTCGAAAAGCTGGCATGAGGCACCATTTGCCGGCTTCGAACGTTGGCCCGCGCGGGATCGCCCGCACCGGGGCGTCAACGACCATGCGGCCGCCTCGTAAACCCGACCCCGGCCCCCCTTGCGCGCGTCGCCCAGCCTCGATTTGGCCAGCGACACCTACCTGCTGTTCACGCCCCAGCGCCTCGTAGCGCCGCCTACGTCGCCAGGCCCAACGGGCCTACGCGTTCACTGTCCCTGTCACGTTGCAGCGTCCACTCGCCAGCTGGACCCCGTGCACTTTCGGGCAGTGATTCGGCGGACGACATCCTGGTGGGAACCCGTCTGGCGTTGAACATCCAGGTCCTCCGGAAACACCAACTCCGACAAGGTGTCGACCAACAGGTTTCAGACCGGCGCCGGCGCTCTCCCACGTTCCGGACCATTGATCACCATTGAACAACCTCGGCTCCCGGAATCTTCTCGATCCTTCTCCCGATGCCCGCTCTTCATGTCTTACCTACCTAGCGGCACGCATGCTACGAAGGTGCGTAGATGGGTCGCCCGTGTTGGTGCGGCCCACGCGGCATTTCTAGGGGTTCGTTGGTTGTCGACGGACGCCGTTGAGGCAGGTGAGTGGCGTGCACGGTGGCGTGAAGTTCTACCGAGGTGCCCCGAAGGCTGCACGCGCTTACGTCGAGCAGGACTGCGCCCGCTACGACGACTACTACCTGACCGAGGGCGACGGCATCGCGAGGCGGTTCGCTGCCACGCGGTCGGCTGATGGCTCTGCCACCGTCGCGAAGAGACCGGACCTCGACGGCCCGGCGTACGAGGCCTGGGTGGCGGGGGTGGATGTCGAGTCCGGTCAGCCGAAGGGACGGCTTCGCAAGGACGCGAACGGGCTGCGGTTCGTCGAGGTCACGATCAACGGCCCAAAGACGTGGTCGCTCGCTGCCGCGCTGCGTCCCGAGGTGTCCGCTGCGCTTGATACCGCCCAGCATCGCGCCGCCGCGCAGATCATCGGCTACCTCGCCGAGCACGCCACCACCCGGATCGGACCGCGTGGTCGGCAGGTGCAGGTTCCCGTCGACCACCTCGAGGCCGCTGTGATCCGGCACTACACCTCTCGTGCTGGCGACCCACACCGGCACCTCCACCTCCAGGTCAATGCCCGCGTCTTCGCGGACGACCGGTGGCGCGGTCTGCACTCGGTGGGGGTCCGGGACATGATCGAGGCCGTCAACGGGATCGGCCACGCCGCCGTCGCCACCGACCCCGAGTTCCGCACCGCGCTCGCCCAGGCCGGATTCACCCTCGACCCCGCGTCAGGTGAGATCAAGGAGCTGAGGCCGTTCGCTGGTGCGTTCAGCGCCCGCACCGCGCAGATCCGCTCGAACGTCGACCGGTACGAAGCCGACTGGCGATCCGAGCACCCCGGCCAGGAGCCGGCGCGACCTCTGCGGGAGATCTGGGACCGGCGGGCCTGGGCCGAGGCCCGCCCGGACAAGACCGTGCCGAAGAACGGCACCCAGGTGGTCGAGCGGTGGAACCAAGAGCTGCGCGCCCTCGGCTACTTGGACCCTTCGGCGGCTGTCCCGTGCAAAGCAGCGCCCATCGCGGATCTTGATCGGGACCGGGCGGTCGAGCTCGTGCTCTCGCGCCTGGGCTCCAAGCGGTCCGCGTGGAACACCGCAGACATCCGGGGCCAGGTCGAGACTCTCATTGTCCAGGCCGGCCTGATCGCCGCAGCCGGCGTCCGTGGTGAGCTCGCCGAGGACCTCACCGCGCGCGCAGCGGCACGCTGCACACCCCTGCGGCTGCGACCCGACGTGCCGGAACACGTGCGCGCGCTGACCTCACCAGAGGTGCTCGCCGTCGAGACCGAGATCCTCGAGAGGCTGCTGCGACGCTCTCACTCCCCCGAGCCAGCCGAGGACGCCCGGTTTCGCCACGCGACCTTTGCGCGGCTCGCGCGGTTGGGGCGGCTGGCGCCGGACCAGGTCCGGGTCGTCGCCGCGCTGACCGGTGAGGGGCCGCTGGTCGTGGTCGAGGGCGCCGCAGGTGCCGGCAAGACCACCACCCTTGCCGCGGTCCGAACCCACCTGGCGGCGCGGGGGCAGCGACTGTTGGTCGTCACCCCGACCCGCAAGGCTGCCGACGTCGCCGCCCGCGAGACGGGCGCACAGGGGCGTTCGGCGTCGTGGCTGATCCACCAACACGGCTGGCGCTGGGATGACGACGGCCACCGGACCCGGCAACCCAGCCAACAACGCGCTGAGCCCTGTCGGGAGGCGCGGCTGCGGCGTGGGGACCTGCTGCTGGTCGACGAGGCGGGCATGGTCACCCAAGACGACGCGCTGGCGCTGCTGACCCTCGCCGACGAAGCGGGCGCGCGGATCGCGTTCCTCGGTGACCGGCACCAGCTCCCCGCCGTCGGCCGCGGCGGCGTCCTCGACCACGCCCTCGCGTGGGCACACCCCACCTCCGTGCTCACCCTGAAGCGCGTACACCGCTTCGCCGACCCGGACTACGCCGACCTCAGCCTGCGCATGCGCGACGGCCGAGACCCCGACGACGTCTTCAACCGGCTCGTGGAACGCGGCCAGATCATCCTCCATCGCTCGGAAGCCGAGCGCACGGCTGCGCTCGCCGGGGTCGGCGTCACGGGCGCGCTCGTGGTGGCGGACACCCGCGAACAGGTCGCCACGCTGAATGCCGCCATCAGCAACAGGCGGGATCCCAAGTCCGCCCAGGCGGCCGCTGGCGTGGTGACGGCCCGTGGTGAGCAGATCGGTTTCGGGGCCCGCGTGGCCACGCGCCGCAACGATCCCGCCCTCGGCGTGGCCAACCGGCAGACCTGGACGGTGACCGGGGTGGGCGCCGCCGGCGACCTGATCGTCCACTCCCCCGAACACCGGCGCGACCGCCGGCTGCCCGCGGCGTACGTGCGCGAGCACGTGGAGCTGGCCCACGCCACCACCATCCACGGCGCTCAGGGTGAGACCGTCGACCGTGCCCACGTCGCCGTCGGCGAGACCACCGGCGCCGCATCCGCCTACGTCGCCATGACCCGCGGCCGGGAATCGAACGTCGCGCACCTCGTCGCGGCAAGCGTCGACGAAGCCCGTCAGCAGTGGAGCCAGGTCTTCAGCCGGGACCGCGCCGACCTCGGCCCCGCCCACCTCCAACGGCTCGCCCTCGACGCACTCGACCGCTACGGACCCAACGCTCCGCGACCACCCCGCCAGCGTTCCCGCCTCGACGCCCACCCCCGACCAGCCTCTGCACCCTCCGGAATCGGGCTCTAGATCGGGCTCTGACAACCCTCGCCCCGAAAAAGTTGGGGAAACCTGCTGACCTGCGCATTTCCAGGTTTCCCCCTCAGCGTTCCCCCTCCGTGGCACTGGAATCCGGTAAACCTCGGCGTCCACGCTGGTCGACATGCTCCACCTACGACGCGGCACTGCCACAGGTGTCCGAGGCACCCCAACGCTCGTCGCCTTTCCCGAGAGCCGAACGGCATCACCGAGGAGAAACCACATGACCGCCCAGCCCCAGCCCCCCACGCAGACTCCCGACCCGCGCCGTGACCCCGGTGACGAGATGCTCACCCTCCAGGAAGCCTGCGGCCTCCTGCGGGTCCCCGAAGGAACGCTGCGCTACTGGCGCCACCTCGGCTGCGGCCCCCGCAGCTTCAAGATCGGCCGTCACGTCCGCTACTGGCGCACCGACCTCATCGTCTGGCTCGCCGAACAGACCCACCGTCCACAGAACCACCGCTGATCCTGCCCACCGTCGAGTCTTTGAGAGACGATGGTGCGATCAGGGAAGGACCATCACCATGGCCGGAAACATCGCCAAGCGAGTCAACGGCAAGTGGCGAGCGCGGTACCGCGACGAGGACGGCAAGGAGCACTCCCGTCACTTCGATCGCAAGATCGATGCCCAGCTCTGGCTGGACCAGGTCACCTCAACGGTCGTCACCGGCACATACGCCGACCCCCGGGCCGGTCAGATCACGTTCTCTGCGTTCTTCGGCGAATGGTCGGCTCGTCAGGTCTGGGCGCCCGGCACCGTGCTCGCCATGTCGCTGGCGGCCAGGTCAGTGCCCTTCGCGACGAAGCCGATGAAACAGGTCCGTCACTCAGACGTCGAGACCTGGATCAAGCAGATGCACGCCGCCGGGCTCGCCCCGGGCACGATCAAGACGCGGTACGTCAACGTTCGGTCCGTGTTTAGAGCTGCCGTGAAGGACCGGGTCATCGGCTCCGACCCAACCGACGGCGTACGCCTCCCCCGGGCCCGCCGCGCAGACGCAGCGATGTCGATCCCCTCCCCCGAGGAGGTGGGACAGCTCATGACCGTCGCCGACGACCGATTCCGGCCGTTCATCGCCCTCTGCGCGTTCGCCGGCCTGCGACTTGGCGAAGCCGCCGGCGTGCAGCTCGGAGACATCGAGTTCCTCCGCAGAACGCTGAAGGTCTCGCGCCAGGTCCAACGCGTCAACGGCGGGACGGTCGACGTCCGAGCTCCGAAGTACGGCTCGGAGCGAGCCGTCTTCCTCGCCGACAGCCTTGTCAGCATCCTGGCCAAGCACGTGAGCGCTCACGGCACGACCGGACAAGATCGTTGGTTGTTCGCCGGCGAGGATGACGACCCGCCGCACCAGAACACGGTCGGCTACTGGTGGCGCAAAACCCTGCACGACGCCGAGCTTTCCGGGATCAAGCTTCACGATCTCCGGCACTTCTACGCCTCAGGCCTCATCGCAGCCGGATGTGACGTCGTCACCGTGCAGCGGTCACTCGGTCACTCCAAGGCGACGACGACCCTCAACACCTACGCCCACCTCTGGCCGACCGCAGAGGACCGTACGAGGAAGGCGGCGGAGTCGATCATGTCCATGTCCCTCGGCGCGCCCGTAGCGCGGCTGGGCGAAGTGGGCGGGAACGGTCCTCTGACAACCCCGCCTGGAATGAGCAGCGCAGCGGATATCGCTCCCTAGCCCCACGTCCTTGCTCGCGGTCGGCCTGGCCCTCGGAGGACGGGACGCATGATGCTGCCCCTCGGGTGCGCGGGTCTCGACGCTGCCCGGGCGGGCGACGGAGACGCCTGCGACCTCGGAGCTGCGAATCACTCTGCACGGCGCCCTGCGACGAACCGGCAGTGCCTAACGGCACCCGCACCCACACGTACTCCTCACGGACCCTGCTAGGGCTGTTGCGCGGCCACCACTTGGGTGGCGACGTCGAGTAGTGCCCGGCCGCTGGTTCGGGCGACACGGTGCAGCCAGGCCTCAGCCGTGTCCACGGCGAACCCGTGGGTTCCCATGAGCAGCCCGATGGCGGTGTCAACGACCAGGCTGGCACGCACCTGAGCGGGTGCGCGCTCAGCGCGCCGACGGGCGTCGAAGGCGAGGTCGTCGTCGCGCACCGAGGCTCCTTCCACGGCGCCGAGACCGAGTTCAAGGACGCCGGCACGAGGAGGGAATGCGTCGCCGTGCGTGGAGTAGACGGTAACCACCGCGATGACTCTGGTGCCGGTGGCGATCTTGAGCGCGAGGCTCGAACGCATCATTGAACCCGCTGTCTGCCGGGGTTCAGCCTGCGGCTCCAAGAACGCGAGAGTGAGGTCCTCGTCGCTGAACCAGATGGCAAGCGCGTGGGTAGCAGGCGCCAACTCGACGACGGTCTCACAGATCCAGGCGACCCTGGTGGCGAGGTCCTCGTCGCCCAGCTCGGCCAGGAGCTGCAACGTGTCCGCGGTCGCCGGCAGCGGGTCCATGCGTGCCATTCCCGACCGGCGCGCCCAGCGGGAAGTCGGCTGACCTTCGCATGCACGCCCGGATCGACAGTACTCGTGTACGACCGGACGTGCGGCTTCGGCGCCGGCTGCCACTAGGAGAAAGGTTGCGGTACCGGCCATCGGTCTACTGCAGCTGCGTCGTCGACCCGTGCCCGGGCCACTCAGGGAGCGCGGGTGCCCGGTCCGCCCGGCCGACACGACCAGCTCCGAACCCAACCGGCCACGGACGCGTCGCATGCCTAGGCCCATGGCTCCTCGCCTACCCTCGTGGACGCCCCGTTCGTGGGGGAGGGTGCGGCTCGCCGCGCAGCGTCGCGGTACCGCCCGAGGAGCCTGTCGGCTCCGGTGGTAGCGTGTTGTTGTCTGCTGGACTGGTGCCTCTCGCGTCAGCCGGACGGACGGGGCGGAGTCGTCATGGGCACCTTGCCCGGCTCGCCTGCGCCAGACCGACAGCACCTCTTGGTCCTGGCCGAAGCGGTGGACCAGGCGCGACGCAACCTCAACAAGGCGCGTAGCTCGGCGGTCCACGCACTCGTGCAGCAGCCCTTGCGAGGCTCGCTGCTCCGAGCCCTCGAGGACTACGCCTCGGCCCTCGAGCTTCTTGGTGCCCCCGTGCCCTACGCCATGCACGCCGAGATTCAGCTGTACCGCAACCTCGGCCGGCTCCCGTAGTTCTCCCTCGCTGACTCGGGCCGGTGGCGACCAAACGGCACGCCCGGGCGCACCCGTCGAGGGCTGGTATGGGTAGCGACTAGATTCGCCTGAGGGTGTTGAACGGCGATTCCCGGATTCCTAGAATTTCAGCTGCAGCCGGGAGCGGCTGAGGTCACGACGGGGAGGCGGGTGTGAACGAGACCCAGGTGTTGCTCGGTGAGTTCGCCCAGTTGGCTCAGACGCTCTCTGCCGCGCCGGACGAGGAGGCCCGCTTCAAGGTTGCCGTGGATGCTGCGGTAGG
Organism: Nocardioides sp. Soil_C_8; assembly: GCF_057656315.1. Lineage (NCBI taxonomy): Bacteria > Bacillati > Actinomycetota > Actinomycetes > Propionibacteriales > Nocardioidaceae > Nocardioides > Nocardioides sp. Soil_C_8. Next base: position 404,610 of record NZ_JBDGKQ010000002.1, read on the forward strand.
ACTCGTCGCTCGGTGCGACCACGCCGGGATCACGATCAACGACAACGGTCGTCTGGTCACCCGTGCGAGCAGCGACGACTTGGTCTGCCGGGCCAACAGGCGACAGTCCGAGCTGGGGCAGGGACCGTGCCTGGACGTGCGTCGCGACCAGAACACTCTCGTCAGTCCCTCGCTGGCCGTCGAGTCGCGGTGGCCGGCGTGGGCCTCGGCCGTGCACGCCGAGCTCGGTGTCGACTCGATGATGTCGCTGCTCGTGTACACCGACGCCCACTCGTTCGGCGCGCTGAGCCTGTACTGCGAGGACGGTCGATTCGAAGCCGACGACGTCGCTGTCGCACAAGCGCTGGCCGGCCACCTGTCGGTCCTCATGGCAGCCGAACGTCAGATCGATCAGCTCGGCCTGGCGCTGCACAACCGGAACATCATCGGCCAGGCGCAGGGTGTCTTGATGGAGCGCTACGACATGACCGCGGACCAGGCGTTCGACTATCTCAGGCGGATCTCGTCGACCACCAACACGAAGTTGGCCGTCGTGGCCGCGGAGATCGCGGAGACGCGTCGGGTACCTGACGTCCCATGAATGTGGTCGGCCCGGGGGCCGCCTGTTTGACCGCCCGGGCCTGGCCACCTCGGCAACCCGGGCTGCCGCAGCGACCTGCGGATCGGTTCCCACCGGCGAGATCCCGATGCGGAGCATGCTGTTCTCTCAACCCAAAGTATGAAGCGACCTCACGACGGGCAACCTGTGTCGAAGGAACATCCGCTGCCCGCACATTGCGGATCCGTCACACGACCAGCGAACCGCGCAGCTGAGGCGCTCGGGCGGCGGGCGCAGACACGCGCGTGCACAGACGCCCTATCGACTTGTGCCGGCACCCGGCTGCAAGACAGGTACGTCCTGTCGCCGCCAACACAGCGCAACGCCCATGGTCCCCAGCAGTCACCAACCCTGTTCATCGCCCGGCGGAGGTGGTCCACCTTGCCCAGGACACTGAAACTATTGCGGACTCTGTGCGGACTGAGAGGGCCCACACTCCCTCTGACCTGCGCAAACGCGCCGATTCACACGTTGAAGCGGAACTCCACCACGTCGCCGTCGGCCATCACGTAGTCCTTGCCCTCCATGCGGACCTTGCCGGCCTCGCGGGCCTTGAGCATGGAGCCGGCGGTCATCAGGTCGTCGAAGGAGACGACCTCGGCCTTGATGAAGCCCTTCTGGAAGTCGGTGTGGATGACACCGGCGGCCTCGGGGGCGGTCGCGCCCTTCCTGATCGTCCAGGCCCGGGTCTCCTTGGGGCCGGCGGTCAGGTAGGTCTGCAGGCCGAGGGTGTCGAAGCCGACGCGGGCGAGCTGGTCGAGGCCCGACTCGGAGATGCCCATCTCGGCGAGCATCTCGTGCGCCATCTCGTCGTCGTCCATCTCGGCGAGGTCGGCCTCGAACTTGGCGTCGAGGAAGATCGCCTCGGCCGGCGCGACGATCTCGCGCATCCGGCCCTTGAGCTCGTCGTCGGCGAGCTCGTCGCCGTCGCAGTTGAAGACGTAGATGAACGGCTTGGCCGTCAGCAGGGACAGCTCGCGCAGCAGCGAGCGGTCGATGTCGGTGGCGATGATCGGCGTGCCGGACTCCAGCGCCTCCTTCGCGGCCACAGCGGCCTCGAGGTTGGCGACGAGGTCCTTGACCTTGCGCGACTCCTTCTCCAGCCGGGCGATCGCCTTCTCGACGGTCTCGAGGTCGGCGAGGATCAGCTCGGTCTGGATCGTCGAGATGTCGTTGGCGGGGTTGACCTCACCGTCGACGTGGGTGACGTCCTCGTCGCGGAAGACGCGCGTGACCTGGCAGATCGCGGCCGACTCGCGGATGTGCGCGAGGAACTTGTTGCCCAGGCCCTCGCCCTGGGAGGCGCCGCGGACGATGCCGGCGATGTCGACGAACTCCACCGTCGCGGGCAGCACCTTGGCCGACTCGAAGACCTCGGCCAGGCGGGGCAGCCGCTCGTCCGGGACGCCCACGACGCCGACGTTGGGCTCGATGGTGGCGAACGGGTAGTTCGCCGCGAGGACGTCGTTCTTGGTCAGTGCGTTGAAGAGCGTCGACTTGCCCGCGTTGGGGAGACCGACGATGCCGATGGTGAGAGCCACGGGCGGGGAGTCTACGGCGGCGCGACGTGCGTGAGCGATTCGCGGAGGGGGACCGCAGAGGGCCCGGCCGGCCGGCCGGGCCCTCCCTCCTGCGCGCCGCGGCGTCGGTCAGGAGCCGTGGACGACCGCACCCCCGCGCGATCAGTCCCGGTCATCGGCAGGTCCCTGGACGACCTGTGGCAACACCCAACCCCGACCGGACCGCGGGGGGAAGGCTCGGGCAGGCTCACATGTGTGCACCTGCACGAACCTGCACCACCTCGCGGGCGTCGGGCCGCTCGACGGCACCTGCAAGACTTCGGACCATGACTGACGTGGGGCCAGACCTGATCGCGCGGGGGCCGGTGCTGCGCGAGCCGGCCAACCGGGTCTCGCCGCAGGCGGTCCCGTTCTGGACCGTGTCCGCACTCGTCGGCGACGCCGCCCTCGTCGTCGGCGCGGTGCTCGTCTGGCTGCTGGTCCCCGGAGTCCCGGGCTGGGCCGGGCTCCTGGTGCTCCTGCTCGCGGTGGTGTCGGTCGCGCACGTCGTGCTCATGCCCCGGATCCGCTACCGGGTGCACCGGTGGGAGGTCACCGACACGGCGGTCCACACCCGGGAGGGCTGGATCAGCAGGCAGACCCGGATCGCCCCGATCAGCCGGGTCCAGACGGTGGACTCCCGACAGGGTGCGGTGATGCGGCTGTTCGGGCTCGCCTCGATCACCGTCACGACCGCCTCCGCGGCCGGGCCGATCACCGTCGACTGCCTCGACGCCGACACCGCCCGCGAGGTGGTCGCCCGCCTGACCGCCATCACCGCGGCCACCGAGGGCGACGCCACGTGATCCCCGAGCCCGGCGAGGGCTACGTCCGGCTCAGCCCGCTCAAGCTCCTGCTCGACCCCGTGAAGGCGGTCGGGCAGATGATCGTGCCCGTCGTCATCGCGCTCATCGGGATCAGCCGCAGCGACACGCGCTTCTGGCCGATCATCCTCCCGCTCGCCGTGCTAGGCCCGCTCGTCCTCGGCGCGCTCCCGTGGCTGACCACCCACTACCGACTGACCGGCACCCAGATCCAGGTGCGCAGCGGCATCCTCAACAAGACCACCTCCACCGCACCGCTCGAGCGCGTGCGCAGCGTCGACCTCGAGGCGTCACTGCTCCACCGCATCCTCGGCCTGCAGAAGGTGCAGATCGGCACGGGGGTCGACGACGACCGCATCACGCTCGACGCGCTGGCCGCCGCCGACGCCCAGGCACTGCGTACGACGCTGCTGACGCGCCGCGCCGTCGCGGAGCAGCAGGCCATGCCGTCCCCCGCCACCGACCGGACGACCGACCTGTCGCCCGACCGGACCACGCAGCCCGTCGCCCCGCCCCCTCCCCCGGTCGCGCCCGCGGTGCCGCTGGCGCTGATCGACTGGTCGTGGTTGCGCTTCGCGCCCTTCAGCCTCGGCCGCCTGGTGCTGGTGGTCGGTGGCCTCGGCGTGCTGTCGCAGTTCGCCGACGACCTCCCCATCTGGAACCAGGAGACGGCCACCTCGGCGTGGCACTGGCTCACGCAGTTCGCCATCGCCGCCATCGTGCTCGTGCTCTCGGTCGGCGCACTGGCCCTGTGGCTGGTCATCTCGGTCGCGGGCTACGTCCTGCAGTGGTGGGGCTTCCGGCTCGTGCGGGAGCACGGGTCGCTCCACCTCACGTCGGGCCTGGTGACGACGCGGTCCATCACGGTCGAGGAGGCGAAGGTCCGCGGCGTCGAGATGACCGAGCCGGTCCTCATGCGACTCGTCGGCGGAGCCGAGCTCTCGACGCTGGCCACCGGCGTCGAGGACGGCGTCACGCAGGTCCTGCCGCCGTGCCCGCGCGGGGTCGCCGTCACGGTCGGCGAGGCCGTCCTCGAGCACCCCGGCCCGCTGACCGACCGCCTGGTGGAGCACGGACCACGGGCCCGGCGCCGCGCGTGGTTCCGCCAGCTCCGCCACGCCCTCGAGGTCGTCGGGGTGCTCGCCGTCGGCTGGTGGTGGTTCGACCTGACCTGGTGGTGGCTCGCCGCCATCGGCGCCGCGCTGCTCGCGCTCGCCGCGGCGGCCGGAGAGGCGTCGTACCGACACCTCGGGCACGCGCTCGCCGACCAGCACCTCGTCGCCGGGGGCGGCACCTTCGCCCGCATCCGCACGGTGCTGGAGACCGACGGCATCATCGGCTGGGTGGTCTCGCAGACCTGGTGGCAGCGCCGCGCCGGGCTCGCCGACCTGACGGCCACGACGGCCGCGGGCACCGAGCGGGTGCTGGTGCGCGACGTACGCCTCGACCTGGCCGTCGCGCTGGCCGACCGGGCCACGCCCGGGCTGCTGGCCGACTTCGTCGAGCCCGCGCGCGAGCCGGCCTAGAACCAGGCGTCCTGCATCTCGAGCGTCGTCGTGTCGCCCGACGCGAGCAGGTCGAGCATCGGCCCCACCTTCGGCAGCTCCCAGTGGAAGAAGAACCGAGCCGCGGCCCGCTTGCCGTCGTAGAAGTCGCCGGTCCGGTCCCCGACGGCGACCAGCTGCTCGAGCCACATCCACGCGACCACGACGTGGCCGGCGGCCTCGAGGTAGACGGTCGCGTTGGCCATCGTCCGCTCGGGGTCGCCGAGCCCGGCCAGCGCGAGGGTCACCTCGCCCAGCCGGTCCACCGACGCCTGCAGCGCGTCGGCGTGGGCGGCCGCCTCGCCACCGAGCTCGCGCGCGCGACCCACGGTGTCGCCGATGCGGGCGGCCAGCGCCATCAGCGAGGCGCCACCACCGCCGAGGACCTTGCGGCCCAGGAGGTCGAGCGCCTGGATCCCGTGGGTGCCCTCGTGGATGGGGTTCAGCCGCTGGTCGCGCCAGTGGGCCTCGACGTCGTAGTCGCGGGTGTAGCCCGAGCCGCCGAGCACCTGGATGGCCAGGCTGTTGCTCTCCTGGCCCCACTGCGACGGCCAGGACTTCGCGATCGGCGTCAGCAGGTCGAGCAGCCGTCCGGTCTCGGTGCGCTCCTCCTCGTCGCGAGCGGTCGCCTGGAGGTCGAGCAGCCGCGAGCAGTAGAGGTTGAGCGCCAGCGCCCCCTCGACGTAGGACTTCTGCGCCAGCAGCATCCGGCGCACGTCGGCGTGCTCGATGATCGGCACCTGCGGCGCGCCTGGGTCCGCCGCCGCCGCGAGCCGGCGGCCCTGCGGGCGGGAGCGAGCGTACTCCAGCGACTTGAGGTAGGCGGTGTAGGCGGTCGTCGTCGCGGACATCCCGACGCCGAGGCGGGCCGCGTTCATCATGTGGAACATGTAGGACAGGCCCTTGCCCGGCTCGCCGACGAGGTAGCCGACGGCGCCCGGGGCGCCGCCGGGGGTGAAGGTCCCGCCACCGAAGACAGGAGCGGTGTTGACCGTCCCGCGGCTGCCGAGCTTGTGGTTGATGCCCGCGAGGACGACGTCGTTGCGCTCGCCGATCGAGCCGTCCTCGCCGACGAGGTGCTTGGGGACGATGAACAGCGAGATGCCGCGGGTGCCGGGCGCCGCGTCGGGCAGCTTGGCCAGGACCAGGTGGACGATGTTGTCGCCCATCTCGTGGTCGCCGCCGGAGATCCACATCTTGCTGCCGAAGACCCGGTAGGTGCCGTCGTCCGCGGGGACCGCACGCGTGACCACGTCACCGAGGCTGGAGCCGGCGTGCGGCTCGGACAGCGTCATCGTCCCGAAGAAGCGTCCCTCGAGCATGGGCGTCACGAAGCGCTCGACCTGCTCTGGGGTGCCGTGGGCGAGCAGCAGCCCGGCGTTGGCGACGGTGAGGAAGGAGTACGCCGCGGTGCCGATGTTGGCCGCGGTGAACCACGCCATGCACGCCGACGCCACCACGTGCGGCACCTGCTGCCCGCCGAACTCCTCGTCGAGGGTCAGGGTGAGCAGGTCGGCCTTGGCGAAGGCCTCCAGCGCCGAGGCGATCTCGGGGATGAGGTGCACCGTCTCCCCGTCGAAGGTGGGCTCCTCGGTGTCGCTGCGCCGGTAGTGCGGCGCGAAGTGCTCGGTGGCCAGCTGCTCGCACAGCGCGAGGAGGGCGTCGTACGTCTCGCGGTCGTGCTCGGCGAACCGCGGTCGCTCGGCCAGCTGCTCCACGTCGAGCCACTCGAAGAGCATGAACTGCAGGTCGCGCGCGGAGAGGATCGTCGAGGCGGTGGTGGGCACGCGCCGACGCTACCCGTCGACGCGCCCCGGACATGACGATCGCCCCCTCCGCTCGGGACAGAAGGGGCGATCGCCACCTGGGACCGGCCGGAGCCGGGCCGGAGGATCAGTGGTTCATCAGGAACCGTAGAGCGCGACGGCGCCCTGGCGGTCGGTGCTGGTCATGCTCAGGTTGGCAGACGTGCCGTTGCACTGGGGGTAGTGCATGATCGAGGAGGAGTCGTACGGCGTCAGCGGGCGCCAGTTGTTGTCCTCGAAGCAGGTGCCGGCCTCGGGTCGCGTGTGCTCGTGGCGGAAGCCCAGCGTGTGGCCGAGCTCGTGGCCGAGGATGTTGCTCGGCGTCCACGAGCCGGAGGTCCAGATCGAGTCGTCGACCAGCACGTTGCGCGAGCGCTTGGGCGAGCTGGGGAAGAACGCGCGGGCGATGTACTGCGAGGTCTGCACGGGCTCGACGGAGAAGAGCACGCTGTTGTTGCGGGTCGTGCAGTTCGCGTCCTGCGACGGCACGTAGACGAAGTTGATCCTCGAGGACGCCGCCTCCCACAGGCCGGCACCGCCGTTCATCGCGTTGACGATGTCGGCCTTGCGCGTGCCGAACTTGCTGCTCACGCAGTAGGTCAGGTTGCCGACCTGCGAGGCCGACCACTTGTCGTCGACGCCGCCGACGGTGTTGACGACGAGGCCTTCCTCCATGGCCTTCTCCGAGCCTCCGACCATCCGGTCGTAGTAGGCCCTGAGGTCACCGGTGGTGCTGACGGGCTCGTCACCGTTGACGATGTACTGCTGGTCGGCGTCCTTGAAGGACGACGCGTGGAACTCCTGGAACGTCGGGATCTCCGAGTCCGTCATGGCCGTCGCCGGTGAGGCGAGGGCCGCGCCGAGGAGTGCGGCGGAGGTGAGGGCGATCGCCCCGAGTCGACTGCGCTGCATGCTGGTTCTTCTCTCCTGATGGGGGAATGGGCACACGCCATCTCGGAGTCCTGAGCAACGTCGAACGAGGTTTGGGAGCGTCCGACAGGGTGGAGCAAGGGTGTGCACGAGTTCCCGAGACAGGTGCGTGCCGATGAACTTCCCCCACGTCGGGCCGATCTGTAAAGGGTTTCCTGCGTAAAGAGTCGCTCGCCCCACGGCGTGCGGCGCAAACTGCCTTCCTTAGGGTGGACGGGTGCGCATCGCGACCTGGAACGTCAACTCCCTCCGCTCCCGCATCGACCGCGTCGAGGCGTTCGTGCAGCGGCACGACATCGACGTGCTGGCCCTGCAGGAGACCAAGGCACGGGAGGACCAGCTGCCGCTGATGGGCCTGCAGGCCCTCGGCTACGACATCGCGGTCGCCGGGCTCAACCAGTGGAACGGCGTCGCCCTGCTCTCACGCGTCGGCCTCGAGGACGTCGAGGTCGGCTTCACTGACATGCCCGGCTGGGGCGACCCCGTCGCGGCCGAGTCCCGGGCGATCGGCGCCACCTGCGGCGGGGTGCGCGTCTGGTCGCTCTACGTCCCCAACGGCCGCAAGCCCGACGACCCGCACTACGTCTACAAGCTCGACTGGCTGGCGCGGCTGCGCGCGACGGCGAGCGGCTGGCTCGACGGCGAGACCGCCCTGGTCGGCGACTGGAACATCTGCCCCACCGACGACGACGTCTTCGACGTGAAGCAGTTCGCCAAGTCCACCCACGTGACGCCGCCGGAGCGGGCCGCCTTCCAGGGGTTCCTCGACGACGGCTACGCCGAGGTGACCCGCGCCCACGATCCCGGCTACACCTACTGGGACTACTACCGCCAGCGCTTCGAGCGCGACCGCGGGCTCAAGATCGACTTCGTCCTCGCCTCCCCCGCGCTCGCGTCGCGGGTCAGCGGCGCGTTCGTCGACCGCGACGAGCGCGACCCCGCGCAGGGCGCGGGCTCGCCGTCCGACCATGCGCCGGTCGTCGTCGACCTGGCCTGACGCGTCACATCACGCCGGCCGGGGGCGCCGTGACCGCGGGCTGCGGCGTGCGCCGGATGGCGTACGACATCACCGCGGCGAGGGCGCAGAGAGCGGCCGCGGCGTAGAAGGCCGGGTCGTAGCCACCGGTGACGTCGCGGACCACGCCGGCGCCGGTGGCGGCGACGGCGGCGCCGACCTGGTGGCTGGCGAACACCCAGCCGAAGACGATCGGGCCGGCCGCCGCGCCGAACCACTCCCGGCACAGGGCGACGGTGGGCGGCACGGTCGCGACCCAGTCGAGGCCGTAGACGATGATGAAGACCCACATGCTCGGCTCCACGTGCGGCGACATCAGCGCGGGCAGCACCATCAGGCCGACCCCGCGCAGGGCGTAGTAGCCCACCAGCAGCAGCCGCGGGTCGACCTTGTCGGTGAGCCAGCCCGAGGCGATCGTGCCGACCACGTCGAAGATCCCGACGACCGCGAGCAGGGAGGCGGCGGTCGTGGCCGGCATCCCGTGGTCGTGGGCGGCCGGCACGAAGTGGGTCGCGATCAGGCCGTTGGTGGTCATCCCGCAGATGGCGAAGCCACCGGCGAGGAGCCAGAACGTGCGGCTGCGGGCGGCGTCGCGCAGCACCGAGAGCGCGCGGCCCGCGCTGGAGCCGACGTGCTGGTGGGGCGGCGGGCCGGGATCGGCCTCCGTGGCGCCGAACGCCTGCAGCCCGAGGTCGGCCGGGTGGTTGCGCAGGAGCAGCAGGACCAGGGGTACGACGGCCAGCGCGGCCGCGGCGGCCAGCAGCGCCGCCGTACGCCAGCCGTGGTGGGTGGCGAGCCACGCGACGACCGGCAGGAAGACCAGCTGGCCGGTGGCGTTGCCCGCGGTGAGGATGCCGCTGACGAGACCGCGGCGGGCGACGAACCAGCGGCTCGTGATGGTGGCGACGAAGGCCATCGACATCGACCCGGTGCCGATGCCGACGAGCAGGCCCCAGCACAGCACCAGCTGCCAGGGCTCGGTCATGAAGACGGTCAGCCCGCTGCCGACGGCGACCATCAGCAGCGCGAACGTGACGACCGGCCGGACGCCGAAGCGGTCCATCAGGGCCGCAGCGAACGGCGAGATGAGGCCGAAGAGCATGAGGTTGAGCGAGACCGCCGAGCCGATCAGCCCGTGCGACCAGCCGAACTCGTCGTGCAGCGGCTCGATCAGCACGCCGGGCACGGACCGGAAGGCGGCCGCCCCCACGAGCGTCACGAACGCGACCGCGGCCACCACCCATGCCCAGTGGAGCCGCTGCGGTCGCCCGAGGGTCGGCTCGGAAGGAGTCGTCATCGTCACCGGAGCAGTCTGACGTCTCGACCCTGCTGGCGACGAGTGGCCGGAATGCCAACATGTGCAAGAATCCGGCCATGCCCGTCCCGTCGCCCCATCGCGTGGTGGTGCTCGCGATCCCCCCGGTCATCGGCTACGACCTGACCATCCCGCCGCAGGTGCTGGGCGAGGCCCATGACGTTGATGGCAACCCGCTCTACGACGTCGAGGTCGTGACGCTCGACGGGCATCCCGTGGAGGCGACCCGCGGCTACGCCATCGCTCCCTCGGCCGGTCCCGAGGCACTCGCCCTGGCACAGACCGTCATCGTCCCCGGCACCCAGGTCGCCGCCGCGCGACGCGACGGGACGATCGACGACGACCTCCGCGACGCGCTGGCCTCCGTGCCCGCGGACGCCCGCTGGGTCTCCATCTGCACCGGGGCGTTCGTCCTGGCAGCCGCCGGCATCCTCGACGGCCACCGCGCGACGACGCACTGGAAGTACGCCGACGACTTCCGCCGGCTCTTCCCCGACGTCGCGGTCGACGAGGACGTGCTGTTCACCGACGACGGCCGGGTGCTGACCTCCGCCGGCCTGAGCGCCGGCATCGACCTGTGCCTCCACCTCGTGCGCACCGACCACGGCACAGCGGTCGCCAACGCCGTCGCGCGGCACATGGTGGTGCCGCCGTGGCGCGACGGCGGGCAGGCACAGTTCATCGAGCGGCACGTCCCCCGCCGCGCCGACGAGACGACCAGCGACGTACGCGCCTGGGCGCAGGCGCACCTCGACCACCCCCTCGACGTCGCGACCCTGGCACGTCAGGCGTCGATGAGCGTGCGCACCTTCACCCGCCGCTTCCGCGACGAGACCGGCCAGTCCCCCGGCGCCTGGGTCACCCAGCAGCGCATCCGCCACGCGCAGCACCTCCTCGAGGCCACCGACCTGACCGTCGACGACGTCGCGACCCGCGCCGGGATGGGCACCGCCGCCTCCCTGCGCCAGCACCTGCGCGCGAGCGTCGGGGTCTCGCCCTCGGCCTACCGGCGGACGTTCCGGGGTGCCTGATCGACGCCTGATGTCAGTCCCCCGGTCCATGCTGGCCCCATGGACACCTTCCCCCTCGTGCTGACGCTGGCGGCGGTCCTCGCCGTCGGGCTGGCCCTCGGCGCCGTGATCGGCGCGCTCTGGGCGCGCAGCCGCCCGGCGGACGACACCGCGATCGCCGCCCTGCAGCAGCGGGTCGCCGACCACGCGGTCGTCCAGGACGGGCTCGAGCGGCTGCAGGACCAGCTCAGCGACCTGGCCCACGACCGCACGGCGTGGCAGGCCCAGCTGCACCAGCAGGTGGCCGACGTACGCCACTCGACCGACGTGCTGCGCCGGGAGACCCACACGCTCGCGACCGCCCTGCGCAAGCCACAGGTGCGCGGGCAGTGGGGCGAGCTCCACCTGCGCCGCACCGTCGAGCTCGCCGGGCTGGTCGACCACTGCGACTTCGCCGAGCAGACGCGGCTCGACGACGGCCGGCTCCGGCCCGACCTCGTCGTCACCCTGGCCGGCGGCCGCACCATCGCGGTCGACGCGAAGGCCCCGCTGGCCGCCTTCCTCGACCTGACCGGCGCCGACGACCCGGCCGAGCACGAGCGCGCGCTGGCCCGGCTCGGCGAGCACGTCCGCAAGCACGTGGCCGACCTGGGGTCCCGGCGCTACTGGGAGGCGTTGGCCGGCACCCCGGAGTTCGTCGTCCTGTTCCTGCCGGGAGAGGCGATCCTCCAGGCAGCCCTCCAGGCCGTGCCCGACCTCGTCGAGCAGGCCGCGGCCCGCAACGTCGTGCTGGCCACGCCTTCCACGCTGATCGCGCTGCTGCGCACCGTCGCCCAGGGCTGGCAGCACGAGCTGCTCAACGAGCAGGCACAGGAGGTGCAGCGGCTCGGGCAGGAGCTCCATGCCCGGCTGGGCTCGATGGCGGGACACCTCGACAAGGTGGGCCGCTCGCTCAACGCCAGCGTCGTCGCCTACAACCAGGCGATGGGCTCCCTGGAGGGCCGCGTGCTCGTGTCCGCTCGCCGTTTCGCCGACCTGGGCGTCACCCACGACCAGCTCGAGGGTCCGCGCCAGGTGGAGACGGTGCCCCGCTCGGCCGCCGCGCCCGAGCTCGGCGTCCTCGACGACGTCCCGGGTGCCACGGGCGACCCGACGATCGACGACCTGCTCGACCAGCACCCCGGCACGACGGCCCCCGCGGCGCGCCGCGCGCGGGGCGCGTGAGATCGCCTCTAGGTTGAGCACCGTGACGCGGGCCGACACGCGCTGGCAGGCCGGGCAGGAGCCGGGCCGGCAGGTGGTGTCCCTGGGCGTCGCGCTCACGCTGACCGCCGTCGCCCTCGACGTGCTGCTGGTCGGCAGCCTCACGCTGTTCTTCGACCTCTGCTTCATGGCGCTCTGCCTGGGCCTGGCGGCGCTGGTGCGACGCCAGGACTTCTACCTGGTCGCGCTCCTGCCGCCGGTCCTGATGGTCGTGGTCTTTGGGTTCCTCGCCCTCGTCGCGCGCGACGTCGTCGCCGAGCCGCACGACAGCGTCCTGCAGGCCGTCGTGTCCGGGGTCGCCACCCACGGCCTCGCCCTCTTCATCGGCTACGCCCTGTGCCTGGGTTGGCTCGGCTGGCGCCTGCACCGCCGTGGCGACCTCGCCTCCGAGCTCGAGCGCGAGCTGGGGCAGCCGGCCCGCTGACCGGGCGGCGTCAGTCCTCGAAGCGCGACACGTCGCCCGCCCCGTGGCGTACGACGACGGGCTCGGCATCGGACCAGTCGATCACCGAGGTGGGCTCGGCGGTGACCTCGCCCGACTCGACCACGACGTCGACCACGTGGTCGAGGTCCTCCTTGATCTCCCAGCCCATCGTCCTGGCCTCGGTCTCGCCGGGGAGGATGAGGGTGCTGGTGAGGATCGGCTCGCCGAGCTCCTCGAGCAGGGCGCAGACCAGGCGGTGGTCGGGGATGCGGACGCCGACGGTGCGCTTCTTCGGGTGCATCAGCCGCTTGGGCACCTCCCCGGTCGCGGGGAGGATGAACGTGTAGGGGCCGGGCGTCGCGGCCTTGATCGCCCGGAACGCGTTGTTGTCGACGTGGACGAACTGCCCGAGCTGCGAGAAGTCCTTGCACATCAGCGTGAAGTGGTGGCGGTCGTCGAGCTCGCGGATCTTGAGGATCCGGTCGCGCCCCTCGCGGTTGCCGAGCTGCGCGCCGAGGGCGTAGCCGGAGTCGGTCGGGTAGGCGATGAGCTGGTCGGCGCGCAGTGCCTCGACCACCTGGGTGACCAGGCGCGGCTGCGGGTTGTCCGGGTGGATGTCGAGGTAGCGCGCCATCGCGGTCGCCGTCAGGCCTTCTGCGCGGCGCGGAGGTCGCGCCGCAGCTCAGGCGGCAGGGCGAAGATGAGCGACTCCTCGGCCGAGTGCACGGCGCGCGCGTCGGGGTAGCCACGCTCGGAGAGGAACGCGAGCACGCCCTCGACGAGGTCCTCGGGCACGGACGCGCCGGAGGTGACGGAGACGGTCTCGACGCCGTCGAGCCATGCCTCGTCGATCTCGGTGTGGTCGTCGACGAGGTACGACGCCTTGGCACCGGCCTCGAGGGCCACCTCGACGAGGCGCACGGAGTTGGAGGAGTTGCGCGAGCCGACCACGATGACCAGGTCGGCGGCCGAGGAGATCTCCTTGATGGCGAGCTGGCGGTTCTGGGTGGCGTAGCAGATGTCGTCGCTCGGCGGGTCGAGCAGCAGCGGGAACTTCTCCCGGATGGCCGCGACCGTCTCGAGGGTCTCGTCGACGCTGAGGGTGGTCTGCGAGAGCCACGCCACCTTCGCGGGGTCGCGGACCTCGATGCGCGCGACGTCGGCCGGGCTCTCGACGAGCTGGATGTGGTCGGGCGCCTCGCCCGCCGTGCCCTCGACCTCCTCGTGGCCGGCGTGGCCGATGAGGAGGATGTCGTAGTCGTCGGAGGCGAAGCGCTTCGCCTCGTGGTGCACCTTGGTCACCAGCGGGCAGGTGGCGTCGATGGTCTTGAGGCCGCGCTCGGCCGCCTGCGCGTGGACCGCCGGGGAGACGCCGTGGGCGGAGAAGACCACCGTCCGACCCTCGGGGACCTCGTCGAGCTCCTCGACGAAGATCGCGCCGCGCGCCTCGAGGTTGGCCACCACGTGCTTGTTGTGCACGATCTGCTTGCGAACGTAGACGGGGGCGCCGTAGAGGTCGAGCGCCTTCTCGACCGTGATCACGGCACGGTCCACGCCGGCGCAGTAGCCGCGGGGCGCCGCGAGCAGGACGTTCTTGGCGGTCTCGGGGTCGAGGACCGGAGGAAGGCCGAGGTCGGTGCTCATGGGGCTGAGTCTACGGACCTGTCCCCGCCCTCCCCTATCCTCGCCGCGTGCCCTCACTCCGCGACGCCACGGCCGAGTCGCCGGCCCCGGTGCGGGCCGTCGCCAACGCCGTCGCGCAGTGGATCGACAAGCTCGGCGGCGTCTGGGTGGAGGGACAGATCGCGCAGGTCAACCGGCGCCCCGGCATGCAGACGGTCTTCATGACGCTGCGCGACACCGTCGCCGACATCTCGGTCACGCTGACGTGCGCCCGCTCGCTCGTCGACTCGATGAACCCACCCCTCGTCGAGGGGGCCAGCGTGGTCGTGCACGCGCGGCCGAGCTTCTACGCCAACCGCGGGTCGTTCTCCCTGGCCGCCCGCGAGATCCGGATGGTCGGCCTCGGCGAGCTGCTCGCCCGGCTCGAGCGGCGCCGCCAGCTGCTCGCCGCGGAAGGCCTCTTCGCCCCCGAGCTCAAGCGCGACCTGCCGTTCCTGCCCGGTCGCGTCGGCCTGGTGACCGCGCCCAACAGCGCCGCCGAGCGCGACGTCCTCGACAACGCGCGCCGCCGCTGGCCGGCCGCGCAGTTCGAGGTGGCCTACGCCGCCATGCAGGGCACCCGCTCGGCCGCCGAGGTGATGGAGGCGCTCGACCGGCTCGAGCGCAACGCCGACGTCGACGTCGTCGTCGTCGCCCGCGGCGGTGGCTCCATCGAGGACCTGCTCCCCTTCTCCGACGAGGCGCTGATCCGCGCCGTCCACGGCATGCGTACGCCCGTGGTGTCCGCGATCGGCCACGAGCCCGACCAGCCGCTGCTCGACCTCGTCGCCGACGTCCGCGCCTCCACCCCGACCGATGCGGCCAAGCTCGTCGTCCCCGACATGGCCGAGGAGCTCCAGGGCGCGACGTGGGCGCGTGACCGGCTGCGCCAGGTCATCACGCAGCGCATCGCTCGCGAGGAGGAGTGGCTGGCGCAGGTGCGGTCCCGCCCGGCCATGGCCGACCCCCGCAACCTGCTCGCCGCCCGCTCCGACGAGCTCGACGACCTGCTCGCGCGCGCCCGTCGTACTCTCTCCCACCGCCTCGACCGCGCCGCCGACGACATCGGCCACCAGCGTGCCCGGGCGCAGGCGCTCTCGCCGCTCGCCACGCTCCAGAGGGGCTATGCCGTGCTCCAGGACGCCGACGGCCACGTCGTCACGTCCGTCGCGCAGGCCGCTGCTGGCGGCGCCGTCTCCGTCCGGGTCGCCGACGGACGCATCCACGCCACGACAGACCGCATCGAACGAGCCACCCTGGTCGAGGAGGACCCCGATGAGTGACGCCACCCCTGAGCAGCCCAGCTACGAGGAGGCCCGGGAGGAGCTCATCGAGGTGGTGCGCACCCTCGAGGCCGGCGGGACCACCCTCGAGGAGTCGCTCGCGCTCTGGGAGCGCGGCGAGGCCCTCGCCAAGGTCTGCCAGCAGTGGCTCGACGGCGCCCGCAAGCGCCTCGACGACGCGATCGGCCCGGACGCCGACGCCTGACCGTCGCCCCGCCCCAGGGGCGGTGTGCCAGCCACATTCCGGCGGCCACGAATGTGGCTCACGCACCGGCCGCGCCCGCGCCCAGTCGCCGCACGTCCGTTGCCCCAGCGGTGAGTGAGACATCTTCTGTCGCCCGAAAAGGTGTCTCACTCACCGCCCGGGCGCATGACCCCGGGGCAGCGGTGAGTGAGACATCTTCTGTCGCCCGAAAAGATGTCTCACTCACCGCTGACGCCGTACGACCTGAGGGGCGGCGGAGACGGTGGCGACTACTGCGTCAGCAGCCCGATGTACGTCTCGATGTCCTCGGCAGGTGCGGAGCCGTAGACGAGGAGCGCCTCGTCGCCGATCTCGGTGGAGTAGCCCACGTCGCCGCCGTCGTCGGACCAGGTCTGCCAGGTGTCGGTGATGTCGGACGGCACCGTGGCGTCGGCGCCGGCCTCGGCCTCCTCGTCGACGTAGAGCTCGACGAGGTCCGCGACCGACGTGTCCTGCTGCCGGATCCCGACGAAGCGTCCCTCCTCGGTCAGCACGCCCAGGCTCCAGCGCGGGTCGTCGCCCGCGGCGAGCTCGGTGCTGGTGGCCGTCCACCCGGCCGGCAGCTCGCGCGGGTGGACGACCGGGAAGTCGGCCTGCTCCGCGAGCTCGACCCGCGCCTGCCAGTCGACGGCCTGCGGCTCGTTGTCCACGTCGGTGCGCCACAGCCCGCGCCACGCGACGAACGCCAGCACCGCGAGCACCGTGACGATCAGGGCGCCGGTCATCCCGTTGAAGGAGCGCGTGTAACGGCTCGGCTGTCCCTGCGCACTCACGTGCCCCATCCTCCCAGCCCGCCCTGAGCGCTGTAACGCCGGGTTGGTGCCTCTACCCCCGGTGCTGTATCCCAGTGGGTACAGGCACCAACCCGGCGTTGCAGCGGAGCCGGGGACGCGAGCCGAAACCTCAGGTGCGGGCGAATAAAGCACAGCGCACCGCAGGTGCGGCATACTCCACCCGTGATCACCTACCGAATCGCGGAGGCGGCCGAGATCCTGGCGGTCAGCGACGACACCGTACGCCGCTGGGTGGACGCCGGCCGGCTGCCCTCGCGCCGCGACGAGGGCCGCACGACGGTGGCGGGCCACGACCTGGCCGAGCTCGCCGAGCACCTCGCCGAGTCGGGCGAGCTCGCCGAGCGCGACCGCACCCGCGCCGGCACGGTCAGCGCCCGCAACCGGATGAGCGGGATCGTGACGCGGGTCAAGCGCGACCCCGTCATGGCGCAGGTGGAGATGATCTGCGGCCCCTACCGGGTGGTGTCGCTGATGAGCACCGACGCCGCCGACGAGCTCGGCCTCGAGCCGGGCGTGCGTGCCATCGCGAGCGTCAAGTCCACCAACGTCGTCGTGGAGGTACCGAAGTGAAGAGGCTCGCCGCGCTCGTCCTGCTGCTCCCCCTCGCCGCCTGCGGGGGTGGTGACGACGGGGACGCCGCCGGGAGTGGCGGCGGAGGAGGCGGCGACGAGCTCACCGTGCTCGCCGCCGCCTCGCTGACCGACGTCTTCGACGAGCTCGCGACGCCGTTCGAGGAGGAGCACGACGCGACCGTCAGGTTCTCCTTCGGCTCGAGCACCGACCTCGCCGAGCAGGTCGCCGACGGCGCGCCCGGCGACGTGCTGGCCACGGCCGACGAGGCGTCGATGCAGCTGGCCGAGGACGCCGGCGTCACCGGCGACGTCGAGACCTTCGCCACCAACGTCCTCACCATCGTCGTACCGAAGGGCAACCCGGCCGGCATCGAGTCGCTCGACGACCTCGACGGTGCCACGTGGGTGCGCTGTGCCGACGAGGTGCCGTGCGGCAAGGTCGCCGGATCGCTGCTCGACGCCGCCGGCGTCACGGCCGAGCCGGCCAGCCTGGAGGAGGACGTCCGCGCCACGCTCGACAAGGTGGTCTCCGGGGAGGCGGACGCCGGGCTGGTCTACAGCACCGACGCGGTCGCCGCGGCGGACGACGTCGACGCGGTGGAGATCCCCGCAGCCGAGGAGGCGCTCACCTCCTACTACGCAGCGACCCTCGACCAGTCCGAGGACGCCGACCTCGCCGCCGACTGGGTCGCATGGGTGACCTCCGACGAGGGGCAGGCGATCCTCGGGGACGCCGGCTTCGGCAGCCCGTGACCGACCGCCTCGGGCGGCCACCGGCCCTGCTGATGGTGCCGGCGGTCCTCGCCACCCTCCTCCTGCTCGTCCCGCTGGTGGCGATGGTCGCCGCCGCCGACTGGCAGGCGCTGCCCGGCCACCTGACCTCCCCGGCCGCGCGTGACGCGCTCCGGCTGTCGCTCGTCACCTCGACCGTGGCGATCGCCTTCTGCCTGCTGCTGGGACTGCCGCTGGCCTGGCTGCTGGCCCGGGTCGACTTCCGCGGCCGCGGCGCCGTACGTGCCCTGGTGACCGTGCCGCTGGTGCTGCCGCCGGTCGTCGCCGGCGTCGCGCTGCGCAGCGCCTTCGGGCGCACCGGCGTCGTCGGCGAGCCGCTGCTCGAGTGGACGGGCTTCGCCTTCCCCTTCACGACGTACGGCGTCGTGCTGGCGCACGTCTTCGTGTCGATGCCCTTCGTGGTGATCGCCATCGAGGGCGCCCTGCGCTCGGCCGACCCGAGGTACGACGAAGCCGCGGCGACGCTCGGCGCCACTCGCTGGACGACGTTCCGACGGGTCACCGTCCCGCTCGCGCTGCCCGGGGTGGTCGCCGGGACCGTCCTCGGGTGGGCCCGGTCGCTCGGCGAGTTCGGCGCGACCATCACCTTCAACGGCAACTACCCGGGCACCACCCAGACGATGCCGACACTGATCTACGTGACCCGTCAGTCCGACCAGGCCGCCGCCATCTCGCTCAGCCTGCTGATGCTGCTGGTCTCCGTCGGCATCCTCGTGGCCCTGCGCGACCACTGGCTGGGCACGCCGTGAGCACGGCCCCGGGAGCCCGGCTCGTGGCCGACCTGCGGGTCGCCGGGCGCGTCGACGCCGCGTTCGCCGCCGAGCCGGGCGAGGTGCTGGCCGTCATCGGCCCCAACGGCGCCGGCAAGAGCTCGCTGCTCCACGCGGTCGCCGGTCTCGTCGACGTCGAGGGCAGCGCGCGTCTCGGCGACACCGACCTGCTCACGCTGCCCGTCCGGGAGCGCCGGGTGGGCCTGGTGTTCCAGGGGCAGCTGCTCTTCCCTCACCTCACCGCCGTCGACAACGTGGCCTTCGGCCTGCGCGCCCGCGGCGAGGGCCGGGCGAGGGCCGAGTCCGTCGCGCGCGACTGGCTCGAGCGGTTCGGCATCGCCGACCTCGCGGCGCGCAAGCCGCGCGAGCTCTCCGGCGGGCAGGCGCAGCGCGTCGCCATCGCGCGGGCCCTGGCCACCGAGCCCGACGTGCTGCTGCTCGACGAGCCGTTCACGGGACTCGACGTGTCGGTCCAGATGGCGCTGCGGATCGAGCTCGGGCGCCACCTGCGCGAGTTCCCCGGCATCGCGCTGCTGGTCACCCACGACGCGATCGACGCGCTGACACTGGCCGACAGGGTCCTGGTCCTCGACGACGGGAGGGTGGCGCAGGTCGGCCCACCCGCGGAGGTCGCCGCCGAGCCCCGCACCCCCCACGTCGCGCGCCTCGTGGGGCTCAACCTCGTGCCCGACGGCGAGGACCTCATCGCCTTCACCCCCGACGCCGTCGTCGTGTCGCTGCACGAGCCCGAGGGGTCGACGCGCCTGCGCTGGCACGGGCCGATCGCGACGCTCGCGCCGCACGGCGACGCCGTACGCCTGCTGGCGCACGCCTCCCCCGACCTCCTCGCCGACCTGACGCCCGCCGCGGCCGCCGAGCTGGAGCTGGCCCCGGGCCGCGAGGTGTGGCTGTCGGCCAAGGCGACCGCGGTGAGCAGGTACCCCGCCCGTCGATAGCATGCGCGACATGAGCCCCACCTCGTCCCAGCTCGCGCCGCAGCCCGAACGCAACCTCGCCCTCGAGCTGGTGCGGGTCACCGAGGCCGCCGCGATGGCGGCCGGGCGGTGGGTCGGTCGCGGCGACAAGAACGACGCCGACGGCGTCGCGGTGGAGGCGATGCGCCACATGATCTCCACCGTCGAGATGCGCGGCACCGTGGTGATCGGCGAGGGCGAGAAGGACAACGCCCCCATGCTGTTCAACGGCGAGGAGGTCGGCGACGGCTCCGGCCCCGAGTGCGACGTCGCGGTCGACCCGATCGACGGCACGACGCTGACCGCCAAGGGCATGAGCAACGCCGTGTCGGTGCTCGCCGTCTCGCCGCGCGGCTCGATGTACGACCCGAGCGCGGTCTTCTACATGGACAAGCTCGCGACCGGTCCCGAGGCCGCCGACCACGTCGACATCCGGCTGCCCGTCAAGGAGAACATCGCCCGCGTCGCCAAGGCGAAGAACATCTCGGTCCACGACGTGACCGTCGTGCTCCTCGACCGGCCGCGGCACGCCCAGCTGGTCGACGACATCCGCGCGACGGGTGCCCGCATCAAGTACATCACCGACGGCGACGTCGCCGGCGCGATCATGGCGGCCCGCCCCGACACGGGCGTCGACCTCATGCTCGGCATCGGCGGCACCCCCGAGGGCATCATCGCGGCCTGCGCGATGAAGTGCATCGGCGGCAAGATCCAGGGCCAGCTCTGGCCGCAGGACGACGACGAGCGCCAGCGCGCCCTCGACGCCGGCCACAACCTCGACCGCGACTTCGTGCTCGGCACGGACGACCTGGTCACCGGCGACGACGCGTTCTTCGTGGCCACTGGGATCACCGACGGCGAGCTCATGCGCGGGGTGCGCTACCGCGGCAACGGCGTGACCACCCACTCGCTGGTGATGCGCTCGCGCAGCGGCACGGTCCGGTCGATCACCGCCGAGCACCAGCTCTCGAAGCTACGCGATCTCTCCGTGATCGACTTCGACAACTGAGGGCTGACCGGCTGGCCGCAGCGCTGCCGAGACCGCGGTGATGACGAGCGGGTCGAACGCCATCCCCACGTGCGACGACCGCACCTCCACCGGTCGGGCGGCCGGGTCGACGCACGCGCGCCAGTCGACGATGCCGTCGCGCCGGGAGAAGATCGCGGTGAAGTCGACGTCCTCGGGCAGCGGTGCGCGCGCCTGGTCGAAGCTCTCCCGCGCGCAGCTCCCCGCGACGCAGTCCTCCGCCATCAGCCCACGCAACCCGGCGCGGTTGAGCCGTACGAGCAGGTCGACGCTGCGCGCCAGCGAGACGTGGTGGGCCCCCGGCGCGAGCACCGGGCTGCCCATCGTGACGATGCCCGCGACGAGGTCGGGCCGCCGGGCGGCGACGCCTCTGGCCAGCATCCCGCCGAGGCTGTGGCCCACGACGCGGACGCGGGACCCGCGGCGCTGGGAGATCTCCTCCAGCCGCTCCTCGAGCTGTGCGGCGGCCGACAGCGTGCAGCCGACGTTGGCGCGGATGTCCGCGCGGTAGGTGCGGAAGCCCTGGTGGCGCAGGGTCCGGCTCATCGGCCCGAGCGACGAGTCGCCGGCCAGGAACCCCGGCACCAGCAGCACCGGCTCACCCGTCCGGAGCGGACGCGAGCCCAGCGGCGTACGCCGTCGTGCACCGCGCGAGCCCAGGGCCGAGACCGCGTAGCGACCGGCCTCGGTGAGGACCGAGCCCTCGCGCAGCACCGCCACCACGGAGGGCTGCGAAAAGCCCTCCGGGGTGAGGAAAGCGGCCGTTGTGCGCTGCGTCACAATCATCGAACCTAGCCCAGAACCCCCTTGGCACCGGGGATGTGGGCCACTTTGCGTTTATTTGGGGACGGCTGTCGTGTTCACTGGCGGCATGCCCGAGCCCCATCGAGACAGCTCCCAGCCGCCCGTCGCGTCCGACGAGCTCCGCGCGCCGGTCGGCAACGACGTCGAGCTCTGCTACCAGACCTTCGGCGACCCCGACGACGAGCCGCTGCTCCTCGTGATGGGGCTGAGCGGGCCGATGACGTGGTGGGACCAGGCCTTCTGCGAGCAGCTCGCGGGCGCCGGCTTCCACGTGGTGCGCTACGACAACCGCGACACCGGCAGGTCGACCCGCGTCTCGGCGCCGGTCCGGCGCGACCAGCTCGTGCGCGCCTTCGCGACCGGCCGCGCGCGCACGCCGTACTCGATGTCCGACCTCGCCGGTGACGCCGTCGCCCTGCTCGACCACCTCGGCCTGGAGTCCGCACACCTCGTCGGCGTGTCGATGGGCGGGATGATCGCGCAGACGGTCGCCGTCGAGCACCCGACGCGGGTGCGGTCGCTGACCAGCATCAGCTCCACCACCGGGCGGCGCACCGTCGGCTGGCAGCACCCCTCCCTGCTGCCGCGCCTGATCGGCCCGCGCAAGGCCGGGCGCGACGCCTACGTCGAGAGCAGCATCGCCATGTGGTCGCTGATCGGCTCGGCCGCCTACCCGTCCGAGCCCGACGCCCTGCGCACCCGTGCCGGGGAGACCTTCGACCGCGGCGTCAGCGCCAGCGGGGTGCTGCGGCAGATGCTCGCGATCCTCACCCAGGGCGACCGCACCCCGCGGCTGCGCAGCCTCCGCGTCCCGGCACTCGTCATCCACGGCAACGCCGACAAGATGGTGCACGTCAGCGGCGGGCGCTCCACCGCCGCCGCCATCCCCGGCGCCGAGCTGATCACCATCGACGGGATGGGCCACGACCTGCCGCCCGAGCTCTTCGGCACCTTCGTCGAGGCGATCCGGCGGACCGCCGACCGGGCTGCGTAGCGGCTGGTTGCTCTCGTCGGATTCCCCGCTCGAGCGGGGAAACTGTCACCTGGAGGGGGTTGCAAAGGCCTCCGAGTGACAGGTTCCCCCTACAAGCAGGGCTGAGTCTCTCGGAGACTCACTGTCCAGCGACCGGGTGCGCGCCCTGCGACGGCTCGGCCGGGAAGAGGTCGGGCTCCCCGAAGCCGGCGTCCGCGAACGCACGGCGTACGGCGTCGCCCGCCGCGTCCGCCGACTCCTCGGGCACCAGCCCGATGACGCAGCCGCCGAAGCCGCCGCCGGTCATCCTGGCCCCGAATGCACCCGCCTCGAGCAGCGCGTCGACGGCCGTGTCGACCTCGGGCACGGTGATCCGGAAGTCGTCGCGCATGGAGCGGTGCGACGCGGTGAGGAGCGACCCGATGTCGGGGAGCCGGCCGGCGTCGAGCAGGCGCACCACCGACAGCACGCGGTCGTCCTCGGTGACGACGTGGCGCACGTAGCGCCGCAGCTCGTCGTCGTCGAGGCGGCCGAGCGCGTCGTCGAGGTCGTCGGCGGTCACGTCGCGCAGCGCGGGGACACCGAGGCGGCGGGCCGCCTCCTCGCAGCCGCGGCGCCGGGCGCCGTACTCCCCGTCGGAGTGGCGGTGCGGGGCGCGGGTGTCGGCCACCAGCACCGCCAGGCCGCTGCCTGCCAGGTCGAGCGGGACCGACCGGGTCGCGTGGCTGCGCATGTCGCAGAAGAGGGCGTGGCCCGCTTCGCCGCGCAGGCTGACCAGCTGGTCCATACCACCGGTCGGCGCGCCCACGGCGTCGTTCTCCACGTCGCGGGTCAGGGCGAAGAGGGCGTCGTCGTCGAGCCCGAGGCCGAGGTGGTCGTCGACGGCCCGGGCCACCGAGCACACCAGCGCGGCCGACGACGAGAGCCCGGCTCCCGAGGGGACGTCGGAGTCGACCACGACCTCGAGCGGAGGCACCTCGACGCCGCGGTCGGTGAGCAGCCACAGCGCCCCCAGCACGTAGCGCGACCACTCGGGAACGGCCTGCAGGTCGGCCTCTGTCAGCCCCGACCGGCGTACGACGACCGGGTCGGACTGCTGTGCGGAGCGGACCGTCCAGCCGTCGGCTCCCCCGTCCGCCGACACCGTCGCGGCGCACCCGACCGTGAGTGCGAACGGGAGGACGAAGCCGTCGTTGTAGTCGGTGTGCTCACCGACCAGGTTGATGCGACCGGGCGCGAACCATCTCGTCACAGGGGCCTCTCTCGTCACGATCTTCCTCTGGGTGAGGCGCTGTTGCCAAACAGTAGCCGCAGCCGATAGACCAGTGATCCACGTCATACATAGGAGGGGCGCATGGCACCACGTTCATCGACCCGATCCCGCGGTCGTCCGCGGTCTCGACGCATCGCCGCATCGGCGGTCACGCTGGCGCTGGCCAGCAGCCTCCTCGCCGCCTGCAGCGGGGACAGCGGCAAGCCCGAGCTGGTCTGGTACATCAACCCCGACGCCGGTGGGCAGGACGCGGTCGCCGAGAAGTGCTCGACCGACGAGTACACCATCACCACCCAGGTGCTCCCCCAGGACTCGAGCCAGCAGCGGATCCAGCTGTCGCGACGCCTCGCGGCCAAGGACCCGGCGATCGACCTGATGTCGCTGGACCCGCCGTTCACGGCGGAGTTCGCCGACGCCGGCTTCCTCGCCGAGCTCCCGCAGGACGCGAGGACGCAGCTCGAGGAGCAGGGGACCTTCAAGGGCGCGATGGACGCGGCCACGTGGGAGGACAAGCTGGTCGTCTTCCCGTTCTGGTCCAACACCCAGGTGCTCTGGTACCGCAAGTCCTTCGTGGAGAAGGCGGGCATCGACATGTCCCAGCCGGTCACGTGGGACCAGATCATCCAGACGGCGGCGGACAACGGCGGACAGATCGGCGTGCAGGCCAACAAGTACGAGGGCTACAGCGTCTGGATCAACGCGCTGATCGAGGGCGCCGGCGGACAGCTGGTGGAGAACGCCGACAAGGGCGTGGACCTCGACCTGACGATCGACAGCCAGCAGGGCGAGGACGCCGCGAAGATCATCGAGGAGCTCGCCAGCTCCGAGGCCGCTCCCGCCGACCTCAGCGTGTCCAACGAGGGCACCGCCGGCTCGACCTTCGGAGGGGACAAGGGCTCCTTCATGGTCAACTGGACCTACATCTTCCACAACTACGACGAGACCGACCCCGACGTCGCGAAGGACATCGGCTACACCCGCTACCCCCAGACCGTCGAGGGTGAGGAGTCCCGTCCGCCCTACGGCGGCATCGGCATCGGCGTCAGCGAGTTCTCCGACAACAAGGACCTCGCGCTGGAGGCCGCCGCCTGCCTGGTGGAGCCCGAGCAGCAGGGCATCAACGCCGACCTGACCGGCAACATGCCGGCGAGCACGGCCGGCTACGACTACCCGGCCCTGAAGGAGGCGTACCCCGACGACCTCCGGCAGCTCTTCCAGGAGAGCGTGGACGCCTCGGCGCCCCGGTCCGTCACGCCGTACTGGAGCGACATCTCGAGCTCGCTCCAGAACACCTGGCACCCGCCGGCCAGCGTCAACCAGGACACGCCCCCGGAGTCCCAGGACTTCACCCAGCAGATCCTGGAAGGAGGGAGATTGCTGTGAGCACCACCCTGCAACGCCCACCGGCCGACGTGTCAGCCAAGCCTGCGGCGAGCGACCGGTCGAAGGCCGAGAACAAGCTCGGCCTCAAGCTGGTGGCGCCCGCCGTCATCATGATGCTGCTGGTCACCGCCTGGCCGATGATCCAGGCGCTCTACCTCTCGCTCTTCCGGTACCGGCTGACCGCACCGGACGACCGCGAGTTCATCGGCATCGACAACTACGTCACCGTCCTCACCGACAGCCTCTTCTGGCGTGACACGTGGAACACCATCCTGATCATGGTCGTGACGGTCGCCGTCGAGCTGGTGATCGGCTTCGCGTTCGCGATGGTGATGCACCGCATCATCTTCGCCCGCGGCCTGATGCGGACCTCCATCCTCATCCCCTACGGCATCATCACGGTCGTCTCCGCGTTCGCCTGGCAGTTCGCGTTCTCGCTGAACAACGGCTTCGTCAACGCGTGGTTCAACTGGCTGCCGTGGATCGCCGAGGACACCAACTGGTTCGGTGACCACTGGCACGCGATGTTCGCGATCATGGTCTCCGAGATCTGGAAGACCACGCCGTTCATGGCGCTGCTGCTGCTCGCCGGCCTGTCCCAGGTCAGCGAGGACATGCTCGAGGCGGCCCAGGTCGACGGAGCCACCTGGTGGCAGCGGCTGTGGAAGGTGATCCTGCCCAACATGCGGGCCGCGATCATGGTCGCGGTCCTCTTCCGTGCCCTCGACGCCTACCGCATCTTCGACAACATCTACATCATGACGCGAGGAGCCCAGGACACGGAGTCGATCTCCTTCCTCACCTACCGGCAGGTGATCGAGCAGATGCAGCTCGGCCTGGGATCGGCGCTCTCGGTGGTGCTCTTCCTGTCGGTGCTGCTGCTCGCGTGGCTGATCGTGAAGCTGTTCCGGGTCGACCTGGCGTCTGCGAGAGGTGAGGGCTGATGAAGGGCAAGAACGCGATCGGCACCTGGCTCGGCTTCGTGCTGATCCTGCTGTGGTGCCTGTTCCCGGTGGCGTGGATCATCTCGCTGTCGTTCAAGTCCGAGGGCGAGACCGCGGTCGGCAGTCCGCAGTTCCTGCCCGAGGACCCGACGTTCGACAACTACACCGCGATCATCGACAACCCGGACTTCACCCGGGCGCTCCTCAACTCCTTCGGGATCGCACTGATCGCCACCTTGCTGTCGGTGATCTTCGCGACGCTGGCGGCCTACGCCATCGCCCGGCTGGAGTTCAAGGGCAAGCGGCTGGTCCTCTCGCTGGCGCTGGCGATCGCGATGTTCCCAGTCGTCGCGCTGGTGGGCCCGCTGTTCGACCTGTGGACCAGGTTCGGGCTGTTCAACACCTGGCCCGGCCTGATCATCCCCTACATGTCGTTCACGCTCCCGCTGGCGATCTGGACCCTGTCGGCCTTCTTCCGGGAGATCCCGTGGGAGATGGAGCAGGCGGCCCAGGTCGACGGCGCGACGTCGTGGCAGGCCTTCCGCAAGGTGATCGTCCCGCTCGCCGCTCCCGGTGTCTTCACCGCGGCGATCCTGACCTTCTTCTTCGCGTGGAACGAGTTCGTGCTCGCGATCTCGCTGACCTCGACCACCGCCTCGAGGACCGTGCCGGCGCAGATGTCGTTCTTCGTCGGACCCGACCCGTTCAACCCACCGTACGCACAGCTGGCGACCGCCTCGGTGATCGTCACGCTGCCGGTGATCGTCATCGTCCTGTTGTTCCAGCGCAGAATCGTCGCCGGCCTGACCTCCGGCGCAGTGAAGGGGTGAGGCCGCCATGGCTGCCATCGAGATGAAGAACATCGTCAAGCAGTACGGCGACGGCTTCCCCGCCGTCAACGACGTCAGCATCGACGTCGCGGACGGGGAGTTCCTGATCCTGGTCGGGCCCTCCGGCTGCGGGAAGTCGACGCTGCTGCGGATGATCGTGGGGCTGGAGGACATCACCAGCGGCGACATGGTGATCGGTGGGAAGAAGGTCAACGACCTCGCCCCGCGCGACCGCAACCTCGCCATGGTCTTCCAGAACTATGCGCTCTACCCCCACCTCACGGTCTACGAGAACATCGCGTTCCCGTTGCGCCTCGCCGGCGCCCCGGACTCCGAGGTGGACCAGAAGGTGCGGGACGCCTCCAAGACGCTCGAGCTCGACGAGCACCTGGAGCGCAAGCCCGGCAACCTCTCGGGTGGCCAGCGACAGCGCGTCGCCATGGGCCGCGCGATCGTCCGCAACGCGGAGGCGTTCCTCTTCGACGAGCCGCTGTCCAACCTCGACGCCAAGCTGCGCGGGCAGATGCGCACGGAGATCTCGCGGCTCCAGAAGCGGCTGGGCATCACCACGGTCTACGTCACGCACGACCAGACCGAGGCGATGACGCTCGGCGACCGCGTCGCGGTGCTCAAGCGCGGCGTCCTCCAGCAGCTCGCCACCCCGCGGGAGCTCTACGAGAACCCGTGCAACCTGTTCGTCGCCGGGTTCATCGGCTCCCCGCCGATGAACTTCCTGCCGGCGACCGTCAAGGGTGACACCGTCGAGCTGCCGTTCGGCAGCGTGAAGCTCCCGAGCGACAAGGCGGAAAAGGCGCAGGGCAAGGACCTGCTCATCGCCGGCATCCGTCCGGACCACTTCGAGGACGCGAGCGTCGTGGACTCGGACAAGGTGACCGACGACGCCACCTTCCACGCCAAGGTCGACGTGGTCGAGTGGCTCGGCAACGAGGCCTACGCCTACGTGCCGTTCGAGGCCCCGCCGGAGGTGGAGAAGCAGCTGCAGCAGCTCGAGCGCGACCTCGACGGCGAGTCGCTCCGCACACAGCTGGTGATCTCGCTCGACGGCGCCAGCCGGATCAGCGAGGGCGACGACGCCACGATCTGGGTCGACGCCCGCAAGATCCACCTCTTCGACCCCTCGACGGGCGAGAACCTCACGATGGACACGAGCCGCGCGGGCACCGTGCCGGGAGGCAACGCGATGGCGAAGGCCGAGGAGGTCGGACGGGAGCAGGACGAGGTCCAGCCCGGATCGGACCAGGCCACCACCTGAGCGAAGCCTGACCGAAGCCTGACCGCCAGCTGACGTCCGACCCCGCTGGTCGGCGCGGAGATGAGGCCCCGGGAGCACTGCTCCCGGGGCTTCGCCGCGTCCGGGGCTCCGCTCGGCTCAGGCGGGCGGGGCCGGCGAGGCGTGCAGCCACGCCGCCGCGTAGGGCTCGAGCCGGACCGCACCGTCGTGGAGGTCCGGCGCCTCGCCGGTGAGGGCGTCCACCAGGTCGTCGGAGTGCAGGCCCAGCCAGTGCAGCACGTCGGCGGCCACCCACGCCTCGCGGTCGGTGACGTTGGCGGCGGCCAGGAGCGGGCCGTCGGGGTGCCGGCGGACCACGAGCAGCACCCCGGGGTCGCGCGGGTCCCACACCTCGGTGGGGGACGCGGCGTGCAGGTGCGGCAGCGAGCGTCGTACGTCGACCAGGTGCCGCAGGCCGGACGCGATGCCGTACGGGTCGGGGTCGGCCTCGACGTCGGCCCACGGCATCCGCGGACGGTGCACCCATCGGTTGTCGGCGGCGTGGTCGGGGTCGTCGGCCCACCCGCGGTCGTTGAGCAGCCCGAGCTCGTCGCCCATCCAGATCACCGGCAGGCCGCCGAAGGACAGGATGATCGCGTGCGCGAGCAGGATGCGCGCGACCGCGTGCGGGTCACCCGCCTCGAGCCCCGCGAGCGACGCGAGCGAGCCGGAGATCCGGCGGTCGCCGGTCTGCTCGTTGTGCTGGAAGACCAGCCCCCGCGCCCACGAGCCGGGGAAGGAGCCGGAGTAGAAGTCGGACAGGAAGCGCCGGTGCGCGGCCGGGTCGAGGCCCACGGCGCGGGCGTCCTCGTCGGAGATCGCCCAGCCGATGTCGTCGTGGCAGCGCACGTAGGTGATCCAGGCGGTGGTCGACGGTGGCTGTGGCAGCTGCTGCAGGGCGTACGACGCCAGGCGGGCCTCGCGCGAGGCGAGCATCGACCAGACCTGCACCATCAGCCCGTTGTGGTAGGCGAGGTCGCTGACCCGCCCGGCGTGCTCGCCGACGCCGAGGTACGCCGGCAGGTCCGCCGGCCCGACGATCGCCTCCGCCTTGAAGAGGACGGCCGGGGCCGCGATCCGGGCGACCGTGCGGAGTGCCCGCGTGAGCTCGTGCACCTCGGGCTGGTTCTGGCAGTCGGTGCCGAGGCGCTTCCAGATGAAGGCGATCGCGTCGAGGCGGAACACCTCCACGCCCACGTTGGCCAGCGTCAGGATGATGTCCGCGAACTCGCGGAGCACGGCGGGGTTCGACCAGTCGAGGTCCCACTGGTAGTCGTTGAACGTCGTCCAGACCCAGCCGGTCAGCTCCTCGTCCCACGTGAAGCTGCCCGGCGCGAAGTCGGGGAACACCTCCGGCAGCGTCGCCTCGTAGGCGTCGGGGACCTCGCGGTCGGGGTGGACGTGGAAGTACGCCCGCCTGGCCGGGTCGCCCGCCCGGGCCGCGACGGCCCACTCGTGCTCGCGCGCGACGTGGTTGAGCACGAGGTCGAGGCAGAGGCTGATGCCCTCGCCGCGCAGGGTGGTCGCCAGGTCGCGCAGGTCGTCGACGGTGCCGAGGTCGGGGCGCACGGACCGGTAGTCCATGACCGCGTAGCCACCGTCGTTCGGAGCCGGCCGCGGCGTCAGCAGGGGCATCAGGTGGAGGTAGCCGACTCCGAGGTCCCGCAGGTGGGCGGCGCGCTCCCCCACGCCGCGCAGCGTCCCGGCGAACCGGTCCGCGTAGGCGGCGTAGCCGACCATCGACGACCGCTGGAACCAGTCGGGCTCGGACAGCCGCCGCTCGTCGAGGGCCCGCAGCTCGGCCGGCCGCGCCGCGTGCGCCGCCCGGGCGACCTCGACCAGTGCCCTGGTCACCCCGGGTGCGGCGTCGACGCCGTAGACGCGCGCCACGGTGTCGCGCAGGTCGGGCTCAAGCTCGGCGAGCCGCTGCTCGAAGCCGGCGTCGGTCTCCGTCTCGGTGCGGCTCACCAGCACAGTATGGCGATGTCGGAGCGGACACGGTCGAGCCCCCGGGAGCGGGCTCCCGGGGGCTCGGCGGTCTCGTGCTCCAGCCGTCAGTCCGAGAGTCGCTCGCCCGACTCGGTGTCGAAGACGTGCACGTTCTGGGGGTCGGTGGTGACGTGGAGCGTCTCCCCCTTCTGCGGGTGCTGCCGGCCGGCGACGCGGACGATCACGTTGGACGGCGTGCCCTCCACGTCGCAGGTGCCGTAGACGAAGCTGTCGGCGCCGAGCTCCTCGACGACCGTGACCTTGACCGGCAGGCCACCCTCCTCGGCGGTGACGATGCGCCAGTTCTCCGGCCGGACGCCGACGGTGACCCGGCCCGACATCTTGCGCTCGGCCGTCGGGTCGACCGGCACGGTGTAGCTGCCGATCTTGACGTCGCCGTCGACCGCCGTGCCCTCCATCAGGTTCATCTGCGGCGAGCCGATGAAGCCGGCGACGAAGAGGTTCGCGGGCTTGTCGTAGAGCTTGAGCGGGGTGTCGACCTGCTGGAGCACGCCCAGCTTCATCACCGCGACCCGGTCGCCCATCGTCATCGCTTCGACCTGGTCGTGGGTGACGTAGACGGTCGTCACGCCGAGGTCCTGCTGCAGGCGCGCGATGTCGGTGCGGGTCTGCACCCGCATCTTGGCGTCGAGGTTCGACAGCGGCTCGTCCATGCAGAAGACCTGCGGTGCGCGGACGATCGCGCGGCCCATCGCCACCCGCTGGCGCTGGCCGCCCGAGAGCGCCTTGGGCTTGCGCTCGAGGAACTCGGTCAGGCCGAGGATCTCGGCGGCCTTCGCCACCCGCTCCTTGCGCTCCGACGCGGGCACCTTGGCCATCTTGAGGGAGAACGCCATGTTCTCCTCGACCGTCATGTGGGGGTAGAGCGCGTAGTTCTGGAAGACCATCGCGATGTCGCGGTCCTTGGGCGGCACGTTGGTGACCTCGCGGTCACCGATGTAGATGCGCCCGTCGTTGACCTCCTCGAGCCCCGCGAGCATCCGCAGGGTCGTGGACTTCCCGCAGCCGGAGGGGCCGACGAGCACCATGAACTCGCCGTCCTTGATCTCCAGGTCGATGCCGGGCACGGCCGGCTCGTCGGCGCCCGGATACCACCGCTGCGCCTTCTCGAACGTCACTGATGCCATGTTCTGCTCCTTCACCGGCAGGTACGTGCCGGACGATCCGTAGTGAAGTGACCCGGGTCACAGTAGGGCCCGGGGATGGCAGCAGCAACGACGGCTCGACCCGTGGTCGCGCGTGTCGGTGGGCCGGACCAGGTCAGGCGTCGGTCAGTAGGTGCCGAGGTACTTCTTCGGCGTGCCGGGCGCCGGCTGGCGCTGCACCGTGACCGATCCCATCAGGGCCATCCCGCGGATGCGGACGACGGGAGAACCCGGCCCGACCTGGGCGGGCACCTTGTCCTTGGCCTGGGTGAACTCGCCCATGATCGGGGTGCCGTCCATGACGACGTGCATGTCGGCCGGCACGATCACCTTGACCTCGCCCATGATCGCGCTGGCGTTGAGCAGCGTCTCGTGGGCGGTGAGCTGTGCCTGGCGCAGGTCGATGACGACGCCCCCCATCATGGCGAAGGCGCTGTGGTGCTCGGGCACCGACCAGACGCCCTGGCGCTTGCACTCGCTCATGATCGCGACGGACGAGTTGTGCCCGACCGCGGGCACCGACGACGGCGTACGACGGACCGGCGCGCCGGCCGGTGGCGTGGCGGGGCCGGCGGCCTGCAGGTCGAGCGTGATCGGCACGAGGTCGCCGTAGGTCTTGGCGTGCCAGGTGAGCTCGAGCCGCTCCTCGAGCTCGTCGAGGTCGAGGCGGCCCTCCCCTGCAGCGTCGCGCAGCACGTCGGCGACGCGCTGTCGGTCGGCGTCGGAGATGCGCATCTGCGACGGGTCGTGCGGGCGGTTCTCGATCTCCCCCATGGCTCCAGCCTAGCGAGGATCGCGAGGCCCCACCCGTGACGGGCGTCAGGGAGCCTGAGGCTTGGACGCACCCTGTTCACATCGCGGGAAATGCGTGGACACGATGCCGCGGGCGTCGGATTCTGGGAGGAGGTCTCGGGCTCTGCACCAGCGGCTGCCGGAGGTGACATGGGAGCACTCCCCAGCCCGGACCTGCCACCGGGCGCACACCGGGACCTGGTCCGGGCACTGCACGACCTGCACCACCGGGCCGGCTGGCCGAGCCTCCGGGCCCTCGCGCGCCAGTCGGGTGTCTCGCACACCACCGTCTCGAAGGTCCTCTCGAGCAGCGTGCTCCCTCCTTGGGGGACCGTCGAGCTCCTCGTGGAGGCGATGGGCGGCAGCAGGACCGAGTTCCACGCGCTCTGGCTCGCGGCGTCGTCGGCGGACGACACGTCGAGCGCGGCCGCGGCTCCCGCAGCGGCACCCCGGATCGCCGGGCGCCGCGCCGAGCTCGCCGCCGTGCGCGACCACCTGGACGGGGACGGCGGCCTCCTGGTGGTCACCGGCGAGGCCGGCATCGGCAAGTCGACGCTCGTCGACGCGGCTGCGGAGGGCACCGACACGTGCGTGGCCGTCGGCCGCTGCCTGCCCTTCTCCACCGAGGTCCCCCTCATGCCCGTGGTGGAGCTGCTGCGGTCGATCCACGACGCGGACCATGGCCGGTGGATCGGCGAGGCACTGTCGGGCTGCCCGGCCTACGCGCGTGAGGCGCTCGCCCGTCTCCTGCCGGAGCTGGAGGTCGGGGCCACGTCCCCCGAGGACGTCGACTTCGCCCAGCAGCACCTCTACGCCGCCGTCGCAGCGGTGCTCGGCAGGCTCGCCGCCACACGGCCCCTCGCCGTCGTGGTGGAGGACCTGCACGTGTCGGACGCCACCACCCTCGACCTGCTCGAGTACGTCCTGTCGCGGGACGTGGCCGTGCCGCTCACGGTGACGTGGCGCGTGGACGACCAGCGGGTCCCCCGGTGGCGCAGCGACTGGCTGGCTCGGGTGCAGGCCCTGCCCGGCGTGCGGACCCTCGGTCTGGGTCCGCTGACCCTGCAGGAGACGCGCGACCAGCTCCGCCTGGCCGGGTTGCTCGACGGGACCCCGGACCGGGCGCGGAGGATCCACGACCGGTCGCGCGGGCACCCCCTCTTCACCGCGCACCTCGCCATCCAGGGAGACGACCCGACCCTCCCGCCGTTGCTGGCGGACCTCCTCGACCGGCGCCTCGGCGACCTCTCGCCGGACCAGGACCGCGTCGCCAGCACGCTGGGGGTGGCCGACGGGCCGGTCGACGTCGAGCTGCTCGCCGCGGCGACCGGCCTCGGCGAGGACGCGGTCGTGGTCGCACTGCGGCAGCTCGCGGCGCGGCACCTGGTGAGCGTGGGCCCCGGAGACGGGGTGCGGCTGGCGCACCCGCTCCTCGCCGAGGCCGCCCGTCGCGGGCTGCTCCCCGGCGAGGTACGCCGGCTGCACCGCACGTTCGCCGAGCTGCTCGGTCGGGGCGGGGGCGCTGACCCGGCCGTGGTCGCCGAGCACTGGCGACTCTCGGGCGAGCCTGCGGAGGAGGCCCGGTGGCGAGCCGCCGCCGCCCGTCAGGCGCGCCGTCGCACGGACCCGCGCGCGGAGGCCGACCACTGGCTGCGCATCCTCGAGCTGGACCGCCAGCACGTCGAGCCCGAGGGCCGGGTGATCGCCTGGCTCTCCGCGTTCGACGCGCTGCAGCTGTCGGGCCGGCTGGAGGCCTGCGCCGCGTTGGTCGAGGAGTCACCGCCCGACGTCGACGCGCTCCCCGACGAGCAGGCGGCGAAGGTGATCCGCCGAGCGGCGCACGTCGCCTGGCTGGTCGGGGACGACCCGGAGACCGCGGTGGCGCTGACCGACCGGGCGCTCGAGCGCCTCGCCGGGCACCCCGTCGGCCCCGGTCTCGTCCACGTCCTGGACCAGCGCGCCAACGCGCTGATGGACCTGGCCCGCTACGACGAGGCGACGCGCGACCTCGAGCGAGCGCTCGCCGCGTGCGCCGACCTCGACGACGACGGCCTGTACTTCCAGACCGCCGCCACCCTGGGCTGGCACGTGGGCCACCTCGGCGACCTGGCCGCGGCCCTCGACCTGTTCCGCCGGGCCCGCAGCCGGGTACGCGGCACGGCCGGCCCGTGGCGGGAGGCCGACCTGGCGATGCAGCAGACCGACCTGCTCCTGCAGCACCACCGCCCCCCGCAGGAGGTGGAGGAGGCCGCGCGGCCGGCGCTGGACCTCGCGCGGGAGTGGCAGCTCGACTTCCACCTCCTCACGCTGGTGAAGGCCAACGTGGTGGAGGCCTACCTCGATGCAGGACGGACCAGCGACGCCGCGGAACGTATGGTCGACGTGCCCCGGTCGCACAGCTACGACGACTGGCCGGGGTTGTGGGTCTCGGCGCGGCTCGACATCGTCCAGGGCCGGACGCACGACGCGATCAGGACCATGCGTGGACTCGTGAAGACCGGTGGAAGCGCGCGCAACCGGCTGAACCGTGCGGTCTGGGAGGCGGCGGCGCTGCTGTGGCAGCAGGAGCCGGGGCGGGCATGGTCGGCCCTGCGCGACCCGCTCGCGGCCGTCCTCGACTCCCCCGGGATCGTCGACCACTGGATGGCGTTCCTGGTGCTCGCCCGGGCCGTGGCCGACCTGCGCGCCACTCCGGGTGACCCGTCCGCGGACGACCCGATGCTGCTCGAGGACCTCGAGGGGCTGCGCCGAGCGGCTCGGCTCGACCCGCTCGACCCGCAGCGCTCGTCGGCAGGCGTGGCTGCCGGTGCCACCTGGGAAGCCGAGCTTGCCCGGGCTCGCGTCGCCGACACGGTGGACCACTGGACGCACGCCGCAGTCGCGTGGGGACACCTCGGCCGCCCGCACGCGGCGGCGTACTGCCGGTGGCGCGCCGCCCAGGTCGCGCTGCGCGAGGGGCAGGGCGCCGTCGCCTCGCGGCTGCTGCGTCGCGCGGCCACGGACGCGCGCGAGCACGTCCCGCTCTCCCGGGTGATCGCCGAGGCGACAGCGAGGTCGACGGGCGAGGCGGGATGAGGACGAGGTGAGGACGCAGATGGGTCCCTGCTCCGCGGGAGCAGGGACCCATCGGGCGAAACGGCCAAGGGACAAGGACCGGACGCCCCCCGACAGCGTCCGGTCTACCTCCTCACAGGCCGTTGTCCCCGAAGTCCAGCCGGTTCAGGTTCCGCTTGGGGGTCGGCTTGGGCTTCGGAGCCGCCCGCTTCCCGTACTCGTCACCGAAGTCCTTGCGGTTTCCTGTGGCGTGGTCAGGCACGGTGGTCGTCTTGTCGGTCTTGTGCCGGCTGATGTTCTGGGCCGGAGGATCGAGGTCGGCCCCGCAGGCAGCGAAGGCCGGCAGGACGAGGGCCGCGACGGCGCACGCGGCGATGCGACGGCGGACGGCGTGGGTGTTCGTGTGCATGGTGTGTCCCTTCGTGGTGCCGGACCCGGCTGGACCGGCCGTCCCTCCACGGTGGGACCGCCGCGAGGGCGGTTGACAAGGCTTGACGAAGGTTGACGGCACGCACTGCATCGGTCTGGACCAGCGCCACCCGCAGGCGTCTGGACAACCCCTCGGCCCGGGTCGATCCTGAGGAGGACACACCTGGGAGGGCCGATGGGCCAGCTGCACCAGCCCGAGCTCGCGCCCGGACCTCATCGCGACCTCGTCGACGCGCTGCACCGCCTGCACCGCGCGGTGGGTCAGCCCAGCCTCCGCGCGATCGCTCGCCGGGCCGGGTGCTCCCACACGACCGTGCTCCACCTGTTCACGCACCCACGACCGCCCGCGTGGTCGCTCCTCGAGGCGGTCGTGACGGCGATCGGGGGCGACCCGGCCGACTTCCGGGACCTCTGGCTCGCCGCGACGGAGGACGGCGCCCGGCACCTGCCGCCTCCCGCGCGGACCATCGCCGGTCGCCGCGCCGAGCTCCTGGTCGTACGTCGCCACCTCGAGGCGGGCGGGGGGCTGCTGGTCGTCACCGGTGAGCCGGGGATCGGCAAGACGACGTTGCTGGCCGCCGCCTCGCAGCAGGTGTCGACCTTCGTGGCCCGCGCGGCCGGGGTGCCGGCCCTGGCCGACGCGCCCTACGGGCTGGTGTCCGACGTGCTGCGCCGCGTCCGCCTCGAGGACGACGGTCGGTGGTTCGACGAGGCGCTGGGGCGGTGTCCGCGTTTCGTGGCCCCGGCACTGGCCAGGATCCTGCCGGAGATCGGGCCGCCGGGCTGCGACGTGGAGGACCGCTTCGCGACCGACCGCCTCTTCGCGGCGATCGAGTCGACCCTGTCCGCGCTGGCCGCGCTGCGCCCGCTGGCGCTCGAGCTCGAGGACCTGCACTGCGCCGACCCCGGCTCGCGCGGCTTCCTCGAGCGGCACGTCGTCGGTGGCCGGGGCGTCCCGATCGTCGCCAGCCTGCGCACCGGCGAGTCCCGGGCGGCCGACGCGTGGCTGACGCGCGTGCGCCGCGAGGCGGCGCTGGTGCTCAACCTGGCACCCCTCACCCACCGGGAGACGAGGGAGCAGCTGCGCCTGCTCATGGGGCCACGCGTGCGCCGCGGCGATGCCGAGCGCTTCCACGCGCTGGGCGGAGGCGTCCCCCTGCACACCGAGGTGCTGGTGCGCTCGATGACCGCGGACGGGGCGCCGGAACCGCTGGCCGACCTGCTGTCCCCGCGGCTCGACCAGCTGGGCCCGAGCGCCCGGGCAGTGCTGCTCGTCGCAGCCCTGGCGGACCGCCCCCTCCCCCCGGAGGTCGTCGCGGACGCCACCTCGATGGCCCGGCCCGAGCTCACCGACGCCCTCCGCGAGCTGGTGGCCCGGCACCTCCTCGCCGACCCGTACACCACGACCGACGTCACCGTCCGCCACCCGCTGCTGTCCGCGACGGTGCGCGCCGGGGTCGCGCCGGGCGAGGCGTCCCCGGTCCACCGCAGGCTGGCGTCTGCGCTGGCCGCGACGCCACACCCCTCGGCGGCCGAGGTCGCCGAGCACTGGCGCGGTGCGGGCGATCCCCGCCAGGAGCTGCGGTGGCGCGTCGCAGCCGGACGGGTGGCCTGCGACGGGCTGGCGCGGGACGAGGAGGCGGTCCACTGGGAGCGTGCCCTGGCCCTCTGGCCCGCCGACGGCCCGGCTCCCACCGACGCCGGCATCACCCGGTGCGAGCTGCTGCTGGAGCTCGTCCACGCCACCGTCGGCTCCCGACGCGGGGAGGCGACGTCATGGGTGGAGGAGGCCCTGGCCCTCGCCCCGGCACTGCCGGAGCGCGAGCTCGCGGTCGCCCTGCGCCGGGCGAGCCAGGTGCTGGCGCAGGCCGACCCGCAGGCGTCCGTGGACCTCGCCGACCGGGCGATCGTCGTGCTCGACGCGCTCGACGACCGCGTCGCCATGGTCCGGACCATGGGCGACGAGTCCGCTGCCCTGAGAGGAGCAGGCCGCAACCACGAGGCCGACGTCGTCATCGACGAGATGCTCGCCGTCAGCGCCCGGCTGGGCGAGCCGGCGCTGCACCGTGGCGCCCTGATCGAGCGCGCCTGGCACGACATCGTCCTGGGGCGTACGGCGCACGGGCTGCGCGCAGCCCGTGAGGCGAGGTCCGTCCTGGTCGAGGACGACCCCTTCAGCGACGTCCTGCTCGGGACGTACCACACCGACCTGCTGCTGATGCTGTGCGCGCGGGCCGACGACGTGGCCGACGCGGCAGACCCGGGGCTGTCCGCGATGCGCAGCGCCGGGATCGAGTCGTTCGAGCTGAGCACGATGCTCCTCTGCAACGTCGCCGAGGCGCGCCTCCATGCGGGCGCCGTCGGAGCCGCCTCCCGCCTGGTCCGCCCACGCACCAAGGACGACCCCCGGCAGCACACCCGCTTCCTGCACCTGACCCGCGCCTGGGTCCAGGTCGTGCGTGGTGACCTCGAGGCGGCCGATCGCCGGCTGGAAGCCGTGGCCGCGCTCGACTTCGGCGTCAGCTCCCACCGGCAGGCAGTGGTGGGCGTGCAGGCGTCGTGCGACCTCTGGAGGGGCTTGCCCGCCCAGGCCCTGGACCGCATCGGGGCCGGGATCGCGGGCGAGACGGTGACCTCGTCGTCGCCCTACACCGGCTCGCTCCTGTGCCTGGCCGCCCGGGCCGCAGCGGACGTGGCCGAGGCCGACCCGACCCGCCGTTCCGCGTTGGCCACCCAGCTGGTCGCGTGGCAGCAACAGTGGGCGACCGACCCGCTCGCACCCGACGCGGTCCATGCGGCGGCACCGGCTGCCCGCAGCACCTGGCGGGCCGAGCTCGCCCGGCTCCACCGTGTCGAGCGGCTGGAGCACTGGGTGGGCGCGGCCGACCAGTGGGACCTCGTGGGCCGCCCGCACGAAGCGGCGTACGCCCGCTGGCGGGCGGCCGAGGTCGCGCTGCGGGAGGGCAGCGGCACGCTCGCCGCCCGGCTCCTGCGCCGCGCCCACGCCCAGGCACACGGGCACGGCCCGCTCGTCGGCCTGATCGACCGGACCCGTGCCGGAGCGGAGCCCCGGCCCCGGGCGGCCGTCCGGCAGCGCAGCTGAGCCGCGGTCAGCGATCCCGCGGCGCGGCGACGTGCTGGTAGTCCTTCGACGACACCCAGTCGCCGCCCCACTCCCAGCCGATGCGGGCGAACGCCGCCACCGGGACGTCGCCGGCCCGGATGACGCCGGGCCGGGCCGGTGCCGACCGGTCGCGCGGGACCGCGACGAACGACCGACCGGCCGGAGGGTCGACGCGTCCGCGGGTCACGTAGGGGTTCTGCACGGGGTTGATGTCGATCGCCGCGCCGTAGGCGTGCTGCGACCAGCTGCGCTGCCCGGCGACCCGACGGCAGTTGAAGCCGGAGGTGTTGTTGGCCGCCATGGAGAGGTCGTCGTCGGCCCGGTAGTCGTCGACCAGCCGCATCCGCGCGATGGGGAACCCGGCGTCGTACAGGCGACCGAAGGCAGCGGCCACCGGCTGCGCCCACCGCCGGTGGACGACCATCTCGCCGGTGCGGGCCCGGCCGTCGAAGTCGCGGTGGGTCAGCCGCAGGTGGCGCAGGTCGCGCAGCGCGACCGGGCAGCCGGGTCGGTGGCTGCGGCGCATCCGGTCGGCGAGCCCGGCGTCGACGCGGCTCACCGACGAGGCGTACGCCGGGTCGTCGGCCTGCGCGCCGCCACGGTCGGCGGCCAGCCCGGTGCAGCGCTGCCGGGCCCGCCAGTCGGCAACGGCCCGGTCGCGCGCGGCTCCCGTGACCGGGACCGGGCGCCCGTCGGTCGACGAGATCGTGGCCGGCGTCCACGACTTCCGAGCTGCTCCCCCGGCGTCGAGCGTGACCGACAGGACGCCCGTGCGCTCCTGGCGGGCGTGGTACCAGACGAAGTTGCCGAGCCCGTAGGACACCACCGCGTCGCCGGACCATCCCGCGCCGGCGAGCACGTGCGAGTGGCTGCCCACGACGACGTCCGCGCCGGCTGCCGCGAGGTCCCTCCCGAGCAGCCGCTGGGACTGCGTCGGGCAGGACTGGTACTCGCGTCCCCAGTGCAGGTAGACCACGACGAGCTGGTCGCGCGCCGAGGCGGCCTCCACCGCTGCGACCAGCCCGGCGGCGTTGCTGCCGCGCGCCGACGCCGTACCCAGGCGCCCGTCGCTCGCCGACCACACGTCGCTGGCGCCCTCGCGCTGGACGCCGTCCGCCGCGAGGAAGGCGACCTCGAGGCCGCCGACCTCGACCACGTGGGGGTCGTACGCCGACTCGCCCCGGCCGGCGCCGACCATCGCGACGCCGCGCTCACGACCGGCGGCCAGCGTGTCCTGCAGGCCGGCGGCGCCGTAGTCGCCCGCGTGGTTGTTGGCCACGCTCACCACGTCGACGCCCGCGTCGGCCAGCACGTCGAGCGCGGCGGGGCGGGTGCGGAACCAGTAGCGGTCGCGGGCACCCTCGAGCTCCTTGGGGTCGCGTCGTCCGCTCCGGGTGACCGGCGTCTCGAGGTTGACCATGGCGACGTCGGCGGCACGCAGCGTCCGGGAGATGGACCCAAGGCCACCGGGGCGGTCGAGCAGCCGGCCGGCGTGGCCCTCGAAGTGCACGTCCCCGCCGAAGGCCAGCGTGACCTCGCGGAGATCCCCGGACGCCTCCCCCGAGCCTGCCTCGGCCGCGGTGTCGCGGCTGCCCGGACCGGACCGGGTGTCCTCGGGCGGGGTCGACGTGCAGGCCGAGAGGGCGAGGACGATCGACGCCGCGCCGCCCCACGCCCGGACACCCATACCGCGATTGTGCCCCGGGCACCCCGACGCGGGTGGGGCGTCAGGAGGTGAGCAGCCGCTCCAGGACCATCGCGACACCGTCGTCCTCGTTGGTCGCGGTGACCTCGTCGGCGACGTCGACCGCCTCCGGCACGGCGTTCGCGACGGCGACGCCGTGGCCGGCCCACGCCAGCAGCTCCACGTCGTTGGGGGCGTCGCCGAAGGCCACCACCTCGTCGCGGTCGATGCCGAGCCGCTCGCAGAGTCGTGCCACGCCCCACGCCTTGCTGACGCTGGCGGCCATCACCTCGAGGAACGGCGCCCCGGAGTGGGTCAGCGCGACGTCGTCGTGGCCGAGCGCCCGGGCGGCCGCGAGCAGCTCGGGCACGCCGAGCTCGGGGTGCCGCACGATGAGCTTGAGGCTCGGCTCGGCGAGGACCGCCGCGAGCTCGTGGCCGGACATGGTCGACACGTCGCGCTTGTGGTCCTCGAAGGTCGCCAGCGCGGCGTAGCCCTCCTGCGCGACGAAGCCCTCGCCGCCGTCCCGGACGCTCACGTGCAGCAGGCCGGGGACCTGCTCGGCGAGCGCCGCGACCAGCCGCTGCTGCGCCTCGACCGCGACCGGCTCCTCGAAGAGGACCTCGCCCGTGGTCAGGTGGATGCCCAGCGACCCGTTCGAGCACACCGCCCATCCGTCGAAGCCGGCCGCCTCGGCCAGGGGCCGCACCCCGATCGGCTGGCGCGCGGTGACCGGCACGACGTGCACCCCCGCGGCGCGGGCGGCGTCGAGGGCGGCGCGGGTGCGCGGGCTCACGGTCCGGTCGTCGCGCAGCAGGGTCCCGTCGAGGTCGGTCGCCACCAGTCGGAGTCGCATGGCGCTCACGCTAGGTGCCCGGTCCGGTGACGCCCGAACCGCCGGTCCGCGCCGGGGTCACGCGGCGACCGACGCGAGGTGCCGGGACACCGCGAGCGCGGCCTGCCGCCCGGCGCGCGAGGCGCCGACCGTGCTGGCCGACGGGCCGTAGCCGACCAGCTGCACCCGCGGGTCGCGCACGGCCGTGGTCGCGCCCTGCACGTTGCCGGGGATCGGGACGAGGGCGATTCCGCCCTGCGGCGACCGGAGTCCGAGCGGCGCCAGGTGCTCGACGGCGGGACGGAAGCCGGTGGCCCACAGGATCACGTCGACCTGCTCGAAGCGACCGTCCGCCCACCGCACGCCGTCGGGCTCGATGCGGTCGAACATCGGCAGCCGCCGCTCGTAGGCGCCCAGCCGGGCCGCCTCCTGCTCCTGGGGGCGCAGGGCCAGGCCGGTCACGCTCACGACGCTCGCCGGCGGCAGCCCCTGTCGTACGCGCTCCTCGACGGCGGTGACCGCCGCGAGCCCGGCTGCCGGGTCGAAGTCGTCGTCACGCCACACCGGCGGGCGGCGGGTCACCCAGAGGGTGTCGGTGACAGGAGCGAGCTCACCGATGAACTGGACCGCGGAGGCGCCACCGCCGACCACCAGCACGCGCTTGCCACGGAAGTGGT
Organism: Nocardioides sp. Soil_C_8; assembly: GCF_057656315.1. Classification (NCBI taxonomy): domain Bacteria; kingdom Bacillati; phylum Actinomycetota; class Actinomycetes; order Propionibacteriales; family Nocardioidaceae; genus Nocardioides; species Nocardioides sp. Soil_C_8. Next base: position 446,263 of record NZ_JBDGKQ010000002.1, read on the forward strand.
CGGCGCCCGGGTAGCCGGCGGTGTGCAGCTGCTCGCCCGCGAACGACGCGATGCCCGGGTAGTGCGGCACGAACGGACGCGTCCACGTGCCGGTCGCGTTGACCAGCGTCCGGGTGCGCCAGGCCCGGTCGCCCGCGCGCACGACGAGCAGCTCGCCCTCGCTCTCGACGCGGTCCACCCGGACCGGACGGACGACCGGGAGGTGGTGCCACCGCTCGTAGCCGTCGAAGTAGTCGGGCACGACCAGGTTGGCCGCCCGGTCGCTGCCGTCCGGCGCGGTCGACGCCGGCAGGTCGGCGACCCCGTGCACGTCGCCCATGCTGAGCGACGACCACCGGTGCTGCCAGGCCCCTCCGGGGCCGGGGTTGGCGTCGAGGACGAGGTGGTCGATGCCGCGCTGCCGGAGGAAGTACGACGCCGCGAGACCGGCCTGCCCGGCACCGACCACCACGGAGTCCAGGACAGGGCCGTGGGCCGGGTCGGAGGCTGCCGCCGTCGCGTCGTGGACCTGCATGCCGGTGCAACGCCCGTCCGGGCGGTCCTATGCCCCGCTGCCCCTGTTGCTCGTCGCGTGCCGCGTGGCAGCCTCGACGCATGACCACCTCTGTCGCCACCCTGGCCACCCGGCTCCTCGAGCTCCACCACACCGGCTCCACGCTGGTCCTGCCCAACGTCTGGGACGCCTGGTCCGCGAAGGTCGTCGCCGCGGCCGGGTTCGGCGCGCTCAGCATCGGCAGCCACCCGCTGGCCGACTCCCGCGGCCAGGGGGACAACGAGGACATGACCCTCGACGACGCACTCGACGGCGTACGACGGATCTGCTCGGCCGTGCCGGAGGTCCCGGTGACCGCCGACATGGAGGCGGGGTACGGCACCGCGCCCGGCGAGCTCGTCGAGCGGCTCCTCGAGGCCGGCGCCGTCGGCCTCAACATCGAGGACACCGTGCACTCCGAGGGTGGGCGGATGCGCTCGGCGGCCGAGCACGCCGACTACATCGGCGGGATCCGCCAGGCGGCCGACGAGGCCGGTGTCGACCTCGTGGTCAACGCCCGCACCGACGTCTTCCTCAAGAAGGGCGAGTTCGCCGACCCCGTCGACGAGGCGATCACCCGCCTGCGCGCGTGCGAGGAGGCCGGCGCGCGCTGCTCCTATCCCGTCGGCGTACCGGACGCGGCAGCCCTGCAGGCCCTGCTCGACGCCCTGTCGGGACCGGTCAACGTGATCGCCAACCCCCGCTCCGGCAGCGCCGCCGGGTCGCTCGAGGACCTGCAGGTGATGGGCGTGCACCGGGTGACCTTCGGCCCCAAGCTGATGCAGGAGCTCGCGCCCGACCTGACCGCCCTCGTCACGCCCTGGCGGTAGCCGGGACGTCGCGGGCACCGTCAGCCGACGAGCTCGGGCTCCCGCTCGTCGCGCCACTGCGCGCTGGCGTGGCCGCGGTCGAGCGACTCGCCCTCGACGTCGATGACCGGCAGCACGCGGTCGAGCCAGCGCGGCAGCCACCAGGCCTTCTCGCCCATGAGGTAGAGCAGTGCGGGGACGAGCGCCATCCGCACGACGAAGGCGTCGAACAGGACCGCGACGGCGAGCGCGAAGCCCATCGACTTGATGATCGGCTCGTCCATCAGCATGAAGGCCGCGAAGACCGACATCATGATGATCGCGGCGGCCGCGACCACGCGAGCGGAGTTGCGGAAGCCGTCGACGACGGCCTCGCGGGTCGACGCCCCGTGGACGTGGGCCTCCCGGATCCGGGTGACGAGGAAGACCTGGTAGTCCATCGCCAGCCCGAAGACGAGCCCGATCAGGAAGATCGGCATGAACGAGATGATCGGCGCCCCCTCGAAGATCCCGAACAGGCCCTCCTGGAAGACGAGCACCGTCGCCCCGAGCGTGGCCAGCACCGACAGCAGGAAGCCGAGCGTCGCGGTGAGCGGCACCAGGATCGAGCGGAAGACCAGCACCAGGAGCAGGAACGCCAGCCCGATGACCACCGCGAGGTAGACCGGCAACGCGTCGGCGAGCTTCTCCGAGACGTCGGCCTGGATCGCGGTGATGCCGGTGACGCCCATCGTCGTACCGGTCTGGGCCTCGATGGCCCCCTGGCCGTCGCGCAGCTCGTGGAGCAGGTCCTCGGTGGCGACGTCGTCGGCGCCGGTGCTCGGCGTGACCATCACCTGCGCGCCGGTGCCGTCGTCGTTCTGGGCGACGACCTGTGCGTTGACCACGCCGTCCAGGCCGGCGGCCCAGCCGACGACCTCGCCGAACGCGGCCGGGCGGTCGGCCGCTGCGACGTCACGGGCGTCGACGACGGCCACCAGCGGTCCCTGACGTCCCGGGCCGAATCCCTCGGCGACGAGGTCGGCGGCACGGCGCTGGGTGGTCTCCGTCGACGCGGTGGAGTCGGTCGGGAAGGCCAGGTGCAGGTCCTTGACCGGTACGGCGAGCGCGCCGAGGCCGACGACCACGAGGAGCATCACCGCGACGGGCGCGCGGCCGACGAGGCGGGCCCAGCGGACACCTGCGTTGAGCACGCGGCCCTGCTCGTCCCGCTTCGGGCGGTAGCGGCGGACGCGGCCGCCGAACGCCTTGGACTTGAACATGCCGACCACGGCGGGCAGCAGGGTCAGGGCGACGAGCACGGCCATGAAGACGGTGCCGGCGGCCGCGAGGCCCATCGAGGTGAGGAACGGGATGCCGACGACCGACAGGGCGGCGAGCGCGATCAGCACGGTGAGGCCGGCGAAGACGACCGCCGAGCCGGCGGTGCCGGTCGCGACGCCCATCGCCTCGGCCCGGTCGTCGGTGTGCTCGAGCTCGCTGCGGTAGCGGGCGAGGATGAAGAGCGCGTAGTCGATGCCGACCGCGAGGCCGATCATGCTGGCCAGCATCGGCGTGCTCGAGCCGATGTCGAAGAAGGCGGTGGCGCCGATGACGCCCAGCAGTCCGGCGCCGAGACCGATGATCGCGGTGATGATCGGGATGCCCGCCGCGACGACGGAGCCGAAGACGATGAGCAGGACGACGACGGCGACCCCGATGCCGATGAGCTCGGCGTGGCCGCCCTCGGCGGCGGGCAGCAGGCCGGACCCGTTGACCTCGGCGGTCAGCCCGTCACCGTCGGCGTCGGCGACCGCGTCCGTGATCGCCTCGACCGTCGCCGGCTCGACGTCGGTGACCTGGTCGACGTCGAGGGCGTAGGTGATCGTGCCGATGCGACCGTCCTCGGACAGCGGCGACAGCGCGGCGGAGTTCGCTCGTGCCTGCGCCTCGTCGCCCCCGGCCTCCACGGCGCCGTCGACCATCAGCTGCTCCTGCGCGGCGGCCGCGGTCACGGGGTCGAGGATCGTCTCGGCGGCCGGCGCCTGCGGGGTGTCGGCGAGCGCTGCGACGAGCGCGGTGACGCGGTCGGCGTACTCCGGCTCGGCCAGCGTGTGGCCTTCGGGGGCGGCGACGACGACGGTGATGCCGGCCTGGTCGAACGCGTCGACCGACTCGGGGAAGAGCTCCGCCTGGAGGTCCGCTGCCCGCTCGGACGGGATGCCCGGGATCGAGAAGGCGTCGGTCATCGGCTTGCTGATGGCCGTGGCGGTGAAGCCGACCGCGACCAGCGCGACGAGCCAGGCGGCGATGAAGGCGTACCAGCGCCGGTAGGCGGTGCGGCCGAGACGGTGGAGCAGACGTGCCATTGGAAGGGTCCCCCGGAGGTGCGGTGTGTGGGTGGTGGGTGGAGTGGGCCGGTCAGCCGAAGAGGCGACGGACCGTGGCGATGCCGGAGACGATGAGACCGGCGAGGTCCTGCTCCGGGTCGTCGGTGAAGGCGGTGACCGCCGTCTCCGTGACACCGGCGAGGACGGCGATGGCGATCTGCACGTCGCGCGCCGGCAGGTCGCCGCCGGGCCGCTGGACGGCCAGCTCGACGAGCTGCTCCACGAGGCGGCGCATCCGTTCCTTCAGCAGGACGAGGAGGGCCGGGTTGGCGTGGACGATGCGGTCGAAGCGGTGGATCGTCTCGGCGTCGATCTCGACGTCCTGGCTCTCGGTCTCCAGGATCGTGAGGACGAGGGCCTGGAGGTCCTCGATCAGGTCGCCGCTCGGGCCGCCGGACCGGAACGTGCCGACGGCGTCGGCGGCGAGGTCGAGCTCCGGCCCGAGGACCGCGTCGATTTTGCTCGGGAAGTAGTTGAACAGGGTGCGGCGCGAGACGTCGGCGGCGTCGGCGAGCTCCTCCATGGTGAAGCCGTCGATGCTGCCGCGCTCGTCGGCGAGGCGCTGGGCGGCCTCGGTGATGCGGAGCCGGGTCCTGCGTCGGCTCGGCGAGATTGCACTATCGGTCACAGAGTGCAGTTTTGCACTCTAAGGCACAGGGTGCAAATCGAGCAGGGGTGCTCAGGCGACGACGAGCACCGGGGCCGGCTCGACGGTCAGTCGCACGCGCCTCCCGGGTTCGAGGCGCAGGGCATCGGAGCTCGCGAGCTGGGCGACGACGGCGGTGCCGTCGTCGAGCGTGCAGGTGACCCGCGAGAGCGGCCCGAGGAACATCACCGTCGTGACGGTGGCGTTGCCCTCGCCCTCCGCGACCACCGAGACCGCCTCCGGGCGCACGAGCGCCTGCCCCGCTCCTGTGGTCGAGCCGGGCAGGACGGGCACTTCTCGGCCGAGGACGGCGGCCACCCCGTCGCGGACCTCGGCCGGCACCCGGTTGCTCAGCCCGACGAACTCGCCGACGAACCGGGTGGCCGGGGCCGAGTAGAGCTCGGCAGGCGGCGCGAGCTGCTCGAGGCGGCCGGCGTTCATCACGCCGACCCGGTCGGCGACGGCGAGCGCCTCCTCCTGGTCGTGGGTGACGAACAGCGTGGTGGTGCCGACCTCGAGCTGCACCCGGCGGATCTCGTCGCGCAGCTGCACGCGCACCTTGGCGTCGAGCGCCGAGAGCGGCTCGTCGAGCAGCAGGACCGACGGCTCGACGGCCAGCGCCCGGGCCAGCGCGACACGCTGCTGCTGACCACCCGACAGCTGGTGGGCGTAGCGGTCGGCGTGCTCGCCGAGGCCGACCAGGTCCAGCATGTCGCCGGCACGCGTGCGCCGCGCGGCGCCGTCGTTGCCGCGCAGCTTGAGGCCGAAGGCGACGTTGTCGATCACGGTCATGTGGGGGAAGAGGCTGTAGGCCTGGAACACCATCCCCATGTCGCGCTTGTTCGCGGGCACGCGGGTGATGTCGCGACCGCCCACCGACACCGAGCCCGAGGTGGCCCGGTCGAGCCCCGCGAGGATGCGGAGGGCCGTGGTCTTGCCGCATCCCGACGGGCCGAGCAGCGCGACCAGCTCGCCGGGCTCGATGTGGAGGGTCAGTCCGTCGAGGGCGCGGACCTCTCCGTAGACGCGGGTGAGGTCGGAGAGCTCGACGGCCAGCCCGCGCTCGGTCGAGAGGTCGGTCATGAGGACGCTCCTTGCTTGTGCCGGTCGCGGCTGAGGAAGGTGAGGAGGACGAGCAGCACGGCCACGAGGATCATCGAGGCGAGCGCAGCGGCCATGGCGGCAGGGCCGTTGCTCTTGTAGAGGAACGCCATCGCCACAGGAAGGGTGTCGAAGTGCAGCAGCGAGGCGAACACGTACTCGCCGAGCACGAGGGCCACCGCGATGAACGCGGCTCCGAGGATGCCGCCGGTGATGTTCGGCATGATGATGCGCACGATCACGGTGAACCACCCGGCACCGAGCGAGCGGGCGGCCTCCGCCAACGTCGCGGCGTCGATCGCGGACAGCGAGGCGTCGATCGCTCGGTAGGCGTAGGGAAGCACCAGCACGACGTACGCGAAGGTCAGCACCAGGGCGCTGTCCCCCAGCAGGTAGGTCACCCATGAGTAGACGTTGCTGATCCCCACCACGATCACCAGCGCGGGGATCGTCAGCGGGAGCAGGCACAGGAACTCGATCAGCCCGCGTGCCCGCGGCACCCGTAGCCGTACCCACACCATCGTCGGCACCAGCAGGGCCACCATCAGCACGACCGTGAACAGGGCCAGCAGCAGCGACGCGACGATCGAGGACCGGAGGTTCTCGTCGGTGACCATGAAGGCCCAGTTGTCCCAGGTGCGGCCGGGGGCGCTCCCCCGGACCTGCGTGGAGAAGTCGAGCATCGCCAGCAGCGGCACGAAGAAGTAGGCCGCGAACACCAGCAGGCCGATGGCGCGGAAGACCTTGAAGCCCCGGGACTGGGTCATCGCATCCACCTCGCCGCACGCCGGAGCAGCAGGTTGTAGCCCACCATCACCACCGTCACCACCACGATCATCTCGAGCGCGAGCGCGAAGCCCACGTTGGCCTGGCCCAGCAGGACCTCGCTGGTGATGGCCTGGCGGATCATGAGCGGCACGATCGGCTGTCCCTGGCTGACCAGCACCGCCGCGGTGGCGTACGCCGCGAACGCGTTGGCGAACAGCAGCAGCAGCGCCCCGAGGAAGGGCGGCGTGAGCAGCGGCAGCGCCACGTGGCGCCAGTAGGTCCAGGTGCTCGCGCCGAGGTTGACCGCCGCCTCGCGCCACTGCGGCCGGAGCCCGTCGAACGCCGGGGCGAAGACGATCACCATCAGCGGAACCTGGAAGTAGGAGTAGACGACGACCAGGCCCGGCAGCCCGAAGAGCCACCCGTCGCCGTAGACGTCGGCCCCGAGCCAGTCGGACATCGCCTGGGTGACGACACCGACCGGGCCGATGGTCGCGATCCACGCGAAGGCGAGCACGACGCCGCCGAACTGGGCGAGCACGCCGCTGACGGCGAGCGACGAGCGACGCAGGAGGTTGTTCGTCGGGAGCGAGACGATGAGGTAGGCGAGCACCGCGCCGAGCACCGCGCCGATCAGGGCGGTCGAGGCCGACAGGATCAGCGACCCCCTGAGCGCGGTGAGGGCGGCCTCGCTGCGCAGCGCGTCCAGGTTGCCCAGCGTCGGGCGACCCTCCGCGTCCTGGAACGCGCCCACCACCACGGTGAGGGTGGGGACGACCAGGAAGACCAGGACGTAGAGGAGGAACGGGAGGAGGGGCAGGGCCGGGCCGACGGCGAACCGCCGGCCCGGGCCCGCGCTCGTGGCGGTCGTGCTCAGCGGACGGCCTTGGACCAGTTCGCCGCGAGGTACTCCCCGGCCTTGGTCGTCTGGTCGTCCGTCGGGATCACCGGCTCGCCGGTGACCTCGGGCAGGGCTCCCCAGAGCTCCTCGTCGATGGTGCCGGCCTCGGCCATCGCGTCGCCGCGGACGGGCCGGGCGCCGCCCTTGAGCCAGAGGTTCTGGCCCTCGTCGCTGTAGAGGAACTCCTGCCACAGCCGGGCTGCCGCCGGGTGCGGGGCGTCGGCGTTGATGGCCTGGAAGTAGTAGCCCGCGACCACGGCCTCCTCCGGGACGACCGTCTTCCACGTGTCGACGTTGGCCGCCGCGGCCGCGCCCAGGTAGTCCCAGTCGATGACGACGGGCGTGGTGCCCTGCTCGATGGTGCTCGAGTCGGGGTCGACGGTCAGGAAGTTGCCGGCCTTCTTGAGGTCGGCGAAGAAGTCGACCCCGGGAGCGATGTCGTCGGCCGACCCGCCGTTGGCGATCGCCGCCATCATCACGCCGCTGAACGCCGCACCGGCCTGCGTCGGGTCACCGTTGAGGGCGACCTTGCCCTTGAACTCCGGCTTCATCAGGTCGGCCACCGAGGTGACGTCGGGGACGACGGACGAGTCGTAGCCGATCGACATGTAGCCGCCGTAGTCGTTGACCCACGTGCCGTCCGGGTCCTTGAAGTCGTCCGGGATGTCGTCCCAGGTCTCGACCTGGTACGGCGCGAACAGGTCGGTGTTGGCGAGCGCGACCGACTGGCCGAGGTCGAAGACGTCGGGCGCGCGCTCGGTGCCCTTCAGGTCGTTGGCCGCATTGATCTCGTCCTGCGACGCGGCGTCCGGCTGGTCGGAGTTGACCGTGATGTCGTACTTCTCCTCGAACGTCGAGATCATCTCGCCGTAGTTGGCCCAGTCGGGCGGGAGCGCGATCACGTTGAGCTCGCCCTCGTCCTGGGCGGCCTTCACGAGCTCGTCCATCCCGCCGAAGTCCTCCGCGGACTTCGCGGACGCGGCATCGACGCCGCTCTCCGTCGTGGTGTCGGACTCCTTCTCGGGAGCCGCGCAGCCGGCCGCGGCTGCGAGGGTCGCCATCGCGGCGAGGGACACGAGTGCGTTGCGGACCTTCAACTTCGACCTCCAGGGTTGCTGGCCGGCCGCAGCCGGTGGAATGTGCCGCGCGGAGCCTCGTCGGGCCCGTCTGCTCGGAGGCTACTCCCGAGTGACCGTTCTGGGTACGACCGATGAACGCGTGGTCTGGCCCGGAGGTCGTCGACCCACGAGGTCGCGACAACTCACCATGTCCGGACGCCGGACGCGCTAGCCTGCCGCCACGCCGGGTCGTCCCCCTGCGTCCGCGGCCCCGGCAGGGCCGACCTGCGGGGGTCGTCGTGATTCGGTTGCTGTTCTTCCTGGTGCCGCTCGTGCTGAGCATCTACTGCCTGGTCGAGGCGATCTCCAGCAGGGACGACGAGGTCCGCCACCTGTCGAAGGTGTGGTGGATCCTGCTGATCCTCTTCTTCCCCTTCGTGGGCTCGATCGCGTGGCTCGCGGCCGGCCGGCCGACGCGGGCGCCGCGCCGGCACGGGCCCCACGAGCGCAGCGCAGGCGCGTTCCCCGAGTACGACCGCCCCGGCCGCTTCGCCGCCGCCGACCCGGCCGCCGACGAGGAGTTCCTGAGGAAGGTGCGCGAGCGCGCCGAGGAGCAGCGGCGCCGGGCGCGCGAGCAGAAGGCCAGGGAGGCCGAGTCCGGCGAGGAGCCCGGCCCGGCGTAGCATCGGCAGCCGTGACGACCGCTGCCGCTGGCCCCGAGTTCCACTACTCCGACCTCCTCCCGACCGCCGGCTCCAACGGCGCCCCGGAGACGCCCTACCGCCTCGTCACGACCGAGGGCGTGTCGACCGTGGAGGTCGAGGGGCGCACCTTCCTCAAGGTCGACCCCGAGGCGATCCGGCGGCTCACCGAGGAGGCGATGCACGACATCAGCCACTACCTCCGGCCCGGCCACCTCGCCCAGCTGCGCAGGATCATCGACGACCCCGAGGCGTCGGGCAACGACCGCTTCGTCGCGCTCGACCTGCTCAAGAACGTCAACATCTCCGCCGGCGGCGTGCTGCCGATGTGCCAGGACACCGGCACCGCGATCGTGATGGGCAAGAAGTCCGAGGGCGTGCTCACCGGCTCCGACGACGGCGAGGCGATCAGCCGGGGCGTGTACGACGCCTACACCCGGCTCAACCTCCGCTACTCCCAGCTCGCGCCGCTGACGACGTTCGAGGAGAAGAACACCGGCACCAACCTGCCGGCCCAGATCGAGCTCTACTCCACACCCGCCAAGGACGTCCCCGAGTACAAGTTCCTCTTCATGGCCAAGGGCGGCGGCTCGGCCAACAAGTCGTTCCTCTTCCAGGAGACCAAGGCCGTCCTCAACCCGACACGGCTGATGGAGTTCCTCGACGAGAAGATCCGCTCCCTCGGCACCGCCGCCTGCCCGCCGTACCACCTCGCGGTCGTCATCGGAGGCACCAGCGCCGAGTTCGCCCTGAAGACCGCGAAGTACGCCTCCGCGCACTACCTCGACGACCTCCCGACCGAGGGGTCGATGTCCGCCCACGGCATCCGCGACGTCGAGCTGGAGGAGAAGGTCTTCGAGCTGACGCAGTCGTTCGGGATCGGCGCGCAGTTCGGCGGCAAGTACTTCTGCCACGACGTCCGCGTCGTCCGCCTCCCCCGCCACGGCGCCTCGTGCCCGGTCGCGATCGCCGTCTCCTGCTCGGCCGACCGGCAGGCGCTCGGCAAGATCACGCCGGAGGGCGTCTTCCTCGAGCAGCTCGAGACCGACCCGGCGCACTACATGCCCGAGGCCGGCATGGCCCACGACATCGAGGGCGGAGCGGTCGTCCCGATCGACCTCAACCAGCCGATGGCCGACATCCTGGCCGAGCTCTCGAAGCACCCGGTCAAGACGCGGCTCTCGCTCACCGGCCCGCTGGTCGTGGCACGCGACATCGCGCACGCCAAGATCAAGGAGCGCCTCGACGCCGGCGAGGAGATGCCCGACTACCTGCGCAACCACCCGGTCTACTACGCCGGGCCCGCGAAGACGCCCGAGGGGATGCCGTCCGGGTCGTTCGGACCGACGACGGCCGGGCGGATGGACTCCTACGTCGAGCAGTTCCAGGCCGCGGGCGGGTCGATGGTCATGCTCGCCAAGGGCAACCGCTCGAAGGCCGTCACCGACGCGTGCGTCACGCACGGCGGGTTCTACCTCGGCTCGATCGGCGGCCCGGCCGCCCGCCTCGCCCAGGACTGCATCCGCTCCGTCGAGGTCGTGGAGTACGAGGAGCTCGGCATGGAAGCGGTGTGGAAGATCGAGGTCGAGGACTTCCCCGCCTTCATCGTCGTCGACGACAAGGGCAACGACTTCTTCACCGACCCGTCGGGCGCGGTGACGGTGCCACTCAGCTCGATCACGGGGGCGGGCATCCGGGTCCGCTCGGCGCAGTAGCCGGCCGAGTCAGCCGGCGGCGGTGAGGCGCCCGGCGAGATCGGCGGCCGCCTCGCCGATCTGGTGGCCGAGGGCCTCGGCGCCCGCCACCCGCCCCTGGTGCGCGCCGCCGAGGAGGACGGTCGCGATGGGCGTGATCGCCTGCACGGCCTCGCGCACCGCCGGGAGGTCCTCGACGGTCGGCACCGCGAGCACGACTGCCTCGGGCAGCAGCGCCCGGACGGTGTCGACCCAGCTCTCGACGGGCAGGTCGGCGCCGAGGTACGTGACGTTGACGCCGCGGCTGCGCAGCACCATCGCAAAGGCCATGACCCCCAGCTCGTGGCGCGAGCCCCTGGCCAGCCCGACCATCACCTGCGGCGCTCCGGGCTCCGCGTGCGGGAGCTGGTGGAACGCCTGCGCGAGCCGGCGCAGGACGGCGGCGCTGACGAAGTGCTCGCCGGCGACGCTGACCGTGCCCTGCTGCCAGGCCTCGCCGAGGCGCACGAGGGACGGCATCAACCACTCGTCGACCGTGATCGCCAGGTCGCCCTCGGCGAACACCTTGTCCAGCATGCTCTCGAGGCGTACGACGTCGAAGTCCTCGCCGCAGGCGGCGAGGTCGTCGAGCCGGGACAGCGGCGACCCCGGTCGGGGCAGGGCGGCGGCCGACCCCGTCGGCTCGTCGAGCACGCGTCGCGCGGCCTCGCGCGGCGCCCAGCCGGAGTCGACGAGGTCGCGCATCACCGACAGGCGTCTGACCGCCTCGTCGTCGTAGAGGCGGTAGTTGCCCTCGGTGCGGGCCGGCGACACCACGCCGTACCGCTGCTCCCACTTGCGCAGGGTCTCGCGCGGCACTCCGGTGAGCTGAGCGGTGCGTCCGACGGTGTACACGCCCACAAGGGTAGCGAACTTTGGACAAAGTATGGACAACAGCCCTAGTCTCCGCGTTGTCCACCAACGGTGGACAAACTGTGGACAAGCCGCAGGCGCACCGGAGGAGCACCGGAGGAGCACCATGTCGATCACCGCGCAGCCGCCCATCGCGACCACCGCACCGCCGGTGGCGCACCTCGACCTCCGTCCCGATCGGCGGCTCCGCGTGGGCGGCATCGCCGTCCTCGTCGCGGCCGCACTGGGCTCGGTGCTGGGCGCGGCTCCCGCGATGTCCGACGCCCCGTCGACCGACCACCCCTGCCGCATGGACATCGTCGGCAGCTACTGGTTCAGCAGCGGGTGCACCGAGGAGCCCGCAGCACCGGCGCGCTAGCTGACCGCGCCGAGGCGGGTGGCGAGCGCGGCGGCCGCCGCGCCGGCCTGGTGCCCGAGGTGCACCGGGCCCTCGACCCGGTCCTGGTGGGCGCCCCCGAGCAGCACCTCGGTGAGCGGCATGAGCGCGTCGCTCGCCTCGCGCACCGCCGGGAGGTCCTCGATCGTGGGGGCGGCGAGCACCACGGCCCGGGGCTGGATGAGGCGTGCGGCGCCGACCCAGGCCTCGAGCGGGAGGTCGCCGCCGAGGTAGGTCACCGCGACGCCCCGCGACCTCAGCACCAGGGCGAAGGCGAGGACGCCGATCTCGTGTCGCGATCCGCGTGCGAGGCCGACGACGACGCGCGGGCCGCCGCTCGGGGCGGGCGGGAGCGACTGGAAGGTCAGGGCGAGCCGGCGGTGCACCGCGCCGGTGACGAAGTGCTCCCCCGCGACCGAGACGAGCCCCCGCTGCCAGGCCTTGCCGAGGTGGACCATGGACGGCAGGAGCCAGTCGTCGACCACCGAGACGACGTCGATGTCGGCGAATCCCTCGGCGAGCAGTCGCTCGAGCTGGGGGACGTCGAAGTCCTGGGCGCAGGCGACGAGGGTCTCGAACCGGGCCTCGTAGGCGGGCTCGTCGGGCCGACCGACCTCGGCCTCGGCGGCGGCGACGTCCTCGGCCACGTGGCGCGCCGCCTCCTGCGCGGTCCAGCCGGCCTCGACCAGGCTGCGCATCACGACGAGCCGACGCACGGCCTCGTCGTCGTAGAGCCGGTAGTTGCCCGGCGAGCGCTGCGGGACGACGATGCCGTAGCGCTGCTCCCACTTGCGGAGGGTCCCGGTGGGCACGCCGGTCAGCTCAGCGGTGCGGCCGACGGTGTACACGGGTTCACGGTAGTCCCGTGCGCCGCGTCTGGGCACGCATTTGCCATGCACGGCCGACGCGTCGACCTTGGACAGAGGTTGTCCGCGACCGTGGGCAGCGTCGGGCCCGCGAGCCGTCCTTGGCAGGATGACGCCATGCCGAGCACCGAGAGCCCCCAGAGCGTGGAGATCGCCCGGGCGGAGACCCCACGCGGCGAGGTCGTGCTCCGGCGGCGCACGAACGGCACCGGGGCCGACGTGCTCGAGCTGCGGGTGAACGGGGTGTTCGTGATGGACACCCTCGAGACGACCAGCGAGATCGAGCTGGCCGCACAGGCGCTCGACCTCGTGGACGAGCCGTCCGCGGTGCTCGTCGGCGGCCTCGGGCTCGGCTTCACGCTGCAACGCGTGCTCGCCGACCCCCGCGTCGAGCGGGCGGTGGTGGTCGAGATCGAGGAGGCGCTGGTCCAGTGGATGCGCGACGGGACGGTGCCGCACGGACCCGCCCTGCTCGCCGACACCCGTGCCACGGTCGTCAACGCCGACATCGCCATGGCCATCGCCGAGGCGCGCTCGACGTACGACCTGGTGCTCCTCGACGTCGACAACGGTCCGGGCTACCTGGTGCACCAGCGCAACGAGGCTGTCTACGAGGAGGAGTTCCTCCGGCGGTGCCGCGACGTCCTCGGCCCCGGTGGCGTCCTCGTGGTGTGGTCGGCCAGCGCCGCGCCGGAGCTGCTCGCCTCGCTCCGCACGGTGTTCGGCAACGCCGAGGAGCAGGCCCACGACGTGCTGCTGCAGGACCGGCCCGAGGAGTACTTCCTCTACCTGTCGCGCCGCTGACGGACCCCGGACGTCACCTGAGGAAGGCCTCGAGCAGGGGTCCTGCGGTCTGCGACCCCGAGACGCCGGTCTCGACGAAGACGGCGACCGCGAGGTCGCCGCGCGTGGCGATCATCCAGGTGTGTGTCGGCAGCGCCCCCGAGGCGTCGGGCTGGCCGTACTCGGCCGTGCCGGTCTTCGCCCCCACCTCGCCCGGCACGTCCGAGAGGAAGCGTCCCGACCCGGTGGTGACCACGGCGCGCATCAGCCCGCGGAGGGTGCCGGACTCGGGACCGGTGAGCGGCTTCCCGGGCGGCACCTGCGCGACCTGGTGGTCCGGCAGCAGCACCGGCAGGACCGCTCTCCCCGCCCGCACCGACGCGGCGACGGTGGCCATGGCGAAGGGGCTGGCCAGCACCGTGCCCTGACCGATCATGTCGGCGGCGGCGCCGGTCTCGGTGTCCGGCGGCGGGACCTGCCCGAAGTAGACCGGGAAGCCGAGGTCGTGGTCCGTGCCGAGCCCGAGGGCGCTGGCCGCCGCAGCGAGGTCGCCGTCGGCGAGGCGACCGGCGTTGCCGATGAGGGCCGTGTTGCAGGACTGGGCGATGGCCTGGGTGAGGGTGACGTCCCCGAGCGCGGAGGCCGGGTAGTCGTCGTAGTTCTTGAACGACCGGCCGTCCACGACGGTCGTGGCGGGGCAGGCGACGACGTCGTCCACGCGCATCCCGCTGCGCAGCAGCGCGAGCGACGTGACGACCTTGAACGTCGACCCGGGGGCGTACTGCCCGGTCATGGCGATGTCCGCGCCGGCTGCCCCGACACCGTTGGCGCTCGCCAGGACCGCGCCGTCGGACGGCCGGATCGCCACGAGAGCCGCGGCCGGCGCACCGTCGCCGAGCCCGGCGAGGACGTCCTCGGCCTTCTGCTGGAGCGCCGGGTCGAGGGTGGTGGCGAGGTCGGCACCGTCGGCGGCCGGGACCTCGGCGAGGGTGCGGAGCCGGTCGTCGGCGCCGCGGGCGATGACGGCTGCGCCGGGCGCGCCCCGCAGCTGCTCGTCGTAGCGGGCCTGGAGGCCGGAGAGGCCGACCTCGTCGCCCGCGACGATGCGGCCCTCGGAGGCCTCCACGACCTCGGCCGTGGCCGGGCCCACGCGACCGAGCAGCGCCGCGGCGAACTCGCGGGTCGGGGCGAGCGGCAGGGTGTCGCGCACGGCGAGCGCCCCACGGACCTTCGCGAAAGCCGGCAGCACGTCGAGGGCGTCGTCCTCGCGCAGCACGAGCCCCTCGACGAACGCCTCGTCGCCCATGGCCTCGGCCCGCTCGACGAACGACGCCACGTCGATCCCGAGGATGCGCGCGATGCGGCGGGCGCTCCGGGCGACCTGGGGCCCCTCCACCTTGGTCTTGTCGAGCCCGTAGCGCAGCACCGGTCGCTCGGTCACCAGGACCGCACCGGCGGCGCCGGTGATGTCGCCGCGCACGGGCGGGAGGGTGCGCAGGCCGAGCGTGTCGCCGTCGGCGAGGTCGGGCGCCAGCGCGTCGGGCGTCCAGTCGACCTGCCACCCGGTGCCGTCGGCCACGAGCGCCACGGTGGTGTCGTACTCCCACGGCGTGGTGTCGGTCAGCTGCCACCGCCACGCCAGGGTCGCCGTCGCCGAGTCGGGCTCGTCGCCGGTCGCCTCGACCTCGTCGACGGAGGCGACCTCGACGGCCACCGGCACGTCCTCGAGGGGAGAGACCAGGTCGGCGAACGCGGCACGGGCGGACTCGTCGACGAGGGGCACCTCGCCGAGCGAGTGGTCCGACAGCGCGGCAGCGAGGTCGTCGGCCACCCCGGACGGCGGGTCGGTGTCGTCACCGCCGAGCGCGGAGCACGACGAGCTCACCCCCACGAGCAGAGCGGCGACCCCGAGACGGAGTGATCGCATGCGCCCATGCTCCCAACGCGTCGTGACGGCTCCAAGCGGCCACGCCGCGACCCCTCAGCCGAGCTGCGCGCGATAGTGGTCCTTGAACGCCGGGTAGTAGTCGTCGAAGTCGACGGTGGCGACGTCGCCGCCGGTCTCGGCGAGGACCATCCGGTCGAGGTAGTAGTCCCACCCCGGACCGACGCTCTCGGCCAGCTCCACGTCGGTGACCCCCTGCGCGAAGGTCAGCGTCGTGGTGCCGTCGGCCTCGACCAGGTCGATCTCCCACGCCCAGAGCTTCTCGGGCTCGACGGGCTGTGCGGACCGCATGACGACCCGGCGGGGCGGGTCGCACTCGTCGACCCAGATGGTCTCGTCGGCGACGTCGTCGCCCTCGGCGGTCATCCGGAAGGTGACCGACCCGGTCGAGGGGTCGCCGGTCCACTCCCCGATCCAGCGGGAGAGGCGGTCGGACTCGGTGACGGCGGCCCACACGTCCTCGATGGGGGCACGGAAGGTGCGCTCGAAGACGAGGTAGGTCTCGCCGTGCCGCTGCTCGCGCCGTCCGGTGGGGCGGGGCTGGTGGGTGGTGGTCATGCGGTCTCCTGGGTGGTGTCGGGCTGGTCGGCGGGCTGGACGGCAGGCTGGCTGGCGGACCGGTCGCGGGTCGTACGGCGCACCTCGAGGTCGAGGCCGTCCAGGACCGACTCGTCGAACCGCGGGCGTGGCTCGAGCGCCGCGAGCCAGTCGGTGACCACGTCCAGACCCGTGCGCCGGAGCCGGTAGTGCCGCTCGCGCCCGCGGTCCTCCGCCTCGACCAGGCCCGCTTCGGCGAGCACGCGGAGGTGACGGCTGATCGCCGGCCGGCTGATGGCGTGGTCGGCGGTCAGGTCGACCACGCGGGCCGGGCCGCTCGCCAGGCGCACGACGAGGTCACGGCGTACGGGGTCGGCGAGCGCTGCGAACGGGTCCACGCCTATTGGTAACCTTTCTGTTACCAATTGTCAAGCAGGCGTAAGCACCTCGTCCTTGGGTACGGTCGTCAGGTGACCGAGACACGCACCGAGCACGACTCCATGGGCGAGGTCGAGGTGCCTCGCGACGCCCTCTGGCGGGCCCAGACCCAGCGCGCGATCGAGAACTTCCCGATCAGCGGCCTCACGCTCCAGCCCCGGCACGTCCAGGCGCTGGCGCACGTGAAGGCGGCGGCCGCGACGGCCAACGCCGCGCTGGGCGTCGTACGCCACGAGCAGGCGCAGGCCATCGTCGCCGCCGCCGACGCCATCGTCGCGGGGACGCACGACGGGGAGTTCCCGATCGACGTCTTCCAGACGGGGTCGGGCACCAGCTCCAACATGAACGCCAACGAGGTGATCGCGACCCTGGCCGCGCAGGCGGGCGTGGAGGTGCACCCCAACGACCACGTCAACGCCTCGCAGAGCAGCAACGACACGTTCCCCACCAGCATCCACGTGGCCGCGACGCTCGCCGTGGTCGACGACCTGCTGCCCGCGCTCGACCGGCTCGCGACGTCGTTCGAGGGCAAGGCCGAGGAGTTCGCCGACACCGTGAAGTCTGGGCGCACGCACCTGATGGACGCCACGCCCGTCACGCTCGGTCAGGAGATGGGGGCGTACGCCGCCACGCTGCGGCTCGGCGTCGAGCGACTCGAGGCGGCGCTCCCCCGGGTGCGCGAGCTGCCGCTCGGCGGCACCGCCGTCGGCACCGGCATCAACACCCCCGCCGCCTTCGCCGAGCGCGCCATCGCCGCGCTGTCCGACCGCACCGGGCAGCCCTTCACCGAGGCGCGCGACCACTTCGAGGCGCAGGGCACCCGCGACTCGCTGGTAGAGCTCTCCGGCGCGCTGCGCACGATCGCGGTCGGCCTCACCAAGGTGTGCAACGACCTGCGCTGGATGTCGTCCGGCCCCACCACCGGGCTCGCCGAGATCCACCTGCCCGACCTGCAGCCCGGCTCGAGCATCATGCCCGGCAAGGTCAACCCGGTGCTGCCCGAGGCCACGCTGATGGTCTGCGCCCGGGTCGTCGGCAACGACGCGACGATCGCCTGGGCGGGCGCGTCCGGCAGCTTCGAGCTCAACGTGATGATGCCGGTCATGGCGCACGCCCTGCTCGAGTCGATCCACGTGCTCTCGACCTCCACGGTCCTCCTCGCCGAGCGGTGCGTCGACGGGATCACCGCCGACGCCGAGCGGATGCGGCGCTACGCCGAGTCCTCCCCGTCGGTGGTCACCCCCCTCAACGCGCACATCGGCTACGAACAGGCGGCCAAGGTCGCCAAGAAGGCACTGGCCGACGGGGCCACGATCCGCGAGACCGTGATCGCGATGGGCTACGTCGAGCGCGGCGACCTGACCGAGGAGCAGCTCGACGCCGCCCTCGACGTCGACTCGATGACGGGGCGCCCGGCCTCGGAGTGAACCGGTAGCCTCTCGTCCGGTTCCGGTCGTACGGTCGACGGATGAGCGAGACCACGTACGAGATACGGGCGCTGACGCCCGAGACCTGGGACCTGTTCGCCGACCTCAACGAGCGGATGGGCGGGCTGTTCGGCGGCTGCTGGTGCGTCGCGTTCCACGCGGAGCGCGACGACCACGTTCCCGGTCCGGAGGGGAACCGTGCGTTCAAGAAGGCGATGGTCGACGAGGGCATCGCCCATGCAGCACTGGTGATGGACGGCGACCTCGCCGTCGCGTGGGCGGAGTACGGCACGCCGGCCGAGCTGCCCGACATCCACCACCGCAAGCAGTACGACGCGGAGAAGGACGCCGACCCGGACTGGCGGGTCACGTGCATCCGCGTCGACAAGGGCCGCCGGCGCGAGGGGCTCGCCGAGGTGGCCCTGCGCGGTGCTCTCGAGCTGATCGCCGCCGCGGGCGGCGGCACGGTCGAGGGCTACCCGCACGACCTCACCGAGGTCACCAAGAAGACGTCGTCCTCGTGGCTCTACAACGGCACGCGCCGTCTCTACGAGCGCCTGGGCTTCACCTACGTGCGGCCCAAGGGGCTGAAGAACTGCGTGATGACCACGACGGTCGCGCCGTTGACCTAGATACCCCCCGGGGGTATGTTCGACGCTATGGATCACGACGCGTCCCACACGGCCGGGCACGACACCCACCACGAGATGGGCAGCACCAACGCGATGGCGGTGTCGGCCACGCTGCACTGCCTGACCGGCTGTGCGATCGGCGAGATCGTCGGCCTGATGGTCGGCACCGCCCTCGGGCTGGGCAACCTCGCCACCATCGCGATCGCCGTCGGACTCGCGTTCCTGTTCGGCTACACCCTGTCGACGCTCCCGCTCCTGCGCGCCGGACTCGGGGTCGGCGCCGCGCTGACCGTCGTCCTCGCGGCCGACACGCTGTCGATCGCGACCATGGAGCTCGTCGACAACCTGGTCGTCGCCGTCATCCCGGGAGCGATGGACGCGGGGCTCGTCAACCCCGTCTTCTGGCTCTCGATGATGCTCGCGCTGACGGTGGCGTTCTTCGCCGCGTGGCCCGTCAACCGCTACCTGCTCGCCCGCGGCAAGGGCCACGCCCTGACCCACGACTTCCACGGCGCCGAGCCGGAGGGCGCGCGCCGCTACATCCCGGACCTCGCCACGTCGACCCTCGTGGCGGCCATCGTCGCGTTCATGCTGGGCGGCCTGGTCGTCTCGGTCGCCGACGAGCTCGAGGCGTCACCGGGGACGGGTCACGCGGCCCCCGTCGGGAGGTGAGGTCCCACGTCGGTCTCGCCCGCAGCGGGTGACGCGGGGCCGGACGCCTCCTCCTTACCGTGGCGGTCCGTCCGACCAGGAGATGGAGCGCCGTGACCCCCTTCCCGCAGCTGCCGCGACAGGACGTCCTCCCGTTCCCCCCGACGCCGTCGGCGTCCCACGCCGGACGCACCATGCAGGACTCGATCTACGAGCCGCGTGCGCAGGAGCGGCGGCTGGCGGCCGACGCCCCGAACATCCTGGTCGTGCTGATCGACGACGCCGGCCCGGGACTGCCGGACACCTTCGGCGGTGAGGTGCGCACCGCGACGCTGACCCGGGTGCTCCGGGAGGGCATCGGCTACAACCGCTTCCACACGACGGCGATGTGCTCGCCCACCCGCGCCTCGCTCCTGACCGGGCGCAACCACCACCGCATCGGCAACGGGCAGATCGCGGAGCTCGCCAACGACTGGGACGGCTACTCCGGCCACATCCCGACGAGCACGTCGCTGGTCGCCGAGGTCCTCACCGACTACGGGTACGCGACGTCGGCGTTCGGCAAGTGGCACAACACCCCGGCCGAGGAGACGACGCCGTCGGGCCCCTTCCACAACTGGCCGACGGGTCGCGGGTTCGAGTACTTCTACGGGTTCCTCGCGGGCGAGGCCTCCCAGTACGAGCCCAACCTGGTGCGCAACACCACCAGCGTGCTGCCACCGAGGAGGGCGGAGGACGGCTACCACCTCAGCGAGGACCTGGCCGACGACGCGATCGGCTGGCTCCGCCGCCACCAGGCCTTCGAGCCGGACAAGCCGTTCTTCATGTACTGGGCGAGCGGCTGCCTGCACGGACCGCACCACGTCATGAAGGAGTGGGCGGACAAGTACGCCGGGCGGTTCGACGACGGCTGGGACGCCTATCGCGAACGGGTGTTCGCGAGGGCCAAGGAGGCCGGGTGGATCCCGGAGGACGCCGAGCTCACGCCCCGCGACCCGACGCTCCCTGCATGGGACGACATACCAGAGGACGAGAAGCCCTTCCAGCGACGGCTGATGGAGGTCGCCGCCGGCTTCGCCGAGCACGTCGACGTCCAGGTCGGTCGCCTCCTCGACGAGGTGGAGCGCCTCGGCCACGGGGAGAACACCCTGGTGTTCTACATCTGGGGGGACAACGGTTCGTCCGGCGAGGGCCAGAACGGCACCATCAGCGAGCTGCTGGCCCAGAACGGCATCCCGACCACGGTGGACATGCACATCAGGGCGCTCGACGAGATGGGCGGCCTCGACGTGCTCGGCTCGCCGAAGACGGACAACCAGTACCACGCCGGCTGGGCATGGGCGGGGAGCACGCCCTACCGGGGCATGAAGCTGCTGGCCTCGCACCTCGGCGGGACGCGCAACCCGATGGCGGTGCGCTGGCCCTCGCGGATAGCCCCCGATGCCCGCCCGCGCACACAGTTCCACCACTGCAACGACCTCGTGCCGACCATCTACGAGGTCCTCGGGATCACCCCACCGCGAGTCGTCCGCGGCGTGGAGCAGCAGGCCCTCGACGGCACCAGCCTCGCCTACACCTTCGACGACCCCGATGCCGCCGGCCGCCTGAAGACGCAGTACTTCGAGATCATGGGCAGCCGGGCGATCTACCACGACGGCTGGATGGCGTCCGCGTTCGGACCGCGGACACCCTGGCTGCCCGGCCTGCCTCCCGGGATCCAGGACTGGACGCCCGACCACGACCGGTGGGAGCTCTACCACCTCGACCAGGACTGGACGCAGGCCCACGACGTCGCCGACGCACACCCCGAGAAGCTCGCGGAGCTCAAGGAGGTCTTCGCCATCGAGGCGGCGCGCAACAGCGTGTACCCGATCGGGGGCGGGCTCTGGGTGCCCGTCTACCACCCGGAGCTGCGGATCTCGACGCCGTACCGCAGCTGGACGTTCAGCGGCGACGTCGTGCGGATGCCGGAGTTCTGCGCACCCGCGCTCGGCAACCGCGCCAACACCGTCACCATCGACGCCGAGCTGCCCGAGGCGGCGAACGGCGTCCTGTACGCGCTCGGCGGCGCCGGCGGCGGCCTCACCTGCTACCTCGACGACGGCCGCCTCTGCTACGAGTACAACTGCTTCATCCTGATGCGCACCAAGATCCGGAGCGACGGGCCGCTCCCCGCCGGACGGACCAGGATCGAGGTGCGCACCGAGTACGCCGAGGTCCGGCCCGGCGGACCGCTGGACGTGACGCTCACGGTCGACGGCACGGAGGTGGCGTCGGGACAGGTCCCCGTCAGCGCGCCGCTGCTGTTCACCGCCAACGACTGCCTCGACATCGGGACATGTCTGGGCGGCTCGGTCTCGCTCGACTACTACGACCGCGCGCCGTTCCCCTTCGAGGGCGCCATCGACACCGTCGAGGTCCGCTACCTCACCTGAGCCGCGCCGGGGTCAGTACCAGCCGTTGCCCTGCTTGAAGCTCCACGCGCTGCACGGGGTGCCGTAGGTGTCCTGGATGTACTCCAGGCCCCACCGGATCTGCGACTCGGCGGAGGTCATGTAGTCCGCCGGCAGGTCGTGCAGCTGCGTCAGCGCCTGCGGGATGCCGTACGCCGACGACGTCGGGTTGTCGGCGTCGATGCGCCAGTCCGACTCGCTGACGTAGAGCGAGTCGAGGCACGAGAACTGGTCGGAGGAGAAGCCGTACGCCGGCAGCAGCGCGCGGGCGATGTCACGCGGGTCGCCCTCGGACAGCTTCTCCGAGCGGGCCACGGCCGAGCCGCCCGACATCGCCAGCGTCGTGGCCTTGGCCTTGTCGGTGCGTCGCGCCGAGCGGGAGGCGACCTGGCGGGAGGACCGCTCGACGGAGGTCGCAGCGGCGGTCGAGCCGGTCGCCCGGGGCGTGGCGTCGGCGGACGGCGTCGGGGTCGCGGGCGCGACGTCGGCGGCGGCGGGGGTCAGCACGTCGGGGTCGCTCGAGGCGAGGCCGCCGGTCACGCTCACACCGGTCACGGCAGCGGCCAGCCCGGTCAGGGCGACGCCGGTGCGCAGCGCTCGGCGCGGCGCGCGGACGGCCTTGTGCTTGCCGGGGGCGCGGTGCTTCGGGACGTACTTGTCTGACTTCGACACAGGGGCTCACGGGGGTTGACGACAGGGGGTGTCACGCCGGGTCGTGCACGGAGGCGCGGGCGACCACGAGGACCTGGACCGGCTGGACGGGGCGGTGCTGCGGGGGGATCCCGGCGCCCTGCCGGCGACCGAGGTCACGAATCGGTCACGAGCCACCTTGCATGAGGGTTCAACCACGTGCAAACCGAACACCACAATTGGTGCTGTCCCTTGCGTCACATGCGTTGCACTACACCTCATCGGCCACATCCGTCACGCCGTGGTGACCACCGCCACCGCCGGCAACGGGGTCGGACGACCACCTGGCGAGCGCTGTAACGCCGGGTAACCCGGCGTTACAGCGCGCCAGCCCGACCGGCCGCGCGGTCCTCAGAGGGTGACGTCCTCCAGCATCTCGGTCACGAGCGCGGCGATGGGCGATCGCTCGGAGCGGGTGAGGGTGACGTGCGAGAAGAGCGGGTGGCCCTTGAGCTTCTCCACCACCGCGACGATGCCGTCGTGGCGGCCGACGCGGAGGTTGTCGCGCTGGGCGACGTCGTGGGTGAGCACGACCTTGGAGTTCGCCCCGATACGGGACAGCACGGTCAGCAGCACGTTGCGCTCGAGCGACTGCGCCTCGTCGACGATGACGAAGGCGTCGTGGAGGGAGCGGCCGCGGATGTGGGTGAGCGGCAGCACCTCGAGCATCCCGCGGTCCATCACCTCGTCGACCACGTCGCGCGAGACCAGCGCCCCGAGGGTGTCGAAGACGGCCTGCGCCCAGGGCGACATCTTCTCGTTCTCCGAGCCGGGGAGGTAGCCGAGCTCCTGCCCACCGACGGCGAACAGCGGCCGGAAGACCACCACCTTCTTGTGCTGGCGGCGCTCCATCACGGCCTCGAGGCCGGCGCAGAGCGCCATCGCCGACTTGCCGGTGCCGGCGCGGCCGCCGAGGGAGACGATGCCGACCTCGGGGTCGAGCAGCATCTCGAGCGCCACCCGCTGCTCGGCCGACCGGCCGTGGATGCCGAAGGCGTCGCGGTCGCCGCGGACCAGGTGCACGCGCTTGTCCGCCCCCACGCGGCCCAGCGCCGTACCCCTCTCCGACAGCAGGACGAGCCCGTTGTGGCACGGGAGGTCGCGGGCCTCGGCGAGGTCGATGACCCCGTCCTCGTAGAGCTCGTCGAGGTCGCCGGCCGCGACCTCCAGCTCGGACATCCCGGTGTAGCCGGTGTCCGAGCTGCTGATGGCCTCGGCGCGGTACTCCTCGGCGTCCAGCCCGACGGCCGAGGCCTTGATGCGCAGCGGGAGGTCCTTGCTGACCAGGGTGACCCGGTGGCCCTCGTTGGCCAGGTTGCGCGCCACCGCGAGGATGCGGGTGTCGTTGTCGCCCAGCCGGAAGCCCGACGGCAGCGACTCCGGGTCGGTGTGGTTGAGCTCGACGCGGACCGTGCCGCCCTCCGTGCCGACGGGGACGGGCTGGTCGAGGCGCCCGTTGACGATGCGCAGCTCGTCGAGGGCCCGCAGCGCGGAGCGCGCGAAGAACCCGAGCTCCGGGTGGTTGCGCTTGCCCTCCAGCTCGGTGATCACGACGACCGGGAGCACGACCTCGTGCTCGGCGAAGCGTTTGATCGCGGCCGGGTCCGCGAGCAGGACGCTGGTGTCGAGGACGTACGTGCGGCGGGTGCTGCTGGGCGGGGTGGAGCTGGACGATGCGGAGCTGGGTGAGGTCTTGCTGCTGGCCACGACTAACCCCTTGCTGCGGGTCGGCGCGCGCACTCCTCGCCCGGCCCGATGTCATTCAACGGACCGGAGAGCTCCCATCTGAGTGCCCAAGGTGTGCCTCCCGGTTCAGCCGGCTTCCCCACCTGCTGATGTCGCGAAAGTACGCCCGCAGGTGACCCGATCCCGGGCGACACGCCCGAACGCGAGGTGACGGTCGGATGACGTCTGCGAGTCGCGGATCAGCCGCCGAAGCGGCGCTCGCGCTCGGCGTACGCACGGATGGCGCGCAGGAAGTCGACGCGCCGGAAGTCGGGCCACAGCGCCTCGCAGAAGTAGAACTCCGAGTTCGCCGACTGCCAGAGCAGGAAGCCGCCGAGGCGCTGCTCGCCCGACGTGCGGATCACCAGGTCGGGGTCGGGCTGGCCCTTGGTGTAGAGGTGCTCGGCGATGTGCTCGACGTCGATGATGTCGGCGAGCTCCTCGAGGGAGGTGCCCTTGATGGCGTGGTCGGCCAGCAGGGCGCGTACGGCGTCGGCGATCTCGCGGCGGCCGCCGTAGCCGACGGCGACGTTGACCAGCAGGCCGTCGATGTCGCGGGTGCTCTCCTCCGCCGCCTTGAGCCGCTCGGCGGTCTCGGTCGGCAGCAGGTCGAGCGCCCCCACCGGGTGGATCCGCCAGCGGCCCGCCTCGGCGAGCGACTCGACGGCGCCCTCGATGATCTTGAGCAGCCCGGTCAGCTGCTCGGGCGGGCGGTTGGTCAGGTTGTCGCTGGAGAGCAGCCACAGCGTGACGACCTCGACGCCGACCTCCTCGCACCAGCCCAGCAGCGGACGGATGTTGTCGGCACCGGCCTGGTAGCCCTCCGCGGTGTTGAGCCCGACCGCCTTCGCCCACCGGCGGTTGCCGTCGAGCATCACGCCCACGTGCTTGGGGATCTGGTCGTGGGGCAGGAACTTCACCACCCGGGACTCGTAGGCCGGGTAGAGCACCCGTCGCACGGCGTCCTTCACGTTGACCACCTGCCGATCGTAACGCCGACACCCTGTGTGACCGGGCACTCTCCGCACTCGACTGCGTACTTCACGCCCGTCCGGGTACTTTCAGGGACATGGAGACCGCCGCATGACCCCTCGCGACCGCGTCGAGCACGCCGTGGAGCGTGCCGGCGAAGTGATGGCCGACAAGATGGCCGAGATCAAGCCGCACCTGCGCGGCTGGCTGCACGCCGCCACCGCGCCGATCGCGCTCGCCGCCGGCGTCGTGCTGGTCGCGCTCTCGCCCACGGCCTCGACCCGGGTCGGGTCGGCCGCCTTCGCGCTGTCTGCGCTCCTCGTCTTCACGGTCTCGGCGATCTACCACCGCGGCACCTGGTCCCCGCGCACGTGGGCGTTCCTGCGCCGCTTCGACCACGCCAACATCTTCGTGCTCATCGCGGGCACCTACACGCCCTACGCCCTGCTGTTCCTCGACGACCCCGCCCGTACGACGCTGCTGCTCGTCGTCTGGCTCGCGGCGATCGCGGGCGTGCTCTTCCGGGTCTTCTGGACCGACGCGCCGCGGTGGCTCTACACCCCGATGTACATCGCCCTCGGCTGGGCGGCGGTGTTCTTCATCCCCCAGTTCATGGAGGGCGCCAACCGCTTCAGCAGCGGCATCGCGGTCGCCACCTTGGTGCTGGTGGCGGTCGGCGGCGTGCTCTACACCCTCGGCGGCGTGGTCTACGGCCTCAAGCGCCCCAACCCCTCACCGCGCTGGTTCGGCTTCCACGAGGTCTTCCACTCGTTCACCATCCTCGCTTTCGCCGCGCACTACGTCGGCGTCTCGCTCGCGACCTACTCGCTGCGCTGACCGATATCTGAGGACGCCGTGGATGGGATCCGGCGTCGGATTCGTTCGCCGCGTCCTCAGATAGCCCCGCCGGTCGGGGTGAGGGTGCTCACGTCGGGCAACGATCGGGCGCGCCCGGTCGTCGTACAGGGGAAGCCCTGTCCCCCACCCCCACCGCGAGATGCCTGACTCCCCCACTGACACGCCCGACACGCCGGACCGCACCGAGCGCCAGCCCCTCCTCGACCTGAGCCTGCCGCAGCTCGTGGCGGGTGCCACGGCCGCCGCGACGTCGGCCATCCTCATCAGCCACCTCGACCTCCTCGGCACCGTGCTGGGCGCTGCCTGCGCCAGCGTGGTGTCGGCGGTGGTCACCGCCGGGCTCGTCGGCGGGTGGCACCGCGTACGGACGGTGCCGAGCCGGTTCCCGCGCAACGTCAACGGGATGGTGGTGACCGCCATGGCGCTCGGACTGGTCGTCCTGGCGGCCCGCGAGGGCCTCCACCTCGTCACCCAGGACCTGCCGCGCGGCACCTTCGCCGCGCGCTGGCTCGCCGAGATCGGCGTCAGCCGAGGCTGAGCACCGCGAAGACGACCAGCGAGGCGGCCACGACGAACCCCGCCAGCACCCAGGCGGCGAAGGGCGAGCGCCGGGCCAGCCGCTCGAGGGCGACGTAGCTCGCCGCGATGACGGCGAGGCCGACGGTCACGTGCAGCAGGACGGCGAGCATCACCCCGGCGATCGCGCCCGCCATCCGCAGCCGGCCCCACAGCAGGCTCAGCGCCAGCGGCAGCACGACCGCTCCGGCGAAGCCGCCGGCGACCTCCGCCCACCACGGGCGGTCGCCCATCCACGGCACGTCGACGGCACCCGGCCACGAGACGTCGAACAGGTCGCCGGTGGCGCTGTAGCCGAGGTAGACGATCGCGACGATCGTGACGGCGGCCGCCACCCGGTAGGACCAGTGCTTGGCCGGCGACCAGGACACCGCCCGGCCGACGAAGATCGTCGCCACTGTGACGGCCGACCAGACGATCCAGCGCCGGATCACCCCGGTGCCGGTGTCGGCCATCGCGTCGCGGAAGACCCGGTCGGCCTGCACCCGGTCGACGACGTGACCCTCGGTGGAGACGTAGGACGTCGGGTCGCCGCGGCCTGCCACCAGCGCGTCGTGCAGCAGCGCGGCCGGCAGGTGGGCCCCGGTCTTGGGCACCAGCCACGTGAAGAGGGCGGGCACCGAGGTCAGGTCGGTGCGGAAGTCGGCGTCGGCGGGGACGAGCAGCTCGCCGAGGTGGCGGTCGCGGTAGGCCAGGCGGCGCTCGAGGGCGAACGTCTCGACGCCCTCCTCGGAGTGCCGCTCCAGCACGATGCGCGGGTCGGACCCGGGGTCGGGCGGCTCGCCCGGCCCCGCCGCCGTGGTCAGCGTGCCGCCGTCGTAGAACCGGCGCGGCTCCGCCGCCACCTGCTTGCCGATCGATCCGACGCGTTCCCGAGCCTGCATGCGCCCAGTCTGGCGCTGCGGACCGACAGCCGCGAGCGTCCGGCGGGAGGTCAGGCCGGCATCTGGTCGAGCGCGGTACGCATCGCCTTGAGCGCGTCGTTGGAGGAGTTCACCCGCCAGTCGCGCTCCTTGTTGCCCTGGAACCAGCACACGGCCCGGACCCGCGGGAAGGTGGTCGCCGCGAACATGTCGGTGATCCAGCGACCCTTGGAGGCCGACTTGATGCGAGGCGCACCGTCGTCGTAGGACGGCTCCTTGCAGCCGACCTCGCAGATCCACACCGGCGCGGTGGGGTGCAGGGCGGCGATCCGGTCGTACTGCTCGCGGTAGATGTCCTCGAACGTGCGCCACGGGCCCCAGCCCAGGCCGGTGTTGCCCCAGTTGTAGCCGTCGAGGCCGAGGACGTCGACGTACTCGTCGCCGGGGTAGATCGTGCGGATGTCGGTCGTGCCCTCGTAGGTGTCCGTCGTCGGGTTGAACACCCAGCGCAGGTTGGTGGCGCCGCGCTCGCGCAGGTAGGTCACCAGGTAGCGCCAGGCGGCGATGAACTCGTCCGGCGTGCCGCCGTGCTCCTTCTCGCCGGCCGGGGTGGGCTGGAACGAGGTCCAGTCGCCGTTCATCTCGGGCCAGGGGCGCACGTGGACGACGTAGGGGAAGGCGCGCGCCGCCGCGGCGACCCGGTCGAGGTAGTCGTCGTGGAGTCCCGCCGGCCACTCGCTGTAGCGGAACTTCCCGATCTCCCACGCGACCAGCAGGTCGCGCGTGCCGCCGCGGGCGGTGTCGAGGTCCTGCTGCGCGGGGAAGACCACGTCGGGTCCGTAGAAGTAGGAGGCGATCGAGACCGGCGCCTGGACGGTCCGCTGGAGGTCGTCGAGGACGCCGGGGGTCCAGGGCACGTCCCAGGCGTAGGCGCCGAACCGGACCTGCCGGCCGAGCGGCGTGCCGGAGGCGGCGTACGCGCTCCCGGGCGCGACGGACAGGGCGGCCGCAGTGGTGCCGAGGAGGGAGGCGCCCATGAGGGCGCGACGGGACAGGGCGGGGCCGAGGAACGACACGGGGACTCCGAGCGGGTCGAGAACGTCTGCCAGCGGTCACGACGACCGGTGGGGTTCCAGAGTAAAGGCGGCACCGGGCGCCCGTCCGGCGAATCCGGGCACTGCACCGACGCGACCGGCCCCCGCCTAGGGTGCGGCCATGACCACCGCGCGGACCGTCCCCGTCACCACCGAGATGGACGGTGACGAGCTGGACGCGCTCGACGCCTGGCACCTCGCGCGCCACCACGGGCTGGGCAGGATCGCGGTCGAGTCCTTCGTGCGCTTCCGCTACGGCGACGGGTTCACCAACTCCCGCGCGCTCGCGCTGCAGGCCTGCCTCGCCGTCGTGCCGTTCCTCCTCGCCCTGACCGGCCTCGCCTCCGACATCGACGAGGAGCGTCCCGCCGCGGTCGTCGCGCACGTCGTCGACTCGCTCTCCCCCGGCTCGGGCGACAGCGACGCGCTCGCCTCCGCGGTCGACGACTCCGACGCCTCGGAGCTCGCAGGCGAGGTCGCCCTCGTGCTGGGACTCGGCTTCGCGCTCGTCTCCATGACCACGGCGATGGCGCAGGTCGAGCGCGGCGCCAACCGCATCTACGGCATCCGGCGCGACCGCAAGGCGCTCCACAAGTACGGCCGGGCGGCGGTGCTGACCGCCGTGCTCGCCGCCCCGGTCGGGGTGGGGTTCGTGATGATCGTCGGCGGCGGCGCGCTCGGGGACGCGATGGCGGAGAACTACGGCTGGTCGGACACGGCCGTCGACTGGTGGAACGGCCTGCGGTGGCCGGTCGGCCTCGCACTGCTGGTCTTCGCGATCGCCGTGCTCCTCGACCACGCCCCGCGCCGCCGGCAGCCGGCCCTGTCGTGGCTCGCGCTCGGGTCGGGGATCGCGGTCGTGCTCAGTGGCCTCGCCACGGCCGGCCTGGCGGCGTACGTCTCGCTCAGCGGGTCGTTCGGCAGCGTGTACGGCCCGCTCGCCGGCGTGTTCGCGCTGCTGCTGTGGGCGCTGCTGTCGTCCGTGGCGTTCTTCTACGGCACCGCCGTGTGCGCTCAGCTCGAGGCGCTCCGAGCGGGCGAGGTCGCCCCGGCGCTCGACGACCCGGGCCGCCCGCACGCGAAGACGGTCGGGGACCAGGTCACCGGCTGACGTAGCTCCCCCGGCTCACGACGCCAGGAGCGCCAGCAGCGGCCGGAGGTCGGCGTGGACGTCGACGGCGCCGGCGTCGAGCAGCACCTCGCGCGGGTGAGACGTGCCGATGCCGTGCACCTGGCGTACGCCGGCGCCGAGGGCCGCGCGGACGCCCGCCGGCGAGTCCTCCGCCGCCAGCGCGGTCGCGGGGTCGGCGTCGAGCCGTCGGCAGGCGAGGGCGAAGCCGGCCGGGTGGGGCTTGCCGTCCTCGACGTCGCGGGCGGTGACGACGAGGTCGACGCTCTCGAGCGCCAGGGTCAGCGACTCGACCAGCGACCGTTGCACCCAGTCGGGTCCGGCCGAGGTGACGATGGCGACCGGCGTGCCGCCGGCACGCGCCGCCTCGATCAGCTCGCGCGCACCGGGCACGGCCCGCGCCGCCTCGTCGGGCACGTGCTCGAGCACCTCCGCGAGCACGGCCTCGGGGTCGAGGCCGGCCCACGGGCCGGGCTCCGTCGCGAAGACGTCGACCGCCCTGCGTCCGGTGAAGACCGAGAGGTCGGGGAGGTCCCAGCCCTTGTGGGCGAAGAACGACTCGTAGCCGCGCCGGTGCAGCGGCTCGGAGTCGACCAGCGTGCCGTCGAGGTCCAGCAGCAGCGCGGAGACCTGGGTCGCAGCAGCCGTCATGCGGTCGCGAAGAGCAGGTCGCCAGCGACCACGGACCCGCCGACGGCGTCGCTCCGGACCGAGCCCTTCGGCGCGTCCATCAGCACGACCGGGACGACCGGCGAGACGTCCTGGCCGGCGGCCGTGGACGGCAACGACGACGGGTCCCACGTGATCATCGGGTCTCCCGCGGCGACCTCGCCGCCCTGGGTGGCGAGGACCTCGAAGCCCTCTCCCTCGAGGCGGACGGTGTTGATGCCGAGGTGGACCAGCACGCCGACGCCGTCGCCGAGCACGACGAACGCGTGCGGCAGCACCTTGACGATCTTCCCGGCGATCGGCGACACGACGGTGGTGCGGCCGGGCTCGGGCTCGATCGCCACGCCGGGGCCGACCATCTCCTCGGCGAAGACAGGGTCGGGCACGTCCGACATCGCGACCACACGACCCGGGCAGGGAGCGAGGACCTGGACGGCACCGCTCACATCAGGTCCTCGATGTCGTCGGCGAGGTTGTCGGCCTCGGGGCCGACGACGACCTGCACCACGGTGCCGCTGGCCATGACTCCGTGGGCTCCGGCGGCCTTGAGGGCCGCCTGGTCCACGAGCGAGCCGTCCTTGACCTCGGTGCGGAGGCGGGTGATGCACGCCTCGATCTCGACGACGTTGTCGGCGCCGCCGAGGCCGGCCAGGATCTGCTCTGCCTTGCTGCTCATCTCGGGTTCCTTTCGTGGGTGGTTCCACTGTCGCGTACGTCGACGGGTGCGGCGCAACCGTCCTGGAGGTTCAGCGGTCGGTCTGGGTGACCTTCTTCAACCCGCGCGGGTTGTCGGGGTCGAGGCCCAGCCGCCGCGCCATCTGCTCGATCATCAGCTGCGCGGGCACGATCGAGGCGATCGGCTCCACCGTCTCGGGCAGGTCCGGACCGGGCAGGTGCAGGTCGCACTGGCCCGCGAACGCGGGCGTGCCGCCGATCCCGAGGACCCGTGCTCCGCGCTCGTGCAGGTCGCGGACGAGGTCGAGCATCGGCTCGGCGAGCGGGCCCTCCGCGGCACCGACCAGCACGGCCAGCAGCCCCTCGCTGACCACCGAGATCGGGCCGTGGCGCAGGTCGGCGTAGGAGTAGCCGCGCACCGGGCGCAGGCACGTCTCCTCCATCTTGAGCGCCGTCTCCAGCGCCGTGCCGAGGAGCAGGCCGCGGCCCGAGACGACGACCCGGTCGGTGGTGGCCAGCGCCTCGGCGGCGGCGTCGACGTCCGTGCGCAGCAGTCCCTCGACCGCAGCCGGGACCCGGTCGAGCGCGGTGCGCAGCGCACCCTCCCCCAGCGCGTCGGCGACGACGGCGAGGGCGACGAGCTGGGCGAGGTAGGACTTCGTCGCCGGCACGGCGACCTCGGGGCCGGCCCGGGTCACGAGCGCGAGGTCGGCCTCCTCGGCGAGCGGAGAGCCCTCGACGTTGGTCACGCCGACGGTGGCGGCCCCGCAGGCCCGGGCCCACTCCTGGGTCTCCACGATCTCGGCGGTCGCACCGGACTGGGACACCGACACCACGACCGTGTCCGAGAGGTCGAGCCGTGCGCCGTAGTGGGTGGCGACGCTCGGCGCGGCCAGCGTGGCGGGGACGCCCGCGGCCACCTCGAGCAGGTAGCGCCCGTAGATCGCGGCGTTGTCGCTCGAGCCGCGCGCCACGAGCATCACGCGGCGGCGCCCGGCGGCGAGGTCGCGCAGCCGCGACTGCTCGGGGAGCAGTGCCTCGAGGGTGCGGCGGGCGGCCTCCGGCTGCTCGGCGATCTCGGTCGCCATCTGCGTCGTGGGTGCGTGCGAGGTGTCCATCGGTGGTCCTTGACAACGTCGGTGCGTCGGAGCCATGCTCCAACTGGTACGTACCAGACCGTACCAATGGATCCACCGAACGTCGAGAGGACGGCATGGCTCCCAGGATCGAGGACGGCCCCCGGCCGAAGCACGTGCAGCTGAGCGACGTGCTGGCCGAGCTCGCCACCCGCGACCTCGGCCCCGGCGCATCGATCCCCTCCGAGCGCGAGCTCATGTCGACGTACGACGTCTCGCGCGCCACGGTGCGCAAGGCGATCGACAGCCTCGTGGTCGGCGGCCTGCTCGAGAAGATCCACGGCAAGGGCACCTTCGTCGCGCGACCGCGCGTGCAGACCAGCCTGCACCTGGCGTCGTTCTCCGACGACATGCGCCGCCGCGGCCTGGTCCCGGCGACCCGCCTCATGCGCGTCGACGAGGAGCGGCCCCCACCGGAGGTCGTCAAGGCGTTGCGGCTCGGGGCCCGCGGCACCGCCTGGCGGATCGACCGCGTCCGCCTCGCCGACGGCCAGCCGATGGCGATCGAGCAGGGGTGGTACCCGTGCTCGCTCCTCCCCGGCCTCGACACCGCGGACCTCACCGGCTCGCTCTACACGCTGTTCGCCACCCGCTACGACCTCGTCATCGACAGCGCCGAGCAGACGCTGTGGGGCGAGGCCGCGGAGGGCGCGACCGCCCGCCGGCTCGAGGCGGCCGTCCACACCCCGCTCCTGGTCTTCCGCCGCGTCTCGACCGCGGCCGGCCGGCCGGTCGAGTACGTCGTCTCCCGCTACCGCGGTGACCGCTACCAGGTCCACATGAGCCTCGGCGCCACCCCCGACGCCGTCGGAACAAGCAGCACCAACAGCACCACCAGAAGGGATCGATCCTGATGACCACCCAGGACGCCGCCTCGGGCGGCACCACGACCCGGCGCAAGCTCAACCTCGCGCCGGTGCAGAAGTTCGGGCGCAGCCTGATGCTCCCGATCGCCGCACTTCCCGTCGCGGCGCTGCTGCTGCGGCTCGGCCAACCCGACCTGCTGGGCGCCGACGGACTGGGCTGGGACAGCGTCGCAGCCGTCATCGGTGCAGCGGGCAACGCCCTCTTCGCCAACCTGCCGCTGCTGTTCGCCGTCGGCATCGCGATCGGCATGGCGCGCAAGTCGGACGGCTCGACGGCCCTGGCGGCCGTCGTGGGCTACCTCGTCTTCCAGGGGGTCGGCGAGGCGATGTCGCCCGAGATCCTCGAGGGCGACGAGCTCATCAACTACGGCGTGCTCGGCGGCATCGTCATGGGCCTCGTGAGCGCCTGGCTCTGGCAGCGCTACCACCGGATCTCGCTGCCGCCCTACCTCGCGTTCTTCGGCGGACGTCGCTTCGTCCCGATCATCACCGCGTTCGCAGCCGTCGTGATCTCGGTCGCGATGAGCTTCGTCTACCCGGCCTTCGACTGGGCGATCACCGGGCTCGGTGAGTGGGTGACGGACAACGCCGTCCTCGGCGGCTTCGTCTACGGCACGCTCAACCGGCTGCTGATCCCGCTCGGCCTGCACCACATCCTCAACAACCCGCCGTGGTTCATCTTCGGCGAGTACACCAGCGGCGGCGAGACCTACAACGGCGACATCGCCCGCTTCCTGGCCGGCGACCCGACCGCGGGCGCCTTCATGACCGGCTTCTTCCCGATCATGATGTTCGCGCTCCCCGCCGCGGCCCTCGCGATCTGGCACGAGGCCCGCCCGCAGAACAAGAAGCTGGTCGGCGGCATCATGCTGTCGGCCGCGCTGACGGCGTTCCTGACCGGCGTCACCGAGCCGCTCGAGTTCGCGTTCATGTTCGTCGCGTTCCCGCTCTACGTCATCCACGCCCTCCTCACCGGCACCTCGATGGCGCTGATGAACTGGATCGGGGTCAAGGACGGGTTCGGCTTCTCGGCCGGTCTGTTCGACTACGTCCTCAACTTCAACATCGCCACCAAGCCGCTGCTGATCATCCCGATCGGCCTGGCCTACGCGGCCGTCTACTACTTCCTGTTCCGGTTCGTGATCCGGAAGTGGAACCTCAGGACGCCCGGTCGTGAGGACGAGGACGACCCGGCCGGCGGCGGCTCGATCCTCGAGCAGGACAACAAGGCCTGACGTGATCCTCGCTGCAGGACAGGTGGTCACCCCGGCGCGCATACTCGCGCCGGGGTGGCTGCTCGTCGACGGTGACCGCATCGTCGACGTCGGCGACGGGGCGCCGCCTCGCGCGCCCGACCTCGACCTCGGCGCGGCCACCGTCGTACCGGGGTTCGTCGACCTCCACGTGCACGGCGGCGGGGGCGCGTCGTTCGACCCCGGTACGGCGGACGCCGCGGCGGTCGTGGCCGACTCCCACCTCGCGCACGGCACCACGTCGATGGCGGCGAGCCTCGTGACGGACACCACCGAGCGGATGGCCGCCGCTGTGCGCGAGCTCGCGCTGCTGGTGCAGGACGGTCGACTCGCCGGTGTGCACCTCGAGGGGCCGTGGCTGAGCCCGCAGCGCTCGGGCGCCCACCAGCCGGGTTCGCTCACCCACCCGGCCCCGGCGTCGATCGACACGCTCCTCGCCGCCGGCGGCGGCGCGGTGCGGATGGTCACCCTCGCGCCCGAGCTGCCCGGCGGCATCGACGCCGTACGTCAGCTCGTCGACGCCGGTGCGCTCGCCGCCATCGGCCACACCGACGCGACGTACGACCAGGCGCGCGCGGCCCTCGACGCGGGCGCCCGGCTCGGCACCCACCTCTTCAACGCGATGCGCCCGCTCCACCACCGCGACCCCGGACCGGTCGGCGCGCTGCTCGACTCCCCCGTCGACGTCGAGCTCATCGCCGACGGCGTACACCTCCACCCCGCCGTGCTGCGTACGGTCTTCGCCGCCAAGCCCGGCCGCTGCATCCTCGTCACCGACGCAATGGCGGCCGCAGGCGCGCGCGACGGCGACTACGCGCTGGGGCAGATGGACGTCCAGGTGCGCGGCGGCATCGCCCGGCTCGCCTCCCCGGACGGCGACGGCGCCATCGCGGGCTCGACGCTCACGATGGACGCGGCCGTGCGCTTCTGCGTCCGCACCGCCGGGATCCCGCTGCTCGACGTGGTCCACGCCGCCAGTACCGCGCCGGCCCGGGCGTGGGGGCTGGACGACGTCGGCGCGGTCGAGCCCGGCCGCCGCGCCGACCTGGTCGTGCTTGACGAGGAGCTGCAGGTGGTCCGGGTGATGCGCGCCGGCGGGTGGGTCAGCCCTTCGTCGATCCCAGCGTGAGCAGCCGGGCCTACCCTGCTGGGCATGGACGCAGACGCCTGGGACGAGAGGTACGCCGCCACCGACCTGGTGTGGTCGCGCGAGCCGAACCAGTTCGTGGCCGCCGAGCTCGCCGACCTGCCTCCCGGCGCCGCGGTGGACCTCGCGGCCGGCGAGGGACGCAACGCCATCTGGCTCGCCGCGCGCGGGTGGTCGGCCACCGCCGTCGACTTCTCGCAGGTCGCCCTGGACAAGGGCGCCCGCCTGGCTGCGGACGACCCCCAGGACCTCGACCTGACCTGGGTGCGCGCCGACGCCACGACGTGGGAGCCGGCGGCCCCCGTCGACCTCGTCGTCGTCGCCTACCTGCAGGTCCCCGCCGCCGACAGGAC
Organism: Nocardioides sp. Soil_C_8; assembly: GCF_057656315.1. Taxonomy (NCBI): domain Bacteria; kingdom Bacillati; phylum Actinomycetota; class Actinomycetes; order Propionibacteriales; family Nocardioidaceae; genus Nocardioides; species Nocardioides sp. Soil_C_8. Next base: position 481,868 of record NZ_JBDGKQ010000002.1, read on the forward strand.
GCGTGCCGTGCGCAACGCCGTCGGGATGCTGCGCCCCGGCGGGACGTTCCTGCTGGTCGCCCACGACTCGACCAACCTCACCGAGGGGACCGGCGGTCCGCAGGACGCCGCGGTGCTGATGACGGCCGAGGACGTCCTCGCCGACCTGGCCGGCCTCGAGGTCGAGGTGGTGCGCGCCGAGCGCGTCGCCCGCGAGGTCACCTCGGCCGACGGCCACGGCGGCGAGGAACGACGTACGGCCTGGGACTGCCTCGTCCGGGTCGTCCGCCGCTGAACCCCCGGCTCGCCGCAGCCCACGTACGACGACGGCCCGCCCTCCGGTGGGAGGACGGGCCGCCGGCTACTGCGTGGCGCGGGTCAGCGCTTCAGGCGGACCTTCACCCGCTGGGTGCTGCCGTCCTCGAAGCGGACGACCGCGACGGCCTTGAGGCTCGCCTTCTTGCCCAGCTTGGCGCGTGCGCGCTTGTTGAGCTTGACGGTGACCTTGCCCTTCTCGCTGACGTCGAGGTCGAACGAGCCGGCGCCGAGGCGCTTGCCCTTCGCGCCGCGGTCGCGGAGCACGACCTTGCCCTCGCAGGCGGCCGAGCCGCAGCTCAGCACCATCGTGGCCTTGCGGCGGTTCTTCGTCGCGTCGACCTTGCCACCCTTCCTGACCGTCACGGCGGGGTTGGCCGCCGTGGGCGGGGTCGGGGGCGTGACCACCGGCGCCGGGGTGACCACCTTGACCTGCGCGCGTCCCACGCCGGGGTCGTGCGCGATGTCGCCGGCGTACGTCGCCGCCAGCTCCACGGTCTTCGGCCCACCGAACGGGCCGAGCTCGAAGGTCGCCTTGCCGTCCACGAGCTCCGTGGCGGGCAGGTCGTTGCCGTCGACGGACAGCACCACCTCACCGGTCGGGGTCTCCTCGACGACCGAGTCGACCTCCACCACGACCTGGGCCTTCTTGCCCGTCTGGACCTCCGCCGGGGCGGTGACCGTCACGTCGGACGCGACGTTCTCCGGGTCGGCGTACTCCTTGACCTGCACGTCGCGGTAGAACACGGTCTCGCCGCCGCCGTGGTTCTGCAGGCCGAGGTAGGACGGCCACTTCAGCCGGTTGTCGTCCTTGCTGGTGAAGTCGTTCACCAGGACGTCGTTGAGGAAGACGCGGATGCGCTTGCCCTCGACCCGGATCTCGTAGTGGTTCCACTCGCCGACCGGGTTCAGCGCCTCGTCACGAGCCGCTTCGTCGGCACCCTGGAACGTGTAGATCGCACCGGTGGTGCGGTCGTCGGCGTCCGTGGCGTCGATCTGGATCTCGTAGCCCTGGTTGACGGCGACCCACGGGTCGTTGCCCGGGTCGGGGAACCCGACGAAGACGCCGCCGTTGTCGTCCTTGGTGAGCTTCCAGTCCAGCTGCAGCGAGTAGTCGCCCTCGAGCGGCTCGGAGTGCCAGAGCAGACCCATGCCGCCGTTGCCCTTCAGCGTGCAGTCGGCCTCACGGGTGAACAGGCCGGGGCCGGCCATGTTCCAGTCCTCGAGGCTCGAGGCGGTGCCGTCGAACAGCGTCCGGTAGCCGGGGTCGGCCTCGACCGCCTCGCAGGTGTCCGCCTCGACGACCGGGTCGCCGGTCACCTTGAACCAGTCGAACGCGCCGACCTGGCTGCCGGTGCCGTTGTAGGCGGCGAGACCGATCTTGGGTGCGTCGAGCCCCGTGAGGGGGTAGCCCGCGCCCATCGACTTCCAGGTCGCGCCCTGGTCCACCGACCAGCGGCCCTGGACCGCGGTGCCTGTCGAGACCATCTGCAGCTGCAGGTCGTCCGGAGCCGCACCATCGGGCAGGTCGGCGTTGGTGTAGACCATGTCGCCGTTGATCCGGCGACCCAGCTCCAGCACCCAGTCGCCGTCCGGCTTCTCCATCGCGACGAGCTTGGCGTAGTTGCTCGCGCTGGTCCACGCGACCAGGCCACCCTGCAGGTAGTCGTCAGTGCCCGTCATCGTGAGCTGCGTGGTCGCATCCCACGTGTCGTCCGCCGGCGCGTCCTGCAGGACCATGTTCTTCGCGTCCACGGCACCGCCGGACAGGTCACCGGCCTGGGCGTTGATGCGCAGCTGCCCGCCGGCCACCGTGACGCCGGTCGCCGTCTTGTTCAGGATGGTGCTCCATCGGCAGGTGTCGAGCGCGGTGCCCTCGAACTCGTCGTCGGCACCCGGCGTCTCGCCCGGCGCGCAGGCCGAGCGGGCTCCGAGGTCGAGGTAGTCGAGGTTCACGTTGCCGTTGTCACCGGCGTCACGAGCGATCTTGACGACGTTGGCGCCGGCCTGCAGCTCGATCTGGTCCTCGATGCTGCCCCACTCCTTCCAGGTGGCGAACGGCGGCAGCGAGAGCTTCTTGACGAACTCGTCGTTCACGTAGAGCGACATCTGCTTCGTCTGGTTGGCCTGCGGGTTGGGCCCGTTGGCGTAGCCGAGCTTGATGGCATGGAAGCCGGCCGCCGTTGTGGTGAGGTCGAAGGTCACGGCGGTGCCGTCGTTCTCGAAGCCACCGACGTAGCCGGTGCCGCTGTAGCCCGCGTGCTCGGTCTGGACGCGGTTGCCCTGACCGGTGATGGTGCCGTCCTCGGCCTCGACGCGACCGCCGGTCGGGTCGACGAGCTTCACGTGGTCGAGGTTGACGTGGCCGTCGTCGCCCTGCTCGTAGGCGATCTCGACGCGCGTTGCGCCCGCCGGCAGCGTGACCCGGACCGTGAAGGTGCCCCACGTCTTCCAGTCGGCGAAGGGCGGCAGCGAGATCTGCTGGCGCTCGTCACCGATGTAGAGGCTCATCTTCTTGGTCTGGTTGGGCGCCGGGTTGGGGCCGTTGGCGTAGCGGATCTGCAGGTCGTACGCACCTGCACTGGGCGCCACCACGGTGACCGCGCTGCCCGAGCCGACGGTCTGGATGCCGTCGACGAAGCCCGAGCCGGTGTAGCCGGCGTGCTCGGTGTCGATGCCGGCGGTGCCGGACAGCTCGCCGTCCTCGAGCTCGTAGATGCCGTCCGGAGCGGGCTCCGGCTCGGCCTCGACGTAGCCGGGGTAGCTGTTGAGGGTGTACCAGGCCTCGGTGCTCCAGAGCGTCTCGTTCGAGGCGGACTCGAACGGGCGCGGCGAGCGCAGGTGCACGACGCGGTCGGGCTTCATGCCGTCGACCTGGAGGGTGACCGTGCGGCCGTCCTCGCTGGCGGTCGCGCTGGTGACCTGGAGCGACTCCTCGTCGAGCTTGGGGCCGCCGTACTGCGCGGTGGCGCGGTAGCGCCACTGCTCGACCTGGTACTTGGACGCGAGGTCCGTCAGGGTCTCGGCCGACAGCGGCTGGGTGTACTCGATCTCGAAGCCGCCCTCGACGACGTCCATCGACAGCATGTCGAACGGCACGTCACCGCTGAGGTCGAGCTTCTGCAGGCCGTGGCGCAGCTTGCCCGTCTGGCCCCAGTTGCCGCCGGCGCCGAGGCCGCCGATGATCAGCGAGCCGTCGTCGCCCTTGAGGACGCGGCTCACGCCGGCCTCGAGGCCCTGGGTCATCCGGAAGAGCGCGCCCTGGTAGCGGCCGTCGACCTTCTCGAGGTCCGCACGCTGCAGACCGCCGTAGGTGACGTCGCCGATGAACAGCTGGCCGTCGTACGGGCCCTCCTCGACGACCACCGGGGTGCTCGGGGAGTTGGCGATCTCGTTCTGCGGCATCCACAGGACCGGCTTGGTCACCGGCTCGTCGTCGAAGCGGCCGGGGGTGCCGTCCTTCTCCGTCGTGTAGTGGTTGTAGAACTCGCCGGGACGGATGTCGATGAGCTTGGAGGCCGGGAGCCAGCCGCCCTGGTTGTCGGTCACGAAGATCTCGCCCTCGGGACCCCAGCCCATTCCGTGCGGGGTCCGCAGGCCACCGGCGACGTAGTCGATCTCGCCGGTCTCCTTGTCGATCGTGATGTGCGTGCCGCGGTCCTGCGAGCCCTGCGGCACGGTGGTCGCGCCGCCGAGGTTGATGGAGACCGACAGGTTCACGTGGAACTTGCCGTCCTTGTAGAGCATGCCGAAGCCGAACTCGTGGAAGTTGCCGTCGAACGGGTAGTCGGCGATCTTCTGCTGGCTCTGGAAGACGCCCTGGGCGTCCTCGCCGGTCAGCTTGATCAGGCCGGTCTTCTCGGAGATGTAGATCTCGCCGTCGACGACCGAGATGCCCTGCGGCTCCTTGAGCCCGCCGGCGATCTTCGTGCGCGTGACGTCAGCGGGGGACGCGGCGCCCTTGACGCCGCTGAGCCGGTAGAGCTCGCCGAGCTCGACGTTGCCCTGGTCGTTGCCGTTGCCGCCCCAGGTGAGGACGAGGAGGTCGTCGCCGTCCCACTCGAGCCCGGTGACCTGCGGCTCGAAGCCGTCGGGGCGCAGGTCGACCAGGTCGTACGCCGGGTTGACCCCGTCGAGCTGGAGGCCGTCGCCTGCGGAGTCGTCCTGGCCCTCGCACTGCTTGAAGCCGGGAGCGGTCACGCGGGTGACGTTGGCCTCGGTGCTGAGCGCGGAGGTCGGGACCACCGAGAAGGTGGAGGCGCCGGGCGGCATCCACTCGAGCGTGAGCCGCTCGCCGCCGCCGGCCTCGAAGTAGTCGACGCGCAGCTCGTGCACCGTGCCGGCGGTCAGCGTCGTGCTGCCCGTCTTCGCGGTGTCGCCGTGCAGTCCGTCGTGGTCGATGACCTCGGTGTCGTCGATGGTGAGCCGCGAGCCGTCGTCGCTGGTGAGCCGGAACTCGTAGGTGCCGCTCGCCTCGACGCTGACGTTGGCGAGCGCCTCCACCACGAAGTTGTCCTGGAGGCCACCGAAGTCGGCGGGCGTCCGCCAGTCGATGACCTGCTTGAGCTCGTCGACGTTGGGCGTCTGGCCCGCCTTGAGGGTGCAGAGCTCCGAGATCGACTGACCGAGCTGGAACGCGCGCATGGTGAGACCGGGCTCGTCGCCCGCGGGGACGGCGGACGCGCTGGGCGCGACCGCGGCGAGGCTGGCCGCCACGGTGGTGGCCAGGGCCGCAGCGGTCCAGCGGGACCGGCGGCGCGACCGTGCGCCGGCGGCGCTCGATCGGGGATGGACAGGGGACAACGACACCGGAACCTCCTGGGACCCCGACGGCACGGCGCACGCCGGGACAGTTGTGACGCCGCTCACCCTAGGACCGATCGGGCGCTTTGTGAACAACTTTTGCTCGGTGATCGCCAAAAGGGGTACCTCCCGTTACAGTCACGCTCGTGCTGGAGGACCTCGGACGGCTGCTGCACCGCTGGCGGCGGCAGGTCCTCGCGACGTGGGCGGTCGTCGTCGTGCTCGGCGCCGTTCTCGGCGGCTCGGTCTTCGACCTGGCTGAGGCCCCCGACCCGCTGCGCGACGACAGCCAGTCGGCCCGGGTCGCAGAGCTGCTCGAGGCCGCCGACCCCGAGGGCGAGCTGGTGGTCGCCGTGCTGGGCGGCGCGGACATCTACAGCGTCGACCTGATCGACCAGGCCACCCGCGTGATGCACGACGTGCGCGACCTGCCGGACGTCGTCGAGGTGCGCGACCCGTGGACCACCGGCGCGCAGGACCTCGTCCGGCCCGACCGGTTCGGCACCATCGTCACGGTCGAGATCGACCACACCGTCGAGCGCGAGCGTGCCCTCGCCGCCGCGGCGGAGGTCGACGACGCCCTCCAGCACGTCGGCATGCCGGAGGTCCTGGTGGGCGGCCCGCTGCTCGCCGAGGAGGCCTTCGGCGAGCAGGCGGTGCAGGACGCCGCCCGCGGCGAGGGCGTCGCGATCCTGGTGCTGGTGGTCGTCCTCGCGCTCGCCCTGGGCGGGTTCGTCGTCGGCGTGCTGCCCGTGGCGACCGCGCTCGGCTCGGTCTGCGTGGCGCTGCTGGCGCTGGCCCTCCTGGCTCGCCTGACGCCGGTGAGCGACTACGCCGTCAACGTCGTCACCCTCCTGGGCCTCGGCCTCGCCGTGGACTACGCCCTGCTGGTGCTCGGTCGCTTCCGGGAGGAGCGGGCGGCCGCGCCCGGCACCGACGTCGCGGAGGCCCTGGCGCGCACCCTGGCCACCTCGGGCCGCACGGTCCTGGTCTCCGGCCTCACCGTCGCGACCGCGCTGGCCGGTCTGCTCGTGCTGCGCGACCCCGTGCTGTCCCCGATGGCCGTCGGCGGCCTGGTCGCCGTGGCAGGGGCCACGCTGACCGGCCTGACCCTCGCGCCCGCGCTCGTCGCCGTCTCCCACGGCCGCATCCCCGCCCCCGCGACCGGCCGCCTGCTCGGCGGCACGCCCAGCGCCCACGCCCTGCTGCCGCGCCTGGCGCGGATCTCCCAACGCCGCCCGTGGCCGGTGCTGCTGGGGTGCACCGCGCTGCTGCTCCTGCTCGCCACTCCCCTGCTGGCCCTCGACCTGCGCAACTCCGACGCCCGCACGCTGCCGCGCGACAGCGAGCCGCGGTTGACCCAGGCCGCGATCGAGGCCGACTACCCCGACCAGAAGGCCGTCCCGATCACCGTGCTGGTCGAGGCGGACTTCACCTCCCAGGAGACCGCGGACGCCATGGGTGGGCTGGCCGGCATCCCCGGTGTGGTGGACGTGCTGCTGTTCGACCCGGTGCCGGGCGACCTCAGCCAACTCCTCGTGGAGCCGGAGCCGGACGCCGCCGGGGACTACGACGGCCCGAAGGTGCAGGACCTCGTCCGCCGGCTGCGGGCGGCCGACCTCGGGGCCGACGTCCTGGTCGGTGGCCCCACGGCCGAGCTGGTCGACACCCGCGACGCCCTGGCCGACCGGGCGCCGATCGCGGTGCTGGTGGTCGCGCTCCTCACCGCCGTGCTGCTGGGACGGCTGACCCGCTCCGTCGTCGTACCGGTGAAGGCCGTCGCGCTCAACCTGCTCTCGCTCGGTGCGACCCTGGGCGTCGTGGTGGCGATCTTCCAGTGGGGCTGGGGGTCGTCCCTGCTGGGCTTCGACTCGTGGGGCGCCCTCGACGTCACCACGCCCCTGCTGCTGTTCATGTTCGCGTTCGGGTTGTCGATGGACTACCACGTCTTCCTCGTCGCCCGGATCCGTGAGGCGTGGGACGAGGCGCTCGCCCGCCCCAGGCGCAAGCGCGACCGCTCGACCGACCTGCGGGCGCTCAACGACGAGGCCGTGCTCACCGGCATCACCGCCTCGGGACCGGTCGTGACGCTCGCCGCGGTCGCGATCGGGATCGTGTTCCTCGGCTTCGCGCTCGGCGAGCTGGTCGCGGTCAAGGAGATCGGCGTCGGGATGACGGTGGCGGTCCTGCTCGACGTGACCATCGTGCGCGGGCTGCTGCTGCCTGCGTCGATGACGCTGCTGGGCCGGTGGAACTGGTGGCTGCCCGGGAAGAGTCAGCAGGGCTGAGCCGGCCGAGGGTGACCGAGGGGTGGCAGAGGGGTCGCTCAGCGCTCGTCGGTGGTGGCGGAGCCGCCCGGGGTGCCGGCGGCGCCGGTCGCGTCGTCCGACGCGTCGGTGCGCTGCACCGGCTCGTCGCCGTAGACGCCGGCGTCCTTCGCCGCCTGCGCCTTGCGCAGCTGCTTGACCAGGCTGAACGCGATCACGACGACCGCGATGATCATGAAGATCCACACCGCGAAGCCCAGTGGACCGGCCTTCACCTCGGTGTCCTTCGGCGTCGGGTCGTCCACCAGAGCGATGATCAGCAGGTCGAGCATGCTCCTAGTGTCCCACTTCCCGCTCAGGGAGCGGGCGTCGGGATCCCGGCGAACAGGTCGTCCTCGGGCAGCGTGCTCGCGACCGTCGACTCGACCAGCTCGTAGTCCTCGGTGGGCCACGTCTTCTGCTGGATCTCACGCGGGATCGCGAACCACATGCCGTCGGGGTCGATCTGCGTGGCGTGGGCGAGCAGCGCCTGGTCACGCACCCCGAAGTAGTCGCCGCACGGCACCCGCGTGGTGATCCGCTCGTCCCACTCGGGCTCGCGCTCCCAGTTGGCGAGGCGCTCGGTGTACGGCGACTCGAGGTCGTGGGCGAGCATCGCCTCGTGCAGGGCGTTCGTCTTCGCCCAGCTCCAGCCGTGGTGGTAGTAGAGCTTCATGGGCTGCCACGGCTCCCCCGCGTCGGGGAAGCGCTCCGGGTCGCCGGCCGCGTGGTAGGCGGCGACGGAGACCTCGTGGCAGCGGATGTGGTCGGGGTGCGGGTAGCCGCCGCGCTCGTCGTACGTCGTCAGCACGTGGGGACGGAACTCGCGGATCAGCCGGACGAGCCGCTCGGTCGACTCCTCGAGCGGGACGAGCGCGAAGCAGCCCTCCGGCAACGGCGGCAGCGGGTCGCCCTCGGGCCAGCCGGAGTCGATGAAGCCGAGCCAGTCCTGGCGGATGCCGAGGATGTCGCGGGCCCGGTGCATCTCCTCGCGACGGATCTCGGTGATGTTCTCCCAGACCTCCGGGCGGTCCATCTTGGCGTTGAGCACCGAGCCGCGCTCGCCGCCGGTGCAGGTCACGACGTGGACGTCGACGCCCTCGGCGACGTACTTCGCCGTCGACGCGGCGCCCTTGCTCGACTCGTCGTCGGGGTGGGCGTGGACGTGCATGAGTCGGAGCCCGGTGCGGGACCGGTCGGCGGAGGGCTGGGCCATGGTCTGGAGTCTAGGAGGAGGGACTTACGCTTCTGTGCGTGACCACCGACCTCGCCGACCGCTACGGCGCCCCCGCCCGGTGGCGGCGACCCGTGGCCATCGGGTTCGCGGTCGTGCTGGCGGTCGTCGGGCTCACCTGGCTGGGCTGGACCGCGTGGTTCCACGGCAGCCCCGACGTCCGCTCCGAGGTGGTCACGTTCGAGGTGACCGGTGACCACCAGGTGGAGACCCGCGTCGACGTCCAGCTCGCCGACGGTGTCGAGGCCAGCTGCCGGGTGCGCGCCCTCGCCGAGGACAAGACGGCCGTCGGCGAGCTGGCCTTCACCCCCGTGGACGGCGTCAACGAGGTCGTCATCCGCACCGAGCGCCGGGCCACCTCCGTCGAGAAGCTCGGGTGCACCTCCCCGGACCAGCCGCGCCCACGCTGAGTCGTCGGCCTGCACTTTTGCCCCGGGCTTGCTAGTCTGAATGTTCTGCCCGTCCGGGTGCGCTGGCCGACGTCCGTCGCCGCGCCGACACCGATCGGACGGAAGACACCACCGACCCGATGCGGGGGCGCTGAGGCACACCCGCATCCAGTACCACGTGAGCAGGAGCACCGACATGACCGACCAGGGCACCATCTGGCTGACCCAGGAGGCCTACGACAAGCTGAAGGCCGAGCTCGACGACCTCAAGGGTCCCAAGCGCCAGGAGATCATCGAGCGCATCTCGGCCGCCCGCGACGAGGGCGACCTCAAGGAGAACGGCGGCTACCACGCCGCCAAGGACGAGCAGGGCAAGCAGGAGGCCCGCATCCGTCAGCTCGAGGACATGCTCCGCAAGGCCGAGGTCGGCGAGACGCCCCCCGACGACGGCGTCGTCGAGCCGGGCATGGTCGTCACGGTCGACTTCGGTGGCGGCGACGAGGAGAAGTTCCTCCTCGGCGCCCGCGAGAACCTCAGCGACGGCGACACCCTCGACGTCTACTCCCCCGAGTCGGCGATGGGTGCCGCGATCAACGGCAAGACCAAGGGCGACAAGGTCACCTACACCGCGCCCAACGGCAAGGAGCTCTCCGTCACGATCGTCGACGCGGAGCCCTACAAGGCCTGAGCGCTTTTCACCGCCGGAGCGGTGAGTGGGACACCTTTTCTGCGTGCAGAACGCGTGTCTCACTCACCGCTCCGCGGCATTTTCGGCGGCAGTCGAGGGCGTACGCCGCTCAGTTGTCGACGCGGTAGCCGCGCTCGCGGAGGCGGGCCATCAGGTGCTCGGCGTGCGCCTCGCCGCGGGTCTCGAGCTGGATGCGCACCTCGACCTCGTTGAGGGTCAGCGACGGGGAGAGCCGCTCGTGGGCGACCTCGAGGACGTTGGCGCCCTCGGCGCCGACCTCGGCGAGCAGGGAGGCCAGGCCGCCGGGCAGGTCGGGGATGCAGACGCGGAGGTAGAGGTAGCGCCCGGCCGCGGCGAGGCCGTGGCGGATCACCTTGCCGAGCAGGAGCGGGTCGATGTTGCCGCCGGACAGGACCGCGACGGCCGGGGTCTCGAAGCCGGTCGGGTTGTCGAGCATGGCCGCGACGGCGGCGGCACCAGCCGGCTCGACGACCTGCTTCGCGCGCTCGATCAGCGCGAGCAGCGCGCGGGACAGCGACTCCTCCGAGACCGTCACGATCTCGTCGACGTGGTCGCGCACGGCCGCGAAGGTGATGTCCCCCGGCCGGCCGACGGCGATGCCGTCGGCCATCGTGCTCATCGACTCCAGCGGCACGGGCTGCCCCGCAGCGAGGGAGCCCGGGTAGGCCGCGGCGCCCTCCGCCTGCACGCCCACCACGCGTACGTCGGGGCGCAGCGCCTTGACCGCGATCGCCACCCCGGCGAGCAGGCCGCCGCCACCGGTCGGCACCAGCACCGTGCGCACGTCGGGCGCCTGCTCGAGGACCTCGAGGCCGAGCGTGCCCTGCCCCGCGACGATGTCGACGTGGTCGAAGGGGTGGATCAGCACCGCGCCGGTCTCGGCCGCGAACTCGCGCGCCCGTGCGAGCGAGTCCTCGAGGTAGCGGCCGTGGAAGACGACGTCGGCACCGTAGCCGCGGGTCGCCTTCTCCTTGGGGATCGGCGCACCCTCGGGCATGAAGACGGTGGACGTGATGCCGAGGGTCGAGGCCGCGAGCGCGACGCCCTGCGCGTGGTTGCCGGCGGACGCCGCGACGACGCCGCGGGCCCGCTCCTCGGCGGACAGCCGCGCGATGCGGACGTAGGCGCCCCGCGACTTGAAGGAGCCGGTGCGCTGGAGGTTCTCGCACTTCAGCGAGACCGGTCCCCCGACCAGCGCGGAGAGCCAACGCGACTCCTCCATCGGCGTGGTCACCGTGACGCCCTCGAGCATCTCGCGCGCGGCCACGATGTCGGCCAGGGCGCATTCGTCGGTCATGCAGGGTCCTTCTCGGGGTGGTCGGGGTGGTCGGGGTGGTCGGGGTCGTCGTCCGGGGCGTCCGGGCCCGCCAGCGGGCCGTCGTCGCGGATCTGGTCGCCCTCGTTGGGTGGTGGCGCGATGTCCTCCTCGAGCGCGTCGTCGGGGTCGTCGTCACCGACCTCGGTGTAGGAGGCGAGGTGCTGGACGACGGCGTTGCCGGCGGCGGCGAGGGGTACGGCGACCAGCGCGCCCGCGATGCCGGCCACGAGCACCCCGCAGCCGATCGCCACGATCACGCCGAGCGGGTGCAGCGAGACGAAGCGGCCCATGAGGAACGGCTGCAGGACGTGGCCCTCGATCTGCTGGACCAGGATCACGCCGCCCAGCATCAGCAGCGCGGTCCACGGGCCCTGGTCGACCAGGGCGACCAGGATCGCGACGAGCCCGGCCACGGTGGCACCGATCATGGGGACGAACGCACCCAGGAAGACCAGCACGCCGATGGCCACCACGAACGGCACGCTGAGGAACCAGGCGACCAGCATGATGCCGATCGCGTCGACGATCGCCACCAGGACCGTGGCCCGCACGAACTGCATGAGCGACACCCAGGCGACGCGACCCGAGGCGTCGACGCGCTCGCGGGCCGCGCGGGGGGCGATCCGCACCAGCCACGACCAGATGCGCTCGCCGTCGGCGAGGAAGAAGTAGGTGGAGAACAGCACGATGAAGAAGCCCGCGACCACGTGGCCCACGGCCGTGCCGACCTCGGTGGCCCGGGTGAAGATGCCGTCGGCGCCGGTGCTGCCGGAGACGGCGGACTGCACCTGCTTGATGTAGCCGTCGAGCTGGGAGTCCGAGATGTGGAAGGGGCCGGTTCGCAGCCACTCGCGGACCTGCCCGAGGCCGGTGACCACCGAGTCGGCCAGGTCGTCGGCGCCCTGGGCGACCTGCTGGCCGACGAACGTGAGCAGCAGCGCGACCGTGCCGAGGCCCAGGAGCATCACGACGCCGGTCGCGAGGCCGCGCGGCACCCCGACCCGGCGCAGCCAGACGACCGTGGGCGACGCCAGCGCGCTGATCAGCAGCGCGATGGCGATCGGCAGCGTGATGACGGCGAAGAAGCGCAGCGTCCACAGCAGGCCGAGCATCGCGACCACGATGACGACGAGCCGCCACGCCCACGCGGCGGCGAGGTCGAGGCCCCACGGCACCTGGGCGCGGCTGAAGTTGGAGGGGCCGGTGGTGAACGCCGGTTCGGTCCGCCGCTCGGCGCGGCCCTGGGCCCACTGGGCGACGATGCGATCGGTCAGCCCCTCCTCCTCCCGGGCGAGGGCGGCGAACAGTCGCCGCCGGCCCGACTCCACCTCGGGGTCGCCGGGAGCGTCGGGCGCGGGCTCGTCGTGCTCGCTCACGTCGCTCACGCTACCGATCCGCCGCCGCAGTGAGACCACCCAGCAGACGGTGTGCCGCGCCCGGGTGGTCCTGCGCCAGCAGCCCGGCGGCGGCCAGCACGTAGTCGTGGTCGACCACCACCCGTGGGTCGCGCGGCAGCTGCCAGCCCCCCTCGAAGGCGTCGCCCGTCGCCGGCGCCAGCACCCGTCGTACGGCGTCGGGGCCGCCGTGGCGCAGCACCCCACCGGAGCCGACCAGGAGGTCGACCTCGCGGAGGTCCTTGCCGCTGCGCTCGACGACGCGGCCCTCGGGGCTCACCACGACCCGGCTCCGGCCGGCGTGGCGCTCAAGGGCGATCCGGACCGCGGCCGCGGCGATGTCGAGGTCGGTCTCCTGCTCGGCGACCGGGTCGGGACAGCTCTCCGGGAGCAGGTCGGGACGCTCGTGGCGTCGTACGGCGGCGGCGTGCAGGTCGTGACGACCGGCGGCCTCGACGGTCGAGACGGCCGACCAGCGCATGCCGAGGTCTCCCTCGACCGTCCGGGTGACCGGCGTGGTGGCGACGACCTCGCGGGCCAGGCCGCTGTCCTCGGGGTCGAGCTCGACGACGCTGTGCACGTCGGTCGTGGCGCCGCCGACGTCGACGACCACGACGTCACCGGCACCGGGGTGCTGGTCGTCCAGGCCGCGCGCGAGCAGCTCGACGCCGGTCAGCACGACGTCGGGCGTCGCGCCGCGGACCATCGAGGTGAAGGTCCGACCACTCGCGTCGCTGCGGCTGCTGAGGTGCTTGCCGCCGATCACGTGGCTGAGGAAGATCTCGCGGATCGCCCGCCGGGCGCTGTCGGGGGCGAGCACGCCGATGCGGGGCACGACGTTGTCGGCGAGCACGTGCGGCGTCCCCGAGCCGGCGAGCAGCCCCGACACGACCGGCTGGGACTCCACGTTGCCGGCCACCACGACGGGACCCGGCCACGGCACGCGGGCCAGGAAGGCAGCGTCGCCCTCGAGCACCTCGGCGTTGCCGCCGTCGGTGCCCCCGACGAGGAGCACCACGTCGGGCTCGGCCGCCCGCAGCCCGGCCAGCTTGGTGTCGTCGAGGCCGCCGTGCAGGACCAGCACCACCTTGCCGCCGCTGGAGAGCGCGACCCGGCGCCCGGCCTCCGCGGTGACCAGCTCCTCGTTGCCGACGACGGCGATCCGCAGCCCACCACCCGCGCTGGAGCAGGCGAGCACGTCGGCACCGAGCGTCCGCGGGTCCTGCTGCGCGAGCGCGGCGACGCAGGCGTCGTACCCGTCGAGCACGTCACCGTCGCCGTCCGGGCCCGGGAGGGTGGTGGGGTGGCTCGCGGTCCCGAGGAGCAGTCCGCTGTCGAGCTCGACCAGCGCCGCCTTCGTCCAGGTGGATCCGAAGTCGACGCAGACGACCGCGCTCACACCAGCACCGTCAGGGCGACCACCACGATGATCGTGATCACGGCGAGGACGACGACCTGCACGGCGAACCCGGACGGGAGGTCGGTCCCGGCCCGGATCGCCTGCTCCGCCTGGCGGTAGCGGTGCCACCCGACGCCGGCGGTCATCGCCGACGCGAGGAGGAGGGCGATGCCGAGGGCGACGTTGGGCCAGGTCTCGTCCAGCAGGTTGAGGGCGCCGACGGCCGCGACGACGAGCCCGATCGCGGTGCGCTCGTAGGCGAGGAGCGTCCGCTCGTTGGCCAAGAGGTAGCGCGGGTCAGGTGCCTCGGCCACGGGTCAGCCCAGGGCTCTGTCGAGGTCGGCGACGAGGTCGTCGGCGGTCTCGATGCCGACGCTGAGCCGGACCAGGTCGGCCGGCACCTCGAGGTCGGTGCCGGCCACGCTGGCGTGCGTCATCCGGCCGGGGTGCTCGATGAGGGACTCGACGCCGCCGAGGGACTCGCCGAGGGTGAACACCTCGGCGCGCTCGCACACCGCGAGGGCCTGCTCCTCGCCGCCGGCGACGCGGAAGGACACCATGCCGCCGAAGCGCCTCATCTGCCGGGCCGCGACCTCGTGCCCGGGGTGCGCGGCCAGACCGGGGTAGATCACCTCGGTGACCCGCGGGTCGCCGTCGAGGAACGCCACGACCCGCTCCGCGTTGTCGCAGTGGCGGTCCATGCGGACGCCGAGGGTCTTGAGGCCGCGGTGGGTCAGGAAGGCGTCGAACGGCCCGGCGACCGCGCCCATGGCGTTCTGGTGGTAGCCGATCTTCTCGGCGAGCCCGAGGTCGCGCACGACGACCGCTCCCCCGACGACGTCGCTGTGCCCGCCGACGTACTTGGTGGTGGAGTGGACCACCACGTCGGCGCCGAGCGTGAGCGGCTGCTGGAGGTAGGGCGAGGCGAAGGTGTTGTCGACGACGAGCAGGGCGCCTGCGTCGTGTGCGACCGTGGCGAGGGCCTCGATGTCGCCGATGGTGAGCATCGGGTTGGTGGGGGTCTCGACCCACACCAGCTTGGTCCGGCCGGGCTCGATCGCCGCTGCCACGGCGTCGGCGTCGGCCACCGACGCCGAGCTGTGGTCGGTGCCCCAGACCTTGGCGACCTTGTCGAAGAGACGGTGCGTACCGCCGTAGGCGTCGTCGGGGATCACCACGTGGTCGCCGGGGCGGGTCAGCGCCCGGATGATGGTGTCCTCGGCGGCCAGGCCGGAGGCGAAGGCGAACCCCTTCTCGCCGTCCTCGACCCCCGCGAGCGCGCTCTCCAGCGCCGTACGGGTCGGGTTCGCGGAGCGGCTGTACTCGTAGCCGCCGCGCAGGCCGCCGACACCGTCCTGCTTGTAGGTGCTGCTGGCGTAGATGGGCGGGTTGACCGCCCCCGTCATCGCGTCGGGCTCGTAGCCGGCGTGGATCGCACGCGTGTCGAAGCCGGACTTGTTGCGGTGCTCCTGGGTCACATGCCGAGGGTAGACCCCGCGGCTCCCGGCCCGGACAGGGGAACGGCCGCCGCACCCCTGGCACGGCGACCGGTCCCGGTCCGGTCAATCGTGTGGCCAGCCACTCCTCACGGCGCGCTGACGACGGCAGCCGGGCGGAGGGCCCACGAGCCGTAGGCGACCGTGTCGCCCGCGGCGGTGCTGGTCACGTACACGATGGCTCCGTAGACGCTGGCTCCTGCAGCGTTGGCGCCCGCGTTCCAGATGGTGCGCGTCGCCACGTTGGTGCTCGATGCCTCGTAGAGGCACAGGTTGCCCGGAGCGGCTGCGGGAGCGGC
This sequence comes from Nocardioides sp. Soil_C_8, assembly GCF_057656315.1. Lineage (NCBI taxonomy): Bacteria > Bacillati > Actinomycetota > Actinomycetes > Propionibacteriales > Nocardioidaceae > Nocardioides > Nocardioides sp. Soil_C_8. The sequence continues at coordinate 497,509 of NZ_JBDGKQ010000002.1, forward strand.
TGCGGTTCCGGGGCAGTTGGCGGTCGGCGCAGCCCCGGTGTTGAGGTAGTTGACCGTGGGCGCCGCCGACAGCGACACACCGAAGGTGATGTTGTCGCCGACCCTGGTCCCTGCAGCAGTCGTCCCGATGGCGGCGTACTGGCCTCGGTAGAGCGCCTGCTTGGGGAGGTACCTGCCGTCGGACTCGGCCTTGGTGTACGACGAGCCGGTGAGCGAGTACCGCTCGTCGCTCTTCTTCTTGGTGTAGTACTTCTTGTCGCTCTTCTTCTTCGTGTAGTACCGCTTGTCGGCCTGCGGCTTGAGCTCCTTGTTCCAGATCTTCTTCCAGTTGGTGGCCACGGCACTGCTCACCTCGGCCCCCGCCGGGGTGAGGACCATCAGGCCGCCCCCGACCAGGACCCCTACGAGGACGGCGACGGAGAGCTGCCGGATCGTTCGACGTGAAGACATGACACTTCCTTTCCACGAGTTGCTGACGTCTTCACCGTCCTCCCGCCCCGGCGTTCCCGCATCCGCGACAGCGCGGACGTCTAGACCGCGTGGCTCCACGTGCGCCGGCCATCCGCCGAGACACAGTGGCGCCGCTTGCCCGGCGCGCGACAATGGAGGCATGTTCGGATTCGGCAAGCCCACCACCCTGCCCACCCCCGACCAGGCGCTCCCGGGGCGCGAGCAGCAGATGTGGCCCCTGGGCGAGCACGTGGTCCTGCACACCCCGGTCGTCACCGACGAGGTCCCTGATGGCTACGAGGTCGCCGTCCTCGGCCTCGGCTGCTTCTGGGGCGCCGAGGAGATCTACTGGCAGGTCCCCGGCGTCTGGTCGACGTCCGTCGGCTACGCCGGCGGCAGCACGCCCCACCCGACCTACGACGAGGTCTGCAGCGGGCACACCGGCCACACCGAGGCCGTGCGCGTCGTCTTCGACCCCGCGAAGGTGTCGTACGCCGACCTGGTCAGGAAGTTCTTCGAGATCCACGACCCGACCCAGGGCATGCGCCAGGGCAACGACGTCGGCACCCAGTACCGCTCGGCGATCTACTGGACCACCCCCGAGCAGGAGCAGACCGCCCGCGAGCTGACCAAGGTCTACGGCGAGGAGCTCGCCCGCCGCGGTCTCGGCGAGATCACCACCGAGATCCGCCCCGCCAGCGAGACGCCGTACTACTACGCCGAGGACGCCCACCAGCAGTACCTCGCGAAGAACCCGTTCGGCTACCGCTGCCACGCCAACACCGGGGTGGCGTTCCCGGCCTGAGCCGTGGGGGGCTAGGCCGGGGCGAGCGTGGCCTCCGGCTCGATCCTGTGCCGACGGACCAGCAGCGTGCCGCCCACGACCACGTAGGCGAGGATCGCCGCGATGGTGCCCGGGTATCCGCCCTGGTCGACGGCGATCGCGGAGCCGGTGAGGATCGAGAAGTCGAACAGGCCGTGGATGACGGAGTTCAGCACGTTGCCACCACTGACGCGGCGGATCAGGTAGAAGAAGTAGCCGGCGAAGCTGACCGCGATCGCCTGCGGCAGCGCGTGCGCGACGTCGCCGGTGAGGGCGTTGCTGATGTGGACGGCGCCGAAGACGACGCTGGACCACAGCGCCACCTTCCCCTCGGTGAGGCCGTGCTGGCGCAGTGTCGTCACGCCGATGCCCCGGAACATGCCCTCCTCGCCCCAGCCGACGAACTGCGTGGCGACCAGCAGCGCGAGGACGTAGCCGAGCGGCTTGTCGAAGAGGTCGGCGTAGTCGATGGCGATCAGGATGCAGACGGCGAACACGATGGGGACCATCCACACCCACCGCTGCACGGGCCGGTCCTCGCGCAGGACCGGTTGCCACCACCCGAGGGCGGCCACGACGGCGTACGTGAAGACGAGGGCGGCGCCGAGGGGGATCCACATCTGCACGATGACGTCCTCGGTCGTGTACAGACCGTCGTCGATCTCCCAGACCTGGCTGACGAGGAACCCGGTGCCCTTGATGACGGCCAGATAGGCGATCACGATCACCGCGAACCAGGCGTAGGACAGATGGCGCTGCTGCTGGCCCCCCGGCGCTGTCATGGCACGACCCTAGGGGGATCGCCGTCCCACGACCAGAGGTAGCCTGCCCTCGTGCCTGACACCGTCGACGTCTCGGTCAACTCCGACAAGTCCCGCTACGAGGCCCACCTGGCCGGAGAGCTGGCCGGCTTCGCCGAGTACCAGCTCGCCGACCAGCTGATCGTCTTCACCCACACCGAGGTCGACCGGGTCCACGAGGGCAAGGGCATCGGCTCGGCCCTGGCCAGGTTCGCACTGGACGACGTGCGCGACCACGGCGGACGCCGGGTGCTCGCCATCTGCCCGTTCATCAAGGCCTGGATGCTGCGCCACCCCGACTACGCCGACCTCCTCTACGACCGGCCCGCGTCGGTCGTCCACGACTGAGCCGCACCGGGCTGTCGATCCCGGCCCCGTTCGTCCGTCAGAGTGGTGACGCGCCGCACGGGGCGGCCGCAAGGAGGAGCGACATGACCAAGTACGCCATCTACTTCCACCAGCAGTGGGTCGGCGACCACCCCGCCGAGTGGTACCAGACGCGGGTGGAGCCGAGCACGGCCGTGGTGAGGGACATGGAGGCCGCCGGCGTCCTGGTGTTCGCCGGCGGTCTCGTGGAGGACATGTCCCTGGCCTTCAGCGCCGACGCCACGAGCGGGTCCATCGTGGTGACGGACGGTCCCTACACCGAGACCACGGAGTACCTCGGCGGGATCACGATCATCGAGGTCCCCGACATCGAGACCGCGAAGATGTGGGCCGGCCGAGTCGCCGAGGGCTGCGGCTGGCCGCAGGAGGTCCGGGAGGTCAAGTAGCCTCCCGGACCTGCGGGTCCGCTACTGCGCGACCCAGTCGGTGAAGCTGCGCGGCGCGCCGAGCCAGTCGGTGCGGGTGCTGCCGCCGTCGGGCCGCGTGCCGGCGACGCGTACGGCGACGCGCACCTCGTCGGGCGAGCCGAGGGCCTCGCGGGAGATCCGCATGCGGACCTGGTCGGTGTCGTAGTTCACGCGCATCCGGTAGGAGCCCTCCACGGGCTGCCCCCAGGTCTTGTTGGCGAAGCCGTCGGTCTCGACGAGCTGGTAGTCGGTGCCGACGAAGTAGCCACCCGCGAAGACGTACTCCGGGCCGGGGTCGTCGGGGTCGGTGTCGAGGAACACCGATCCCGACGAGCCGGTGCGGAAGGACGGCCGCAGGTCGGTGTGGGTCGTGGTGATGACGATGTTGGCGGCCTTGTGCTCGACCTCCACCGACCGCAGGTCGACGCCGTGGCCGAGGTCCGCGGGGTCGGAGACGCCGATGCCGTCGGCGTTCGCCGCAGGGATCTGGGTGAGGGCGAGGGTGGCGACCGCCACGGTCGCGGCGCTCAGGAGGGTCCTACGCATGGTGCTGTCCGTTCTCTCGTCGGGCCCCTGACGGGGACGTAGAGGGAGACGCACGGCGGTGCCCCGAGGTTGCACGCGGCGGCTGGCTCAGTCGCGACCGACGTGCATCCGGACGTCGACGACCTGGCCGAGGTCGACGTCCTCGGCACGGCGCACGGCCACCTTCAGCGGCAGGAACCACGTGTCCTCGCGGGGGAACATCGCGGTGGTGAACTCCGTGTCGCCGATCCACGCGCGGACCGGGACCACGCCCCAGTAGACGACGTCGGCCTTCACCTCGTCGACGAGGTCGGCCGCGTCCGGCGGGAGGGCGACGAAGAAGAACGGCGCCGGGCCGCGCCACTCGACCACCTCGCCGGCGAACTCGATCTCCATGCCCCCACCTTCCCAGCAATCCGCCCGCTCGGGGCAGACACCGAGGCGGGCGGAAGACCCCACGGCCTCCGCCCGCCTCGCACCGTCGCACCCCTGTCGCACGACGGCCCTCCCTGGAGGGTCTGGTCAGCCCCGTGACGAGCTGGTGCTCACCCCAGGGCCGCGACTGCCGCCACGACGTCGACGAGGCCGTGGCCCTTGTCGTACGACGTGGTGCCGACCGGACCGGGCTGGTAGGCCGCTCCGTCGGTGAACTTGTACGCCGAGACCTCCAGCGCCTGCTCGACCTCGGCGGGTGTCGCGCTCGGGTCGGCCTGGAACAGCTGGGCGACGATGCCGGCGACGTGCGGTGCCGCCATCGACGTGCCGCTGATGGTGTTGAACGTGCCGAGGTCGAGCGCGCCCGGACCGTTGCGGAAGTCGAGGCCGGTCGAGCAGATCGCGAGGTAGAGACGGCACGAGGACGTGATGTTCTCCCCGGGCGCCGAGACGTCGGGCCACGTCGAGGCGTCGGAGGCGAGGCCGCGCGAGCTGTACTCGGACACCACGCCGTCCCGGGTGCCGGTGTCCTGGTCGTAGGAGGAGGCCACCGAGAGGATGCCGCCGGTGGGGTCCTGGCCGGGCGGGTTGGTGAGGCTCGTCGAGCCGTCGCCGCCGTCGTTGCCTGCGGCCCAGACCGTGACGACGCCCTCGGCCGCGAGCGCGCGCTGCAGCTTGACGGTGGCCGACTCCGGGTCGAACGCGCCGCCGCCGCTCGGGCCGTAGGAGTTGTTGGTGACCTTGATGGGCGGGCAGGTCGACGCGGGCACGTCGGCACCGCACGGCGCCTCGTGGTTCTCCAGCACCCAGTTGAGTGCGGAGTCGGCGCCCAGGATCACGATCGCGGCGCCGGTCGAGATCGACACCAGCTTGGCGCCGGGGGCGGCGCCCTGCAGCTTGCCGCCGTCGGTCAGCGTGGTGGGGCGGCCGGCGACGATGCCGCTGACGTGGGTGCCGTGGCCACCGACCGACAGGGTGTCGGTGTCGACGAACGCGGGCACGCGCTGCACCGAGCAGGTCTCGGTCAGCGGCTCGCACAGCGCCTTGAGGTTGGCGACGACGGCGCTCGAGCCGTCGGCCTCCTTGAAGTAGGGGTGGGTGGGGTCCACGCCGGAGTCGATGACCGCGACGCTGACGCCCGTGCCGGTGAGCGGCGTGCCGTCGGCACCGGTGAGGGTCGCGGCCGCCTCCGCGCCGCGGGTGGCGATGTTGGAGGTCTCGGCCATGGTGTCGGCGAGGAAGTCGATCGGCTGCGCCCCTCCCTCGACGTACGTCACGCCGTCCTGTCCGCGGACCGCCTCGACCTGGCTCCGCGTGGCGTCGGCGATGACGACGCCGATGCGGCTGAACTCCCCGGACTTCCGCATCCCGGTGGCCGCGACGGCCTGTCGGGCAGCGGTGATCGAGGTGCCGTGCACCATCACGGTCGTCCGGCCGGACAGCCCGGACAGCTGCCGGGCGAGGAAGTCGGAGACGTTGGCACGGTCGGCCTGGGCGGTGGCCTCTCCCGCGGCCGGAGCGGTCGCGCCGATGCCGAAGGTCGCGGTGGCCGCGAGCACGCTCGCCGCACACGCGAGAAGGGTCCTGGGTCGCACGGGTGTCCTCCCGAGAGGTCGAGGGTCGTCGGGTGGTCCAACGAGCCGTCGCGCGCGAGGTCACGCCCGGCGCTCGCGGCCGCCGCGGGCGGAGCTCCGGACGCGCCACGTCGGCGCGGGTGTGGCAACCCGATTGCGCGGACCCGGACAATGGAAGGCATGACCGAGCTCCCCCGCAAGGCTGCCGCGCGCACGGCCCGTCTCGCTGCGCTCCCGCTCGGCTATGCCGGGCGGCAGGCAATGGGGCTCGGCAAGCGGCTCGGGGGCAAGCCCGCCGACGCGGTGCTCACCGAGGTGCAGCAGCGCACGGCCGAGCAGCTCTTCCGCACCCTGGGCGAGCTCAAGGGCGGCGCCATGAAGTTCGGTCAGGCGCTCAGCGTGCTGGAGTCCGCCCTGCCCGAGGAGGTCACCGCCCCTTACCGCGAGCACCTCACCGCGCTGCAGGACTCCGCTCCCCCGATGCCGACCGCGACCGTGCGCGAGCAGCTGGCCGCCCACCTCGGCGACGACTGGACGCAGCGGCTGGTGTGGCTCGACGGCGCCCCGACCGCGGCCGCGTCGATCGGGCAGGTGCACCGCGGCCGCTGGCGCGACCTCGCGGGCTCGGAGTCCGATTCCGAAGCCGACGACGAGCGCGAGGTCGCGGTGAAGGTGCAGTACCCCGGTGCCGGCGAGGCGCTCATGTCCGACCTCCGGCAGATCGCCCGCGTGGCGCGTGGGGTCGCCCCGGTCTTCCCCGGGATCGACATCAAGCCTCTGGTCGCCGAGCTGCAGGAGCGCGCGGCCGACGAGCTCGACTACCACCTCGAGGCGGAGGCACAGGCGGCGTACGCCGAGGCGTTCGCCGACGACCCCGACATCGTCGTCCCGGCCGTGGTCGCCGTCGGCACCGAGGTGCTGGTGACCGAGTGGCTCGACTCCGCCTACTCCCTCGCCCACGTCATCCGCGACGGCACGCAGGAGGAGCGCGACCACTACGGCGAGCTGTTCGTCCGGTTCCTCTTCGAGGGTCCGCGACGCACCGGCATGCTCCATGCCGACCCGCACCCCGGCAACTACCGCGTCATCCCCGCACCCGACGGCGGCCTCGGCCGCCTCGGCGTGCTCGACTTCGGTGCCGTCGCCCGGCTGCCGCACGGACAGCTCCCCGAGGCGATGGGCCGGCTGATCCGCATCGCACTGGAGTCCGATGAGGAGTCCCTCGTCGCCGGGCTCCGCGAGGAGGGCTTCATCAAGGAGCGCATCGAGGTCGACCCCGCGATGCTCCTCGCCTACCTCGCGCCGTTCGTCGAGCCGGCCGACCAGGAGCGCTTCACCTTCACGCGCGAGTGGATGCGCGAGCAGTTCGAGCGGATCAACGACCCCCGCGCCGAGACCTTCGCCCTCGCCACCAAGCTCAACCTGCCGACGTCCTACCTCCTCATCCACCGCACGTGGCTCGGCGCCCTCGGCCTGCTCAGCCAGCTCGGCGCCGCGGTGCCGTTCCGGGAGATCCTGGAGGAGTCGCTCCCGGGCTTCGCCGCGGGCTAGAGGCCGACAGCGGCGCGCGACCCTGTCAGACCGGGCGTGCCCGGTGGCACGATGACGCGCATGTCCCTCCCCACCGAGGCCACCCCCACGTCAGAGGCGGCCCTCGCCCGCTGGCACTCCGTCGTCGAGAGCCGAGACCCCGCCGGCCTGCCCGGCCTGGTCGCCGAGGACGCGGTCTTCCGCAGCCCGGCGGTCCACACGCCGCAGGAGGGGCGCGACACCGTGGTCGGCTACCTCACCGCCGCCTTCACCGTCCTCGGGCCGGGGCTGACCTACGAGCGCGAGTGGCTCGGCGCGGACTCAGCGGTGCTGCAGTTCCGCACGGAGGTCGGCGGCCTGCAGGTGTCCGGCGTCGACATGATCACCTGGGACGCCGACGGTCAGATCGTCGACTTCACCGTCATGGTCCGCCCCGCCAAGGCGCTGCAGGCGGTCATCGAGCACATGGGCGCCGAGCTGCTGCGGATGCTGGAGTCGGCCGAACGCCCGTGATGCGTCACCGGGGCCGCTGCTCGACCAGGCCGACCGTGCTCCCCTCGGGATCGGTGAAGAACGCCATCCACTCGTCGGTGCCGGCCGGGCCGAGCGTGTCGTCGTCGTGGCCGAAGATCACGTGCGGCTCGCCCGTGATCTCCACGCCCTTCGCCCGCAGGTCCTCGACGGCCGCGTCGATGTCGTCGACCGGCAGGTAGATCAGCGCGGACGGCGCGCCGCGGTCCAGCAGGAGGCGTACGCCGTCGAGGTCGAAGAAGGCGAGCCCGGGCGGGTCGAACGTCGCGACCGGCTCGATCCCCAGCAGGTCGGCGTAGAAGGCGGTCGTCGCGGCGAGGTCCGTGGCGCGCTGCGCCACCTGCACGAGTCGGGGCATCCCGTCAGTGTGCTGCGGCCGGGTGGGCGGGCACCAGCCTTTCGCCCAGAGTGGCGGCAGACGACACCCCGAGCCGCCGATCCGATGTCGTACGCCGCCACCCTCGAGGCGGACAGAAGACCTAGACCCAGAACCCCCGGCCGCCGCCGTACCAGTCGCCGAAGTGCTCGCGGTACGACGACGCGGGACCCCGCGAGCCGAGGTAGGACCCGACCACCGCGGCACCGAGGTCGTCGAGCTCGGGGCTCACCATGCGGCCGTCGACGCGCCGCGCCATCGAGTCGATGAAGCGGGCGAGTCCGGGGTCCTCACCGAGCCGGAAGAAGGTCGTCTGCGCGCCGAGCCGGGCGGCGGCGTCGAGCTCGCGCACGGAGTGGGCGATCGTCAGGGGGTGCGGCGGGTAGGAGAACCACACCTCGCCGTCGGCCTCGAGGTGCGCGGTCGGCTCGCCGTCGGTGACCACCAGCAGCACGGGCTGGGCGTTGGGGTGCTTGCGGAAGAACCGGTTGGCCAGCAGCAGGCCGTGGTGGAGGTTGGTGCCTTTGTCCCAGCGCGCGTCGAGGGCGGTCAGCTCCTCGATCTCCATCACCTGGGCGTGGCGGCCGAAGGCGATCAGCTGGATGTCGTCGCCGCGGAAGCGCGACCGCACCAGCTGGTGGAGGGCGAGCGCCGTGCGCTTCATCGGCACCCACCGGCCGTCCATCGCCATCGAGAACGACGTGTCGACCAGCAGCGCGACCGCGGCCTGGGTGCGGGCCTCGGTCTCGACGACCTCGATGTCGTCGACCTGGATGCGCACCGGGGCGGCGCCGCCGTCGCGGAGCACCGCGTTGGTGATCGTGCGCGGCACGTCCCACGGCTCGGTGGAGCCGAACTCCCAGCGCCGGGTGGCCCCGGACGGCTCGCCCGCGAGCCCCGTCGACCGCGTCTCCCGCGCGCCGGAGCGACCGCTCATCCGCTCCGCGACGTCGCGCAGCAGCGCCTTGCCGAGCTGGCGCATCGCCTTCGGCGAGAGCCGCAGCTCCCCGTCGGAGCCGCGCTTGAGGTAGCCGCTGTCGCGCAGCGCCCGCTCGAGCTCCTGCAGCGTCCGGGCGGACACGGCGGCGTCCGGCCCGAGCTGCTGGGCGAGCGCGTCGAGGTCGACGTCATCCATCCGGGCCCCGTGGTGCGACTGCGCGAGCTGGTCGGCGAGGGCGTCGAGCTGCGCGAGGTCCTGCAGCGCGCCGGTGCCGTCGCCGAGACCCATGCCCTGGTCGCCCTCGAAGCTCTCCGAGCCCGACCAGTCCTCGCCCGGGCGCAGCGCCTGGAGGTTCGCGTCCATCCGGGCGAGCTGCTCCATCAGCTGCGGCGAGCCGAAGGCCTGCTGGGAGAGCTCCATCAGCTCCTGGCGCTGCTCGGCCGACATCGAGTTGAGCATGCGCTGGGCGGCGGCCGCGCGCTGGGCGAGCTGGTCGAGCAGCTCGTCCATGTCCTGCGGGTCGTCGGGGAAGAAGGCGCCGTGATTGTCCATGAAGTCACGGAACTCCTCGTCCGTGACACCCCCGCTCGCGTGCTTCTCGAGCAGGTCGTTGAGGTCGGACAGCATCTCCTGGACGGCCTGCCGGTCCTCGTCGGTGGCGCCCTCGAGCGCCTGCTTCATGCCGGCGAAGCGCTGGTCGAGGAGCTCGCGGCCGAGCAGGTCCTTGATCTCCTCGTAGGCATCGCGCGCGTCCGACGACTGCCAGTCGTACGACGACAGCTCGCTGACCGCGGCCGGGGTGGAGGTCGGCAGGTCGTCGAGCATCAGCTCGCGGAAGGCGCGGTCGCCGTCGTCCATCGTGATGTCGCGGGCCAGCTGCCCACGCTCGGCGAGGACGGCCTTGTCGAGGAGCTCCTTGACCTCCTGCATGGTGCCGTCGAGGTCGTTGCGCTGCAGGATCTCGCGCCGGCGCTCGGCGACGCGTCGGGCGAGCTCGTCGAGTCCCGCCTGGTCGGTGCCGCCGCGGCGCAGGAACTCCCGCATCGCCCGCTCCGGCGAGTAGCCGGCCATCACGTCCTGGCCGATGGCGTCGAGCGCCTCGGCGAGGTCGACCGGTGGGGCGAGCGGGTCGCCGCCGTCGTACTTGCGGAACCGGCTCACCGCGCGTCCTTCCGCAGCGCCTTCTTCATCCACACGTCGTCGGGCCACTCCCGGTCGGTGACCCGCTCGACCTCCTCGAAGCCGCGCGCGCGGTAGAAGTCGAGGGCCTGGGCGTTGCCGTCGACGACCTCCAGCCAGAGCTCCTCGCCCTCGACCATCGCCTCGACCTCGGCGAGCAGTCGGCTGCCGATCCCGTGGCCGTGGTGGTCGGGGTGGACGTAGAGCTTCCACATCACCTCGCGGTCGCCGGTGACGTGCGGGAAGTCCCGGTAGGACCGGGACAGGCGCCCCAGGTTGGCCAGTGCGACCACCTCGCCGTCGACCTCCGCGACGAGGTGGGCGTTGCGGGCGAGCGACTTCTCGAAGACCTCGGGCACCCACCACTCGTCGAGCATCCGCTGGGCGTAGGCCGCGTCGATGGGGCCGTAGGTGGGCGGCACGACGGCCTCGCCGAGGGCGCGGAAGGCCGGGACGTCGGCGAGCGTGCCCGGTCGGACCGTGACGACCGGGTCAGCCATAGACGGTCTCCCCGGCGTCGGTGTCCTTGCCGATGCGGCGGGCGAGGTAGAGCCCCTCGAGGGCCAGCTCGATGGCGGCCGCGCGCTCGCCGTCGTTGGTGGCGCCGAGCCGGTCGCAGACCTCGTCGTAGAGGTCGGACTCCCCCAGCACCGGGAGCCCGGCGAGGAAGTCACGGGCGCCGACGCGGGCGCCGGTGCTGACCATGGCGCCCTCCTCGATGGCCTCCACCAGCAGCCGCAGGTCGATGCCGGCGAGGTGTGCCCGGACGGTCTCGGCGATGGCGGTGCGGAGCAGGTGCGTGAGGATCTCAGCCTCCCGGCCCTCCTCACCGGTCTCGAACTCGATCTTGCCGCCGAGCACGTCGACGGCTGTCTCGAGGTCGACGACGCGGGCCACCGGCTCGTCCTCGCCCTGGGTGGTGGCGCGGTGCAGCGCGGCCGCGGCGATGGTCTCGGCGCCGGCGATCGCGAAGCGGGCGCTCACGCCCGAGCGCTGGTCGACCGACTGGGAGTCGCGCAGGTTGCGGGTGAACCGGGCCAGCACCTCGAGCAGGTAGTCGGGGACCTCGGCGACGAGCTCGGCCTCCTGCTCGATGACGGCGATCTCCTGCTCGACCTCGCGCGGGTAGTGGGTGCGGATCTCCGCGCCGAAGCGGTCCTTGAGCGGGGTGATGATCCGCCCGCGGTTGGTGTAGTCCTCGGGGTTGGCGCTGGCCACCACGAGGACGTCGAGCGGGAGCCGCAGCACGTAGCCGCGGATCTGGATGTCGCGCTCCTCCATCACGTTGAGCATCGCGACCTGGATGCGCTCGGCGAGGTCGGGCAGCTCGTTGATGGCGACGATGCCCCGGTGGCTGCGCGGGATCAGGCCGAAGTGGATGGTCTCCGGGTCACCGAGGTGCCGGCCCTCGGCCACCTTCATCGGGTCCACGTCGCCGATCAGGTCGGCGACGGAGGTGTCCGGCGTCGCGAGCTTCTCGGCGTACCGCTCGTCGCGGTGGCGCCACGAGATGCGCAGGTCGTCGCCGTACGTCGCCACCGCCTGCTGGGAGGTGACGCTGATGGGGTCGTAGGGGTGCTCGCCGAGCTCGGAGCCGGAGATGACCGGGGTCCACTCGTCGAGCAGCGCGACCAGCGAGCGCAGCAGCCGGGTCTTGCCCTGGCCGCGCTCGCCGAGGAGCACGATGTCGTGGCCGGCGAGCAGCGCCCGCTCGACCTGCGGGATGACGGTGTCCTCGAAGCCGTGGAGGCCGGGCCAGGGGTCCACCCCGTCGCGCAGCCGCGCGAGCAGGTTGTCGCGGAGCTCCTGGCGCAGGGGCTTGAGCTGGTGCCCGCTCTCGCGGAGCTGGCCGAGGGTGCTGGGTGCGGGGTGCCCGTCCTGCTGGATCGCTTCAGTCACGCCCTCCACGCTAGACCCGTCCGACAACGTCGAGCGCGCTCGAAGTCCCCGGGCAACACCCCCGACTCCCGGCCCTGACGTGGGGGACCTTCGGCCCTGCTGGCGCCCGTCCCCCCGGGCGAGGCTGGGAGTCCAGCTGAAGGAGGCTCCCCCATGCACACCACCCACGACCTCTCCCGGGAGGACTGCGCGCGCCTGCTCAACGCCGGCATCGCCGGCCGGGTCGCGGTCGGCACCCCGACCGGTCCGCACATCGTGCCGGTGAACTACGCCCTCGACGGGGAGTCGGTCCTCATCCGCACCACCGCCTACAGCCTGCTCGGCACCTACGGTCGCGGTGCGCAGCTGTGCTTCGAGGTCGACCAGTTCGACTACGAGCTCAAGCGCGGCTGGAGCGTCGTGGTGCGCGGCCGCGGCCACTTCGTCGACGACCAGGAGGAGCTCGCCGAGATCGCGCGCTCCTGGGAGCCGCGTCCGTGGGCGACCGGGCAGCGCAACCTCATCGTCCGGATCCCGTGGACCGAGCTGACCGGTCGCCAGCTGGGCGGCGGATGGGACCCGTGGGAGCACCTCCCCGTGCGCCGGCTCGCCTGACGGCACACTGGTCCGCGTGACCCGAACCCCTGCTCCCGACCTCGGCGCCGACGCCCGCTCGCTGCTCGAGGCGGTCACGGCGATCTCCAGCGACCTCGACCTCACCAGCGTGCTGACGCGGATCGTGGAGGCGGCGACCGCGCTGACGGGCGCGAGGTACGGCGCGCTCGGGGTCCTCGGCAACGACGGCGAGCTGGTCGAGTTCGTCACCACCGGCATCGACGAGCGCACCCGTGCGCTCATCGGCGACCTGCCCCGCGGCCGCGGCATCCTCGGCGTGATCATCGAGGACCCGTCCGGTCTCCGGCTCGCCGACCTCAGCGCCCACCCGTCGTCGGTCGGCTTCCCGCCCAACCACCCGCCGATGACGTCGTTCCTCGGCATGCCGGTGCGGATCCGCGGCACGGTCTTCGGCAACCTCTACCTCACCGAGAAGGCGTCCGGAGGACCGTTCACCGAGGCCGACGAGCGGCTCGTCGAGGAGCTCGCGCGCACGGCCGGCTACGTCATCAGCAACGCCCGCTCGTTCGCGCTCAGCGAGCGCCGGCGGCAGTGGCTCGAGGCGTCGGCCGAGCTCGCTGAGGTGCTCCAGCCGCCGGTCGACCTCGACACCGCGCTGCCCCAGATCGTCTCCACCGCCCGCCAGGTCGCGCGGGCGCGCGCCGTGGCGCTGTGGTCCTCGCTCGGCCCGGAGCACGACACGGTCAGCCTCGCCCCCGACCTCGCCTCGGACGGCGACCGGGTGGTGGCGTTGCTCGCCGCAGCGCGCGACGGCTTCGACCCGGGCGCCGCTGACGCGGCGGTCACGACGAGCGCTGGCGACGGGGACGGCGTGCCGGTCGTCGTGCCGCTGCGCTCGCACCTCGCCCCCGTCACCGCGCTCGTCGCGATCGCGCAGCCCGCGTCAGGGCTGCTCGACGTCGAGGAGCGCGACCTGTTCGCCGGCTTCGCCGACCAGCTGGCGCTCACCCTCGACCGCACCCAGGCCCTCGCCGACCGCCAGGAGCTGGCGCTGATCTCCGACCGCGAGCGGATCGCCCGCGACCTCCACGACATCGTCATCCAGCGGCTCTTCGCGACCGGGCTGCAGCTGCAGGGCGTGGCGGCGATGACCGGCGGGAGCGCGATGTCCGAGCGGCTCGACAAGTCGGTGGCCGACCTCGACGACACCATCAAGGCGATCCGCGGCACCATCTTCGAGCTGCAGGACCGGCGCGGCGACTCCCTGCGCGCGGCCGTCCGCGCCCTTGTCAAGGAGTACGTGCCGGTGCTGGGCTTCACGCCCGTCGTGCGCACCTCCGGCCCGGTCGACACGGCGGTGCCGCACGAGCTCGGCGCCCAGCTGCTGGCCGTGCTGCGGGAGGCGGTCTCCAACATCGCCCGTCACGCGCTCGCCGACAGCGCCGAGGTCGACGTGGTCGTGGCCGGCGACCGGCTCGAGCTCCGGGTCGCCGACGACGGTGTCGGCCTGCCCGCCGAGGTCTCCGAGAGCGGCCTGCGCAACGCCCGCCGGCGCGCCGACGACCTGGGCGGGACGCTCGAGGTCACCCGGGTCGGCGACCGCGGCACGGTGCTCGTGTGGCGGGTCCCGCTGAGCTGACGCCAACCCGAACACCAGAGGACCCGGCGCCGGGGGGTCGGCGCCGGGTCCGGTGAGGGACCGGTGTCATCGCAGGACGGGGTACCTCCGTACCAGGCCGGTGCGGTTCCACCAGTGACCCAGCCCCCACGTGGTGCCGGCCGCGCCGAGGGCGAGGACGACCATCACGATCACGCCGATGAGGTGGTCGTCGACGACCGGGTTGTTCTGCAGCGGGAGCGAGGCGGCGTACATGAAGGCGTACATGAGGGCGCCGGCCGCCGTGCCGATCCGCATCCCGACCCCCAGGAGGAGGGTCACACCGACGCCGAGCAGGCCGGCCATGAAGAGCCAGTCGACCCAGGCGTTCCCGGCCATGTTGGTCCACATGTCCTTGAAGGGGTTGTCCGGTGGGACGCCGAAGGTCAGGAATCCCTCGGTCGGGCTGCCGCCGTTGAGCCAGGCGGCGTCCTGGGCCATGAAGTCGATCCCGGCCCGGGAGCCGTCCTCGGCGAACTGGGCGCCGGTGCTGAACCCCAGGGCGAAGGTCTTGTCGAGGAACGCCCACAGGAACGTGATCCCGAAGGCGATGCGAAGCGCGGCGAGGGCGCGTGCGAGGCCGACGTCGTGTACTTCCTCGGTCTCCGAGGTGGTGACGCCCTCGGTGGTGATGTGGTGCTGGCGGTGGATGACGTTCATCGTCATCTCCTCCTCGGGTGGTGGGTGTGCTGGGTCACCACCAGAGTCCCGCTGCCCCGCCCGGGACGTCAGGGCCGCGGGTCACCCCCCGTCGGGACCAAGGTCCCGACCGCGCGGGGGACCTCAGTGCGGCGCCTGGCCGAGGAGCTTCGAGGCCAGCACGGCCGCCTGCGTGCGCCGCTCGAGGCCGAGCTTGGCGAGGATGCTGGAGACGTAGTTCTTCACCGTCTTCTCGGCGAGGAACATCTGCTCGGCGATCTGCCGGTTGGTCAGCCCCTCGGCGATGTGCCCGAGCAGGATCCGCTCCTGGTCGGTGAGCGAGGCCAGCTCGTCGGGCGTCTCCGGGCCGTTGCGGATCCGTTCCAGCACGGTCGCGGTCATCGCCGGGTCGATGAGCGACTTGCCGGCCGCGACGTGGCGCACCGCGGCGACCAGGTCGGAGCTGCGGATCTCCTTGAGCACGTAGCCGGACGCTCCGGCCATGATCGCCGCGAACAGCGCCTCGTCGTCGTCGTACGACGTCAGGATGAGCGCGTTGATCGTCGGGTCGACGGCGCGCACGGCGCGGCACACCTCGATGCCCGAGCCGTCGGGCAGCCGCGCGTCGAGCACGGCGACGTCGGGCCGCAGCGCCGGGATGCGTGCGGTGGCCTCGGTCGCGGTCGCGGACTGGCCCACGACGACGATGTCCTCCTGCTGCTCGAGCAGGAACGTGAGTCCCTCGCGCACGACGTCGTGGTCGTCGAGGAGGTAGACGCGGATCGGCTCGCCCATGGGCACATTCCACCAGATGCGTGCCCCTGCGCGCCCGACCTGTCGCGCTTCAGCCCAGGTCGAGGTACATCACGTGCAGGCCGACCCGGCCGTGCTGCGCGCTGTCGAACGCGCCGGGCACCGTGCCGATGACGGTGAAGCCCAGGTCCTGCCACAGCCGGACTGCGGCCGTGTTGGTCTCGACGACGGCGTTGAACTGGATGCCGGCGAACCCCTGCTCGCGGTGCCACGCCACCATGTCCTCGGCCAGGCGCCGGCCGACGCTGCGACCCCGGGCGGCGGAGTCGACCATGAACGACGCGGTGCCGACGTGGGCGCCCCGGCCCGGGCGGTTGGGGCCCATCTTGGCGGAGCCGAGGACGGCACCGCCCTCCTCGAGCACGGTCACCCGGCTGCCGTCGAACCACCACCCCCGGGCCTGGTCGGACGTCGCGCCGAGCGGGTAGGCGTAGGTCTCGCGGCCTCGACGATGTCGCGCCAGAACGGCCAGATCGCCGGCCAGTCCGCCTCCGTCGCCACCCTGATGCCCGCCCCGATACCCATCGCGTGCTCCTCCTCGTCCGACCGGTCTGGAGCAGTCTCCCGAGGGGGTCCCCGCGGGCGCACACTGGGGGTGACCAGCAGAGAAGGAGGCGCTCCATGTCCCTCACGCACCGCACGGTCGCGATGATGATGCCGGTCACCGACGTCGACCGCGCCCGCACGTTCTACACCGAGTCCCTGGGACTCGACTACACCGGCACCAATGACGAGGGCAGTGCGATGTTCGCCCTGGACGGCGGCTCCTCGCTCGTCCTGCTCCCCCGCCCCGACAGCCGACCCTCGGAGAGCACCGCGATGAGCTTCGAGGTCGACGACATCGCCACCGAGATCAGCGACCTCGAGCGCCGCGGCGTCGTCTTCGAGGACTACGACGAGCCGGAGCTGAGGACCGTCGACCACGTGGCCGTGATGGGCTCCGAGAAGGCGGCGTGGTTCAAGGACCCCGACGGCAACGTGCTCTGCCTGCACCAGGAGGACTGAACCAGCAGCACGAACCTCCCTCAGACGTCGGTCGCGCCGTCGATGGACTGGCGGACGAGGTCGGCGTGCCCGGCGTGACGGGCGTACTCCTCGACCATGTGGACCAGCACCCACCGGATCGTGGCGGTCTCGCCCTTCTCGGGCGGGCGCGGTCGCGCGACGCGCCGGCCGAGGTCCGGGTCCTCGGCCAGGGCCGCGTCGAGGCAGGTGTCGGACCGCTCGATCGCCACAGCGAGCATCGCGTCGAGCTCGGCGTGGGTGCGGCCGGCTGCGCTGTGCCAGTCCCAGTCGGGGTCCTCGTCCCACGGAGCCGTGTCCCACGGTGGGGCAGGGTCGTGGGCCGCGAGGTTGTAGGAGAACCAGTAGTCCTCGACGAAGGCGAGGTGCTGGAGCATCCCGCCGAGCGTGAGGTCGCTCGGCGGGAGCGGCTGGTCGAGCTGGGCGTCGGTGAGCCCGCTCGCCTGGAGCCGGACGGTGGCGCGGAAGTGGTCGAGGAAGGAGCGGAGCATCCCGACCTCGTCGTTGCTGAAGGACGGCTCGGGCCGCTCGATCGTCATGCCGCGGACCGTATCGGAGGTCCGTCGATCGGACCGAACGACTTTCGTACGCCGCTCGTCACGCTTGGGCGCGCCGACGTACTGGCCATTCGGTCCGATCGACCGGTCGGGTCAGAGGGACGGGCCCTCGCCGCGGAGCTTGTCGACCTCCGCCATGGCGTCGCGCAGCTGACCGAGCCACTCGTCGGCGTGCTGGCCGACCAGCCGCACCGACCACGCCAGCGCGTCGGAGCGAGAGCGCGCGACGCCGGCGTCGACGAGCGTGTCGAGGACGCGTCGCTCGGGCTGGCGCAACCGGGTCATCACCGGCGCGGCGACGTGGGTGAAGAGCGCCTCCGTCTCGCCGAGGCGCACGCCCCACGACACCTTGCGTTGGTAGCGGGCCTGCGCCTCGAGGGCGATCTCGATGCGCTCGGCCTTGGTCTCGGACCGGAAGCGGCCGATGCGCCCCTCCGCCTCGGCCCCGGTCACGTCGTCGGCACCGGCGAGCGTGCCGACGACCAGGATCTCCTCGCGGTCGACGGTGACGTCGACCGTGCTGAACCATGCCTCGGGCAACCGCCCGTGGAACCACTCGGACGCGTCGGAGGCGTCCGGCAGGTCGGCGACCTGCCACCCGCCGCGGCGACCGCGACGGCTCTCATCTGTCTTCATGCATTACATGATTACACTGCAACACAACCGCGGGCCAGTAGTGTCCTGTCGTGTTCTCCACGCCCTGCCCGTGCGGGACCGGCGCGGCGTACGACGCCTGCTGCGGCCCACTCCTCGCCAACGTGGCGCAGGCGTCGACGCCGGAGCAGCTGATGCGCTCGCGCTACACCGCGTTCGTCATGGGCGATGCCGACCACCTCTTCCGCACCTGGCATCCCCGCACCCGGCCCGACGACGTGCGCCCCGACCCGAGCACCCGCTGGACCGGACTGCGGGTGGTGAGCGCCACGGGCGACACCGTCGAGTTCGTCGCGAGCTGGGAGGGCGGCTCCATGCACGAGGTGAGCAGGTTCGAGCAGCGCGCCGGCCGGTGGGTGTACGTCGACGGCGAGGTGGACGGGCAGGTCGGCGGCGTCAGTCGCTGACATCGACCCAGCGCTCGCCCACCGCGACCGCCTGCGAGCGACCCCCGGTCGCTGCGGCGACCAGCTCGTCGAGCCGCTCCACCCCCTCCGGCGGGGCCGCGAGCAGCAGCCGGACGCGCGCGTCGTACGCCACGTCGAGCACGGGCACCCCGCGCGACCGCAGCTCTCCCTCGACGCGGCCAGCGTCGGCGTGGTCGAGGTCGAGGACCAGCTCGGTGAGCAGCGAGCGGCGCAGCACCCCGGCGTCCGCCACGGCGCCGCGCACCGCGTCGCCGTAGGCCCGGACGAGCCCGCCGGCCCCGAGCATCGTGCCACCGAACCAGCGGGTCACGACGGCCGCGACGTCGCTCAGCCCGGCGCCGCGGAGCACGTCGAGCATCGGGGCACCGGCCGTGCCCGCCGGCTCCCCGTCGTCGGACGAGCGCTGCAGCGCACCGTCGGGACCCAGCACGAACGCCGAGCAGTGGTGCCGGGCGTCCCAGTGCTCGCGGCGCAGGCCGGCGACGAGGGCGCGTGCGTCGTCCTCCGTGCTGACCCGTCGCAGCGTGCACAGGAAGCGCGACCCGCGATCCTCGACCTCGGCGGTCGCGTCGCGCGCGACGGTGAGGTACGACGTCACGCCGGGCGCTGCGACGGCTCGTCCGCGGACTCGGTCGCGGGCTCGGTCGCGGGCTCGGCCGCGGGCTCGGTCGTGGGGTCCTGCGGAGGCGCCTGCTCGAGCTCCTCCGGCACCTCACCCTCCGGTGGTCCGCTGGGGCGCTCCTTGGGGCCGGGGTCCCAGCGCACCTCCACCTTCTCGAAGCCCTTGTGCCGCTGCATGCGGGCGTAGAGGGCGTAGGCCCTGCGATCCGCGTCGGTCAGCCGCACGTTGTCGGTGAACGGGGTGAGCAGCGCCCGCGGCCACAGCCGCCGCGACAGCACCACGTTGATCTCGGTGGACAGCACGGCCATGACGGCGCCGATGTAGATGAAGCCGATCAGGCCGAGGACGAGCCCGAAGGTCTTGGTCATCGAGGACGTGTTCACCAGCACCCGGTCGACGTAGGCCGCGCCGCCGATCTGCAGCAGCTGCCACAGCACGGCCAGGGTGTACCCGCCCGGCGCCGCCCGGAGGAACGAGTGCTGCCCGGTGGCCGCGAGGCGGAAGAGGTAGGTCAGGCCGGTGCCGACGACCAGCACGGTGAGCACCGGGAGCAGGGTCTTGAGCCCGCCTCCGATCAGCTCGGTGAACACGTCGGTGGTGCTGGCGACCGTCGAGACGACCGTGACCGCCAGGAGCGACATCCCGGCCGTGACGAGCAGCAGCAGCGTCTTCCCCCGCGCCTTGAGCGGGTTCGGGCGGCTGTTGCGCGGCACCGACCACGCCACGTGCTGGGTGTTCTGCAGCGCCTGGCCGAGCCCCATCGCACCGTAGAGGGCGACGAGCGCACCGAGCACGACACCGGAGACGGAGCCCTGCAGGCCCTCGGGCCGGCCGAGCTCGTCGCCGATGATCGGGAACTGCGACAGCGCCGAGTTGAGGATGCTCTCCTGCCACTGCGGCTCCCCGCGCAGGAACAGCCCGAGGATCGAGGTGCCGAGCAGCATCAGCGGGAAGATCGCGACGAAGGCGTAGTAGGTCAGCGCCGCCGCGAGGTAGGGGCCCTGGTCGTCGAAGTACTTGTAGACGACCGCGATGGGGAAGCCGAGCCACGGCTGGCGCCGTTGGAACCCGTCGACTGCCGAGACCGCTCCCACGCTGTGGAGGCTACCGTCACCACCAGCCGAGGAGGCCTCCGCCGAGCCGCACGACGAACGCGGAGACGACGACGAGGAAGAACACCCGTACGAAGCCGGCACCGCGCGCGACCGCGAGCCGGGCGCCGAGGTAGCCGCCCGTGATGTTGGCCGCGGCCATGGGTAGGGCCAGCTGCCAGATGACCGCCCCCTGCGGGACGAAGACGGCGAGGGCCGCCAGGTTGGTCGCCCAGTTGGCGAGCTTGGCCTTGGCCGAGGCCTCGAGGAAGTTGTAGCCCAGGAGACCCACCAGCGCGAAGACGAAGAACGACCCCGTGCCCGGCCCGATCGCACCGTCGTAGAAGCCGATCGTCAGCCCGGTCAGCACCACGGCGGTGAGGTGCTTGCCGCCCTGGAACCGGAGGTTGGTGAGCTGCCCGACGCTGGGCTTGAACCACACGTAGCTGCCGACGAGCACCATCACGACCAGGATGATCGGGTCGAAGGCGCTGCGCGGCAGCAGGGAGGCGACGAGCGCCCCACCGGCCGAGCCGAGGCCGGCGGCGAGCATCAGTGGCAGGAACGTGCGCGGGTCGGGGCGGATGCGCCGGACGTACGTCGCCGCGCTGATGGAGGTGCCGCAGAACGACGCCAGCTTGTTGGTCGCCGCGATCTGCACCACCGACGCACCCGGCAGGCCGAGCAGCAGGGCGGGGAGCTGGATCAGCCCGCCCCCGCCGACGACCGCGTCGACGAAGCCGGCGGCCAGCGCTGCCAGCACGAGGAAGAGGACGACCTCGCCCGAGAGGTCACCCATGTCGGGGGCCCACCTCAGCTGGAGGAGGTGTCGCGGCGGAACTCCTGGACGACGACCGCGTCGTAGTCCTTCGGCATCGTGGCGCTGAGACCGGGACAGATGAACTGCTGGGACTGGTCGGTGAGCATCGTCGGCGCGGAGCAGCTGAGCGTCGCCACCGGCGACCCGTCGGTGGAGAACACCATCTCGAACAGCGCCGCCCGCTCCTCGTCGGAGGTGTTCTTGATCGTGCCCTTCACCTCGGGCGTGGTGACCTCCTCGAGGCCGGCCGAGCGCTCGATGCCGTTGAGCTCCCACCCGTCCTCGACGCTGAAGCCGTTCCACGTGAAGGCCTTGCCGACCTCCACCTCGACCGGGTCGGTGCTGGTGCTGGTGCTGGTGCCGTCGTCGCTGCAGGCCCCGAGCACGCCGAGGCAGGCGACAGCGACCAGGCCCGTGGCCAGTCGTGCGGCCGGGCGTGTGGTGCGGCGCCTCACGACGCGGCCACGAAGGTGAGCAGGTCCTGCCGGGTCAGCACGCCGATCGGCTTGCCGTCCTCGTGGACCAGCACCGCGTCGGCGTGCTCGAGCAGCGACACGGCGTCGGCAGCCGCCTCGGTCGAGCCGATGGTCGGCAGCGCCTCGGACATGTGGTCCTCGACCTGGTCGGTCATCTTGGCGGTGCCGCCGAAGAGGGCGTCGAGCAGGGTGCGCTCCGAGACCGAGCCCGCGACCTCGGCGGCCACGATCGGCGGCTCGGCGCGGACGACGGGCATCTGGCTGACGCCGTACTCCTGGAGGATGTGGACGGCCTCGGCGATCGTCTCGCCGGGGTGGGTGTGCACCAGGTCGGGCAGCTTGCCCGACTTGCCGCGCAGCACCTCGCCGACGGTGCGGTGGTCGGCCTCGGCGCCGGTCGCGAAGCCGTACTGGGCGAGCCACTCGTCGTTGAAGACCTTGGTGAGGTAGCCACGACCGGAGTCGGGCAGCAGGACGACGACGACCGCGTCGGAGCGGCCCTCGGCCGCGAGCTCGTGCGCGACCTGCCGGGCCGCGTAGGCCGCCATGCCGGCCGATCCGCCGACCAGCATGGCCTCCTCGCGCGCGAGGCGACGGGTGAAGGCGAACGAGTCGGCGTCGGAGACCTCGATGACGCGGTCGGCCACGGACCGGTCGTAGGTCTCGGGCCAGAAGTCCTCGCCGACGCCCTCGACGAGGTACGGGCGACCGGTGCCGCCGGAGTAGACCGAGCCCGCCGGGTCGGCGCCGATGACCTGGATGTCGGGGTTCTGCTCCTTGAGGTAGCGCCCGACGCCGCTGATCGTGCCGCCGGTGCCCATGCCCGTGACGAAGTGGGTGATCTTCCCCTCCGTCTGCGCCCAGATCTCCGGACCGGTGGTCTCGTAGTGGGACCGGGGGTTGTGCGGGTTGGAGTACTGGTCGGGCTTCCAGGCGCCGGGCTGCGAGGCGAGCCGGTCGCTGACGTTGTAGTAGGAGTCCGGGTGCTCCGGCGCGACGGCGGTCGGGCAGACCACGACCTCGGCACCGTAGGCCTTCAGCACGTTCCGCTTGTCCTCGCTGACCTTGTCGGGGCAGACGAAGACGCACTTGTAGCCCTTCTGCTGGGCCACCATCGCGAGCCCGACGCCGGTGTTGCCGGAGGTCGGCTCGACGATCGTGCCGCCGGGCTGGAGCTCGCCCGACGCCTCCGCGGCCTCGATCATCCGGCTGGCGATGCGGTCCTTCACCGACCCGCCGGGGTTGAGGTACTCCACCTTCGCCAGCACCAGCGGTGCGTCGGCCCCGCCGTCGGCGAGGTCGAGGGTCCGGCCGAGCCGGACGAGCGGGGTGTTGCCGATCAGGTCGAGGAGCGAGTTCACGTACTGCACCCGGCCAATCTAGCCGCCGACTGGCCCGAAGCCGTCACTGCCGGTTGCGTAGCATCGGGGCGTGGGGGCAACTGGAGCAGCACGCAAGCTGGCATCGGCCGCGGCCCTGGGCGGCGGCGGCCTCTCCGTGCTCGGCGCCGGGCTCTACGGGGTCCTGGTCGCGGAGGCGAAGATCGCGCGGCGGATGATCGGCAACGCGAACGACGTACCCCCGCAGGCGACCGGCTGGTACGGCCGGGGACGACCGGGCCCGGCCATCCGCATCGCGCTGCTCGGCGACTCCGGTGCCGCCGGCTACGGCGTGGACCGCGTCGAGGAGACGACCGGCGCCCACCTCGCCACGGGTGTCGCGGCCCAGGCGGACCGCCGGGTGCACCTGCGGTCCTTCGCCGTGGTGGGCGCCCAGTCGAGCGCACTGGCCGACCAGGTCGACGCCGCGCTCGCCACCCATCCCGACCTCGCCGTCGTGATCATCGGCGCCAACGACGTCACCCACAGCGTCCTGCCCTCCGCGTCCGTGCGCCACCTCGCCGAGGGCGTACGACGCCTGCGCGAGGCGGGCGTGCAGGTCGTCGTCGGCACGTGCCCCGACCTCGGCACCGTGCGGCCCATCCCACAGCCGCTCAAGCAGGTCGCACGCGAGTGGTCGCGCCGGCTCGCGGCAGCGCAGACCATCACCGTCGTGGAGAACGGTGGCCGGTCGGTCTCCCTCGGCGACATCCTCGGCCCCGAGTTCGACGCCGCACCGACGGTGCTCTTCGGGCCGGACCGCTTCCACCCCTCGGCCGACGGCTACAAGCAGCTCGCGTCGGTGCTCGTCCCGTCCTGCCTCGCGGCCCTCGACCTGCTGCCCGCAGACGAGGCGCTGCCCGAGCCGCGCCGCCGCGAGGGCATCCTCCCGGTCGCTGCCGCGGCGGTCCGCGCCGCGCGGACGCCCGGCACCGAGGTCGACGGCACGGAGGTCGGCGGCACCCAGCGCGGCCTCCGCGGCCGCTGGGTCGAGCTGCGCCACCGCCGGCGGCGCCCCTCGACCGAGGCGGAGTCGCCCGACGAGCACGAGGACGCGGTCGGCGACCCGTCGGCCGATCCGTCGGCCGATCCGGCCACCGCTCCCTGACAGAACGCCGCCGGCCCGCCCGAGCTGAGCTCGAGCGGGCCGGCGGAGTGGATCAGTGGATCGGCTGGATCAGTCGCCACGCATGATCGCGAGGATGCGGAGCAGGTTGGTGTAGATCCAGACCAGGCTGACGGTCAGGCCGAAGGCCGCGCGCCACGACTCGCGCTCGGGGAGGCCGGCGGCGACGCCGTTCTCCACGAAGTCGAAGTCGAGGATCAGCATGAAGACACCGAGCACGAGGCCGGCGATCGCCATCACGAGGCCGAGGGTGCCGAAGCCGAAGAGGCCGGTGTTGATGCCGAAGAGACCCAGCACCAGCGACAGCAGGCCGAGGCCCACCATGCCGAACACGCCGGCGATGACGAACGTGCGGAACTTGTTGCCGACCTTGATGTCGAAGAACTTGTAGGCGGCGAGCGTGCCGGCGAAGGCGGCGAAGGTGCCGAGCACGGCCTGGGTGACGATCCCGTCACCGAACTGGGCGTCGAAGAACTTGCTGACCGCGCCCAGCGCCACGCCCTCGACGGCCGCGAAGGCCAGGACCAGGGCGGGGCTGATGACGCGCTTGAACGAGTTCACCAGCGACAGGAGGAACGCGACGCCCGCGCCGAGCATGGCCAGCAGGCTGGCCGTCGCGAGGTTGTCCTCGTCGACGACCGTGTTGCCGAAGCTGTCCGTGGTGGTCATGTCGCCGATGAACCACCAGGTGGCGAAGGCGGTGACGAAGACGAGGGCGATCGAGATGGCGGTCTTCTGGACCACCGAGTCGACCGTCATCCGGCCCTGGTCCACCTGCCCGGGCGTGCCGGTGCCCCAGGTCGAGGGGTCGGTGCCGGCGTCGCCGTAGCCGGGGTAGGACGAGCCGCCGCCGGCGTAGGTCTGGTTGCCGTAGGCGTTCGAGGAGGCGCGGTTGAACTCCTCGGAACGGGCGAAGACGGGGTTGTTGCTTTTCATGGTCTCTCCTTGGAGGCCGCCTCCGGAGGTTCCGGAGGGTCGACGCCGTCGCGGTGACGACGCCTGTCGTGTCACCTCACTCTAGCCGGGGTGACAGTTGTTCAAACGTGGGCGCGGGGTGCGCTGTTCCCGTCTAAGGAACTTCTCAGAATGCGCGCCGCAGCTCGCAGCCGACCAGCTCCTCGCCGCGGCAGCGGTCCTCGCCGCGGCGTCCGACGACCCGGTCGCGGCCTGCGCCGCCCAGCAGCACGTCGTCGGCGTACGACCCGATGAGGACGTCGTCGCCGCCCCTCCCCTTCGCTGTGTACGACCTCGCGCCGACGACGCGGTCGTCACCCGGGGTGCCGAGGTAGGTCCACGTGCCGGGGTTGCCGGGCATCACGACGCGCTCGACGTCGACGATCGCGGCGCGGACGGGTCGTCGCTGTGAGAGGCGGACCACGAAGCGCTCGCGGGCGTGGTCCACGACCCCGCGTGCCCGGGCACCGGTGCGGAGCACGTCCAGGGACACCTCGTCGCGGCCCGGACCGCCGACGAGGCGGTGGCGGCCCGGGCTCAGGTAGACCTCGAGCTCGTCGCGACCCGCGCCACCGTCGAGCGTGCCGGTGCCGCCTTCCTTGCGGACGTGGTCCTTGCCGTCACCGCCGAGGAGCAGGTCGGTGCCGCCGGTCGAGTCGAGGAAGTCGTCGCCGGCGCCCCCGTCGAAGTGGTCGTCGTACGACTCGCCGCGCGTGCCGTCGTACTCGTAGGCGTCCCAGGCGTTCATCAGGAGGTCGTCGCCCCCGCGGCCCTCGATCCGGTCGCCACCACCGTTGCCGACGAGCTGGTCGGGGTCTTCGGTGCCGAGCAGGTGGTCGGGGTGGCCGGAGCCGAGGAGCTCGACGACCGCGCCGGCCGCGGGAGCGGGCTGGGCGACGACCACGGTGTCGTTGCCCTCGCCGGTCGCGACGCCGCTGACCAGGTCGACGGTGACGCCGGTCGCCGACGCGGAGTAGTCGATCGTGTCAGGGCTGTTGTAGCCGTCGTCGCGCAGGACGGTGTTGACGCCGACGTCGACGAGGTCGTCGCCCGGCCCGGGGACCAGCACGTCCCGGCCCGGCTCGGACTCGTCCTCGAACCGCGGGACCAGCCCGTTGTCGCCGCCGAGGAGCCGGTCCGCACCGGGTCCGCCGACCAGGACGTCGGCGCCCGCGTCGCCGCACAGCACGTCGTCGCCGCCCGCGCCGTCGATGGTGTCCTGTCCGCCCAGGCCGGCGATCACGTCGCTGCCCGGCGTGCCGGTGAGCTCGTCGTCGCGCTCCGTCCCGACGATGGTGGCCGGGCGCCCGTCGCAGGTGCGCGCCGCCGCGTGGCCGCTCGCCGGTCCCGGCCCGAGGGCCGCCACCAGCAGGACGGTCGCCCCGGCCAGTCGTCGTACGCGCATCGTCTCCCCCTCGCTCGAGAGTGCCCCGGCTGGGGTTCGAACCCAGACTGTGCGGTTTTTAAGACCGCTTCCTCTACCGGTTGGGATACCGGGGCCGGCGACCTGGGAGCCAGGTCAGAGGTACGTCTTGCGAGCGTAGACGGCGTGCGCGCCGGCCGCGCGGTCGAGGAAGAGCAGTCCGTCGCAGTGGTCGATCTCGTGCTGCAGCGCCCGCGCCTCGAAGGCTTCGGCCTCGAGCTCGACCTCCTCGCCGGTGCCGGGCAGCTGGCCGCGTACGACGATGCGGCTGGGACGCTTGACGTCACCGGTGAAGTCCGGGACCGACATGCAGCCCTCCCGCGCCTTCTCGTTGCGGCTGCCGGAGACCACCTCGGCGTTGCAGAGCACGAAGGTGCCGTGGTGGTCGCGGGTCTTGGGGTGCTCGGACACGTCGACGCAGAACACCTTGGCGCCCACGCCGACCTGGGGCGCGGCGAGCCCGACGCAGCCGGGCGAGACGCGCATGGTGGCGACGAGGTCGGCGGCGAGGCGTACGACGTCGGGCGAGGTCGGGTCCACCGTCTCGCCGACCGCGGACAGGACGCCTGCCGGGGCACGGACGACCTCGCGGAGCTCGCCGGCCAGGCCGAGGTCGGCCTCGGTCCACGCCAGGACCCTGGTGTTGACGCTCATCCGGCGGCGCTCAGAGCTCGTCGGTGTCGGCGGCGCGCAGCGTGACCCCGACGCCGAGGTCGGCGGCGACGCGGGACAGCTCGCCCTCGACGGCGGGCACGTCGGTCCCGGCCGGCAGGTCGACCTCGGCGACGACGAGGTAGAGGTCGCCCGCCAGGCGCGTGGTGAGGTCGGTGATGTTGCCGCCCACGCCCGCGATCACCCCGACGACCGCGGACACGATGCCGGGCCGGTCACCGCCGTGGACCGACAGCACCCACCCCGTCGCGTCGCTCGCCACGGCGCCCTCGGCCGGCACCTCGCGGACGGTGACGGTGAGGCTGCCGTCGGCGGTGAGCGGCGACAGGGCCTGCTCGATCTCGGCGTCGCCCGCCGAGCCCTCGCACACCAGCATCATCGCGAAGTGACCGCGCAGCAGGGTCATCGTCGAGTCCTCGAGGTTGAGGCCCAGCCCGGCGAGCCGGTCGGTGGTCTCGGCGATGATGCCGGGACGGTCGTGGCCGAGGACGGTGATCGCGTGGAGGGTCACGCGCTCATTCTGTCAGCGCCCTCGCGCGCCCGAAGACCTCGTCCGTCATCTCCCGCGTCAGCCGGCGGGTGTAGGTGTTGTGGGGCGAGGGGTGGTAGCAGCCGATCAGCGTGACGTCGCCGAGCGAGACCTCCGCGCCGTGGCCGAACCTCGGTCGCGTCGCCGGCGCGGGCGCCCCCGCGGCGACCAGCGAGCGGACGGCGCCGGCCCAGCCGAAGGAGCCGAGCGCGACGACGACCCGTACGGTCGGCAGCAGGGCGAGCTCGGCGGCGATCCACGGCGCGCAGGTGTCGCGCTCGACCGCGGTTGGCTTGTTGTCCGGCGGGGCGCAGCGCACGGTGGCCACCATCCGTGCGTCGACCAGGCGCTGGCCGTCGCCGGCGTGGTGGCTGGTCTCCTGCACCGCCCAGCCGGTGCGGTGCAGGCTCGCGAAGAGCCAGTCCGCGCTCGGGTCGCCGGTGAAGATCCGCCCGGTGCGGTTGCCGCCGTTGGCGGCGGGCGCCAGCCCGACGATGAGCATGGACGGCTCGGGGTCGCCCCAGCCGGGGATCGGGCGGCCCCAGTAGGGCTGGTCGGCGAAGGACGCCCGCTTGTCGACCGCGACGCCCTCGCGCCAGGCGACCAGCCGCGGGCACGCCGAGCACACGCTCACCCGGGCGTCGAGCTCGGCCAGCGGCACGTCGCGTGCGAGTCGGCGTACGTCCTCGGCGTCGTGCGCGACGGGGGTGTCCGCGACCGCGGGGTCGTCGGGCCAGCCGGTGCCGGGACCGACCGGGCTGGTGAAGGCGCCTCCCAGGACCGGGTGGGGCAGGAGGGTCGGCTCGCTCATCGGGCGATCGCGGCGGCCATGCCGTGCAGGATGTCGGCCTCGGAGACGACGTGCTCGATCACCGTCACGCGGTCGAGGATCCGGCTCCAGATGAGGGCGCCCGCGCCGATGACGTCGGCGCGACCGGGGTGCATGTAGGGCAGCGCGCGCCGCTCCTCCACAGTCATCGCCACCAGGTCGTCGACGAAGGAGGTGGTCGCGGCGTTGGGCAGCACCGCCCGGTCGAACGCCTCGCGGTCGTAGGAGGCCAGCCCGAGGACGCCGCACGCGATGGTCTTGATCGTGCCGGACGTGCCGATGACGGTCCGGGCCCGCTCCAGCGGGATCCCGCAGTCGTCGAGGTGCTGGTCGATGTCGGCCACGCAGGCAGCGACCTCGTCGGCGGTCGGCGGATCGGTGTGGAGGTGGCGCTCGTGGAGGCGGACGGACCCGATGTCCATGGACACCGCCTGCCGGTCCTCGCCCTGCCCCAGCACCAGCTCCGTCGAGCCGCCGCCGATGTCGACGACGAGCACCGGCTCGGGCGGCATCGGGGCCTGGGCGGCGATCGCGCCGGCGTAGACCAGCGCGGCCTCCTCGTCGCCGGACAGCACCTCCGGCTCGACGCCCAGCCGGCGTCGTACGCCGTCGGCGAAGACCTGCGCGTTGCTCGCGTCGCGGGTCGCCGACGTCGCGCAGAAGCGGACGCGCTCGGGCGGGACGCCGTGGTCGCGGATCATCGCTGCGAGCTCGTCGATCGCCGCGAAGGTGCGCTCCAGCGCCGCGTCGGCGAGCACGCCCGACTTGTCGACGCCCTGGCCGAGGCGTACGACGCGGGAGTCGCGCAGCGCCACGTCGAGCTGCCCGTCGTCGCGCAGCGCGCCGATGAGGACCTTGATCGAGTTGGTGCCGCAGTCGATGGCCGCGACGGTCTCGCTCACTCCGGGCATGCCCTCATTGTGCCGAGCGTTCCACGCACGGACCCGGGGCCCACCAGTCGCCGAGCAGGTCGAGCACCTCGTCGCCGAGCGGGTTGACCCCCCGCCCCATGGCCAGGGACTGCCCGGCGAGGACGTGGAGGCACTTGACGCGGTCGGGCATCCCGCCGGCGGTGATGCCCTCGATCTCGGGGACGTCGAGCCCGGCCCGCTCCCCGACCTCGGCGCGGAACGCGAGGTAGCGCTCGTGCGCCTCGCGGTAGGCCGCCGCGAGCTCCTCGTCGGTGCCGAGCCGCTCCTGCATCTCCTTCATCAGGCCCGACCCCTCGAGCGTGCCGATGCGCGACGCCGCGCGGGGGCAGGTGAGGTAGAAGGTCGTCGGGAACGGCGTGCCGTTGGGCAGCCGCGGCTCGGTCGTCACGACGTCGGGGTTGCCGCAGGGGCAGCGGTGCCCGACGGAGTCGATGCCGCGGGGACGGCGACCCAGCTGGGCGTGGATGGCGGCCTCGTCGGCCGGATCGATCGTGTGATCACCGGTGTGATCGTCCTTGCGGTTGCTCACTGCTTCGTCCCGTCGACGAGGTCGACCGGCTCCTGGTCGGGTGGGGGTGGGTTTCCGGCGAGTTCCATCGACTCCCACGCCGACGTCCACCAGGCCTTGGGCACGGTCTTGATCACGTCGTCGGGGTCGTTGAGGGAGGCCTGCGCCTCGAGCGGCTTGCCGTCGGGCCCGATCACCTCGAAGCCGGCCTCGCCGGGCATCAGGTAGCCGAACCGGGCGCGTGCCTGCGCCTTGACGAAGGCCGGGTCGTCCCAGCGCTTCTTCTCCCGCTCGAGGTCGTTGATGCTGGCCTCGCGCTCGGCGATCTGCGTCTTGAGGTCACCGATGTGCGAGCGCTGCTGCAGGTAGGCCCGCAGCGACGACGCGTAGGACACGGTCAGCACCGCGAGCACCAGCACCAGCACGGCGGCCCGACCGGTGAAGCGCGGACGGCGCGCGGCGCTCCGCGGGACGGCGGGGCGCACCGTCGTCGCGGAGACCGGCTCAGTGGCCCGCGGGGACGTCGTACGCGTCCCGGCCGCCCGCGGTCGTGAGCCGCGGGCGCCGGGATGCGTGCTGGAGCCCTGCCTCGGTCCGCGCGACCCGCCGGGCCCGGCCCGAGGAGTGCGGCGCTGGGAAGGCATGCCGCAAGTGTGCCTGCTTCAGCCGCCGAATCGCGGGAAGGCACCCCGGCCGGCGTAGCGAGCCGCGTCTCCCAGCTCGTCCTCGATGCGGAGCAGCTGGTTGTACTTCGCGACGCGGTCGGAGCGGGCCGGCGCACCGGTCTTGATCTGGCCGCAGTTGGTGGCCACGGCGAGGTCGGCGATCGTGGTGTCCTCGGTCTCGCCCGAGCGGTGGCTCATCATGTTGCGGAAGCCCGCGCGGTGGGCCAGCTCGACGGCGTCGAGGGTCTCGGTGAGCGAGCCGATCTGGTTGACCTTGACCAGCATCGCGTTGGCCTGGCCCCCGTCGATGCCGCGCTGCAGGCGCTCGACGTTGGTGACGAACAGGTCGTCGCCGACGAGCTGCGTCTGGGTGCCGAGGGCGTCGGTCATCGCCTTCCAGCCGTCCCAGTCGTCCTCGTCGAGCGGGTCCTCGATGGAGACGATCGGGTAGTTGGCGACGAGGTCGGCGTAGTAGTCGACCATCGCGTCGGTCTTCACCTTCTTGCCCTCGAAGGTGTAGGAGCCCTTGTCGAAGAACTCGCTCGCCGCGACGTCCATCGCGAGCGCGATGTCCTTGCCGAGGGTGAAGCCGGCCGCCTTGACGGCCTCGGCGATCAGGTCGAGCGCGGCGCGGTTGCTCTCCAGGTCGGGCGCGAAGCCGCCCTCGTCGCCCAGACCGGTCGACAGGCCCTTCTTCTTCAGCACCGACTTCAGGGCGTGGTAGACC
Source organism: Nocardioides sp. Soil_C_8 (assembly GCF_057656315.1). Classification (NCBI taxonomy): domain Bacteria; kingdom Bacillati; phylum Actinomycetota; class Actinomycetes; order Propionibacteriales; family Nocardioidaceae; genus Nocardioides; species Nocardioides sp. Soil_C_8. Next base: position 528,444 of record NZ_JBDGKQ010000002.1, read on the forward strand.
TCGGCGCCCTGCTGGAGGGCCTCGCGGAAGGTCGGCGCGCCGATCGGCGCGATCATGAACTCCTGCACGTCGACGTTGGAGTCGGCGTGCGCGCCGCCGTTGAGGATGTTCATCATCGGCACCGGCAGGAGGTGGGCGTTCGGACCGCCGACGTAGCGGAACAGCGGGAGCCCGGCCGACTCGGCGGCGGCCTTCGCGGTGGCGAGCGAGACGCCGAGGATGGCGTTGGCGCCGAGCTTGGCCTTGTTGGCGCTGCCGTCGAGGTCCAGCATCGTCTGGTCGACCAGGCGCTGGTCGTCGGCGTCGAGGCCGATGATCGCGCCCGAGATCGTGTCGACGACACCACTCACGGCCTTCTGCACGCCCTTGCCGAGGTAGCGCTTGCCACCGTCGCGCAGCTCCACCGCCTCGAAGGCGCCGGTCGAGGCGCCGCTGGGGACGGCCGCACGGCCGAACGCGCCGTCCTCGAGCAACACCTCCACCTCGACGGTGGGGTTGCCGCGCGAATCGAGGATTTCGCGGGCACCGACTGCAGCGATGATCGACATGGCAGAGCTCCTGATGGGGGACGTCTCGGGTCGGCAGCCAGCCTAGCCACGTCGTACGTCGGCGTCGCCGGGGTGTCCGTCGGGGCGGCTAGCGTGGTCGGGTGCCGCGACCCGACCCAGGACCTGCCGACCACCTGAGGGCGTACGTCGACCGCGCGACGGCCGCCGTCGACGATCCGGCGGCCGACGCGGACGCCACGCGGCTGCGGCTCGCGATGGCCGGCGAGTCGCAGGCAAGGTTCCGCGACCGGCTCGTCCTCGAGCGCGCGGCATGGCTGGCCAGGGAGACCGACCGCCCGCTCCGCGACATCGCCACCGAGTGCGGCTTCCGTGGCTACGACGTGTTCGTCCGCGCGTTCCGCCGTGAGCTCGGTGCGTCACCGTCCGAGTGGCGCGCCCACCCCACGAGCTGGGAGATCGACGCCCCGGGCGAGGTGCACTTCCACCCTCCCGACGGCATCCGGCTGCCGGCCCGGGCCTCCGACGACGACATGCCGCCGGTCCCCGAGGCCTACCTCAGCGTGTTCGCGCCGGAGGCGACGATCGACGCCCTCGACCGGGCGTGACCTCATGGAGGTCATCGGTGCGAACCGACGATCCTCATGACGTCCGGTGCTGCTCGCCGGCCTTCTCTGCCTTCTCTGCCTTCTCGGCCTTCTCTGCGGCCTTCGCGGCGCTCCAGAGCCGCAGCACCTCGGCGGCATCGGTGGCCACCGCGTCGCCGAAGACGTGGGGGTTGCGCCGTTCCATCTTGGCGATGACGCCGCGGGCGACGTCGTCGAGGGTGAAGTCGCCCGCCTCCTCCGCGATGACCGCGTGGATGACCACCTGCAGCAGCAGGTCGCCCAGCTCGTCGCACAGCGCGGCCGGGTCGCCGGACTCGATCGCCTCGACGACCTCCTCGGCCTCCTCCCGCACGAACGGGATGAGCGAGGTGTGGGTCTGCTCCCGCTTCCACGCGCACTCGCGCCGGAGCACCCGCATCTGCTCGGCGAACTCCTCCATCGCCGAGCCCTCGGGCGTCGTGGCGCTCACGGGCTCAGCCGCAGCGGTGGTTGACCGGCAGCGTCTCGGCGAAGGCCGGGTCGGGCTCGGTCGACTGGCCCGACGTGGCGGTGTCGCTGACCGCGACCGAGGTGCTGGTGTCGACCGGGGACAGCACGCCGTCGACGCTGCGCAGGCCGAAGCGCGGGTCGACCTCGAGGGTGTGCGTGTTGGGCCACTGGTTGAAGACGTCGATGCCGGCCTGCGTGGTCTGCTCCGACGTCGGGTCGGTGACGCCCTGGTCCTCGAGGACGATCCTGCCGACCTGGTCGAGGATGTCCTGGGCGTAGGCCGAGGTCGAGGCCAGCTCGACGTAGTCGTCCCGGACCTCCTCGGGCTGGGTGCTCGCGGTCCCCTCCCGCTGCGCCACGTCGTTGTAGTAGGCCGTGCCGGGCTCGACGCCGTAGTCGTCGGCGATCTGCGAGGTCTGCGAGCGCAGCGTCAGCAGCTGGACGACGTACTGCCGCACGAAGCCCATCGGCACCGCCGACTCGAGCTCGCCGACCGCGGTGCAGTAGTTGGACGTCACCTCGTCGACGTGACGGGTCGAGATCTCCTCGTCGCCGACCTTGACCGCGACGCCGGGACTGGCGCTGCCGCATCCGGTCAGCAGCAGTCCTGCGAGGGCCACCACTACCCAGCGGGGCGCGGCCGTCATCAGGCGGGTCTTGCTCACGGGGTCACTCCTTGGTCGACGCTGGTCAGGCCGGGCTGGGCGCAGGCGCGGGCGGGTCGACCACATCGTCGATCACGGCGCGGGCCCATTCAAGCAGGGCCACGCCGGCCACCGGGCGCACGGGGAAGCCGGTCCCCTGCGGGCGCGGCACGAGGATGGTGCTGACCGGCGCCTTGACGACGCTCTTCGGGTGCAGCCGCTGGAGGCGTACGACGCGCGACTCGGGCAGGTCGACCGGCGCGAACCGGACGTACTTGCCGGCCACCGTCACCTCGCCGACACCGGCCTGGCGGCACCGGGCGCGGAACCGCGCCACGACGAGCAGCGACTCCACGACCTCGGGCGGGTTGCCGTAGCGGTCGAGGAGCTCGGCGCGGACCTCGTCGACGTCGGCGTCGGTGCGGACCTCGGCGAGCCGCTTGTAGATCTCGAGGCGCAGCCGCTCGCTGGGGATGTAGTCGTGCGGGAGGTGGGCGTCGACCGGCAGCTCGATGCGGACCTCGGCGAGCTCCTCCTCCGCGCCGCCCTTGAAGTCGGCGACCGCCTCGCCGACCAGGCGGACGTAGAGGTCGAAGCCGACGTCGGCGATGTGGCCGGACTGCTCACCTCCGAGCAGGTTGCCCGCACCCCGGATCTCGAGGTCCTTCATCGCGATGGCCATGCCGCCGCCGAGGTCGGAGTGCTGGGCCAGGGTCGCGAGCCGCTCGTGGGCGGTCTCGGTCAGCGGCTTCTCCGCCGGGTAGAGGAAGTAGGCGTAGGCGCGCTCGCGCGAGCGGCCGACACGACCGCGCAGCTGGTGCAGCTGCGAGAGGCCGAGGGTGTCGGAGCGCTCGATGATCATCGTGTTGGCGTTCGACACGTCGAGCCCCGACTCGACGAGGGTGGTGCAGACGAGCACGTCGAAGCGCTTCTCCCAGAAGTCGAGCATGACCTGCTCGAGCTGGCGCTCGTTCATCTGGCCGTGCGCGGTCGCGACCCGCGCCTCGGGCACGAGCTCGTTGATCCGGGCGGCGGCCTTCTCGATCGACTGCACCCGGTTGTGGATGTAGAAGACCTGGCCCTCGCGCAGCAGCTCGCGCCGCACGGCCGCCACCACCTGGCGGTCCTCGTAGGCGCCGACGTAGGTGAGGACCGGGTGCCGCTCCTCCGGCGGGGTGGTGATGGTGGACATCTCACGGATCCCGGTGACCGCCATCTCCAGCGTGCGCGGGATCGGCGTCGCGCTCATGGACAGCACGTCGACCGACGTGCGCATCCGCTTCATCTGCTCCTTGTGCTCGACGCCGAAGCGCTGCTCCTCGTCGACGATGATCAGGCCGAGGTCCTTGACCTTGATGTCGGGGTTGAGCAGGCGGTGGGTGCCGACGACGATGTCGATCGACCCGTCGGCCAGCCCGGCGACGACCTCCTTGGCCTCCTTGTCGGTCTGGAAGCGTGAGAGGCCCTTGATGACGACCGGGAAGCCGGACATCCGCTCGGAGAAGGTCGACAGGTGCTGCGTGACGAGCAGCGTCGTGGGCACCAGCACCGCGACCTGCTTGCCGTCCTGGACGGCCTTGAACGCCGCCCGCACCGCGATCTCGGTCTTGCCGTAGCCGACGTCGCCGCACACGAGACGGTCCATCGGCACGACGCTGCGCATGTCGGCCTTGACCTCGTCGACCGTGGTCAGCTGGTCGACGGTCTCGTTGAACGGGAACGCGTCCTCGAGCTCGCGCTGCCACGGGGTGTCCGGGCCGTAGGCGTGGCCGCGCGTGGCCTGCCGGGCGGCGTAGAGCTTGATCAGCTCGGCCGCGATCTCGCGCACCGCACGGCGCGCCTTGTTCTTGCGCTTGGTCCAGTCGCCGCCACCGAGCCGGTCGAGGCTGGGGTTCTCGCCGCCGACGTAGCGGGTGACCTGGTCGAGCGTGTCGGCCGGGACGTAGAGCATGTCGTTGGGGCCGCCGCGCTTGCTGGGGCCGTACTCGAGGACGAGGTACTCGCGGACCGCGCCGCCGATCTCGCGCTGCTTCATCTCCACGAAGCGACCGACGCCGTGCTGCTCGTGCACGACGTAGTCGCCGGCCTTGAGCTCGAGGGGGTCGATCTGCTTCTTGCGCCGGGCCGGCATCTTCCGCATGTCGCGGGTCGAGGCCTTCTGGCCCGACAGGTCGTCGCCGGTGACGACGGCGACCTGCGCCTCGTCGTCGACGATGCCGTGCACGAGGTGGCCGCAGGTCACCGTCACGACGTTGGGCCCGGCGGTGTCACCCTCCTCGACGAGGCGGGCGGCGATGTCGTTCTCCCCCAGCAGCTCGACGAACCGCTCGGCGGGGCCGTGTCCGGCGTGCACCACGACGACGTCGCGCCCGTCGGTGACCCAGCCGCGGATGTCGTCGACGGCCTGCTGCAGGTCGCCTCGGTAGGCCTCCGCGGGGTGGGTCGGGAGGGTGCGGCTCGGCACCCCGGCCGTCTCGGCGTCGATCGGCGCGTCGCTGGTGTCGATCCCGAAGGGGCTGACCGTCCACCATGCGAGGCCGAGGCCGAGCGCGTGCAGACGGACGTCGGCGATCTCGCGGTAGGACGCGGCACCGAGGTCGATCGGCGCCGTGCCACCGCCGGCCGCCGCGGCCCACGAGGCGCCGAGGAACTCCTCGCTCGTCGCGACGAGGTCGTGGGCGCGGGTGCGGGCGCGTTCGGGGTCGAGGACGAGGACCGTGGTGTCGGCCGGCATCAGGTCGACCAGCAGCTCCATCGAGTCGACCAGCGCCGGAGCGAGGGACTCCATGCCCTCCACCGCGATGCCGGCGGCCATCTTGTCGGTGAGCTCGAGCAGCTGGGGGTGTGCCTGACCGAGCTCGGCGGCGCGACGTCGTACGTCGTCGGTGAGCAGCAGCTCGCGGCACGGCGGCGCCCACAGGCGGCCCACCGTCTCGAGGGTGCGCTGGTCGGCGACGGAGAAGGAGCGGATCTCCTCCACGTCGTCGCCCCAGAACTCCACCCGGAGCGGGTGCTCCTCGGTCGGCGGGAAGACGTCGACGATGCCGCCGCGGACCGCGAACTCACCGCGCCGCTCGACCATGTCGACGCGGGAGTACGCCGCGTCCGCCAGGCCGCGCACGACGTCGTCGAGCGGCCGGGTGTCACCCGGGGCCAGCTCGACCGGCTCGATGTCCGCCAGGCCGGTGACCTGGGGCTGCAGCAGGCTGCGGATCGGCGCGACGACGACCTTCAGCGGACCGTTGGCGGCGTCGGTGCCGGGGTGGCGCAGGCGCCGCAGGACGGCCAGCCGCCGTCCGACGGTGTCGCTGCGCGGGCTCAGGCGCTCGTGGGGCAGCGTCTCCCAGCTCGGGTAGTAGGCGACGAGGTCGGGGGCGACGAGGTCGGCGAGCTCCTCGACGAGGTCCTCCGCCTCGCGCGACGTGGCGGTGACGGCCAGCACCGTGCGGCCCCGCTCCACCAGCCCGTGCACCACGAACGGTCGCACCGCTCCGGGCCCGGTGAGGTCGAGCGACGACTGGACCGCCGCGTCGGCGAGGGCACCGCCGAGGGTGGGCGCGGCGACGACGCGCCGGGCGACAGCGGCGAGGGGCGTGGACGACACCGAGGATCCCTTCGAGAGCACGCGGAAGAGCCCCACATGAGCGGGAGGTGGGGGAGGATGAAAGTCTACGGGGGCTGCCGGACACGGGCGCGCGGGGGACGAGGGGTTTGTCCTGCGCGGCTCAGGGGTAGCACCACCTCAACGCCCGGCGTTGCCGGGCGGCCAGAACTTCTCCTGAGAGGAACAACGGGGACATGCGCACCACTCGTCTCATCGCCGGCACGGTCAGTGCCGGACTGCTCGGCCTGACGCCGATCGCCATCGCCGCGCCGAGCCAGGCAGCCGACACCTGGACCACGACCACGGTCGCCACGCCGAGCGTCGCCCAGCTCGAGTACGGCGACGACTTCTACATCTCGGTCGACCTGTCCAGCTCCGACGGCTACTCCCCCGGCAGCACCGACGGCACCGTCACGCTGATGGCGCAGGAGGCCGGTTCGGCCGCGTGGACCCCGGTCGCCACCGCCGAGAACACCTACGCGTCGTTCTACGACGTGAAGCCCCGCATGAACACCAGCTACAAGGTCGTCTACAGCGGCTTCACCGACCCCGACCAGGGCACCTACGGCGACAACTACACGCCGAGCGAGTCCGCGCCCTTCTCGATCGGCGTCGCGCGCAAGATCACCCGCCCCAGCTCCGGCTTCGTGATCAAGGGCAAGGTCACGCCCAGCTACGCGAAGAAGAAGATCGTCATCAAGGTCTCCAAGAAGGAGAAGAAGGGCTACAAGAACTGGAAGACGATCAAGACCAACAAGAAGGGCAAGTACAAGGTCCGGCTGCCCCGCCGCGGCGGCACCTGGTACTGGACCTTCACCACCAAGGCCGACTCCAAGTTCCTCGCCAACGGCTTCGGCTGGCGCACCTGGGTCTCCTGACCCGCACGCACCTCCCGCAGCACCTGGTGCTGCACACCGCAACGGCCCGGCAGAGCACCCGCTCCGCCGGGCCGTTGCGCGTGCGGAGTGCGACTTTCGACCCTTTACCGTCCGCTCGGCGGACACATAGGTTCGCATGTCATGGATCACATCTCGGGAACCAACCAGTCCACCCTGCCCACCCACCAGCCCGGCACCCTCAGCCGCCGCAAGCTCCTCGCCACCGCAGCAGGAGGCGTCGCCGTCGTCGCGGCCGGCCAGCCCGCCTGGGCCGCCGACGCGACCCGCCCCGGCGCCGTACGCGGACCATCGCTGCGGCAGCGCGACGACCAGGTCGTGCGCCGCATCAGACCGGCCCGTGCGCTGCGCGACCTGCGCGTCCTCTCCGAGCAGATCGGACCGCGGATCGGCGGCACGGCCTCGGAGAGGGCAGCCGCCGAGTACGCGCTCACCGCCTTCCGCAGCGCCGGCTGCCGCGACGTGCGCCTCGAGCCCTTCCCGGTGGCCGACAAGTTCCTCGCCGACATCGGTGACCCCGACGGACAGCTCGAGGACGGCATCTGCTGGCAGGCCGGGGCTTCTCCGGACGCCGGGCTCGACGCGGATCCGGTCACGGGACGGGTCGTCGACGTCAAGGCAGCGAGCGCCCCGACGTGGCCGGCCGATCCCGCCGCCGTCACCGGCGCCGTGCTGCTCGCCGACGACGTCCAGAACACCGACCCCGTCGCGCGGGTCAACCAGCGCGCGGCCTTCGTGCTCGACGCCCAGCAGCGAGGCGCGGCAGCCGTCGTGCTCCTGCCGGCCGACCTGGAGTACCCCCGCCGGGCGTCCGCCTCGTCCCCTCGGCTGGTGCCGACGACCGGCTCGACACCACCACCGTGGACACCCGTCGCCACGATCCCGGTGCTCGGCGTCGCGCAGGTGCAGAAGCGCCTGCTCCGCGAGGACCTGACGGTGCGTCCGTTGCGCCTCACCATCAGCACGACCTCGCACCGTGGGCTGACCAGCAACAACGTCTTCGCCGACATCCCGGGCCGGCAGGGCGCCAACGGCTCGGTCGTCTACATCTCGGGCCACTACGACTCGGTGATCGGCGCGCCGGGCGCCAACGACGACGGCTCCGGCACGGTGCTCACCCTCGAACTCGCCCGGGTGCTGAGCAAGCTGCCCAAGCCGGACGCCACCATCCGGCTGGCGCTGTGGGGATCGGAGGAGCAGGGCCTGATCGGCTCGCGCCACCACGTCTCGCAGCTCGCCCAGACCCAGCGCGACCGGATCCGCGGTGTCTTCCAGAACGACATGGTCGGCACCAGCTGGAGCCCGGCGACGCGCTACTGGCTGCTCTCCTTCTCGGGCACCGGCAACGCCACGACCGACCGCATCCAGTCAGCGGCCAAGCGGCTCGGCTACGAGCCGCAGATCTCACCGGTCACGCAGCGCGGCGCCAGCGACCACCAGTCCTTCCAGGAGGTGGGCGTCGCCTCGGCGAACTTCTCCTGGCGCGGCGAGGCGACGCCGGCGCTCCTCGAGCCGCCGTACCACTCCCCCGAGGACACCATCGAGCGCAACATCAGCATGGACCGGCTCACGGTGAGCATGGAGATGATCGGCTGCGCGGCCTACGACCTGGCCAACTAGGAACCTCGGTCGAGCTCAGGCGGGCGGGGGTGGACCCTGGTCCACCTCCGCCTGCGAGCGCAGGATGCAGAACTGGTTGCCCTCCGGGTCGGCGAAGACCACCCACCCGGTGCCGGGGCCGTACTTCCCGCGCTGGTCGGCGACCTCCGTCGCACCCAGGCCGCGCACCCGCTCGATCTCGGCGTCGCGGCTGCCCTCGCGCGGGCGCAGGTCGAAGTGGATCCGCTTGGCCGGCAGCTCGGCGTCGGGCACCTCGATGAACAGGATGCTGTGGCCGGTGTCGGGGTCGAGGACCATGCACTCCTCGTGGCCCGGCTCGTTGGGGTCGGCCTCGACGTCGACGTAGCCGAGGAGCCCCTTCCACCACTCCGAGAGCTCGTAGGCATTGCGGCAGTCGACGGTCGTGTGCGAGACGAAGGAGGTCATGGCCCCACGCTGGCAAGGCACGACCTCCACCCGCAACCGGATATGGTCGGGCCTGCCCCGCACCGTGGGCGACCGGACGAGGGAGCCGTACCCGGAGAGCGACAAGACGGCCGTCGAGGAGATGGCCATGTCCTGGTTCGTGCTCGTCCTGTCCGGAGTCCTGGAGGCCGTGTGGGCCACCGCCCTCGGCCGTTCCGACGGCCTCACCCGCCCTGTGCCGACCGCGACCTTCCTGGTCGCGCTCGGGTTGAGCATGGGCGGGCTGGGCTACGCCATGCGCACACTGCCGGTCGGCACGTCGTACGCCGTCTGGGTCGGCATCGGCGCCGTGCTGACGGTCGTGATCGCGATGGTCACCGGCACCGAGGAGTTCTCGGTGGTCAAGGCCCTCCTGCTGACCGGCCTGGTCGGCTGCATCATCGGGCTCAAGCTCGTCCACTGACGGCCTGCCCACCGCCGGTCAGCGGGTCAGGCGGTGCCGTGGCGCCGGACGAAGTCGACGATCTGCTCGGCGAGCTCGGGACGGCAGACGATGAGGTCGGGCAGCGACGTGTCGTCCTCGTTGTAGACCAGCGGGGAGCCGTCGACGCGGCTGCAGTGCAGGCCGGCCGCGCGGGCGACCGCGACGGGGGCGGCGTTGTCCCACTGGTACTGGCCGCCGGCGTGGACGTAGGCGTCGGCGATGTCGCGCACCACGCTCATCACCTTCACGCCCGCGCTGCCCATCGGCACGAGCTCGGCGTCGAGCTCGGCGGCGAGGGCCTCGACGAACGCCGGCGGGCGGCTGCGGGAGACGGCGATGCGTGGACGCTCCGACGTGCGGGGCGGCACCGTGCTGGGGCGCCCGGTGCTGAAGGTCTCCCCCAGCGCGGGCTGCGCGACCGCGCCCGCCACGAGCTCGCCGTCCTCCCAGAGCGCGACGTGCACGGCCCAGTCGTCGCGCGGCGGCTCGGAGAACTCCCGGGTGCCGTCGAGCGGGTCGATGATCCACACGCGCTTGGCGGTCAGGCGCGACTTGTCGTCGGACGCCTCCTCGGAGAGGACGCTGTCGTCGGGACGGTGCTGGGTGAGGATCCGGTCGAGCTCGGCCTGGGCCGCGGCGTCGCCGGCGTCCTTGAGCGCCTTGCCCTCGAGGCCGTCGGCTGCCGCACCGGCGCGTACGTCGAGCAGCACCGAGCCGGCCCGTTCGGCCGCCCAGACGGCGAAGGCGTGGTCGTCGAGCGTGGTGGGATCGATCATGGCGCCAGCCTATCGACGGCCCGCGCCCACCTCCGCGGCGCTCCGGCCGCCGGTCCGGTGGTCACCCGGGTCGTCGCCCGGGTCATCACCCGCCCCCCGGGGCCTGGGCACGAGGTCGGCGCTCCCGGTGGCGTCGTACGCCTGGTGGAACATCGCGACCGCCTTGAGCTGGGTCGATGCCCCGAGCTTGGCGCGCAGCGCCTTGACGTGGCTGCGGACCGTGCCCTCCGCGACGCCCATCTCGACGCCGACCTCCGAGACGCGTCGGCCGGAGGCGAGGAGCTCGAGCACCCGCCGCTGCTGCGGGGACAGCGAGTCGAGCTGGTCGCGCACGTGCCGACGTCGGTCGCGGTCCGCGGCCCAGGACGTGCGGAGGGCCGCTCGCTCCTCCGGGTCCATCGACGAGGTGCCCGACGTCAGTCGTTGGACGACCTCCGCGAGCTGCGACACCGACGTCGTCACGGTGACGACGTCGACGGCGTCGTTGGACAGGAGTCCGCCCCACCTCGTGGAGGACTCGGGCGAGCTGACGACCACCACCCGGGCGTCGCCGGGCTGGGCGAGCGCCTCCACATGGCCCACGACGGCCGAGTTGTCAACCCCGTCGACGATCGCGACGACGACGGCCGGACGTGACGGCACGGGCACGGGCACCCCGTCCTCGTCCACCACCGACTCCCACCTGCGCGTCTCGGCCGGCACCCCGACGGAGCGCAGGGCGGCCGTGACCGCCTGCGCGACCAAGAGGTGCGGGGACAGCACCCATACCGGACCTGGCACGCTCATGAGGCCTCCTCCCGCTTGCCGGCATGCACAGCCTGTCCGCCGCGGGTCGTCACACGTCGACCCTTTGGCGAACGTGCACATATTTGGGGACGCCGCCGGCCTGCGTCTTCCGAGCCCACCGCGTGACCCCTGCTCCTGGCTACCCCCTTGAGGGGAAATCGGCGCATGCTCAGGCCCCGCTGGGGGCGACCTGAGGGGGTCCTTGACGAAGCCTCCACGAGTCCTGCGAACGGCGGACCAGACCGCCTTTGCCCTATTTGCGGTACGACCACAGAATCATTGGACCCCCCGCACCGTGGGTTGCACTCTCAGCCGAGAGCGTGGCTCACACGTCAGATCGCACGTCGTGCTCGGCAGCTTTGGGAGGCAGCTGGCACGTCTCGACAACAACTTGGGCTGTACCGCAGGGGGGTAGCACGAAATGCTGGGGATCTGCAGGGGGGACCTGCGCCACCGGTGCCGGACGGGAATCATGGGGCTCGCCTCGTTCCTCGTCCTGGTCTGGATCGGGTCGGGCACGGACCACGCGTGGTGGTCGCCGCCGTCGGCGTCGACGGTGCCGTCGCTGGGGGCGGGGGTCGTCAGCGGCGTCTTCGTCGCCGCCGCCGGCTGCGCCGCGCTCATCACGTGGCGCAAGCACGCCGGCGCGGTGCCGGGCTGGATCGCGGCGACGGGCGCGCTCGTGGCCGCCCAGGCGCTGGTCGTGACGCTCATCGCGCTGCACACCACGCCGCCGCGGGGACTGGCCGTGCAGCTGCTCCTGCTGTCGGTCGGGATGCTCGGGATGCTCGGGGTGGTCGTCCCGCTCCTGGCGCCCGAGCGCGTCCGCCGCGTCGTCGACGAGACCTTCGTCATCGGCCTCGGCCTCGGGCTCGTGGCAGCAGGCAACCTGCTGCTCCAGTTCCCGCGGGCCGAGTCGCCGTCTCCGATCATGCAGCTGCTCGTCGGGGCGCTGCTCGCCACCCACCTGCTGTCGGGGGTGCTCGTGCTGCAGCAGCGCGCTGCGACGCGGCCGGTGAACGCCCTGCTGCTCGTGACGGTGGGGGTGGTCGTGCTCGGCCAGCTCGTGCCGCCGTCCGGCCTCGCCGGTGGCAGCATCGACGCCGCACTCTGGCTGGCGCGGATGGCCGCCGGTGCCGCCTGGCTCGGCCTCGCCTGGGCGGCCCTGCGCCGGACGCTCGAGGAGGAGCGGCAGCGCATCGACTCCTTCGAGCACGTGCTCGTCGATGCCACCCGCGAGCAGCGCGAGCGGATGCACGAGCTGCGCAGCACGATCGCCGGCCTGGTCACCGGGTCCGCCATGCTCGACCGCGAGGACCTGCCCAGCGAGACCCGCGAGCGGCTCTGGGCGTCGTTGCGCCGCGAGCTCGACCGGATGGAGCGCATGCTCGCCGGCACCGGCCCGCAGGCCGCCGAGCTGCGCCTCGACGACGCGCTCAGCCAGATCCTCGACCTGCAGCGGCTCAAGGGCCGCCACGTCGAGCTGCATTCCACCGGTGACGTCGTCCGGGCGCCCTTCGACTCCCTCGCCGAGGTGCTCAACATCCTCGTGGACAACGCCGCCAAGCACGGCGGCACCGACGAGAGCGTCGTGGAGGTGATGCGGCGCGACGAGGAGACGGTCGACATCACGGTGACCGACTTCGGGCGCGGCATCCCCCGCGAGCAGCAGGCGAAGATCTTCGACTGGGGCAGGCGCGGCACCGAGTCCACGGGCGAGGGCATCGGGCTCAACGTCGCCCAGCGCCTGGTGACCGAGGCCGGCGGATCGCTCCGGCTGGCCGACCGCGCCGGCGCGGGATCGTCGTTCGTCATCTCCCTGCCCGCGGCTCGTCGCTCCCCGGAGAACGACCTGGGCGTGACCCGCCTGCCCGCGCCGAAGCTGACGATGGAGGACGGCCGTGCCTGGCGCGTCTCGGGGTGAGCACCGGGTCCTGATCATCGACGACCACGTGCTCTTCGCGGAGTCGCTCGAGCTCGCCCTGTCCCTGGAGGGCTACGACGTACGAAGGCTGGAGCCGCCCGACGAGGGCGGGTCGATGGCCACGCTGCGGTCGCTCGCCCTGCGGGCCAACCCCCGCACGGTCCTGCTCGACCTCGACCTCGGCCGGTTCGGCGACGGGATGAACCTCGTCGCCCCGCTCGCACGGGCCAACGCCAACGTCGTGGTGCTGACGGCGTCCGACGACGTCGGCCGCTGGGGGGCGTGCATGCGGCTCGGCGCACGCAAGGTGCTGTCGAAGACCGGTGCCCTGCAGCAGGCCCTCGCCACCGTGCGGCGGCTGCACCAGGGGCTGCCGGTGGTCACCCGCGAGGAGCTCGAGTCGCTGCTCGAGGCGTGGGCGCGCGACCGCCAGGCCCACGACGACGTACGCCGCCGCCTCGACCTGCTCACCCCGCGCGAGCGCCAGGTGCTGGGTGCGCTGATCGAGGGCCGCACGGTGCGCGCGATCGCCCAGGACAGCGTGGTCTCGGAGGCGACGGTCCGCACCCAGGTGAAGTCGATCCTCGGCAAGCTCGAGGTCTCCTCGCAGCTGGCCGCCGTCGGCATGGCCAACCAGGTCGGCTGGAAGGTCGGCGCCTGAGCCGATCAGCACGGCGTGGACGAGCAGCCCGGACGTGCAACGCGGCGGTCGAGGAGGGGGACCTCGACCGCCGCCCACTGGTTCGCATCGGTTCCGGGTGACGAAGCGTGGGGTTCCGCGTCACGCCAGCGGCCACCAGGAGGCGGCCAGTGCGGGGCTGGCCCGAGAAGAGCGAACCAGTGCTTGGTGCACCTCTTCGAGAGTAGGTCCGGGCGACCGGACCTGCCCATCCCTCTGAATGGGTATCTCCCGGGCGTGCACGGCTTTCGCTCATTTGCGGCATGCCCGCCCGGGTGGGCGTTCCTAGGCTCGCTGCAAGGTCAGCAACGGGGCGCCTTGGGCGGTGTCCCGAAGGGGGTTGAGGGGAATGACGCAGGTCGTGACCGATTCGGTGTCGGGGGTGGTCCCCGGGGTGGTGCCCCGCCCGCGTGGGGTCACCACGCTGCCACCCGTCAGCACCGTGGCCCTGGCGCCAGCGGCGGTCCCGGAGGCGGTCACCTCGGCCGTCATCCCGGAGCTCCTGCAGCGCCGAGCCACCCGGCCGGCGCCGATGTGGCCGACCGTGGCCCTCGACCTCGCTCTCGCCCTGGGACTCGCTGTCGTGTCGGTGTCCCAGGGTCGGCTGGAGCTGCCCGCTGCGCTCGCGACGGCCATGGCGTGGCCGGCGCTGCTCGCGGTGTCGGGCCGCTACCGGCGCCAGGCGCTCGGGCAGTCCCGGGGGGCCCGCGCGGCCGTCGTCCTCGGAGCCGGTGCCCGCACGGCCGTGCTCACGCTGGCGGTCTCCCCGCTGCTGTGGCACGCCGAGCCCGGCGCCCTCGCCGCCCTCGTGGCCGGGTTCACCATCGCCAGCGGCCTGCCGTTCGTCGCCGGCCCGCGTCGACCGCTGCCACGTGTCGTGCTGGCCGGTCGCCCGCGTGACGTCCGCGAGGCCGTGGCGCACCTCGCGGACAGCGGTACCCACGAGGTCGTCGCTGCCTGCCTCACCCGCGCGTCCAAGACACCGGTCGAGGGGGACGTGCCGGTCTACGTGGGCCTCCAGGCCTCGTCGACGGCGGCCCACGACCACGGTGCCGACGCGCTCGTGGTGCTCCCGGGGGCGAAGCTGTCGCCGGCCGAGGTGCGCCGCCTGCACTGGTCGCTGGCCGGCCTGGGCACCGAGCTCTTCCTCGGGACCGGGCTGCTGGACGTCGAGCCGCAGCGCACCCGGGTGATGTCCACCGCCGGCCTCGGCGTGCTCCACGTGGGCAAGCCGACCCTCCGGGGACCGCGGCGACTGCTGAAGGACATGGTCGAGAGGGCCCTCGCGCTGGTCGCGCTGGTCCTTGCTCTCCCGGTGCTGGCCGCCCTGGCCGTCGCCATCCGGATGGAGACCCCCGGGCCCGCGTTCTTCCGCCAGGAGCGGATCGGGCGCGACGGTGTCCCGTTCACCATGCTCAAGCTGCGCTCGATGGGCATCGACGCCGAGGCGGCACGCCACGGGCTCGCCGAGGTCAACGAGAAGGACGGCGTCCTGTTCAAGATCGCGCAGGACCCGCGGATCACACCGCTGGGCAGCAAGCTGCGCCGCTACTCGCTCGACGAGCTGCCCCAGCTGTGGAACGTCGTCCGCGGCGACATGTCCCTCGTGGGACCTCGCCCGGCGCTGCCGTGCGAGGTCGCCCGCTACGACGTCGACCCGCGCCGCCGGCTCGTGGTCAAGCCGGGTGTGACCGGCCTGTGGCAGGTGTCGGGCCGCTCGGACCTGACCTGGGCGGAGTCGGTGCGGCTGGACCTGAAGTACGTCGAGAACTGGTCGCTGCGCCACGACCTCTCGATCCTCGTCCGCACGGTGCGCGCGGTGCTCGGTCATCGCGGCGCCTACTGAACGCGGACACCGTCTCGTCAACGACCGTGGGGGTCGACCACCAGATGAAAAGCACCAGACCTGTTCAGGTCGCCGTGATCGGCGTCGTGGCCAGCCTTCTCCTCGGCGGCTGCGGCGCCGACGAGGCGTCCCCGGACGCCGGCGCCTCCGCCGCGCCCTCCGAGGCCGCCGCCTCGACGCCCTCGTCGGGAGCCGCCTCCGGACACCACGGCCACAAGAAGGGCGGGAGCACGGAGGGAGCCGGCGACGGCGCTTCCGCGCCGCCGTCCGCCGAGAGCCCCGCACCCGACAGCTCCAGCGGCAACGGTTCCGACGGGACCGCACCTGGCTCCGCCCCCGCGCTCGAGATGCCCGAGGCGCCGGAGGCCCCCGTGTCCAGCCTCTCGGAGCTGCTCCCGCCGACGAACCCCGCCCCGCTCGTGACGACGCCGCTCCCCGGCGCCGCGACCGCGGAGGGGCGGCTGGTGCCGCAGTTCCCCGACGCCCTGCGCCCGACCCGGGCCGCCCGCGTGCAGAGCAGCAGCCTCTCGCCGATGGGTGACCGGCTGCAGGTCGCGCTGGTGGCGACGACCGCCCTCTCCCCGGGACAGGTCCTGGTCGCCTACCGCACCCGCCTCGCGCGCCGCGGCTTGGACGAGACGGCGGCACCGCCGAGCGTCGCGGGCTCCCACGCGGCCGCGTTCCGCCGCGGCGACAGCGTCGTGACCCTCACGGTCACCCCCCGGGGCGCCGGGACGAGCTACAGCGTCCACGCCTCGCTGCGCTCCGGGGACGGGTGAGCGGGATGTACATCTCCGTCCGCGACCGGCCCGCCGCCGGCACCGCCGCGCGCGGCTCGACCTCGACCCGGCCCCCGGTGGGCCGGGTCGTCATCACGCTCGGGATCGTGTCGCTGCTGACCGACGTGTCGTCGGAGTCGGTGTCGGCGATCCTGCCGCTCTACCTCACCGCAGTGGTCGGACTGACACCGGTGGCGTACGGCCTCATCGACGGCCTCTACCAGGGCGTCAGCGCGCTCGTCCGCCTCGGCGGGGGCTGGCTCGCCGATGCGTCCGACCGTCCCAAGTGGGTCGCCTTCCTCGGCTACGGGCTCTCCGCGGTCGCGCGCGTGTTCCTGCTGTTCGCGTCCGGGGCCGCCGGGATCGCCGCCGTGGTCACGGCCGACCGGATCGGGAAGGGCATCCGGACCGCACCCCGCGACGCCATGATCAGCACCGCGACGCCCACCGAGCACCTCGGCCGCGCCTTCGGCGTGCACCGGATGCTCGACACGATCGGTGCGGCCCTCGGGCCGCTCATCGCGTTCGGCCTGCTGGTGGTCGTGCCCGACGGCTACTCGGTCGTTCTCGTGGTCTCGCTCGCCTTCGCCCTCGCCGGCGTGGCCCTGCTCGGTCTCCTCGGCCCCGACGTCCGCGCCCGGCGCGACCGGGACGCCGACGGCGGACCGACCCCGCCGCCGTTCCGGTGGCGCGACCTGACCGACCGTCGGTTGCGACCGCTGCTGGCGGTCGCCGGCGTGCTCGGCCTGCTGACGATCGGTGACGGGTTCATCTACCTCGCGCTGCTCGACCACGGCGGAGTCAACGTGACCTGGTTCCCCCTCTTCTACGTCGGCACCAACGTCGCGTACCTGCTGCTGGCCGTACCGATCGGCCGCCTGGCCGACCGCGTCGGGCGCGCCCGGACCCTGGTCGTGGGCCACCTGGCCCTCGTCGGCGCCTACCTCTGCGCGGTCCTCCCCACGTCGACCGCCGCTGCCACCGTCGGCACCCTGCTCCTCCTGGGCACGTTCTACGCCGCGACCGACGGCGTGATCGCTGCGATCGCCGGCCGCCTGGTCCCTGTCCAGGCGCGCTCCAGCGGCATCGCCGCCGCCCAGACGGTCGTGGCGCTCGCGCGGATGCTCGCCTCGGCCGGCTTCGGCGTGCTGTGGCTGGTGCTCGGTCCGACGGCCGCGATGGCGACGGTCGCCGCGCTGCTGGCGCTCGCGGTCCTCGCTGCGGCGACCCGGATCACGCGCCTCGACGGCGCCGCGGTCACCTCGTGAGCACTCGCACCCGGGTCCTGGCGTTCGTCGCGGTCGTGGTGGCGATCGTCGTCGCCGCGACCGCCTACGTCGTCGTCGAGCGGCAGGAGGTCACCGCCGAGCGCGCAGCCGACCCCGAGGCCGAGCAGACGCCCATCGCCGAGGTGACGGACGGTCCGCGGATCGTGTTCCGCCACACCGGGATCGACAGCCAGAACGGCGTCGTGGCCGTGGTGCCGCTCGACGACCCGGGCGGACCCCGCGCGTTCACCGGTGTCTCCTGCGACCGGGTCGCGGCCCGGGCCGAGGGCGCCTCGTGCCTGCTCACGGACCCCGGCGTCGCAGCGACGTACAAGGGGTTCGAGCTCGACGCCGACTGGCAGCAGGTGGCGACCAACGACCTCCCCGGCATCCCGAGCCGCACCCGGCTGAGCCCGGACGGCACGCTCGTGGCGACGACGGTCTTCGTGGCCGGCCACTCCTACATGTCGACCGGCTTCTCCACCGCCACCGAGGTGCACGAGTTCGGTGGGGGCGAGAAGTGGGGCAACCTCGAGAAGTTCCAGCTGGTCCTCGACGGCCGCGAGGTCGACCCCGTCGACCGCAACGTGTGGGGCGTGACCTTCGTCGACGACGAGACGTTCTACGCGACCGTCGCGACCGGCGGCCGCACCTGGCTCGTCGAGGGGGACCTCGCCGAGCGCACGCTGACCACGGTGTCCCCCGACGCCGAGTGCCCGTCCCTGTCGCCCGACGGCACCCGCGTCGCCTTCAAGGTCGACGTCGACCCGGGGCGTCGCGTCGTGTGGCAGCTCGCCGTCCAGGACCTGGCCACTGATGAGCGCACGCTCCTCGAGTCCGGCCCGCGCGGTCTCGACGACCAGGTGGAGTGGCTCGACGACGACACGCTGATCTACGGGATGCCCCGCGCCGACGAGCCCGGAGTCACCGACACCTGGGCGGTCGACACGACGCCCGACGCCACGCCCCGGCTGCTGATCGAGCAGGCCTGGTCGGCCACGGTGGTGCGCTAGCCCGCCGCGACACATTTTGGGGAAGTTCCTCCGCGGCCTTGTCGGTCCGCAGGTCCCTGTGGAGGATTCCGGGGACCGCGCAGCCCCCACCTTGTCCGCGCGGTCTCGTCCCTGCCCCCGTGCCATCGAGGTTTCTCCATGTCGTCCCCTGTGCGCCCCACCGCACCGGCCGCCGCGTCCGGCCATGTCCTGTCCCGAGGCCGTCGCCGGCTCGTCCCCGTCTTCGTGCTGGCAGCCGTCCTCGTCGCGCTCGCGCTCGTCGAGCAGCCGACCCCGTCGGCCCACGGCAGCTCCGCGAAGCAGGCGCGAGCCTCCGAGGTCGGACTGCTGACCAAGAAGAAGCCCGACGCAGCCGTGAAGAGCGGACCCGAGCGTGAGGTCGGGATGCGCTTCAAGGCCAAGGTCGCCGGCACGGCCGTGGGCGTGCGCTACTACAAGCCTCGCAAGTCGAAGGGCTCCACTCCCGAGTCCGCCACCCTCTGGTCCAAGGGCGGGAAGGTCCTGGCCCGGACCACGCTGCGGCCGGTCAAGGGCAAGGGCTGGAAGAAGGTCGGCTTCGACTCCGGCGTGACGCTCGCCGTCGGCAAGGCCTACGTCGTCTCGGTGCACACCGGGGCCAAGGGCATCCACGCCGTCACCCCGGGCGGCTTCGAGGAGGCCAAGAGCAACGCCCAGCTGCGCGCCCCCGGCGGCAGCAACGGCGTGACGCGGCCGGGCAGCAAGGCGCGGTTCCCGCGCTACAAGGCTCCGCGCGACGCGAACTACTGGGTCGACGTCCGGTTCGTCCCGACGGACGCCGGGACCGACCCGACCACGAACCCGACGCCCACCACGCCGCCCGGCGGGTGGCCCGGCCCCGACAACACCGGCGTACCGGCGGGCACCGCGCTGACCACCTACACCGGCCCCTGCACCATCACCTCCCCGCGCACGCTGTCGGCCGTGGACGCCACCGCTCGCTGCGGCGAGCTCGTCATCAACACGACGGGCGTCATCATCGAGAACTCCCTGGTGCCGCGCGTGCAGTCGATCTACGGCGACGGCGACAGCTCGGTGACCATCACCGACTCCGACGTGCGCGCCGGCGCCACGTCGACGGGGGCGCTGTGGGGGTACAACATCACCGCCCGGCGGGTCGACGTCACCGGCGGCCAGCACAGCTTCCACTGCAACAACTACTGCGAGGTCACCGACTCCTGGCTGCACGACCAGTACAACCCGGACAGCCAGAGCTTCCACAACAACGCCTTCATCTCCAACGGCGGCAGCCACATGGTGATCCGCCACAACACGTTGCACTGCACGGCGATCCTCGGCCCGAACGACGGCGGTTGCTCCGGTGACATCTCGTTCTTCGGCGACTTCGACCCGATCGACGACGTCGTCATCGACAACAACTTCCTGCGGGCGAACAACTCGTCGATCTCGTACTGCCTCTACGGCGGGGCGTCGAAGGCGCTCAAGGCCACGAACATGCGCGTCACCAACAACGTCTTCGAGCGCGGCCCGAACCGCAAGTGCGGCGTCTACGGGCCCGTGACGTCGTTCGACAGCAACGCGGCCGGCAACGTGTGGTCCGGCAACGTCTGGGACAGCGGTGAGGTGGTCAACCCCGAGCTGGGCTGACCGGCGTCACCACGGCACGCAGGTCAGCTCGCTGTACAGGTAGTCGACGGCGTGGGGCTCGAGGGCGGCGCCGCGGAACATCCGCGGCCGTGGCGCCGCCTGAGCCCGGGACAGCCGGGGCGGCCGCCCCGCCACCCGTCGCTCGGCGAGCGTCACGAGCGCGTGGTGTCGCAGCAGCAGGTGTCGGTACGGCGCGTGCCCGGCCCGGGCCAGGACGGCCGGGTCGGAGACGTGGACCAGCGAGGCGAAGAGCGGCAGCCCCTTGCGCCGGTCGCGCCGGGCGATGACGTAGCAGGAGTCCTCGCCGACGCGCACCACGAAGTGCAGCGCGGCCGCGGCGCCTCGGTGGTCGCGGTAGACCTGGAGGTCGGCCCCCGTGAGCGCTGCCTCGATCTGCTCGGGCGAGGTGAGGACCCGGACCCCGCGGCGCGACGGCAGCGGGAGGTTCGGGACCAGCGCCGTCGCGGTGTCGAGCCTCGAGAAGCCGAGGCGCTCGTTGATGCCGACCACGTTGCCGCTGGGCGAGAGGTCGACGAAGTCGTAGTCGCGCTGGCGCAGCATCGCCCGCGCGAGGCGTACGCCGTGCGCGCGGTGCTCCTCGAGCACGCACCAGGCGGCCAGGTTGCACCGCCGGCGCAGCTCGCCGTCCACGACGCGCTCGGAGTAGAAGGCGAGGTAGACACCGACGACGTCGTCGCCCTGACGCAGCATGAAGCCGTGGTTGGGCGCGTCCGCGCTCCACGGCGGAACGGCGCACCGCGCCCACTCGGCGGCACTCAACCTGACGTTGAGGTGGCGGTGCAGGAACGCGGCGACCGCACCGATGTCGTCATCGGTGATCGGTGCCAGGTCCACCCCCACGGACTCCCCTGACATGCGCCCACCGTAGGAAGACCGGTCGGCGCCGGCCGGGCGCTGCCGAGCCACATACCCATATTTTGTGAGCCTCTCCCGGAGGCTCGCGGCGACGGGGCGAGGCGCCCCTACGGTTCGACGCATGCGCGTGGTGAATGTCTGCTTCCATGGCATCGGCGCGCCGCAGCGCCGACTGGAGCCCGGCGAGGACGACTACTGGATCAGCCGGGACGTCTTCCTCGGCGTGCTCGACAAGGTCGTCGGGCGGGGTGACGTGCGGCTCAGCTTCGACGACGGCAACTCCTCGGACGTGGAGATCGCACTGCCGGCCCTGCGCGAGCGCGGCCTGCTCGCGAGCTTCTTCGTGGTCGCCGGGCGCCTGGACCGTCCGGGCAGCCTCAGCCGCGAGGACGTGCGCGAGCTGCACGAGGCCGGCATGACGATCGGCAACCACGGCATGTCCCACCGGCCCTGGCGCGGCCTCGACCCGGCCCGACGTCGGGAGGAGTTCGTCATCGCGCGCACCGTGCTGCAGGACGTGACCGGCAGCCGCGTCCACGACGCCGCCCTACCGCTGGGCCGCTACGACCGCACCGTCCTGCACGAGCTGCGCCCGCTCGGCTACCGGACCGTGCAGACCAGCGACCGCCGCTGGGCCCACACCGACCGCTGGCTCCAGCCCCGCTACAGCATCCGGAGCGGCGACACCGTCGAGTCCGTGGAGCGCGACGTGCTCCGCCGGCCCCCGGTCACCTCCCGCGCCCGCGGTGCGCTCGTCGGCACGGTCAAGCGCCTGCGCTGAAGGCCTGGTCCCGTCGGTAGCCTCGGCGCGATGAGCGAGGTGTCCGCCCGTGCCCGTGCGTTGATCGTGGTCGACGTGCAGCGCGCCTTCGTCACCGGGCACCACCGGGTGCCGAGCGCATCCCGCGTCGTCGATGCCGTGTCCCAGCAGCTGGAGGCTGCTCGCGCGGCTGGTTGCCCCGTCGTCCACGTGCAGAACGATGGCGCTCCCGGCTCTCCGGACGAACCCGGGAGCCCGGGGTGGCAGCTGGCACACGAGGTCCGAACGGACGAGCTCGTCATCCGCAAGGTGCAGGACGACGTGTTCGCCGACAGCGACCTGGCTGCGGACCTGCTCCGGCAGGGGGTCGACGGCGTGTCGGTCTGCGGGCTGCTGTCCGAGATGTGCGTGGCCGCGACCGCTCGAGGTGCCCTGCAGCTGGGCTTCGGAGTCGTGCTGGCCCGCGATGCCCACGCGACCTACCCCGTGCCCGAGCAGGGACCGCACGCGCCGGCCGTGTCCGACCTGCTGGTCTCACGGGTCGCCGAGTGGTCCTCGGGGGACCGGGTCGTGCTGGTCGACCGGTCGTCGGCGATCCGGTTCACCCATCCCTGACACGGCTGGACGCCGTCCCAGCGCCGGGCGTGCCTGTGGCCCCGCTGCCCGGCGGCCTGTTCGGTCCTGAGGCGTTGGAGAGGCGATGCCTCGGCGTGCGGGGGGACGCCCAGTCAGCGCGTGTCGGTCGCGAGGAGGTCGTTTGAGAACTCGTCCGTGTAGGTCCCGTCGACGAGCAGGTTGCTCTCGCGACGGCGGCCGTTCCGCTGGAACCCGGCCGCCTCAGCCACTCGCTGCGACCCGACGTTTCCAACGGCAACGACGAGGGTCAGGCGTCGCAGCCCGCCCCCACCGTCCGCCGCCGGTGAGAACGCCTCGTCCACCACAGCCGTTGCGGCGGACTTGGTGACACCGCTGCCCCGCGCCGCAGGATGAGTCCAGTAGCCGAGCGCCGCTGTGTCGGTCAGGTCGCCGCCACTTCCCGTCGGGCCCATGTTGCCGAGAAGGTCACCCGTTCGTCCGTCCGTGACGGCCCAGATCATGTGAGTGGGTGCCGCGACCCTGTCCATCGCCCAGGCGATGTAGGCGCGTGCGTCGTCCAGGCTGTAACGCTCGTTGATGACGGCCCCACCCAGCCGCGCAATCGTCTCTGGATCCGAGCAGGCTTCCTGGACCCGCGGCGCGTCCTCCGCCTCGAGCGGGCGGAGGGCGACTCTGCGGCCTCCGGGGGTCCTGGCAGTCAACCGATGACGCATGGCGGGGAACCTACCTTCGGGTCCGCGCATGAGCGGGACGAGCGGGGGATCCAGATGCTCAGCCAGCAAGGTCCACGTCGTCGCGAGGACGTGGCCTCGATGCTGCTGCCGCGACTCCCCGCGCACCGGGTCGCCGACGCGGTCGCAGCTCGCGGGCGGCCGCGGGCGAGCCGGATGACCACACGACCATCGTGGTCGACCTCGCCCGAGCGCCCCACGACGTGCCTGTGTCCCCGCTACCCGGTGGGTGGCGGGGTGTGGGGCGGGGTCATGGTCGGCGGGGTCGTGGGATGCCCGGTGGGTCGGGCGGATCGGGTGGCTCGGCCCTGTAGATCGCGGTGGTGCCGGTGCGGTCGCGTCGGTAGGTGTGGCCGTGGGGTGAGGTCCACTCGAACACTCCGGGATCGGTCATCTCGTAGTGCCAGGCGGTGTGGGTCTTGAGTCGGTGGTGAAACCTGCAGAGTGCGGCGAGGTTGCGGGTGCGGGTTGGACCGGGTTGTGGTCGGCCTTCCGCGTGAGCGTCGTGGTCGAACTCGGTGAGGTGGTCGATGTCGCAGCCCCGGGCGGGACGGGTGCACCACGGGAAGACGCACGTGCGATCGCGAAGAATGACCTGTTCGCGGATCCGGTCGGGGACCTCGTAGGCCGGGGTGGAGAGGTCCGCGTTGAGGTCGATGACCGGCTTGATGGTGACCTTCGTGCGGGAGTCGCCGCACCAGTCGCGGACCTGGTCGAGCAGGATCAGCCGCCGGCCCTCCTCCATCCGACCCGTCGACCCGAAGACCGTCGTATCGCCGGAGAGGGTGGCGTCGAAGTGGGCGTGGAGGACGACCTCCCGCGCGGCCGGCAGGCGCTCACGGTCGACACCCGGCCCGGCGAGGTCGAGCGCGGTCTGCGTCCGGGCGAGCTCGCCCAGCGCAGCCGAGCGGCGCGCCCCGAGCGAGGCGTCCGACCCGAGGGCCTTCAACGTGGCCGCACCGTGAGCGAGGGCGCGGTCGAGGTCCAGGGCATCCGCGATGTCGACCTCCGCCTCCATCCTCATCGTGCCGGCGAAGTGCACGTCGTCGTCGTGGATCGTGACGTGGCGCGGGTCAACGGACAAGTAGCCGTCCTCCGGGTCGCCGGCCGGGTCCACCTCGGCGAGGTCGTAGCGCTTGATCGCCTCCGCCACGAGCCGGTCCAGCTGCGCCGGACCGACCCGCCCCGCCACCGCTGCGACCTGCGCGTCGACGAACGCCGCCGCGTCGCGGGTCAGGGCGGGCGACGTGTGGATCGTGGTCTCGGCGACCGCGCGGGCCTTCCAGGCCGGCACCCGACCCGCCTGGACGAGCGCCCACAGTCGGGGGAGGCGGTGGCGCAGCTCGAGGGCGTGGCCGACGAGCTTCTTCGCCGCGGTCGTCGAGACCCCGAGGACGCCGCCGAGCTCGGCGAGGCAGAACTCCGCGACCAGTGGCGCACCCTCACCAGCGATGGGCTCCTCGTGCTCCGAGCCGGGGACCGTGAACGCGGCCGCGGCGTGGATCGACTCCGGCGGGTGCAGGTCGGCCCAGCGCGCCGCCGTGACGAGAAGCTGTGCCGCCGCCCGATCCTCAGCCGACTTCTGTTCCTTCGCGAGTGCGAGCAGATCGGCGGCGGCGAGGTCCTCGACCTCACCTGCTCCGCGGTCTGCCAGCGCCTCGATCATGTGTTCGATTCTACTGGCGGCCACCGACAGCCGCTATGGCTGTGGACGGTTGGTGGCCCGCCTTCTCGGCTTGGTCTCGTGACGGGACTTCGTCCCTCCTCGACCCACGGCCGCCGCTCTCCTCGGTCGGCGGCCGCCCCCTCCCCGAGCGCGAATCCGCGCCGGTCTCGTGACGGGACTTCGTCCCTCCTCGATCCACGGCCGCCGGAGGACCGGCGCCGTCGTCACTCGGGAACGAGCTCGCTGCCGTCGTCCCAGGTGTTGTCGCGCCAGACGTTGCCCTCGGCGTCGGGCTGGAACGAGGTGACGGGGCCGTAGACGCCGCACAGGTCGTTGGTCCCACGCTCGAAGACGTTGCCGGTGACGACCACGCCGGTGGCGACGGGGTAGGCCTTGCCCGGGGCGTGGCCGAGGAACGCGCAGTAGGAGGCCGACGAGCTGTTGGCCTTGAGCAGGTTGCTCTCGACGACCACGTCGCGGATCGGCCCGAAGTCGCCGAAGAGCGACAGGTCGGAGGTGCACCCGCCGTCGGTGTCGTTGAGCGTGGGCGTGCAGTGGAGGGTGTTGTGGCGAATGACCATGTGGGAGCCGCCGTTGGACAGGAACGCGTTGTTGTGCGCGGCCTCCCCGTCGGGGTTGTACTGGTCGTGGAGCCACGAGTCCTCGACCAGGCAGCCACTCCCGCAGTGGACGCTGTAGGCGCCACCGGTCACCTCCGTACGAAGGACCGTCAGGTTGTCGCCCCACACCGCTCCGCCGATCCACTTGCCGGCCACGACCTCCGAGTCGACGACCTCGACGGAGAACGTCGGGTCGACCTGGGTGGCGGTGGACTCGACGCGCGGCACGCGGGACGCCTCGATCCGCACATCCTTCGCCTGCACCACGATCGCCGGGCAGACGCCGGTGGCGTCCACCGCCGAGAGCACGGCGGTCTCGGTGATGGTGCAGGGCCCGGCGTAGGGCGCGAGCTCGGTGCCGGACGGGACGCCGGTGTTGTCGGCGTCCGGGAAGGCTCCTGCGTGGGCGCCCTCGTGGGCGCCCTCGTGGGCGTCCGGCTCGGACGCGCCGGTGGGGTCCGGCGTCGCGGCGGCGTCGCTCGGTGCCGAGTCGTCGGTGCTCGCGACCGTGGGCTCCTCGTCGGTCGCCCGGACGGCCAGGACCGCGAGGACGACGGCAACGACGACGACCACCACCGCGAGGGCGGCCAGGACCGCGCCCGAGCGTCTGCGTCCCATCGACCCCCTCCTTCGATGCTCCATCATCACGCGGGGTGGGCGGCGCTCGCGTACCCCAACCGGGGGATGTCGCGGCGCACGCTCCGGCGGTCGGTGGCGCCCCGTGGTCGACTCGCGCCGTGGGGATGACGATCGCATGCGTGTACAACGATCCTGCCGTCAGGGAGCACTGCCTCGACCGCTCGATCCAGGCGTACGACGGACCGGTGGAGGTGGAGTACCTGCCGGTGGACAACACCGAGCACGCCCACACCTCGGCCGGCTCGGCGCTCAACCACGCCGTGCGGCAGGCCAGTCACGACGTGGTGGTGCTGGTGCACCAGGACGTCTACCTGCACGACCTGGACCGGCTCGCCGCCTGCGCCGCCGCGCTGGAGGACGAGAGGTGGGGCATCCTCGGCGCCAACGGCGTCACCGCCGACCGCACCTCCGTGGGCCGGCTGCGCGACCGCGTCATCCTCATCGGGGAGTCGGCGCCCGACCCGGTGCCCGTCGACACCCTCGACGAGGTGCTGCTGATCGCACGGCGCGACGACCTGCTCCGCGAGCCGCTCAGCGAGGATCCGGAGCTGGCCTGGCACGCCTACGGCGTGGAGTACTCGCTCCGGGTGCGGTCCGCGGGCCGCCTCGTCGGAGCCGTGGACACGGCCATCACGCACAACAGCATGACCACGAACCTCGCACGCCTCGACGAGGCGCACCGCCACGTCGGGGACCTCTACCCGGGGCTGGTCCCGATCCACACGACCTGCGGCACGGTCGATCCCGGCGCCCGCGACTGGGGTCGGCTCCCGATCATCCGTGACCACGGCTGGCGCCGTCGGTGGCTGCAGCAGTCCCGGATCGCGGCCCGCGTGCGCGCGGAGATCGGCGTCCAGGTGGTGCTCGCCGACATCGCGCACGAGGTCGACCTCCTCGGCTACTCCGCGGAGCAGCCGCTCCACCTCCTCAACGCCGACCGCCGTGGCGGCTTCGCCGCCGAGGCCGGGGCGTCCGTCGTTCTCGAGCGCGCCGGTCGACCTGTGGTGATGTCCGCCGTCGCGCCGCGGCACGTACGGGAGGCGCTGAGGTCGCTCGACCGCGCCGAGCACGTGCTGGTCACCGGGCTCGCGGTCGCCGACCTGGCCGACCTCGGTCCGGAGGTCAGCGGCCGGGACTGGCTCGCAGGCGTGCAGTGGGACGAGGTCTGGCTGGTGCGCGGGCAGACCGCACGGCAGCGGCCCCCGGAGTGGACCCGTCCGCAGGCGGTCCCGCTGGGCGCCGGCCTGTCGCACGGCTGAGCGACCAGCTGGGTGGCCGGGGTCGCGCGAGCTGCGAGGTCAGCCGGTCGCGGCGTCCGCGACCGCCACCGCCACGGCGTACTCGTCGCAGTGGGACAACGACACGTGGATCGGCCCGGCGCCACGGCTGTCGGCGAGCGCTCGGACGTCACCGTCGAGCCGCACGCTGGGCGCACCGTCGGCGTCGCGGCCGATCTCGATCGAGCGCCACGCCAGGGGCGCGTCGCCGGCCGGGCGCAGCGCCTTCAGGACCGCCTCCTTCGCCGCCATGCGAGCCGCGAGGTGCAGCTCGGGACGTGCTCGGGACGTGCAGTAGGCGATCTCGTCGTCGGTGAACCAGCGCTGCAGGAACCGGTCGCCGGCGCTCCTGTGGAGCGCGGCGATGCGCGCCACCGACACGATGTCCGTGCCCGTGCCGATCGTGCCCACCACCCGGGTGCTGCCCCCCATGTCACGTCCCCCGTCCGGCCGTCCACCGCGGCGGCCACGACTCCGACACTAGGTACGCCACCGGTGCGGACGGGACCTCGCCGGCACCCTCACCACTATTGGGGAGTGTTCCCGCCACGCGCCTCCGCACCTTCCCGCCCCTGCTCCACTGGGTGGCGGGCCGACTGGGGTGGAGGCCCTGACACTGCCAGGGGAGGCGAACGTGCACGACCAGATCAGGAACGAGCTGCGAGAGTTCATCGGCGACAACTACCTCTTCGGTGACCACGACAGGTTGCCCGACGACGAGGCGTCCCTGCTCGAGGAGGGCATCGTGGACTCCACGGGCGTCCTCGAGCTCATCGAGTTCCTCGAGGACCACTTCGGGATCGTCGTCGGCGAGTCCGAGACCGTCTTCGAGAACCTCGGGAGCGTCGGCGGCCTCACCAGGTTCGTCGCGTCCAAGACCCTCGCCGGACAGGCCGTGGGCTGACGCCCTTCCCGTCGGGAACAGTCATGGGGGAAGTCCACGACCGGGTCGAGGACCCGGAAGACCGTCCGTTCCGCACGGACGTCGACAAGTACTACACGATCGTCGCGGGGGGCCGACGGGGCCCGTCGCAGCGTCTGCGGCTGTGGATGTGGAACGCCGACTTCCGTGTCGTCGCGAGCTACCGCTTCGACCAGTTCGCCCGGCAGTACCACGCCCAGCACCCGCTGAAGGGCCTGCCGGCGCGGGTCTTCGCCGTGGTCTGGCGCCGCCGCGTGATGAACATCCACCACGCCGACCTCGACCCGAAGGCGCAGATCGGCCCGGGCCTGCTCCTGATGCACCACACGGGAGTGTTCGTCGGGGCGGCGGTCATCGGCGACAACTGCGTGATGCACCACAACGTGACGATCGGGCAGCGCGTGGCCTCCGGCGACCAGGGGGTGCCCCGGATCGGCAACGACGTGTGGATCGGTCCGGGCGCGACCATCACCGGTGACGTGACGATCGGCGACGGCGCCACGATCTCCGCCGGCAGCGTGGTCTCGCGCGACGTACCCGCCCGCGCGCTGGTCGCCGGCAACCCGGGACGCGTGATCGCCGCCGACTACGACAACTCCGCGATGCTCAACTACCGCGTACGGCGCCCCGCGCCGCAGGCTGCTGCCCCCGAGCAGCAGCCCGAGCAGCAGCCCCAGCAGGAGCCCGAGGCCGAGGCCGAGCCCGGGCCCGGTCCCGGGCCCGGGCCCGACGCCGCGCACGTGGACCGTGCGCTCGCGGAGTACGCCCGCCTGCGGGACCCGGCCGGTGACCGGCACCTCGAGGCGGTGAAGGCGGCGATCTTCCTGGAGGACGTCTTCCACGTCGTGCTCCGCGAGGAGCAGATCGACCCCGACCTCCTCGGCACCGCCGAGGGCATGCGGGCGGTGCTCGCCCGGGCCGGCGGGACGGCCTGATGTGCGGTATCTGCGGCGTCGTCGACCTCGACGGCCCGCCGCCGGACAGGGAGCTCGTGACCCGGATGATCGGTCGGCTGCGCCACCGGGGTCCGGACGGCAGCGGTCTCTACCGCGACGACCACGCCGCGCTCGGGCACACGCGACTGGCGATCATCGACACCGAGGGCGGCGCACAGCCGCTGTGCAACGAGGACGAGACCGTGTGGATCTCGTTCAACGGCGAGATCTTCAACTACGTCGAGCTCGGTGAGGAGCTGCGCCGCTGCGGCCACCGCTTCCGCACCGCGAGCGACACCGAGGTCATCGTGCACGCCTGGGAAGAGTGGGGAGAGCAGTGCTTCACCCGCTTCAACGGCCAGTGGGCCCTCGCCCTGTGGGACTCGCGTGAGCACCGGCTGGTGCTCTCGCGCGACCGCCTCGGGGTGCGCCCGCTCTTCTACACGCGAGACCGGCAGCGGATCGCCTTCGCCTCCGAGGTCAAGGCGCTGATGGCCGACCCGGCCCTGCCGCGCGCCTTCGACCCCATCGGGCTCGACGAGGTGCTGACCTACTGGTCGACGGTGGCGCCGCGCACGGTGTTCGCCGGGATCGAGCAGCTCGAGCCGGGCCACGTCGCGGTGCTGGACCGCGACGGCTTCCGCCGCCACCCCTACTGGAGCATCGACTTCCCCGACCGCGGCACCGAGCCGGGCCAGGACATCGAGGCCAACGCCGCCGAGCTGCGCGAGCGCCTGGTCGAGGCGGCCCGGCTGCGCTTCGTGCGCAGCGACGTGCCGGTCGGTGCCTACCTCTCGGGCGGCATCGACTCCTCGATCACGGCCGCCGTGATCGCCCGGTACACCGACGCGCCGCTCCACACGTTCTCGCTGCGGTTCACCGACGCGGAGTACGACGAGGGCGTCCACCAGCACAAGATGGTGGCCGAGCTCGGCGCCCAGCACGAGGAGATCACGGTCTCCCCCTCCGACGTGGCCGAGGTGTTCCCCGAGGTCGTGCGGCACACCGAGACGCCCGTGCTCCGCACCGCGCCCGCACCGCTCTTCCTGCTCTCGCGGCTGGTGCGCGACAACGGCTACAAGGTCGTCGTCACGGGCGAGGGCGCCGACGAGGTGCTCGGTGGGTACGACATCTTCCGCGAGGGCCGGGTGCGCGCCTTCTGGGCCCGCGACCCGGGCTCGGCCACCCGCGACCGCGCCGTCGAGCTGCTCTACCCGTGGATGGAGCGCAACCCGGGCAGCGCCCCGGCCTTCGCGCGCAGCTTCTTCGGGCAGGACCTCGACGCCGACGACCCTGCGATCTCGCACCGCCCACGCTGGGCGTCCACCAGCGCCGTGAAGGGGTTGCTCTCCCCCGCCCTGCGCGACGAGCTCGACCGCGGTCAGGACGTCGTCTCGCGGATGCCTGCCGGCAGCGAGGCCTGGGACCCGCTGTCGCGCGCCCAGTGGCTGGAGATGACCACGCTCCTGCCCGGCTACATCCTGTCCAGCCAGGGTGACCGGATGCTGATGGCCAACTCGGTGGAGGGACGCTTCCCGTTCCTCGACAAGGAGGTCGTCGAGCTCGCCAACCGGCTGCCGGCGCGCCACAAGCTCTGCGGTCTCGACGAGAAGCACCTGCTGAAGGTGGCCTTCGAGGACCTCGTGCCCGAGCAGATCCGCCGCCGTCCCAAGCAGCCCTACCGCTCCCCCGACACCGCCAGCTTCTTCAGCGGCCCGCCGCCGGAGTGGCTGACCGAGGTGACCTCGTCCGACGCCCTCGCCGCAGCCGGGGTCTTCGCCCCGCGCCCGGTCGCCGGGCTCCTCGCCAAGGCCGCCCGCACCGGCGGCGCACGAGCGGGCAACACCGACAACATGCGCCTGCTCGCGGTCGTCTCGACCCAGCTGCTCCACCAGCAGCTGGTCGTCGACGCGGGCGCGGCGAGCGACGACGCACCACCCGCGCCGATGACCGTCATCGACCGGGTCCAGACGTGAGGAGCACTGCATGACCACCACGAAGTCCGACAGCCGGGCCGACAGCGACGTGCTGGCGATCGACGTCGAGGCGGAGGTCGCCCGGATCAGCGCGTCGCTCCGCGGCTACCTCACCCGCGCCCGTCGCAAGGGGGCGGTGGTCGCGCTGTCCGGCGGCATCGACTCCAGCGTGGTCGCAGCGCTGTGCGTCGCCGCGATCGGCAAGGACCGGGTCTTCGGGCTCCACATGCCCGAGCGGGACTCCTCCGAGGACACGCTCGCGTTCAGCACGCTGGTCTCCGACTCCCTCGGCATCGACTCGGTCGTCGAGGACATCACGCCGGTGCTCGAGGCGGCCCGTTGCTACGAGCGCCGCGACGGCGCGATCCGGATGGTGTGCCCCGACTACGGCCCCGAGCACAAGTCGAAGATCGTGCTGCCGAGCGTCGTGGAGTCGGAGAGCCTGCGCCTCTACTCCGTGGTCGTGCAGGCGCCCGACGGCACCACGACCCGCCACCGGCTGACGACCGAGTCCTACCTCGGCATCGTGGCGGCGACGAACTTCAAGCAGCGGGCCCGGCGGATGACGGAGTACTACCACGCCGACCGGCTCAACTACGTCGTCACCGGCACGCCCAACCGTCTCGAGTACGACCAGGGCTTCTTCGTGAAGCTCGGCGACGGGGCGGCCGACGTGAAGCCGATCGCCCACCTCTACAAGACCCAGGTCTACGCCCTCGCGGACTTCCTCGGCGTCCCCGAGCAGGTCCGCACCCGGCCCTCGACGACCGACACCTACTCCCTGCCGCAGTCGCAGGAGGAGTTCTACTTCTCCCTCCCGTGGAACCTCATGGACCTCTGCCTGCACGGCAAGAACACCGGCCGTCCGATCGAGCAGGTCGCGGAGTCCACCGGCCTGACTCCCGCCCAGGTGGAGCGCGTGTACGGCGACATCGACCAGAAGCGCAAGACCACTGCCTACCTCCACCTGCCGCCGCAGCTCGTCGAGCCCGTCGGTGAGATCGGTTGAACCACCGCACGGAGAAGAAGAGGTCATGACCGCCCGCGACTTCCTGGCTGCCGCCCTGCGCCGCTGGTACGTCGTCGTGCTCGGCGCCGTGCTCACGGTCGGCGTCTTCGCGGTGGTGCAGCGACAGGCCCCGGTGTGGTTCACGCAGTACAACATCGTGCTGGTCGGCCCGTCCGGGATGGAGCAGGAGAGCGTGCTCCAGAACCCGCTCTACGGGCTGCAGCCACTGGTCGGCGTCGTCTCCACCGACATGAACGACGGCCACCCTCCGCTGCTGACCGGTGACGTCGACGCCACCATGGTCGGCATGGGCTTCCGGGACGGCGTCCAGGTGCGGGTGCCCAACCTGGGCACGCAGTGGCGGCCCCTCTTCTCCGCCAACTACCTCGACGTGCAGGTCGCGGGAGCGACCCCCGACGAGGTGCACGAGCTGGCCGAGGCGACCTCGGCCCGGGTGTCGGAGCTGCTCGAGCAGCGCCAGGACGAGCTGGGCGTGCCCGCCAACCTCCGCGCCTACGCCGTCCCGTCGTCGGCCGACCCGCCCGTCTACCCCATGGCCGGGAGCAGGACCCGCGCCCTCGGCGCCACCGGGATGACCGGGGTCGCCCTGACCGCGTTCCTGGTCTTCTGGCTCGAGCGCTGGCGCCCGCGCCACCGTCCCGCCGCTGCGGCGGAGCCCGCACCACCGCGGCGGACGCTGGTCCGCCGGCGCGCCCGCTCCGCGGAGGTGATGGCATGACCACCCTGGCAGCGCCGGTGACGGTCGCGGTGGTGACCTGGAACAGCGCCGACGTCCTTCCCGGCCTGGTCGAGTCGTTGCCCGCCGGAGCCGGCGACGTGCCCTACCGGCTCGTCGTGGTGGACAACGACTCCTCGGACGACACGGTCGAGGTGGCGCGGCGACTGTGCCCCGACGCCACCGTGGTGCAGACCGGGCGCAACGCCGGCTACGCGGCAGGGGTGAACGCCGCCGTCGCGGCCACCCCCGACGCGCCCGCGGTGCTCGTGCTCAACCCCGACGTACGCCTGCAGCCCGGCTGCCTCCCCCTGCTCGTCGCGGCGCTCGACCGGCCGGGCACCGGGATCGCGGTGCCGCGCCTCGTCGACGGCGACGGCGCGCTCATCCACTCGATGCGCCGCCGACCGACCCTGCTGCGGGCCTACGCCGATGCCTTCATCGGCGCCACCGTCGCCGGCCGGTGGCCCGCGACGGGCGAGCTCGTCACCGACCCCGCCCCCTACGCCCGCGACGCGACCCCGGACTGGGCCGAGGGCTCCACCCAGCTGGTCGGCCGCGCCTGCCTGGACGCCTGCGGGCCGTGGGACGAGTCCTACTTCCTCTACTCCGAGGAGACCGAGTTCCACCTGCGGGCCGGTGGCCGGGGCTTCGGCGTGCGCTACGTCGCCGACGCCGGCGCGGTCCACCTCGAGGGCGACTCCGCCACCTCGCCCCGGCTCTGGGCGCTCCTCACCGCCAACCGGCTGCGCCTGTTCTCGCGGCTGTCCTCGCGGCCCCGGACGGTCCTGTACTGGGTGGCGCTCCTGCTGCGCGAGTCCAGCCGGGCGGCGCGCGGCGACGACACCGCGCGTGCGGCCGCCCGGGTGCTCGTCCGGCCCGAGGTGCTGCGGGCTCCTCGCGGCCCCGCGTGGCTCGACCTCGCTACCCCAAATCCGGTACTCCGCCCCGGTGCGGGCCGCGCCGAGCCCGCGCGTCCGTAGCGTGGCCCGTGGGACGACGGGTGGGTTGTTCGTCGCCCCAGCCGGTCGCCGGGGGGCGGCTCCGGCAACGGAACGAGGGGGCATTGACCTGATGCGGACGCAGCTGCACCACCTGCTCGAGGAGGGCGCCGTCCGGTTCGGCGACCGCCCGGCCCTGAGCCACCAGGAGACGACGCTCGACTACGCCTCCGCCTGGGACCTGGCGGCGCGCACCGGCGCCGTCCTGACCGGCCTCGGCGTCTCGCGGGGCGACCGCGTGGCGGTCTACCTCGACAAGCGGCCCGAGACCGTCGGGGGGATCTTCGGCACCTCCGTCGCAGGTGGCGTGTTCGTCCCGGTCAACCCGGCGCTCAAGGGCCCCCAGGTGGCCTACATCCTCGGCGACTGCGACGTCAGGGTGCTCATCACGACCCACCAGCGGTGGGAGTCGGTGCGCGAGGAGGCCAAGGGCTGCCGCGAGCTCGCGCACGTCCTGCTCGTCGACGCCGAACCGGTCGAGGTGCCCGACGGGGGCGAGGTCCGGGTCCACGCCCTGGCGACGCTTCTCGACCAGGTGGAGGCGCCGCCGTCCGCGAGCAGGGCGATCGACATCGACACCGCCGCGATCCTCTACACGTCCGGCAGCACCGGCCGTCCCAAGGGAGTCGTGTTGTCGCACCGCAACCTGCTGGTCGGCGCCGAGAGCGTCTCGACCTACCTCGGCAACGACGAGGACGACGTGATCCTCGCCGCGCTCCCGCTGAGCTTCGACGCCGGCCTCAGCCAGGTGACGACGGCATTTGCCACCGGTGCCCACGTCGTGCTCGTCAACTACCTGCTGGCCCGCGACGTCGTACGGCTGTGCGCGCGCCACCGCGTCACCGGCCTCACCTGCGTCCCGCCGCTGTGGATCCAGCTCGCCGCCGCCGACTGGCCGGCCGAGGCCACCGCGTCGCTGCGCTACTTCGCGAACACCGGCGGCCGGATGCCCCGCTCCACGCTCACCCGGCTGCGCGAGATCTTCCCGCAGGCGAGCCCGTTCCTGATGTACGGCCTCACCGAGGCGTTCCGCTCGACCTACCTCGACCCGGCCGAGGTCGACCGCCGCCCCGACTCGATCGGCAAGGCCATCCCGGACGCCGAGATCCTCGTCCTCCAGCCGGACGGCACGCCGTGCGAGCCGGGCGAGGAGGGCGAGCTGGTCCACCGCGGAGCCCTCGTGGCCCAGGGCTACTGGGGCGACGCGGCCCGCACCGCCGAGCGGTTCCGCCCCATCCCCGGCGGTCCCGACTGGCGCGCGCCCGAGCTGGCCGTGTGGTCGGGCGACCGCGTCGTCGCCGACGAGGAGGGGTTCCTCTACTTCGTCGGGCGCACCGACGACATGATCAAGACCTCCGGCTACCGGGTGAGCCCGACGGAGATCGAGGAGGTCGCCTACGACAGCGGACTGGTCCGTGACGCGGCCGCGCTCGGCCTGCCGGACGAGGCGCTCGGCCATCGCGTCGTCGTAGTGGTCAGCCCGGCAGCCGAGGGGTTCGAGCCCGAGGCACTGCTCGCGGTCTTCCGACGCCAGCTGCCGCGCTACATGGTGCCGGCGGAGGTGCTGGTCCGCTCCGAGCTCCCCCGCTCGCCCAATGGCAAGTTCGACCGGGTCCTGCTGCGCGAGGAGCTGACCGCATGAGGACCACCGACCACGTCACGGCACACGGCACCGCCGACGGCACGCTCCTGGTGGGCGGTGTGCCGGTCGACCGCCTGGCCGAACGTGTCGGCTCGACGCCGTTCTTCGCCTACGACCGCGCGATGATCACCGAACGCGTGGCCGCCGTGAAGTCCGCGCTGCCGGAGCGCGTCTCGCTCGGCTACGCGGTCAAGGCGAATCCGATGCCGGCCGTGGTCCAGCACCTCGCTGGCCTCGTCGACCACCTCGACGTCGCCTCCGCCGGCGAGCTCGCCGTGGCGCTCGACACCGGCCAGGACCCCGCCTCGATCAGCTTCGCGGGGCCCGGCAAGACCGACGCCGAGCTGCGACGGGCGGTCGCCTCGGGGGTGACCGTCGAGATCGAGTCGCGCACCGAGCTGCAGCGCCTCGTGCGCACCGGCAAGGAGCTCGCCCTGCGCCCGCGCGCCGCCGTACGCGTCAACCCGCCGTTCGCCGTCAAGGGCTCGGGCATGCGGATGGGCGGTGGCCCCCAGCAGTTCGGGGTGGACGCCGAGGCCGTCCCGTCCCTGCTCGGCGAGGTGAGCGAGCACGACGTGGACGTCGTCGGCTTCCACGTCTTCGCGGGGTCGCAGAACCTCAGCGCCGAGATCCTCGGCGAGGCGCAGGAGCGCACCGTGGACCTCGTCCTCGAGCTCGCCGAGCACGTGCCCGGCACCGTGGAGTACGTCAACCTGGGCGGCGGCTTCGGCATCCCCTACTTCGAGAAGGACGAGCGCCTCGACCTCGACGCCGTCGGTCGACGCCTCTCCGAGCTCGTCGACGGACGCCTGGCGCCGGCGCTGCCCGACGCCACCGTCGTCATGGAGCTGGGACGGTTCCTCGTGGGCGAGGCAGGTGTCTACGTGACACGCGTCGTCGACGTGAAGGAGTCGCGTGGTCGCAGCTACGCCGTCGTCGACGGCGGGATGCACCACCAGCTGGCCGCCTCGGGCAACTTCGGCCAGGTCATCCGGCGCAACTACCCGCTGGCCCTCGCCACGCGGGCCCTCGACGAGCCGACCGGACCCGTCACGGTGGTCGGCTGCCTGTGCACGCCGCTCGACCTGCTCGGCGACCAAGTCGACCTGCCCGGCACGGAGGTCGGCGACCTCGTCGTCGTCTTCCAGGCCGGCGCCTACGGCCTCACGGCCAGTCCCACCGCCTTCCTCGGCCATCCCTCACCTTCGGAGGTCCTCGTATGACCCAGCCCGCACACACGCTCACCGACACGCTCCCCGGAGTCGTGGAGGTCCTCACCCGCACCCTCGGCATCGAGGACCGTGCGGACTCGATCACGCGCGACACCCGGCTCTTCGGCGAGCTCCCCGAGCTCGACTCGCTCGGCGTGGTGGAGCTGGCGGCCGCCCTCGAGGACCGGTTCGACATCGTCATCGAGGACGAGGACTTCACCGGCGAGGTCTTCGAGAGCGTGGGCACGCTGACCGACTTCATCGAGGCCCGCCGCACCGGCGGCTGAGGCAGGAGAGGAGAGCAGTCGTGGAGATGCGGGTCCTGTGGCGCTCGTTGCGCCGCCGGTGGTACCTCGTCCTCGCCCTGGCCGTGCTGACCGTCGGCGCGACGTTCCTCGTCGCGCAGCGCGTCGGCGAGACCTACGAGGCGACGGGCACCGTCCTCGTGTTCCCGCCCTCGCAGACGGAGGGCCCGACCGGCGACATGTCGGAGGAGAACCCCTACCTGTCCCTGGGCGGCGTGGGCCAGGCGCGCGACGTCGTGGTGCGGGCGCTGACGTCCAAGAAGGTCGGCGACGCGTTCGGCGAGGACTACCCCGCCGGGACGACGTTCGAGATCGTCCCCGACTACACCAACAGCGCGCCCATCATCCTGTTCACCGTCGAGGCAGCCACACCGGGCGTGGCGACCGAGGCGCTGTCCTCGCTGATCGACCGCGTCCCGGTGGAGCTGGAGAAGCTGCAGTCCGGGCTCGACCTCCCTGCTGCCCAGCGGGTGACCTCCGTGGTCCTCACCCGTGACGAGTCCCCGGCCGCCACCAAGAAGGCGATGATCAGGTCGTCGCTGATGACGATGGCGGCGCTGGGCGGGGTGGGCCTGCTGCTGATCGCCCTCGTCGACGGGTGGCTCAGCGGTCGCCGCGACCCCGACCCGGAGGACCTGGCCGTCGAGGACGCGACCGAGCACCCGCCGCCGGTCTCGCTGCACCCCGTGCACACCGACGACCCGCCGCCCGACCACCCCGAGCCCGACCGGGCCGCACCGGCCGAGGTGACCGCGCGGCTGGTGAAGCGGCGCCGTCGGCGGGACGAGCGCGGCGAGGCGTCGTGACCCTCGCGGTCCAGGAGCCGACCGGCACCGGCATCGCCCGCAGGGGCGGGATCGACGCCGCGGCGCTCCTGACCGCCTACGTGTGCCTGCTGTGGTTCATCCCCTCCCCCATGGTCGTCAGCGCCCTGGGCAGCGCCGGCAGTCCCGCGACCCTGTTCGGGATCGGCCTGTTCCTCTACTGGGCCTGGCACACGGTGCGCCGCTCCGAGCGCTCGGACGGGCGCTTCCGACCGGTCCGGGCGGCGATGCTCGCCCTGCTGGTCGTGATGCTGATGGTCTACGCCCACGCCATGGCCGGACCGCTGCCGGGCGACGAGATCAGCACCGCCGACTCCGGCATGCTGCGG
The DNA here is from genome assembly GCF_057656315.1 of Nocardioides sp. Soil_C_8. Classification (NCBI taxonomy): domain Bacteria; kingdom Bacillati; phylum Actinomycetota; class Actinomycetes; order Propionibacteriales; family Nocardioidaceae; genus Nocardioides; species Nocardioides sp. Soil_C_8. The sequence continues at coordinate 566,453 of NZ_JBDGKQ010000002.1, forward strand.
CTGATCAGCCTCGCCGGTGTCGTGCTGCTCGCCTGCGACGGCGTCAGCGACGTGGACCGGCTCGTGACCGTGCTGCGGAGGCTGGCGTTCGCGGCCGGGCTGGTCGCCCTGCTGGGCCTGGCCCAGTACGCCACCGGTGAGCTCTTCGTCGACCGGATCCGGGTGCCCGGCCTCACGGCGGGCACGGAGGGGTGGACGCTGAGCAGCCGCTCCGGCTTCTCCCGGCCGAGCGGTACGTCGATGAGCCCGATCGAGTACGGCGTCGTGCTGGGGATGATGCTGCCGCTCGCCATCGTGGGCGCGTCGGTGCGCTCGCGCTACCGCTGGCTCTCCCGGGCCATGCTCGTCGCGATGATCGCCTCGATCTTCTTCTCGATGTCGCGGTCGGCCTACCTGTGCTCGCTGGCGGGGATGTTCGTGCTCGCCCTGTCGTGGGACCTCCGCACGCGACTGCGTGCCCTCGGTGTCTTCACGGTGGTCAGCGTCGTGATGTACGTGTCGGTGCCGGGCCTGCTCGGCTCGATCCGGGGGTTGTTCTCCAACGCCGGCGAGGACCCGAGCATCGCCTCGCGGACCGGCAGCTACGACATCGCCGGCCAGTTCATCAGCGGGTCCCCCGTCGTGGGCAAGGGCTTCGGGACCTTCCTCCCGAAGTACTGGATCCTCGACAACGCCTACCTCGGCATGACCATCGAGGCCGGCTTCCTCGGCCTGCTCGCACTCCTCACCCTCATCGTGGCGGGTCTCGTCAGCGCCCGCAGTGCCCGGCGCGCCCTCCAGGCGGCGCAGACCGCCCGATCCGAGGGTGACGCCGGTGCGCCCGACGCGGCCGGTGCCGAGAGGGCGCACCACGTCCAGGTCGCGCAGGCGCTGCTCGCGTCGGTCGCGGCCGGCGCGGGAGGCCTTGCCTTCTTCGACGCCTTCGCCTTCCCGCAGACCGCGGGCTGCTTCTTCCTGCTCATCGGCCTCGCCGGCGCGATGCGCCGGCTCACGCAGACGCCCGCACCCGCCCCGCAGCGGTCCGGACGCTCCTGATCCGGCTCGCCGCGCCACGCGGGAGCAGGAGCGCGGGGCGCACCCGGCCGGTGCGCAGCAGCCGCGCCGCCGCCTCGACGCGGCGCGGCCACGACAGGAGCGGCGACACGACGTCGAGCGTGCCGGCCAGCCCCTGGCCCACGCCGTTGCCCATCACGTGCAGCAGCCGCTGGTCGAGCGGCCCCGTGCCGCGCACGGCGGTCTCGGGCGCCGACGCAGGACCAGCCGCCGGCGGGGCGTCCAGGACCTTGCCGGCCAGCTCGGCCCACGCGCCGTCGGCGTGGAACCGGCGTACGGCCGCGCCGGTGCTCGCACCGACGCTGCGCCGCTCGGCGGCGTCGGTCAGCAGGCGGTCGACCTCGGCGGCCAGCTCGGGCCCCGAGCCCGCGACCACGAGGTCGTCGTCGAGCTCGGGCGTGTCCGCGCCGAGCACGCCGAGCCGCTCGTCGGGCGAGCGGAGGGTCAGCACGGGCGTGTCCAGCCACGCCGCCTCGAGCATCGAGGTGAGCGAGGAGAACGGGTGCGAGTCGACGTACACGTCGGCGGCCTCGAGCAGCGTGTGCACGTCGGGGAGGAGTCCCCAGGCGCGTCCGAGGCCCTCGTCGGCCAGGACGGACCAGTCACCGTCGGGGTCGGGCCCGGCGACGTGGAGGCGTGCCTCGGGGTGCGCGCGCATGACCGGCAGGAGCACGTCGAGGAGGGTCTCGCCGTGGGCGGCGCCGTACTTGTAGGTGTCGGCGGCGCTGGCGACCACCAGCGCGTCGGGCGGCAGCCCGAGCTCGGCGCGGGCCTCCGACCGTGACAGCCGGCGGTCGCGCATCACGAGCGGGCGGACGAGGAGGGCGTTGCGCGCCTCGGGGATCCCGCGGCGCTCGACGTTGAGACGGGCCCCGCTCGTGCGGAGGTTGACGACGCGGTCGGCGACGTGGACGCCGAGCCAGAAGACGTGGTCGGCGTGGTTGACCAGGAGCACCTCGGGACCCTCGCCCGGCGGCAGCGCGAGCGCGATCGCCGGGACGACGTCGTTGGGGTGGACGTGGAGCACCACTTGGTCGTGGTCGAGGGCCAGCTCGCGCAACCGGGCCGCCCGGTCGAGCAACCGGGGCCTGCCGTCGTCGAGGAGGGTGAGGGCGTCGGTGCCGTCGAGGACGCGGCTGATCTTGTCCGGCACCTGGCGGCCCTCCTGGCCGGTGACGCACACGTGGTGCTCCCGCGCCCGGTCGAGCCGCAACCAGCTGGACAGCATCTGGGTGTGGCCGCCGGTGGCGTAGAGCTGGGTCGCCACGTGGAGCACGCGCGGCCGCGCGCCCGCGGCCCGAGCCGGGCCACGCGGTGCGGGAAGGTCGGAGCCCAGCCGCGTCAGGACATCCTCGAGGGGACCGCTGGCGAACACACCGGAGGGGTTGCACCAGGCGAACGTCGCGGCGGTCATCGCCGCCACGGCCGCCTGCTCGTCCCGACCCCGACGGGCCAGCGACTCGGCACGCCGCACCAGCCGGTCGAGCACCGCCCAGTTGTCGTCGAGGCGCTCGACGTCACCGGCGGTCACGGGACCACCCCCGCGACGGGGTCCTGCGAGGTGGGCTCGTCCGCGGGATCGTCGGCGGCCGCACCACCCGACCTCAGCGCCCGGAGCTGGCGCAGCAGCTCGGGGCGCAGCACGAGGATGCATGCGATGGTGGCCAGGCAGATCACGCCGGCGGCGAGGGTCGAGAGCAGCGGAGACGCCAGCTCACGCGCCACCAGGGCAGCCGCCGCCGCTCCGGCCGTGGCGACGACGAGCGGGGGCAGCACGGCGACCCCGAGGGGCACGATCCGGAGGCCGCACCCGCGCAGCATGAACAGGTAGCACGGCACCACCACGACCGCCATGACCGCGAGCTCTGCGACGGCGACGCCGACGACGCCGCGCTCGCGGGCGGCGACCAGGACCGCCGGCGCCAGGGCGGCCAGCCACAGCAGCTGCACCGACAGCAACCGACCGGTGCGCCGCATCACCACGAGGAGGTCGTAGGAGAGCTCCACGAAGATGCGGGCGGCGGTGGCGAGCACGAGGACGGCGAAGACGCCGGCCGCGGGTCCCCACTCCTCGCCGTAGACGAACCGGATCACGTCGTCCGCCACCGCGGCGCCGACGAGGCAGACCGGCAGGGTGACGACGGCGACGATCCGGAGGAGCGTGGTGAACGACTCCCCGAGGCGCTGCGGGTCGCCCTGGAGCCGCGAGAACACGGCGGGCGCCACGCTGCGCAGGGGCTGGGAGAACATGTTGAGCGGCCACGAGGCGAGGTTGAACGCCAGCACGAAGTAGCCGAGCGCCGTGGCGCCGAGCGTCGCGCCCACCGCGACCTGCTCGACGTAGGCGACCGCGAAGACGACGATGCTGGTGCCTGCGAGCGGCAGCCCGAACCGCAGCAGCGGCACCACGAGGTCGCGGTCGACGCGCAGGCGGTAGGGGCGGGTCGCGTGGATGAAGAGGGCGACCCCGATCAGCGTCGCCGCCACCCGTCCCCACGCCAGGCTCCAGGCGCCGAACCCGCCGAGCGCGAGGGCCAGCGACAACGCCGTTCCGGACCAGGTGACGGTCTGGTCGATGACCAGGCGGCGGCGCTGCTGGAAGCGGCGCTGCAGCAGCGCCGCCGGACCGGCGACCATCCCGCTGAAGACCACCGAGACCGACATCAGCCGGATGATCCCCGCCGCGTCCGGGGCGCCGAGGAGGCTCGCGACCGGCTCGGCGGTGGCGAACACCGCCACGAACAGCAGGACGCTGCCGGCCGTCGAGATGGCGTTGACGGTGCCGAGGACGGTCTCCGGGTCGCGCTCCCAGCGCACGACGGCCAGGCTGACGCCGAGCTCGTTGAAGCTGAGCACCGCGAGGAGTGCCACCATCGCCACGGCGAAGGTGCCGAACTCCCCCGGCCCGAGGATCCGGGCCATGAGCACGCCCACCACGAGCGTGCCCAACCTGGACAGCGCCGCGTTGAGGAAGCTCCAGCCGAACGCGCCTGCTGCCGTACGTGCCAGGGCTGCGTCGTGCCCGGTGCCCTGTTCCTGCTGTGACTCGCCGTGCTGCGTCCCCACGCCCGCACCCCCTGCTGCGTCGATGTCGTCTTCCCCCTGTCAGCCGGTCCGGGGCCGGATCACGGCGACGTCGCGCGGAAGACCACGTCGACGAAGTAGTTGGTCGAGTTGTAGGAGCCGGCCGGGAAGCCTCCGCCGGCGCCGTAGCGGTAGACGCCGTTCTGGCCGGAGGGCGCCGTGAGCGGTCCGACCGTGCGCGGCGTCGCGAAGTACCCCGGAGAGGCTGCGTAGCGGCCGACGGGCGCGTAGTAGGAGACGACGTACGTCGTTCCTGCGGTCACCGCGATCGGTGTCGCGAACGTCGCGGTCTGCCAGCCGGTCGCCGACTCGTTGGAGAAGGTGACCTGGCCGAGCCGGTTGCCGCCCGCGCCCCACAGCGAGCCCACGTGCGTGCCGGTGTTGCCCGCGCCCTTGTAGAACCGCACGGCCGTGACGGTGCCGTCCTGCGACGGGGTGAACCGCGTGCCGAGCTCGATGGCCGAGCCGTCGTCCGCCGCTGCCGTGTTCGGTGTGACGTCGGTGAACAGCGACGTCGTGCCGGCGTCGTCGTAGCCCGTCGTGAACGACCAGGTCTGCGTCGGCAGGCTGGCGCCGTCGGTCGACGTCAGCCCGGAGACCGTGACCGTGTAGGCGGTGTCGGCGGCGAGCGACGAGGCGGGGGTGAAGGTGATGGTCCGACCGTCACCCGACAGCGCCGAGGTGCCGGCGACCGACGTGCCGCTCCGCGCGAGGCTCATCGACCAGCCCGTGGCGAGCGGAGCGGACAGGGTGACCGACGGCTTGGCCGACACCGAGACCTGCCCGGCACCGGACTGCGGCGTCCGCGACTCGACCGTCAGCGACGGCGCCGCCCGCTCGAACAGCACGTCGACGAAGTAGTTCGCCGCGCCGTAGGTGTAGCCCGGGAACCCACCGGTCGAGGAGTAGCCGTAGCGGCCGTTGTTGGTCGCGGGTGCCGTGAGGTCGCCCTTCGTCAGCGGGTTGTTGAAGAAGCCCGAGGTCACCGAGTAGTGGCCCTGCGGCGCGAAGTAGGACACGACGTAGGTCGTCCCGGCGGTCACCTCGAGGGGCTGCGACAGCGTCGCGGACTGCCAGCCGGTGGCCGTCTCGTTGGCGAAGGTCACCGTGGCGAGCCTGGACCCTGCGGCGGACCAGATCGAGCCGGTGTGGGTGCCGTTGTTGCCGACGCCCTTGAAGAAGCGGATCGCCTTGACCGTGCCGTTGCGGGACGGGGTGAAGGCCATGCCGAGCTCCACCGGCGCTCCGTCGTCGGCGGCGGCCGTGTCCGGCACGACGTCACCGAGGAGCGTCTGGTTCTGCAACGTCTCCGCCGAGCGGGTGCGGAACGTCCAGGTCCGCGTGCCGAGGACGGCACCGTCGGCCGTGGTGACCCCACTGAGGGTGACGGTCACGTCGGCCCCGGCCGGCAGGAGCGCCGACGGCGTCCAGGTGATCCGCTGCCGGTCGGTCGACAGGACCGCGGTCCCGGCGATGGCGCTGCCGCCGGCTGCGGCCGTCAGCGACCAGCCGGGCTCGACCTGGTCGGAGAGGTCGACCACGACCTTGCTGCTCCGCGGGACGTCGAGCGCACCCGGAGCGGGCGACTGCGACGTCATCGAGATGCTCGGCGGCGTCTTCTCGAAGACCACGTCGACGAGGTAGTTGGTGCTGGACTGGCCGCCCGGGAAGCCGGGCGCGTAGGTGTAGGCGCCCGCCGTCGGGCCCACCCGCAGCGGCGCCCATGACAGGTCACGCTCGGAGAAGGCGTTGAGGGTGGCTGAGTAGCGGCCCGTGGTGGAGCGGTAGGCCACCGTGTAAGGAGTGTTCTTCGCGATCGGGACCGGGGTGGCGAAGTTCAGCTGCTGCCACCCGCTGGCCGACTCGTTGGTGAACGTCCCGGTCGCCAGCTCGACGCCGTTCTGGTTCCACAGGGAGCCGACGTGGGCGCCGGTGTTGCCCGGCGACTTGTAGAACCGGACGCCGGTGACGACACCCTTCACGTCGGAGGTGAACCTCGTCCCGAGGGTCAGCGGAGTGCCGTCGTTGATCTCCAGGATCGTCGGGGTGGTCTCGTCGCTGAACAGCGAGCAGGGGCACACGCCCGGTGGGTTCGGCGGCTTGGCGGTCGTGAACGACCAGGTGCCGCCCGAGGCGATCGGGTTGCCGAGGGTGTCGGTGCCCGCCAGCGTCGCGGTGTACCTCACGAAGGACGCGAGCGGCGCGCTCGGCGTGAACGTGATCGTGCGCGTCGTGGCGTCGTACGACCGCGTGCCGGCGACGTTCGCACCGTTGGAGTCGACCAGCGTCAGCCCGGGCGTGCCCGGAGCCATCGGCTTGGAGAAGCGCGCCGAGACCGTGGTCGTCGCCGGGATGGCGCTCGACCCGGGCGCGGGCGAGTGGCTCATCCCGATGAGCGGGGAGTCGTCGGTGGCCGAGAAGGCCACGTCGACGAAGTAGTTGGCCCACTGGTAGCTCTGGGCAGGCATCGTGCCGACGCCACCGAACACGCCGGGCGGTTGCGCACCCCAGCCACCGGCGACCTGCATCGCGCCGGTGTCGAGGCCGCGGTAGACGAAGGCCCACGACTCCGAGGCGTAGTGGCCGCGCGGGGCGGTGTAGGAGACGGTGTAGTTGGTGCCGGCGGTCATCGGGACGGCCTCGGAGAAGCTGGCGCTCTGCCACCCGGTGGCGGTCTCGTTGGTGAAGGTGACCTGGGCCAGGCGCTGGCCGTTGGGGCCCCACAGCGAGCCGACGTGCGTGCCGGTGTTGCCCGCTCCCTTGTAGAAGCGCACACCCGTGGCGAACCCGTCGACGACCGGGGTGAACCGCAGGCCGAGCTCGACGCCGACGTTGTCGTCGGTGTCCGGGGTCGGCGGGGTGACGTTGCCGAGGATGCTGCACGGGCAGGTCACCGAGAAGCTGCGGGTCGCCGCCGTGCCGATGTTGGCGCTGTCGTCGATCGCCCGGACCATGACGGCGCTGTTGCCGCGTCCCTTCTGCACGAACGTGGCGGTCCACGACGTGGTCCCGGAGGCGGCCTTCCAGGTGGCGCCGCCGTCGGAGGAGACCTCCACACCGGCCACGCGTCCCGCGGCGTCGGCCGCCGTGCCGGTGACGGTGACGACGTCGCCGTTCTTCTGCGCCGCGCCGGCGGCGGGCGTCGAGATGGTGACGGTGGGACCGGCGGTGTCGGTCGACTTCGTCGCGGCGTTGACCCCGGCCATCAGCGTGGTGGGCTGCGCCCCCATGTCGGCGAGCAGGTTGACCTGCGCCTGCTGCATGCGCGGGTCGGCGACGTTGTCGGGGTACTCCGAGTCGTGCTCGGCATCGAGGCCGTAGGTCCACTGCACGGTGCCGGCGCTGAAGACGAGCGCGCCGCTGGGTGCCTTGTAGAGCGTCAGGTGGTGCTTGGTCGTGCCCGCGTTGACCGTGTTGCCGAAGTCGCGCAGGTACTCGGGCACCGAGCCCGTGGTGGTGGACAGCTTGATCAGGCCCGGTGGCCCGAAGCCGTTGTCGAGCGGCTCGTTGGACTCGTAGCCGACGGTGTGCGGCGCGAGCGTCGTGGACGCACCGGTCATGCTGGCGAGGCCGCTGTTGCGCCACAGGCGGAGCTTGCCCTCCTCCTGCCGCACCGTCATCGCGAGGTCGCTGAAGTTGACCATGTAGGCCGTGCCGACCAGCGCGTTCTCCGGTCGGCCGCCGCCGTTGGCGGGCGAGGCGAAGCGCGGGTCGCGCCACGTGCCGGTCCACTGGCTGTTGGGGTCGATCTTCGCGTTGCCCCAGGTCTCCTTGTAGGACACCAGGGTGCGGTAGGCCGTGCGCGACGCGTCGGCCGACGGCTCGTAGCGCGTGCGCCAGTAGACCTCGTTGCCGGCGAGGAACTGCAGGTTGACCCCGGCGTCGCGGGCGGCCTCCACGTTGGCGCGCTGCGGCCCGCTCCAGTACTCGTCGTGGCCGACGGACAGGAAGACCTTGTGGTTCCTGATGAGGTTGCCCCGACGGTCGGAGTCGACGCCGGCCATGTAGGACACGTCGTAGCCGTTGCGCTCGAGGAAGCGCACGCCGGCGTACTCGGCACCGAAGTAGAAGTCCCGCCCGGCCGCCGTGCCGCGGGTGAGGAACGGGCGGTTGTAGCTCAGCTTGTAGGCGCGGCCGTGGGCGCCGCCCTGGTAGAAGCTCGAGCCGCCGTAGGTGTTGTAGGCGTGCCACGTCGGGTCGGCGGTCTGGAAGACGATGTCGGAGGTGCTGGAGTCGTCGCGCACGATGAAGGTGATGTGGCTGGAGTCGCCGTTGGTCCGCTTGAGGAGCGCGACGTAGACGCCCGACACGGCCGTGCTCGGCACGTTCCACGAGGCCGAGACCCCCCAGTTGCCGCAGTCGTAGAGCTCGGTCGTGGCGTCGGTGATGCAGTTGGGCTGGTTCTGCGGCAGCGACGCGCTCGGCGTCACCTTGTCGATCCAGCGCGCGCCGAGACCCTGGTACCACCCGGTCCGGTAGATGTCGATCGTGTAGGCCGAGGCGTCGGTCTTGATCTTGAAGTCGATGCGCTGGCCGACGTTGACCGAGATGTCGGTGGCGAAGCCCTGGATGGACGAGTCACCCGCACCGTTGATGTCCCAGATCTCCGGGTCGGTGCCCGGTTTGGAGTTCTCGCACGCGATCTTGTTGCCCGTCGGGCCGCACGGATCCGCTGCGTTGGCCGGCGACGGGCCGCCCAGGAGCGCTGGTCCCACCAGCGCGTTGAGTGCCGCGACCAGCGCGAGCACCACGATCTTCAACATCCACGCACGCCCGAGACCCGGCTTGCTGTTCCCAGCACTGCTGGTCATCTCCACCCCACCCTTCACGGCGCGACACAGGGCGCCATGTGCTTGATCCTGTTTGCGCGGCACCCCGAGCGGGCAGCGAGGGACCCGATATCCCCAATTTCAATGCCGACGTCCGGTCCGACGTCAGAGGTCTGCGACGGCCCCCACACCCACGGCGGTCCGCGCCCGTTGGCGCTGGCGCGGGATCCGGACCCCGCTGATGTGCAGCGGCGGCGGGTCGCTCACCTTGGTGACCGTGCGGCTCGCGGCCGCAACGAGGTCACGCGCCTTGAGGCTGTCGGCGTCGCGGGAGATGCACAGGTCGCGCAGCGCGAGCTCGAGCGCGATCGTGAGCTGGTGGTCGTCGACGTGCTCACCGTGCATGGCGCGGCGAGGCACCAGGATCGGGCACTTGCCGTTCTCGAGGGCCATCAGCGCGATGCCGGTGCCGGCGTGCGCGACCACGACGTCGGCGGCGCGGACCGCGGCCGCCATCTCCTCGGACGGGACCCGCTCGCGGGCGTCGATCCCGAGCCCGGTGGCGTCGGTGCCGCCGGTCTGCCAGAGCACCTCGGCGTCTGCCGGCACGAGGGGCACGAGCCGGTCGAGGAGCCGGCGGAAGCCGTACCCCTCCTGCGTGCCGAGGCTCACCACCATCGACCGGACCGGTCGCTCGGCGGCGTGGGCCGTCTCGTACAGCTCCCACGGCGAGGCGAGGAACTGCCAGTGGCCCCGCGCCAAGGCGCTGGACTGGCTGAAGGTCGTGATGCCCGGCACCATCGAGAGGGCGCGACCGGAGAGCGAGGGCTTGTCGAGCCGGGTCGCGCTCTCGATGTAGACGGTCTCGATGCCGCGCAGCCGCGCCTGCGGCAGCACCGCGAGGGCGAGCGCCGCACCGGTGCTGACGACCAGCGAGACGTCGTGGTCGGCGAAGAGGGCGCGGCAGGCCAGCGTGTTGCGGGCGAGCGCACGGGTGTCCCGGGGCGGGCACGGAAGGGCCCAGTGGACCCGCTCCCCCGCGAGCAGCGACTCGGTCTGCGGCGTGCGGGGCGTCACCCACACCACGTCGTCGCCGACGCCGAGCCGCGGCCGCAGGGTGTGCAGCTGCATCAGGTGGCCGCCGTCGTTGGCGACGAGCAGGGTGGTCACGACCGGCCACCCGTCACCGCGCCGGCGAGCACCTCGACGACGCGGTCCTGCTGGTCCTCGGTCAGGTGCGGGTGCATCGGCAGCGACAGGATCTCCCCTGCGGCCGCCTCCGCGACGGGCGCCGTCCCGGGCCCGAGGCCCAGGTGCGCGTAGGCGCCGGTCCGGTGCACCGGGTAGGGATAGTGGATGCCAGCCCCCACCCCGGCCCGGCCGAGCTCGGCCAGGACCCGGTCGCGCTCGGCGACGCGGACGACGTAGAGGTGCCACACGTGCTGCCCCTCCGCGCCGAGCAGCGGACGACGTACGCCGGGCACGTCGGCCAGCAGCCGGTCGTAGCGGGCGGCGGCGCGCACCCGCAGCTCGTTCCACTTCTCGAGGCGGTCGAGCTTGGCACGCAGGTAGACGGCCTGCACCGTGTCGAGCCGGGAGTTCATCCCGATCACGTCGTGCACGTAGCGGGTCGACGACCCGTGGTTGCGCAGGCGGCGCACCTCCGCGGCGATGGTGGCGTCGTCGGTGGTGACCGCGCCGGCGTCACCGGCGGCTCCGAGGTTCTTGCCGGGGTAGAAGCTGGTCGCCGCGACCGTGCCGAGCGCGCCCGCGCCGCGGCCGCCGAGGCGGGCGCCCTGGGACTGGGCGGCGTCCTCGACGAGCGGCACGCCCGCGTCGCCGCAGACCTGCGCGAGCCGCTCCATCGGCGCGAGCTGGCCGAAGAGGTGGACGGCCACCACGGCCTGGGTGCGGTCGGTGATCGCCCCCTCGACCTGGTCGGGGTCGATGAGCAGGCGCTCGTCGTCGCAGTCCACGAGCACCGGGACGGCCCCGATCCGCGACACCGCCTCGGCGGTGGCGATGAAGGTGTTGGCCGGGATGACGACCTCGCCCTCGGGTCCGACACCCGCCGCCCGCAGCGCGAGCTCGAGCGCGTCGGTGCCGTTGCCGACGCCGACGCAGTGGTCGACGCCGACGAAGGAGGCGTACTGGTGCTCGAAGTCCGCGACGGGCGGGCCGTCGACGAACGCCGTGGTCGCGAAGACCGCGGCGATCCCCGCCTCCACCTCGGCCGCGACCTCCGCGTGCTGGGAGGCGAGGTCGACGAAGGGGACGGTGCTGCTCTTGTTCATGCGTGGACTCCTGTCCGGATCGGTCGGGCGGGCACTCCCACCCAGGTCTCTCCTGCGGGGACGTCGTCGAGGACCACCGAGCCCATCCCGACGGTGGCGTCGGCCCCGATGCGCACGCCTTCGCGCACGGAGGCGTTCATGCCGAGGTAGGCGGCCTCGCCGACCTCGACGTCGCCGCCGAGGGACACGCCGGCGCAGAGCGTGGCGTAGTCGGCGACGGTGCAGCCGTGCGTGAGGGTCACGTGGGGCATCAGGACGACGTGGTCGCCGACCTCGACGTCGGCGGTCAGCACCACGCCGTCCAGGGCGATCGAGCCCCGGCCGACGTGGCAGCTGCCCGGCAGCACCAGCCGGGGGTGCAGCAGGGCGGTGTAGCGCGAGGCGTCGAGCCCGAGCATGGCGAGGCGGGTCGCGACCCGACGACGGATCCGTCCCTTGCCGAGGGTGAGGACGACGTCGTGGTCGGGCAGGTCGACGACCAGGTCGATGCCTCCGAGCACCGGCGCGAGGCCGTGCAGGGTGCCCCACCTGGCGGGGTCGTCGTCGACGACCTGGACGGGCCCGTCGTGCTGTGAGAGGACGGCGACCGCGGTCGCCTCCCGCGCCAGCCCGCTCGCGCCGACCAGGGCCAGCCCGCTCACGGTCGCCACGCCGATCCGAGCGCGTCGCACACGCGCTGGTGCTCGGCGTCGGTCATCTGGTGGAACAGCGGCAGCACCAGCGTCGTGTCGGTCAGGTGCTCGGTGACCGGCAGGGCGACGTGGTCGAGGCCGGCGTGCGCCGGCTGGCGGTGCGCCGCCATGATCCCGCGCCGCGCCGAGATGCCGGCTGCGGCGAGGTGCTCCATCACCTGCTCGCGGTCCATCGGGTGCTCGGGCAGGACCTCGAGCCAGCAGGACTGGAAGTTGGTGGTGCCCCAGGCGGGGTCGCCCACGAGCCGCAGGCCGGGCAGCCCGGCCACCGCGTCGGCGTACCTCGCGGCGAGCTCGCGGCGCCGCGCGACCATCTCGGGGAGCCGGCCGAGCTGGACCAGGCCGACCGCCGCCTGCAGGTCGGTCATCCGGAAGTTGAAGCCGATCTCGTCGAAGCTCTCCGGCGGTGCGAGGACGCTCGCGTGGCGGTCGGCGGCGGAGACGCTCATCGCGTGCTCCCGCAGCCGGCGTGCGCGCTCGGCCCAGTCGGCGCGCGACGTGGTGAGCATGCCGCCCTCGCCGGTGGTGAGCAGCTTGCGCGGGTGGAAGGACCAGGTGGCGACCTCCGCCTCCGAGCCGGCCGGTCGGCCGTGCGCGGTGGACCCGGCGGCGCACGCCGCGTCCTCGACCACCGTGATGCCGAGGGGGTCGCACCACGCGCGGATGGCCCGTAGGTCGAGCGGGACGCCGCCCTGGTCCACGGCGATCACCGCGCGCGTCCGCGGGGTGACCACCGTGGCGATCGTGGCAGGTGTGAGGTTGCCGGTGACGGGGTCGACGTCGGCGAAGACCGGCGTGGCCCCCACGTAGGTCGGCGCGTTGGTCGTGGCGACGAAGGAGAACGACGGCACGACGACCTCGTCACCGGGGCCGACGCCCGCGACGACGAGGGCCAGGTGCAGCGCCGTCGTGCAGCTGCTCAGCGCGACCGCGTGCGCGACCTGCTGGGCCTCGGCGAAGGCAGCCTCGAACTCCGCCACCCGTGGGCCCTGTGCGACCCAGCCGGAGCGCAGCACCTCCGAGACGGCGGCCACCTCCTCCTCGCCGAGCCACGGCTGCATCACGTTGATGCGGGTGAGCTGCTCAGCCGCGTGGTCGAGGCTCATCACGACACCGCCACCGCGCGCCCGGCGGCGATCTGCTCGCGCTGGGGGCGCCACCACTCGACGAGCTGGCGCAGGCCGTCCTCGAGGCCGGTGCGCGCGACGAAGCCGAGGTCGCGCTCGGCGGCGCACGTGTCGGCGAGGCGTCGTACGACACCGTTGACGCCGCGCTCGGGCCCGTGCTCGACGGGCAGGTCCGAGCCCATCACCCGCAGCAGGGTCTCGGCGAGCCCCAGCAGGCTGGTCTCCTCGCCGCGGGCGACGTTGTAGACGCCCTCGACCACGCCGCTGGAGGCCGCCAGCACGTTGGCTCTCGCGATGTCGGTGGTGAAGACGAAGTCCATGGTCTGGCGCCCGTCACCGAAGATCAGGGGCGGCAGGCCGTCGTCGATGCGCTCCATCCACCGGACCAGCACCTCGGTGTAGAGGCCGTGCACGTCCATCCGCGGGCCGTAGACGTTGAAGTAGCGCAGGGCGACGTAGTCGAGGCCGTTCATCGCCCGGAAGCTGCGCAGCATGCCCTCGTTGAACGTCTTGGCCGCGCCGTAGAACGTGTCGTTGTCGTAGGGGTGCTGGTGCTCGGGCGTCGGGAACTCCTCGGCCAGCCCGTAGACCGACGCCGACGAGGCCGCCACCACCTTGTCCACGCCGGGCGTCGTCGCCGCGGCCTCGATGACGTTGAAGGACCCGTCGACGAGCACCTCCAGGGCCAGCCGCGGCTCCTCGGCGCACTGGGTGATCCGGATCGCGGCCTGGTGGAAGACGAGGTCGCAGCCGCTGGTCAGGTCGTGGACCAGGTCGCGGTCGCGGATGTCGCCGCGCACCAGGACGAGGTCGGCACCGTCGCGCCCGAGGGCGTCGGCCAGGTTGGCCTCGCGTCCGCGGACGAAGTTGTCGAGGACGCGCACCTGGGCGGCGCCGGCGTCGAAGAGCTGGTCGACGAGCGTCGACCCGATCGTGCCGGCACCGCCGGTCACCAGCGCGGTCGCACCGGACAGGGCGGTCATCGTGCGCCCTCCATGACGGGCTCGCCGAGGCCGTCCGCGGCTGCGGCGCCGGCCTGGCGCGGCACCGGCGGTCCGGACCGGACCGGCAGCGCGGCGTCGTACGACGACTCGGAGCGCTCGGCCAGCCGGTGCGAGGCCGCCTCGAGCACCTCGAGGACACGCAGCCCGGACCGGCCGTCGGTCAGCGCCGGGCGTCCCTCGCGGATGGCCCCGGCGAACTCGGTGACCATCGAGCCGAGGGCCTCGCGCTCGGGCAGCGCCGGCGACCAGGTGTCGCCGAGGCGGTAGGAGACGGTGGACGCGGCGCGGTCGGCGCCCGCGACCGACGTGCGCGCCAGGTCGACGCCGCGGTCGTAGATGCTGAGGCGCTGCTGCGGGTTGAGGTCGTCCCACACGAGCGTGCGGCGCGACCCGCCGATCACCATCTGGCGGATCTTCGTCGGGCTGAGCCAGTTGACGTGCACGTGGGCGAGACCGTCGTCCGGCAGCGGCAGGGTCAGGTGGCCGACACAGGCACGGCCGGCGCCGATGGGGTCGGCGCCGGTCGCGCCGATGCCCGTGGTCGGAAGACCCCCCGGCAGCACGAAGTCGAGGATCGCGAGGTCGTGCGGTGCGAGGTCCCAGAGCACGTCGATGTCGGGCTGCACGAGCCCGAGGTTGATGCGGACCGAGTCGACGAAGTGCACCTGGCCGAGCTCGCCGCTGCTCACCAGGTCGCGCATCTTCTGCACGGCCGGCGTGTAGCAGTAGGTGTGGTCGGTCATCAGGGTCAGGCCCTGCGCGTCCGCCAGGTCCACCATCGTGCGGCCGCGGGAGACGCTGTCGGCCAGCGGCTTCTCCACCAGCACGTGCTTGCCCGCGCTCAGCGCCTGCAGTGCCAGCCCGTGGTGCGTACGGGCCGGGGTGGCGATGGCGACCGCGTCGATCCGCGGGTCGTCGAGCACCCGCTCCACGCTGTCGGTGACCTCGATGTGCGGGCCGGCGATGCGGCGGGCACGCTCGAGGTCGAGGTCGCAGACCAGCTCGAGGCTCCAGTCGGGCGACGCCCCGAAGTTGCGGACCAGGTTGGGGCCCCAGTAGCCGGCGCCGATGACGGCGATGCCCAACGGTCGGGTGGTGCTGCTGCTCATCGTGCTTCCTCCAGTCGGCCGTCGGCCTCCACGTACACCTCTCCGGTGACCGGGCAGATCCACCGGTCACGGTTGTCCGACACCAGCGGGACGCCGCTGCGCCCCACCCAGCCGATCCGCCTCGCGGGCGAGCCGACGACGAGCGCGTGGTCCGGCACGTCGCGCGTCACGACCGAGCCGGCGCCGACGCTGGCCCACCGGCCGATCCGCACCGGCGCCACGCACACCGAGCGCGCCCCGACGGACGCTCCCTCCTCGATCGTCACCCCAACGGGCTCCCAGTCGTCTGCGCTCTTGCGCCTGCCGTCGGTCGTCACGGCCCGCGGGTAGGTGTCGTTGGTGAGCACGACGGCCGGGCCGACGAAGACGCCGTCGCCCAGGACGGCCGGCTCGTAGACCAGCGCCTGGTTCTGCACCTTGCACCTCTCGCCGATGCGCGCCCCGGGGCCGACGTAGACGCCGCGGCCGAGGATCGTGCCGTCGCCGACCTGCGCTCCCGAGCGCACGACGGTCTGGTCCCACACCTGCGCGCCGGGACCGACGCGGGCGCCGTCCTCGACGGTCGCCGTGGGAGCGACGAGGGCGCGGTCGCGGGACCGCGCGTTGGACAGTGAGGTCATGTGCGTGAGCTTTCGTCTCGTTGCCAGGTGGTGAAGTCCCCGGACCTCAGCGCCCCCCGGGCGCCGATCCGGGCGGCGACGTGGACTGCCACGAACACCGGGAGTCGGAGGGCCAGGCCGGGCCGGGTGACGGCGAGGCCGAGCAGGGTGCGGGCACTGGTGCGCGAGGCAGGACGTCGTACGCCGAGCTGGGCGGCCTGCTCGTTGCCCGTCGCGATGCGGATCCGACGCCGCACGAGGTCGCGGACGGTGCGCGGCGGGTGCACGACGGCGACGGCGGTGGGCACGACCCGGCGCTCGTCGCTGCTGAACGAGTCGGACATGCCGAGGTCGTCGCTCATCATCCGCGGCAGCGCGGTCACGCGCGCCTGCCCCTGCTCGGAGAGCACGACGACGCCGCGGCCGAACAGGCCGTTCTCCACCTGGGGCAGCGCTTCCCAGACGTCGTAGTACCACCGCACCCAGCGCGAGCACCCGGTGCGGGGCACGTCGCGGCGTGGTGCGGTGGCGAGGACCTCGTCGCGGGCGATGGGCTCGATCAGCCGGAGCGCCGCCTCGCCGTCGAGCTCGATGTCGGCGTCGAGGTGGATACGCGGGAAGACGTCGGTCGCGGCGTTGCCGACCCGCACGGCCTCGACCTTCGAGGGCTGCGGGATCTCGATGACGCGGGCGAACGGGTCGGCGGCACGGGCTGCCTCGGCGGTGCGGTCGGTGCAGCCGTTGCAGACGACGACCACGTCGAGGTCGGCACCGGTGCCTTGCCGCAGCGCGCGCAGGTTGCGGCCGATCGTGGCTGCCTCGTTGTGGGCAGGTATCACGACACTGGCGACGGCCATCTCACTCCCCCGGGCTCGCGCGCCGGGCCCCACGCCCGACATGCTCCGATCTTCTGGACCGCGACGGCCCGGACGGACCGCGCACGGGGGCTTTCGCCCATTTTGGGGAGCCCTACCGGGCGGCTGCGGAGAAGGTGATGTCGGCCGACCGGAGGTCGCGCAGGTGGAGCACCAGGAGGTCGAGCTCGGCGACCGACCAGGTGTCGTCGACCGCGACGCCGGCGGCCGTCGTGCGCAGGGCGCGGTAGAGCGACAGGGGCTGCTTGCGCAGCTCGGCGTGCAGGGTGCCCTCGAGGACGAGGCGCAGGTAGTCGTGCTGGGCGGCGGGCGCGGACCCGTAGTGGTAGGCGGCGTCCACGTCGTTGTCGGCGGCGAGGTCGGCGAAGGTCTGCCAGTCGATCGCCATGAGGTGGTCGACCCGACGGCCCGTCGTCGACTCGACGGCAGCCACCGCCGCGCTCGGCGGCCGGGCACCGAGCCCGGCGCGGTCGTCGTACGGGATCGGCACGGAGTCCACCCGCGCGCTGCGCCCGTCGGGAGGGACCTCGACGAGCATGACCGCCTCGACGGACTGCTCGCCGGGCAGCCAGGACACGTCCGCGCTGCCGCCGGGCCGGGTGCCGACCATGAGGATCGTCTCGCCCGGCTGCTCGGCCGGACGATCGCCCAGGCCGTCGAAGGCACCGTCGATCCGGCCCATCCGGCTGGTCAGGCTGAGGTTGAGGACCACGGCCGCGGCGAGGCCGAGCACGCCCAGCAGCGTGGCGACCGCCAGCAGGCGGCGCAGCCGCGGGCGCCGGCTCGTGGCGCCTGCCATCGAAGTCCCCCGTCCGTCCGTGCCGACGCTAGGCGGTGGCGGGCGGGACCTCATGCCCCAAACGGGGGACGGTCCAGACCGGGCGGGGCCGGGAGTCGGGCTAGGAGTTGAAGCGCTGCTGGGTCTTCTCGAGGCCGTCGGTGATGAGCGACTCGACGGCGTCGGCGGCGTCGGAGACCTGGAACGGCAGCTCCTTGCGCTCGACGGTCGAGTAGTTGGACAGCACGAAGTCGGCGACGTCCTGGCGGCCGGGCGGGCGGCCGATGCCGGCGCGGACGCGGTGGAAGTCGCCGGTGCCGAGCGAGGACCGCATCGACTTCAGCCCGTTGTGGCCGTTGTCGCCGCCGCCGAGCTTGACCCGCAGCGTGCCGAAGGCGATGTCGAGCTCGTCGTGGATGGCGATGATGTGCGCCGGGTCGACCTTGTAGAACGTGGCGAGCGCCTTGACCGGGCCGCCGGACTCGTTCATGTAGCCGCGCCCGCGGGCCAGCACGACGCGGGGGCCGCCGAGGGACAACCGGCCCTCGACGACGTCGGCGCGGCCCGACTTGTGGGAACGGAACGGTGAGCCCATCCGTGAGGCGAGCTCGTCGGTGACGAGGTAGCCGATGTTGTGGCGGTGGCCGGCGTACGACGGGCCGGGGTTGCCGAGCCCGACGACCAGCCACACGTCGGAGGTCGGTGCGTCGCTCACGGTCATCATCCAATCAGTCGAGTGGGCGCGTCTGCGCACCGAAATGGCGTCGAGTCGGCGCATCTGCACATGGTGCGTGTGCAGATGCGCCGACTCGACGGTGTCACGGCGCGAGGATGCGCCGACTGGTCACTCGGAGTCGGTGCCCTCGGCAGCGGCGTCCTCGGCCGGGGCCTCGTCGCCCGCAGGCGCCTCGGTCTCGGCCTCGGGGGCGTCGTGCTCGATGCCGGCCTCGGCCTCGGCCTCCTCCAGCTCGGCCTCGAGGGCCTCGGCGGAGATCTGCTGGGTCACGTTGACGATGAGGAGCTCCCCGTCGGCGAGCAGCGTCACGCCGGAGGGGAGGTCGAGGTCCTTGGCGAGGACCTGGGTGCCGACCTCGGCGCCCTCGATCGAGACCTCGAAGGCCTCGGGGATGTGGGTGGCCTCGGCCTCGACGGAGACGACGGCGTTCTCGGTGACGACCAGGGTCTCGGGACCGGCCTCGCCCACGACGTGCACGGGGACGTCGACGGTGACCTTCTCGCCGCGCTTGACCGCGACGAAGTCGATGTGCTCGATGAGGCGGCGGATCGGGTCGATCTGCACGTCCTTGGTGAGGGCGAGCTGCTCGGAGCCCTCGACGTCGAGCGCGAGGAGCGCGTTGGCGCCGCCGTGCTTGAGGGCCATCATCGTCTGGTGGCCGGGCAGGATGACGTGGACCGGCTCGTTGCCGTGGCCGTAGATGACGGCGGGGATCTTGTCCTCGCGGCGGATCCGGCGGGCAGCGCCCTTGCCGAACTCGGTGCGGCTCTCGGCGGCGATCTTCTCGGGGGCAGACATCATGTTCTCCGTACGTCGGTGTGGGTTCGTGGGCCTCGGCCGGAGACGACGAACGCCGCGCTCCGGATCGGGGGCGCGGCGCAGTGATGCGGTCCGGCCCAGTCGATCACGGAGTCCTGGTCGTGCGGGCTCCCTCGCCGAGGCAACCCGAGAACTCTAGACCCGGGCCGGTGGCGAGGTCGAATCGCGGCGACGGGCGCCGACACCGAATGGGGAGGCGGCGGTCACGGGCCGCTCACTAGGGTGTCCCGGTGCCCCTGATGCTTCCCGAGGCGCGCGAGCGCGCCGTCCTGCTGACCGACGTCCACACCGAGCTCCACCTCGACCTGACCTCGACCGAGGACTTCGGCGTCGAGGCGACGATCTCCTTCGGCTGCACCCAGCCCGGTGCCTCGACGTTCCTGGAGCTCAACGGCGGCACCGACGTGACCCTCGACGGGGCACCGGCGCCGTACGCCGACGGGCGCATCGCGCTGACCGACCTGGCAGCGACCAACACGGTCCGGGTCACGGCCCGGATGCCGTACGTCACCGACGGCGACGGCATGACCGTGACGATCGACCCGGCCGACGGCGAGCGCTACGTCTGCGCGCACACGTCGATGGACATCGCGCAGAAGGTCGTCCCCTGCTTCGACCAGCCCGACGTCAAGTCGACGTTCACGCTGACGGTCACCGCGCCGTCGCACTGGACGGTGCTCGGCAACGGACCGCTCGAGGGGCGCACCTCGGGCGAGGCGGGCGACACCTCGGCGGACATCTGGACCTTCGGCACCACCCCGCCGTTCTCGTCGTACCTCTTCACCCTCGTCGGCGGCCCGTGGGTGTCGGTCACCTGGGACGAGCCGTACGCCCCCGCACCCGGCGGCACGCTGCCGTTCGGCTGGCACGCGCGGGCGTCGCAGGGTCGTGAGCTGCAGCGCGACGCGGACGAGCTCAAGCGCATCACCAGCGCCTGCTTCCAGCACTACACGACGGTCTTCGAGCCGGACTACCCCTACGCCGACTACCAGCAGGTGTTCGCCCCCGGCCTCAACTGGGGTGCGATGGAGTTCCCCGGGTGCGTGGTCTTCCGCGACCAGGCGCTCACGCAGGGCACGCCCACCGAGCTCGAGCGCGAGTGGATGGCCTCGACGATCGCCCACGAGATGGCGCACATGTGGTTCGGCGACCTCGTGACCATGAAGTGGTGGGAGGACTCGTGGCTCAACGAGTCGTTCGCGGACTTCATGGGCTACGACGTCGCGGGCGTGGCGGCGGGCTACACCGACGCCTGGACGTCGGCCGCGATCACCCGCAAGCCGGCCGGCTACCGCGCCGACCGGCGCCGCTCGACCCACCCGATCGCCGAGGACACCGACAAGATCGTCGACGTCGACACGGCCTTCGCGAACTTCGACATGATCACCTACGCCAAGGGCAACTCCGCCCTCGCCCAGCTCGGCCACTGGCTCGGCGAGCAGGACTTCCTCGCCGGCGTCAACAAGCACCTCACCGCGCACGCCTTCGGCAACGCCGACCTGGCGGCCTTCCTCGACTCCCTCGACTCGGCCACCGACAAGGACGTGCGCGGCTGGGCCGAGGCGTGGCTGCGCTCGACCGGCTTCGACACCCTGCGCGTCACGCGGGGAGACGACGGCGTGCCGGTCCTCACCCGCGAGGGCTCGCGGTCGCACCGCATCACCGTGTCGGCGTACGACGACGCGATGCGGCTCGTGGACTCCCGCGACGTGCTGCTCGGCGACGAGCCGGTGCGGCTCGACGACTTCGCCGGCCGGGTCGTCGTGCCCAACTCCGGCGACGAGACCTTCGCGGTGGTCCGACCCGACGAGCAGTCGTGGGCGGCGGTCACGCGCGGCCTCTCGTCGGTCGAGTCGCAGCTGACGCGCGCGATGCTGTGGTGGACCGCGGTCGACCTCTGCGAGTCGCAGGTCGTCCGGGTCGCGGACTTCGTCGCCCTCGCCGACACCCACCTGCGGCCCGAGACCCACCCACTGGTCTTCGAGGGCGTGATGCGCGCGCTGCAGTCGATCACCCGCCGCTACGCCGAGCCCACCGAGGCGGCCGGCCACCTCGCGGTCGTCGCCGACATCGCCCGCGGCGCCGTCGACGGTGGCGACCCGGCGCTCGCCCCCGGGGCGTCGCGCGTGCTCGCCCGGATCAGTGCCGACCGTGACTTCCTCGTCGACTGGCTCGGCCGCGACGACGTCGACCAGACGGTCCGCTGGGCGGCTGTCCACCGGCTCGCCGAGCTGGGCGACGACTCGTGGATCGGCCCCGAGGAGCAGCGCGACAAGTCCGTCTCCGGCCACCACGCCGCGCTCGCCGCACGCGCCGCCGTACCCACGCCGGAGGCCAAGGCCGCCGCCTGGGCGCGGCTGATGGGCGGCGAGCTGGGCAACCACGAGTTCGACGCCGTCGGCGCCGGGTTCTGGGGCTGGGACCAGGCCGAGCTCGTCCGCCCCTACCTCGGGCGCTACGTCACCGACGGCCTCGCCCTGGCCCAGCGGTCCGGCCAGGCGATGGGCGACGTGATCGGCGACGCCTTCCCGGTGCTGCCGCTCCCGCTCGACGCACGCCACGAGCTGCGCACCGCGGTCGCCGCCGCCCTCGAGGGCGACGTGCCCACCGTCCTCGCCCGCTCGTGGAACGACTCGCTCGACGACCTCGACCGGACGCTCTAGACCTCATCTCGAGGGAGTCACCGGATATCCGGTGACTCTCCCGCTTGGTGCCCAAGGCTTCGGGTGCCAAGCGGGAAACTCGGGTGCGAAGTCCCGAACGGCCCTTTCCTCGCCGTCGGCCTAGGCGTGGCCGTCGAACATCGAGGTAACGGAGCCGTCCTCGAAGACCTCGCGGATCGCGCGCGCGATGAGCGGGGCGATGGAGAGGGTGGTGAGCTTGTCGAACTGCTTCTCCGGCGGCACGGGGAGCGTGTTGGTGACCACGACCTCGACGGCGGAGGAGTTCTTCAGCCGGTCGACGGCGGGGTCGGACAGGATCGGGTGGGTCGCGGCGATGATCACGCCGGCGGCGCCGTCGGCGACGCACGCCTCGGCGGCCTTCACGATCGTGCCGCCGGTGTCGATCATGTCGTCGGTCAGGATGCAGATCTTGCCCTCGACCTCACCGACGACCCGGTTGGCGACGACCTCGTTGGCGACGTCGATCCGGCGGGTCTTGTGGATGAAGGCGAGGGGTACGCCGCCGAGGCGGGCCGACCAGCGCTCGGCGACCTTGATCCGGCCGGCGTCCGGCGAGACGACGGCGAGCTGCTGGTCGCCGTACTTGTGCTTGACGTAGTCGGTGAGGATCGGCAGCGCCATCAGGTGGTCGACGGGACCGTCGAAGAAGCCCTGGATCTGGTCGGCGTGCAGGTCGACGGTGATCAGCCGGTCGGCCCCGGCGGTCTTGAAGAGGTCGGCCACCAGCCGGGCCGAGATCGGCTCCCGGCCACGGTGCTTCTTGTCCTGGCGGGCGTAGCCGTAGAACGGCATCACGACCGTGATCCGCTTGGCCGACGCCCGCTTGAGCGCGTCGACCATGATCAGGTGCTCCATGATCCACTCGTTGATCGGAGCGGTGTGGCTCTGGATCACGAACGCGTCGCACCCGCGCACGGACTCCTCGTAGCGCACGTAGAGCTCGCCGTTGGCGAACGCCCGCGCGTCCTGGGGCACCAGCCCGCACTCGAGGAGGTCGGCGACCTCGGTGGCGAGGTCGGGGTGCGCCCGGCCGCTGAAGACCATCAGGTTCTTCTCGGTGGTCCGCTTCATTCCGGTCACGCGACGCGACTCCTCGCTGTCCTGGTCAGCCTCGGGGGAAGGCTCGATCGGAGGTGCTGGACAGAAGTCTGACCCACATCCCGGCCACCTCCAACCCCGGGGTCACTGCTCGGGCGTCTCCTGCTGTTCACGCGCCGTTCGCGCCGCCTCGGCCTGCGCCGTGCCGGCCCGCCGTGACTCCGTCCAGCCCTCGAGGTTGCGCTGGGGGGACGCGCTGACCGCGAGCGCACCCGGGGGCACGTTGCGGCGCACGGTCGTGCCGCCCGCGGTGCCCGCGCCGTCGCCGATCTCGACCGGAGCGACGAACGTGTTGTTCGAGCCCGTCCTGGCGTGGCGCCCGACGACCGTGCGGTGCTTGGCCACCCCGTCGTAGTTGGCGAAGATCGTGCCGGCGCCGATGTTGGTGCCCTCGCCGATCTCGGCGTCGCCGACGTAGGACAGGTGCGGCACCTTGGCGCCGTCGCCGATCGTCGAGTTCTTGGTCTCGACGAACGTGCCGATCTTGCCCTTCGCGCCGAGGTGGGTGCCGGGCCGGAGGTAGGCGAACGGCCCGACCGAGGCGTCGTCGCCGATGACCGCGAGCTCGCCATGCGTGCGTACGACGCGCGCGCCGGCGCCGATCTCGCAGTCCTTCAGCGTCGTGTCGGGTCCGACCACGGCGTCCTCGTGCACGACGGTCGCGCCGAGCAGCTGGGTGCCGGGGAGGATCGTGACGTCGGGCTCGAGGACCACGTCGGCCTCGATCCACGTCGTCGCCGGGTCCATCACCGTCACGCCGTCCTTCATCCAGCGGGTGACGATGCGGCGGTTGAGCTCGCGGCCGAGCTCGGCCAGCTGGGCGCGGTCGTTGGCCCCGGCCGTCTGGGCGACGTCGTCGATGAGGTGCGCCCCGACGGTCAGGCCGTCCTCGCGCGCCAGGCCGACGGCGTCGGTGAGGTAGTACTCGCCCTTGGCGTTGTCGTTGGTGATGCGGGCCAGGGCCGAGACCAGGAACTCGGCGTCGAAGGCCAGGATCCCGGAGCTGATCTCGTCGATCTCGCGCTGCTCGGGCGTCGCGTCCTTCTCCTCGACGATCGCCTCGACGTCGCCCTCGTGGTTGCGCACGATCCGCCCGTAGCCGAACGGGTCGGCCAGCCGTCCGCTCAGGATGCTCACCGCCCGCTGCGCGGCGTGGTGCTCCTCGGCGAACGCCCGGAGCGACTCGCCCTCCAGCAGCGGGGTGTCGCCGGCTGCGACGATCACGGTGCCGGTCGTGGTGCCGGAGGCCTCCATCGCGACGCGTACGGCGTGTCCCGTGCCGTCCTGCGTCTCCTGGACCGCGAGCACCGCGGACGGCAGCAGCTCGGTGATGTGCGGCCCCACCTGCTCGCGCTGGTGCCCGACGACCGCGACGACGCTGGTCGGCTCCACGGCCTGCACGGCGTGCAGCACGTGCCCGATCATGGAGCGCCCGCCGACCGGGTGCAGAACCTTCATGGTCTTCGACTTCATGCGGGTGCCGCCGCCGGCGGCGAGCACGATGACGGTGAGGTTGTCCATGGCCGCAGTCTGTCATCGCCGCGCCCGACCCTCGACGCGCGGGACGTCGGGCCAGGGTCAGGGCCGCTCAGGCCTCGCCGAGGAGCTGCGCGAAGAGCTCGGCGTACTGGATGAGGTGCCGGTCGGCCAGGTAGTGGTCGCGGACCCGCTGGTGCGCGGCCCGGCCCATCTCGCGACGCCGGTCCGCGTCCGACAGCAGGGAGGAGAGGGCAGCCACCAGGGCGGCGCCGTCGCGCGGGTCGGCGAGCAGGACGCCGCTCACGCCGTCCTCGACCTGGTCGCGGATCCCGCCCACGGCCGAGGCCACCACGGGCCGGCCCTTCCACATCGGCTCGGTCACGGTGAGGCCGAACCCCTCCGCGAGGCTCTTCTGGACCACGACGGTCGACCAGCGCTGCAGCGCGTTCACGACCCGCGCGTTGTCGTCGAGGTCGTCCATCGGCACCGACACCAGGTGGCTCCGGTCGCGGGCCCGCGGCGGCAGGGCGTGCCACAGGTCGCGGCAGTCCGCCAGCACCTCGGCGGCAGCGGGGTCGTCGGCGACGCCGTCGGTCGCAGGGCCCGCCAGCACGAGGTGGACGTCGTCCGGGAGCAGCCGGATGTGCTCGGCGAACGCGGCCAGCACCCCGCCCATGTCCTTGAGGCGGTCCCACCGGCTCACCTGGAGCACGACCCGGCCGTCGGCGGGCAGCGGCGCTCCCTCGACCACCAGCCCCTCCCGGTGCACGATCGAGTCCACCTCCTCCGCGCCGAGGTCGGCGTTCTTGGGGCTGAACGGGTCCAGCGAGGGCGGGATCACCCGCAGCCACCTCCGGTCGACCCAGTCGGGTGCGAACGCCTCGCGCGAGAACACGCAGGCCTGCGCCGGCTCGACCAGCTCACGGAGGAAGCCCCACGCCTCGCGGGTCCACTGGTTGTGCTCGTCCAGGCCGACGTGGCAGCGCCACACGACGACGGCCCCGCGCTCGCGCAGGTGGCAGGCGAGCCCGGCCACCTGCGGGTCGTGCAGGAGGACCACGTCGCCCGGCTGCACGAGGTCGACCACGTCGTCGCGCTGCCGCGCCAGCGTGGCGTCGTACGTCTCTCGCGCCGCGGCGTCGAGCCTGCCGGCGTCACCCCGCACCCCGTGCAGCCGGTTGTGGATCCTCTTGGTGACGGCGAAGAACCCCGGGTCGCCGTCCACCACCAGCCAGCGGGTGTCGACCCCGGCGCCGGCCGCGTAGGCGACGAGGGTGTGCAGCATCTCGGCGACGCCCCCTCCGCGCGCGGTCGAGTTGACGTTCCACACGGTGCGTCCCTCGAGCAGCCGTCGCGCCGCGGCCACGTGCGTCTCGAGCCGCTCGGCACGCTCGGGCGTCAGCAGCGGCGCCAGCCGCTGCAGGGGCACCGGCTCGACGCCGACCTCGGCGACGCCGGTCACGGCGAGTGACGCGGGCGGGGCAGCTCGATGGGTGCACCCACGCGGACCGGGACGCCGGGTGCGGTGCGACGAGCGACGTCCAGCGCCTCGTCCATGCACCTGATCACCCGGGCGCGGGCGGCGTGGTCGCTCTCGGAGACCGGCGGCTCGACGAGCTCGAGCGCGCAGTGGGACGCCAGCGCGCGGCGGGCCGCCTCCTCGACCAGGTCGTCGAGCTCGGGGACGTCGTCGACCACCACACGAACGGCGTGGGCTGGGCGTGGGGCTGTTGCACGGGTCGGCACGCGGGGCCTCCTGGGGATCCGGGGACTCGAGTGTCACTCCCCGTCGTCGCGCGCCACAGGGTCGTAGGTCCCGGGCAGACCCGGGCGAACACGTGCCGTTCGGCCCTCCCCGCCTGCTCTCCGCAGCGCGACGATCGAAGGGAGGAAGCGCCCCGGCCTCGTCACGCACCGCCCGGAGAGGCGCCGGAGGAAGGACTCGACATGACGACCTCGACCGCGCCGCCGACCTACCCCGTGCACGTCGACGCCGACCTCGACCCCGACCTCAGTCGCGGGTTGTGGCTGGTGAAGTGGCTGCTCGCCCTCCCCCACTACGTGGTGCTCGCCTTCCTGTGGGTGGGCTTCGCGGTGCTGAGCGTGGTGGCGTTCTTCGCGATCCTCTTCACCGGCCGCTACCCCCGCGCGATCTTCGACTTCAACGTCGGCGTCATGCGCTGGAGCTGGCGCGTCTCCTACTACGCCTTCGGCGCGCTCGGCACCGACCGCTACCCGCCGTTCACGCTCGCCGAGGTGCCCGGCTACCCCGCCCACCTCTCGGTCGACCACCCCGGTCAGCTCTCGCGCGGGCTGGTGCTCGTGAAGTGGTGGCTGCTGGCCATCCCCCACTACCTCATCGTCGGGCTGTTCGTGGGCGGAGCGGCGTACGGCGTGGGCAGCGCGGACGACCAGTCCTGGATGAGCATCGGCCTGATCGGCGTGCTGGTCCTGGTCGCTGCGATCGTGCTGCTCTTCACCGGCCGCTACCCGCAGCAGGTCTTCGACCTCGTCCTGGGACTGAACAGGTGGGTGCTGCGGGTCGCCGGCTACGTGTCGCTGATGACCGACCAGTACCCGCCGTTCCGCCTCGACACGGGCGGCCACGAGCCGCACGCCGCCGTCCTCCCGCCACCTGCCCAGCCCACCCAGCCGACCCAGCCGACCGGGACCAGCCCTGCCCCCCTCCCTCCGCCCGGCACGCCGCCGCCCGGCGGCCGCGGCGGCTGGACCGCAGGTCGCGTCGTCACTGCCGTGATCGGGTCCCTGCTCGTGCTCACCGGCCTCGGCTTCGCCGGCGCCGGCGCCACCCTGGCCGTCGTCGGCGCCACCGGGCGTGACGACGGGTTCCTGATGACCCCCTCCACGGCGCTCGACAGCGCCACGTTCGCCATCACGTCGGAGGACGCGAAGATCGACACGGAGGGAGCCCCCTCCTGGGTGCCGTCGATGTGGCTCGGCGAGGTCCGGATCCGCGCCACGGCCGACGGCGGCGGCCCGCTCTTCGTCGGTGTCGCCCGGACCGCGGACGTCGACGGCTACCTCGGCGACGTGTCCCGCGACACCCTGAGCGAGCTCCGCGCCGGCCACGCCGTCCTGCGGACCACCGACGGAGGTGCGCCCGCGACCGCGCCTGCCGACCAGGCGTTCTGGGTCGCCCGAGCCACGGGGACCGAGGCCACCCTCACCTGGGACCTCGAGGGCGGTGACTGGACGGTCGTGCTGATGCGCGCGGACGGTACCCGCGGCGTCGCGGCCGACGTCTCCACCGGCGCCGAGCTCCCGGTGATCAACGCCGTGATCGCGGTGCTCCTCGTCCTCGCCGGCCTGACCCTGCTCGCCGGCGCCCTGCTCATCGCCGTACCTGTCCGCAACGCATCGAGGAGAGAATGATGAAGGCAGCAGTAGTCCCCGCGCTCGGCGCTCCGCTGGAGGTCCGCGACGTCCCGGTCCCCGAGCCCGGGCCCGGCCAGGTGCTGGTGAGGATCGAGACCTGCGGGTTGTGCCACACCGACATCCACGCCGCACGCGGCGAGTGGCCGGTGAAGCCCAAGGACCTGCTCATCCCCGGCCACGAGGGCGTGGGGACGATCGAGGCCGTCGGTGAGGGAGACCTTCCCGTCACGACCGGGCAGCGCGTCGCCCTCCCCTGGCTCGGGCACGCCTGCGGTCACTGCCGCTACTGCGTCGCGGGGTGGGAGACCTACTGCACCAGCCCGGCCTACATGGGCTACACGATGGACGGCGGCTACGCCGAGTACGCCGTCGCCTGGGCGAGCCACGTCGTGCCCGTGCCCGACGCGGTGACCTCCCGCGACGCCTCGCCGCTGACCTGCGCCGGCGTGACGACGTACAAGGGGCTCAAGGTCGCCGCACCGCAACCGGGCGAGACCGCGATGGTCGTCGGCATCGGCGGACTCGGGCACCTGGGCCTGCAGTACGCCCGCGTCTTCGGCTCGCGCACGGTCGCGGTCGACGTGCACGACGAGAAGCTGCAGCTGGCCAAGGAGCTGGGGGCCGACCACGTGGTCGACGCCCGCGGCGACCAGGAGGCCGAGCTCGAGGCCCTCGGCGGCGTCGACGTGGCGCTCGTGACGGTGCCGTCGCCCGCCGCGATGCGTGCCGCGCACGCCGCCCTGAACCCCAACGGACGCCTCGTGCTCGTCGGCCTCCCGGCCGACAACCGGCTCGAGCTCCCGGTCTTCGAGACGGTGCTCAAGGGCATCTCGGTGATCGGCTCGCTCGTCGGCACCCGCAACGACCTCGCCGAGTGCTTCGACCTCCACGCCCGCGGCCTGACCCGCGTCGTGACCGAGAGCCGTCGACTCGAGGACGTCAACGCCTGCTTCGACGAGGTGCTCGCCGGCGAGGTGCCCGCCCGTCTGGTGTTCGAGATGTAGCTCCCCGGGTAGGAGTCGAACCTACGTCGCTAGTCCTGATTCAAAGTCAGGCGGGCCCTGCCGGCAGACCAACCGGGGATAGGCGGCCAAGCCTAGGGCCCACCTCGGGCGGGGCTGCCAAGACCCGGCAGACCAACCGGGGACAGGCGGCCAGGCCTAGGGCCCACCTCGGGCGGGGCTGCCAGGACCCGACAGACCGTGCCGATCTTCACGACACCTCCACACGGATCCGGGCCATCCCTGATGCCGGGGGGTGGCCGGCCCCGCTAGCGTGGCGGTCGTGACGGGGGAACTCATGGGGCAGCCGCCGGTCATCTCGACCGCCGGCCTCACCAAGCACTACGGGACGGTCCACGCGCTGACCGACCTCACGGTCGACGTCGGCGAGGGCGTGACGGGGCTGGTCGGCGCCAACGGCGCCGGCAAGTCGACGCTCATCAAGATCCTGCTCGGCCTGCTCGAGCCCACGGGCGGCCACGCACGCGTGCTCGGCCACGACATCGAGCACGAGAGCCAGGAGATCCGTCGGCTCGTCGGCTACATGCCCGAGCACGACTGCCTGCCGCCCGACGTCAGCGCCAGCGACTTCGTGGTCCACATGGCACGGATGTCGGGCCTGGGGGCGTCCGCGGCCCGCGAGCGCGCGGCCGACGTGCTGCGCCACGTCGGCCTCGACGAGGAGCGCTACCGGCCGATGGGCGGCTACTCCACCGGCATGAAGCAGCGCGCCAAGCTCGCCCAGGCCCTCGCCCACGACCCGCGGCTCGTCTTCCTCGACGAGCCGACCAACGGCCTCGACCCGGCGGCCCGCACCGACATGCTGCGGCTGGTGCAGCGCATCGGCAGCGACTTCGGCATCGCCGTCCTGGTCACCTCCCACCTGCTCGGCGAGCTCGAGCAGGTCAGTGACCACGTCATCGTCCTCGACGGCGGGCACCTGCTGCGCAGCAGCGCGACCGGCGACTTCCTCCAGCAGACCGGCAGCCTGCTGGTCGAGGTGGTCGGCACCGAGGCCGAGCGCGACCGGCTCGGCGAGGCGCTCGCCCAGCGCGGGCTCACCTGCCGCCCCCGCGGGGCGATGGTCGCGATCGACCCGCCACCGCCGGAGCTCGCCGAGGCCGGCGCGGTCCAGGACCTGATCCGCGACGTCGCCGCCGACCTCGGGCTGGGACTGATGCGCCTCCAGCCCGACCGGCACCACCTCGAGGACGTCTTCCTCCAAGGAGGCACCCGTGTCTGAGCTGTCCCCCGGCGCCGGTCGACCCGGCATCATCCACGACCTCGGCTACCGCCACTTCGACGGCATCCGCGAGGGCACCCCGGCGATCGCCCGCACCCTCTTCACCACCGGGCTGCGCCACGCCTACGGCCTGGGGCGGTCGGGCAAGTCCAAGGTGATGCCGTTCCTGCTGCTGGCGATGTCGCTGCTGCCCGCCACGATCGTCGTCGGGGTCGTGGTGCTCACCGGCCTCGACGAGCTCCCGGTCTCCTACGCCGACTACACCAACCAGACCCAGCTGCTCGTCAGCCTCTTCGCGGCCTCGCAGGCGCCGGTGCTGTTCTCGCGCGACCTGCGCCACCGCTCGATCGTGCTCTACCTCGCCCGCCCGCTGGCAGCGCCGGTCTTCGCGCTCGTCCGGTGGCTGTCGCTGACCGTCGCGATCTTCCTGTTCACCGCGATCCCGACCGTGGTGCTCTTCGCGGGCGCGATGCTCTCCGGCCTCGACAAGAGCGACCAGACCACCGGGGCCCTCAAGGCGATCGCGCTGCAGGCGCTGCTCGCGATGATGGTCGCCGGCGTCAGCGGACTGATCTCGTCGGTGTCGTTGCGCCGGGGCTTCGCGGTCGTCGGCTCGGTGATGGCGCTCATCGTCCTCACCGGCATCGTCACCGTGATGCAGAACATCGCCTACTACGAGGGCGACAGCGAGTCGGTCTCGGTCGGCGTCGGGCTGCTGTCGCCGTGGTCGCTGGTCAACGGGCTGGCCAACGCCTGGGACGCCGGGGTCGACACCCCGGTGCCCGTCGACGGCGCCTGGGTGCCGGCGTACGCCATCGTGGCGCTGCTGCTCGTGGGCGCCTGCCTGCTGGGCCTGGTCGCCCGCTTCCGGAAGGTGGGGTCGCGATGAGCACCCTCGTCCTCGACTCCACGTCGCGCTGGTTCGGCAACGTGGTCGCGGTCAACGACGTCTCGCTGTCCATCGGCCCCGGCGTGACCGGCCTGCTCGGCCCCAACGGCGCAGGCAAGACCACGCTGATGGCGATGATGTCGGGCTTCCTCGCCCCGTCCGCCGGCCACGTGACGCTCGACGGCAAGCCCGTCTGGCGCAACACCGAGACCTACCGCCAGATCGGCCTGGTCCCCGAGCGCGAGCTGAGCTTCGGCTACCTCACCGGTCGCCAGTTCGTCCGCGCCAACGCCGACCTGCACCGGCTGCCCGACGCGGCCGCCGCCACCGAGCGGATCCTCGGGGTGGTCGACATGGTCGAGCCCGCGGGCCGGCGCCTCGACACCTACTCCAAGGGCATGCGGCAGCGCATCAAGATCGCGGCGGCGCTGGTGCACGACCCGGCGGTCCTGCTGCTCGACGAGCCCTTCAACGGCGTCGACCCGCGCCAGCGGATGCACCTCATGGACCTCCTGCGGCGCCTCGGCGACGAGGGCCGCACGGTGCTCTTCAGCTCCCACATCCTCGAGGAGGTCGAGCGCCTCGCCCGGCACATCGAGGTCGTCGTCTCCGGCCGGCACGCCGCGTCCGGCGACTTCGGCGCGATCCGCCGGCTGATGACCGACCGGCCGGTGCAGTACGCCGTCCAGTCGAGCGACAACCGCACCCTCGCCTCCGTCCTGATGGCGCAGGAGTCGGTGCGGGCCGTCAGCCTCCGCGCCGACCACCTCGACGTCCAGGTCGGCGACCTCGGCAGCTTCGCGGTGGACCTCCCCGGCCTGGCCCGGCAGCACGACGTGACCCTGTTCGAGCTCTCCCCCAGCGACGAGTCGCTGGAGAGCGTCTTCGCCTACCTGGTGGCCCGATGATCAACACGACCATTGCCAAGCTCGCCCTCCAGGCGCTGCTGGGCCGACGCCGCTTCTTCCTGCTGCTCGCCTTCCCGGTGCTGCTCATCGGGCTGGTCGCGCTCGTCACCGCGCTGGTCGACGGTGAGGCGGCCTACGAGGTCCTGCCCAACCTCGGCTACCCGCTCGTGCTCCCGCTCGTCGCGATCCTCGCGGCTTCCTCGGTGCTCGGCCCGGAGGTCGACGACGGCTCGATCGTCTACCTGCTCTCGAAGCCGGTGAACCGCTACGGGGTGGCCATCAGCAAGTGGCTGGTGGCGCTCGGCGCCACCCTGGCCGCGGGGGCGCTGCCGATCTACGTCGCCGCCCTCATCACCGGCGACGGCAGCCGGGCGGCCGCGCTGCTCGTGGGCGCCGCCGTCGCAGGGACGGCCTACTCTGCGCTCTTCCTCGCGATCTCCGCCGTCACCCGGCACGCCGTCATCGCGTCCTTGATGTTCGTGCTGATCTGGGAGAGCCTGCTCGGCAACCTCTTCAGCGGCATCGCGTGGCTGAGCATCGGCCAGTGGGGCCTGCGCATCGGCCACGAGATCTCCAGCGCCCTGCCGGACCCGGCCAACCTGGGCTACGCGGTCATCGCGAGCCTCGTCGTGACGGTCGTGGGGGCGTGGTTCGCCGGCGACCGGCTGCGCTCGTTCTCCCTCACCGGCGACGAGTAGCGGCGTCCGCGGGGTCGCTGCGCCACACGCGGGCGGCGACCCAGAGGAGGTACGCCGCCGGCACGCCCAGCAGCACACCCCACAGCCAGCTCTCCTCGAGGACGCCCACCACGGCGGTGACCGCAGCCCAGCCGGCGAGCAGCAGCAGCATGGCCAGCGCCAACGGCCGCGCCCAGGGAGCGCCACGCTCCGGCGGGCGCCTGCCCACCACGACACCCAGCAGCGACACCAGGCCGAAGACGACGAACACCGAGGCCCAGGCGCGCCCGAACCCGGAGTCGGCGTCCATCACCAGCCCGACGCCGAGCGCCACGGCCAGGAGGCCGGCGCCGACCCCGAGGGCCGCGGACACCCTGCCGATCCTCGGTCGCGCGCTCAGCTGAACCACCCGCCGATCGTCTCGCCGACGCTCGAGACCCCGTCGGCGATCGCCTCGCCCGTGTCGGCGAGCGCGTCGACGCCCTCGTCCCACGCCGCGCCGACGTCGGGGCCGTTCTCGAAGAGCGAGTCGATGGCGCCGTCGGCGAAGATCGCGATGCCGGCGCCGACCACCGTGCCGACCACGGCCCCGACGGCGGTGCCCACGCCGGGCACCACGGAGCCCGCGGTCGCGCCGATGAGGGCGGCCGTGCCGACGCTCGCGGCGAGGCCCGCGCCGTACCCGGCGGCCGCTCCGAGACCGGCGGAGACGCCCTGCGACACCGCGATCTGCGTGGTCGTCTCGCCCTCCTGCCAGTCGTTGTAGACCCCCAGGCCGATGCCGAGCGGGCCGAGGATCTTGCCGGCACGGCCCAGGTAGCGCAGCGCGCGGGAGTCGGCGAGCTCCTGCGACTGTCGCAGCAGGTCCTGCGCCTCGTCGAGCTTGCCCTGGATGGCGAGCCGATCGGCCTCGAGGCGAGCCTCGTCGAGGGTCTGGAAGAAGAACCACTTGCGCTTCATGTAGCGCTCCGGGTGGGCCTGCAGGTCGTCGATGGCGCGCGACGCCTCGTCGACGAGGTCCCCGGCCGACTGCAGCAGGCGGGACTGTCGCAGGGCGATCGTGGCGCCGATGACGGCGGCCGCGCTGTCGCCGACGATGTCGCTGAGCGTGACGATCCACGACGCGTGGGTGCCCGGCAGGTACTCCTCCTGCAGCTCGCGGCAGGCAGCGGCGTAGTAGCGGTCGATGCGGGCGGCCTCGGTCTCCGCGTCGTAGTAGGCCTGGAGCAGCTCCTGGTGGGCGTTGTAGGCCGTCACCCGCTGGTTGTGCGCCTCGACCTCCTCAGGTGTCCCCTCCAACATGTCCGGCGGTCGCGCCGGCCCGTCACCGGGGTGCTGCACGGTGAAGCCGCTGACGGTGAGCCCGGCACCGCGGGCGGTGGACCGCACGTCGCCCATCTGGTCCTGCGAACGGCGCAGCTTGCCGGCGAAGTCGTCGAGGTCGCCCGCCATCTTCTTCGCCGCGCCGGCGAGGTCGTCGGAGCTGTCGCGGATGCGGCGGGCGGTGTCGGCGAACTCCTCGCCGGCGACCGAGCTCCACCCGGTCTCGGCGTCCCGGCGTGCGCCGTTGGCGGCGTCTCCCGCGGCGGTGAGCTTGGGCTCGAGGCTGCCGCGGAGCCACGTCGCGGCGCCCTCGATCCCGCCCGGGGAGCCGGTGATCTCGGTATCGACGCTCACTGCTCCATCACCTGGCGGATCCGGTTCATGTCGGCGGACGCGTCGGCGTCCGCGCGCTGGTAGTAGCCGCGCGCGAGCCTGACGCCCGCGGCCGTGCCGGTCAGGGCGTTGGCGACGTTGCCGGAGCTCGTGACCACCTGGCTGAGCAGGCTGGCCACGACGGCGGTCATCGGCCCGGCGTCCACGCCCCGCGGGACGCTGCCGGCCAGCCCCTCCAGGCCGTCAGCGGCACCGTCGAGGTCGCTCGCGATGGAGTCGAGGGTGGCGAGGTCGACGTCGATGTGGCCGCTCATCCCCGCACCGCGCGGGCCTCGTCGGCGTCGACGTCAGGGCCGCTGCCAGAGCCCTCGTCCGCGCCGGCCGGGTCGTCGCGCAGGCCCGGGTCGACGTCGAGGAACAGGAGGTCGTAGGGGCTCTGGTCGTGGATGCGCTGCAGGGCAGCGACGTCACACAGCAGCCAGGGCACGTCCGGCAGGTACCAGCGGTGCAGCCGGTCGATGGCCGAGTAGGTGTAGAGCGCCGTGCGCCCGTCGGCGACCCGGTGGAGCAGCACGCGTCGCGAGGCGACGTCGGGCTCGTCGGTGGTGGGGACGTAGACCACCGGGGGCAGCTCCGGTCGGTGCTCCTCGCGCCGGCCCTCAGGGGTCGTCGTGTCGCTGGTCACGGGGGCAGTCACTCCTTGCGGTGGCGGTCGGTCGGTCGTGGCACGGATGCAGCATTCCCCGCACGAGCCGCCCCAATCCTCCCCTACGCGCCGACCTCGGCCCGCAACCAGTCGGCGAGGTCCGTGGCCCGGTGCCCGACGTCCGTGGCGTCCAGCACGAGGGTGGTCGACGAGAGCGCGGCGCGGCGCCACGGGCGCGGGCACGCGTCGTGGGTCGCCACCCCGTCCAGCTCGACGACGACCCGGCCGCCGCGGCTGCGGACCTCACGCACCGACGTACGGGCCGCGCGGGCACGTCCGGACGGCGAGTCCACGACGACCTCGTCGGCGGTGAGCCACAGCGCCGGCGGGCGGCACCGGCCGAGCACCACGAGCGCCACGCGGACCGCGAACCAGAGACCGACCAGTCCCGGGAGGAGGCCCACGACGGCCCAGTCCCCGCCCGCGGCGAGGCCTGCCGCGGCGAGCGCCACGCCGGTCACGGCGAGCCCCAGGTCGAGCGCGTTGGCGTGCCACCAGGGGGCCGCCCACGAGCGCACCCCGACGGCCGGGCGGCCCTCGAGCGTGGTCTCGTGGAGCGTCGGCAGCCGGGAGGTGCCGACGACCACCGCGGCGAGCACGAGCGTCGCCGCGACGGCGTACGCCGTGTAGAGCACGAGCAGCCAGAGCCCGACGGGCTCGCCCCCGGAGACCTCGGGGGCGGCGACGAGCAGCAGGGCCGCGCCGAGCGCGGCGAGCACGAGGTTGCCGAGCACCTCGCCCCACTTCGTGCGGCCGGCGAACGAGGCAGCGGCGGCACGTGTCATACGGGCAGTCTAGGAAGACACTCCCCCACTAGGCTCGTCGTGTGGACCTCCCCGTGATGCCTCCCGTGCAGCCGATGCTGGCCAAGAGCGTCAGCGGCGTGCCCGACCCGGCGAAGCACGGCGGCCTGAGCTTCGAGCCCAAGTGGGACGGCTTCCGCTGCCTGGTCTTCAAGGACGGCGACGAGGTCGAGCTGGCCAGCCGCAACACCAAGCCGCTCACCCGCTACTTCCCCGAGGTGGTCGCGGCCGTGCGCCGCCAGCTGCCCGAGCGCATCGTGCTCGACGGCGAGATCTTCGTCGGCCTGCAGGGTCCGGACGGGTGGCGTCTGGAGTTCGAGACCCTCCAGGAGCGCATCCACCCCGCGGCGAGCCGGGTCGACAAGCTCGCCGTCGAGACGCCGGCCGGCTTCGTCGCCTTCGACCTGCTCGCGCTCGGCGACGAGTCGTTCATGGACCGCCCGCTGTCCGAGCGCCGCGCGGCCCTCGTCGAGGCGCTCGGCCACCTCGACGGCAGCGGCCCGTGCTTCCTCACCCGCACCACCGAGGACCCCGCCGAGGCCGAGCGGTGGTTCGAGGAGTTCGAGGGCGCGGGGCTCGACGGCGTCGTCGCCAAGCCCCTCGGGTCGTCCTACGAGCCCAACAAGCGCACCATGCTCAAGATCAAGCACGAGCGCACCGCCGACGTCGTCCTCGCCGGCTACCGCGAGCACAAGACGTCCTCTCCCGAGGAGCCGTTGATCGGCTCCCTGCTGCTCGGGCTGTACGACGACGACGGGGAGCTGCAGCACATCGGCGTCTCGGCCAGCTTCACCGCCAAGCGCCGTGCCGAGCTCTGGCAGGAGCTGCAGCCGCTGGTCTGCGACATCGCCGACCACCCGTGGGGCCGGTGGAACGAGTTCCTGACCGCCAACCCCGACCGCGTCCCCGGAACCCAGAGCCGGTGGTCCGCGGGCAAGGACCTCGGGTTCACCGCCCTGCGCCCCGAGCGCGTGCTGGAGGTGAAGTACGACCACATGGAGGGCCGGCGGTTCCGGCACACCGCCCACTTCAAGAGGTGGCGCACCGACCGTGACCCGGAGAGCTGCGGCTACGCCCAGCTCGACGAGCCCGCGGGCTACGACCTCACTAGAATTCTCAGTACCGAACCCGGAGGCGAGTCATGACCGACCACACCGACATCCCCGACGACTCGATCCACGACGGGAAGGGCACCTACGACGTGGTGCTCCTCGTCGAGCAGGCCCTCACGCCCGCCGACGCGAAGCAGGTGCGCTCGCTCCACGTCGAGATCGAGGACCCCGTCGTCTACCACGTCCTCCTGCCCCTCGAGGACGCAGCGGCCCGCATCGAGGCGTCGCTCGGCACGCTCGGCGCCGGCGACCTGATGGCCGCGCCCGCCCTGGCGATGAACGACGTCGACATCGAGGCGCTGCGCCGCGAGTGCGAGGAGAACTCCTCCTCCGACCTGAAGAAGACGCTCATCGCGATCCACGACGCGGGCGGGAAGGCGACCGGCAAGGTCACCTCCGAACCGCCGGTCGACGCGCTCGCGGCGCTCGTCGGCTCGGTCGACGCGCGCGAGGCGATCATCCTGACCCGCCCCCACGTGGTCGCCGAGTTCTTCCACGTCGACTGGACCTCCCGCGCCCGCCGCAAGCTCGGCGTGCCGGTCCTCCACCTCATCGAGCACGAGAACTTCGACGAGCAGGCCTCCGGCTCCGGCGAGGGCGTCACCGGCGTCTGACGCGGCGTACTCGCGTCAGCGGCGGGTGACGCGGCGTACGACGGCGCGGCGGAGGATGGCGGCCGCCTCGCGCCCGCCGACGGTGGGCTGAGGCGCACGACGCGCCTGCTCGAGGTCGCGGCGCAGCTGCTGCACGGTCGCGCGCTGCGCCTCGCGGGCCTGGCGACCGGCGAGCGTCGACTCGGCCTTGGTGTGGTCGAACGTCAGCGCGACGGCGTCCGCGTAGCGCGAGCGGTAGTCCTCGTGGACCGCGTCGAGGCGCGCCAGGGTGTCGGGGTCGTGCGGGGTCGTGGTGAGCACGCCGAGCAGCTGCCAGACCTCCTCGGCCATGTCACGCAGCCAGGCGGGCGTCCGGACGTCGTCCCAGGTCAGCTGCGACTTTCGCATCGAGGGCTCGATGAAGTCGTCGACCGGGTGGTGCTCCCGCTGCTCCGCAGGGGCGGTGAGGTCGGCGTCGAAGTCGAGCTCGAGCTGCTCCTGCACGGGCGCCAGCGCTGCGCGCCAGTCGGCCAGCAGGTCGACGTACCTGACGAACGAGCGCTTCGAGCCGCGGCCGGCCTGCTCGGTGAGGAGGGCGGCGTGGACCCAGCCGGCGACGTTGGACGTCTCCTTGGTGAGCCGCAGCTCCTCGGACTGGCTGGAGAGGTAGGCGATGTCGCGGGAGCCGACGACCTCGGCGGGGTGGCGCAGCGCCGTCAGCCAGCGGAGGTCGGCGCCCAGCTCGGCGCTGACGACCTCCCACACCTGCGCGAACCAGAACGCGTGCGGGTCCTTGACCACGATCTGGTCGCCCGGCTGGTCGTGCCGGGCGAGCTGGTCCGACAGCCACTCGTGGAGCTCGCCGGTCGGCACGCCCGTGTCGACGTGGCGGGCGACGATCTCGACGGCGGCCGGCCGGCTGTCGATGTTGAAGAGCGCGAGCTCCTTGAGGTGGCGCTTGTGGAAGTCGATGACCCACTGCGGCTCGTAGAACCCGCGCGGGTTGGTCTCCGATGCCTCCACCTCGGGCTGCGGCACGTGCAGCCCGAGCCGCTTCAGAGTGCCGGCGAGGGAGCTCGTTCCGCTGCGGCCGGAGCCGGAGACCAGGACGAGCGGGGTGGAGGACGTCGGCATGCGGGTCACCCTATCGGCCGGTGTCGCGCCCCCTAGGATCGTGGCGACCCGCTCCCGGACAGGACTGAGGACCACGTGGCACTGACCGACAGGCTCGGTGGGAAGGTGCGCTCCGCGATGCGCCGGGTGCGCGGCGACGGCCCGCTGGACGTCGTCTACGTCCTCTTCAACGCCGACGGCATGGGCGGCACCGCGCGTTCCGGGATCGAGCAGGCCAACGCGCTCCTCGGCCTCGGCGAGGGCCACCGCGTCCGCATCCTCAGCGTCACGCGCAGCGGCGACGCGACCCACTACCCGCTGGCCGACGGGCTCGAGGTAACCTACCTCGTCGACGTACGCCCCGAGCGTCCCGTCGCGGTGTCCGGCCAGCACCCGGCCGAGCTCGCCGAGCGCGAGTCGACGATCGTGCCGCGCAGCTGGGACGCCCTCTACAACGCCCTCACGGACGCCACGATGCGCGAGGCGCTCGGCCGCATCGAGGCCGACGTCCTCGTCACCACCACCCCCGAGCTGCTGGCGGCGGTCGCGCAGCTCGCGCCCGCCGACGTCGCGCTGGTCCACCAGGAGCACCGCGCGTCCTCGAGCCGGGTCAACGACCTCGGCGCCCTGCTGCAGTTCGCCCCGCGGGCCGACGTGGTCGTCTCGCTGACCGAGTCCATGTCGCGGTGGCTGGCCGGACGACTCGGTGGCGCCGCGCCCGAGCTGCAGGTCGTCCCCAACCCGCTCCCCTCCCACCCCCAGCCGCGCTCGCCGCTCGACCAGCGGACGTTCGTGACGGCCGGCCGGCTCGCGCCGGAGAAGCAGTTCGAGCACGTCGTCGACGCCTTCTGGCGCATCCACGAGCAGCTGCCCGGCTGGACGCTCACGATCTGGGGCGACGGGCCCCGCGCCGACAACCTCGCCGCCCAGGTGCGCAAGCTCGGCCTCGAGGACCGCGTCCACCTGCCCGGCTCGACCGACGACCTCGCCGCCGAGTGGGCGCGCACGAGCGTGGCCGTCCTCGCGTCCCGCGGCGAGGGCTACCCGCTCGTGCTGCAGGAGGCGATGTCGGCGGGCGTGCCCCCGGTGACGTACGACTGCCCCTCGGGCCCGCGCGAGATGATCACCCACGACGTCGACGGCCTCCTGGTGCCGCCGGCGTCCAAGGCGGCGCTCGCCGCCGCGATGCTCCGGGTCGCCGGCGACGACGAGCTGCGCAACCGCCTCGGCGAGGCTGCGCTGGAGCGCTCCCACCGCTGGGACGGCGAGGTGCTGGCTCGCCAGTGGGTCGGGACCTTCCGCACCGCCGTCGCCCGCCGCGCCGACCCGCTCGCCCCGCGCCGGGTCCTCCACGGTCTCCGCCCCGGCCCGCTCGGCGACCTGCCCGAGACCACGGGAGCCGCGGGCGTCACCCCGGCGGAGTGTCGTACGACGTCCCTGCGGGCGCTGACCTCCGCGGCCGCCACGACCGGGGACGGCTGGTTCGTGGTGCCCGCCCGCGGGCTCGACCCGCACCCCGTGGTCGTCGTCCCGTCGTCACGCCGGGGCGCGTTCCTCTCGGCGCTGGCGTCGGGGTCGGTGCCGGACTGGCTGTCGGTGCGCGACCCCGCCGAGCGTGGCTGGCCCGAGCGGCGCGGCACCGTCGCCGTGATGACCGAGGAGCTCGCCCGCACCCGCACGGCGACCCTCCTCCTCGAGCCGTGGCCGATGCGCGGCGGGCACCACGGCGTGCTCGGCGAGGGCGTCGAGATCGCCGTGCAGTTCTGGGAGGAGTCGCCCGACGGCGACCTGCACGCGCCCGGGCCGAACCGCTACGGCGACCGGGTGCCCGCCGGCACGCCCCGCTCGACCACCACGGTCGAGGGTGTCGAGGTGCCGACCCTCGAGGTGATGGCGCTGCCGACGATCGACGACTGCCGTTTCGACGTCGACGTCGTCTACACCTGGGTCGACGGCGACGACGAGGCCTGGCTGTCCGCCCGTGACGAGCGGATCCGGGAGCTCGGCGGCACCCCGAGCGACCGCGCCGGCGGTGCCTCCCGCTACCGCAGCCGCGACGAGCTGCGCTACTCGATGCGAAGCATCCACCTCTTCGCGCCGTGGGTGCGGCGGATCCACCTGGTCACCGCGGGCCAGGTCCCGTCGTGGCTCGACACCACCCACGACCGCGTCCGGGTCGTCGACCACCGCGAGATCCTCCCGGACTCGGCACTCCCGACCTTCAGCTCGCACGCGATCGAGACCCGCCTGCACGCGGTGCCCGACCTCGCCGAGCACTTCGTCTACGTCAACGACGACGTCTTCCTCGGCCGGCCGCGACGTCCCGAGCACTTCTTCCGGCCCGGCGGGCAGTACGCCGCCTTCGTCGCCGACCACCGCGCCGTGGGCCTCCCCGGCACCGACGACCGGCCCTACCTGACCGCCGCGCAGAACAACCGCCGCGTGCTCACCGACGCCTTCGGGGTCGCGCTGACCCACACGATGATGCACAGCCCCCACCCGCAGCGTCGTACGACGCTGGAGGAGATCACCGCCCGCTTCCCGGCCGAGGTCGAGCGCACCACGCACGCGCCGTTCCGCTCCGAGACCGACCTGTCGATGTTGTCGTCGTTCGCGCAGACCTACGGCCTGATCACCGGGCAGGCCTTCCGCGCCGGCGCCCACCACGGCTACGTCGACCTCGGCCACCAGCAGCTGCCCGTCCAGCTGAAGCAGATGCTCCGCCGCGACCGGGACTTCTTCTGCATCGCCGACAACCTCCTCGCCGCCTTCGACGAGGAGCGCGCCGACGGCCTGCTCCACGACTTCCTCGAGCAGTACTTCCCGATCCCGGCCCCCTGGGAGCTCGGCTGAGCGGTGCCTGAGCCACATTCCGGGCAGCTCGAATGTGGCTGGGCCACCGCTCCCGGGGCGTCGACGTACGACACGCGGGCGAGCGGTGAGTGAGACACCTTCTGGCGGGGGAAAACCTGCGTCACTCACCGCTCGGGCAGTCGCGTGGTCTCGTGACGGTCGCTTCGCGACCTCCTCGACCAGCGAGGCGTTCAGTCGGCGATCCGGTTGCCGTCGGCGTCCCAGTGGGACTCGACCTTCTTCGAGGGCTGGACGCGGGGCGGCTCGCCGGGCATCTTCGGGTGGTCGGGCGGGAAGTTGAGCTCCACCGGGTGCTCGTCCCAGAGGTCGAGCAGCGGCTGGAGCGAGTGGTGCACGTCGTCGATGGCGGCCCACGGGTCGCCGTCGGAGGCCAGCCGCTCGGGGACGGTGAAGAGGTTGAGGTCGGCCGGCGAGGTGAGGCCGGCGAGCTCGTCCCACGTCACTGGGGTGGAGACCGGGGCGCCGGGGATCGGGCGCAGCGAGTAGGCCGAGGCGATCGTGCGGTCGCGGGTGTTCTGGTTGAAGTCCACGAAGATCCGCTCGCCGCGCTCCTCCTTCCACCACGCGGTGGTCACGCCGTCGTCGCGCTTCTCCAGCTCGCGACCGAAGGCGATGGCGGCGTGCCGCACGGCCGCGAAGTCCCACGACGGCTCGATCCGCACGTAGACGTGGATCCCACGGTTGCCGGAGGTCTTGGCGAACCCGGTCATGCCGAGGTCCCCGAGCAGCTCACGGGCCGCGCCCGCGACCCGCACCGCGTCGGCGAACGTCGTGCCGGGCTGCGGGTCGAGGTCGATGCGCAGCTCGTCGGGGTGGTCCACGTCCGTCCGACGCACGGGCCAGGGGTGGAAGGTCAGCGTGCCCATGTGGGCGCACCACACCGGCACCGCGATCTCGGTCGGGCAGATCTCGTCGGCCGTGCGCCCCGACGGGAAGGTGATGGTGGCGGTCTCGAGGTAGTCGGGAGCGCCCTTGGGCACCCGCTTCTGGTAGAACGCATCGGCGTTGCGGTCCTGCGGCCCGGTCGCGAGCTTCATGCCCGGGCGCACGCCCGACGTCCAGCGCTCGAGCGCCGTCGGCCGGTCGCGCAGCGCGCGCATCAGGCCGTCCTCGACGCTCGCGAAGTACTCCGCGACCATCAGCTTGGTGACCTCGGCCGTCGTGTCGGTCGCCTCGTAGATCACGCGGTCCGGTGACGAGACGCGGACCTCCCGGTCGCCGGCCTGCACCATCACCGGCTTCGCAGCTGCCATGGATGGACCCTAGCCGGGTACGACGACACCCGACCGGCGCGACGGCAGCGGGAGAGCACCCGCGCAGAAGACGCCGAGGGCTGCCACGGCGCTCGCGGCCACGGCCACACCCATCGCCACCGCCGCCGAGCGCACGTCGTGGCTCGCCAGCGACATGACGGTCGCGACGCCCCCGCTGACGACGTACTGCAGCACGCCCTGCAGCGACGCCGCGGTGCCGGCCGAGCGCGGGTACGGCGAGAGCGCGAGCGAGGTGGCGTTGGCCAGGACCGGCCCCAGTGCAGCGACGAGGACGAAGAGGCACACCAGCAGCACCGCCGCGGGCGCCCGGAGCACGACCGCGGCCAGGACCCCGAGGCCGGCCATCGCGCCCAGCACCAGGCCTGCCCCCAGCAGGGCGCGCTCGTCGGCGACCCGGCCGACCAGCACCGAGCTGATCTGGCCCAGGACCACGATGCCGACCGCGTTGACCGCGAACACCAGGCCGTACTGCTGTGCGGACAGGCCGTAGGCGTCCTGCAGCACGAAGGACGAGCCCGCGATGTAGGCGAACATGGCCGAGAACATCAGCGCGGCCGCGAGCGTGTGCCGGACGTACGCCGCGTCGCGCAGGAGGCTGCGGAAGGCGTCCACCGTCGCGCCGAGGTCGGCCGGCCGGCGTCGTTCGAGCGGCAGCGACTCCGGCAGCGCCCGGGCGACCGCCCCGAGCAGCGCGGCCCCCACTGCGGCGAGCACCACGAAGACCGCTTGCCACGGCGCGACCCCGAGCAACTGTGCCCCCACGATCGGTCCGAGCACGGTGGCGACGCCGTTGACCAGCATGAGGGCCGACACGAAGCGGGTGAGCTCCACGCCCTCGACGTGGTCGCGCGCGACCACCCGGGCCAGAACGGTGGCCGCTGCTGCGCCCAGGGACTGCACGACCCGGGCCGCGACGAGCCAGCCGACCGACGGGGCGACGAGGCACGCGAGCGACCCGGCGACGTAGAGCGCGAGGCCGCCCAGCAGCAGCGGTCGACGGCCGTACGCGTCGGAGAGCGGGCCGACCACCACCTGGCCGACCGCGAGTCCGACGACGAACACGGTCACGCTGAGCTGCACCAGACCGGGGTCGGCGTGCAGGTCGCGCGCCATCTCGGGCATGCCCGGCAGGTAGAGGTCGATGGTCAGGGCCGGGAAGGCGCTGAGCGCACCGAGCAGCAGCACCAGCCGGAGACGCTCCATCTTGGTTATGTTCACATCATTATGTGAACATACATCACTAGGGTGTGTCCATGGCTTCTCACCCTCCGGACCACGACGCGTTCGGCGAGCTGGCGGACCTCCTGCTCAACGTGGGCCGGCTCGTCCGCGCCCGGACCCCCGCGGAGGCGGACGGCGTGCCGCTCAACGAGACGGAGCGCACGGTGATGCGCATGGTCGACCTCTTCCCCGGGGCGTCGCCCAGCGACATCGCCGAGCGCGGCCGGCTCCAGCGCAGCAACGTCAGCGCCGCCCTCCGGACGCTCGAGGAGAAGGGGATGGTCGACCGGTCGTCGACGTCGGGCCGCGGCATCGCGGTCCACACCACGCCCCTCGCCAGGGACAACCTCGCGGCCCTGCGCGACGCCTGGGCGCGCGAGCTGGCCGTGCCGCTCGCGGACGACGTCGACGACGTACGCCAGTGCGTGGCACTGCTGGCAAGACTCGAGGTGAGGCTGATCGACGCCGAGCACTCGCGCGAGCAGCCGACCTGAGCGCGGCCCGCGCTGGAGCGCCTCCGTAAACTGGTGGCATGGCCTACGACGTGCAGAAGACCGACGAGCAGTGGCGCGAGCAGCTCAGCCCCGAGGAGTACGCCGTCCTCCGCCAGGCCGGCACGGAGCGTGCGTTCACCGGTGAGTACACCGACACCGAGACCGAGGGCACCTACTCGTGCAAGGCGTGCGGGTCGGAGCTGTTCACCAGCGACACCAAGTTCCACTCCGGCTGCGGCTGGCCGAGCTTCTACCAG
The DNA here is from genome assembly GCF_057656315.1 of Nocardioides sp. Soil_C_8. Taxonomy (NCBI): domain Bacteria; kingdom Bacillati; phylum Actinomycetota; class Actinomycetes; order Propionibacteriales; family Nocardioidaceae; genus Nocardioides; species Nocardioides sp. Soil_C_8. The sequence continues at coordinate 610,870 of NZ_JBDGKQ010000002.1, forward strand.
CCGATGACCGACACCGTGGAGTACATCGAGGACAACTCCCACGGCATGAAGCGCGTCGAGGTCCGGTGCGCGACCTGCGGCTCGCACCTCGGGCACGTCTTCCCCGACGGCTTCGGCACGCCGACCGGCGACCGCTACTGCATCAACTCGATCAGCATCACGCTCAACGAGAAGAAGTAGCCGGCACGCCGGGGGTGAACCAGCCCGACGGGCTCAGGGTCTCCCCCATCCGCGGGACGTACTGCTCGAAGTAGACCCGCGAGATCAGCTCACGCCGGCTGCGCACGTCGGCCTTCAGGAACACCGTCTTCAGGTGGTCCTGCACGGTCCACGGCGACACGTGCAGGCTCGCCGCGATCTCCTTGGTGTCGAGCCCCTGCAGCACCCTCTGCGTCACGTCGCGCTCGCGCGGGGTGAGGTCGAAGGCGGCCACGACCAGCGGGACGATCTCCGGCGGGCGTGCCTCCTCGATGGTGACGACGACGTCGCCCACACCGCTGTCGCCGGCGCCGGAGAGCGGCGCCGCGTGCAGCACCAGCCAGGTGCCGCTGGCCGTCCGGATGCGTGAGCGCGGCACCACGGACGTCTCGCCGCGGGCCAGCCGCCGCGCGGCCCCGACGAGGGCCGCGACCATGCCGGCCGGGTCGCCGTCGGCCTCGCCCGAGCTCAGCTCGCCGAGCCGCGCCTCGGCCCCGACGCTCATCTGCCGGACGGTGTCGTCGGCACCGATGATGAGCACGGCCGGCCCGCCGCCGGACGGGACCACCTCGGAGTCGGACAGCCGGCACAGCATGCCGGTGCGGATGCCGCGTGCGAAGACCTCGGTCAGCGACGCCATGAACTCGATCTCCGGAGTGCCGAACGGCGCGTCGTCCGCGCCGCGGAAGAGCGCGACCGCGCCCCAGGCGGCACCGGCCTCACGGAACACCAGCCGCAGCTCGTCGGCGAAGCCGAAGTGCGGCTTCATGAAGCGGCTCATCCGGCCCGACTTCTCGACGTCGCCGCCGGTGAGGGCGTGCACCCCGGCCGCCGGCACCGCTGCGCGCGCCAGCTCGCCGAACGCGGTGGGCTCCACGGTGCCGTACTCGATGAGCCCGAACTCGTGGTCGTGGGTGTTGGTGCTGGCCAGCGCGCCGAACTTGCGCGCGCTCGTGAGCAGGAACGTGGCGGGGTCGTGCGTCCCGAGGCAGGCGCCGACCGACGGGACCGCGCGACCCACCGACTCGACCGCCTCCGGCAGGAACGTCTCGAGGTCCAGGCCCGCCCGCGACAGGACGTCCACGTCGCGGCGCACGCGCTCGGCGAGCAGGGCGGTGGTCATGGACCGAGTGTGGGGCAGCGCGGACCGCGGCGCACTCCCACAAGTCTGGGAAGTCCCACTGGTCCAGATCACTGGGTGCGGAAGTCCCCTCGCGGTTGGGATCGCCCCGGGTGCGGGCGCCGCCGCACGCTCGTCGGGTCAGCACCACCCGAGAAGGACCCGAGAGAAGGAACACCCGATGACCACCATCGACACCGGCGCACTCGCCGACCACCTGCGCGGCCTGTGCGGCGGAGCCGTCCACCTCCCCGGCGACCCGGGGTACGACGCCGCGCGCACGCCGTGGAACGTCGCCGTCGACCTCCGCCCGGCCGCCGTCGCCGTGCCGCGTGACGCCACCGACGTCGCCGACGTGATGCACGCGGCCCTCGACGCCGGGCTCCGCGTCGCCCCGATGAGCACCGGCCACGCCGCCGCGCTGCTCGCCGACGATCCGCTCGACGACGTCGTCCTCGTGCGGATGTCCGGCCTCACCGGTGTCGACGTCGACCCCGTGGCGGGCACCGCCCGGGTCGAGGGTGGCACCCTGTGGCAGGACGTGGTCGAGGCCGCGGCCGCGCACGGCCTGACCGCGCTGCACGGCAGCTCACCCGACGTCGCCGTCGCCGGCTTCTGCCTCGGGGGCGGCATCGGCTGGTACTCCCGCAAGCACGGCTTCGGCGCCGACACCGTCGTCGCGGTCGAGGTCGTGACGCCCAACGGCGAGCTGCTGCGCGCCGACGCCGACCACCACGCCGACCTGTTCTGGGCGCTGCGCGGGGGCGGGGGCAACTACGGCATCGTGACGGCGCTCGAGATCCGGCTGCTCCCCCACGCCGACGCGTACGCCGGGATGCTGCTGTGGGACCGGACGGCAGCGCCGCAGGTGCTGCGGGCATGGGCCGCGTGGGCGGCCGACGCCCCGGAGGAGGTCACGACCTCGTTCCGCGTGCTGAGCTTCCCGCCGCTGCCCGAGCTGCCGCCGTTCCTCAGCGGACGGCAGCTGGTGGTCGTCGACGGCGCGGTCCTCGCGGACGACGCGACGGCGGAGCGGGTGCTCGCGCCGCTGCGGGCGCTCGGCCCGGAGATGGACACCTTCGCCCGCGTCCCCACCACCGCGGTCACCCGCATCCACATGGACCCCGAGGGCGCCGCCCCGTCAGCCGCCGACCACACCCTGCTCGCCGACCTGCCGGAGGAGGCGATCGAGGCCTACCTCGCCGAGGTGGGCCCCGGCACGACGACCTCGCTCCTCGCCGCCGAGCTGCGGCAGCTGGGGGGCGCGCTCGCCCGGCCGGCAGCGGGGCGCGGCGCGATCGGCACCCTCGAGGCGCGCTACGCCGCCTTCCTCGTGGGCATCGCCCCCACTCCGGAGGCCGCCACGGCGGTGAAGGCCGACGCCGCCCGCGTGGTCGAGGCGCTCGCCCCGTGGTCGGCGCGCCGGGAGCTGCCCACCTTCGCCGAGCGCGCGGACAGCGCCCGCCGGTGCTACGCCGACGACGACTGGGAGCGGCTGCGGCGCCTGCGCGCCCAGGTCGACCCGGGCGGCCGGATGCGCGCGGGCCACGTCATCTGAGCGGTATCTGAGGACGTGGTGGACGTGAATCGGCCCGATTCACGTCCAGCACGTCCTCAGATAGGTCAGGAGGCGGGGACCAGGGCCGAGGTGACCCGTACCAGCCCGTCGCCGTACGTCGCGTCGGCCCACTCCTGGACCGAGCCGTCGTCGTACACGACCTGCGCGTCGAGCGAGTCGGGCGACGTCGAGCCGCTGGTGAGCAGCTGGTCGCCGAGCGCGGCCTGGAGCTCCTGGTTGATCGCGTTCAGGTCGGCGTCGGTCTTCTCGACGGTGGTCACGCACAGCAGCCCGCCCCACGTCTTGCGGAGCTCGGCCTCGGCACCCTCGGGGTCCTCGGTCACCGCCACGCTGATCGTGCCGTTGCTGAGCCACGCACTGGCGTAGGTCGGCAGCGCGGAGGCAGCCGTCAGGGTGGCGTCCATGTCCTCGGGGGTCGCCTTGTCCGGGTCGGTCGCCTCGGCGTCGTCGCAGGCCGGGTCCAGCCCACCGGCCTCCGGCTGGGCCATGGTGTCGTAGAGGGCGGCGGGGATCGAGTCGGTGACGGTGAAGGTCGAGCCGTCGAACGTGCCGGTCAATGCGTAGGAGCCCCAGCGCACGCCGGAGGCTTCCTCCGACCCCACGTCACCCCAGTCGAAGTCGGCGAGCGCGGGCCCGCCGCACTGGGGCGGGTAGGACTCGGCGACGGCGCCCAGGCACATCTCCGGGCCGTCGCCGGCGTCGAGCACCGTCACCAGGCCACTCGTGCGTACCTCCCCGTCGGGCACGGGCGTCGGCGCCTCACCCGCCTGGCCCGACGGGGTGTCGGCGGTCGCACCCGCGTCGGCACGGTCGACGGCCCGCATGTCGGCCTCGGTGGAGCAGGCGGTGGCGGAGCCCAGGACGGTCAGCACGGCAGCAGCAGCGAGGATCCTCATGATGCTCCGACGCTACTGCGCGCCGGGCCGTTCCCGGGCAGCTCACTGGTCGAGCCGGTCAGTCGGGCCGGCACGCCACCGGCAGGTGCGCCTCGCGCCACGCCTTGAAGCCGCCCACGACGTCGGTCGCGTCGAGCCCGAGGCTGCGCAGCGCGTCGGCGGCCAGGCTGGAGGTGTACCCCTCCTGGCACAGCACCAGGATGCGGGTGTCGTACGACGCCTCGGGGAGGCAGGCGTCCGAGCGCGGGTCGAACCGCCACTCGAGCACGTTGCGCTCGACGACCAGCGGTCCCACAGCCGGGTGCACCTCCCCCTCGGCCGCCCGCTGCGCCGCCGGACGGATGTCGACGAGCACCGCACCGCCGAGCGCCTCCCGGTAGGCCGCCTCGACGTCGACCCGCTCCAGCCGGCTCCGGGCGTCGGCGAGCAGCGCGTCGACGCCGTCGTACCGCGTGTCGCTCACGGTGCTCACCAGGACTCCCCGCGCTGCTCGACGCTGGTGACCTGGAGCCGCCCGCGGACGAGCTCGTAGCGCGTCATCGCGGCGAGGCCCGGGGCGTAGGCGTGCAGCGAGACGGCGGTCTCGGTGCCGTGGTTGACGACGTCGTGGATGTGGCTGCCGTCGAACTCGCGCACCGCGGACGCACCGAGGGTCGCGGCGGTGGCGACGCCGGTCCAGACGTACTCCGTCAGCGACCCGGTGAGGACGACGAAGGCGCCGCTGGCCGCGCCGTGGTCGTGCCAGCCGGTGCTCGAGCCGGCGGGCCAGGTGATCAGCCAGATGTCGGCGCCGACGCCGGTCCCGACGCGGGCCCAGGTGCGCTCCGGCACCGTCAGGTCGACGTGCGCGAGAGGGTCGTGGGTGCCGAGGTGCTCGGCCAGCGCGGTGCGCGCGGCTTCGAGGCGGTCGGTCGAACGGCTCGTCCGCCCGGGCGCGCGGACGGCGGTGGGAGCCTGGGAGGTGGGGAAGGTGGCGGTCATGGGTCCTCCTGAGAACAATGTTGAGTAACTTACTCTACATTGCGAAGGCGCCACCAGCAGCCATGTCCACCGCCCGGCGTGCCGAGGGTCAGGGCAGGCGGTCGAGCAGCTCCTGCGGGGTGACCCGGGCACCGGTGTAGAACGGCACCTCCTCGCGCACGTGCCGACGCGCGTCGGACGCGCGCAGGTCGCGCATCAGGTCGACGATGCGGTGCAGCTCGTCTGCCTCGAACGCCAGCAGCCACTCGTAGTCGCCGAGGGCGAAGGACGCGACGGTGTTGGCACGCACGTCGGCGTAGCCGCGGGCCTGCTGGCCGTGCTGGGCGAGCATCCGGCGGCGCTCGCCGTCGTCGAGGAGGTACCACTCGTAGGACCGGACGAACGGGTAGACGCAGACGTGCGCGCGCGGCTCCTCGTCGGCGAGGAACGCCGGGATGTGCGACTTGTTGAACTCCGCCGGCCGGTGCAGCGCCATCTGCGACCAGACCGGGTCGAGGCGGCGACCGAAGGCCGTGCGGCGGAAGGCGTTGTAGGCGCCCTGGAGCTGCTGGGAGTCCGGGGCGTGCCACCAGACCATGACGTCCGCGTCGGCGCGGAGCCCGCTCACGTCGTAGATGCCGCGCACCACGACGTCCTCCTCGGCGAGCACCTCGAGGAGCGCCTCGACGTCGGTCGCCTCGGCGGCGCGGTCGGCGTCGTCGCCCAGGACGTCGCGGAGCCGGAAGACCGACCACATCGTGTAGCGGATGGTGTCGTTGAGCTCCCGCGTGCGAGCGGCGTTGGTCTGCGTGTCGGCAGAGGTCGGAGTCGACTCGGTCATGCCGTCATTCTGCCTGCGTGAGCGAGGCCACAGCGCGGCGGGCCGAGCCGATCACCGCGGGGATGCCGACGCCGTCGTACGACGCCCCGCAGACCGCGAGCCCCGGCTGGGTGCCGATGGCGGCCCGGACCCGGGCCACCCGCTCGAGGTGGCCGACGGCGTACTGCGGCAGGGCGCCGCCCCACCGCTGGACGTGGGTGTCGACGGGCCGGGCGGTGATGCCCGCCAGCGCGGCGAGGTCGGCGAGCGACACCTGCACCAGGCCTGCGTCGCCGGCCTGGAGGGTGGCCTCCTCGCGGTGCCGCCCGAGCGAGGTGCGGAGCACCACGACGTCGGGCTCGAGGTCGCGCACCCACGCCCACTTGGCGAAGGAGAAGGTCGAGGCCTTGATGGTGCGGCGCTCGACGGGCGGCACGAGGAAGCCCGACCGGTCGAACAGCGCGTCCGGGACGTCCTGCGCGCGGAAGGCGAGCGAGACCACGGCGACGCTCGCGGCCTCGACCGCGCCGAGCTCGGCGGCAGCGTCCGGGAGCACCTCGCCGAGCAGCCGGGCGGTGGCAGCTGCGGGGGTGGCCAGCACGACGGCGTCGGCCTCGATCGTCTCGGCTGCGGTGGTGGGGCCGACGGTCAGTGCCCAGCCGGTCGGCGTACGACGCAGCGCGCGGACGGTGGCCGACGTGCGCACCTCGAAGCCGCCGTCGTCGGCGACCAGGGCGGGCAGGCGCCCCATCCCGCCGGGCAGGGCGGCGAAGACCGGGGCGACCGAGGTCGGCACCCCCGAGGCCTGCTCGAGGAGGCTGCCCCGGCGGGCCATCGCGAGCAACTGCGGGACGGCCGCGGCCGCGGAGATGCGGCGGGCATGGCCGGCGTACACCCCGCCGAGCAGCGGTTCGACGAGGCGGTCGACGAGCTCGTCGCCGAGCCGGGCCGCGACCAGGTCGCCGACCGAGACGTCGTCGTCGACAGCGGTGTCGGCCTCGGCGCCGGCGCGGGCCAGGCCCTCGGGGCTGAGCACGCCGCTGGCGGCGAGCTGGTCGAGGTCGAGGGGGACGCCCATCAGCGAGCGCGGCATCGCGCGCAGCGCCCCGCGCGACCACACCGCCGACGTGGCCGCCGTCGGGTGGACCACCTCCGCGCCGAGCTCCTCGGCCAGGGCGAGTCCCTCGGGACGGCGGGCGAGCATGGCCTCCGCGCCGACGTCGACGGTGAGCCCGGCGACCTCGGCACTGCGGAGCTTGCCGCCGACTTGGGGCGAGCCCTCGAGGAGCAGGACGTCGCGGCCGGTGGCAGCGATGCCGCGCGCCGCGACCAGACCGGCGATCCCGCCACCCACGACCACCGCGTCACGCCTCACGCCACCACCCTGCCAGAGGGGGTGGCGGCGCTCCGGTGCGCCCTAGGCTGCACGCATGGAGTCCCACGGAGCCGCCGACCGGGTCGCGGTCATGATCGACGCCGACAACACCCGGCCCGCCTACGCCGACGAGGTGCTGGGCGAGGTGGCGAAGTACGGCGACCCGACCATCCGGCGCGTCTACGGCGACTGGACCAACCCGCACCTCACCCAGTGGGCGCGCAAGCTCAACCGCCTCGGCCTGCGTGCGATGCACCAGAACGCCTACACGGCCGGCAAGAACTCCACCGACCTCGCGCTCGTGATCGACGCGATGGACCTGCTGTACGACGGCAACGTCGAGGCGTTCGCCCTGGTGACGAGCGACAGCGACTTCACCAGCCTCGCCCACCGGCTGCGCGAGTCGGGCAAGAAGGTCTACGTGCTCGGGGAGAACAAGGCGCCCGAGTCGCTGCGCAACGCCTGCGACAAGTTCATCGACCTCGCGGTCGTCACCGACCGGCCCGGCGACGGCGAGGACTCCGACGACGACTCCGACGACCCGAGCGGGACGGACACCCCGTCGATCAACCTGCAGAGCGCCCTCACCCGCGCCGTGAACGCGGTCTCCGACGACGAGGGCTGGGCGCTCCTGCCCGCCCTGGGCAACCAGCTGATCCGCACCCACCCGTCGTTCGACGCGCGCAACTTCGCCGGCCCGGGTGCCCGGCTGAGCACCCTCGTCACCGCGCAGCCGTACCTCGAGACCAACGGCAACGGCAACGCGATGCGGGTCCGGCTCAAGGGCCAGAAGCCGCCGAAGGTCACCACCACCACCAAGCGCACGGCGAAGCGGGCGTCGAGCAAGAAGGCCTGACACGTCACAGTTCCGTCACGGCCGGAACCGCCGCCGTCACCGGCGTCGTCGGACGGCCATGACCCTCACCGCGACCCGCACCTCGAACCGGTCCCGCACCGCGGGAGTCCTCACCGCCTTCGCCACCGCCCTCACCATGACGGCCCTGCTGGCCGCCTGCTCCGCCGACGACGGCGGCAGCGACGCGATGTCCGGGGAGGAGTCCGGATCGTCGTCGAGCGAGACGTCCAGCGACTCGGCCGGGAGCTCGGCCGGGAGCTCGTCCGGGAGCTCGGCCGACGACTCCGCAGGCGGGTCGGGCGGGGCGGACGGTCCGACCGCCCCCGAGCTGCAGCGCTCGGTGATCTCGAGCGGCACGGTCTCGCTGGCCGGCGAGGACGTCCGGACGACCCGGCAGGACGTGCAGCGCGTCGTCGACGCGCAGGGCGGCGAGATCACCGACGAGAGCACCGAGACCGACTCCGACGGCGTCACCTCCTACGTGCGGATGGTCGTGCGGGTGCCGAGCCGGAAGTTCGGCGAGACGATGTCCGCGCTGGAGCAGGTCGGGGTGCTGCGCTCGTCCGACCGCGGTTCCGAGGACGTCACCACGCAGGTCATCGACAACGGCGCCCGCGTCCGGGCGCAGGAGGCCAGCCTGCGGCGGGTGGAGCTGCTGCTGGCCGACGCACGTGACCTCAAGGACGTCATCTGGATCGAGTCGCAGCTCACCGGCCGGCAGGCGGAGCTGGACTCGCTGAAGTCCCAGCAGTCGTGGCTGGCCGACCAGACGTCCCTGTCGACCATCACGGTCGACATCGCCGCCCTGGAGGACGTCGAGCTCGAGCCGGACGAGGAGCGACCGACAGGGTTCCTCGCCGGGCTCGACGGCGGCTCGAAGGCCATGGGGACGCTGTTCACCATCGTGTCCACGATGACCGGCGCCCTGCTGCCCTTCGCCGCGGTGGGCCTGGTGCTGGGGCTGCCGGTCTGGCTCGTCGTACGACGCCGCCGGGCCACCACGCCGCGGACGCCGGCGGCGTAGCCACGCGGACGCAACCCGTCCCACGCCTGCGGCGCCAGGCGTGGGACGGGGGTCCGGTCGAGGAATCTGTCCGAGCGTCTCCGCGTCAGCCAGTGTGCACCCTCAGGCCGGGACGCGCTCGCGGACGGGCTCCAGCGTCGGATCGGCGCTGTCGAGCCCCCGGCCGCGGGTCTCGGGCAGGAACCGCGCGCAGGCCAGCGAGATCGCGGCGACCAGCACGTTGTAGGTCGCGACCCACCACAGGGTCCCGTCGCCGCGGGTCACCAGCCACGCCGCGATGAGCGGCGTCAGTCCGGACGCGAGGATGCCGGAGACCTGGTAGAGCGTGCTGAGCGCCGTGTAGCGGTAGCGGGTGTCGAACAGCTCGGACCAAAACGCCGCGAGTGGCCCGTAGACGGTCCCGTAGATGACGCCGAGGCCGACGACGAAGACGAGCGAGATCGCCCAGCGGTTCTCGGTCTGCACGAGGAAGGCCGCCGGGAACGCGAACAGCAGCCCGATCCACGCTCCTGCGCGGTAGACCGGCTTGCGGCCCACCCGGTCGCTGAGGGCCCCGGCGACCGGAACCAGGACGACGCCGAGCGCCGCGCCGGCCAGGATCGCGTCGAGCGCCCAGCTGCGCGGCAGCTCGAGGTTGGTCGCGACGTAGGCGAGCAGGTAGACCGAGAACAGGTTGAACGTGAAGCCCTCGATGTAGCGGGTGCCCATGCCGAGGAGCAGCGGCCGGGGCTGCTCGCGCAGGAGGTCGCGCAGCGGCAGCCGTGAGATCTCCTTGCGCTCCTGCACCTTGGCGAACTCCGGGGTCTCCATCACGGAGAGCCGGATGTAGGCGCCGATGCCGAGCAGCACGATGCTGATGAGGAAGCACGCCCGCCAGCCCCAGGCCAGGAACGCCTCCTCGGGCAGGAGCCCCGCGAGCGAGAAGGCGCCGGCGGCGAGGACGAGCCCGCCGGGCACCCCGACGTGGGCGAAGCTCCCGTAGAACCCGCGGCGCCGGGCGGGGGCGTACTCGACGGCGAGCAGCACCGCGCCGCCGTACTCTCCGCCCACGCCGATGCCCTGCAGCACCCGCAGCAGCACCAGCGCGATCGGCGCCCAGACGCCGATCTGGTCGTAGGTCGGCAGCATGCCGATCAGCGCGGTGCCCACGCCCATGATGACGAGGGTCAGCAGCAGCATCTGCTTGCGCCCGATGCGGTCGCCGTAGTGGCCGAAGACCAGCCCGCCGACCGGTCGTGCGAGGAACCCGACGGCGAAGGTCGCGAAGGCGGCGAACTGCGCTGCCGGACCGTCGAGGCCGTTGAAGTACAGCTTGTCGAAGACCACCGCGGCGGCCGTGCCGTAGAGGAAGAAGTCGTACCACTCGATCGTCGCGCCGACGGCCGAGGCCAGCGCGACACGGCGCGGCGACGGGGGTACGTCGGTCACGCCGGTGCGCGTGTTCCTCATGCGGCGTCCTCCGCGTCGTCGCGGGACTCCGTCGAGGCCTCGGGCTCGCGGTCGCCCCGGTCGACCTCGGCGCCGTTGATCCGGCCGTCGAGGCGGGCGGGGTCGAGGTCGTCGCGGTGGAGCTTGGCGAAGGTGGAGCGGTGGAAGACGAGCGGGTGCTCGCCGTCGCCTCCGCCGACCTCGTGCACCTCGAGCAGCACGATGACGTGGTCGCCGGCGACGACCTCCTCGTGCAGCGAGCAGTCGTAGGTCGCCACGGCCTCGTCGAGCAGCACCGCGCCGGTGCCGGTCACCTTGAACGGCAGGCCCGCGAAGCGCTCCTCGCGCGGCCCGGCCAGCTGCCGGCACACCGCGTCGTGGTGGTCGGCCAGGACGCTGATGCCGAGGTGCTCGGCCTCGCGCAGCAGCGGCCAGGTCGAGCTCGAGGTCGCGATGGAGAAGGACACGAGCGGCGGGTCGATGCTCACGGAGGTGAACGACGACGCGGCGATCCCGGTGAGCTGTCCCTTCACCGACGCTGCGACGGCGACGACCCCGGAGGGGAAGGCGCCGAACGCGTCGCGCAGGGTGCGCTGGTCGATGGCCGGGACGGACGCGGGACGGGAGTGGGCGTGTGCGGTCATGCGGACGACACCTCCAGGGAGGGAGCGGGAGCGGGAGCGGGCAGGGTCGGCAGGAGCTGCTGCGCGGCGGCGAACCAGGCGTCGTACGTCTCGGGCCGGTCGTGCTCGGAGTCGAGGACGTAGAGCCCACGGGTCGGCACCGACGCGCCGAGCTCGACGAGGAGCGGGCGGAGTCCGTGCTCGGTGGCGAGCGAGTGGACCGGCGACGCGCCGAGCATCAGCGGGATCGCGGTCACCCCGCCGAGCCCCTGGTGCGGGAAGCGGTCGAGGAACGCCTTGAGCAGGCCGGTGTAGGTCGCCTTGTAGGTCGGGCTGGCGACGACCACCACCAGGCTGGACGCCACCTCCTCGACCAGCTCGGTGACGCGCGGCGACCCCCAGTCGAAGAGCTCGGACGCGTGGTCGGCGAGGTCGACGACGAGGTCGGCACCGCCGAGCCGGTCGGCGAGGGTCAGCGCGGACTCGTAGGTGCGCGAGCGTGGCTTCGGGTTGCCGACCACGACGGCGACGCGGGCGCTGTCTTGGGGGTCCCCGGGGCGTTGTTCGGGGGAGCGAAGCGGAGGAGAAGAACGTCGTGGGGTGTTCATGAGGCCGCTCGCTGGCCGCCGAACGGCACGGACGCACGGGCGGCGGACGGGACGGGGTTGGTCCACAGGCCGCGCTGCTCGAGCACCGGGAGCACGCCCTCACCGAAGTGGTAGGCGCCCTCGAGGTGCGGGTAGGCCGAGAGCACGAACTCCTCGATGCCCAGCGCGGCGTACTCCTCGATGCGGTCGGCCACCTCCTCGTGGCTGCCGACGAGGGCGGTGCCGGCACCACCGCGGACCAGACCGACGCCGGCCCAGACGTTGGGGTGGATCTCCAGGCCGTCGCGCGAGCCGTTGTTGAGGGCGAGCATGTTCTGCTGGCCGACCGACTCCGACTTCTTGAGGCCCTCCTGCACGCGGCGGATCTCGGCGTCGTCGATGCCCTCGAGCAGGCGGTCTGCCTCGGCCCACGCCTCCTCCGAGGTGTCGCGGTTGATGGTGTGCATGCGGATGCCGAAGCGGATCTCACGACCCTGCTTCTCGGCGAGCTCGCGGATCCAGGCGATCTTCTTCGCCACGGCGGCCGGCGGCTCGCCCCAGGTCAGGTACACGTCGGCGTGCTTGGCGGCCACGACGCCGGCGGCGGGCGAGGAGCCGCCGAAGTAGATGCCGGGGACCGGGTCGGGCAGCTGCTGCAGGCGCGCCTGCTCCACCCGCAGGTGGCGGCCGGCGAAGGTGACCTCGTCGCCGGTCCAGAGCCGGCAGACGATCTCGAGGAACTCGTCGCAGCGCTCGTAGCGCCCGTCCTTGTCCAGGAAGTCGCCGTAGGCACGCTGCTCGTGGGACTCGCCCCCGGTCACCACGTTGAGCAGCAGCCGGCCGCCGGAGAGGTTCTGGAAGGTCGCCGCCATCTGCGCGGCCAACGTCGGCGACGTCATCCCGGGCCGGAAGGCGACGAGGAACTTCAGCCGCTCGGACAGCGGCGCCAGCATCGCGGTCGTGAGCCACGCGTCCTCGCACCATGCGCCGGTCGGGGTCAGCGCGGCCTCGAAGCCGAGCTGTTCGGCGCTGCGGGCGATCTGCCCGAGGTAGGGCACGCTCGCAGGGCGTCCGCCGGCGCCGTGGGAGACGCCGTGGCCGCCGCTGACGACCTGCCGGCCGTCACCGCCGTTGGTGGGCAGGAACCAGTGGAACTTCATCGTTGATCCTTTCGCGGGGTCGGAGCCGGCCGTCGGTGCCGGGAGTCAGAGCTGGCCGTGGTTGGGCGGCGGCGTGCCGTCGGCGACGTACCTGCCGAGGTGCTGCACCTTCCAGGCGGCCGGGTCGTGCAGGGTGTGGGTGCGGGCGTTGCGCCAGTGGCGGTCGAGGTCGAGCGAGGCGAGCGCCGAGCGGGTGCCGGACACCTCGAAGAGCCGGCTCGACACCTCGACCGACACGCGCGCGGAGTGGGCGCGTACGGCGGCCACGGCCAGGCTCGCGGCCGCCGCGGTGTCGGCGGTGAGGTCGGCGTCGGCTGCGTCGACCGCCAGGGCCGCCTCGCGCAGCAGCGCCTCGGAGGCGCGTACGTCGAGCTCCATCTCGCCCAGCGCCTGCACGACCAGCGGGTCGTCGGTCGCCCGCTCCACGCCGGCGTCCGGGTAGGGCCGCGACCTCGTGCGGACGAACGCGGCGGCCTCGGTGAGCGCGGCGCGGGCGATGCCGACGTCGAGGGCGGCGTGCAGCACCTGGGCGAAGGCGCCGTAGGTCTGGGGGCCCTCGAAGGTCAGGTGGTAGGGCGTGATCCGGTCCGCGGCCACCTCGACCTGGTCGAGCCGCACGGTGCCGCTGGCGGTGGTGCGCTGGCCCATGCCGTCCCAGTCGTCGGTGACGCTCACGCCGGGGGCGCGCCGCTCGACCCAGGCCACGTGGAGCGGACCAGTGCCCGGCGCGGCGAGCGTGTCCTGGCGGGCGAGCACGGGGATCCAGTCGGCGAAGAGCGCGCCGGTGCTGTAGCCCTTGGTGCCGCTCAGGGTCCAGCGTCCGTGGCCGGCCGGGGTCAGCGTCGTACGGATGTCGCGGACGTGCCTGGTGCCGGTCTCGGACTGCGCGTTGCCGAACCGCTTGCCGGCCAGCACCTCACGGAAGAAGAACCACTGCTGCTCACGGGTGCCCTGGTGGCGCAGCGCGTTGACGTAGACGAAGTGGCTGTGCGGCACCTGGGCCACGCTCGGGTCGCCCGTCGCGAGGATCCGGAAGACCTCGGCCAGCGTCTCGACGGGGAGCCCCGCGCCGCCGTGCTCGGTCGGCACCGTCAGCGCGAGCAGGCCGGAGGCGGAGAGGCGGTCGAGCTCGCGCCCGGGGAGCACCCGGTCGCGGTCCCGCTCCAGCGAGGTGGCCGCGAGGTCGGCCGCGATCTCGGTGGCGACCGCGATCGCCTCGTCGTGGGACAGGACCGGGACGGCCTCGACCTCCGGGACGACAGCAGCGCTCATCTCTCCTCCAACACAATCTCTATCGATCTTGTAGACAAACGTAGCAGCGACGTACCGGGATCCGGGGACCGGCGTCGCGTGGGGATGTCGAGGGGGTGGAAGGGGATGCCTTGCAGGCAACGCAAGGCACCTCCCTCCACCCCCTCCGGAGCCGGTGCGTGACCGGTCGGTCCCGGGTGCCTCAGCCGGCGTCGCCGGAGCGGGCCGGCGGCGCGTCCCACTCCTGGCGCCGGCGCGTCCCGCCGATCGACCAGGCGTAGGGAGGCGGGGTGCCGTTGACGGCGTGGGCGCCGACGACCCGCGCCTTGAGGATGCGCGGGTTGTGCGACGCGACCGTGCGCGCGTTGCGCCAGTGGCGGTCGAGGGCGAGCGGCCGCGCGGTGGCGGAGGCGCCCAACGCGTCGAAGAGGTCCGAGGTGGCCCGCAGGACCAGCTCGGAGACCGCGACCTGGGCGGTCGACGACTCGATCTCGCTCGCCTCGACGAGGGCAGCGATCTCGTCGGCGCTCGCCAGCGGCGCGTCCGCGACCGCCTGGATGCTGCCCGCCACCCGCAGGGTGGCGGCCTCGGCGGCGTAGACCGCGGCAGCGATCCCGCCGACGAGCGCGAGCACCTGGGCGTCGTCGCGCACGCGTGGCGCGTTGGCGTGGGAGAAGTTGCGCGTGCGCTTCTGCACGGCCTCGACCACGTCGCGCAGCGCCGCCCTGGCGATGCCGGTGAGCGTGGCGAGCAGGTTCAGCTGGTAGAACGCGGTCTGGTAGGGGAACCGGTCCTCGAAGGGCAGCACGTGCTCGGCCGGGACGCCGACGTTGTCGAACGTCGTCGTGCCGCTGCCGGTGCCCTTCTGGCCGAACCCGTTCCAGTCGTCGACCGTGCGCACGCCCGGGTCGCGCGTGTCGACGAGCGCGATGGCGGTGGGCTCCTCGACCTCGTCGGGGTGCCCCGGACGCGCGAGCCGCGCGTGCACGTCGGTCCACTCCGCGAAGATCGTGCCGGTCGTGTAGTACTTCGTGCCGTCCAGCCGGTAGGAGCCGTCGGCGCGCGGGCGCAGCACCGTGCGCGGCAGGTCGATGTCCGAGCCGACCTCCGCCCACGCGTTGCCGGCCATCTCCCCGGCGACGAACCGGTCGAACCAGACCCGCTGGTCGCTGGTGCGGGCGTGGTGCCACAGCCGGTCCTCGACCAGGGCGAAGTGCCCGCGGAAGGCCTGCGGCAGGTTGGCGTCGACGGCGGCCAGGTCGATCCACAGCCGCGCGAGGCCGACGAGGTCGAGCCCGCCGCCCCCGGACGTGGCCGGCACGCGCAGCGCGCCGAACCCCTCGGACTTGAGCAGGCGCACCGCCTCGACGGGCAGCTCGCCGTCGACCTCGCGCTGCAGGGCGCCCTCCGAGATGGAGGCGAGGACCGCGCCCCAGTCGGTGGACCGGGGGCCGGTCGCGGAGTCGTCCCGGCTGCGGGTGGGCGGGACACGCAGGGTGGTCATGGGTGAGTTCCTCCCGTTTTGTATAGTTACTTAGTAGACTTTAGGGAATCGAGGTCGCGGACCACGAACTCCCGGTAGCAGGTTTTGCCGTCCACCCCGCGACACACCCCTCAACACCAGACAGCCAGACCAGACCCCCGGCAGGAGCAGAGCGTGCGGATCGAACAGCTGGAGTACCTCGCGGCGGTGACCGAGCACGGCTCGCTGCGCCGCGCGAGCGAGGCGATGCACATCTCCCAGCCGGCGCTGAGCGAGGCGGTGACCAAGCTGGAGAAGGAGCTCGGCACGACGCTGCTCGACCGCCGGCGCACCGGGTCGCGGATCAGCCGGCAGGGCCTCGACCTGCTGCAGAACATGACCGAGGTGCTCGAGGCGGTCGACCGGCTGCGGCAGGCCGCGGGCCAGCAGTCCGTACGCCGGCGCGACCTGCGCATCGGCACCGTCGTCACCGCCTCGTCCAGCCTGCTCGCCCCTGCGTTGCGCGACCTGCACGCGCGCCACGGGTCCGGCGGCGTCGAGGTCGTCAACGGCCGGCAGGTCGACATCCAGCAGGGCCTCGCCGAGGGGTCGCTCGACCTGGGCCTGGTCAACGTGCTCCCCGGCGACGAGGTCCCGCCGACGCTCGTCGCGGACCGGCTCATCGAGGGCACGCCGGTCGCCTGCCTCCCGGTCGGGCACCCGCTCACCGCCAAGGAGCAGGTCACGGTGGACGACCTCCGCGCCGAGCCGCACGTCCTCATGCGGCCCGGCTTCGTGATGCACCGCTACGCGCACCGGCTCTTCGCCGGCAGCCTGCCGAGCACGACGTACGCCACCGACGGTGCCGAGATGGGCAAGGCGATGGTGGCTGCAGGGCTGGGGATCTCGGTGCTCCCCGACTTCTCCATCGTCGCCGACGCCCTGGTCCGCGCCGGTGTGCTCACCACGCGGCCCATCCAGACCGACCAGACGACGGTCACCCTGCTGATGCTGCGCCGCCGGGCCGAGCGGGTGCCCGAGCCGCTGCGCGACCTGCAGCGGGCCCTCGTCCGGCAGGCCCGGATCTACCTGTCCTCGGTCGACCTGCCGGCGGCCGCGTCCGCCCCGGCCGCCGCCGAGGCGCAGGTCGACCCCGCTGCGGACCTGACGCCGGTGACGCCGATCAGCAGCCGTGCACGAACTCGGTCAGCGCCGTGAGCTGACCTGGGTCGGTCGAGGGGATGACCCCGTGGCCGAGGTTGAAGATGTGGCCCTTGGCCTTGCGCCCCGCCTCGATCACCTCGGCTGCCCGCGCGGTCATCACCTCCGTGGGCGCGAAGACCAGGGTGGGGTCGAGGTTGCCCTGCACCGCCCGGTCACCGACCAGCGGGATGGCCTGCTCCAGCGGCGTGCGCCAGTCGACACCGACCACGTCGGCGCCGGCCTCGCCCATCAGGCCCAGCAGGTTGCTGGTGCCGACGCCGAAGTGGATGCGCGGCACGCCGAGCTCACCGGCCGCGGCGAGCACCCGCTGGGAGTGCGGCATGACGGAGGCGCGGTAGTCGGCCGGGGTGAGGGCACCCGCCCACGAGTCGAACAGCTGGACGGCCGAGGCCCCGGCCTCGACCTGGATGCGGAGGTAGGCGGCGGCGATGCCGGCGATCTTGCGCATCAGCGCGTCCCACACGTCGGGGGCTCCGAACATCATCGCCTTCGTCCTCGCGTGCTCCTTCGAGGGACCGCCCTCGACGAGGTAGGACGCCACGGTGAAGGGCGCGCCGGCGAAGCCGATCAGCGGCGTCGCGCCGAGCTCGGCGACGAGCTGCCGCACGGCCTGCGAGATGTAGGGGACGTGCTGGGGCGTGAGATCGGGGATGGCCTCCACGTCGGCCAGCGTGCGCACGGGCGAGGCGACGACGGGGCCGACGCCCGGCTTGATGTCGAGGTCGACGCCCACGGCCTTGAGCGGAAGCACGATGTCGGAGAAGAAGATGGCCGCGTCCACGCCGTAGCGGCGTACGGGCTGCAGGGTGATCTCGGTGACCAGGTCGGCGTCCATGCAGGACTCGAGCATCCCGATGCCCTCGCGCACCTTCAGGTACTCCGGGAGCGAGCGCCCCGCCTGCCGCATGAACCAGACCGGGGTGTGGGACGGGACCTCACCGCGCGCCGCCGCGAGGAAGGGGCTCTGGGCCAGTCCGGGATGGGGCGTGGGTACGGCGTCGGTCACCCCCGAATCTTCGCAGGTCAGGCGGCGTGGCGGCACATCGGCGGAGCCCGGCGCTGGCCTACTCTGACCTCATGGTGGCCCGTCACGAGACCCACCCGGGCAGTGCTGCCGCGGCTGGGCCCGCGGAGTTCCGCTCGGCTGTGGAGTCGATGCGTCGGGCCTCGCTGCGCCCGGAGGTCTTCTGCGAGGAGATGCCCGCGCCCCAGCGCATCGCGCCGTGGTCGTCGGCGCTGAGCGGTGACGTCACGGTCGACGAGGAGGACCTCGGCACCGGACGCCTGATCCTGCTCCACGACCCGGCCGGCAACGACGCGTGGGACGGCACGTTCCGCTGCGTGGCCTACGCCCGCGCCGACATCGACCCCGAGCTCGGCGCAGACCCGATGCTGGCCGCCGTCGGCTGGTCGTGGCTGGTCGAGGCGCTCGACGCCCACGGCGCCGGTCACCACGCCGCGTCCGGCACCGTCACGTGCGTGACCACCGAGAGCTTCGGCGGGATGGCCGAGGAGGCCGGCACCGCCCAGGTGGAGATCCGCGCGTCGTGGACCCCCGACGTCGACGAGGCCGGCGGCCTCGACATGACCGCCCACGTCGAGGCGTGGGGCGAGCTCATGTGCACCGCCGTCGGGCTGCCGCCGGTGCCCGAGGGGGTCACGGCGATCCCCAGCCGACGCGGACAGCGCGGCACCTGACCCGATGCCCGACCCGACACCCGACCCGATGGCGGACCTCCCGCCGGGCACTGCCGAGCACTTCCCCACCGGAGCCCCGCCCGAGGGTGGGCCGGCCGACTCCCACGACCCCGGGACCGACGCACCGCCCCCGCCGCCCGCCCCGCTGCTCGAGCTGCGCGACGGGCTCCCCGACGTCGTCGACACCGACGCCGGCCTGCTGGAGGCCTGCACCGCGCTGGCTGCGGCAACAGGCCCGGTCGCGATCGACGCCGAGCGCGCGTCCGGCTACCGCTACTCCAACCGCGCCTACCTGATCCAGCTGCGCCGCGAGGGCGCCGGCACCTGGCTGGTCGACCCGATCGGCATGTCGACCCTGGCCCCGCTCCAGGAGGCCCTCGAGGGCACCGAGTGGATACTGCACGCCGCCACCCAGGACCTGCCGTGCCTGCGCGAGGTCGGCCTCACGCCGACCAGCCTGTTCGACACTGAGCTCGCCGGGCGCCTCCTCGGCTACCCACGCGTCGGCCTCGCCACTCTCGTGGAGACGGTGCTGGGGCAGCGGATGCGCAAGGAGCACTCGGCCGCCGACTGGTCGACGCGCCCGCTGCCGACCCCGTGGCTGGAGTACGCCGCGCTCGACGTCGAGGTCCTCGTCGAGCTCCGCGACCACATGGCCACCGAGCTCGAGCGGGCCGGCAAGGCGGAGTGGGCGCGCCAGGAGTTCGACCACCTGCTGGGCTTCGAGCCGGCCGTCCGCGTGGACGCGTGGCGTCGTACGTCCGGGGTGCACCGGCTGCGCGGGCGCCGCGCCCTGGGTGCTGCCCGGGCCCTGTGGGAGGCCCGCGACGCCATCGCCGCTGAGCGCGACGTGACCCCCGGGCGGATCCTGCCCGACTCGGCCATCGTGGTCGCCGCGGCGGCGATGCCGACCGACCGCCGGGCGTTGCTCGCGACGCAGGGCTTCCACGGACGGGGTGCGAGCCGCTACGCCGCGACCTGGGTCGAGGCCCTGCGCGAGGCCCGCGAGATGGACGAGGACGACCTCCCGACCCGCGCCCCGCGCGGCGACGGTCCACCGCACCCCCGCACCTGGGCCGACCGCGAGCCGGTCGCCGACCGTCGCTTCAAGGCTGCCCGCGAGGCGATGCTCAACCTCGCCGAGGTGCACCACCTGCCGGTGGAGAACCTGCTCACCCCCGACTACCTCCGACGGCTGATGTGGGCGCCACCGGCGACCCGTGAGCCCGCCGAGCTGGCCGAGGCGGTGCGCGCGCAGCTGGCGTCCTACGGCGCCCGACCCTGGCAGGCCGAGCTGGTCACCGGCGCGCTCGTCGGCGCGATCCTGGGCGCCGAGCGCGAGTAGTCCGCCTCACTCGGAGGGCGACTCGCTGGGGTCCTCGGTGGGCTCCGTCGTGTCCGACTCGTCGGGCGACTCGGTCTCCTCGGGCGAGAGGATCTCCTGCGAGGTCAGGTCGATCTCCTCGGTCAGACCCTCGAGGTCGAGCGGCCCCGGGGCGGTGACGAGCTGCTCGAGCAGCGGGGTCACGGCCTCGATCAGCTCCTCGCGCTGGTCGATGAACGGCGGGACCACCATGTAGCGGATGCTCTGGTTGTAGACCTCCGAGCTGGCCGGCTCGTCGTCGGGCGCGAGGAAGTCGTCCGACGCTGCCACGGACGTGTTGGCCGGGACGATGTAGCCGGTCGAGGCGACCGTGGCGATCGCCGCGTCGGAGACGGCGTAGGCGATGAAGTCGGCGGCGTCGTTGACCACCTCGGAGTCGGCCGAGATGCACAGCCCGCTGATGTCGCCCACGGTCGCGCGGTTGTCGATGGTCGGCATCGGCAGCACGTCGAAGTCGAGGTCCTCCGCGTCGCGCAGCTGGGGCACGAGGTTGCGGAAGCCCGCGATCATCGCCAGCTCGCCGCGCTTGAAGAGCTGGACCGGCGTCGCCCGGGCGAGCTGGGCGTTGGTCGGCGTGAGCGCGGAGTCGCGCAGGATCGCGAGCGTCTCGCTCAGCGCCTCGCGCGTGTTGTCGTCGGAGAAGGCGAGCGAGGTGGGCTCACGGTCGTCGTCGAACACCTGGCCGTCGCCGGAGTAGATGAAGGGCGCCAGGCCCTGCAGCGTCGGGTCGATCCAGACCCCGCGACGGTCGCCGCGACGGCTGGCGAACTGGGCCGCGGCGCCGAACTGCGCGAGGGTCCAGCGCTCGCGCCTGCCCTCGGAGTTGGCGGTCGGCACGTCGAACCCACGCCGCTCCATCCGGTCGAAGTCGATGATCTCGGTGTTGTAGTAGATGACCATCGGCGACACCGAGTACGCCATGCACTGCAGCTCGTCGTCCATCGCGAAGGCATCGACGGCGTCGCGCGAGAAGCGGTCACCGAAGTCGACGCCCCGCTCGTCGAGCAGCAGGCTCACCGGCTGCAGCGCCTCCCCCTCGACGAGCTGGTCGAGGTCGATGCGCGAGGTGAGGAAGGCGTCCGGGGCGTTGCCGGCGAGCACGTCGGCGACCGCGGACTCGTGGTCCGGCCACGACTTTAGGGTCACCTTGCGGGTCGTGGAGGAGGCGTTGAAGGAGTCGACGACGCTCTGGAAGGCGGCGACCTCCTCGTCGGTGCCGTAGGCGCCGAAGGTGACCTCGCGCGGCTTCTCGGTCGGCTTGCCCGACGAGGCCGGCGGCTTCGACGGCTGCGACTCGGGCTCGGCGCTCCCGGAGCATGCGGCCGTCGTCAGCGCGACCGTGAGGGCGGTCGCGAGGAGGGCGTTGCGGCGGAAGGAGGAGCGAGACACGGCCAGACCCTATCGGGACAGACCACGCCGAGCCGCCACGACGGCAGTGAAGATCGTCTCGTCGAGCGCGGCCCCCTCCCGCCGTACGGCGCCGCGTGTGAGGTGGATCAACCGGTCGAGGCGCACCTCGCTGGGCCGCCCCTGCGAGTCCCACCCGCCGGTTCCGACGTCCATCCAGTGGCGCCCCCATCGGGCCTCGTCCTCGGCGTCGCGGTCGTGGTCCTGGCTGCTGAGCATCAGCCCCACCCAGTCGTCACCGGCGGTGTCGAGGACCAGCACCGGCCGGTCCTTGCCCTGGCTGGGGTCGTCCTCGTAGGGCACCCACGCCCACACGACCTCGCCCGGGTCGGGCTCACCGTCACGCTCGGGGGCGTACGTCGCGTCGCGTGCGGTGGGAGCCGAGGCGGTCGCGCCGGCCCTGGAGATGCCCGAGATGAACGCGCCGAGGCGCTTGCCGATGCTCACGCCCGGAGCGTAGACCGAGACCGACGTGAGTGAGTGCGCCGGACCGGGAGCGCCTCACGGCGCGTGGCCGCTCGTAGCGGCTAATTGTGGGACCCGGGGCTGCCACAGCCCGACGCACTCACGGATATTTTAACGCCTCAGGCGAGCGAGTCCCTGATTTCCACGTGACCCGCCGCCTCGAGCTGCTCCGACAGGGTGAGCATCCGGGAGATCTCCTCGTGCGAGGCGCTGCCGAGCGCGGCGCGGCCGGCAGCCACGATGCGCGCGAAGGCGGAGGCGCGGAAGAGGGTGACGGCGAAGTCGCCGCGGGTGATGCCGCGCAGCACGTCGTCCACCATCCGGCGCAGCTCGTCGGGGCCGGGCGGGTCGGCCACCCCCGCGACCACGCGGGCGACGTCGACACGGCGCTGCCCGGCCTCGTAGTCGGCGGCGACCTGGTCGGGGCTGGCGTGCACCCACGAGCGCAGGAGGAACAGCCGCCACAGGCTCCCCGCCAGCGTGTCCGCGGGAGCGCCCGACCACACCTCGGCCAGCGTCTCGAGGCCCTCGGTGTCGGCGAGGCGGACCACGCGCTCGGCCAGCCCGGGGTCGTGCGACTCCCGGGCGCCGCGCACCAGCACGGTCGCGGCGAGGTCACCGGCCTCCCGCACCTGGGCGGGGTCGGCTCCCCCCACGATGTCGGCGAAGAACCCGTCGCCGGGCGTCATCGGGCGGTGGTGCGTGCGGCCGGTCATCGCTCCACCCTAGGTCGAGTGCGCGGGTCGCGGGCGACCACGGCCCGGAGCGCGCTCAACCGGTGCGCGCCATCACCTTGCGGATGCGCTGGTCGCTGACCTTCGTCGCCGTCCCGAGCTGCTGGGCGAAGAGCGAGACGCGGTACTCCTCCAGCAGCCACCGCGCGTCGCGGAGGTGCTGCGGCACCGGCTGCCCGGCGGGCAGCGCGGCGACGGCGTGCAGCCACGCCTCCTGGAGTCCGGCGAGCTGGTCCATCAGCTGCCGGTCGCGGGCGACCTGGCTCTCGAGTCGCTCGCGGCGGTGGGTCACGGCGGCGAGGTAGCGGGGGTAGTCGCGCAGTCGTCGTACGCCCGCCTCCCCCACGAAGCCGGGCTCCATCAGCCGGCCCACCTGGGCGCGCATGTCGGTGAGGGCCGGGAGCGTCATCAGGTCGGCCCGCCCGGAGATCGCCTTGTCGGTGGTGCGCCACGCCTCCAGCACGCGCATCACGTCGTGCACCGCCGGCCCCAGTCCCGAGGCGACGGCCTCGCGGGAGGCGGCGACCACGGCCTCGTACGCCGCCGCGTCGCGCACGATGGGGTGCTGGTCGACGACCTCGCCGACGATGCCGGCGCGCACGTCGTCGAGGAGGTCGGCCACCGACGGGTAGGGCGACCCGACGAGGGCGAGCTTGGCGCGCTGGTCGAGGCCGGCCGCGGCGAGCACGTCGTCGACCGGGTCGGCCGGGCCCAGCGCGAGCAGCACGAGGCGGCGTACGCCGAGGCGGTGGTGCGCCGCGGCCTCGTCGGCCGTCGCGAGCACCTGCAGGCCGACGGTCGACCCCTCGTCGACGAGGGCGGGGAAGCCCCGGACCTCGTGGCCCGCTCGGCGCTGGACGAAGGACTCGTGGACCGTGCCGAAGGTCCACCCCGTCTGGCCGGTCGCGGTCACGCCCGAGTCGGACGCCACGTCGGCCATCGCCTGCTCGAAGGTCGGCCGCAGGGGTTCCTTCAGCGCGTCGAGGTCCTTGCCGCGACCCGCTTCCACCCCCTCCTCGGTGACCACGCGGTAGGTCGGTCGCAGGTGCGCGGGCACCTTGGACCAGTCCCACGCCTCGCGCGCGATGACGAGGCTCCGGGTGCTCCGCGCGAACCGCTCGAGGGCGTCGAGCAGCGGCTCGGCCCCCGGCGGCGTCGCGTCGAGGAACTCGCGGGCGGTGTTGGGCGCGGGCACCATCGCGACCCGGAGGTTCTTCGGCAGCGACCGGATCAGCTCGGTGACCAGCTCCTCGCGCAGCCCCGGCACGAGCCAGGAGAAGTCGTCGGCCTCGATCCGGTTGAGGGTGGCGACGGGGACGTCGATGGTGAGCCCGTCGTCGGCGGCACCGGGCTCGAAGTGATAGCTGATCGGGAAGGTCAGCCCGGCCTCGTCGCTGTCGTGCCACTCGGTCGGGAAGTCCTTGGCGCGCACCTCGCCCGCGGTGTCGTGGGTGAGCATCTCGGGGTCGAAGGTGAGCAGGTCGGGCTTCTTCTGCCGCGCGCGCTTCCACCACTGGTCGAAGTGCTGCCCACTGACGACGTCGGCGCCGACGCGTGCGTCGTAGAACTCGAAGAGCGTCTCCTCGTCGACGACGATGTCGCGGCGCCGGGCGCGGTGCTCGAGCTCCTCGGCCTCCTCGAGGAGGCGGGTGTTCTCGGCGAGGAACCGGTGGCGGGAGTCCCACTCCCGCTGGACGAGGGCGTGGCGGATGAAGAGCTCGCGTGCGAGCGGCGCGTCGATCTGGCCGTACTGCACGAGGCGGTCGGCGACCAGCGGGACGCCGTACAGGGTGACCCGCTCGCGGGCCATGACCGCGGCGCGCTTGCGCGACCAGTGCGGCTCCGAGTAGGTCCGCTTGACCAGGTGGGCGCCGAGGCGCTCGGCCCACTCGGCCTTGATTGCGGCGTTCTGCCGGGCCCACAGGCGCGAGGTCTCGACCAGCTCGGCGCTCATCAGGAAGTCGGGGTTGCGCCCCTTCAGCACGCTGCCGGGGAAGACCGCGAAGCGGGCGTTGCGGGCGCCGAGGTACTCCCGCATCGGGCGCCGCTCCCCGGGCTTGGCCTTGTCGCGCTCCTCGAGCGCACCGATGTGGCTGAGCAGGCCGGAGAGCAGCGCCTGGTGGATGCCGTCCTCGTCGTACGCCGCTCCGCCCTCGGAGCTGCCCGTCCGGCCCAGGTCGAGCTTGAGCTCCTTGCACACCTGGCGCAGCTGGGACTCGTAGTCCTGCCACTCGCGGATGCGCATGTAGTTGAGGTGCTCACGCCTGCACATGCGGCGGAAGGCGCTGGACGACAGCTCGCGCTGCTGCTGCCTGATGTGGCGCCAGAGGTTGAGCCAGGTGAGGAAGTCGCTGGAGTCGTGCTTGAAGCGGGCGTGCAGCTGGTCGGCGTGCGCCCGCTGCTCCTCGGGGCGCTCGCGCGGGTCCTGGATGGAGAGCGCGGCGGCGATGACGAGGACGTCGCGCAGGCAGCCGAGGCGCTCGGCCTCCAGGATCATCCGGCCCAGCCGCGGGTCGATCGGCAGGCGGGCCAGCCGGCGACCGGTGTTGGTCAGGCGGGGGCGCGCGTCGGCGACGGTCACCGCGCCGAGCTCCTCGAGCAGGTCGGTGCCGGCCTTGACGTTGCGGCGGTCGGGCGGCTCGACGAACGGGAACCGGGCGATGTCGCCGAGCCGGAGCGAGGCCATCTGGAGGATGACGCTGGCGAGGTTGGTGCGCAGGATCTCGGGGTCGGTGAACTCCGGGCGCGCCTCGAAGTCCTCCTCCGAGTAGAGCCGGATCGCGATGCCCTCCGAGACGCGGCCGCAGCGCCCGGAGCGCTGGTTGGCCGAGGCCTGGCTGATCGGCTCGATCGGCAGCCGCTGCACCTTGGTGCGCACCGAGTAGCGGCTGATGCGCGCGACGCCGGTGTCGACGACGTACCGGATGCCGGGGACGGTCAGCGACGTCTCGGCGACGTTGGTGGCGAGCACCACGCGGCGCACGAGGGAGGAGTGGCTGGAGAACACCTTGTGCTGGTCGGCCGCGCTCAGCCGGGAGTAGAGCGGCACGATCTCGAGGCGGTTCGCCCCTCCCGACGAGCCCTGCAGTGCGTCGAACGCGTCGGCGGTGTCGCGGATCTCCCGCTCGCCGGGCAGGAAGACCAGCACGTCGCCGGGGCCTTCGGCCGAGAGCTCGCGGACGGCGTCGAGGATCGCCTCGGTCTGGTCGCGCTGGACCGGCTCGCCGTCCTCGTCGTCCTCCGGCAGCTCCATCAGCGGTCGGTAGCGGACCTCGACCGGGTACGTACGACCCGAGACCTCGACCACCGGGGCGCGGAAGTGCGCGGCGAAGCGCTCCACGTCGATCGTGGCGCTGGTGATGATCACCTTGAGGTCGGGCCGGCGCGGCAGCAGGCGCTTGAGGTAGCCCAGCAGGAAGTCGATGTTGAGGCTGCGCTCGTGGGCCTCGTCGATGATGATCGTGTCGTACCTGCGCAGGTCGCGGTCGCGCTGCAGCTCGGCGAGCAGGATGCCGTCCGTCATCAGCTTGATGCGGCTGGCCTTCGAGGTCCGGTCGGTGAAGCGGACCTGGTAGCCGACGACGTCGCCGAGCTCGGTGCCGAGCTCCTCGGCGATGCGCTCCGCCACCGACCGGGCGGCGATGCGGCGCGGCTGGGTGTGCCCGATCAGGCCACCGCCGTCGGCACGGCCCTTGCCGCGGCCCAGCTCCAGACAGATCTTGGGCAGCTGGGTGGTCTTCCCCGAGCCGGTCTCGCCGGCGACGATGACGACCTGGTGGTCGCGGATGGCGGCGGCGATGTCGTCGCGGCGCGCGGAGACCGGGAGCTCGGCGGGATAGGTGATCTTCACAACGGGCGCCATTCTCGCCCACGACGGCAACCGAATTCGCCGCCGGTCACCGCGTCAGGAGCTCGAGCCCTCCTCGTCGTCCGGCGGCGTGGTCGGCTGGACCTGGCCGGGCACGCCCGGAGGGCCACCGTGCATCGGGCCCCGGCCACCGAAGTCGTCACCGTCACGGCCCATCGGTCCACGCTGCTGCATCCAGCCGTCGCGGTCGTGGTGGTCGTCCGTGACTGCCTGGACCGCCGTCACGCCGAGGCCCCCGACGATCACGCCCGCGAGCGCCGACGCGATGAGGGCGGCGAGGCCGAAGGTCCGGCTGCCGTCGGAGGAGCGGAGCGTGCGGAGGCGGTCGCGGAAGCCACGCCGTCCTGACCCGGCCGCAACGGGTTCGGCGGGCGCAGGAGGCGCGTCCTCGGTCGGCGGCGGGGTGGGCAGTGCGGACTGCGCGGCCGCAGGGCGCACCGGCTGGGTCTCGTCGCCGGGACTGCCGGCGGGGGGCTTGTCGTCGCTCATGGCCGCAGCGTGCGCGTCGTACCTGTGTGCGACCTGTGGGCGGCCCCAGAGCCCGCCCAGACCGCCCTGAGGCCGCCCAGGGCCCGCCCGGAGACACCGCGAGAAAAGTCCTCCCGGCGATGTCGAGAACTGCCGAGCGGCTCCGTCCCCGGGGTGGACGCGGTCAGAATGGGCCGCACCTGACAAGGAGCACCGACATGCCGAAGTACCTGATCCTCAAGCACTACCGCGGCGCCCCCGCCACCGTGAACGACGCCCCGATGGACCAGTGGGCTCCGGAGGAGGTCGACGCGCACATGCAGTTCATGGCCGACTTCGGCAAGAAGCTGGAGGCCAACGGCGAGTACGTCGACGCGCAGGCCCTGTCGC
The DNA here is from genome assembly GCF_057656315.1 of Nocardioides sp. Soil_C_8. Lineage (NCBI taxonomy): Bacteria > Bacillati > Actinomycetota > Actinomycetes > Propionibacteriales > Nocardioidaceae > Nocardioides > Nocardioides sp. Soil_C_8. The sequence goes on from NZ_JBDGKQ010000002.1 coordinate 637,847, forward strand.
CCGAGGGCGCGTGGGTGCGTGCCGACGAGCAGCGCCAGCCCGCCACCGACGGCCCGTTCGCCGAGACCAAGGACCTCATCGCCGGGTGGTACGTCGTCGACGTCGACGGCTGGGACCGTGCCGTCGAGCTGGCCGGCGAGCTCTCGCTCGCCCCGGGCAAGGACGGCAAGCCGATCCACGAGTGGCTCGAGGTGCGCCCCTTCTACGGCGCACCGTCCGCGACCGACGCCTGAGCCGGTGCCTCCCGTCGACGCCACCCCGTTCGAGTCGGCGACGCTGCGACCGCTCGTCCCGGCGGTCATCGGCGTCCTCGTCCGCCGCGGAGCCGACTTCGCGACGGCCGAGGACGCCGTGCAGGAGGCGCTCGTCGAGGCGTGGCGCACGTTCGGGGCAGGATCCGCGGAGCCGCCGCGCGACCTCAAGGGCTGGCTGGTCACCGTCGCGTGGCGGCGCTTCCTCGACGTCGTACGGTCCGAGACGGCGCGGCAGCGGCGCGAGGTCGCGGTCGACCTCGAGCCCGAGCAGGGACCGACCGAGACGGCCGACGACACGCTGAAGGTGTACTTCCTGTGCGCGCACCCGACGCTGTCGCCGACCTCGGCCGTCGCGCTGACCCTGCGGGCCGTGGCCGGCCTGACCACCCGGCAGGTCGCGGAGGCCTACCTCGTGCCCGAGGCGACCATGGCGCAGCGCATCAGCCGGGCGAAGCGGACCGTCTCGGGCGAGTCGTTCGACCGGCCGGGCGACCTCGCGACCGTGCGGCGTGTGCTCTACCTCGTCTTCAACGAGGGCTACTCCGGCGACGTCGACCTCGCCGCCGAGGCGATCCGGCTGACCCGCCAGCTCGCGGCGCTGGCCGACGGTCGGGACGGGCGGGACCCGGAGACCGACGGACTGCTCGCATTGATGCTGCTCCACCACGCACGGCGTCCGGCCCGGCTGCGCGACGACGGGACGCTCGTCCCCCTCGCCGACCAGGACCGCTCGCTGTGGGACACCGCGCTCGTCGAGGAGGGCGTCGAGGTCCTGCAGGCCGCGCTCGCCCGCCAGCGACGCGGCGAGTACCAGCTCCAGGCGGCGATCGCCGCGCTCCACGCCGACGCCCCCAGCGCCGCGGAGACCGACTGGGTGCAGGTCGTGCAGTGGTACGACGAGCTGCTGGCGCTCACCGGCAGCCCGGTCGTGCGGCTCAACCGGGCGGTGGCGGTGGGTGAGGCCGACGGTGCCCGGGCCGGGCTCGCGGCGCTCGCCGAGGTCGACCCCGACCTGCCGCGCCACCGTGCCGCGGCGGCGTACCTCCACGAGAAGGACGGCGACCTCGCGACGGCGGCGCGGCTCTACGCCGAGGCTGCCGGGCTCGCGACGAACCTCGCCGAACGGACCCACCTGACCCGCGAGGCCGCCCGGCTCAACCGGGCAGCCAGCTGACAGGCCCCGCACAGCAACCTCACAGGTTGCCTCGGCAGGATGCTGCCCGTGCAGCAGCTCACCCGCCCCGACGGCTCCCCCGTGCGCGTCCTCGTCGTCGACGACGAGGTCAACATCGCCGAGCTCCTCGCCATGGCGCTCCGCTACGAGGGCTGGGACCTCCGGATGGCGCACAGCGGGGGCGACGCGGTCGCCGCCGCGCGCGACTTCCGGCCGGACGCCGTGGTGCTCGACATCATGCTCCCGGACTTCGACGGGCTCGAGGTGCTGCGCCGGATGCGCGCGGACGGCAGCGACGTACCCGTCCTCTTCCTCACCGCCAAGGACGCGGTCGAGGACCGCATCGCCGGTCTCACCGCCGGCGGCGACGACTATGTCACCAAGCCGTTCTCGCTGGAGGAGGTCGTGGCCCGGCTGCGCGGCCTGATCCGGCGCGGCGGCACCGCGGCGCAGGCCGAGGCCGGCAACGTGCTGGTCGTCGGCGACCTCACGCTCGACGAGGACAGCCACGAGGTGCACCGCGCCGGCGACGAGATCGCCCTGACCGCCACCGAGTTCGAGCTGCTGCGCTTCCTCATGCGCAACCCGCGGCGCGTGCTGAGCAAGGCGCAGATCCTCGACCGGGTCTGGCAGTACGACTTCGGAGGTCAGGCCAACGTGGTCGAGCTCTACATCTCCTACCTGCGCAAGAAGGTCGACGCCGGCCGCGAGCCGATGATCCACACGATGCGGGGCGCGGGGTACGTCCTGAAGCCGGCGTCGTGACCACGTTCGCCGCCCGGATCCCCCGCACGCTGACCGCCCGGCTCGTCGCCGTGGTGGTGCTGCTCGTGGCGGTGACCGCGGCGGTCATCGGCACGGCGACGACGCTGGTGATGAAGGACTACTTCACCGACCGGCTCGACGACGAGGTGCAGGGCTCCCTGTTCCGGGAGTTCGGGCCGCAGCACGACTTCGGCCCGGGCCCGCGGGGGGACGACCGAGGCCCCGGCGGCCAGCGCACCGGCACCCTGACCGCCGTGCTCGCCGGCCCGGCCGGCAGCTCCTACGGCTCGGTCGTCGAGGACAGCGCGCAGGGCGGGGTCGAGCAGCAGGCGCTGTCGAGCGACGTGCTCGACCGGCTCGCCGACGTGCCCACCGACGGCCGCGGGCACGAGGTGGACCTCCCGGGCCTGGGGACCTACCGGTTGGTGGCAGCCGGGAGCCCCACCGGCGCGACCGCGCTCGCCGGGCTCCCGACCAAGGAGGTCGACGAGACGCTCGCCTGGCTGGTGACGATCGTCGTGGTCGTGGGAGCCGGCGCCGTGGCGCTCGCCGGCGCCGCGGGCACGGTCGTCGTACGTCGCCAGCTGTCACCGTTGCGCGAGGTCGCCGCCACGGCGCACCGGGTCGCCGAGCTGCCGCTGGCGTCCGGGGAGATCGAGATGGCCGACCGGGTGCCGGAGCGCCTGACCGACGAGCGCACCGAGGTCGGCCAGGTGGGCTCGGCGCTCAACGCCATGCTCGACCACGTCGAGCACTCGCTCGGGCAGCGGCACCGCAGCGAGCAGCAGGTGCGGCAGTTCGTCGCCGACGCCTCGCACGAGCTGCGGACGCCACTCGCCACCATCGCCGGATACACCGAGCTGGCCCGGCAGCGGCCCGAGACGAGCGGCACCGCGCTCGACAAGGTCGAGACCGAGTCGGCGCGGATGACGGCGCTCGTGGAGGACCTGCTCCTGCTGGCGCGCCTCGACTCGGGTCGTCCGCTCGAGCGCCGTCCCGTCGACCTCTCCCGGCTGCTGCTCGAGGCGGTCGACGACGCGCGGGTCGTGGACGTCGACCGGTCCTGGCGCCTGTCGCTGCCGGACGAGCCCATCACCGTGACCGGCGACGCGGCCCGCCTGCACCAGGTCGTGAGCAACCTGCTCGCCAACGCCCGCAAGCACACCCCGCCCGGGAGCACGGTGACGGTGACCGGCACGACCGGCCCCACCGGCGCCGGCTTCACGGTGCACGACGACGGCCCGGGCTTCGCCCCCGACCTCGCGCCCCGTGCGTTCGAGCGGTTCACCCGCGGCGACGCCGCCCGCTCCCGGGGCGGGGCGGGCCTGGGGCTGTCCCTCGTGCAGGCGATCGTCGCCGCCCACGGCGGCGACGTGACGCTCGACAGCCGCCCCGGCGACACCACGATCGCCGTCGTCCTGCCCTCCACCACGCCGTAAACGCGAGTTACAATTCATCCCATGAGCCTGACCACCCTCGCCGACAAGGTCGTCGTGATCACCGGTGCCGGATCCGGGATCGGCCGCGCACTCGCGGTCCGGAGCGCGCGGGCGGGCGCCCTCCTCGCCCTGTCCGACTGGGACCGCGACGGCCTCGCCGAGACCGTCACGCTGGCGGAGCAGGCCGGTGCGACGAAGGTCCGTCAGGACGTCGTCGACGTCTCGGACCGGGACGCGGTCGCGGCGTGGGCCGCCGACGTGGTCGAGGACCTCGGACGGGTCAACCTCGTCGTCAACAACGCCGGCGTCAGCGCCACCGGCGACTTCACCGACCTCACCTACGACGACCTGGACTGGATCGTCGGCATCAACTTCTGGGGCGTGGTCCACGGCTCCAAGGAGTTCCTGCCCCACCTCGTCGCGAGCGGCGACGGCGCGCTGGTCAACATCTCCTCGCTCTTCGGGCTCGTGTCCGTGCCCGGCCAGTCGGCCTACAACGCCACCAAGTACGCCGTCCGCGGGCTGACCGAGGCGATCCGCGAGGAGATGCTCGTCAACCGCCACCCCGTGACGGTCACCTGCGTCCACCCCGGTGGCATCCGCACCGGCATCAGCCGCCACGGCCGCAAGGCCGCCGGGCTCGACGCCGCCCGCGTCGACGCGCTCTTCGAGAAGAAGCTCGCCAAGATGCCGCCGGACCGGGCCGCCGAGATCATCCTCGACGGCGCCCTCGCCGGGAAGCCGCGCGTGCTCGTCGGCCTCGACGCCCATGTCATCCACCAGCTCGGCCGCATCCTCGGCGCCCGCTACCAGGACGTCATCGCCCGCCTCGCCCCCCGCACCCGCTGACCGGGCACTTCCTCGCGCTTCATACCGCCGACCGGGCGGTTCCTCGCGCTTCACACCGCCGACCGGGCGGTTCCTCGCGCTTCACACCGCCGACCGGGCGGTTCCTCGCGCTAGCGGCATGCTCATCCGCGAGGAAGTGCCCGGTCGGTGCCTCCTGGCGCGAGGAAGTGCCCGGTCGGCGCCTCCTGGCGCGAGGAAGTGCCCGGTCGCCTAGGTTGAGGTCCATGGATCCCGGGACCGCCATCCGCTGCGAGATGAGCAAGTGGGGCGACCGGCCGCACTGGCGGTTCGACGGTGTCTACCTCGGTGCGGACGAGCACGGCGAGTGGCTCGGGTTCCCCGCGGGCACCCACAACCAGCGTCCCGGCCACGAGTTCCACTCCGAGGTGGCCTGCGTGACGCTGGTCCAGCGCGACCGCTGGCACCTGCCGACGTTCCAGGCGCCGGGGATCTGGTGCGACCTGTACGTCGACGTCACGACTCCTGCGTCCTGGGACGACGGCGTGCTGCGTGCGGTCGACCTCGACCTCGACGTCATCCGGTTGTCCGACCCGCTGCCCGAGAGGGTCTACGACGCCGCCGTCGAGGCCGGGCGCGCGGCCGGCGAGATCTTCGTCGACGACGAGGACGAGTTCGCCGAGCACCAGGTCGCCTACGGCTACCCCGCCGACGTCGTGGCCGCGGCGCAGGCCAGCTGCGACGAGCTGGTCGCGGCCGTGCGCGCCGGCGTGGCGCCGTACGACGGCTCCCACCAGCGCTGGCTGGCGGAGCTCAGTCGCCTGACGACCGCCTGAGCGCGCGCCGCTCGGCCCGGGTCATCGCCCGGTACGGCCCCACCAGGCGGGGACCGGCCAGCCGGCTCTCGAGCTTGCGGGCCTCCCGCTTGAGCGGCTGGGCGACGTACTCACCCAGGATCACGCCCGAGGCCAGCGCGATGGCGACGGAGATCGCGGTCATCAGCGCGAGGATGCCCTGGGAGACGAAGAAGCCGCCCTCGGCGAGGAACGTGAGGCCGCGGTAGATCGACAGACCGGGCAGGAACGGCACGATCGCCGGCACCGCCACGACCAGCGGCGGCACCCGCACCCGGCCGGCGACGGCGTACGCCACGAGGCCGATGAAGAACGCCGCCGCACCCGCTGACATCACCCGGCCGAAGCCCAGCGCGGTGATGCCCTGCGAGATCAGCGCCGCGGCGCCGGTGGTGAGGGCGATGGGGGCGACGGCACGCCGGGGGGCGTACGACGCGACGCTGAAGGCGGCCGCGGACACGGCCGCGCCGCCGATCACCGCCGGGAGCTCCGAGACCCCGAACGCGCCGGGGACGAGCTGGCCGAGCTCGAGCCCGACCCCGTCTGCCACCGCGAGGCCGAGCGCGACGCCGGCGATGATGCCGCCCGTCGCCATCATCGCCTCGATGAGGCGGGCGCTGGAGGTCAGGTAGAAGCCGGTGAGCGCGTCCTGCACGGCGCCCATCAGGCCGATCCCGGCGAGCAGCAGGATGATGTTGGCGGTCACGACCAGCGACGGGTCCACCTCGATCGGCGTCGCGGCCACCGCGCCCGCGAGGAGCGTCGCGATCGCGCCGCCGGCGACCTGCAGGTAGAAGTAGGGCAGCCGCCGGCGTGCGAGCACGATCTGCACCCGGTCGATGAGCGCGGCCGCCACGGCGGCGACGAGCGAGACCACCAGGCCACCGCCGAGGAAGACGCCGACGGCTGCCGCCATCACCATCCACGCGACGGTCACGGCCCAGCGCGGGAAGGCGTGCCCGAGGGAGACGATGGTGGCCATCCGCGAGCGCGCGAGGTAGAGGTCGGCCCGGTCGGTGAGGACGTCGCGCACGAGGTGGTCGACCGCGGTCAGGTCCTCGTAGTCGATGTCGCGCTGCTGCACGTGGCGCAGCATGAGAGTCGGTACGTCGTCCGACGACCGCTGGTGGCTCATCGACAGGGCCGTGAACGTCACGTCGATCTCGGCCGCGCGCAGGCCCAGGTGGTCGGCGACCGAGCGCATCGTCGCGGTGACGTCAGCTGCGCCCGCACCGGACGACAGCAGCATCTCCCCGATGCGCAGGCAGAGGTCCATCGTCAGGTGGATCTCCCGGGCCCGTTCGGCCTCGAGCCGGGCCTCCAGCTCGGCCTGTGGATCGTCCTCGTCCTGGGCGCGCGGTCGTCCGTCCTGCTGGTCCACCCGGCCATGGTGGCAAAGGCCGGATCCCACCCGGCACAGGGGTGAGCCTTGCTCGGTGGGCCGTCCCTAGACTCGACTCATGCGCATCGACTTCCACGCGTCGCCGCAGCCGACGCTCGGCGTGGAGTGGGAGCTCGCGCTCGTCGACCGGTCCAGCCGCGACCTCGTCAGCATCGCCTCGGAGGTGCACGAGCTCGCCGGCGGCCGCCTCGACCAGCCAGAGCGGCTGCACAAGGAGCTGCTGCGCAACACCGTCGAGGTGGTCACCGGCATCTGCGACACCGTCGGGGAGGCCGTCACCGACCTGCGCGAGACCCTCGCCGTCGTCAGGCCGGCGGCGGCCGAGCTCGGGGTCGACCTCCTCGGCGCCGGGTCGCACCCCTTCGCCGACTGGTCGCACCAGCAGCTCACCGAGGGCCACCGCTACGCCGAGCTGATCAACCGCACGCAGTGGTGGGGGCGCCAGATGCTGATCTGGGGCGTCCACGTGCACGTGGGGATGCCCGAGCGCGACCGGGTGATGCCGGTCCTGGCGTCGATGCTGACGACGTACCCCCACCTCCTCGCTCTCTCCGCGAGCTCGCCGATCTGGGCCGGCCAGGACACCGGCTACGCGTCCAACCGTTCGCTGATGTTCCAGCAGCTGCCGACCGCGGGGCTGCCCTTCGCATTCGACACGTGGTCGGAGTTCGAGAAGTGCATCGCCGACCAGACCACGACCGGGATCATCGACTCGATGGCCGACGTCCGCTGGGACCTGCGTCCCGCGCCGCACCTCGGCACCCTCGAGCACCGCGTCTGCGACGGCATGTCCGACCTCGGCGAGCTCGCCGCCCTCACCGCGCTCGTCCACTGCCTCGTCGTCGACCTCGACTCGCGGCTCGCCGCCGGTGAGCACCTGCCCACCCTGCCGCCGTGGCAGGTGCAGGAGAACAAGTGGCGGGCCGCCCGCTACGGCCTCGACGCGATCGTGATCCTCGACGACAGCAACCGCGAGCGGCTCGTCACCGAGGACCTCGACGACCTGCTCGAGCGGCTCACCCCGGTGGCCAAGCGGCTCGACTGCGAGCACGAGCTGCGCAGCGTCGCCGACATCCCCGTCCGCGGCGCCTCCTACCAGCGTCAGCGGGCCGTCGCCCGTGAGTCCGGTGGCGACCTCGTCGCTGTCGTCGACGCGCTCGTCGCGGAGCTCGCCCACTCCCTGGAGTCCTGAGCAGCTCGCCGCCCGCGCCCTTGTGGCGGGGTCGCCGGGGGCGAGAGGATGCCCGGACCTCGCCGCCCCGCCCGGGCGTCGGGGCCGACGGAGAGCCGACCCGAGGAGCAGCCAGTGGTGGACCCGATCGACCCGACCGCGACCGGCTTCCTGCTCGCCGAGAACCGCAACATGCCGATGCACGTCGGGGGCCTCCAGCTCTTCGAGAAGCCTGCCGGCGCCGGGCGCGGCTACGTCCGCGAGATGTACGAGCAGATGCGCGACGTCGAGCAGCTCTCGCCGCTCTTCCTCAAGCACCCGCACCGGTCGGCGCGTACGGCGGGCCAGCTGGTGTGGGTGCCCGACGAGCAGTTCGACATCGAGCACCACGTCCGCCACAGCGCGCTGCCGAAGCCCGGCCGGATCCGCGAGCTGCTCGAGCTCTGCTCACGGCTGCACAGCACCCGGCTGGCGTGGGAGCGACCGCTCTGGGAAGCCACGGTCATCGAGGGCCTGCGCGACGGCCGCGTGGCGATGTACACCAAGACCCACCACGCCCTCGTCGACGGCGTCTCCGCGATGCGCCTGCTGGCCAGCGTGCTGTCGACCGACCCGGACGAGCGCGGCATGCCCGCCCCCTGGGCGATGCGTCCGCGGAAGCCGCGGGAGGAGGCCCCGAGCAGCGGCGACGCGTCGCTGTCCGGCGTCACGGCCACCACGATGCGTACGGCGCTCGCGATCGCGTCGGAGGCCGCCGGGATGCCCGGCGCGCTGGTCCGCACCCTCAACAAGAGCGTCCGCAACGAGACGTCGGCACTGTCGCTCTACGCCCCGCGCACCATGCTCAACCAGAACATCACCGGCTCGCGGCGGTTCGCCGCCCAGGACTGGCCGGTCGAGCGGCTGCGTGCGGTCGGTCGCGCCAGCGGCACCACCATCAACGACGTCGTGCTGGCGATGGTCAGCGGCGCGATGCGGACCTACCTGCTCGAGCTCGACGCCCTCCCCGACACCACCCTGATCTCGATGGTGCCGGTCGGGCTCAACGCCAAGCAGTCGCACCTCGCGTCGGCCGACGGCGGCAACGCTGTCGGCTCGGTGATGGTGCAGCTCGGCACCCACCTGCCCGACCCGGCCGACCGCCTCGCCGCCATCCACCGCTCGATGCAGGCCGGCAAGGACAGCCTGTCGGCGATGACGCCGACGCAGATCCTGGCGATGAGCGCGCTCGGCCAGGCACCCGCCATCCTCGGCCCGCTCCTCCGGATGCAGGGCATCGTGCGGCCGCCCTACAACCTGGTCGTCAGCAACGTCCCCGGCCCGCGCACCACCCACTACTGGAACGGCGCCCGGCTCACCGGCACCTACCCGCTCTCCATCCCGATCAACGGGATGGCGCTCAACATCACCTGCACGTCGTACGACGGCAAGATGTGCTTCGGCCTCACCGGCTGCCGCCGGACCGTCCCCCACCTCCAGGTCCTGCTCCAGTACCTCGACGACGAGCTCACCGCCCTCGAGCGGGCGGCGGGCGCCTGAGTCCGCCCGCGGGAGTCACCGGATATCCGGTGAGACTCCCGCTTGTCACACCAGATCTCGGGTGCCAAGCGTGAGAGTCACCGGATATCCGGGGACTCCCGGACGACCTCCAGCCCCCCGCCGAGCCGGTCGGCGACGGCGGCGAGCCGGGCGCGGGTGATGTCGGCGACCGTGGCGAGGCCGGCGAGCCGGGCGTTGGAGCCCTCGCGGGTGGGTTCGGCGGAGTTGATGCTGATGCAGTGGCGGGTGCCTCCGTCGGCGGCGTTGGCGAGCGCGACCGCGTGACCGGTGGTGCCGCTGCCGGCGAACGGGTCGAGCACGACCACGTCGGCGGGCAGGGTGGACAGGATCCGCCGGACGAGGCCGGTGGGCTTGGGCGACTCGAAGACGTGGCCCACCAGCGCCTTGAGCTCGGCGACCGCGGTGTCGGTCGAGCCGATCTCCTCGGCGAGCCAGATGGTGCGCAGCTTCTTGCGGCGCCCGCCCTCGCGGTGCAGCCAGTCGCGCTGGAAGATGTCGGCGCGCTCCCCGCTGCGGCCGCGGATCACCCGGCACTCGAGGTCGTCGGGCCGCTCCTCCACGCGGGGGCGCGACCACCGCCACACCGCCGGGCGGCCGTCGCCGAACACGGGTGTCAGTGCGGTGCTGCCGTCGAACTCGGTCACCGAGACCCGCCCCGTCTCCGGGTCGCCGTGCAGCGGGTAGTGCAGGGTCGGCGTGCTCACCGGGTTGAACTTCTTGTTGGTGTTGCGCAGCGGCAGGTAGCGGAAGCGCCGCCCGTCGGGGGTGACCAGCGGGAAGTCGGCCTCGTCGACGGCCTCGGTCGTCGACCCGTCGACCACGCAGGACGGCAGGTCGCGGGCGTACGCCAGCACGTACTCGTGGCTCGTCGCGAACCCGCGGCCGAGCTGGCGGCCCTTCGGGTTGAGGTTGACCACGACCTGGGCGAGGAAGTTGGCCTCCCCGAAGACCTCGTCCATCAGCAGCCGGAGGTGGGCGGCCTCGTTGTCGTCGATGCTGATGAACACCGCACCGTGGGGCGCCAGCACCTCGCGCATCGCCTCCAGCCGCGGTCGCATCATCGCCCGCCACGCGGCGTGGCGACCGGCGTACGGGTCCGCGTGCGAGCCGTCGCGGAAGCGGTCGGCGTAGGCGAAGTCGTTGCCCGTGTTGTAGGGCGGGTCGGTGTAGACGACGTCGACAGACCCGGGCGGGAGCAGCGGCAGCACGTCGAGGTTGTCACCGACGTGGAGGGTGTTCCAGACGGGTGCGGGCTCGTCGGGCACGCGCGACAGCCTAGGGGCTGACGGCGAGCGCAGCGCGTCCCGTTGAAAAAACTGCTGATCCCAATTTTCCCACCAGCCCCACGACGTCCTTTACTGTGGAGCGCGTGTCTTCCTCCACGCGCCGCTCCCAGCCCTCCGCCCGCCGCCCGGTGACCGCCCGCGGACGGGCGCTGACGCTGGCGACCGCCGGTGTCCTCGTCGCAGGCCTCGCGCTCAACGTCGGCGTCGGTCCCTCGGTCGCCGACGACGGCGACCGGAGCGACCGCACGCAGGGCCGCGGCCTGACGTACGGCGGCGACAGCGGCTACCGCGGCCGCAACCAGACCTCCGACGGCAAGCCCGGCATCGTGGTCGGTCCCCCGGTCAACGCCCGCGGCCGCTCGGTCCAGGCGGTCAACGACGTCAGCTACGAGATCGCGCCCGGCGTCGTGCTGCGGGAGTGGGACCAGGTCGACGGCCGCCAGCCGGTCGGGCAGGTCCGGATGAACCTGCTCAGCGTCAGCCTCGACGCCCCCAACATCTCCTTCGAGGAGTTCTCCCCCACCTACGTCACCAGCCGCAAGAAGGTCAGCCAGCTCGGCGGGTGGAACCGGGCCCTCGGCGCCGTCAACGGCGACTTCTTCGACATCGGCAGCACCGACGCGCCGCTCGGCGTGACGATCAACCGCGAGAAGGGCCTCCTCACGGGCTCGCGCGAGGGCTGGATCCCGGGCGTGAACTCCTCCCTCTGGTTCGACGACGCCGGTCCGCACGTCAGCCCGCTGGCCGTTGAGTGGACGATCCGCCAGCGCCGGGCGTGGACCATCAGCGGGGTCAACCACCCGCGCGTCCCCTCCGGCCAGATCGGCGTCTTCACCTCCGACTGGCACCGCACCAAGGGCTACAAGGTCACGTCCGGCAAGAAGCGCGCCCGCGAGGTGGTGCTCCGCAAGAACCGCGTCATCTCCAACAAGCCGAAGCTCTCCGACGGCCGCAAGATCAAGCAGAAGGAGCGGGTGCTGATCGGCACCGGCCCGGCCGCCGCCAAGCTGAAGACCCTCAAGAAGGGCAAGAAGCTCACGCTGTCGAAGCGCATGGCCGGCGGCAAGCCGACGGTCGCGATCAGCGGCGACCGCCCGCTGCTCGTCAACGGCGTCCGCGCCGTCGTGAACAACACGATCGCCCACCCGCGCACGGCGGTCGGCATCGACGCCGACGGCCGCAAGCTGCTCATCCTCGTCGTCGACGGACGCTCAGCGGTCAGCCGCGGCTACACGATGGTCGAGCTCGCCGACATCATGACCGCCCTCGGCGCGGAGAACGCCATCAACCTCGACGGCGGCGGCTCCTCGGCGATGTACACCCGCACCGGCACCGGTGCGTTCGGCATCGTCAACGAGCCCTCCGACGGCAACGAGCGACTGGTGCCCAACTCGTTCGGGCTGGTCTACCACGGCGAGCTGCCGCCCGTGGTGCCGATCCTGCCGCCCACCCCGACTCCGACGCCGACCCCGACCCCGACCGTCCCGACACCCACCCCCTGACGTCCCCTGACGCCCCCCTGACGGGGGCGCCGGCTCAGGCGTCGGGGGCGGCGAACACCACGACGTACGTCACCGGCGCGAAGCACTGCACGGTACTCTTCGGCAGCGCCGGCACGACCTGGAAGCCGGCCTCGCCGGCGTCGATCGCGACGCTGCGCGGGGGCTCGCACCCCGTCGAGACGACGGCGCCGTACGGCGTCGAGCCCGCCGCGTGCACCTCGTGGACGGCGGCGGCGACCTCGTCCGGCAGGCCGCCCTGGAGCCCGGCGGTGAAGTCGGCGACGGCCTGGTCGGTGTCGAGCGCGAAGGCCATCTCCGAGGGCGAGCCGCCGCCCTCGGTGGCGTCGACCAGCACGGCGTCGGTGACGCCCGCCGACCCCTCGACGCGGATGGGCGTGGCACCCGGGTCCGCGGACGGCTCCTCCGACGGGCTTTCGGACGGTGACTCGCTCGGCGTCTCGCTCGGGGTCTCCGACGGGCTCGGAGTGCTCGTCCCGCCCGCGGGGTCGGTGGCCGTGCCGCCGTCGTCGTCCCCGCAGGACGAGAGCCCGCCCGCCAGGGCGAGGGCGGCGAGGAGGGCGGCGGCGGGGCGCGTGCGGGCGCCCGAGCGGCGCAGAGAGGTGTTCATGGTGCTTCGACGATATCGGCGTGCGTCCGGCTCCCCCGGCAGGCTCGCACGCGGGACGTCGCGTCGACTCGGCGCGGCCCGCACTGGCAGGCTGGCGCCATGAGTGGCCCCGACACCCAGGAGCCGATCGAGCCGGCCGGGCCGATCGAGCCGCCCGAGCCGGTCAGTGAGGCCGTCCGCGCCTACGCCGCCCGCCAGCCGCGGCTCGTGGCGGCGACCGCCGGGTGGGTGACGTTGATCCGCACGCTGCTCGACGACGCGGGCATCGACTACCTCAGCGTCACCGGGCGCACCAAGAGCGTCGCGTCGTTCTCGGCCAAGGCCAACCGCACCCGCGACGGCCGGCCGATGTACGCCGACCCGCTGCAGGAGGTGACCGACCAGATCGGCGTCCGCGTCATCACGTACGTCCACAGCGACGTGGCGGCCGTCGCCGAGCTGCTCGACGAGGAGCTCACCATCCTCGACGACCGCGACCTCGGCGAGGAGACCGCGCGGGCGGGCCGGTTCGGGTACGCCAGCCGCCACCTGCTGGTGCGCACCGACGCCGGCACCAACGAGCAGCACCCCGAGCTCGTCGGTGAGCGGGCCAGCGTCCAGGTCCGCACGGTGCTGCAGCACGCCTGGGCGGAGTTCGAGCACGACATCCGCTACAAGGGCAACGTCCCCGAGGACGCCGCCGCCGACCTCGACCGCCGCTTCACCCTCGCCGCCGGCCTGATCGAGCTGGCCGACCGCGAGTTCGCCACCATCCGCGAGCGCATCCAGGCTGCCGCGCCCGGCAGCCCCACCGAGGCCGACGCGGACCGCATCGTCGGGCAGGAGCTCGCGACCTTCCTGGCCGGCCACTACAGCGACGCCGGCTGGTCGCACACCGACCACTACGACTGGATCGCCGACCTGCTCACCCAGCTCGGCATCGACACCATCGACGACCTCGCCGACCTGCTCACCTCCGTCGACGCCGACGCGGTGATCCGGCGGATGGGCTACCGCTACCCCGCCGGTGCCGTACGACGCCTCGACGACGCCCTCCTCGCGATCTTCGGCGAGCAGTACGTCACCCTCGAGGGCAACAGCCACCGGGTCCCGCTGCTGCGTGCACGACTGGAGAAGCTGACCACGCCGGAGGGCTGACGGACGGCGCGCGGGCGGACGCGGGTGCGCCCCTAGGGTTGGGCCCATGCCCCGGCTGTCGTGGACCACTGTCACTCCCCTGCTGGCCGCGGTCGCGCTGGCGATCGCCTGGCCGCTGCACCCCGACAGTGCTCCTGTCCTCAGCGTCCTGTCGGTGCTGCTCGTCGGCGCCGTCCTCGCGGCCGTGCACCATGCCGAGGTCGTCGCCCACCGCGTCGGCGAGCCCTACGGGTCGCTCGTGCTCGCGGTCGCGGTGACGATCATCGAGGTGGGGCTGATCGTCACCCTGATGGTGACCACCGACAAGGACACCGCCGGGTTGGCGCGCGACACCGTCTTCGCGGCGGTGATGATCACGCTCAACGGCATCGTGGGCATCTCGCTGCTCGTCGGCGCCCTCAGGCACCACCTCGCCGTCTTCAACCCCGAGGGCACCGGGGCCGCCCTGGCCACCGTCATCGCCCTCGCCGTGCTGTGCCTCGTCGTGCCGTCGGTGACGACGTCCCAGCCGGGGCCGGAGTTCACCGGTGCCCAGCTCACCTTCGCCGCGATCGCCTCGCTGGCGCTCTACGGGATGTTCGTCTTCACCCAGGCCATCCGGCACCGCGACTTCTTCCTGCCGGTGACGCAGGACGCCCACTCTCCGCTCGTCACCTCGAGGGCCGCGGCGGAGGCAGCCGCCGAGCGTGCGGCCGTCGATGCCGGCTCCTTCGAGCACGACCCGGTCGACCTCGACCAGGACGGGCACGCCGACCCGCCCACCAACCGCGCCGCCCTCGCCAGCCTCGGCCTGCTCGTCGTGTCGCTGGTCGCCGTCGTCGGCCTGGCCAAGATCGAGTCGCCGGCGATCGAGTCCGGCGTGGCCGCGCTCGGCTTCCCGCCGGCGGTCGTCGGTGTCGTGATCGCGCTGCTGGTCCTCGCGCCCGAGACGATCGCCGCCGTCCGGGCCGCGACCCGCAACCGGGTCCAGGTCAGCCTCAACCTCGCCCTCGGCTCCGCGATGGCGTCCATCGGCCTCACCATCCCCGCCATCGCGGTGGCCAGCATCTGGCTCGACGGGCCGCTCGAGCTCGGCCTCAACCAGCTCCAGTCCGTGCTGCTGCTCCTCACCGCGGCCGTCGCCATCCTCACCGTCGTACCGGGCCGGGCGAAGCCGCTCCAGGGCGGCGTGCACCTCGTCCTGCTCGCGGCGTTCCTCTTCCTCACCGTCGCGCCGTAGCCGGGTCCGCCGGACCGAGATGCACAACGGCCCGGCAGGAGTCCTGCCGGGCCGCGTGCGCGTGTGGGTCAGCCGAAGTACTTGGCGTAGATCTTGTCGTAGGTGCCGTCCTCGCGGAGGTCGGCGAGGGTGCTGTTGATGGCACGCAGGAGCGGGATGTTGCCGTCCTTCCTGACCGCCATGCCGTACTGCTCACCGGTGTCGAACTCGCGCGCCAGCTTGAGCTTGCGGTTGTCGGAGACGAACTGGCCGGACACGGTGTTGTCGAGCATCGCCGCGTCGAGCTCGCCCGCCGCCAGCGCGGCCTGCAGGCCAGCCGCGTCGTCGTACGCCGTCACCTGGGTGGACTCCGGGGCGAAGTCGCTCAGGTACGTCTCCCCGGTGGTCTCCTTCTGGACGCCGACCCGCTTGCCGGCCAGCTCCTCGAGCTGGTCGAGGCCCGAGCCGCGCGGCGTGATGAGCGCCTGCTTGGCGTCGAAGTAGGGGCTCGAGAAGTCGAGGACGCGGGCCCGCTCGCCGGTGATGGTCATCGCCGAGATGGCGAGGTCGCACGCCTCGCTGTTGAGCGAGTTGCCCGACGTGATGTCGTCGAACGACACGTCGATCACGTCGAGGTCGGCGTCGAGGCTGTCCGCGACCTTGCGCACCAGGTCGATGTCGAAGCCGGTGGGCTTGCCACCCTCCTCGAACTCGAACGGCGCGTAGGGCATGTCGGTGCAGACGGTGAGGGCGCCGCTGAAGACCAGCGACACCTCGCTCAGGGCGTCGGCCTCGTCGGCGCTGGCGCTGCCACCGCAGGCGCTCAGCGTGGCCATCAGGGCCGCGGAGGAGAGGGCGGCGATGGCCGTGCGGGCAGGGCCCATGCGTCGGGGCTGCCGTCGGACGGTGCGGGTCATGGCGTCAGTTCGCATTCACGGTGAGCGACTCGCGCAGTCGCATGAGGGCGTATTCGGTGATCTTCACGAGCGCACCCTTGGCCTGCTCGCGGTCGCGGGCGTCGAGGCTGATGATCGGTACGTCGGCGGGCAGGGCCAGCGCGGCGGCGATCTCCTCGGCGGGGTAGCGCGGGACGCCGTCGAACTCGTTGACGGCGACGATGAACGGGATGCCCTTGGACTCGAAGTAGTCCAGCGGGGAGAACGACTCGTCGAGCCGCGCCACGTCGACCAGCACGATGGCGCCGATGGCGCCGCGGCACAGGTCGTCCCACATGAACCAGAAACGGCGCTGCCCGGGCGTGCCGAAGAGGTAGAGCACGAGGTCCTCGGCCAGGGTCAGGCGGCCGAAGTCCATCGCCACGGTCGTGGTGGCCTTGGTGGGCACGGCAGCGAGATCGTCGACGCCCTCGGACTCGTTGGTGACGAGTGCCTCGGTGCGCAGCGGGTCGATCTCCGACACGGCGCCGACGAGCGTCGACTTGCCGACGCCGAAGCCGCCTGCGATGACGATCTTCGTCGACGCGGCCGCACGCTGTGCCTTAGTAGTTTCGAAGTCCACGGAGGGTCCTTTCGATGAGCTCGAGACGCTCATCAGTCGACGTGCTGTCGGTGATGGTGGCCTGGATGCGGACCAGGCCCTGCTCGATCAGGTCACCCAGCAGCACCCGGGTGACGCCGATCGGCATCTTGGTGAGGGCCGACACCTCGGCCACGGAACGCCGGTCGCAGACCTCGAGAACCTGCGCAGCAGACGGGGAGAGCACGGGGGCCTCCGCACCGGCCTGGAGGCGGAGCGTGGCCTCCATGGCCAGCTCGACCTTCGCGGCCGTCCGACCTGCGGTGAGGGTGTAGGACCGGATCAGCCGAGGGCGGTAGCCCTCGTCCTCCGGCTCGGGTGGCGGCGTCACGGCACAGGTCCGGTCAGCCGCCCGTACCGACGCGGGCCTGGGCCTCGACGGTACGTCCCACGCGGTCCACCAGCAGGGCCATCTCGTAGCCCACCTGGCCGATGTCGGCCTCCTCGGTCGTCAGCACGGTGAGGTTGGAGCCGTCGCCGACGCTCATGAGCATCAGGAAGCCCATCTCCATCTCTACGATGGTCTGCATCACCGAGCCGCCCTCGAAGAGGCGGGCGGCGCCGACCGCGAGGCTGGCCAGACCGGAGGAGACGGCCGCGACCTGCTCGGCGCGCTCGCCCGGGATGCTGGTGCTCGAGGCCATGAGGAGACCGTCGGCGGACACGAGGATCGCGTGCGCCGCGTCGGGTACGTCGTCGACGAAGCGCGACATCACCCAGTCGAGGTCTCGGTCGTCACCGGTGGTGCTGGCGACGGGGGCAGCGGAGGTGTCGTGAGTCATGCGGGGCCTGCTTCCGTGTGCTGAGTGGAACTTTGGGCTGCTCGTCGACCGCGGGAGACTCCCGCGGTGTGTGCCTGGAGACGGCGGCGGATTGCTTCGGGGTCACGCGTCTTGGCCGCCGTGGGCGGTGTCACGCTACCGGGCACCAGCCGCTCACCGGGGGCGCGGCGCGGGAGTCCGACCGGCGTGGACTCGACGACCGGCGCCGGCTCGGCGACGTGCTCGGCGATCTCCCAGCCACGGTCGACCTCGGTCTCGTGCCACTCGCCCTTGCCCTCGCCGGCGAGCCAGCCGGAGCGCATCGACTTGAAGATCGGCGACTCGCCGCCCGCGCGGGCCGGCTCACCCCCGTGCGACAGGCCGTTGCTCCCGTGACCGTTGGAGCCGTGACCGTTGGAGCCGTTCGCGCCGTTGCCGTTGAGGCCGTGGCCGTCGGTGAGCAGGGCGGCGGCGTCGTACGCCGGCACCGGCTCGAGCTCGGGCTCCGGGCGCGCCTCGGGCTCGGACTCCGCCACCGGCTCGGCGGGCTCGGCCGCGACCTCGGCGACGGGCTCGGGCTGGACGACGGGCTGGACGACGGGCTCCGGCTCGACCGGGCGGGTGGGTGCACCCAGGCCCAGCGGGTCGTCGGCGTCGACCTCGACCTCGTCCGCGCGGGACGCAGGCTCGGCGACCGGCTCGGCCTCGGCCTCGGCGACCGGCTGGGGCTGCTCGGTGGCAGCCGGCTCGTCGAAGGCGTCGGCGGGCAGCGGGTCGGACAGCGGGTCGGACAGCGGGTCGTGGGCCCGGGTGGGCTCCTCGACGGGCTGCTCGGTCGCCTCCTCGGCCACCGGGGCCTCGGCGGACTCCGCGGCCGGCTCCGCGGCCGGCTGCTCGGTGGTGGCCTCGGCGCTGCGCGCCTCCTGCTCGGCCTGTGCCCGCTGGCGCGAGGCCAGGGCGGTGATCGGGACGACGCGGGCGACCTTCTCGGCGCGCTCGGTCGCGGCACCCTCGGCGCCGGCGGTGCCCGCCGAAGCAGCGGGGGCGGCCGTGTCGCCGCGCTTGCCGAAGAGCGGGCCGGTGGCCGTGGACGTCTCCGGCGGCAGGAACGCGTCGGCTCCCGTTCGGGGCATGTTGGCGCCTGGGTCGCGCCGCGGCAGGAGGCTGCCGAGCGGCGGACGGTCCGGGGTCGGCTCCGACGAGGCGGACCCAGCCGTGGACGCGGCGGTGGAGGCGGCGCTGGAGGCGGCCGGCGTGGTGTCGGCCGCGTCGCCTGCGGCGGGCGTCGTACCCGTCGTGGCCGGCAGCGGCTCCAGCTCGGCCTCCGCCTTGGCGGCCTTGGCCTTCGCCTTCGCCTCGGAGGCGGCGGCGCGCTCGGCGGCCTTGGCCTCGGCCTTCTCGGCACGGGCCCGGTTGCGGGCCTCGCGCTTGGAGAGGACCGGAGCGGCCCCGGCCCCGACGAGCTCGGAGTCGTCGGACGCGGCAGCGGGCGTGGTGGTCGACGTGGCGGGCGTCGCGGCGGCCGGCGCGACGGGCGCACCGGACTGCGGCACGTCGGGCAGCACCGACGGCGGGAGCAGGACGCTGGCCGTCATGCCGCCACCGGGGTTGCGGGCCAGGTGCGTGTGGATGTCGTGGCGCTCGGCGAGGCGCGAGACCACGAACAGTCCCATGCGGCGGGCGGTGTCGGGCGTTGCCTCGGCACCGTGCTGCAGGTCCTTGTTGAGCTGCTCGAGCTCGGCCGGGGGCACGCCGAGGCCGGAGTCGGTGATCGTGATGGTCACGCCGTCGGGACCCTGCTTGGCAGCGAGGCGCACCGGCTCGGCCGGCGGCGAGAAGCTGAGCGCGTTGTCGACCAGCTCGGTGAGCAGGTGGACGACGTCGGCCGCCGCCTCGTCACCGACGCGGGTGTTGAGGTTGGAGAGGATCTGCACCCGCTGGTAGTCCTGCACGCCGGACGTCGCGGCCTGCAGTGCCTCGCCGACGGTGAGGCTGAACTGGCCGGCGGCACGGTTCGGGGCGTCGGCCAGGATCAGCAGGGAGTCGGCCGTACGACGCATGCGCGAGGCGAGGTGGTCGAGGCGGAACAGCGACTCGAGCCGCTTGGGGTCTTCCTCGTCGTGCTCGAGGCGCTCGATCTGCGCAAGCTGCTGGTTGACCAGGGAGGTCGAGCGGCGCGAGAGCGTCACGAACATCGCGTTGACGGTCTGGCGGAGCTGGGCCTCGCCGGAGGCGAGGTGGATGGCCTGGCGGTGGAGGTCGTCGACCGCTCGCGCGACCTGACCGATCTCCTCGTTGGTGTGGACGTCGATCGTCTTGATCGGCTCCGGCTCCTGGCCGGCGCGGATCCGGGCAACGGCGTCGGGCAGGCGGTGGCGGGCCACCGCGAGGGCGCCGTCGCGGACCTTGCCGATCGGGCCGAGGAGGCTGCGGGCGATGAAGAACGCGAGGGCGATCGCGGCGGCGAGCGCGAGGAGGGTGAGCACGGCGCCGACGAGGGCGTTGCGCTGGGCGGCACCGGCCGCGTCGTCGAGGGTCGCGGTCACACCGGTGACGAGCGTCTGGGTGATCTCGTCGTACGGCGCGTAGGCGTCGCGGCCGCCGAGGTCGGTGGCGGCGTCGTCGCGGATCTCTCCGGCGTGCCGGGTGTTCTGCTGGCGGAGGAGGGCGGTCTGGTCCTCCGCGCCCTCGACCGATCCGGCGAGACGGTCGATGGCGGCTGCCTCGACGCCGATCTCCGAGAAGAGCTCCTGCGAGCTGGACTGCGACAGCGTGGTGGCGATGAGGCCCTGCTGGAGCGCCAGGGACAGGCGGCCGCTCATCGTCTGGGAGAGCTGCTCGAGGCGGGGCTCCGGCGTCTCCTGGGCGGCGTTCACGCTGGTGACGAGCTGGGAGACGCTCGACTCGAGCTGGCGCACGAGCGCGATCCAGGTGGCCGGGCCGAGCGTCTCGGCCCCCTCGCCCCGCATGGCCTGGCTCAGGTCGAGCAGCGCGTTGACGTGGGCCGTCTGGAGCTCGTCGAGCTCGGCCGTGTCGCGGGCCTGGACCAGCGTCTCGGCGTTGGTCGAGATGTCGCTGATCGCGTCGATGAGGTCACCCTGGCTCGCGGCGCTGTCGGTCTGCGCGGCCACCATCGCGGACTCCGCCGCGGTCAGGTAGTCGATCGCCGGCTCGATGATGGTGACCTGCTCGGCGCTCCGCGCTGCCGAGCGGGAGTCGCTGTAGTCGCCGGCGACGCGCAGGCCACCGAGGACGGCCGCGAGCAGCAGCGGGATCGCCAGGGCCAGGGCCATCTTCCGGCCCAGTGGCCAACCGGCGACCGAGAGACCCGCGCCCTTCCGGGCCTGGGCTGCATCCTGAGTCATGTGTGCCTCGCGTTTGGTGAGCGACTACGTCGAAAGTCGAGAACGCCGGTCGGGAGCGGCGCAGGCTCAACCTAAGGAGTTCGGCGACATTCCGTGGCGTTTTCCGAGAACTCGGGTCGGGTCGGTGTAAGGGAGGGTGCGAGGGCGCGGCCCCTTCCCGCGGGGGCCGGTCGTGCGGCAGGCTGCAGCGCCATGACCCTCCATCTCGGGAAGGGCCGCTCGATCGCGGCCGCCCTCGCGTCCTCACTCGTCCTCGCCCTCGCGGTGCTGGTGCTGCCGGCCGCCACGTCGCCCGCCGGTGCCGCGACCCCCTTGACCGTCGGCCAGGCCATCGGCCAGCAGACCGGAGCGACGCAGACCGTCCGCGGCTACGTCGTCGGCCAGCCGACCGCCACCTCCACCGTCGTACGCTCCGGCTTCCCCAACGACTACGCGCTCGCGATCGCGGACTCGCCCTCCCAGACCAGCACGTCGCAGATGCTCTACGTGCAGATCCCGTCGGCGTTCCGCTCGCAGTGGGGCCTGCGCTCCAACCCCTCGCTCATGGGCAGGCAGGTCGACGTCACCGGCGCGCTGTCGGCGTACTTCTCGCACCCCGGCATGACCGGCACGTCCGCCTTCGCGCTCGCCGGCGGTGGCACCTCCGAGCCACCCCCCACCGGTGGGACGAGCCCGTGGGACTCCACCTACTACGCGCCCGCGATCGGGAAGACGGGCTCGGCGCTCAAGACGTCGCTGCACGACATCATCGACGACAACACCCGCCTGTCGTACGACGCTGTGTGGACCGCGCTGAAGGACACCGACCAGGACCCGAACAACAGCAGCAACGTCATCGAGCTCTACACCGGCCGCTCGATCGCCAAGAGCAACAGCGGCGGTGGCACCGGCCAGTGGAACCGCGAGCACGTCTTCGCCCAGTCGCGCGGCGACTTCACCACGAGCGCCGGCCCGGGCACCGACCTGCACCACCTCCGCGCCGAGGACGTCCAGGTCAACGGCACCCGCGGCAACAAGGACTTCGACGACGGCGGCTCGGCCGTCTCCGGCTGCACGGACTGCTGGACCGACAGCGACTCCTTCGAGCCCCGCGACGCGGTCAAGGGCGACGTGGCGCGGATGCTGTTCTACATGGCCGTGCGCTACAACGGCGACGACGGCTTCCGCGACCTCGAGCTCAGCAACGTCTCGAGCAGCGCGGTCCCCCGCATCGGCGACCTCGACGTCCTGCTCCAGTGGAACGCCGCCGACCCGGTCGACGCCTTCGAGATGCGCCGCAACGACCGCATCCACTCCCAGTGGCAGGGCAACCGCAACCCGTTCGTCGACCACCCCGAGTGGGCGGCCGCGATCTGGAACTGAGGGCTCAGGCGCGCTCGACCTCGCTCTGGAGCTTGAGGACGGTGGTGCCGTCCTCCTGCTCGATGACGTAGGCCGGGTCGTCGTCGCTGCCCTTGCGCGTCACCTTCTCGCCCTTGGTCGTGCGGGAGACCTCCTCGTGGTGGACCTCCTTCACGGTGCCCTCGGCCCACGAGGAGCCCCACTTCCACTTCACGGTCGTGCCGGTGCGGATCGCCATGCCTGCCACCGTGCCACCGACCGGGGCGGGGCGGCCCACCCTCAGGATCGGACGTGCATCCGCTCGCCCTGCGGTCCGAAGATCGCCAGCACCTCGGCCGGCGTCGGGCCGGGGTTGCCGACCCAGTGGGGCGTGCGGGTGTCGAACTCGACGACCTCCCCGGGCCCGAGGGTCAGGTCGCGGCTGCCGAGGATGAGCCGTACCCGGCCGCTGAGCACGTAGAGCCACTCGTAGCCCTCATGGGTCTTGAGTGACGGGCCGGGATCGTCGTCGACCGGCATGATCATCTTGAAGGACTGCAGCCCGCCCGGCCGTCGGGTGAGCGAGATGAAGGTGCGCCCGTGCCGCACGACCGGCTTGGAGCGGATGCGGGGGTCCCCGGTCTCGGGCGCGTCGACCAGCTCGTCGAGGGCCACGCGGTGGGCGCGGGCGAGGGGCAGCAGCAGCTCGAGGGTGGGCTTGCGCTGTCCGGACTCCAGGCGCGAGAGCGTGCTCACCGAGATGCCTGTCTCCTCGGCGAGGTCGGTCAGTGTCGCCTCCCGCTCGAGCCGCAGCTGCCGCAGCCGTGGACCCACGGCGCGCAGCACTCCTTCGTCGTCCATGGCCCCAGTTTGCCACTCCAGCAAGATTGTTTGTCAATCGCGCCGTCAGCCTCCATGCTCGACGTCATGAGTGAGAACAAGACGTACGACGTGGTGGTCATCGGTGGGGGCGCGGCCGGCCTGAGCGGCGCGATGGCGCTGGGACGGTCGAAGCGGTCGGTGCTCGTCATCGATGCGCGAGAGCCCCGCAACGCCCCCGCCGCCCACGCCCACAACTACCTGGGGCGCGAGGGCGTCTCCCCGCTCGAGCTGCTCGCCTCCGGCCGCGCCGAGGTGGCGGCGTACGGCGTCGAGGTGGTCACCGACCGGGTGGTCGGCCTCTCCGGGGAGGCCAACTCGTTCCTGGTCACCACGGAGGGCGGTCGGAGGTATGGCGCCCGGCGGGTGCTGGTCACCGGCGGCGTCGTCGACGAGCTCCCCGACGTCCCCGGGCTCGCCGAGCGGTGGGGTGTCGACGTCCTGCACTGCCCCTACTGCCACGGGTGGGAGGTGCGCGACCAGAAGATCGCCGTGCTGGCGACGACCCCGATGGCCGGGCACCAGGCCCTGCTCTTCCGGCAGCTCTCCGACGACGTGGTCGTGGTCGTCCACGACGGCGTCGAGCTGCCCGACGAGGAGGTCGAGAAGCTGGGTGCGATCGGCGTGCGGTTCGCCGACGGCACGCCGAAGGAGGTGGTGACCGACGGCGACGCGCTGGTCGGGCTCCGGCTGGCCGACGGCTCGGTGCTCGAGCGCGACGCGGTCGTCGTCGCGGCGAAGCCCCACGTGCGGGCGGACTACCTCGGCCCGCTCGGCATCGAGCCGCAGCCCTTCGAGATGGCCGGCGCGGTCCTCGGCTCCGTCATCGCGGTCGAGCCCACCGGCGCGACCACGGCCCCGGGCATCTTCGCCGCCGGCAACGCGACCGACATCGCGATGACCCTGATGGCCTCGGCGGCCCACGGCAACCGGGTCGGCGCCTGGATCAACGCCGAGCTCGCCAACGCCGACGCGACGAAGGCCGTCGCGGCACTCCGCGACGACTTCTTCGAGCAGCCGGCGTGGGAGGAGCGCTACTCCGGCGACCGCGTGTGGAGCGGGCGCGTCAACGTCCAGCTCGAGGCCGAGGCTGCCGGCCTGGCCCCGGGCCGCGCGCTCGACGTGGGGGCCGGTGAGGGCGGCGACGCCCTGTGGCTGGCGAAGAACGGCTGGCAGGTCACGGCGTCAGACTTCGCCGACGCCGCGCTGGCGCGCGTCGCCGAGCACGCCGAGGAGGCCGGGGTCGCCGACCGCGTCGAGACCCGGCGCATCGACGTGCGCACGTTCGAGCCGGACGGCGAGACGTGGGACCTCGTCACCTCGCACTTCGTGCACCTGCCCGACGGCGGGATGGTGGACGTCGTACGACGCCTCGCTGCCGCGGTCGCGCCGGGCGGCACGCTGCTCGTGGTGGGCCACGCGCCGAGCGACGTCCACACCGGCCTCCGACACGGCCACCACTCCTTCATGCACACCGCCGACCAGCTGCTCCCGGCGCTCGACGACGGGTGGGAGGTCGAGGTGTGCGAGTCGCGGCCCAGGACGCAGGCGCACCCGGAGACGGGCGAGCAGATCGAGATCGCCGACGCGGTGCTGCGCGCGCGCCGGGTGGCCTGAGCCGGCGGCTCAGACCAGGCCGAGCCGGGCGAGCACCATCGCGGCAAGGCGGTCGACCGGCAGCGCCGGGTCGATGTCCATGCCGTGCTCGTCCGGCTCCAGCCGCTCCAGGGTGTCGAGCTGCGACTCCAGCAGGCTCGGCGGCATGAAGTGCTCGCGGGCGTTCATCCTCGCCAGCAGCATGTGCTTGTCGCCGGTGCAGTGCACGAAGAAGGTGCCCTCTCCCCCGCGCCGCAGCACGTCGCGGTAGGACTTCCGCAGGGCGCTGCAGGTGATCAGCGTCGGCTCGCCGCGGGCGTCGCGCTCGGCCGTCCACTCCGCCAGCGACTCCAGCCAGCCCCAGCGGTCGGCGTCGGTGAGCGGGATGCCCTCGCTCATCTTCGCGACGTTCTCGGGCGGGTGGAAGTCGTCGCCCTCGGCGAGCTCCCAGCCCAGCCGCGCCTGGACCGCCTGCGCCACCGTGGACTTCCCCGAGCCGGAGACACCCATGAACACGAGGTGGAGCGGTGCGTCGGAGACCGTCATCCGACCGCCCAGAGTCCGAGCGAGAGCACGAAGATGCTCACGCCGAGCGTGGTCTCCAGGACGGTCCAGGTCCGGAGGGTCGTCTTCACGTCCATCCCGAAGAACCGGCCGACCAGCCAGAAGCCGGAGTCGTTGACGTGCGACAGGACGGTCGCGCCGGCAGCGATGGCCAGCACCAGGGCCACCAGCTGGAGGCTCGAGGGGTCCGCCTCGGCGACACCGGCGGAGATCAGGCCGGCCGTGGTGGTCAGCGCGACGGTGGCCGAGCCCTGCGCGACACGCAGGATGGTGGCGATGACGAAGGCGCTGACGATGAGCGGCAGGCCGAGGTCGGCCAAGGAGTCGGAGAGCGCGTCACCGATGCCGCTGTAGCGGAGCACGCCGCCGAACATGCCGCCGGCGCCGGTGATGAGGATGATCGCGCAGATGGGACCGAGCGAGTCGTTGAGGAGCGACTCGACCTCACCCAGCGAGTAGCGACGGACGGCGAGGGTGTAGGTCGCGACGAGCAGGGCGATGAGCAGGGCGACCGGCGTCTGGCCGACGAAGACGAGGACGTCGGCCCAGGTGCCCTCCTCGGCGATGGTGCCGTTGGCCCGCAGGGTGGTGAGCACGGTGTTGGCGCCGATGAGCACGAGCGGGAGGAGCAGGATGCCGAGCACGTGGGCGAACGCCGGAGGGTTCTCCGTGTCGGCCTCGCGCCCACCGGTGAGCACCGAGTCGTCGATGGGGACGTAGACCTTGCCGAGCCACGTGATCGTGGCGGCGTAGACCCCGACGAACCAGGCGACGACGGCCACCACGACACCGACCAGCAGGGTGAGCCCGATGCTGCCGCCGATCTCGGTGGCCGCGGTGACCGGCCCGGGGTGCGGCGGGACGATGGCGTGCATGGCGGCGAACGCGCCCGCGGCCGGGAGGGCGTACATCAGGACCGAGCCGCCGAAGCGCTTGGCGACCGAGAAGATGATCGGGAGGAAGACCACGAGGCCGGCGTCGAAGAAGATCGGCAACCCGAACAGCAGCGCGGCGATGCCGAGCGCCAGCGGCGCCCGCTTCTCGCCGAACCGGCTGACGAGGGTGTCGGCGAGCACCTGCGCTCCTCCCGTCACCTCGAGCAGGCGGCCGATCATCACGCCGAGGCCGACGAGCAGCGCGACGGTGCCGAGCGTGCTGCCGAAGGCGGCTATCGCGATCGTCGGGACGTCCGCGACGGGGACACCGGCCGCGACCGCCGTGCCGAAGCTGACGAGGACCAGCGCCACGAAGGCGTGCATGCGCAGCACGATGATGAGGACGAGCAGGGCGGCGACGGCGACCGCTGCGATCAGCAGCAGCGTCCCCGACGCGTAGACGGGGTCCATGGTGTCCACGTGGGGCCTCCGAGGTGGGCGAGTGGGTCGCCCCACCCTAGGCCGTCCGGGCGCCGGCCGCTCCGGCCCCTCGACGAGGCAAGGGCATCTCTGGGTTGTCTCCAGATCTCCTCAAGCCACGTGTAGAGCCACCCCCGGCCGGGGTAATGGCCGTCCATGATCATCTCCGGCCACATCCAGCACGACCGCACGGGCCGCTCGGTGGTCTCCTCGTTCGCCGCGGCCCGCATCGCCGAGGTCGACGCCCGCCGACGCGCGGCCGAGGCGAGCATCGATGCCCTCGTCGTCGCCTGGCAGGGCGGCACCGCGCGTCACCAGGGCTCGGGCTGGCAGGAGTGGGACGCCGCCGCCCGCGACGCCATCGACGCACTGGCGGCGCTCCTCGGTGAGCTGGAGCTCGCCCGGGAGGAGCTGGCGGAGCACGGGCACCGGCCCACGGTCCCGCGCCAGGTCGACCGCCGCGAGGCCCAGCACTGAGTTCTCCACAGATCGGTCCCGTGGGGTGTCGCCCGCTGGCGGGCGGCGACGACGATCAGGACCATGATCCTCTCGGGAACCCTGCAGCTCGACCCGCTCGCCCACGCAGCGGCCGTCGCCTCGCTCGCCGACCGCCTCGCCGACCTCGAGACGCGGCGACGGACAGCGACCTCCGTCGTCGACGGCCTGCTCGCCGCGTGGCACGGTGACGCCGCAGCCGCCTTCGGTGAGCAGTGGGAGGTGTGGAGCCGTTCGGCCGCCGGGGTCGTCGACGACCTCGGTGCAGCCGTCGCCGCGCTCCGGGCCGCGGCGGCCGACGTCGTGGCAGCCGACGACCAGCGGGGCGTCGCCGGTGACCACCTGCGCGAGCGACTCGCTGGGCGGCTGCCGTGACGACCTACGACGTCGACCTCGCCGAGGTCCGGCTCGCCGTGGCGCAGCTCGCCGCCTGCCAGCGCGACCTCCTCGGCCTGGCCGTCGACATCGACCACGCGCAGGACCTGCTGCAGTCGGACTGGCTCGGCCGGGCCGGCGACGCCCAGGCGTCGTCGTACGCGTCGTGGCGCGACGGGTGCGCCGAGATGGTCACCTCGCTCGCGGCGCTGCGCCGCATCGTCGCCGCCGCCGATGACCACTACTCGTCGGCGGTCGAGGCCAACCTGTCGCTGTGGCGCCAGGTCAGCGGGTGACGGTGACCCGGCCGGGTCGGGTGCACGTGGCGTAGACCCCGAGCACCGGCTCGCCGGCCCGGTTGGTGGGCCGTTCACGCGCGAGTGCCTTCAGCAGCCCGATGTCCTTCACGCCCGTCTCCGGGTGGTGGTCGACGACGGCGCACCGCGGGACCACCCCGCCGATCCGCACCGTGGCCTCCCCCACCACGAGGTCCCGTCCCGTCCAGGTGTCCTCGATGTAGGGCGTGTCGGTCTCGACGACCAGCGTCGGCCGGAAGCGTGCCGCCTGGTCGGCGAGGGCGTCGTGGCCCGTACGTCGCGCCAGCTCGCGCAGCGACGCCGTGCCGACGACGGTGAGCGGGGCGCCGAACACCACCCCGCCCCGAGGTGCGGCCGCGAGCTCCACGCGCCGACCCAGCCAGTCGGAGAGCAGCTCGGCGTGCGGACCGTCGGTGAGCTCGAGGTCGACGGGACGGCCCCAGTAGTCGCAGGTGATCGTCCGGCCGGCCGCGGTGGCCGGTGCCGTGACACGGTCGCCGGCCGGCAGCCCCACGTCGAGGACGTCCCCGTCCACCCGTGCCACGACGCTGATCAGCGACGGGTGCTGGACGGTCTTGAGGACGCGTGCCTCGTCGACGTCGACCAGGCAGTGGGAGCGGTCGCCCACGGCTCCCTGCTCGTCGAGGTCGACCGCACCGAGGGCGAGGTGCCGCATGCCCTTGACCGGTGCGAACCCGGCCCGGCGTACGACGAGGTCGGGCGGCATGCGGCCATGGTTCCACTGGTCCGCACGCGGTCATGCTCGGCGCGGCCGGAGCTCGATGACGTTGGCGAACCGCCCACCGTGCGACCGCGCCGGCTGCGACCTCGCGGTCACGTCCTCGCAGGGGGTCGGCACCACCGACCCGGACACCTCGTTGTCCTGAACCATGACCATCCGCGTCGTGGGCTCCTCGAGGCCCCGTCCCACGACGACGCCGGTGACCTCGTGGTCGAAGGTGAAGCCGGCCAGTCTCGGGTGGCCCTCACCCTTCGCGCCCGGCCGCAGCAGGTGGTCGACCACGAAGCGGAGCGACTCGACCATCCACCTCGCGTCCTCGAGGTAGGGGTTCCACTGGAGGCAGCAGCCGTCGAGGCACGGCCCCCACGCGAGGCGTGCGAACGGGACGTCCCTGTCGCCGCGCCCCGTCGGCGTTCCACGCAGCGTGCCGTCGGAGTCGAGGACGCCGAGGAGGAAGTCGCCCTCGGCGTCGTTGAGGGCCGGCTGGATCCGGATGCAGCCGGTGAAGCGTGGGTCGAGCGCCATGCGTCCTCCTCGTCGGTCGGGGTGTGGGGGGTCCCGTGCCCGTCCGGCGCGTCGGGAAACGCGCGGGTCGGCATCTGTGGACGACGAGCCCCTTCCTCCACAGATCCGTCGCGACCCCTGCCACTGCCCGTGCCGGCTCGGCGAGGGTGGACGACGTGCGGATCACGGTGGAGTGCAGCGGCTTCAGCCGGGCGGCGGACGCTTGCCTGACGGCCAACCAGGTCGCTGCCCTTCTCACGCAGTCCCTCGGCTCGAGGCTCGGCGGCACCTCCGGCATGGCCGGCGACGACGCCACCAGCGCCGAGTTCTCCAGGGCGTACGACGCCGGCGCGGCGGAAGCGATGGCGTCGCTCGCGGACCTGACGCACGCCTTCACCGGCGCCGGACGGCTGCTCGCCGCGACCGGCGACAACCACGTCCGCGCGGAGGCCGCGGCCGCCGGGAGCGCGTACGACGACCGCACCGCGCTCGACGACGGCGCCTTCGTGCGGATCCTGCCTCCGGCGGTGCCTGCGAGCGTCGGTGCCGACGAGCCCTCCCTCGGCGTGGTGGACGAGTGGATCCTCGACCAGGTCGAGGGCTTCGTCTGGCCCGGGGCAGACGTCGACGCACTGCGTGCCGCCGCGGAGGCCTGGCGACAGGCTGCCTCCTCGACGTCCCGGCTCGCGGACTACGTCGACGTCGCCGTCACGCTCGTCGAGGTGCAGCGCTCGCCGGAGGTCCCGCTCGCCGTCGACGCCCTCGCCGAGCTCACCACCCTCGTCGGCGACACCGCGTGGCAGCTGTCGGGCATGGCGACGGCCTGCGAGGACTACGCCGCCGCGGTCGAGGCCGCGCGCGACCGGACCCGTGCCCTCCTCGCCGAGGTCGCGCAGATGATCGTCGAAGGTGCCGTCATCTCGGTGATCGCCGCCGGCATCTCCGGCGGTCTCGCTGGCGGAGCCGCAGGTGCCGCTGCCGCCGCCCGCGTGCGGTCGGTGGCGCCCCGGTTCCACGCACTGCTGGTCACCCTGCGCGCCGGCGCGACCACCGCCGCCACGAGGCTCGAGCGCGCCGCGGACGAGCTCGCCACCGTCCGGTCGAGGCTGGAGAAGTTCCTCCGGGTGCCGGCCCGCGGTGAGGCCGGCACGATCAGGCATCCGGGCAGGTGGCTGCCCGACCGACTCGTCCGAGCCTCTCGCTATCTGGGGGACCCAAGGCGCTTCGACCCGACCTCGCTCAGAGGTCTCTCGGCGGACGACGTGAGCCGACTCCTATCTGGGTGGGACGAGGTACCGGCGAGAGCCGGCTCGGGCAGGAAGTTCCTTGACCCGGACCATCTAGGCCGTCAGATTCGTGTCATGGACGGCTATCCGGGAAACCGGCCGGACCCCATCACCCACGGCCCGTACGCGGTCGTGTCGCAGAATGGGACCAGGACCAAGATCCCGCTGGAGGGAAACCCGCTGCTATGACCTCAACAGCCGTCGAGCACCTGTTGGAGGAGGTCGAGGAGGAGTACGCCTTCAACGGGATCCTGCCGCTCTACATGTTCGCTTGGTCTCTCGCCGGCCTCGGCCACGACCGGTCCGAGCCCGACTTCCCCGACCTGTGCCGCGACGCGTTCCGGCGGTTCGTCGACCACCACCCGGAAGCGCGCTTGGTCGAGCTGCCGTGGCCCATCGACGTCGAGCAAGCAAAGCCACTGGCAGCCGACGTCGACCTACTCCTTGACCTCGATCCCGACACGCTGCCGTCGACCTGGCTGCAGGCGCTGGTCTCCTCGGATCGCGTCACCACCTGACCACACGCCTGACGTGCTGCAGCTACGCAGCCACTGTCCCGGGACGTGACTAACGGGCAGATGCCGCACTGGCGGTCGTGCGCGTTGGCGCGGTGGAGCCCCGGAGCAGCCGGTCGGTCGTCCGCGCGCAGGCGCCGAGAGCACCACTCGTCGAGCTCTTGATGAATCACTCACGACACGAGGCGTCACCAGCCACACTGTCCCGGTGCCCCGCTCCGCGACGACCCTGACGCTCGCTGCCACAGCCGCGATGCTGGCGGCGGTCGTGGCATGGCACCCGGCGGAGCAGCTCGACCCGGTCCGGCGAGCGGTCGGCCTCGGCGCCGAGCGACCGCTGGCGGCTCCGAGCGTCGTACGGCAGGGCGGGACGTACACGTGGGCGATGACGCAGCCCGACAGCGACGAGCCGGTCGGGTGGGACCCGTGCGAGGAGATCCGCTACCGGATCAACCCCGCCGGCGGGCCGCCCGGCGGCAGCGACCTGGTCCGCAGGGCGCTGGACCGCGCGAGCGCGGCCACCGGCCTGGCGTTCGAGGACGAGGGCGAGACCGACGACCGGCCGTTCCCCGGCGGCGTGAAGCTCTTCGGTCGCCCGGAGCCGGTCGTCATCGGGTGGGCGGACGCCGGTGAGTACCCCGACCTCGCCGGGCAGGTCGCCGGCGTCGGCGGCGCCGTCGCCGAGAGCGGCAGCGGTGGACGGCTCCGGTACGTCAGCGGCGGCATCGTCCTCGACGTCGAGGCCTTCACCGCCACGACCGTCGCTCAGCAGCCGCGGGTGATGGAGGGGATCGTCCTGCACGAGGTCGCCCACGTCGTCGGGCTCGGCCACGTCAGCGAGCCGATGGAACTGATGTACGCCTCCAACACCGGGCAGGTGGACCTCGGGCCCGGCGACCGCGAGGGCCTCGCCCGCCTCGGCTCCCTCCCCTGCACCTGATCCGGTGGAGACGCCCGCGGCAGGTGCGCACCATGCAGGCAGTTCGCGCGTGCAGTCCGTGGTGCCACGCTCAGCAGGCCGCGGCGAGCCGCGAACTGCCTGCACGGTGCTCTCCCGCGCCCGGTGCAGGGCTCACGGCGCTCGGTTGCCGCGCGCGTCCTCCTGCTCGACGAGCTCGGCGAGGTCCTTCAGCCGGTCGAGCCCGCGCACCGCGCGCGACATGCGGTGGTTGCCCTCGAACCTCTCGCGGTGCCGGTCGAGGAACCACCAGTACCCCGCGCTGAACGGGCACGCGTCCTCCCCCACCCGCACCTTGGGGTCGAATCGGCACGAACCACAGTGGTCGCTCATCGTGTTGATGTAGGCGCCGCCCGAGGTGTAGGGCTTCGTCATCATCTGCCCGCCGTCGGCGTGCTGCGACATCCCGACGATGTTCGGCACCATCACCCAGTCGTAGCCGTCGACGAAGGCCCGGTGGAACCAGTCAGTCACCTGCGTCGGCGCCCACCCGCGCTGCAGGGCGTACGACCCCAGCACCATCAGCCGCGGGATGTGGTGCACCCAGCCGTGCTCCGCGACCTGGTCGAGGGTGTGGGAGAGGCAGCGCGCGTCGGTCGCGTCGCCGTCGAGCTCGGCGAACCACTGCGGGATCCGTTGCGTCGCGCGCAGCTCGTTGGACCGTCGGTAGCCGTCGCCCATGTGCCAGTAGACGTGCCAGACGTAGTCGCGCCACCCGATGACCTGCCGGACGAACCCCTCGACGCTCTCGATCGGTGCCGCACCCGCGCGGTACGCCTCCTCCGCACGCTCGACGACCTCGAGGGGATCGAGCAGGCCGAGGTTCATCGGCGCGCTGACCAGGCTGTGCGCCATCCACGGGTCGCCCTCGAGGATCGCGTCCTCGTGCGCCCCGAACTCGGGCAGCCGGTGCTCGACGAAGTGGTCGAGCGCCCTCAGCGCCTGGCGTCGCGTCGCGGGGAAGATCCGTGGCCCGTCACGCCCGATGAACGACACCTCGCCGTCGCGCTCCCACCTGTCGAGGTCCTCGCGCACCTGTGCGTCGATGTCGTCCTCGTCGGGCCACCACGGCTCGGTGACCCCGAGCGTGTCGGCGTCCTTCGGCGGAGGCTGGCGGTTGTCGTGGTCGAAGTTCCACTGGCCGCCCGCCGGCTCACCTCCGTCGACGAGCACGCCGTGCGCCTGTCGCGCCCGCCGGTAGAAGTCCTCCATCAGCAGCCGCTTGCCCCGGCGGCCCTCGGCCCAGCGCTCGAAGTCCTCACGGGCGGTGGCGAAGCCGCGAGGTGGCAGGACGGTGCAGCCGAGCCGCTCGACCAGCCCCAGCGCGGCGTACGACGTCGGGTGCACGACCTCGACGTCCCCGTCAGCCGCGAGCGGTCGCACCACCTCGGCGTACGTCTCCGCCTTCACGTAGGTCAGCCGGTCGCCCAGCTCGGCGGCACGGTGCCGCATCGCGCTGAGCACGAGGTGCGCCTTGGCCCTGTGGAACCGCCGGCGCCGGAAGACGCCGGTCGACTCGACCATCAGCAAGGGGCCCCGGTGGTCGTCGACGAAGTGCGGGCCGAGCTGGTCGCCGAAGAGCCACCGCGTCGTCATCCGGCCAGCCTAGGCACGCGTGCCAGCATGGAGCGATGGTCCGGTCTCGGCGCGGGAGGTTCGTCGTGGGAGCGGTGGTCGCTGTCGTCGCAGTGGCGAGCGCGCTGCTGGCCCTGACCTGGAGCCTCCAGCGGCAGCACATCTACTTCCCGGACGCCGGCGACGTACCGCCCGCAGGCACGGTCCTGCCGGGCGCCCGCGACGTCATCCTGACGACGTCCGACGGGCTCGAGCTCGGTGCCTGGTTCCTGCCGCCCACCGAGGCCCGCGACACCGGGATGGCCGTCCTGCTCGCCCACGGCAACGGCGGCAACCGCGCCGGGCGGGCGGGGCTCGCCGGGCTGCTCGGCGAGCGCGGGCTCGCGGTGCTGCTCGTGGACTACCGCGGCTACGGCGGCAACCCCGGCAGTCCGAGCGAGGACGGTCTGGCCGCTGACGCGGACGCCGCCGTGCAGGCCCTCGACGACCTCGGGTACCCGCCGGACCGGACGATCTTCTTCGGGGAGTCCCTCGGCTCGGGTGTCGTGGCGGGCCTCCAGCAGCGCCACGAGCCGGCCGCCATCGCGCTGCGGTCGCCGTTCACCGACCTGGCCGACGTCGGGCGCCACCACTACCCGTGGCTGCCGGTGCGCACCCTGCTCCGCGACCGGTTCCCCGTCCTGGAGCCGCTCGCGGCGAGCACGGTGCCGGTCACCGTGATCTACGGCGACCGCGACAGCGTCGTACCGACCGGGCTGAGCGCCCGGGTCGCCGACCGGGTGCCCGTGCTCGCCGAGCGGGTGGTGCTCGAGGGTGCGGACCACAACGACCCGGTCATGTTCGGGACGCGGGTGGCTGACGCGGTCCACCGGCTGGCGCAGGACCGCGGCTGACCGTGCAGCACGGCGTGAGGGACGTCAGCCCCGCACCGAGCCCGCGGTCAGCCCGGCCACGAAGTAGCGCTGCAGGAAGACGTACGCGATCACCAGCGGCG
The DNA here is from genome assembly GCF_057656315.1 of Nocardioides sp. Soil_C_8. NCBI lineage: Bacteria > Bacillati > Actinomycetota > Actinomycetes > Propionibacteriales > Nocardioidaceae > Nocardioides > Nocardioides sp. Soil_C_8. Next base: position 672,161 of record NZ_JBDGKQ010000002.1, read on the forward strand.
TCGACGCCACGATGACACCGGTGAAGAGAAGCGGGTAGTTGGTGAGGAACTCGCCCTGGAAGTCGAGCAGCGCGAGCGGCAGCGTCCGCTTCTCCGGCGTCTGGATGAACAGCAGCGGGTAGAGCAGGTCGTTCCACTGGATCACCACGAGGAAGATCGCGGTGGCCGCGATCGACGGCAGCGACAGCGGCAGCACGACCGACTGCAGCGTGCGCCACGGGCCGGCGCCGTCGAGGGCGGAGGCCTCGTAGAGCTCGGGCGGCAGCGTGCGCATGAACCCGGCGAGGATGAAGACCGCGACGGGCAGGGACACCACCGTCTCGATGAGCACCAGGCCGACCAGGCTGTTGAGCAGGCCGAGCTGGTCGAAGAGGACGTACTGCGGGATCATGTTGGCCTGCGCCGGCACGGCCATCCCGAGCACGAGGAAGCCGTGGATCACCCAGCCCCGCCACCCCGGGATCCGCGCGACGCCGTACGCCGCCAGGATGGCCAGCACCAGCGTGAGGGTCACCCCGCCGGCCGTGACGAGCGCGCTGTTGCGCAGGGCCGTCGACATCGCCTGCTCGCCCAGCACGGTGCGGTAGTTGTCGAGGCCGAGGGAGTCGGGCAGGCCGAAGGGCGAGGCGAACAGCTCGGGCGTGCTCTTGAAGCTCCCGGTCAGCACGAGCGACAGCGGCATCAGGATCAGCAGCGTGTAGCCGGTGAGGAGCACCCGGCGGCTGACGGTGGCGGTCATCGCGTCGTCACGTTCCCTTCTGGGTCAGCGCGAGCGCCCGCCGCTGCAGGACCGTCACGGCGAGGATGATCGCCATGAAGAGCAGCGACTCGGCTGCGGCGTAGCCGAACTCGGAGTTGGTGAACGTCGTGTAGATGCGGGTGGACAGGATGTCGAGCGAGCGGCGCGGTGGGTTGCCGCCCAGGCCGAGGATCAGGTCGAAGGCCTTGAACGACTGGATCGTCGTGTAGGCGACGACGATCGCCGTCGTCGGCGCGACCAGCGGCCACGTGACGTGGCGGAACTGCTGCCAACGCCCGGCGCCGTCGAGCCGCGCGGCCTCGTAGAGGTCCTCGGGGATCTGCTGGAGGCCGGCGATGAAGATGACCATCAGCTGCCCGGCGTGCGCCCACACCTGGGTCATCGCGACCCAGTAGATCGCCTGGTCCGGGTCGCCGAGGAAGCCCGACTGCAGGGACTCGAGCCCGACCGCACCGAGCGCCTGGTTGATCGGCCCGACGTTGGGGTCGTAGACGAAGCGCCAGATGAAGGCCACCGACACCGACGACAGGATCGCGGGTAGGAAGTAGACCGAGCGCACGAAGACCGACACCTTCGTGTTGCGCAGCAGCATCAGCGCCAGGCCCAGTGAGAGCAGGGTCTGCAGCACCACGACGACGAGCAGGAACTTGAGGTTGTTGGTCAGGGCGTTGGTGAACAGCGAGTCGCCGCCGGTGGCGAGCTTGACGAGGTTGTCGGCGCCGACGCTCTCGTAGTCGGGGCTGAAGCCGTCCCAGTCGGTCGTGGCGTACTGCACCGCCTGCACCGTCGGGATGACGAAGAAGACGACGTAGAGGACGACCGCGGGGAGGGGGAAGAGGTAGAGGGCCGGGTGGGGGCGTCCCGGCCCGGTCAGCTTCTTCATCCGATCTGCTCGTCGACGATCTTCTGGGCCTCCTCGGCTGCCCGCTCAGGGGACTGGCCGCCGACGACCGCCACGCACGCGGCCTCGACGGCAGCCTCCACGTCGAGGTCGAGGAACTGGTAGCGGGGAGCCAGGGCGGTGTTCCTCGACAGCCACGGCTCGATGCGCTTGAGGTCCTCGTTCGTGTACTCCACGCCGTCGACCGTCACGTGCTGCGCGGTGCCGTTGGCGTACTCCCCCGCGACCTCGGGGTCGGACAGGTGCTCCAGCCAGGCGACGGCTGTCTCCTGCTTCTCGGAGCTGCTGTTGACGCCGAGGATGAACGTCGCGTTGTGCACGCCCTCGAAGCGCGCCTCCTCGGCGGTCGTGGTGATCGGCGCGAGGATGTCCATCGCGAACTCCGCACCCAGGGCGCGGGTGGCCGCGATGTGGTAGCTGCCGGTCGCGAGCATGCCGGCCTTCTGCTCGGTGAAGAGCTGCTGCAGCGGCTCGGGGGCGCTGCCGGAGGCGTTCTTCTGCATGTACGGCGCCAGCTCGGCGTACTGGCCCAGCGTCTTGAGGAACCAGTCGTCGGTGCACTTGTACTCGCCGGCCTCGATCTTCGTGCCGAAGTCGTCGGAGGGGGCGTTGTTCATCGTCATCGAGTTGAACAGCTGCGCGGCGTTGCCGGCGTCGCCACCGGGCCACGCGATCGGGGTGACGCCGGCCGACCTGAGCTGCTCGCACAGCGCGAGGAACCCGTCCCAGTCCTGCGGGAGCTCGGAGACGCCGGCCTCCTCGAAGAGGTCGACGTTGTAGATCGGCTGGAGGAAGACGACCTGGTAGGGCAGGCCGTGCTGGACGTCGTCCTTCTGCCCGACCGGGGTGAAGCGGTCGCTGTAGGCGGAGACGAAGTCCTGGTCGGTGAGCTCGGCGAAGAGGCCGGCGGAGACCATGTCCTCGAACTGCGCACCCCGGAACGCGGTGAACGCGTCACCGACCTCGCCGCCGCGCAGCCGCTGGATCGCGCTGGACTGGTAGTCCTGCGACGGCGAGATGTCCTGCTTCACCCCGGCGTCGCCGTTGGCCTCGACGAAGCCCGCGATGATCTTGTCGAAGACCTGCTGGTCCTCGGCGCGCCAGTGCGCGAAGGAGATCGTGTCGGTCGCGGACCCGCCCGTCGGCGCGGCCCCGCCGCCGCTGGAGGTCGAGCCCGGACCGGCGCAGGAGCTGGCGGCGTACGCGATGCCCGCGGCCCCCACCAGTCCCATGAAGCCTCGGCGGTCGATGCTGAACGGGCGGTGGGAGGAGGGCATGGTGATTCCTTTCGGCCTTGACAACTAACTCGACTAGGTTAGTCGGGTTAGGGATGGCCTCGACACCGCCCCCGTCAGGACGTGCGTGACCCGAGAAGTCCCTTCACGTAGGCAGCCTGCCCCAGATGCTGCAGGCAGTCACCCTGGATGCTGATCAGCCGCTGCCCCGCGGTGACCGGCGGGTCCCACCGCTGGTCGACCTCGCGCTCGAGCTCCGCCTCGTCGACGGTCTGCAGGTAGCGCGCGGTTGCGAGCGTGATGTCGTGGTGGTACTCGACGAGCAGCGCCGGGTCCTCGATCCGCAGCGCGTCGACCTGCTCGCTCGTGTGGCCGAAGCCGATGTCGTCGGTGCCGTTGGGCAGGCGGAAGCGGTCCTGGAACCGCTCCCAGACCTGCGTCTCGCCGGCGAGGTCGGCGACGTGGTCGTCCTGCACCCGCGCCAGGTGCCACAGCAGCCACCCGACCGGGTTGCCGGTGCCGCCCGGACGGTGGTGGAGCGTCTCGTCGTCGAGACCCTCGGCGATGCCGGCGTACAGCTCGGTGATCCGGCCGAAGCCCTCGGTCAGCAGTCCGCGTACGTCCATGACGTCACTCCACCGGCGCCGCGGACCTGACCTGCGGAGCAGACGACTTCTCGTCCTTCATGCCGTCGATCTCCGCGAGGATGCGCGTGCGTTCGTCGTCGCTCACCGACACCTTCGCCTTGGCCAGCCCCTGGTCGAGCTGCTCGGCGATGGTGCTGTCCTCCGCGCTGTACTGCCAGGAGGAGACCTCGTCGACCACTCGCTGCGCGGCCTCGATCGCTGCCTGCTTCACCTCGTCAGTCATGCGACCCACCGTAGTGAGGCGCCGTGGCGGGACAACCGTCCAACGGGGTGTGCTCAGCCGGCCGTCACCGTCCAGAACGCCTCGAGCAGCTCCTCGACGCCGGGCGAGCCGAGCACCACCTGCGTCAGGAGGACGGCGACGGTGCCGTCGGGATGGACGTACGCCGACGTGCCGGTGCCGCCGACCCAGCCGTAGCGGCCGACCACGTTCCACGGGTCGATCGGCTCGGTGTCGACGCCACCGCCGAAGCCCCACCCCTGCCCGTCCAGGAAGAAGCCGCCCATCTCGCGGTGCCGCGCGGTGGTGTGGTCGGTCGTCATCAGCCGCACCGAGCCCGCGGAGAGGACGCCGCCGCGCGGGCCTTCTCCTCCGGCGACCAGCATCCGGCCGAAGGCGAGCCAGTCGTCCGCGGTGGTGACGAGCCCGCCCGACCCGGAGGGGAAGGTCGGCGGGCGGGTGAAGAACCCGTCGGGCTCGTCGCGCACGACCAGCGCGCCGTCGTCGGCGCCGTACATCGTTGTGAACCGGTCGACCTTGTCTGCGGGCACGTGGAAGCCGGTGTCCACCATGCCGAGCGGCTCGAGCAGCCGCTCGGCCATCACGTCGGCGAGGTCCTGTCCGGCCGCACGCGCCACGAGGACGCCGAGCACGTCGAAGGACGCGTTGTAGGTCCAGCCGTCGCCGGGCTGGTGCATCAGCGGGATCGTCGCGAGGCGGCGCATCCACTCGTCGGGCTCCGGCACCTCGTGGACGTCGTCCGCGGCCTGGTGCAGCCGTTCCATGAGCAGCGGCGTCACCGCCGACTCCCACGTGCTGAAGCCGTGGCCAGCCGTCCCGGTGAGCAGGTGCCGTGCGGTGATCGGGCGCTCGCACGCGACCGTGTCGTCGATCGGGCTCTCGAGCGTGCGCAGCACCCGCGGCTCCGCGAGCTCGGGGAGCAGGTCGGCGACCGGGGCGTCGAGGTCGATGCGGCCGTCCTCGACCAGCGTCATCGTCAACGCAGCCATCACCGGCTTGGTGATCGACGCCCCGCGGAACAGCGAGTCACGCGCCATCGGCGTGCCGCTCGAGCCCTGGGTGCCGAGGACGACGACGTCGGCGCGCTCCCCCCGCGCCACGAGGGCGACGAGGCCCGGGATGTCGCCGGAGTCCACGAACGGTCGCAACGTCTCCTCGAGGTCGGGCATGTGCCGACCGTACGCTCGTCACATGACCTCCCCCGTCGCGCTGGTCACCGGTGGCTCGTCCGGCATCGGCGAGAGCACCGCCCGCGCCCTGCTCGCCAAGGGCTTCGTCGTGTACGCCGTCGCCCGCCGCGTCGACCGGATGGCCTCACTGTCCGACCTCGGCGTGCACACCTTCGCCATGGACGTCACCGACGACGCCTCGATGGTCGCCGGCATCGACCGGATCGTCGACGAGCAGGGGCGGATCGACGTCCTCGTCAACAACGCCGGCTACGGCTCGTACGGCGCCGTCGAGGACGTCCCGATCGACGAGGCGCGCCGGCAGTTCGAGGTGAACGTCTTCGGCCTGGCCCGCCTCGTCCAGCTCGTCACACCGCACATGCGCGCCCAGCGGTCCGGGCGGATCATCAACATCTCCTCGATCGGCGGGAAGTTCTACGAGCCGTTCGGCGCCTGGTACCACGCCACGAAGTTCGCGGTGGAGGGCTTCAGCGACAGCCTCCGGATGGAGCTGCGCCCCTTCGGCGTGCAGGTGGTCCTCATCGAGCCCGGTCCGATCCGCACGGAGTGGAACGAGATCGCCCGGGACTCGCTGCTCGAGCGGTCCGGCGACGGCCCCTACTCGTCGTACGCCCGCCACGCGCACGGCGTCATGGAGCGCTTCGACGAGCCGGAGCGCGCCTCGACCCCCGACGAGGTGGCGGACAAGATCGTGAAGGCCGCGCTGGCGAAGCGTCCCGCCGCGCGCTACCCGGTCGGTCGCGGCGCACGGGTGATCACCACGTCGCGCGACCTGCTGCCGGACCGGGTCTTCGACGAGGTCGTGAGCCGGACCTACGGGACGCGGTAGGTGCTGACCTCGCTCGTCGCCCGCGCGCGGGCGCTCGTCCCGCCCGAGGGTCGAGCGGTGCTCGGTGTCACCGGACCACCCGGGGCCGGCAAGTCGACGCTGACCGCTGCCCTGCTCGAGTCGCTCGGCCCCGACGTCGCCCACCTGCCGATGGACGGTTTCCACCTCGCCGACGTCCAGCTCGACCGCCTCGGAAGGCGCGACCGCAAGGGCGCACCGGACACCTTCGACGTCGACGGGTTCGTCGCGACGCTGCGGCGCCTTCACGACGAGCCCGACCGCACGCTGTTCGCGCCCGGCTTCGAGCGCGAGCTCGAGCAGCCGATCGCCGCGGCCGTCGCCATTCCTCCGACCGCTCGGCTCGTGGTCACCGAGGGCAACTACCTCCTGCTGCCGTCCGGCGGCTGGGAGCGCGTACGCCCCCTGCTCGCTGACGTGTGGTTCGTCGAGGTCGACGACGACGTACGCCGTGAGCGGCTGGTCCGCCGGCACGAGCAGTTCGGCAAGCCCGCCGACGCAGCGCGCGCCTGGGTGGACCTGGTCGACGAGCCCAACGCGCAGCTCGTGCGGGCGACGCGCGAGGCGGCTGACCTGGTCGTCACCCTCGACGCCCTCTGACAGCCCGATGGGTGGATCCACCCATCTGCGGCTGTCCGAGATGGGCATCGCGCCCGACGCGCGCCGGGACGTCGGCGAAATAGCGTCGCGGCATGGACACCGACGACACCATCACAGACACCACTACCGACATCGACACCGTGGTCATCGGCGCGGGCCAGGCCGGCCTCGCGACCGGCTACCACCTGCAGCGCCGCGGCATCCCCTTCGTCATCCTCGATGCCGCGGGCCGCATCGGCGACAACTGGCGCCGCCAGTGGGACAGCCTGAGGCTCTACTCGCCGTCGCACGTCGACGGCCTCCCGGGCCTGCCGTTCCCCGCTCCGCGCTGGACCTTCCCGGGCAAGGACGCGGTGGGGGACTACCTCGAGACCTACGCCCGCACCTTCGACCTGCCGGTGCGCCTCGGCACGCGGGTGCGGGCACTCGACGCCGACGGCGACGGCTACGTCGTCTCCACCGACCGCGGTCGGTGGACCTGCCGCAGCGTCGTCGTGTGCACCGGGACGTTCGGCCGCACCGGCGCGGTCCCCGACCTCGCGGCGGAGCTCGACCCGGCGATCCTGCAGCTGCACTCCAGCGAGTACCGCCGCCCCGGCCAGGTCAACGACGGCCCCGTGCTGGTCGTCGGGGCGAGCCACTCCGGCACCGACATCGCCTACGAGCTCGCCCAGACGCACCCGACGATCCTCGCCGGTCGCGACTGCGGCGAGATCCCGCCGCGGCTCGGGTCGCCCGCGTTCCGCGTCGTCTTCCCGGTCATGCTCTTCGCCTGGCGGCACGTGCTGACCCGCCGCACCCCGATGGGACGCAAGCTGGTCGGCGAGCTGCGCAACCACGGCGGGCCCATGCTGCGCGTGAAGCGGCGCGACCTGATCGAGCGCGGGGTCGAGCGCGTCACCAGCCGGGTCGAGGAGGTCCGCGACGGACGCCCGGTGGTCGACGGGACGCCGCGCGACGTCTCGACCGTCGTGTGGGCCACCGGCTTCCGGCAGACCTTCGACTGGATCCACCTGCCCGTCCTGGGAGCGGACGGCTGGCCGAAGGAGATGCGCGGCGTCGTCGCCGACGAGCCGGGACTGTTCTTCTGCGGCCTGTGCTTCCAGTACGCGTTCAGCTCGATGGTCCTGCCCGGTGTCGGTCGCGACGCGGCGTACGTCGCCGACCGGGTCACGGTCCGCTCCCGCAGGCTGGGGAAGCCCATGACGAGCCTGCCCGCGGCGGCCTGAGCGGACGTACCCTCGGACCGTGAGTCAGGCCTCTGACCACTTCGCGCGCGGTGACTGGCAGGCCGCGTACGACGCGTGGTCCCGCGAGGGGCTCGACGGCCTCGACGCCGACGAGCTCGACCGGTTCGGCACGGCCGCCGGACTCCTCGGCCACCACGACGACCTGGTCCGCGCGCTCCAGCGCGCGTTCCGCCGCAACCAGGAAGACGGCGACCCGTGCCAGGCGGTGCGGTGCGCCTTCCGCCTCGCGATGAGCGCGTCGAGCCACGGCGAGCCGGCCCTCGCGGCCGGCTGGACGGCCCGGGCGGCCGACCTGGTCGAGGAGATCGGCGAGGACTGCGCCGAGCGCGGCTGGGTCGCGTTCCTGCTGATGTTCCGTGCGATCGGCGAGGGCGACTTCGCGGCCGCACAGACCTGTGCCGACGAGGCCAACGCCGCCGGTCGCCGCTTCCACGACAGCGACCTGATCGCCACGAGCACCTGCGCACAGGGCCGCGTCGCCCTCTACTCCGGACGGTTCGCCGAGGGTCTCGCGCACCTCGACGAGGCGATGGTGCGCGTGATCGCCGGGGAGGCCACGCCGTTCACGGCCGGCAACGTCTACTGCACCGCGATCGAGGGCGCCCAGGAGATCAGCGACTTCGCCCGGGTGGCCGAGTGGACGACAGCTCTCGAGCGCTGGTGCGACGCCCAGCCCGGGCTGCTCGCCTTCACCGGCCAGTGTGCCGTGCACCGCGGCCAGCTCCTGAGGCTGCACGGCACCTGGGACGACGCCCTGCGCGAGTACGCCCGCGCCGCCGAGCGCTACGCGCAGCTCGGCACCCACGACGCCATCGGCCTGACCGCCATCGAGACGGGCGACGTGCTCCGCCTGCGAGGGGACCTGTCGGGGGCGGACGAGGCCTACCAGCGCGCCGCCGACCTCGGTGTCGACCCGCAACCGGGGCTCGCGCTGCTGTGGTCGGCGAGCGGCCGCAACGAAGCGGCGCGTGCCGCGGTCGACCGTCTGCTGGCCGCCCCGGCCGGTCCGGTGCAGCGGTGCCGGCTGCTGCCGGCAGCGATCGAGGTGCTGCTGGCGTGCGGACAGGTCGAGCCGGCGCGGGTGCTCGCGGAGGAGCTGTCCTCGCTGGCGGACTCGTCGGGCGCCACGGCGCTCGTCGCCTCGGCCGCCCAGGCACTCGGTGCAGTCGAGCTCGCCGCCGGGGACGCCGCGGGCGCGCTGCCCTACTTCCGCAAGGCCCACCAGCTGTGGACCAGGTCCGCAGCGACGTACGACGCCGCCGTCGCGCGCCTCTCCGTCGGTCGCTGCCTGCTGGCCCTCGCCGACCCGTCCGCCGAGCACGAGCTCACCGCCGCGCGCACCGTCTTCCGGCAGGTCGGGGCTGCGCCGATGGCCGACCTCGCCTCCTCGCTCCTGGCCCCCGCAACCCTCCCCGGGGGCCTGACCGCCCGCGAGGTCGAGGTGCTCCGCCTCGTCGCGTCGGGTCGCAGCAACCCGCAGATCGCGGCCGAGCTGGTGCTGAGCGAGAAGACGGTCGCCCGCCACCTCTCCAACATCTTCGCCAAGCTCGACGTCGGCTCGCGCACGGCTGCGGCGGCGTACGCCTTCGAGCGCGGACTGGTGTGAAGAAGACGTGACGAGGATGGGTCGTCCTTCGCACCCGGCCCCCGCGGCAGGATGCACGTTTCGGCCGATGCGTCGCGGAGGGTGGCGGGCCTAGCGTCGCGACATGGACACGACACTGCCGATGATCGCCGGGACGGTCTCCACGATCGTCTTTGCCGGCAGCGTCCTGCCGATGCTCCGCAAGGCGCTCCGGACGCGCGAGCTGTCGTCCTACAGCTTCGGCAACATCGCCCTGGCCAACGTCGGCAACGCTATCCACTCCGTGTACGTCTTCAACCTGCCGCCGGGTCCGATCTGGGTCCTGCACACCTTCTACGTGGGCAGCTCTGCCCTGATGCTGTTCTGGTACCTCCGGAGTCGTCAGGCGCACCGGGAAGCGGCCGTGCCGGTGGGCGCGCCGTGACCGTTCCGGGGTGCACGCCTTCTCCCGCCGACGACTACCGCGCAGCAGTCCCGCGCTACCTGTGACCGACGTCCGGACCTGTGCGCGCGGAATGAGGTCCTTCCGACAGGATGCGGGCGTGCGCATCGGGACGTGGAACCTCGCCGGACGCTGGTCGGACGAGCACCGGAGGCTCCTCCTCGACGCCGACTGCGACGTCTGGCTGCTGACCGAGGTCAACGAGCGGACGTGCCTGCCCGGCTACGCGATCAGCACGTCGCGGGCCACGATGGCTCGCCGCCGCCGGTGGGCCGCGGTCGCGAGCCGCCAGCCGATGACATCGAGCCCGGACCCACACCCCGCGAGCGCTGCGGCACAGGTCGGCGCGACCACGTACGTCAGCTCGGTGCTGCCCTGGAAGTCGTGCGGGTCGCGCCACCCGTGGGTCGGCGACCGTCACGCCGTCAAGACGAAGCACGTTGTCGACGACCTCCTGCTCCGCCTCCACGCCGCCGGCTCGCTCGTGTGGGGAGGCGACTGGAACCACGCCATGCAGGGTCGTGAGTACGCCGGCTCGCAGGGCGGTCGCCGCGAGATCACCCGTGCACTCGACGAGCTCGGTCTCGTGGTCCCGACCGCAGAGCTCGCCCATCCCATCGAGGGCCTGCTCTGCATCGACCACATCGCCGTCCCGCAGGGCACCAAGGCGAGCGGTCGCCGGACAGCGGCCGTGCACGAGGGCAAGCGGCTGTCGGACCACGACGCCTACGTCGTCGACACCGACCTCTGAGCCGTCACCTCCCGGTCCCGGCCTCGTCCTCGTCGAAGAGCGCGAGCTGGTCGAGCTGCACCTTGCGGACGGGGGCGTCGACCATCAGGCGCAGCCCGGCGCGCATGCGAGCCGCCAGGTCGCGGAGGTAGTCGTGCCGCGCCTGCAGCACCTTCTCCTTGCTGCGCTGTCCGGCAGCGCGCGCCTCGCGCACCCGCGTGCGGGTCTCGCGGCGACGCTTCTCGGTGATCCGGATTGCCTTGAGCAGCAGGCCGGTGTCGTTGGCGTAGATCCGCACCATCGCGGCCGGCCCCACCGAGCCCCGGTCGTCGCGCTCGAGCTCGGCCATCACGGCGTACGCCGTCGCGAACCGGTCGCCGGGCCGCTCGCCCGTGGGCTCGGGCGCAGTGCGGACGCGCTTGCCGAGGTCACCTGCCCAGCCGTCGACCTGCGACAGCAACCGGAGGATCTCGGTCCGGACCGCGGACGGCAGTGCCGCCTCGAGCCCCAGCTCGCGCGTCACGCTGATGCGCTGCTCGGCGAGCGAGAACGTCAGGCCGAGCTCGGTGCGGTTGAGCCGGTCGACCTCGACGAGCGCGGCGTGCCGGTCGGCGACGCCGTCGACCAGGACGCACGACAGCAGCACCCGCGGGGCGCTGTTGTTGACCGACACCCAGACGAGGCGGTCCCTCGTCGGGAGCGGGAGGTCACCGTCGTCGTCCCACGCGGGCGCCTCGTCGTAGGTGCCGGCGACCGCGAGGTCGACGACTGCCCGCACCTCGTCGACGGACGTGGGCCGGACGACCTCGTCCGGGTCGGGCACGGCCCGCTCGGGCTCCGGCGGCAGAGGGCGTACGGCACCCTCCGGCTCGAGCCCGTCGGCGTCGAGGTAGACCGGGTGGAGCACGCCGTGCACCTCGCGCAGCGCCCGGACGACCATCACGGCGGCACGGTCCGCCTCACGCTGCTCGAGGTCGATCCAGAAGTTGGTCTCGCCCTCCGACCAGTCCTCGGCCTCGGGCCGGTGGAACCCGATGCGCTCGAGGGCACGCTCCTGCTCCTCGTCGAGCTCGCACGCGGCCGCGAGGTGGACGTTGCTCACCGCCTCGACACGGACCACCCCGGCACCACCCGCCACCTGGCAGTAGGGCGCAGCCCCCGCCTCGTGCTGCTGGGGGACCTCGACGACGACCGAGTCGTCCTCCCCCAGGCTCGCGACGCGATCGCCCAGCCGCTGGCGGAACGCCCGCCACGCAGTCTCGACCGCGTCGTCCCACCGATGCCCCAGCTCCATCTCCGACCCCTCACCGGATCGCCCCCGCGACCCCCACGACGACGACCCTAGGGACGACCACCGACAGTGCGGATCCTCCGCCGGACGGGCGGTCCAGACCGATCCGCCGTTCCTGTGACCGACCCGCGCATCGGCGTAGATTCGAGGACTGCCCTCCCACCCCCGATCCCGAGAGGTGGGTGACCACACCGAGGAGGGGCAGCGTGTTCATCCAGATCATCCAAGGCAGGTGCACGCGCCAGCAGGAGCTCCACGAGCACCTGGACATGTGGCGCAACGAGCTCAGCTCCGGAGCACAGGGCTGGCTCGGAGGGACCTACGGGTTCACCGACGACGACATGTTCGTGGGCGTCGTCCGATTCGATTCGCGGGAAGCCGCGATGTCCAACTCCGGCAGGCCCGAGCAGGACGCCTGGGCCGCCCGCATGATGGAGCTCTTCGACGGCCCCGTCGAGTTCCACGACTGTGACGACGTCACCCTCCTGATGGACGGTGGGTCCGACAGCGCGGGCTTCGTCCAGGTCATCCGGGGCAAGGTCGACGACGTCGACCGGCTCAGGTCGATGATGACCGCCGACACCGACTCGTTGCACGAGATGCGTCCCGAGATCCTCGGCGGCACGCTCGCCATCGAGCCGGACGGCACCTTCACCGAGACCGTGGCCTTCACCAGCGAGGACGCGGCCCGGCAGGGTGAGCAGATGGAGCCGCCGGCCGAGATGCGGTCCGACCTCGAGTACGCCATGGCGGACGCGCAGTTCTACGACCTGCACCGCCCCTGGTTCGCGTCGCGCTGAGACGTGCCTGCGGGTGCACCGGGGCGCTCGGGAGCCCCGGGGACGTCGTACCCCGCCCGTCGTTGCATGCACCACGCGCCCTCGGGTACGGAACGCCTTCGACCACCCCCGACCCGAAGGCGGTTCAGCGCGATGAAGGCAGTCACCTGGCAGGGCGTCCACGACATGCAGGTCACCGAGGTCCCCGACCCCCGCATCGAGGAGCCCACGGACGCGATCATCAAGATCACCTCGACCGGCCTGTGCGGCTCCGACCTGCACCTCTACGAGACCCTCGCGCCCTTCATGGAGGCCGGTGACATCGTCGGCCACGAGCCGATGGGCATCGTCGAGGAGGTCGGGTCCGGGGTCAGCAACCTGAAGGTCGGCGACCGCGTCGTCGTCCCGTTCAACGTCTGCTGCGGCTCGTGCTGGATGTGCGGACAGGGCCTCTACAGCCAGTGCGAGACCACGCAGAACCACGAGCACGGCACCGGCGCGAGCTTCTTCGGCTACAGCAAGCTCTACGGCCAGGTCCCCGGCGGCCAGGCGGAGTACCTCCGTGTCCCGTTCGCCGACTTCCTGCCGGTCAAGGTGCCCCACGAGCACGCCGACGACCGCTTCCTCTTCCTGTCCGACGTCCTGCCGACCGCGTGGCAGGGGCTGCAGTACGCCGACGTGCCCGACGGCGGCACGCTGCTCGTCCTCGGCGCCGGCCCGATCGGTGACATGGCGGCGCGCATGGGCGTACGCGCCGGCCACCGGGTCTTCTCCGTCGACCGCGTGCCCGAGCGCCTCGCCCGGGTCGAGGCCTTCGGCGCCGAGCCGCTGAACTTCGACGACGCCAACGACGTGGGCAACGTCGGCGACATCATCCGGGAGGCCACCGGCGGCCGCGGCCCCGACGCCGTCATCGACGCGGTCGGCATGGAGGCCCACGGCTCCGGCGGCGCCCAGGTCGTGCAGAAGGCCGTCGGCCTGCTGCCCGACGCGGTCGCGGAGCCGATGATGAAGAAGGCCGGCCTCGACCGCCTCGCCGCGCTGCACACCGCCATCGACGCCGTACGACGCGGCGGCACGATCTCGATCTCCGGGGTCTACGGCGGGTCGGCCGACCCGATGCCGATGTTCCAGCTCTTCGACAAGCAGGTCCAGGTCCGCATGGGCCAGGCCAACGTGCGCCGCTGGACCGACGAGCTGCTCGCCATGCTGGTCGAGGACGACCCCTTCGGCGTCGACGCCTTCGCCACCCACCACCTCCCCCTCACGGAGGCCCCCGACGCCTACGCGCACTTCCAGAAGAAGGAGGACGGCATGGTCAAGGTGGTCTTCCAGCCCTGAGCCCCGAGGCGGGGTCAGTCCTCCCTGTCCTTCGGGGGACGCCCCCGCCTCGGCACCGGACCTGCGTCACGCGGGGCCCGGCCGGCGGCCCGCAGCGCGTCGCGCAGGACCAGCTCGATCTGGGCGTTGACGCTCCGCAGGTCGTCGGCCGCCCAGCGCTGCAGTGCGGAGTGGACAGCAGGGTCGAGGCGCAGCAGCACGGACTTGCGCTCCGCGCCTCGCCTGGGGGCCGGCCCCCCCGCCTGCTCGCCCACGATCAGGTGTACAGGGATCCGGTGTTGACGACGGGCGTCGTGCCGCGTTCGGAGCAGAGCACCGTGAGCAGGTTGGACACCATGGCTGCCTTGCGCTCGGCGTCGAGCTCGACGATGTCCTTGCGCTCCAGCTGCTCGAGCGCGCTCTCGACCATGCCGACCGCGCCGTCGACGATCTTCTCGCGCGCGGCGATGACCGCCGAGGCCTGCTGCCGCTGCAGCATCGCCTGCGCGATCTCGGGGGCGTACGCGAGGGCCGAGATCCGCACCTCGATGACCTCCAGGCCGGCCAGGGCGATCCGCTCCGCGACCTCCGCGGCGAGCTCCGCGGAGATGACCTCGGTGTCGCCGCGCAGGGTGACCTCGGTGGCGGCGTTGTCGTAGGGGTGGCTCATCGCCACGTGCCGCAGGGCCGACTCGGCCTGCACCGCCACGAAGTCCTCGTAGTCCTCCACCGCGAAGGTCGCCCGCGCCGTGTCGGCCACCTGCCACACGACGATGGCCGCGATGTTGACCGGGTTGCCGTCCGCGTCGTTGACCTTGAGCTCGTTGGTCTCGAAGTTGTGCACGCGGACCGAGACGTTGCGCCGGGTGGTCAGCGGGACGGTCATCCGCAGCCCCTGCTTGCGCACGGTGCCGACGTAGCGGCCGAAGAACTGGACGACCCGCGTCTGCCCCGGCGCCACGATCGTCAACGAGGCGGAGAGCAGGAGCCCGAGGACACCGATCGCCATGCCGCCGACGATGAGCCCGATGCCGCCACGTCCGGCGTCCGCGTCGATGATGCCCGCGACCGTCATCCAGCCGCCCAGGCCCAGGAGCACGAGCGACACCGCGAGCCCGGCGAAGCCGTCGACCGACCACGCCTCCCGCTCGGTCACGTCCACCCGCGTGCCCTCGTGCCCCACCGGGTGTCCGGCCGGCGGGCCACCCTCCGACTCGCCGGTCTCCCCCTGCTGCACTGCCCGGTCCCCGTCCATGCCCCAACCCCTCTCCAGAATGTGATGGCAAATAGATATCACATTCTGCGTGCGGACGCCCGCCGGAGGTGGGGTCTCCGACGGGCGTCCGCGGTGGTGGTCAGCGACCCGCTGCGTCGCCCTCCTGGCCGGCGGCCCTGACCGCGGGGCGTACGAGCGACAGCGCAGCGTCGGCGAAGCGGGCGGGCGCCCCGGACGGGTCCAGCCGGCGGGACACCCCGCGCGCCTGGTCGGCCATGTCCATCGCCTGCCGGACCGCGCCCCGAAGGCGCTCGGGCGTGAGTCGTGACGCCTTCAGCGAGACGCCGGCACCCGCCTCGGTCACCCGCCGGGCAATCTCCGGTTGGTCGCGACCGAAGGGGACGACGACGCTCGGCACCCCGGCGGACGCCGCCTTGGTGACGATGCCCATGCCGCCGTGGCAGACGACCGCCGCCGCCTGCGGGAGCACGTGGCCGTGGGGCACGAAGCGCTCGACCCGCACGTTGCCCGACGTGGTGACGGCGGCCTGGTCGTAGGCGTCGGCCAGCGTGACCAGGACCCGGACGGGCTCGTCACGCAGCGCCTCGGCGGCAACCCGGGCCAGCTGCTCGTCACCCTGGTAGTCCGTCGAGCAGGTGACGAGGACCCACGGGTCGCCGGGCTCGTCGAGGTACGCCGGCCGCTCGGCAGGCGGCTCCCACGGCTGGCTCCCGACGAGGTGGATGTTGTCCGGCAGGTCGTGCCGGGCGTACTCCAGCGGCTCGGAGGTGAGCGCCAGGATGGTGTTGGGCGGGCGCCAGTTGTCCAGCGGGGTGGACAGCTCGCGGAGACCGAGCTCGCGGCGCAGCTGGTTGAGACCGGGCAGCATCGCCTTGCCGAACATCCGCTCCACCACCTTCCACATCACCCGGTCGCGCGCGGCTCCGAGTGGCCCGCGGGCGGGCTTCATCCCGAGCCCGTAGGCCGGCACGCCCTTCCCGGGGACCGGGACCACGGTCGGCATGAGGACCGCACGCGGCAGGTCGAGCCGCTCGGCCTGGAGCTGGGCGCCGTACGCGTTCACGTCGACGAGGACGACGTCGGGGCCGAACGAGTCGACTGCCGCCAGGAAGTCGGGGCCGTCGTGGCGGCCGCGGCCGATGAGATCGACCTGCCCGGCGTGCAGGCGGTCCGCGTCGGTGGCGGCCCGGTAGTCGGTGATCGGCACGGCGATCACCTCGGGCGCGACGGGCGAGGCATCGAGGCCCGCCACCTGGAGGACCGGCACCAGCGAGGGCAGGGTGCGGACGTCGACGGCGTGGCCGCGGCGCTGCAGCTCGAGCAGGCCCGGCACCAGCGGCAGGGTGTGGCCGACGGCGGGCGAGACATAGGCGAGGAAGCGGGTCATGGGTGGACTCCTGGACGGAACTGGCGTTTTGATTAGTGTCCCGCTATATTGATTTGTGTCAAGCGCAAATTGAAGGGTGGTCCAGACATGGCACGCCGCTACGAGATGACCGGCCGGGCCGCGGCGATGCAGCGCACCCGCGAGGCGATCCTCGACGCCGCGGTCGAGCTCTTCGCGCCTGCCTGGTTCGACGAGGTGACCCTCGCCGACGTGGCGCGCGCGGCCGGTGTCTCCCAGCAGACGGTGGTCAACCACTTCGGCAGCAAGATCGGGCTCTACCTGACCGGGGTGTCCGAGCGCTTCGCCCCCGCGCTCGCCGAGCTCCGCTCGCAGGCGGTGCCCGGCGACGTGGCCTCGATAGTCGGGACCGCCGTCACCGACTACGAGGCCTCTGGCGACGCGACGTTCCGCCTCGTCGCGCTCGCCGGCCGGATGCCCGAGCTGGACCAGGTCCTCGACACTGGCCGCCGCGCGCACCGCGAGTGGGTCGAGCACGTCTTCGCCCCCCAGCTGAAGGGGCTGCGCGGCAAGCGGCGCGAGCGCACGGTCGTCCTGCTCGCCACCTCCCTCGACGTGCTCACGTGGAAGGCGCTGCGGCGCGACCAGGGGCTCGGCCCCGACGCGACCGCCGACCACCTGCGGGTCCTCGTCGAGGGCGTGCTGGGCGCCGCGTGAGCGCAGGGTCGCGTCAGCCGACGGGCATCCGTCGCCGCCTCCCGAGGGCACCCGCTCGCACGTAGACCACGGTCGTCACGACGTTGAGCACGACGGCGGTCGCGACGTACATCCCGACGTTGAGCCCGGGCACGACGTCGGGAGGGAGCGTGTACGCCATCACCACCCGCCCGCCGGCGTCGAGCAGCGTGCCGATCGCCCAGAGGGTGCTCGACGTGCGCCACATCTGCCGGAACCACGACTCGCGCTCCCACAACCCCTCCCAGTCGCCGGGCCAGCCGAGCCGACCCTCCACCATCGGCCGGGCGAACTGGTAGGCCAGCGGTCGGTCGGCCCACCACAGGCTGGCGACGAACCACAGGCCGACACCGCTGGTGACGAGGGCGTCCTTGGCGAGCAGGAACCGCTCGTCGCCGGGCAGCAGGGAGATCGCGAAGCTCGCGAAGAGCAGGACCGTGAAGAACGCCTCGAGACCGCTTGGCCGGATGCCCCGGACCAGTGACACGCACGCCGGCACGAGCGACAGCACGGCGCCGACGACGAGCGCCGCGTAGACGCTGACGCCGAGGTGGCGCATCAGGTAGTAGAGCGCGGTCGACCCGACGATGCCCAGGGCCGGTCGCACGAGCGTCATGCGTCGGCCCTCGTCGCGCGGTCGAACAGCTCGACCAGCTCGGCGGCGTACGCCGTGCAGTCCGGGCCGGGGTCGGCCTGCAGCTGGAAGGGCACGGCCTCCACGGCCCGCTGGATCGTGCTGGCCATGACGTGGGTGTCGAAGTCGCGCATCACCCCGGAGTGCTGGCCGTCGGCGAGGATCCGCTCGAGGTGGCTGACGTCGCTCGGCGCCGGTCGGCCGTCACCCCAGGCGCCGGACAGCACCACCTGCAGCAGGGCGGCCATCGGGGCGCGGTGCGAGTCGGCGTACCCCACCACGCCCTCGATGTACGCCGCGAGGCGTGCGCCCGGCGACTCCGCCGCCATCACCAGTGCGCCCACGTGGCGGCCGATGTCGTCGACGACGTGCTCGACCAGGGCGGCGACCAGCTCAGCCTTGCCCGCGAAGTGGTAGCTGATCAGCCGGGTGCTCGACAGGCCGGCCCGCTCGGCGATCCGCACGAACGACGCCCGGGCGAAGCCCTCCTCCGCGACCACCGCAATCGTCGCCTCGACGATCTGGGCCCGCCGGGCGGTCGCCGCGGCCGAGCGCTCGGTTACTTGCATGAGTAAGACGCTAGCGCCGGTGGTCGTCGCGTCGCAATGCCCTCCTGAGCCCTATCCACCGGCCCGCCCGCGGGTGTAGGCAAGGAGGGCGAGGCGGCTCGTCCTCGCGCCCGCCGGACGAGGAGATGGCATGGCCGCACTCGAGAGCACCCAGCTGCTGACCGAGCTCGAGCCGGTGGTCGAGGAGAACCTCAACCGGCACCTCGCGATGGCCGACGAGTGGATGCCGCACGAGTACGTCCCGTGGAGCCTGGGCCGGGACTTCGCGGACCTCGGTGGCGAGCCGTGGGAGCTGGCGCAGTCACAGCTGTCCCCCATCGCGCGCACCGCGCTCGAGGTCAACCTCCTCACCGAGGACAACCTCCCGAGCTACCACCGCGAGATCGACCGGGCCTTCGGCCGCGACAGCGCGTGGGGCACCTGGGTGAACCGGTGGACGGCTGAGGAGGGCCGGCACGCGTTCTGCATCCGCGACTACCTCCTCGTCACGCGCGGCGTCGACCCCGTCGAGCTCGAGCGCGCCCGGATGGAGACGATGGAGACGGGCTACGAGGCGATGGACAAGTCGCTGCTCAACGTCTGCGCGTACGTCTCCTTCCAGGAGCTCGCCACCCGCGTCTCGCACCGCAACACCGGCAAGTACACCGAGGAGCCGATCGCCGACAAGCTGCTCGCCCGCGTCGCCAAGGACGAGAACCTCCACATGATCTTCTACCGCAACCTCGTCACCGCGGCCCTCGAGATCGCGCCCAGCCAGACGATGCGCGCGATCACCGAGGAGGTCGTCGGGTTCGAGATGCCCGGCAGCGTCATCCCGGGCTTCTCCCGCAAGGCGGTGCAGATGGCCAAGGCCGGGATCTACGACCTCCGCATCCACCACGACGACATCGTCACGCCGCTGTTGCGGCAGTGGGGCGTGTGGGAGCTGACCGGCCTGGACGAGGACGGCGAGGCCGCCCGCGACGAGCTCGCTGCCGCCGTCGCCGCGCTCGACGGTGAGGCGGCGCGGTTCGTCGAGCGGCGCGACGAGGCCGCGGCGAAGAAGGCGGCGCGCTCGGCCGCCGGCTGAGCAGGCCGGCCTGCACCGCTGGCCGGTGCCCCACCCGGCGTCGTACGACGCGTGAGCGAGGGTCAGGCGTACCGGAAGGCGAGCCGCTCGCCGCGCTCGTAGCGGCGTCGGAAGATCCGCAGGACGAGCCCGTAGCCGGGCGGGGTGGACTCGAGGAGGCGCTCGCGGGCGTCGGCCGGCACGCCGTCCATGGCCCACGGCAGGATGAACGGGACCGAGCGCAGCGGGTAGCGCTTCTCGACCGCCTTCTCGAAGGCCGCGTTCTCCTCCTCGCTCAGGGTGCGCTGCAGCATCGGCAGGGCGTGCTGCTCCTCGTGGGCGAGGTGCGACAGCAGCAGCTCGTGGGCGGCACCGAGCCGGATCTCGAGTGCGTTGCGGTGGTCGGCGCACGGGTGCTGGCTCATCGAGGAGAAGGCGTCACGCACGTTCGCGAGCGCGGGGTCGATGTAGGCATGCTCGTCCTCCATGTCGGCGAGCACCTTGATGTCGGTCGCGTTGCCAGCGGCCTCGGCGTGCTGCTGCAGCAGCGGCCACAGCTCGTCGTCCTCGGCTGAGTGGTGGTGGTGCAGCACGTCGGCCATCGCGACCCAGCGCCGCTCCAGCGCGGCCCACACCTCCCGCTCCGCGACCGGCGTGGCCTCCACGGCCGCGGCGAACCTGTCGAAGTCGCGCCGCAGGGCGTGGTGCATCACGTACATCCCCGTCTGGTCGTGCGGGCCCTCGGCGGTGTGTGCCTGACCGGGCAGGGTCAGCTGCGGGCGGTACGACGGGCTGGTGTCGGTGTGCTTCATCGGGTTCTCCTCGGCTGGTGGTGCGAGCACGATCTCCCCCGACTCTTGAGCCGCACTCCAGGGCGACTTGAGGTGCTTTCCCGCTACGTTGCTGCGCGTGTGGGTCCGTGTGCTCGGGACGAGCCAGGTGGCGCTCGCCGACGAGCCGGCAGCCACCGTGGCCGTCGGCGCCCGCAAGCCGCGCTCGGTGCTGGCCGCGCTCGCCCTCCGGCTCGGCAGCGACGTCCCGCCCGACGCCCTGGTCCGGCTGGTCTGGGGCGAGGACGCGCCCCGCGGCGCGCACGGCACCCTCCACTCCTACCTCTCCGGCGTACGGCGCGTCCTCGAGCCCGGCCTCGGCCCGCGGGAGAAGCCCCGGGTCCTGCTGACCAGCGACCACGGCTACCGGCTGGCGCTCGGCCGCGAGCACGTCGACGCTCACCGCTTCGCCGACGAGGTCCGCACCCTCCACCGGACCCTCGCACCCCTCGCCGGCCAGCTCACCACCGGGCCGAGCGACGACTGGCCCACCCGCGCCGAGGTCTCGCAGGGCGTGGACCGGCTCGAGGAGCTGCTGGCCCTGTGGACCGGTGACGCGTACGCCGACCTCCCCGACGAGCCCGAGGTCGTGCTCGAGCGCACGTCGCTCGACCAGCTCCGGCTCGACGCCGAGGAGGCGCGCGTCCTGGGCCTGCTCGCCCTCGGCGACCACGCGGTGGTGGTCGCCGCCACCGAGGAGGCGACGGCGAGGTACCCGCTCCGCGAGCGACTCTGGGCACTGCACGCGCTCGCCCTGACCCGATCCGGTCGGCAGGCCGAGGCCCTGTCCGCGCTGCGCCAGATCCGGTCCGTCCTGGCCGACGAGCTCGGCCTCGACCCCGGGCGCGAGCTGCGCGACCTCGAGCAGGCCGTGCTCGTCCAGGACCCCGCCCTGCACCAGTGGCTGCGGGCGAGCTCGAACGGCGCTGCGTCCGCCCCTGCGGCCGACTCCCCGGCCCCGTCCGCGGCCGCATCTCGGAGCGGTACGACGACGGGCTGGCCGACGGTCGGCCGCGAGGCCGAGGAGGCCGCCCTGCTCGACGTGCTGGCCGGCGCCGAGGCGGGCACCCCGGCGACCGCCCTGCTCGTCGGCGAGCCCGGCATCGGCAAGTCACGGCTGGTGTCCAGGGTCATGGCCGTGGCGCGCGAGCGCGGCTTCCGGGTGGCGACCGGCCGGTGCTCGCAGGACGACGGCGCCCCCAGCCTGTGGCCGTGGAGCCAGGCCCTGCGCGAGCTCGCCGGAGGCGACCTCGACAGCCACGTCGCGGAGCTGCTGGCCGGCGCACCGACGGGCACCGGCGAGAGCGCCGAGCGCGAGGCGTTCCGTGCCCGCGAGGCCCTGGCGCACGAGGTCACCTCCCGGTCGTCGTCCGGGCCGGTCCTGCTGGTGCTCGACGACCTGCACTGGGCCGACACCGCCAGCCTCAAGGTGCTGCGCCACCTCGTCACGAGCGCCGCGCCCGGCCAACACCTGGCGGTCGTCGTGACGCGGCGCAGGCTGCCCGAGCCGACCGGCGACCTGGCCGAGGTCGGCGAGGAGCTCGCCCGTCACCACGTCACCCGGCTGGACCTGTCGGGCCTGACGCCGGAGGAGGCCCGGAGCCTGGTGGACGCCGTGGCCGGCACCGACGTACCCGCCGAGGTGGTGGACGACTGGCACAGGCGGTCGGGCGGCAACCCGTACTTCCTGGTCGAGCTCGCCCGGCTCGACGCCCGCGACAGCACCACGCTTCCCGCGACCGTCCGGGACGTCATCGTGCGGCGCCTGCAGGACCTGCCCGAGCGGACCCGGCAGCTGCTCCTCCTCGCCGCAGTCCTCGGCCGACGGTTCTCGCTGGACCTGCTGGCGGCGGTGGCGGGCGAGCCGGCGGAGGACGTCGATGAGGTCCTGACACCGGCCCGCGAGGCGGGGCTGGTCGAGGACCCCGAGGCCGGGGTGGTGGCCTTCACGCACGCCCTCACCCGCGACGCCGTCGTCACGACCGCCAGCCCGTCGCGGCTCGCGCGGCTGCACGCCCAGGTCGCGCACACCCTCGCCGACGACGCAGCGGTCGGCGGGCTGGTCGGCCGCGACGAGCGCGTCGCCGAGCTCGCGCGGCACTGGCTCGCCGCCGGACCCACCCACGTCGGTCGGGCCTGGCGGGCGGCGGCCGACGCAGCGGCACAGGCCCGTCGTACCTTCGCGTGGGTCGAGGCCGAGCAGCTCGTCGCCGCCGCGATCGACGCGCACCGGCGCGACCCCCTCGGCACGACCGCCGAGCGGATCGACCTGCTGCTGACCCGGGCCCGCGACTGCCGACCCAACGCGGAGTGGGACCAGGTGCTGCCGTGCGCTGAGGAGGCGATGGCGCTGGCGCGGCGCGAGGACGACCTGCCGAGGCTGGCGGCAGCAGCAGCGGCCACCTCGGACGGATCGGTCTGGATGCCGCAGCAGTGGAACGACGTGCCGGAGGACGCCATCGAGGACCTGCGCTGGGCGATGGCCGAGCTGCCCCACGGTGACTCGGCGGAGCGCTGCAGGGTCATGCTCGCGCTCGCGGTGCTGCTCTACTACGCCCCCTCGGCCGAGGCGGAGGTGCGGGCGCTCACCGAGGAGGGCGTCGCCATGGCTCGCCGGATCGGCGATCCCGCGCTGCTGGCCTGGGCGGCGGAGTCCGCCTGGAAGGCCATCTGGACCCCGGCCCACGCCGAGGTCCGGCTCGAGCTGGCGCGAGATGCGCTCCACGCGACGAGGGAGGCCGCCGATCCGGATGCCGAGGTCGTCGCGTCGGTCCTGCTGACCGGCAACCTGCTCGAGCTGGGCGAGCAGGCGGCGTACGTCGACGCCGCGGCGGCGACCGCCCGCCTCGCGTCCCGCCGTCGCAACTCCTACGCCCAGGTGGCGCTGGGGTGGGTGGATCTCAGCCTCGCCTCGCTGCGGCGCACCCGCGCCGAGGTGGACCGGCTCGCCGCCGAGCTCCACGCGCTGCGGCCGCGACTGAACCCCGGCAACGAGGCGCTGCACCTGATGGGCATCCACCTGATGTCACACCTGTGGGACGAGGGCATCGGTGAGCTCATCGAGCCGATCACGGCCGCCATGGCGGTCGCGGACAACGACATGGCCGCCGACGTCCTGCTCCTCGCCATGGCCCGCGCCGGCGAGCCCGACCGGTTGCGCGCCCAGCTGGTCACCCCGGTCACGCACCGGGTGGACAACTGGAGCAGCACGAGCACCTGGTGCTCCGTCGCCGAGGCCGCCGCCGTCGCAGGCGACGTACCGCTGGCCGGGCGGATGGCCGCGCGCCTGGCGCCGCTCCACGGTCGGATCTCGATCAGCGGCATCTCGACCGTGATGGGCCCGGTCGACGGCTACCTCGCGCTCGCCCTTGCGGCCACGGGCCGCATGCACGAGGCCGCCGACGCGGCGGCACGTGCGCTGGAGCAGTCCGACGCGTGGGGATTCACGGCGTACGCCGACTGGCTGGGCGAGCGCCGCGAGCGACTCGGCTTCTGAGGGGTTGGGAACGCTCTTGGGTCGAGCACCCAAGCGCCGTCCAAGTACGCCCGAAGGTGGCGGCCGCAGGGTCGTCGGGTCAGCCCGACCCGCACCCAGGAGATCACCATGTCGTCGTACCTCTACCGTCTCGGCCGCTCGTCCGCCGCCCATCCGTGGCGGGTGGTCGGCGCCTGGATCCTGCTCGTGGCCACGGCCGCGGCACTCGCGTCGTCCTTCGGCGCCCCGATGGAGGACGACTGGGACGTCCCCGGCGCCCGCGCCCAGCAGGGCATCGACCTGCTGCGCGAGCACGGGGTGGGCGGCTTCGCCAGCGCCCGAGTCGTCGTCCACGACCGCGAGGGCGACGCGCTCCCCCGTTCCGAGGTCGGCGCGCTGACCGAGCGCCTGCGCGGCCTCGAGCACGTCGCGGACGTCGGGCCGGCCCGGCTCAGCGACGACGGCGACACCGCGGTCCTCACCGTGCAGTACGCCGAGCCCATCACCCACCCCGACCTGATGGGCAACACCGAGCCCCTGGAGGGCGCGATCGCCGAGACGATCGACTCCGGCCTGCAGGTGGAGCTCGGCGGCGACCTGCCCGACACCGCCGGTGAGGCCATCGGGGGCACCGGCGAGCTCGTCGGCGTCGGCGTCGCCCTGCTGATCCTCGTCATCGCCCTCGGCTCCGCTGTCGGGGCCGGGATCCCGATCGGCGCGGCGGTCGCCGGCCTGGCGGTCGGCAGCTCGGGCATCGCCCTGCTCGCCGCCACCATGTCGGTGAGCACCTCCGCGCCGATGGTCGCCTCCATGGTGGGGCTCGGCGTGGGGATCGACTACGCCCTGCTGATGGTGACCCGGCACGTCGAGAACCTCCGCCTCGGGCACGACGCCGTCGAGGCCGCCGGCCGCGCGGTCGCCAGCTCCGGTCGGTCGGTCGTCTTCGCCGCGGTGACCGTGCTCGTCTCGCTGATGGGCCTGCGCCTCGCCGGCCTGTCGTCGTACGACTCCTTCGGCCTGGCCACCGCGATCGCCGTCGTGTTCGTGGCGGCCGCCGCCCTCACCCTGGTGCCGGCGCTGTGCCGGCTGGGTGGTCGAAAGCTGCTCCCCCGCGCCGTACGCCGCAACCGTCCGGTGAGCACCCGGGAGCCGCTCACGGCCCGCTGGGCCGCGCGGGTCGGCCGCCGGCCGCTCGCCTGGGCGCTGGTCAGCCTCGGCGCCCTGCTGGTGCTCGCCGCGCCCGTGCTCGACCTGCGCACCTGGCCCGGCGACGCGAGCAGCCAGCCCGCCGGCAACACCACGCGCCAGGCGTACGACATCGTCGCCGCCGAGCTCGGCCCCGGCGCGAACGGGCCGCTGACCGTCGTGGTGCCGACCTCCGCTGCCGGTGCCGCGGACGAGGTGGTGGCCACGCTGGGCGCGGACGACCGCATCGCCGGCGTCGAGCCGACCGTCACGACGCCGGACGGCGCGCTCGCGGTCATCACGGCCGAGCCCACCTTCGGTCCCACCGACGAGCGCACCCCTGACCTCATCGAGGACCTGCGTGCCTCGCTCCCGGCGAGTGCCGAGGTGACCGGGTGGACGCCGTACTTCTCCGACATCTCGGACATGCTGCAGGAGCGGCTGTGGCTGGTGATCGCCTTCGTCGTGGGCGTCTCCGTGCTGCTGCTCGCGCTGATGTTCCGGTCGCTGCTCGTGCCCCTCAAGGCCGCCGCGATGAACCTGCTCTCCATCAGCGCCGCCTACGGCGTGCTGGTCGCGGTCTTCCAGTGGGGCTGGGCCGCGGAGCTGATCGGCGTCGACCAGCCGATGCCCGTGTCGAGCTGGATGCCGATCCTGCAGTTCGCGATCCTGTTCGGCCTGTCGATGGACTACGAGGTGTTCCTGCTGTCCCGGGTCCGGGAGGACTACCTGCGCACCGGCGACCCGCGCGGCAGCGTGGTCCGCGGCCTCTCGTCCACCGGCCGGGTGATCACCTCCGCCGCCGCGATCATGGTGGTCGTCTTCCTCGGCTTCGCCAGCGAGGGCGACGTGGTCGTCAAGCAGCTCGGGCTCGGGATGGCCGTCGCGATCCTCCTCGATGCCACCCTCGTCCGGATGGTCCTCGTCCCGGCCACGATGTCGCTGCTCGGGCACTGGAACTGGTGGCTCCCCGGCTGGCTCGACCGGCTGCTGCCCACCGTGCGCGTCGAGGTCGAGGAGGAGCCGGCGCCCGAGCGCGAGCTGGTCGGCGTCTGATCGTCGGTCTCCGTCCCTCCTCAGCCGCTGGTTGAGGAGGGACGGAGGGCGTGTGCGCTGGTTGAGGAGGGACGAAGTCCCGTCACGAAACCAGACCAGCGATGATCGACCCATGACGGAGCGCAACGTCCTCGGCGGCGACCTCGAGCCTTGCGGCACCGACCCGCTGACCGGCTTCCACCGCGACGGAACGTGCACGGTCGGCCCGCAGGACGTCGGCCTGCACGCGATCTGCGCCGTGATGACCGAGGAGTTCCTCGCCCACCAGGCGTCGGTCGGCAACGACCTCGCCACCCCTCGCCCGGAGTGGCACTTCCCCGGCCTCGTCCCGGGCGACCGCTGGTGCGTGGTCGCCGTGCGCTGGCTGCAGGCGTACGACGCCGGGGTGGCCGCGCCGGTCGTGCTCGCGGCCACGTCGGAGCGCGCGCTCGACGTCGTACCCCTCGAGGTGCTGCGGACGCTCGCCGTCGACGTGCCCCCGGACCTCAGCTCGCTGGACTGATCCGGCTCCCGCTCGTCAGAACCCGGCCCGCACCACGTGGGCGTCGTCCCCGGGGTAGACGAGTCCTTCGTGGCCGTCGGCCCACTTGACGACGTACGGCGGTGCGCCGTCCGCGCCACGGACCTCGACGATGTCGCCCTCACGCCTGGGTGAGTCGACCTTGTTGCTCTCGGTCACCAGCCGGTCACCGACCTGCGCGTGCATCGCTGCTCTCCCTCCGTCGTGCTCAACTCCACGATGCGCCCGGGTGCCGGGGTCGGCAAGGGCCAAACGGTCAGTTGCGGGAGAGCCTCCGCCACGCGTGACGCCACGGCACCGCCGCCGCGATGACGACGAGGAGCGAGCAGTTGACGGCGACGTCGACGAACGCGCCGTCCAGCTCCCCCGCGAGAGCCCGCGGCAGGGCGACGACCGAGAGCCACAGCACCTTCCACAGCACCTCGAAGACCAGCAACGGCAGCAGGGGGACCGGGCGCCAAGCGCCGACGAACGCCAGGAGCGACAGGGCGGTGAGCAGGCAGAGCGTGACGCCTTCGTAGAGCGGCATCGTGTGTGCGTCCGGCACCAGCGGCCACTTCACCAGCACGAGGCCGACGCCGATCACGAGGTAGCCGCCGCGCATCACCTGCACACGGAACGGGGACAGCTGGGTGGCGGCGGGCACCGCCTCAGTCATCACGGACATGGACTTCTCCTTCTCGGTGGGGGTGCCCGTCGCCCTCGACCGAGAGCAACGCGGCGCCGATGTCGCGCAGCCCCGAGAGCACGCCGTACAGCTGGGACTGGTCGGCCAGCGCGCCGGCCAGGGTGGTGGTGCCGTCCGCGTTGCGGGTGACCGCCAGGCCGCCGAACCGGTCGGACCAGTGGTCGTCGAGGTGCCCCGCGACCTGGATCTCGTACGTCGTCGGGCCGGTCATCGCGACCCGACCTCGACGGGCATCGGGCGGTGCGTACGACGCCGGACGGGGCGCCGGACCACCCACTCGGCGACGGCCATGTTGATCACCCAGCCGGCCGCCTTGAGCAGGTCGCCGTGCAGCTCGCCGTGCCCGACGAGAGCCTCGCCGAAGCCCTGCGTAAAGACCTGGGTCCCGGCGGCGACGGCGAGCGCGTAGGCCCGGATCATCCAGGCGCGGTGGGTCGCGAAGTCGCGGCGGCGGGCGGCGGCCACGCCCACGACGAGGCAGCCGACCATCGCCGGTGCGACGACGAGACGCAGGACGTAGAGCAGCGGACCGGTGCCGGGCTGCGGGTCGTGGAAGAGCGTGAGCCACAGCGCCGAGCCGGCGACCATCAGGCCGGCCACGGCGACGACCCGGCCGGCCCGTCGGTGCCAGCGCGGGTGTCGGCGCCGGACGCCGGGGACGAGCTGGAACGCGCCGATCACGGCGAAGACGGCCGATCCCACGATGTGCACGACCAGGGCCACGGGCCACCCGGCCCAGCGGTCGTCGGGCGGCATGATCTCCGGGCCTCCGGCCAGCTGCGCCAGCCGGAGGCTTCCCGACATCACGGGCACGAAGCAGAGCGCGAGCAGGGCGACCGGGAGCGCCCAGCCGGTGCGGCGGCTCATCGGACTGCGGGCTCGGCGACCGCGGCGGCGGGCCGGGTCGCGGTGGACCCGGCGCTGTCGCTCGGGTTGCGCCAGAGGGCGACGCCCAGGCCGATCAGCGCGATGGCCTCAGGGATTGCGAAGGGGCGGTTGAAGGCGTGAGGCAGGAAGGCGAGCGCCGCGGTGCCGACCGTGCTGAGGGCGAGCAGCGCCGCCGCCCAGCGGGGCAGGACGCCGGCGCGGAGGAGGGCGATGCCGAAGACCAGGCCGCCGAGAAGGTAGCCGGCGCCGGCGACGTTGAGGACGACCTGCATGCCTCCGATGTCACCGACCGGCGTGCCACCCGCGGCGGCGTTGACGACGTCCATGACGTAGCCCGGGTTGCTGTCGAGCAGGGTCGGGAGGACTGCGGCGGCGACGACCTCGACGCTGAGGAGCGTCAGGTAGCCGATGGTGAACAGGACGTAGCCGACCAGTCCCAGCAGGCCCGCCTGTCGGTGCTGCCGCAGGTACATGCCGGCGATGCCCACGAGCGCGAGGACGCACATCACGGCCTTGGCGCAGCAGCGCACGACCCACTCGGTGGTCTCGGTGTCGAAGGCCGCCTCGGAGGGGTGGTTGACCTGGACGGCGATGAAGATGCTGCCGGCGACCGCGGCGGCGGCCCCGGCTGCCTTGGCGAGGCCGGTGCTGGTGACGTTCATGGTGGGCTCCTGGACAGGTGCCGGGCGGAGTGTCCGGCGATGTCCAGGACGTTAGGAAGCGACGGGGTGACCCCACATCGCATCGTCATGTGATCGACGTGGTGATCCGCGTCAGAGCAGCCCGCGCTCCGTCGCACGTCGTACGGCGGCGCGCCGCGTGTTGACGTCGAGCTTGGCGAAGATGTGGCGGGTGTGGGTGCGCAGGGTGTTGAGGGAGACGTAGAGCCGCTGCGCGATCTCCGGTCCGGTCAGCTCGGTTGCGAGCAGCCGCAGGACCTCGACCTCGCGCATGCTCAGCCCGTCGGTCTGAGCCGGGCGGGGCGCAGGCTCGTCCGGCACGGCCGCCGCCAGCACCGTCGTCGCGAGCTCGCCCGCGTGCGCCTGCAGCAGCTCGACCATCGCAGCACCTTCGTCGAGGTAGAGGCGGCGGTACCCATGGGGCACTCCGAGCTCAAGCGCCTCCCGCAGCGCTGTGAGCGCCGCGTCCCGGTCTCCCCTCGCGTGGTGGGCGAGGGCGCGTACGACGTGAGCGTCGACGACACTTCCTTCTCGGCCTGCTGCCCCGGCCTCCGTCGCGATCCGCTCGGTCGCGGCGACGACGTCGTCGAGTCGGTCGCCGTCCGCCACGAGCAGCCGGGCGAGCGTGAGCCGGTGGACCTCGCTGAGGTGGGTCCCGTCCCCGAGGTCGACGCTCTGCTCGGTCGCCCACGCGCGGGCGTCGTCGAGCCGGCCCTGGGCGACGCGGATCCGCGCCCGCAGCGCCGGGATGGGACGTACGTCGGGGAAGTACCCCGGCAGGAAGAGCGCCTGCGCCTCGCCGAGTGCCGCGACCGCGCCGTCGAGGTCGCCGCGCGCCCGGAGCAGCGCAGCCCGCGCCACGTCGACGCGGTGCCGGTTCTCGATCAGCGACCCCCGCTCGCCCAGGTCCGCAGCCGCGTCCAGGTGCGCCTCGGCCTCGGCGAGCACGCCCTGCTCCACGAGCACCTCGGCGAGCGCCACGTGCAGGTCACCGGTCGTCGACAGCGGCGCCGGGGTCGACTCCGCAGTCACGAGCGCGCCCTCGACCAGGCGCCGCGCCTCGTCCGGACGGCCACGCCCGCGGGCGATCTCGGCCAGCACGACTGTCATCCCGAGCCCGTCCGCGACGTTGCCCGCGGCCCGGATGTGGCGCGCCGCCTCGCCGAACGTGGCGGCAGCCGCCGCCAGGTCCCCGGCCGCCCAGGCGGCCAGCCCGAGGAAGCCCGACGACGCCCCGCGCACGAAGTGGTCGTCGGGCCCGACGAGGTCGAGGGCTCGGCTTGCGTGGGCGGTCGTCCCGGCGACGTCACCGCGGGCCTGGGCGACGGTGGCCCGGTAGACCTCGACCATCGCCGGCAGGGTCGCGAGGTCCTGGTCACGGGCCTCCCTCGCAGCCGTCGGACCTGTCGACGGCGAGCGCGCCGGCTGCGACCCGAGCGCCGCTTCGGCCGCGTCGAGCCACCGGTCGAGCCCGTCGAGGTCGCCCTCGGAGAGCCGCGCCCACGCGAGGTGCATCGCCAGCAGCGGCCGACGTCGTACGACGTCCTCCGGCAGTGCGCGCAGCCACTCGCGCATCGTCCGGTCCTCGCGTCGCTGGCGCATCCCGGGAACGGCGAGCTCCACCAGGTCGGCGGCCTGGTCGACGTCGCCGCCGGCGAGGGCGTGCCGGACGCCGTACGGCAGCCGGTCGTGCTCGGCGTACCAGTCCGCGGCGCGCTGGTGCAGGCGCCCGACGCGGTCGGCGCCGTCGGCCGCGAGCCGCGCGCGAAGCGCCTCGGCGAAGAGGTGGTGGTAGCGCCACCACTGTCGTTCGTCGTCGAGCGGGACCACGAAGAGGTTCGCCCGCTCGAGCGCCTCCAGGACCTGCTGGCCGTCAGACCGGCTGGTGACCGCGTCGCACAGCGGCCCGGACAAGTCGTCGAGGATCGAGGTGTCGAGCAGGAACGACCGGACGTCTGCGGGCTGGCCGGCGAGCACCTCGTCGACGAGGTAGTCGAGGACGAACCGGTGGCTGCCGGCGAACGCCTCGACGAACCCGTCGCGGTCGGCAGTGCTGGCCGCGGACAGCGCGGCGAGCTGCAGGCCCGTGGCCCAGCCCTCGGTCCGCTGCTCGAGGGCGACGACGTGCCGCGCCTCCAGGCCCAGCCCCATGACGTCGTTGAGGAACGCCGTCGCCTCCGAGGTGGTGAACCGGAGGTCGTCGGCCCGGACCTCGAGCAGCTCCCCGCGGGCCCGGAGCCGCGACAGCGGCAGTGGCGGGTCGGACCGAGTGGTCATCGCCACCGTGACCTGCGGTGGCAGGTTGTCGAGCAGGAAGGCGACCGCCTCGTGGACCTCGGTGCCGTCGATGACGTGGTAGTCATCGAGCGCGATGACCGTCGGCCCCGGCAGCGAGTCGAGCTCGTCGACCAGGCCGGCCAGCACGTCCTCCGCGCGCACCGTCCGCTCCCCCTCGAGCAGCGCCACCGCCTCGGAGCCGACCTCGGGCGCGCACACCCGGACGGCCGCGACGAGGTGGGTGAGGAGTCTTCGCAGGTCGGCATCCGCGGCGTCGAGCGACAGCCACGCGGTCCGGACGTCACCGGCCGCCAGCCACTGGGTCAGCAGCGTCGTCTTCCCGGACCCGGCCGGCGCGGCGACCAGCACCAGCCGCGGCATCTGGCCGCGCCCGGTGGGCAGCCGCTCCGTGAGGCGGCTGCGGTCCACGAGCTGTCGGCGCGACAGCGGGACGCGCAGCTTCGTGCCGGGCGACGCCATGGCGTCAGGTTAGTGACCCGTTCGGGTCGAAGGACCCTGCCCGTGCCGGTCTCCCCCGGCCTAGCGTGATTGGCGAAGGGAGCACCACCGTGAGCGACCGCACCAGCACGGCCTCGGGCCACGCGGGCAACGCCATCTACGGGCTCGGCATCTTCGGAGCCTGGGTCTACTTCTGGATGCAGGCGGACGGCGTCTGGCAGCACCTCCTCGCCATCCTGGAGGGCATCGTCTGGCCGGCCTTCGCCGTCTACTACGGCCTCGACGCGCTGGGCGCGTGACTCGTGTCCGTTAGGTCGAGAACGCCTATCTGCGTCGGTGGAAGCGGATGTCACCACTGGTGAGGCGATCGGTGCGGTAGGCCGCATCGTGTACTCGATGGTGGTGGTGACTGCAGAGCAGTACGCCATCGTCGAGGTCCGTTCGCCCGCCGTGCTCCCACGGGTGCAGGTGGTGGGCCTCGCACCAGGTGGCGGGGACGTCGCAACCCTCCGCACGACACGTCGTGTCGCGCACACCCATCGCCAGGCGCTGGGCGGGTGAGAACAGCCGACGCGCCCGGCCGAGGTCGAGCGGCACGCTGCGGCCGCCGAGGACAGCGGGGATGATCTGCGCGGTGCACGCGAGCCTGCGGGCCTGGGCGGCGGTGATCCGATCGCCGGTGAGGTCGTCACCGGGGACCAACCCGGCGCCGAGGAGACCGGCGCTCGCCAGCTCGGACTGGAGCGCATCGAGCGGGATGGTGACGACCACCGTGGTGGCGTTGCCGCCGTGGATCGGCAGGCGGTTGGCGTCAGCGGTCTCGAGGAACGCGACGAACGCCTCACCCATCATGCGTGGGTAGGCCAGCCGGGCCACGGGGTCGTGCGCCGCCGCCGTGTCGCCGCTGCATGGTCGATCCGCGTCCTCGCCGCCGACAGCGATGCGACGAGGGTTGGCGAACGACTCGAGGTAGGTCGCGAGCCGCGTCGCGGCGGCATCGGGGATCCGCGCGGAGAGGCGGGTGCTGCCGTCACCGAGCCGGCGCATGGTCAGCCGGGTGACGTCCCGCGCAGCGGCCTCCAGCTCCGCCAGCCGGGCGCCTTCAGCCGCCTCGGCGAGCTCCGGGGCGACGACGTCGAGGATGTGGCGCCCGATCCGCCCCAGCTCCTTGGGCCCGAACTCGGCCGCAGCCTCGACCAGGTAGGCCTCGGCACGGTCCACCGTCCCGGCATCGACGAGGGCGGGAAGCGCGTTGAGGGCGCGATCGATGACGTGGGCCTGGGCCACGGTCGTGGCGCCGTCGCGCATGGCAGCCGCGAGCAGCGGCCGGTCACGGTCGAGCGCTCCCGCGAGGCGCAGGTCGGCGCGAGCGTCGGCGTACCGCGTGCGGGTCTGCTGCGCCAGCCACCCCGCTGCGTCCTTCGCCGCAGTCTCCGCGGCTAGGTCGCCGGCGTCCGCGAGGATCCTCAGCCGCAGCTCGGCGACCTGGGCCTCCGCCGCTACGAGCTCCCGCAAGGCCGCAGCCTTCTCCCCGGTCGCCATGAACGTCGGGTTGGCGTCCGCGACGGCCTTCAGCGTCGAACGGACGCCGAAGGCAGCGACGAGGATCGGGTGACTCACGATCGGCCTCCTCACGGCAACGACGACAGGTCCGCCGCGCACGCGCGCGGCTGGTCAACGGTCGTCGCTCCTGGAGGCCCCCAGCTGGGGAGGCAATTACATGACCCTCGCAACTCGCCCCACGAGCCAGGGTTTGGCGCACTGGTGACTCGTCCTGGTGGCCCTGATCTGGTGGAACGTAGCTTGATTCTAGCCCGATACCACCACTATTCGCAAGCATGTTCTATCAACCGCCCATCATGCTGGTGCAGAGGACCCCTCTTCGGGGGTGCCCCACCGTGCAGGACAGGGGAACCGTGAAGGCATGGCTGTGACGAGCTTCCAGGACCTGCCCCTCGCCGACCGCGACCACGACTGGGACGGCGACGCCGCCGAGAAGCGCGTACGCGAGTGGGCCGGCGCCGAGGACGAACCGAACGAGAAGTACCGCGACGCCCATGTCTGGTACGACGCGGACAAGAAGGACAACTTCACCGCCTACAAGCTGCTGATCGCCGACGTCATCGACGGTCGGCTGCGCGCGGTCCCCCATGGCGTGATGGCCGCCGGCAACGTCATGGTGGGCGGCCGTGGCGGTGTGAACCTGCCGTCGAAGGACGTCGAGCGCGTCAAGAGCCACCTCGCGAAGTACTACTCGAAGATGGGTGACGAGGCGCCCTGGGAGCGGGACTGACGCCAAACGACCCGTGGCCCCACCAATCAAGGAGCCACGGGTCGTCGCGGGGCTCACGCCAGCACGCCGCCGATCATCAGCACGCCGTCCGGGTCGTACGTCCGGCGCGCCCGGCGCAGCCGCGCGAGGGTCACGTCGTCGTACGCGTCGACGTACTCCTCCGGGGTGAACGTGAAGTTCGGCAACCGGTGCCCGCCGACCCACGGCGCCATCGCGTCGAGGACCGCTGCGGCATGGTCCTGCACGCCCGGGATCTCCGCGATGCCGACGACGAGCAGCGAGTACGCCGCGTCGCGCGAGGCGAAGGCAGCCGGGTGCTCGCCCGGCCGGGCGTACGCGCCGCCGAGCTGGCGCACCTCGACCAGGATCTGCGGCGACGGGACGCCCGGTCCCGTCAGCTCCAGCAACGCGGACGCCGCCTCGGCGGGGAACTCGCCGAGCACCTCGGCCGCCTCGAACGCCGGGGTCGGGTCGAGCGGGTCGGTGTGGACCGAGTCGATCGCCGTGTAGGGCTTGTCGGACACGTCGTCCAGGATCACCGGGGCAGCGGCCCGCATCGGGGCGAACCAGCGCTCGCCGTCCTCGGCCGAGCCGGTCCACACGTAGCGGATCGACAGCGTCAGGCGACCGGCCAGCATCGGCGGCACGCCCTCCATGTCGGGCAGCTGGAACAGCGCGAACGACGTGGTGCCCTCCTCGGGCAGCTCCGACGACCACGCGCGCCAGGCCTCGATGACCGCGGGCGCGTCCGCGCCGTCGAACCACATCGAGCCGCCGTAGAAGCTCGGCTGGTCGACGAGGTCGAACTCGATCGCCGTGACGATGCCGAGCATCCCCTTGCCGCCCCGCAGGGCGAAGAACAGCTCCGGGTGCTCGGTCGGCGTGACCCTCCGCATCACGCCGTCCCCGGTCACGACCTCGATGGCGCGCACCTTGTCGATCGCGAGGCCGTGGGTGCGGGCCATCGGCCCGAGCCCGCCGCCGGTGGTGTAGCCGACGATCCCGACGTCGGTGATCGAGCCCGAGAGGGGCGCCAGGCCGTACGGCGCGGCGGCCTCCACGACCTTGAGCCACTTCACGCCGGCTCCGGCGCGAGCCCAGCCCTCCTCGGGGTGGATGACGACCTCGTCGAGGTCCTTGGTGGTGACGAGGAGGTCGGTGGTGAGCGCAGCCATGGGGCCGTGGCCGGTGGCCTGCGGGGTGACGCGGATGCCGTTGCGGCCGGCGAACTGCACGGCCTCGACGACGTCCCAGGCGTCGAAGGCGGCCAGGACGGCGGCCGGCCGGACCGGGACGGCCACGTTCCACGGCGAGACGAGGGCGTCGTACGCCTTGTCGCCGGGCACCGCGACGGTCCCGATCGTGAGTGCGTCCAGCTCCGCGAACGGTACGGCTGCGGTGCTGGTCTGTGCGATGGTCATTGCTTCCTCCGTGTGATGTCGTCGTTGACGTCACGAAGGTGCACCCGGACGGTTGAGATCGACTTGAGGCCGACTTGAATCGCGCCGTTGATTCAATCGTCAACAGACGCGCGGGGTGCGACAAACACGCGATTCGGGTCGACAGACTCACGAATCCGCACCAGCCGCTCGTACGCCTCCGCCGCGAACCCACGCCGCGCGGCAGCCTCGTAGGCCATCGAGAGGTACGACGCCCGCGACGACCAGGGGGCGAGCGAGTCGAGGATCCGCAGGGCGTCCGCGCGGACGGCGTCCCACCCGGTGCCCACGTCGAGCCCGACGCCGAGCACCAGGAAGGCGGCGGGCAGGTGGTCGAGCGCACCGCCGCGGGGCGAGGGCCGCGCGAGCGCTCCCCCGAGCTGGCGCAGCTCCACGAAGAGCAGGTTGCTGCCGGACTCCGGGCCGGCGGCCTCGACGAGCGCGTCGACCGCGCCGGCCGGGAAGCCCTCGACGAGGACACTGTTGGCGTAGACGGCGGTGGGCTCCTGCGGGTCGAGCTGCAGGTGGGCGATGTCGGGGGCGAGCATCTCCGTGAACGTGTCGATCTCGGGCTTCAGCGCGCGCAGCGGCGCGATCGAGCGGGCGCCCGTCTCGGGGTCGCCGAGCGCGACGGCGTCGATCATCACCATCTTGCGGCCGCGGAGCTGGTCCGGCAGCCACTCGATGTCGGGCACCTGGAAGATCCGCGCGACGCTCGTCACCGACTCCGGCGCGTCCGCGGTCCACTCGCCCCACGCGGTGAGCACGCGCTGGGCGTGCCGCCAGTCCCACGCGAGCATGCCGGCGTACGCGGTCCGGATCGGCAGCAGGTCGAACTCCAGCGCGGTGACCACCCCGAAGCCGCCGCTGCCGCCGCGGGCGGCCCACAGCAGGTCGGGGTCCTGGTCCTCGGTGGCGCGCACGAACCGGCCGTCGGCGAGCACCAGCTCGACGGCTGTGATGGCGCTGCACTGCAGGCCGTGCTGGCGGGAGTACCAGCTCACGCCGCCGCCGAGCGACGAGCCGACGACGCCGACGCCGGGGCTGGACATGTGCTGCCCGGCCAGCCCGACACGGCCGGCGCGGGCGACGACGTCGCCCCACAGCACGCCGGCCTCCGCGCGTGCCGTACGGGTGGCGGCGTCGACGCGCAGCCCGGTCATCGCCGACGTGCGCAGGAGTACGGCGTCGCCGAGCCGGCCCGCGAGCGGCGGGGCGCCGTGGCCCGTGCCCTGCGGCGCCACCCGGAGGCCGGCCTCCGTGGCGGCGCGGACGATCCGCGCGACCTCGTGGGGATCGGCCGGGTAGGCGACCGCGGCCGGGTGCTCGTCGACCTGGAGGTTCCACGGCATCCGCGCCTCGTCGTAGAGGGGGTCGCCGGGCAGGTGGACAGCACCGCCTGCCAGTGGGCGTAGACCCTCGGCCTGCTGCACCGTCACCACCTCACGATCTCGGTGCTCAAGCATGGTCGGCGGAACTTGAGGATGACTTGAGCCGGCGGTTCAGCCGCTCCACGAGCAGGGCACGCTCGCCTGTGGGTACGTCGGCGTGGATGGCGTCGCGGACCAGCGGGTTCACGAAGTCCAGCGGGTGCCCGTCGCGGAGGATCTCGCTGCGGGCGAGCAGGTCCAGGGCGCTCGCGACCTCTTCCTCGCCGAGGCGCGCGAGGTCGGCGACATTCCCGAGGTCGGCCATGGGCCCGAGCATCGCGACGGCGCGGGCGACCGTGGTGACCTCCCTGGGCATCCGGCGCAGGCGGAGGGTCACGAGCGACGTGACCGCGCGCGAGCCCACCGCCCGGACGGTGTCGACGTGGGCCGCGTCCGGCGGGACGCCCTGGTCGGCGAGGGCGCGCAGCAGCTGCCGCAGCAGCAGCGGGTTGCCCGAGGTCATCCGGTGGCAGGTCGCGACGAACGCGTCCGCGCCCCGCCCGAGCCGGTCCGTCACCAGCGCGGCAGTGCCCTCCTCTGTGAGCGGCGCGGGGCGTACGACGGTCACCGTCTCGTCCGCGACCAGCTCGGCGAGGTCGTCGGCGGTCTGCTGCTCGCCGGTCCGCATCGCCAGGACGATGAGCACGGGAAGCCCTTCCAGACGCCGGACCAGGTAGGCGAGGAACTGCAGCGACGCCTCGTCGCACCGCTGGACGTCGTCGACGCACAGCACGAACGGCGCCTCCTCGGCGAGCTGGGTCGTCAGCTCGCAGAGCGCGCGGAGCACGGCGAACCGCTCCTCTTTTGCTAGTACGTCGTCCACGCCGGCGCCGAACAGCTGCCGAGCCACTCCCCACTCGAAGTCCTGCTCGAGCGCGCTGCACCGTGCCGAGCGGACGAAGACTCCCTTCCCCACCGCCAGCCGGCGGAGCTCCTCGAGCAGGCGCGTCTTGCCGATGCCGGCGGGGCCCTCGATGAGCACGCAGCCGGCCGTCCCGTCGGCGAGGTCGTCGAGCTTCTCCCGCAGCAGGGACATCTCGTGGTCGCGGTCGACGAGGCCGTCGGGGGTGCGCGGGCGTGGGATCGTCACGCTCGTGCTCTTCTGTGCCACTCCGTCGAGGTTGGGCGACTGCGCGAGCACCTCCGCCTCGAGCGCGCGCAGGGCGGGGCCGGGGTCGACACCGAGCTCGTCGGCGAGCACCGTCCGTGCCCGCCGCAGCGCCTCGAGCGCGGCCGCCTGGCGGTGCGCCCGGTAGAGCGCGAGGGTGAGCAGCCGCCAGCGCTCCTCGCGCAGCGGGTCCTCCTTGACCAGCGCCTCGAGGTCGCCGATGACGAGCTGTGCCTCCCCGAGATCGAGGCGCGTGGCGAGCAGCCGCTCGCGGGCGACCCCGCGCAGCTCGGTGAGCCGGGCAACCTCCGCCTCGGCCCACGCCTCCTCGGCATAGTCGGCGTACGCCGGCCCGCGCCACGTCCGCAGCGCCGTCTCCAGCGTGCACACCGCGTCTCCGGGCGCCTGGCCCGCGGCCGCCTCGACCGCGGCCTCGAAGGCCCACGCGTCGACGGCGTCCGGTGCTAGCCGTAGCACGTAGCCGGGGCCGGCGCGGGCGATGACGCCCCCGCGCTGCCGTGCGGTGGCGTCGGGCTCGAGCGCGCGGCGGAGATGGCTGACGTACGCCTGCAGCGCGCCGTTCGCATTGGCGGGCGGGTGGTCGCCCCAGACGCACTCGACGAGGTGGTCCGCGGTCACGACCTGGTCGCGCTGCATCGCCAGCGCCGCCAGCACGGCGCGCTGACGTCGCCCGCCGAGGTCCACGACCGCGCCATCCCGGGTGGCCGTGAGCTCGCCGAGCACGTGCAGGTTGAGTTCCGGTTGCCCGTCCACCCCACTTCCTCGTGTAGACCTTGATCGAGAGTACGGCTGCCGCCGGCCCGCCTGCTGCCCCGAATTTGGGCACGCCTCACGGCTGGCGCGAGCTGATGAGCCGCGTGAGCGCGAGGACTACCGTTCGCCCGCCGCCAACTTCGGTTGAATCTGGGGATGTAATGCCGCGTTCTTGGGTGAGAATGCCGTGCATCCACAACGATGGATCACAAGTAAAGGCACCACGCAGACGGGGAACTGATGACCACGACAGCCGAGCAACGAATCTTCATCTCCTACCGGCGGGATGACTGCCAGGCACAGGCCAACGGGCTGAACGACGGGCTGCGAAACCGGCTGCCGGAGGCGCGCGTCTTCATGGACATCGACTCGATCCCGATCGGCGCTGACTTCGAGGAGCACATCCGCGGAGAGATCGAGCAGTGCCACGTCGCGCTGATTCTCATCGGGGACGACTGGCTCGCGTCCCGTCCCGGGACGAACAAGCGGCGGATCGACGAGTCCAACGACTTCGTGCGACTGGAGGTTGAGTCCGCGCTCTCGGCGGAGAACCTGAGGGTCATCCCGGTGCTGGTCGAAGGCGCCACGATGCCGACCGCGGAGGAGTTGCCGCGGAGCATCCGTCGGCTTGCGCGCCTGAACGCCTTCGAGCTGTCGGACAAGAGGTGGACCACTGACATCCAGTACCTGACCCAACAGTTGCGGGAGCTGGCCGGCGGCACGACGACCACCCCTTCGACGCCGACGTACTCCCCACCTCCGCGTACGTCCAACCCCGAGCCTTCGTCCCCGCCGCCGCCGGCGCGTGCGTCCTACCAAGAGCCTCCATTCGCCCCGTCCAGGCACGTTGGGTCGTATCAGGCACCGCCACCCGCACCCGTCGAGAAGGGGCGGAAGGCGCGCACCATGATCTTGTGGTGCGTGCTCACCATGGGTCTCGCCTCGTTTTCCGCGCCGCTCTGGGCAGCGAATCGTCGCCCCTACGACAAGCCGTTCCGCATGCGCATGCGCGTTCTCGCGGCCATCCTTGGGGTTGCTGCC
Source organism: Nocardioides sp. Soil_C_8 (assembly GCF_057656315.1). NCBI lineage: Bacteria > Bacillati > Actinomycetota > Actinomycetes > Propionibacteriales > Nocardioidaceae > Nocardioides > Nocardioides sp. Soil_C_8. The sequence continues at coordinate 711,690 of NZ_JBDGKQ010000002.1, forward strand.
CTCGTCGGGTTCCTGCTCGTGGGGTCCGGGCCCGAGGACGCCGATGGCACGCCTACCGGCGCCGCGTCCGACTTCGGCGCCAGCCTGCTTCTGCTGTCGCTCGCTGCTGGCGTCGTCACCGTCCTTGTCTTCAGGAAGCCGCAGGTCGCCCTCGCCGGCACGCAGTCGGTGCTCGCCCGTCGCGACAGCCGGGAGCGCTACCGGCAGCTCGTCGACAAGGATCGCCCGCTGGCCAGGTCGATGAACGTCGGCCGACCCGACCTTCCCCGCGACTACGACGATGGCGGACTCCTGGACCTCAACAGCATCCCCGCGCACGCCCTGTCGCGCCACGCGGGAATGACCGATCTGGAGGCCGCCAGGATTGTCGAAGTCCGAGGTCAGCTCGGGCGCTTCGTGAGCATGGACGAGCTGCTGGCGTACGTCGAGCTCCCCGAGTCGACCGCCACGCGGCTGCGGGACGTCGCCGTCTTCGTCTAGCGGGAAGGCACGTCCAAGGCGTAGCCCACGCGAGCCAGCATCCGTGGGATCGCGCGGATCGCGTGCCGGTCCTTCTCGCGCTCCGGTTCGTCGAGCTCGCCCCAGCTGACCAGCAGCGGATGGGTCTTGCGGCCCGGGTCCTTCGGGCCGGAGGAGTAGGTCCACCCGTCACGTACGAGGTCGTTCATCCACCTCTCGTGCTCCTGCTGCGCGAGCGTCTCCAACCGATCACGACCGACGGGCATCGCATCGGCGTCCAGCGGCCGGCCAAGAGGCACCAGGCCAGCCCCGATCTCGCCAAGGACGGACCCAACAGCAACGGCGAACCGGCGGTTGGAGTCCTTGAGGCTCTCGGGCAGCTGGTCCCAGGTCACCAAGGACGGGTTGTCGGCGCTTGTGATGCCGCGCAGGCGCTCCGTCGCGCAGTAGTCCTCGTGCCGGGCCATGGCCATGAGCTCGATCCACGAGTGACCGAAGAACGAGTCGGGCTCGCGGAAGGCGGATCCGGCCGGGACAAGGTGGATCTTGTCCGACACTCCCTTCAGGTCCAGGACGGCGCGCCCGCTCGGGAGGGTCGAGCAGACGAACACGTCGCTGACGTGCCGTTCCCCCGCAATCTCAAGCGCTGCGCTCAGCGCTCGTCCGTCCGAGCCTTCTCGGCACACCAGACCGACGGTGCACGTCGTAGGCACCGTGGCGTCGGTGATGACGAGTGTCTCGAGCCACGGTTGCGTCACGAGCATCGGCTCCACCACAGCGCAGTACGTCGCCGCGTTGATGTGCACCGTCGCGCGCACTCCTTCCGCGAGTCGTCGCTGACACCACCGCACGAGTACGCGTTGCGCCAGAGCACCCTCGCCGGACAGGTACACCGCTGAGGGCGCCGCGTCGAGCGACCGGTCCACGGTGTCGATGAAGGCAAGTGCCTTGCGATCGTCCGCGTGGAAGAAGTCGAACGAGCCCGTGTCGCTCGTCTCCTCGATCTGGACCCGTCCCAGCACTGCCCATAGGGCTTCATCGTCGATCGCCGCATGGACCGTGGTGGCGTCGCTGACCTGATGCGTCAGCGCCTCGCACACCTCGACGTTGGTTGAGTCGCTTCCCGTGGTGACGACTACCTGGTGCGCGGTGTCCACCCGGCACCGCCTCAACAGACCGGGTTGCCGCGCGTCTCCGGTCACGACGACCGCACCGAGGCTCTGCACCTCAGCGAGCGCCGGGTGTCCGGGGTCCGCCTCGAGGACGACGACCTTGCGATTTCGCTCCCGTAGGGCACGTGAGAGCTCCGTCCCTGTCTCGCCGAGGCCGACGAGGACCACGTGGTCCCTGCCTCGCCACCGGAGGATGCCGCGCCGGATCTGCTGCCCCGCGAACGCCAGTACGGCCGCGAGCGTTGCCGCTGCGAGCGACAGGGGCGCGGTGAATGGAGCGATGTTGAGCGCCACCGGTGGATCATCGAGATCAGTCTGAGTCTCCATGAAGAACAGCTGGATCGCTCCGAAAGCGGCATCGGTCCGTGACATCGACGCGTCGGCAAGGCTTCGGTACCCGACGTAGCCGAGCAACAACGACAACGGGATGAGGATGACGCCCAACCAGACGCTGACACGGTTGAGCGTTCCCACCAGTCCCCCTTCACAGCCCGCTGTCTGATTGGTGGTCACCTTAGAGGCACGAGAGCGTGCAGCGCCGATCCAGGAGACCTTGACTTGGATCGGACTACCTACAGCCCGATCTCCGCGAGGAGATCACCACTCCCGTATCCACTGGTCGCTTGGCGCCAGCTCCATGGCGGGGAGGCGACGATCTCCAGCAGATCGGTTCATTGTTGTCTGACTAGGTGTACTTCCCCGTGAGGTCGTGAACGCGGCCGGCGCCAGAGTGGAGTAGTCACTCCGATGGCTCCTCAGTCCACAGATACTCAAACTCTGTAAAAGCGAGCTTTTGCCCGTATTGCTCCAGGTTGTCCCTGACATTGACAATAAGGACCTCGGCCGAGCCACCGTTGAGTGGGCCGCGAAGCCCTCGGCCGATCATCTGCTGATACAAGTTCGCACTGAAGGTTGGCCGTGTGACGTAAACGGCCCGCACCTTGGGCGCATCGAACCCCTGGGACAAGACGTTGTAGTTTGTTAGCACCCGGATCTTGCCAGCTTTGAACTGCTCGACATACCAACGCCTGACGGAAGGCGGTGTGCTGGCGTCGAGCGACGCCGTGGGGACGCCGCGATGGACCAACTGAGCAGCGAGAGCACGCGCATTGTCCACCGAGCTTGCGAAGACCAAGGCTGGCCAGTCCTCTGGCAGCGAGCACACGTCGTCAACGATTTTGCGGTTGCGGTCCACATCCGCACCTAGGCGGGCTTCCACGTTGCGGGGTACACGGCCGAACTGCTTCATTTCAGTCTGCTCACTGACCGAAAGCTCCACCTCGACACCGTCGAGCACACGTTGCTCGACGTTCGCCAGGACACCCATCGCCTGCAACACCGGGTAAGGCTCGTCGTCCGCAAAGGCCTCCCCATCGAGTCGGTTGCCGTCGTAGCGCTGAACGAGGCGACGTGTCTCCTCGATGTTGGTGTTCCTGAATGGCGTGGCCGTGAGTCCGATCAGGGGCTTGTCATCCCGCCTCGTGCGCGCCCGCCGACCCAACCACTGAAGTACTTGGGTGTACATGGGCGAGACGGACGTGTGGGCCTCATCAACGATCACGACCGCCGTCTCGGTCAACCACGTGTATGCAGGCTGGTCGTCCTTCTCCTTGAGCTTCTGCGGAGTGGCAACGACGAGTTGGACGAACGAGGTCTCCTCCGAAACCTCGTTCCCGCCCCAAAGCCGTCCGATTGCCAGTCCCTCGCGCGGCCCAATTGACCGCCAGATGTACGACCAAGTCTCAACCGCCTGTTCGCACAGTTCGTCGCTCTGAGCGATCCAAACGATCGGTCCGCGGAGGTTTCCATCTCTGATCTCCTCCACGAGCGCCTGGACGGCGACGCGAGTCTTTCCTGCGCCTGTAGGCAGGGACACCAGGCCTCGGCGCGACTTCCCGCCTTGCACGAGAGCGCGGATATTGTCGACACAAATCTTCTGGTAGTCGTGAAGCTCTCCGAGTTCGGTCGGTCCTTCCACAACGAAGCTGGAAGGTCGGGACTGTCCAGCGAAGCCGGCCAATTCCGGGGAGAAGCCCAACCCCGCCACCCACGCCCGAGTAGATCGCAGGCCCGCCCACTGTTGTGGGGGGTTCAATCCGCACTCTTCAAGTACCCCTCGAAAGTGCGTGAGGGTTGAGACTCCTTGAACGGCCAGCACTAGCCGTGCCAGTTCGACAGGATCTTCAATCGGTCCCGACTCGCGTTCGATACCCTCAAGCGCTGCCGCTGGCAGAGTACGTCGTAACACCTCCTCGCTGACCAGCAATGCAAGCCTTGCCGCGTCGTCTGGGGATCTCTTGAGTTTTGCGACGAGCTTGCGCCGCTCGTCGTCCTCAACTTGATCGAGAACGGACCGGATGTCGTCGCGACCCATCTCCAATCCAAGAGCTGACGAGACACCCGACAAGATGGCAACTGGCTCACTCGACGACACGAGAACCATTCCTTCGTGCAGGACACTCTCCACGGAGCGGGTTCTCTGCCCGGTCGGAGTCGCCGACACAATGTTGATCTCTGAGCACAGTTGAAAACGGACGTCCTGCTGGTCGGCAGGCAGCCAGAGCTTCATGGCGGGATAGTGGAAGACCACAGATTCGACGTCACCACTCGTGCTGAACACGAGCTCCTGCTCAAGAAGTCGAGTACCGTCCGCAAGTCCCCATGTCGACTGGAGTGCAGCAAAATCGTCCTCCTCCGTGACCATCAACACCGGAAGCTGTTGTTCGCGAAGTGAATGCATCGCCTCGCGTGTGCGTACGACAGCCACTTCCTCTGGGCGTCGGGTACCAACACTGTTTCCGATGAACGCGAGAACGCGATCCGGTGCTGGCGCGAAGTGGACCGCCCAAGCGTAGAATCCGAATGCTCGCTCCGGCTCCTGTGACCATGACAGGACCGCGCGACTAAACCAGGCCCACACCTCTGGCCCCAGCTGATCCAGCTCGGTCTTGACGCCGAGCTCGTCCGCGACTGACTCCGAGAGATCAACGAGGGGCAGGAGAGTTTCGGGCAATGCATCGTTCGACCGGACGCACATCGCTGGAGGCAGGGGGCCGAAGGCCACAGTTTGCAGGCGCCCTTCATCGCGAAGGCGATGCATAGCAGGATTGCGGTATGTCCGCTTTCCGTATTGATTCTGAGTTGCATGTTGAACGCGAACGGGATCACTGGACGCGAGTTGCAGCACCCGAGTAGTGATTGCAACACGGGCGTCGTCCGTGACCTGGTCCAACGACTCCAAGGGCCACGGCCGGGCTGCTTCACCCAGCACCACCAGCTTCTCTGATTGTGGCTTAGAAGGGGAACACTTGGAGATGAAGTGCTCCTTGAGCCTTCGGTGGTAGTCCGCCAGCCAAGGCTCCATCGGGGCGTCCTGTCGGACAAGGGGCTGATCCACCGCTCCCAAACTGCTGAGAAGAGCTCGTTCGCGCTCATGAAAACGCGTGTCGATGCAACATGAAGCGTCCTCCCGCCGGTTTGACGAAACGACCGGGCCCGGGAAGAACACCTCACCGAGAGGCTTGAACTCCCCCGACAGGGTGCGCGCGCGCACGTGCGCCTCGACGGGTGCAGGCAGCTCGTCGCGTATGACTCGCTCAGCGACGTCGACCGTGCATTGACGTGCAAGCTCCCACGCTCGTGGCCAATGGATGCTTCGCGAATCGGTTGCGCTGGCCAGGAGTGAACGGAGTTCTCCGGCCCGGTCGAGCACTTCGACGCCGAGTGCGGCGAGTGCGTCTCGAGCGTCCGGCAGGGCCGCCAATGATGGATGAATGAACGCGAAGCCTTCGTCGTCCGGCGAGGACCGGACGAAAATCCTTCCTCGAACAGGCTTGGCCCACGACCCATCCTCGAGCAATACAACCCGTGCGTTGCGGGCGTCCCCGTCCCCACGAGGGCCGAGGCGCATGACCGCCATCATGATCTGGAGAGCGCGCGCGGAGCCCGATGCGTCGCCAGGCCCGCGGACCGCCTCGATCCACCGCTCAACCGTAGGCTGGGCAGGCAATGCGGGGCCCATCAGGCGCTCCGCCTTAGAGCGGCGCTCCGCGTTGGATACGCATCTCGGATTGATCCAGACTCCTACGGGTGCGGGACCATCTGCCCACTCCCGCATGATTTCCTCGGGCAGTTGATCCGGATGAATGTGCAAGTCCCTGGGATGGCGAAGCTGTCCGTTCGTGTCAGGAAGGCACTTGATCCGACGCAGGCCCGCGAATATGGGTTCGTTGAGCTGGCTGTCCGCCCACGACCGGTTCTCGCGTCCACGCCCAGGTAGCAGGTCGAGCCCCCTCTGCGGCTCCCGGGTGTCGACGACACGAGACCAGGCGGATGAAACCATCGCAGGCAGAACCTCCGTGAGAAGCTCCTGATTGAATGCGCCCGCCAATAGTCGACGGCGATCCTCTGACAGCTTCCAAGGCGCGTTCACAATGCCTGCCAAGGTGCTCCGGTCATCCGTTGGGAAGAACGCCCAGAACTGCCCGTCCTGCCTACGCCCCGAACGAGGTACAGCCCAACTCACCTGGACAACATCGCGGCGCGCGAGCTCGCCCGCATCCTCGAGGGCGCGTGTCGATGGCTTGTGCATCTGCGAAACTACGACCCACTCCGAGCGTTCCTCACCGACAGTCAGCTCAAGTACACCAGTACTATCGCGCGGCGACACCTTTATGCGCCTGGTGCTGTCGTTGACGCGATCCTCGAGGATGAGTTCGTGAGCTTGCGGAGAAAAAAGCATGAACTCTGATGGGAATTCGCCCAGGTCGTCTTGCAGCGCCGCGTGTTCGCGGTCGAGCGGGATACGAACGATCGTGACCGCCCACGTCATCAGATCCGCAAGAATCGAGTCCTGTCGGGCCTCTGCGGCCGGATCGAGAGGCGATGCAAGGCGGAGTACGGGGAACCGAGGCGCATCCGGGACGACTGCACGTATTCGCTCACGAGCTTCATGTCGATCGAACCCGAAGGATCCGGAGCGACTAAACAACTGCGGGCGATCACTCAGCGCTACGACCGACTTGAAGCCAAGGCCGAAACGACCTATCTGCCCCTCGCGCTTGCCTGATTGATGCGAGCCGAGCAAGGACCGCACACCTTCAGGGCTAAGCGGTGATCCTTCGTTGGCGACGTACAACACGTCGTCTGTGAGGACGACATGAATCCGGCCAGTGCTGCCAATCAACGCGTCAGCAGCGTTCTGCACAAGCTCGAAGATCTGTTTGCGTCCGTAGCCGCCCTCAAAGATCGTTGTCTCGATGTTGGCGTCGGACTCCACCCGAATGGGTTGTTCTCTGTAGGCGGCCAGGCACCGAGCAGACTCTTCATCGACAAGGGTCGACAGGCCCTCATGGGGCCCCGCCCACTGCGTCATGATGTCCCCCGTTTGTCCGTTCGAACGAGCACGTCTTGTTCTATCAACGGAGCCGGATCGCACGCAGCGATTCTCAGCAATGCGCCGCTACCGGTACAACACCGCGAGTCCCGAGACGCTAGGAACCTTGGCCAATGATGGTATGCCTCTACCGTCGCGGGTGACACCAGTGAACAGACCATCGATGCCCAAGCCCTCTCCGAGGTCTGGCCACCCCCAGGTCGGACCGACCTTCCCGGGCCGCACCCGCCGAGCGATCAAGTCACCGAATGCCGGCGTAGTTCGGCCGAGCCGACGGTCACTCGTTCGGACCTCCCACACAGGCACTTGGAGCGTGGAGGATCGTCGATCGAGAACCGCGGTTACAACTGCGCCGACGTCTTGCTCCCCGATCGCACATCCATGATCGATGACAACATCCTCCGCCCTCAACTCGAACGCGGTAGTCGCCCAGCGCTGATGGCCGCCCACATACCAGCGACCGCTTGCCTTGTCACGACGCAGAAAGCGTGGCCGATCGATCCCCGCGCCCACGAGGCGCTCGCGCGCTCGGGTCAACGCAACATAGGCCACAGCGGTTTCGCCAGGCTCCGCCATCCCCGCGGGGTCGACCACGACGACGTGATCGAACTCAAGGCCCTTGGCCCGATGGACTGTGGAGACTACGAGCGGGCCCGGGCCGGCGACCAGGGCTGCCGGGAAGTTGCCCAGATCGACGCGAGTAGCCAGTCGTGCGACATCGATCCGATCGCCGACGCGGAAGTTGCGCTCGGTGGCCTTCAGGAGGCGCCAAGCAGCCTCTGGGTCAGGCACCGCGCCGCCTTCCAACCGCTCCAAGACCTCCGCCTTAGCCAAAGTCGCGTCGGCCCCGCCGACGGCCTCAGCGACCCACGGTTCGATTTGCCGGGCCTCGGCTCGAGGTTGAACCCGCGCAGTCACGCCCGCCCCCCGCAGCGCCTCAACCGCGACGAGGGCATCGCCGTTCGTTCGGCACAGGAATGCCGTGGTTCCGCCCCACCGAGCAGCAGGGCGGGCCACCTGACCGATGTCCCCAACGGTCAATACGGCGGCGAGCCGATCCTGCACCGCATTCCTCCACTCGGCTCCTTCGAGGTCGCTAGAACCGAGCTCTGCCACCGCCCTCGCATCGCTAGAGCGTGCTCTGTACTGCCCCCTAAGGCGCGTCCTGCTCACAGCCCGCGCCCCGTGGAGGACTGAAGCCCGATCGAGAAACTCCTGCGCCGTGATGTCGTCGTCATCTGCGAGCTGGAAATCGTAGAGAGCTTGCCGTGGGTCCCCGAGCAATGTGAATCCGGCATCGCTGGGCAGAGCCCGCAGGAGGTCGAGGACGAAGAGGGCCCGAATGCCGACCAGATCCTGAACCTCGTCGACGAGCACATGGCGCACCAACGAAAGCGCCTCGCTGGTCGCCGCGTGGCCCAGATGCTGTCGAACACGCTCGATGCGAGCGTCAAAGTCCAACCCGCTCAGGTCCTCTTCGCCCATCTCGTCCAGCAGCATCGTTGCCGTGCTGTCGATCGTTCGGATCGTGGGAAGTGGGCGTCGCGCCCGAGGACCCAGCCGTGACCTTAGGGCAGCCACCGCGGCACGGGAGAAGCTGAGCACAATCACCTCGTCGACCGTGCTGAGACCATGACGCTCGTGTAGGGCAGAAACGCGCGCTGCTACAACTTCCGTCTTGCCACTCCCGGGCGGAGCGAGCACGACCTGCCGCTCTTGGGGCTCGGCCTGGGCCACCGCGAGCTGTTCCGTGTCGAGTTCTCGTGCGGAGTCGCCGGGGCCTTCACTTGCCATGGGAGCAGCCAGCAGATCAGCCGAGTCGGTGGGCCACGGAAGACGCGATGGAGCGGGCAAGGAGCGGCGGCACGGCATTGCCGATCTGACGAGCGATCGAGGCCTTTGTGCCACACCACTCGAAGTCCTCCGCGAAGCCCTGGATGCAGGCGGCCTCCGCGTGTGTGATGGGCCTGTTCTCGGTCGGGTGGAGGTAGCGGCCCTTCTCAGGTTTGAAGAACTCGGTTCGAATTGTCACGGACGGGCGTTCCCACCGCAGCCGGCCCATGACGTCACCAGATCCAGTCCGGTGACGTCGCCAACACGGGGTGGAGAGCTCGTCGGGAAGATCGAACCTGTTCCCGCCCGGTGGGATGGCGGCATAGCGGGCCCGGGAGAGATCGCTCACGTCCCTAGTGATGTGCAGATCGCGCATCTTGTAGGGCCCCGGCACGACTTCGCCACGGAACTCCACGGAGCTGTCGGAAAGCTCGGTGCGCTTGACGCGTGGAGTCAGCCATTCGGGGAACGCGTCCCGCAGGGGCCGCATATCGGACAGCTCGGGCAAGCCGACCTCCCGGGTACCACGACGACGGCCGATAACGACGGCCCGACGTCGGGCCTGCGAGACACCGTGGTTGGCCGCATTGACAACGTGCGCCTCGATGTCGTAGGCGCCGAGACGGCCACGGGGCCGTACCAGGGCAGTGAGCTCGGCGAACTGCGTTGATTTAAGGAACTGGGGGACGTTCTCCATGACGAAGAATGCCGGTCGAACACGCTGCAGTGTCTCGACGTAGTGTTCCCACATTGCGTTGCGAGGGTCGTCCGGATCGCGGGTACCGAGTGCGGAGAAGCCCTGACACGGGGGGCCACCGACAACCACGTCCGCCTGAGGCAGTGAGCCGCGGGTCCATTCCGCGATGTCGCCCACGTGGATGTGGTCGCCGAAGTTCTGCGCGTACGTTGCCGCGGCGTGAAGATCCCATTCGACGGCGGCAACAGGTAGGAAACGCCCCGTGTCTACGAAGCCCGAGGTCAGTCCCCCACAGCCGGCGAAGAGGTCCATGAGCCTTGCTTCTCCCGACACGGGAAACAGCCTATGCGAGCAGGCGGACACTTCTGCGCAGGCTCACCGGGCGGCCAACGCATCGAGGACGCGTGCAACGGAATCGTCAACTGACTCGTGCTCCCACAATCGCACCACCAACCATCCGGCCTCGAGCAGCGCGGCATCCGTGTCTCGATCGCGTCGAATGTTGGCAGCAAGCTTCTCGGACCACCATGCGGCGTTGGCCTTTGGCGCTGTTGCGTGGACCGGGCACGAGTGCCAAAAGCAACCGTCCACGAAGACTGCGACTCGACGACGTGTGAAGGCGATGTCGATGGTGCGACGTGGCCTTCCGGGCACCGGCCAGGCGACCCGATAGCGAAGCCCCACCCGGTGCAGCCCACGCCGCAGCCGAAGCTCCGGGGCGGTCCCCTGACTCCGCTGCTGGCTCATCCGAGCGGCGACCTCCTTCGACGAGGCTGTTACCGGCCGGTGGCGCCGTCCTGTCGCGAAGTCGGACACACTGGACCTCAGACAAGCACCCATGGAACGCCAGCGCGGCGACCATTGACCGGTCGCAGGACTCCGGTGTTTCGGAGCTGCTGCGCGGCCCACCGGATGTCGTACTGCCATGTGTAGAAGAGATCCCCAGAGGCTCGCAGGTCGTGCTCGTGCGTTTGCCACACCTCGCGGGCCACCTGAACGACGGTGCCGCTACCGCCTAGACGCACCAATGCCTCGACTACCCACTCCCCGAGCTCGGCCTTAGTTGCCACCGCTGTCCTTCCTGTGTTCACGCCTCTCCGGCGATGAACTCTCTTGGTTTGCCGTGCACAGGACGACGAGTTCATCCCGGGCGCAGGTCGCGATGCATCGTCACCACGATCCTTCGCTAGCTGTGATGTTTGGACACCACTCGAGCTTCTCACTTCCCATTCTTCGAGCCCTCGCAACGCCTGCTTCGCCTGGGCGCCTCTCGCACCACGATACCGACGGTCTCGGAACCGATCCCCGCGCCGACCCAGCGACGGACGAGTGCACAAAGCCTCCAGTCCGGCGGTCACCGTCGGCCCTTACGAAGCGGGGGCGGGATCTCGGCGAACGGATCGATGACCCTCCATTTACTTGCTACATTCGAGATCGCCGCATCCGCCTGTCTCCAGCACCTGCACGGCGAGATGAATGTTCTGGCGGTGGTCCGAAACATCAACCGGAGGCGGCGCAAGCGGCTCAAGATTCGGATGACCTTCTCCTCCAAGATGGCATTACCGATGCGAGCGCTCGCGCAGCAACTGGCTAAACAGCGCAGACCAACCACTCACTGTGCGGTTGCGCAAGACCGGTGTCAGTCGACGAAGGGAGTGAGAAAGCCATCGGCGGGATGCGCGGGCGTTCCGATAAGGCAGGCGCGGTCGAGCTCCCTATTGGCATGCTCGCAGCTTGTCTCCGGGAGCAGCAGGCAGGCGTGACATGCTGCGAGGTTGAGCGCGTCGGCCCCGCCTGACACCGTCTCGATGCAAACCGGGTCGGATGAGCACCACCGCGCCCGGCGGGCCGCCGACTGCACCACCGCCCACACACGATCGGCCTGCGACTGCGCTGCAAGTCCGCCAAGGCTTCCGGCGGAATCAGCAGACGCCGTGTAGACCAAGATCCCGGCCTGCCCCTCCATGCTGTACACGCGCTCTCTAAGCGACGCCACGGGGTAGCCCGCGTCGAGGCTGAGCTCCGTGAGCAGCGCATGAGCCAGCGAGTGCAAGAGGAGCTCGCGAGGCGTCACCTGGCGGGTGTAGGGGACACCCATCGACTCGGCCCGCATGCGGTACGCGTCGTCCACCGCCTTGGCGCGGGACTTGGCGAACTCACCGCACTCCCACGCAGCGACGGCGGATTCGGACACCTGGAAAAAGACGCCTTCACCCAGCACCTCGATCGCTGGCAACCATGACGGCTTCTCGGCAGCGAGCGGCGCGATGCGGCTGTCGTCCTCGCCCTCGTTGTACGGCGTAACACGAGTGAATCCCTGGAGTGCGCGCACCTCGCGGAGCCGAGCCACGGCGGAGACTCCCAAAAAGAGCATTCGCGCCTCAGCGGGCAGGTCGCTCACCGGGGTGCAGACAAACTGTTGGCGTGGGTCCTTCTCCAGACGGCCCTTGACGAGTGCGTCGTACTCTTCGGCTCGGAGGTCGTCGTCATCTGGCACCTCCTGGGTCGCCTCCCCCCGCATGACGAGGATCGCCTGGGCAAGGTCGTCGACGGCGACGCCCGCCTCCTTGTCGATTCCCATGCCGGCCAGCGTGGCACCCAGCGCAGCTGCAGGTATGTGGGCTACCACAGGCCAGTACTTGCTGATGATCCGGTGGGCTCCCTCGGACCAAGGTGGGATGGAGATGGCCGAGCGGACCGAGGCGAACCACACGTTAGAAGCGCCGCGCTGAAGCGTGCGCGGCAGCTGGTCGCAGACGTCATCGGCTGCGTCACGCAGCCACGGTCGATGACCCCAACACTTCGTCACGTCAGCCATCGCCTGTGGGCCGAAGGAGCCGGCGAGGTTACGGCTGGGCACACCGCACGTGCAGGAGATGACGATGTCGGCGAGTGACGAGCTCTGGCCTCGCGTACGCAAGAAGAGCTGGTGCTCCTTCTCGGATTCCGGTCGCATGCCGCGGTGAACCCATGAGGAGTAGGGGAAGTCGTCTATGTGCCCGCGAGGACAGCACACCACGAACCGCGACGGGACCAGGGTGCGCTGACAGCGGTCACAGTCGTTGCCGTCCCAGCCACAGAAGTCCTTCAACCGCCCGAGACGATGGCACCCCGGGCAGTGGAACATCCGCGGAAATCGGATGACCGCCAGGTCCTTGCTGCCTCGCGAGGACGGCATCCGGAACGTGCGCACGCCCATGGACCGCGCCAGCCTCGGTTCGGTGACCTCCGGACAGTTGCTCTCGTACCAGTCGTCGATCCCGAGCAGCATGAAGCTCTCGTCGCGGGCGGGGAAGAGCGCCCCCACGCCGTAAGTCGTCACCATTTGGCTTCGCCGTGCCTCGGCCACCTTGCGGACCATCAGCGCTTCACTCCCTTGGTCGGTGGCACGAGGAACAATGCTGTCGTCGCGTCGACTTCCCTCAGACTCGTCATGGTTGCCCAGGCCGGATCGCCAACCGGGAAGACGACGTCGTCTTCGTTCAGCACCATGCTGGGGTCGACCAGGAGAAAGCCTTCCGACTCACGCCAGCCGGGGTATTTCAAACTTCCCGCGTCGGCGGCGTCCGCCCATGCCTGCACCAGAAGGTCGAGCTGAGCCCGGACCTTGTCGAATTCGTCAGGCGCAATTCGTCTCGCGCGATCTAGAAAGGCACCCAGAACCGTTTCCAGGGCCGAGCGGTTCGAGACGATTGCGCGCGCCTGGCCGTCGCCCGCGAGGCCATCGACCAGGAGCCGTGCGTAGGACACCAGTACACCGTGAAGGCCGCGATCTCGGGCTCGGGCAGCAAACGGCGTTGCGCTGGTCGCCTCGACCTGGCGATAGAGCGCGCGATGGTAGGAGCCGAAGCTCTCGTAGTGCGAAAGATCGCGCGAGCGCGCCGCGTTGTAGAGCACGACGACCAAGCCGGGGTGCTGACGACCGACGCGGCTCGTGGATTGGATGTACTCCGCGGTGGCCTGTGGCTGTCCCATCACGACCATCAGGCCGAGGCGATCTACGTCAAGGCCGACTGAAATCATGTTAGTCGCCAGAACGACGTCCTGCGTCTGCGTGTCTGGAAGGGCGCGGCTTAGGCTCGCGAGGGCCTCGGGGATGTCTGCCGAGTCGACACGTGACGTTAGCTCGCCAGGCTCCGGAATCTCCCGCACCCCAGTGCTGGCCCGACCGGCCAGGACCTTCAGGCGGTCCGGGACATCGTCGAGCACCTGCATATAGGCTCCGCCGAGCACTCGAAGACTGTTGAAATAACCGAGCAGCGTCCAATACGTGTCGCGTACGGCCTCGTCGCCCGGCAGGTCCTTGGCCGCTTGAAGCAAAGCGGCGTAGGTACGCACCAATAGGGTCGTGTGGCTGGTTGACGGTGCAGCGAGTCCGACGTACCGCCGCGTTCCCTTCTGATCAGGCGGTGCCTGAACGGAGAAGTACGAGTCCGTGCTGTCGATTCCGGGCGGCGGGAATTGTCGCGACTCGCGATCGAACACCGCCTCGACCTGCTTCTTCGCACGACGAATTGTCGCGGTCGACGCGACTACTTTCGGCCGAGCCACCCCAGTGCATGCGGCGTCCACGGCCGCCTCGTATAGCCCCACCATGGTGCCAAGCGGCCCGCTGATCAGATGGAGCTCGTCCTGGACGATGAGGTCCGGCGGGGGGTTAGCGCCGTCGCGAGAGAAGAGGCTGCGGACCTGCTCACGCCAAGCCATCATGGCGAACTTGTCAACGGTTCCGATCACAAGCGAGGGACGCTCTCGGTAAACGTCCTCGTCGACGAGATAAACCGGAAGCGCGTCGGCGAACTCGCAGTCCGCATCCCCGCAACGCACCACCATCCGGTCGGGAGACTTCTTGATCATGTAGTCGTCCAGCGTCAGGTCGCTTCCGCAGACGGGGCAGTGCAGCAGCTGAAAGGGATTACCGGTTTTGGGAGATTCACCGTTACGGAGCTTGTTCAGTGCGGCCCTTGCGTCGGATACCTTATTGGGCGTTGCACCCATGCCGACCCAAAGACCAAGAGAAATCGGCTTCGCGTCTGTAAGGCGCTGCCGCCGGATGGACTCGAGCGCGCATATAAGGCCAGCTGCCCGTTCGAATTGCTGGATGGTGAGCAGACGAAGGGTGTACCGCATAATCACCGACACCCCCCCGTGTGCCGGGTCTCGTAAACGACGAAGCAGTATCGAGAAGGCGATGAGGCCGAGGTATGCCTCCGTCTTGCCACCGCCCGTCGGGAACCACAGAAGGTCGGCAACTTCACGGTCGTCCGAGGTCGGGTCGATCAGACCTTCAAGGTTTAGCAAGATGAACGCCATCTGGAACGGGCGCCAGGTCTGTGGCCTGGCTGCGACGCCGCGCTGGCTATCCTGACGCGTCCGCTGGAGGTCCATGGCCTCGTTCATGAGCTGAAACGCACGCCCGGCATCCTCATCGGCCGCCAGCTTCCGGAGCCCTTGCTGCATGCGGTCGGAGGCTTCCGTCGCGTCGGCAAGATGACGTAGCGCCGTCGACTGAACCTCGGCAGGCAACTCGGCTACTTCAGCTCTCTTCTCACCGATCCATCGTCGGTAGGACGCAACCAGCGCGTCGAGCTCCGCGATGCCGCCGGCAGCTAGCTCGTCCATTCGCAGCGTGATGCCTGAACCGCCTGAAGGCTCGGCCAGCGGCACGTCATACGACGGAGTGAAGGTGGTGGCGAGTTCGACCACGGGCAGGTCGTCGGACCATGAAACCCCGCACCCGTGACCGACCGCCATGTCCTGGACGTCCCGGAACAGCAGCGCGTATGAGTCCAGGTCGTCGTCGTCCAGTCCAGCGGAGGCGCTCGCGCGTCGAGCACTGAATGCGCCTTCATCCACCTTCACGACGATCGACGGCTGGAACCAGCACCACTCGTCCTTTCGCTCGCGCCTTGGCACGACCCCAACGTTGAGGAGAACGCACGTGATCGAAGCAAGACCGTCGCGCGGCGGTCGCACCACCACAAGAAGGTCCAAATCCTCGTCGATGTGATAGGTCCTTCGGTCTGCTAGACCCGTGTTAACGCGTACTGAATCGGGGTGGACCGCCAGGCGCTCCCACCCCTTCGCCGATCCAGGGGTGCCCGACTCGTCCCTGGACTCGCGGTAGCGCGCCGCTTCGACCTCCACCACGACCTCAGGGACGAGACCGGGATCGACTGCAAACGTCAGTCCCATAGTCGACGGGTAACGCACGTGCGAAAGCGCTACGGCCGGATCGAAGGCGGAATCGGCACCACCGGCACCACCGGCCTCACCGCTCTCGATGTCGGCGGCTTCCTCCTCAAGCACGGCATCATCCCTGGGATGCAGGATGCCAACCACAAATCGGTCGAGCGGAGGTTCGTCAATGATGGCGTCGTCGGGGCCTCCAACGAGGTCACGCGCTAGAGCCTGCACCAGATCGTCGCGAAACTCGTACCAGGGCTGAAGATCTGTCATCGCATTGATCCCCTCGCGTCGGCAACGACCACGATCCTCGAACCGATGATCCCGTTCACTCACGTCCCCCGTTGCGCGTTCTGATTGCCAGCCGACCCGACCAGGCCACGTTAACCGGCTCAGAGCGCATACGGTTGCCTCAGTTCCGAGAGCGTTGCCAGGACTCGCGTCGGACCGCCCTTTGGGGTGAACCACAGACCATCGGTTCTCTCACGTGGGATACAGCTAGTGCCCCGCCTGTTGTGAGACGGGGCCCTAGCTGCACAGATCCTCAGCTGCAGCCGCTGGTGCTCCCGCAGCCCTCGCAGACGTAGCAGGACCCAGCCGGCCGCATCTTCGTGCCGCAGGTCATGCAGAGCGGGGAGTCGACCGCGGTGCCGGTGAGCTTCTCGAAGAGCTCAGCGGTGGTCTTGGCCTCGCCGGTGGTCACCTGGGCCGGGACCTCGCGGGCCTCGGAGCCGTGGGTGTCCTTGGTCTCGACCTCCTCGGCGTCCACGACCGAGGCCGACGACGAAGAAGACGCGCCGGGCTCCACGAGCTCAGCAGCCGAGCCGGTCTCCTCCACGAGCGGCTCGTAGGAGCCGGTCTCGAGGTGGCGCTGGCGCTCCTCGGCGGAGTAGATGCCGAGCATCGACCGCTCCTCGAAGGACAGGTAGTCCAGGGCGAGGCGGCGGAAGATGTAGTCCATGATCGACTGCGACATCCGCACGTCCGGGTCGTCGGTGAGGCCGGCGGGCTCGAAGCGCAGGTTGGTGAACTTCGAGACGTAGGTCTCCAGCGGGACGCCGTACTGCAGGCCGATCGACACCGCGATCGAGAAGGCGTCCATCACGCCGGCCAGGGTCGAGCCCTGCTTGCCGAGCTTGAGGAAGACCTCGCCGAGCTGGCCGTCGTCGTGGGCGCCGGAGGTCATGTAGCCCTCGGCACCGCCGACGGTGAACGACGTCGTGCGGGAGACGCGCGACTTCGGCAGGCGCTTGCGGACCGGGGCGTAGACGACCTTCTCCACGACCTTGGTCTCGACCTCGGCGGACGCAGCAGCCTTGTCGGCAGCGTCCTTCTTGGCCTTGCCGCCACCGTCGGCCAGAGGCTGGCCGACCTTGCAGTTGTCGCGGTAGACCGCGGTGGCCTTGAGGCCGAGCTTCCAGGACTGCAGGTAGACGTCCTCGATCTCCTCGACCGTGGCGTCCTCGGGCAGGTTGACCGTCTTGGAGATCGCGCCGGAGAGGAACGGCTGCGCGGCCGCCATCATCCGCACGTGGCCCATCGGCTTGAGCGAGCGGGCGCCCATCGCGGTGTCGAAGACCTCGTAGTGCTCGGTCTTGAGGCCCGGGGCGTCGACCACGTGGCCGTGCTCGGAGATGTAGGCGACGATCGCCTCGATCTGCTCCTCCTGGTAGCCCATCTTCTTCAGGGCCCGGGGAATCGTCTGGTTGACGATCTGCATCGAGCCGCCGCCGACGAGCTTCTTGAACTTCACCAGCGAGAAGTCGGGCTCGATGCCGGTGGTGTCGCAGTCCATCATGAAGCCGATGGTGCCGGTGGGCGCGAGGACCGAGGCCTGCGCGTTGCGGAAGCCGTTCTTCTCGCCGAGCTTGATCACGTCGGCCCACGCCTTGGTGGCCAGCTTGTGCACGCGGCCGTCCTCGGTGTGCAGCACGCGGACGACGTCGTTGGCCGCCTGGTGCTTGCGCATCACGCGCTTGTGGGCGTCGGCGTTGCGGGCGTAGCCGGCGTACGGGCCGACGATGCCGGCGATCTCGGCGCTGCGCTTGTACGACGTACCGGTCATGAGCGACGTGATCGCGGCAGCCATCGAGCGGCCGCCCTCGGAGTCGTAGCCCAGGCCCATCGCCATCAGCAGGGCGCCGAGGTTGGCGTAGCCGATGCCGAGCTGGCGGTAGTCGACGGTGGTCTTGCCGATCGCCTCGGTCGGGAAGTCGGCGAAGCAGATGGAGATGTCCATCGCGGTGATGATGAACTCGACGGCCTTGGCGAAGAGCGCGGCGTCGAAGGTGTCGTCGTCCTTGAGGAACTTCAGCAGGTTGAGCGACGCCAGGTTGCAGGACGAGTTGTCGAGCGACATGTACTCCGAGCACGGGTTGGACGCGGTGATGCGGCCGGTCTCGGGGTTGGTGTGCCAGTCGTTGATCGTGTCGTCGTACTGCAGACCCGGGTCGGCGCACTCCCACGCGGCCTGGCTGATCTTGCGGAACAGGTCGCGGGCGTCGACGGTCTCGATGACCTCGCCGGTGCCGCGCGAGCGCAGGCCGAACTCGGTGCCGTCCTCGACCGCGCGCATGAACTCGTCGCTGACGCGGACCGAGTTGTTGGCGTTCTGGTACTGCACGGAGGTGATGTCGGCGCCGCCGAGGTCCATGTCGAAGCCGGCGTCGCGCAGCGCGCGGATCTTGTCCTCCTCGCGCGCCTTCGTCATCACGAACTCCTCGATGTCGGGGTGGTCGACGTCGAGGACGACCATCTTGGCCGCACGACGCGTCGCGCCGCCCGACTTGATGGTGCCTGCGGACGCGTCGGCGCCGCGCATGAAGGAGACGGGGCCGGACGCCGTACCGCCGGAGGAGAGCAGCTCCTTGGAGGAGCGGATGCGGGAGAGGTTGAGGCCGGCGCCGGAGCCGCCCTTGAAGATGAAGCCCTCCTCCTTGTACCAGTTGAGGATCGAGTCCATCGAGTCGTCGACCGAGAGGATGAAGCAGGCGGAGACCTGCTGCGGCGACGGGGTGCCGACGTTGAACCACACCGGGGAGTTGAAGGAGAAGTACTGGTTGACCAGCAGCCAGGTCAGCTCGTGCTCGAAGATCTCTGCGTCGCCGTCGGTGGCGAAGTAGCCGTGGTCGATGCCGGCCTTGGTGTACGTCTTCACGACCCGGTCGATGAGCTGCTTGAGACTCCACTCGCGGGCGTCGGTGCCGACCGCGCCGCGGAAGTACTTGGTGGTGACGATGGTGGAGGCGTTCACCGACCAGAAGTCGGGGAACTCCACGCCGCGCTGCTCGAAGACGGTCTCGCCGGTCTTCCAGTTCTGCTGGACGACGTCGCGACGCTCCCACGTGATGGCGTCGTAGGGGTGGGTGCCCTCGGTGCTGAAGACGCGCTCCAGCTTCAGGCCCTTGCCCCTCGCCTTGGCGCGGGTGCTCACCGTCTCGGTCATGCCGTCTCCTGTGGTGGTGGTGGGTTTCAACATCGCGAGTCGTCTCGCGGGTGCTTGGTGAGCCCGGCAGGCAGCTTCCCCACTACCTGCCGGGCCGATTGGGGGTCAGCCCGTCTGGACGGGCTGATCGTCCGCGGCTCGCTCGAGCCGCAGCATCTTGATCTCGGCGTCGAAGTCGTCGACCGACTCGAACGCGCGGTAGACGGAGGCGAACCGGAGGTACGCCACCTCGTCGAGCGCCCGCAGCGGCGCCAGGATCGCGAGCCCGACGTCGTTGGCGTCGAACTCGGCCTGCCCGCTCAGGCGCAGGGCGTCCTCGACCTCCTGGCCGAGGCAGGCGAGCTGGGCGTCGGTGACCGGGCGGCCCTTGCAGGCCTTCCGGACGCCGGCGATCGCCTTGTCGCGGTTGAACGGCTCGGTCGCGCCGGAGCGCTTGAGCACCGTCAGCTGCATCTTCTCGACCGTCGTGAAGCGGCGGTCGCAGGCGGCGCACGTACGACGGCGACGGATCGAACCGCCGTCGTCGGCGACCCGGGAGTCGAGGACCTTGGTGTCCTCGTTCTTGCAGTAGGGACAGTGCATGCTGGTCCTCCTTCCGGGCGCGCTTCACACACCTGTAGAACAGGGTGCGGACTGGGGATCTTCCTGTGGACAACTAGCCTGTTGCTGTGTGCTTCTCCCCCTGGCCTGTGCACCAGATGTGGATAACTACAGCGGTGTAACTACTAGATGTAGTGGTAACCGTACGCCCCGACCACTACGTCTGACAAGCGAACGGCAGACTTCCTCCGACCTTTTTGCCGGGGTCGGTAAAACCGCAGGTCAGTAGCGTTTCGGCGCCCTCGAGACGGCGTGTCGACGGCTTCTCTCGGCCGGTTCTCCGCCGGTTCCACTGCCCCACTCAGGCCACATCGGCCACAATGAGCCCCGTGTCCACCGGGAAGAGAGCAGGGTCGCGCCGGGCGGCTCCGGCACCCCGGAAGCTCAACAAGGCTGCCCTCGGTCTCGGCACCGCGATCACCCTTTGCCTCGTCGCCTGGGGCTACCTCGTCTACGCAGCCATCGACTTCGGTACGGCGGCGCGCAGCGGCTCCAGCGGCTCGGCCTGGAGCTTCATGGCCCTGGCCTGCCTGGGCGCGATCGCCTGCCTCTTCGTCGGGCTGCTGCTGGTCGCCCGGTTGACCCGGGCACTGGGGATCACCCAGCCCCCTCCCTCAGCCGACGCTCCTCCGCGTCCCGTCGGCGGGAAACGCGCCGCTCGTTGATCGACCCGGCTACTCGAGAACGAGCTGCGGGAGGGCCTCGACGACCTCGAGGTCCTGCTCGGCCCCGGCGACCGTTAGCGTGTCCGGGATCGAGGTCCACTCCCCCTGCCCGATCCGGTACTCGCCGGCGTACGTCGTGTCCACGCGTACGACGACCTCGCCGGTGCGCTCGTACATGTGCGTGATCTCGAGATCGGGGTGCGGGCTCCCGGGGCTGGCGGTCGTGGTGCTGGCGTCGTCGCCGAAGTAGTAAGTGTAGGAGACCGGCACTGCGCGGAGGACCACCGACTGGCCGGCGATCGTGAGGTCCTGGTCGATCGACCGGTGGTCGGGCGTGTAGAAGTTCGTCTCGAAGTTCACCAGCGTCTTGCCGCCGCGCGGTTGCACCACGAGCTTCGACGACGGCCACGCGATCCGCTTGAACTGCCGGATGATCAGCTTGGCCAGGTCGATCTCCTGGACCGCGTTCTGGGGCACACAGACGTCGCCGACGTCTTCCCCGTCTCTGAAGACGTCGTGGACGTATCCCTCTTGGCCACCTTCCGTGCACTCGACGTGCTCCGTGCAGATGCCCCCGTTGTCGCACTGGATCGAGACGACCCACGTGTGGCCGTCACCCGAGCCGGCGCTGTCGGAGTAGTCCGCATATGTCCATTGGCATTGAGCATTCGCCCCCTGCAGGCCTGCACTTATGCAGCCGTCCGCAGCCGCGGGCGGGGCGCCGACCAGCACTAGTCCGCCCGCTACGCACGCCAGCATCGTTACGAAGCGGCACGCTAGTGCCATCAGAGAATCCCGTAGTGAGTAACCGTCCAACCCCCGGTGGTCTCCTTCAACGTCACCCGGATCGTCATCCTGCCGGGCGGCAAGGTCTCCGGCCGTCCCGAGGACTGCCTATAGATGCGGGTCTCAGGCAGGCGAAGGCCGACGTCGTAGGTCGGCGGCTGAGACCCTGCTTCCTCTAGGCGTACGACCTTCGCACCGGCGAACTCGATACGCCCACCATCCCCGTAGATGTCATCCACGTTCTTGGCGAGGCTCTTGCAAGCTGCGCAGTTCGGCGAGATGTCCAGGTAGTCAGCCGACTCACCGGTTCTCTGCATCTCATCACCAGTGGCTTGCCACCGCCGGATGAAGTCCTCCGGACTCTCCGCCTCAGCCGTCTCGGTCTCGGTCGGAGTGGGCGTCGGAGACGAGCTCGTGGTCTCGGGCATCTTCGGCTCGGGTTCCGGCTCAGGGTCGTCAGAGCACCCGGCCAGCAGGACGGGGACCGCGAGGGTCAGCGCGAGTGCGCGGCGTACGTGCATGAGGTGCCTTCCCGAGAACAACGTCAGCACGCTGAAACTACCCATCTAGCTGACTGCGGAACCAGACAGAAGGCAAAACCTGTGGAGAACCGGCCGAGGGTGGCGGCGGACGACAGCCGATCGGGCGCCGCGGATGTCGTATGCCGCCACCCCTCGACCGCCTGGATCTCGTGACGGTCGCTGCGCGACCTCCTCGATCAGCAAGACTGCGCGACTGGCAGGAAATGCGCCGAGGGGCAGGCCACCAGGCCCGCCCCTCGGTCTTCCCCTTGGTTCCACCAGCCGGGGTCGAAGCGGCTGATGGAGGCCTCGCGCGTCAGTCGGAGACGACCGGGACGCGGAGCTTCTGGCCGGCCGAGAGGCCGGCGGACTCGAGGGCGTTGAGCCGCTCGATCTCGCTCATCATCGAGCGGACGTCGCCGTCGGTGGCGATCTCGCTGGCGATCCCCCAGAGGGTGTCGCCGGGCGCGACCTGGACGACCTCGGTCGGGGCCGGCTTGCCGGCCTCGCCGGTGCCGACCGCGCCGCCGGCGAGCATGAACGCCACGCCGAGGACGAGGAACAGCGACGTCAGGAACACCACCAGGCGGCCGCGACGGGTCAGACGGACCGTCGAGCGGGCACGCGGGGTGGCAGTGAAAGCGGGGGCAAGGCTGAGGGTGCTCATGGTGGCCTCCTGGGGAAGATCAGCCGGTCGTGTTCTGTCGAGCGAATGTCTAGTCGGACCCACCGACAGTGGCCTCGGCCACCGGGTGTCGATCAGACATTCGATCGAACATGTGTACGACGTTAGAGCACGTGTTCGAACAGTTCAAGCACCTCGTCGAACAAATGTTCGGCGTGTTCGAACAGCCGTCAGCGGCGTCGCATCGCCCGGCGACCCTGGGCAGCGAACAGCCGCGCGGCGTACTCGAGCGAGCCCGGTGAGAGGGCCGCTCCCCGCACGACCCCTCCCCTCCAGCCAGGCATCGTCCGCACCACGCGACGCGAGCCGACGAGGGCCACCGCGGCTTCCGCGACCTCGGAGACAGTAAGGATCCGGCCGCCGGACCAGGTCAGCTGCGACCCCAGCCCGTCGGGGTCCTGCGCGGCGAGCATCGCGGTGTCGACGCCGTCCGGGCACAGCGCGTGCACCCGCACCCCGCGGGGCGCCTCGGCGTTGACCGACGCCGACAGGGAGACGACAGCGGCCTTCGTCGCGGCGTACGTGCTGTAGCCCGGCACCGGGCCGAGCCCGGAGAGCGACGCGACGTTGACGACGTCGCCGCCCGCGGGTCCGAAGGCAGCGAGCGCCGCGCGCATGCCCCACGTCGTACCGAGCAGGTTGACCTCCACCAACCGGCGCACCTGCTCCTCCGACAGGTCGGCGAGCGCGCCGTCGTCACCGACGCCGGCGTTGTTGAACCACGCCGTGAGCTGCCCGTGCCTCGCTGCCTCCTCGGCAACCAGACGGTGCGACGAAGGATCGCGTACGTCCTGGGCGAGGCCGGCGACCGCGCCGATCTCCGCGGCCGTCGCGGCGGCCGCCCATCCGTCGACGTCGCCGATGACGACGTGGTGGCCGCGCGCGACCATCAGCTCGGCGACCCCGCGCCCGATCCCGCGGGCACCACCGGTCACGACGCACGAGGTCTGGAGCGCAGTCGACATGCCCGGACAGTAGCGACACGCGGCTTCGAACAGGTGTTTGATCCTGCGGTGCCGGGAGGTCTACGGTGGGCGCACCAGATCCTCCCTGTCCAGCCGCGGACGGAGGGGTCGACGTCACTGGAGGACGCATGGCCAAGCAGGACGACAAGAACGTCATCGAGATGCCCGACGGTCCCCCGGACGCCACCGGCCTGACCCCGCGCCAGCAGCGGGTGCTCGCCACGATCAAGGACTCCATCGAGACCAAGGGCTACCCGCCCTCGATGCGCGAGATCGGCCAGGCCGTCGGCCTCACGTCGTCGTCCAGCGTCGCCCACCAGCTGCGCGTGCTCGAGGGCAAGGGCTTCCTCAAGCGTGACCCCAACCGGCCCCGTGCCCTCGAGGTGTTCCTGCCCGAGGTGATGGCCGCGCGGCGCAGCATGTCGAGCGCCGACGAGAGCACCTTCGACGAGACCGGCATCGGCGACGCGAACCCCGTCGCGACCAACGTCCCGGTCGTCGGCCGGATCGCCGCCGGTGGCCCGATCCTCGCCGAGGAGCAGGTCACCGACGTCTTCCCGCTGCCCAAGCAGCTCGTCGGCGACGGCACGCTCTTCCTCCTCGAGGTCTCCGGTGACTCGATGGTCGACGCGGCGATCTGCAACGGCGACTACGTCGTCATCCGCCAGGAGCAGACCGCCACCAACGGCCAGATCGTCGCGGCGATGATCGAGGGCGAGGCGACCGTCAAGACGTTCCAGCGCAAGGACGGCCACGTGTGGCTGCTCCCCCACAACGACGCCTACGACCCGATCCCCGGCGACAACGCCACGATCCTCGGCGTCGTGACGGCGGTGCTGCGCAGCCTCTGACCCGGTCTCGTGACGCGACTCCGTCGCTCCTCGACCAGCGGGACGAAGGGGTGTTGAAAGGGCACCGACCTCAGGCCACGATGGCCGCATGAGCAACGTCGAGCAGTCCTATGACTACGTCATCGTCGGTGCGGGGGTCGCCGCGGCGAGCGCCGTGAAGGGCATCCGGTCTCAGGACGCGAGCGGCCGCATCGCCGTCCTCGGCTCCGAGCCCGACAAGCCGGTCTACCGACCCGTCCTCACCAAGGACCTCTGGCTCAAGGACGACGAGACCCTCGAGGGGTCCTCGCTCGCCGGCGACCTCGACGCGGACGACGCCGTCGACCTGGTCACCGACACGACCGTGACCGAGATCGACCCCGGCGCACATGTCGTACGCCTCGCCGACGGCAGCACCGTCGGCTACGGCAAGCTGTTGCTCGCCACCGGCGCCGAGCCGCGCGTGCTGGGGGTCGACCCCGGTCCGCGGGTCATCTACTACCGCACCGCCGCCGACTACCAGCGGCTGCGTGCCGTCGCGACCGAGGGCAGCCACGTCGCCGTCATCGGCGGCGGCTACATCGGCTCGGAGATCACCTCGTCCCTCGTGCAGAACGGCGTGCAGGTCACGCTCGTGCTCGACCTCGAGGACGTCCAGGAGCTGATGTTCCCCCGCGCCCTCGCCGCCACCCTCACCAAGGCCTTCGCCGATCGCGGGGTCACCGTCGTGCACGGCTCGGTCGAGGGTGGTCAGGAGGACGACGGCGGCGTACGCATCCGCCTCGGCGACGGCACGTCCATCACCGCCGACGCAGCCGTCATAGGAGTCGGCGTCCTCCCGCGCACCGGCCTCGCCGAGGCGGCCGGCCTCGAGGTCGACAACGGCGTCGTGGTGGACGAGCACCTGCGCACCAGCGACGCGGACGTGTACGCCGCGGGCGACGTGGCGTCGTACCCCGACGCGCTCCTCGGGCGCCGCCGCGTCGAGCACGTCGACCACGCCGAGAAGTCCGGCGAGCACGCCGGCAAGGTGATGGCGGGTGCCGAGGACGCGTACGACTACACGCCGTTCTTCTGGTCCGACATCCTCGACTACGGCTACGAGGCCGTCGGCGAGACCAGCAGCCGCCTCGACATGGTCGAGGACTGGAAGGACGGCGAGGTCGGCACCGGCGTCGTCTACTACCTGAAGTCGGGCCAGGTCCGCGGCGTGCTGCTGTGGAACGTCTGGGACAGCGTCGACAAGGCCCGCGAGCTGATCAAGGAGACGTCCGAGTCTCCCGTGTCCGACCCGGAGTCGCTGCGGGGGCGCATCCCGCTCGGCTGAGCCGACCGCCGCTGGTGGGTCCGTGTAGCCTCGCGGCGATGTCTGCCGCCGGCCCCGACGCTCCGCCTCCGGAGCTCTTCCGCACCCGTCCGGGCAACCGGCGCCGGCTCACGCCCGACGCGCAGGCGGAGGTCGACCGGCTCGCCACGTCGGGCGAGGCGTCCGGCTGGCTCAGCCCGCTGGCGTACAACCTCACGATCAGCCACAGCCACCGGTTCGTCTGGTACCGCGTGGCCAAGGTCGCGACGCGCACCATCCGCCACCACTGCGAGACGCACGGCGTGAGCATGGACGTCGACCACGCGATGCGGATCCGCTACCCGTTGGCCAGCTTCGCGGACTACTTCACCTTCGCCTTCGCGCGCGACCCGCTCGACCGCTTCGTCTCCGCGTGGCACGACAAGGTCGTCGACAACAACTACTACGACTTCGACCCGGCGACGCACGAGCGGATGCAGGTGGTCGAGGAGTTCGCCCGCTGGACCGCGGCGCAGGACCTGGCCGCCGTACCGGGCACCGACCAGCACCTCACCCTGCAGAGCAGGATGATCGACCTCAACCGCGTGGACTTCGTCGGCCGGCTCGAGACGTTCGACCGCGACTTCGCCGAGGTGTGCGAGCGCATCGGCGCCCCGGCCGTGCCGACGACCCCGAGGAACCAGACCGCCCCCGGCGGGCGCGACAGGCAGGTCTCAGGCGAGCTGCGCGAGCTGGTGGCCACGATGTACCGACGCGACTACCAGGTCTTCGGCTACGAGCCGCCCGCCTGACCGAGCCGCTTGAGCGCTTGGCGCACGAGCGCCGGGTCGGTGGTCGACCACATCGGCGGCAGCGACGCCTTGAGGAATCGGCCGTATCGGGCGGTCTCGAGGCGAGGGTCGAGGACCGCGACGATGCCGCGGTCGGAGGTCGTGCGGATGAGGCGGCCGGCGCCCTGCGCCATGAGGAGCGCGGCGTGGGTGGCGGCGACCTGCATGAAGCCGTTGCCGCCGGCCTGGTCGGCCGCCCTCTGCCGCGCGGACATGAGCGGGTCGTCGGGCCGCGGGAACGGGATGCGGTCGATGATCACCAGCTGGCAGGTGTCGCCCGGCACGTCGAGGCCCTGCCACAGCGAGAGCGTGCCGAAGAGGCAGGTGTGGGGATCCTCGACGAACTGCTTGGCCAGCTCGGGCAGCTGCGCGTCGCCCTGGGCCAGCGTCGTCAGGTGCGGCAGGCGCGCGCGCACGGCCTCCGCCGCGGTCTCCGCCGCGCGCCGCGACGAGAACAGGCCCAGCGTGCGCCCGTCGAGGGCGTCGACGAGGTCGCAGATCTCGTCGAGCTGCGCGGGGCCGAGGCCGTCGCGGCCGGGCTGCGGCAGGTGGCGGGCGACGTAGAGGATCGACTGCTGGCCGTAGTCGAACGGCGAGCCGACGTCGATGCCCTTCCACGGCAGCGCGTCGTCGGCGTCGGTGGTGGCGACCTGGTGGCCGACGCGCTCGGTCGGCTTGAGGCCGAGCGACGTCGCGACCGCGCCGAACTCACCGCCCAGCATCAGCGTCGCGCTCGTGAAGACCACCGTCTTGTCGGTCAGCAGCTTGTCGCGCATCGGGCCCCACACCTGCAGCGGCGCGACGTGGAGCCGGGCCGGGAAGCGGTCGCGGGCCTCCCCCAGCCACAGCACGTCGGCCTGCGAGCCAGCTGCCATCCGCTCGGCGTTGACGAAGACCTCCTGCACCATCCCCTTCGCCTGGGTGCGGCCGGCGTCGGCCTCACCCTCGCCACCGGACTCGCGCGGGAACGCCGACAGGCACGCGCGCGCCGCGTCGCGTACGAGCACGAGGGCGTCGGACAGCTGCGTGGACATCTGGTCGATGCGGCCGGGCGGCGTCGCCTCGAACGCCTCGGCCAGCTGCTGCGCGGCGTCCTCGAGGTCACCGGCCGGGTCACCGTCGCCGTCGGTCCAGCGGGTGGCGCGGCGGGCCGCGCGCTCGATGTCGTTGACCCCGAGCTCGTCGGTCGCCGCCTGCGTGACGCGTGCGGTCAGCTCGTGGGCCTCGTCGATGACGACCGTGTCGTAGTCGGGGATCATCGGGACGTCCTCGATCGCGTCGATCGCGAGGAGGGAGTGGTTGGTGACGACCAGGTGGCTGCGGTGCGCCTTCTCGCGCGCGAGCTCGGCGAAGCACTCCGCGCCGAACGGGCACTTGCTCGCGCCGAGGCACTCGCGGTGGTTGACCGAGACCTGCCGCCACTCGCGGTCGGTGTGGCGCGGGGCGTTGTCGCGCTCGCCGCTTCCACCCTGCTCGGACTCCTCCTCCGCCCACGCCCGCAGCTCGAGCACCTTCTCGGCCATCGCGCCGAGGGGTACGTCGACGAGCGTGCCCTGGTCGTCGGGGACGCCGGCACGGATCCGGTGGAGGCAGGCGTAGTTGGAGCGGCCCTTGAGGACGGCGTAGGACGTGTCGAGACCGGGCACGCCCTTGACCGCCTCGACCAGCCGGGGCAGGTCGCGCTCGACGAGCTGGTGCTGAAGGGCGAGGGTCGCGGTCGCGACGACGACGCGCTTGTCGTGGAGCATCGCCGGGACGAGGTAGCCCAGCGACTTGCCGGTGCCGGTGCCGGCCTGGACGAGGAGGTGGCGGCCCTCCTCCATCGCCTCGGCGACCTCGGTCGCCATCTGCACCTGGCCGTCGCGCTGCTGCCCGCCGAGGGCGGCGACCGCGGTGCCCAGGACCTCGCTGACGGGGGTCCCGACGGAGGGAGCGGCGGTGGCGGTGTCGGGCACCAGAGCACCCTACGTGGCGGCGCCGACGCTCCGTCGTACGCCGTCCACAGCCGCGCTCAGAAGTCGGTCAGTAGTTCTTCTTGCGGCCGATCTGGCGCTCGATGCGACGCTCGGGCTGGCCGAGGACCCGGGCGAGGATCTTCACCCGGTAGCGGTAGGCGACCACGCCCAGGACGACGATCAGCAGGATCCACAACATGCGGCGATCCTACTCGGCGCCGACAACGCCGACTTGTAGGCGGAAACTGACTCCTGGAGGGGGTTGCAAAGGCCTCCAGGAGTCAGTTTCCCCGCTCGAGCGGGGATTCTGCGAGACGGGGAGAGGATCAGACGACCGCGCCGGAGTCCTCGGGCGCGCGCTCGACCTTCTCCTTCTTGACCCGGCTCATCGGCCACTTCTCGTGGAAGTAGGTGAGGAGCGGGGTGGCGACCACGACGGAGGAGAACGTGCCGACCACGAGGCCGACGAGCAACGCGATCGCGAAGTCCTGGAGCGAGTCACCGCCGAGGAAGACGAGCGCCGCGAGGATGAACATCGAGCCGAGGCCGGTGTTGACCGTGCGCGGGATCGTCTCGACGGCCGCCGTGTTGGCGACGTCCATGAAGTCGTCGTCGGGCTTCGAGCCCCACCAGCGTTCGCGGATGCGGTCGAAGACGACGACGGTGTCGTTGACCGACAGACCCACGATGGTCATCGCCGCCGCGAGGAAGATGCCGTCGATCGGCTTCTGGAGCCACGCGAAGAGGCCGACGACGAGGATGACGTCGTGCGCCATCGCGAGCACGGCGGAGAGACCGAAGGTCCACTTGAAGCGGATGGCCAGGTAGAGCAGCTGGGCCAGGAACGCGACACCGAAGGCGATGAGGGCGTTGTTGCGCAGCTGGTCACCGAGCGAGGCACCGATCGTCTGGTCGTCGACCTTGTCGACGGTGCCTCCGACGGCGGCGAGCTCGTCCTCGATCCGCTGCTCCTCGTCGTTGGAGATCTCGCCGGTGCGGACGGTGAAGTCGGCGGTGTCGGCGGTCTGGACGACGGCCTCGGGGAACCCGGCGTCGGCGACGGCCTGTCGCGCCTGGTCGACGGTGATGTCCTTGCTGACCGAGTAGTCGAGCTGGCGGCCGCCGGTGAACTCGACGCCGAGCTGGAGGCCCTGGGTGACGATGCCCGCGATGGCGAGGACGAGGGCCGCGGCCGAGATGCCCAGCCACGTCTTGCGGCGCTTCATCAGCTGCGGGTTCTTGCGGTCCAGCCAGGTGCGGACCTTGCCGAGGTGGCTGAGGCCGCTGACGGCGGGGTGGGTGGCGACCGGCTTGTTGGACACGGCGAGGTCGCACAGCACGCGCGCGACGATCAGCGCCGAGATCATCGACGCGATGACACCGATGGACAGCGTGACGCCGAAGCCCTTGATCGGGCCGGAGCCGAGGAAGAACAGCAGGCCGGCAGCGAGGAGCGTGGTGATGTTGGAGTCGATGATCGCGCTCCACGCCTTGTTGAAGCCGACCGAGAGAGCACGCCTCAGACCCGCCGAGGGGTAGGCGACGTACTCCTCCCTCGCTCTCTCGAAGACGAGGACGTTGGCGTCGATCGCCATGCCGATGGCGAGCACGAATCCCGCGAGGCCGGGCAAGGTCAGCGTCGAGCCGAGCCCGACGAGCATGGCGTAGGCGAGCAGGGCGTACGACGCCAGCGCGAGCGTCGCGGCGAAGCCGACGAGCCGGTAGACGAAGATGATGAAGAGACCCGTCAGCGCGATACCGATGATGCCGGCCTCGATGGAGGCGTCGATGGCCGCGGCGCCGAGCGACGGGCCGACGAGGCGGTCGGAGATCGCCTTGAGCTCGAGCGGCAGGGCGCCGCCCTCGATCAGCGCGGAGAGGTCCTTGGCCTCGGTGGCGGTGAAGTTGCCGGTGATCTGGGTGGAGCCGCCGCGGATGCCGACGTCGCAGCCGACGTCGGTGTTGACCTCGGGCGAGGAGATGACCTCTCCGTCGAGGACGAT
This sequence comes from Nocardioides sp. Soil_C_8, assembly GCF_057656315.1. Lineage (NCBI taxonomy): Bacteria > Bacillati > Actinomycetota > Actinomycetes > Propionibacteriales > Nocardioidaceae > Nocardioides > Nocardioides sp. Soil_C_8. Next base: position 742,023 of record NZ_JBDGKQ010000002.1, read on the forward strand.
CGCGATGCGGCGCTTGGGGTCGCCGGACGGGTTGCACGCGGCCTTGCCGGTGATGTCGGCCCAGGTGTCGCCACCCTTGCCGTTGAAGTCGATACCGACGACCCAGTCGACGCTGTTGTCGGGCTGCTGGGCGCTGGCGCCGGTGACCTCGTCGCCCTGGATGACCGTGGGGCCGACCTCGATCGTGTCGCCCTGGTCGGACGGCAGCACCTGGTTGTTCTTCTTGGACGGCTCGGCGTCCGGCTGGGCGGTGCCGACGACCTCGTGGATGGTCAGCTTGGCGGTGCTGCCGATGCGCTCCTCGGCCCGCTGCGCCTCCTCGTCGTTGGTGACGCCGGGCAGCTCGACGAGGATCCGGTTCTCACCCTGGCGCGCCAGCGTGGACTCGGCGACACCGAGGGCGTCGACGCGGCCGCGCAGCACCTCGAGGGTCTTGTCGACGTTCTCCGCGCTGGCGGGGGTCTGGTCGGTCCCCTCGGCCTCGAAGATGAACTGCGCTCCACCGCGCAGGTCGAGGCCCAGGTTTGGCTTGACGTTGACCGCGAGCGCGACGCACCCGATCAGGAGCCCGACGACGAGGATGAAGCGGACCCAGACACCACGTGACATGCGCGACATCCTCCATGACAAGACTTCGAACGCCCGAATCCGGGCACGGACGGGTCAACGGGTGGCCTCGGCGGAAGGTTCCGGGCGGGATCCGTGACACAAAACGCCAGCGACTGTACGCCGTCAGGGGTATCGACACGGCAGCAGCCCTCAGTGTTGTGTGGATCACACTCGCGATCCCCCCTCGCGGGACAACCATCCGGGAGCACACATGTCACCACGCATTCCACTTCCACGCGCCGGCGCCACCAGGCTGGCCACCGTCACCGCACTCGTCGCCGCCGGACTCGCCGCCACCGCGGCGGGCGCAACCGGTGCCGGGCGCGACGACCCGCCACGCGACCTGGCACGCGCCGCTGACAGCGATGCCACCCAGATCGTCATGGTCAACGCACCGACGGTCGACGATCGCAACGAGGTGATCGGGCTCGGGCTCGACGTCACCGAGCACGCCAACCAGCGCGGCATCGAGGTCGTCCTCCACGACGCCCAGGACGCCCAGACGCTGCGCGACGCCGGCTTCACCTGGCGTGTCACCGTCAAGGACCTCGAGGCGCTCACGAAGAAGAACCGCAAGGCCGACAAGGTGTACGCCGCCTCGGTGGCCGCGTCCGGCCTGCCCAGCGGCCGTACGTCCTACCGCACCTACGCCGACTACCTCAGCGACATGGACAAGCTCGCACGGGACTACCCGTCCCTGACCCGCCCGCTGACGCTGGCCAACAAGACCGTCCTCGGGGAGGACATCCGCGGCATCGAGGTCACCGTCGACGCCGACAACGTCAAGGACGGCAAGCCGACCTTCCTGCTCATGGGCGCCCACCACGCGCGGGAGTGGCCCAGCGCCGAGCACACCATCGAGTTCGCCTTCGACCTGCTCCAGTCCTACAAGGCAGGCGACGCCCGAGCGCGCGACCTGCTGTCGCGCTCGCGCGTGATCCTGGTGCCGGTGGTCAACGTCGACGGCTTCAAGATCTCGCGCTCCGCCACGCCGCGCGGTGACTTCAGCACCTTCGACTACGAGATGAAGCGCAAGAACTGCTCGATCTCGGCCGCCACCCCGGCGCAGTACCGCACCGGGACGTGCGACAACAACCTCGCCGGCCGCCTGCGCGGCACCGACCTCAACCGCAACTACCCCGGCTTCTGGGGCGGCGGCGGTGCCAGCCCGGTCTGGTCGAGCGACACCTTCCGCGGCGACGGACCCGGCAGCGAGCCCGAGAGCGACGCGGTCCGCAAGCTCATCTCCGAGCGCGCGGTCACGATGATGATCTCCAACCACACCTTCAGCAACCTGGTGCTGCGGCCCCCGGCCATCGCGGCCACCGGGCTCGCGATCGACGAGCCGGAGCTGAAGGCGCTCGGTGACGCGATGGCGTCGAAGAACGACTACACCAGCCAGGCGTCGTACCAGCTCTACGACACGTCTGGCTCGACCGAGGACTGGAGCTACTGGATCACCGGCGGCTTCGGCTACACCTTCGAGATCGGCGACGAGGGCTTCCACCCGGCCTACGAGAACGCGGTGGTCGGCGAGTACCTCGGCCTGGCACCTGCCGCGGGCGCCGGGCTCGGCGGCAACCGCGAGGCGTACTGGCTCGCACTGCAGGCAGCGGCCGACCGCGACCTGCACTCGGTCATCACGGGCACGGCCCCGGCCAAGCACACGATCAGCGTGTCGAAGACGGTGACGTCGGAGACCTCGCCGGTCATCCAGCTCGACGGCTCGACCGGAGCGCCGCTGCTCTACACCGACAACCTGCGCACCGACTACACGTCGAAGGGCGGCAAGTTCGACTTCGACGTCAACCCCTCGACCCGCCCGCTCGTCATGGGTCGCTACGGCCGCGAGGCGCAGGCACCGCCGCAGGCGACGGTCACGCTGACCAACCCCGCCGGCGTGCCGGCGGTCGGGTCCAGCGAGTCCACGACCTTCACCGTCCAGGGCCTGCCGACCGTCGACAACGGCTGGCTGGACCTGTCGGTCGGATGGCCCGCCACGGCCGACCCGGAGGCACAGGACTGGGACTTCACGCTCTACGGTCCCGACGGCGAGGTCGTCGGGTCGGGCGCCACGCTCGCCAACCCGGAGAAGATCACGGTCCCGGACCCGCAGCCCGGCACGTACACCCTGGTGGCGGACAACTATGCCGGCGGCACGGCGCAGTACGACTGGTCCGGCACGGTGAGCTTCCGCAACCCCAACCCGCCCAGCCCGACCGGCACCAAGGAGGCCTGGCTGCTGAGCTGCTCCGACAAGCGCGGCAACGTGCTGGCCACCCGTGAGGTGATCGTCGACCGCGGTCAGCAGATCAACGTCGGCAACGCCTGCAAGCGGAACAAGGCCTGACGCTCCGTCTCGCCTGACACGACGACGGCCCGGGTGCGATGCACCCGGGCCGTCGTACGTCGTCGACTGATGCGAGTCAGCGGGCGTAGGCCTCGAGCTCGCCGGCGAGGTCGGCGTTGGCCCGACCGACGACGAGCGTGCCGTCACCGGTGTGCTCCATCGAGCCGATCTCGGCCTCCTGGTGGATCCGGTTGACCAGGTCACCGCGCTCGTAGGGCAGCAGCACGTCGAACTCGACCTGCGGGCGGGGCAGCTCGGACTCGATGGTCCTCAGCGCCTCCTCGATGCCGGCGCCGGTCTTCGCGCTCACCACCACGCTGTGCGGCTCGCGGCGCCGGATCCGGTCGATGACCAGGGGGTCGGCGGCGTCGGCCTTGTTGACCACGATGATCTCGGGGACCTTGGTCGCACCGATCTCGGCGAGCACCTCGCGCACGGCAGCGATCTGGCCCTCGGGGTCGGGGTGCGACCCGTCGACGACGTGGAGCAGCAGGTCGGCGTCGGCGACCTCCTCCAGCGTCGAGCGGAACGCCTCGACGAGGTCGTGCGGGAGGTGGCGGACGAAGCCCACGGTGTCGGACATCGTGTAGACGCGGCCGTCGCTGGTCGTCGTACGACGCGTCGTGGGGTCGAGGGTCGCGAAGAGTGCGTCCTCCACCAGGACTCCCGCGTCGGTCAGCCGGTTGAGCAGCGAGGACTTGCCGGCGTTGGTGTAGCCCGCGATCGCGACGCTCGGCACGTGGTTGCGGCGGCGCGACTGGCGCTTGACCTCGCGGGTGCCACGCATCTCCTTGAGCTCGCGGCGCAGCTTGGCGATCTTGGTGTTGATGCGACGCCGGTCGGTCTCGATCTTGGTCTCACCGGGGCCGCGGCCACCGATGCCCTCACCGCCGGCGGCCCGACCACCCGCCTGCCGGGACAGGTTGCCGCCCCAGCCGCGCAGGCGCTGCTTCATGTACTGCAGCTGGGCCAGCTCGACCTGCGCCTGGCCCTCCTTCGACTTCGCGTGCTGGGCGAAGATGTCGAGGATCAGGGCGGTGCGGTCGACGACCTTGACCTTGATCTTGTCCTCGAGGTTGCGCAGCTGGCTGGGCGCGAGCTCGCCGTCGCAGATGACGGTGTCGGCGCCGGTGGCCTGGACGATCTCGCGGATCGCCTCGACCTTGCCGCGGCCGATGTAGGTCGCCGGGTCGGGCTTCTGGCGACGCTGGAAGACGGCCTCCAGCACCTCGGAGCCGGCGGTCTCGGCGAGCAGCGCGAGCTCGGCCATCGAGTTCTCGGCGTCGGTGACGGAGCCCTCGGTCCAGACACCGACGAGCACGACCTTCTCCAGGCGGAGCTGGCGGTACTCGACCTCGGTGATGTCCTCGAGCTCGGTGCGCAGGCTCGCGACTCGTCGGAGGGCGTGCCGCTCGGCGAGCTCCTGCGCGCCGAGGGTGAGCTCCTCGGGGTCGGCGTCATCGTAGTCGCCGTCGTCGGCGTAGCCGGACTCGAAGGTGTCGTCCTCGAGCAGCTCGTCGTCGAGCTCGATCGTGTCGTCGTCCCAGCCACGGGTGGCGTCGAGGGCGTCGCGCAGGTTGAAGTCAGGTGCGTTCGTCATATACCGACAAGGGTAGGTCGGTGGGCGTCACCTGCGCGAACGGTTTCGCGCAGGGCTGACGCGCGCACCGCCTCAGGCGCGGTGCCGCCCGGCCGCCACCGTCGGCGCCCCGACGAGCGATCCCTCGTCGACGAACTCGTCGCAGGCCGCGCGCACGTCGTGGGGAGTGTGCGCCGGACCCACCACCACGACGCGTACGCCGGCCGCGTGCAGGCGGTGCAACAGCGGGAGCATCGAGGTCATGTCGCCGGCCAGGACCACCTCGTCGACGGAGGCCTCGCGGGCGATGTCGACGGCGTCGATCGCCAGCGCCACGCGCGCCTGCTCGTCGTCGTCGGCGAACTGGTGGAAGGAGTGCAAGCCCTGGCGCCGCAGGTGCTCGACCCACGACCCGAGGTCGGACGAGGTCCAGTCGGCGTAGGCGCGGCACACGGTCACCGACCCGCGGCCGGGCAGCCGGTCGAGCAGCCCGGCAGCGACGTCCGCGGAGATGCGGCGGGCGTCGATCAGCACCGCGACCCGCCGCGGCTGGTCGGGCTCGTCGTGCGACGGCCGCCGCGGGAGGACCCGCGAGGGAGCCGGCAGCACCAGCTCGGGGTCGGCGCCGACCGGCGCCGGGCTGGTCGGCTCGGTCCGCGCCTCCGGCTCGTCGTCGCGGGCTTCCGGCTCGGCCGGAGCGGGCGGCTCGGGCGCGACCCGCAGGGCGCCCCCACGGCGCACGCCCATCCACCGTCGTACGAGCGTCGCGAGCTCGTTCTCGTCGCCGTCGGCAGCTGTGCGCGGCTCCACCACGTTGGTCATCGTGCGCCCCCCACAGGCTTGAGATGAGTGATTCCCCGCGAGCACCATCCCCCTTTCGGGTGTTCCGTGCGGGGGATCTCCCGAATCGTGGACGACGGTCTGGACCAGTCAGCCCACCGACCGCGGGAGGCCGGGCGTCACTTGGGTGGCATCCGGATGCCGCCGTCGACGCGGATCGTCTCGCCGTTCATGTAGGAGTTGGTCAGGCACTCCACCACCATGCTCGCGAGCTCCTCGGGCCGGCCGAGGCGCTTGGGGAAGAGGACGTTCTGGCCGAGGTTGGCCTTGAACTCGTCGGGGTTGGGGAACGCGTCGTAGATCGGGGTGTCGATCAGGCCGGGCGCGACGGTGTTGAGCCGGATGCCGGCCGCGGACAGGTCGCGGGCGACCGGGAGGGTCATGCCGACGACGCCGCCCTTGGAGGCGGAGTAGGACGCCTGGCCGATCTGGCCGTCGAACGCGGCGACCGACGCGAGGTTGACGATGGCGCCGCGCTGGCCGTCGGCGTCGGGCTCGTTGCGGCTCATCACGGTGGCGGCCTGGCGGGTCATGTCGAAGGTGCCGATGAGGTTGATCTCGACGACCTTGCGGAACGCGTCGAGGTCGTGGGCCTGCTCGAGCAGCCCGTCGCGACCGATGGTGCGCTGCGCCCAGCCGATGCCGGCGGAGTTGACGCACGCCCGCAGCGGGGCGATCTCGGCGGCTGCCTCGACGGCGGCGGCGACCTGCTCGGTGCTCGTCACGTCGACCGCGGCGAAGACACCCTTGATCTCCGCGGCCAGCGCCTCGCCCTTCTCGGCGTTGAGGTCGGCGACGACGACCGTCGCACCCTTCGCGGCGAGGGCGCGGGCGACGGCGGCTCCGATGCCGCTCGCGCCGCCGGTGACGATGGCGGTGGATCCGGTGATGTCCATGGCCCGGATCCTAGGACGTCCGACTTACAGGTCCGTGACGCCCTCGGCCACGAGGACGGCGGGGCCGGTCATCAGCACCCGGTCGTCCTCGGTCCACACCACGTGCAGCGTCCCGCCGGGCACGTCGACGCGGTACGACGTCCCGCGGGGGGCGTCGTCGGCGAGCGCCGTGGCGACCGCCACTGCGCAGGCCCCGGTGCCGCACGAGCGGGTCTCCCCCGACCCGCGCTCGTGCACGCGCATGGCGACGTGGCGCTCGCCGCGTCGGACGACGAACTCGACGTTGACGCCCTCGGGGTAGATCGCGTCGTCGTGCTCGGGCGGCTCGAGCAGCGGACCCGCCTCGGCCAGGTTGTCGACGTACGCCACGGCGTGGGGGTTGCCCATCGAGACGTGGAGCGCGGACCACGATCGGCCCATCACCGACACCTCCGTCTCACCCAGCACCTCGGGGCTGCCCATGTCGGCGGTGAAGTCCTCGCCGGCCCGGTCGAGGACCTTCACGCCCGCGCGGGTGTTGATCCGCATCGGGAACGCCTCGCCCTCGCGCTCGTGGAGGTAGCGGGCGAAGACCCGCACCCCGTTGCCGCACATCTCGCTGACCGAGCCGTCGGCGTTGCGGTAGTCCATGAACCACCCGTCGTCCTGGCGGACCGCCCGCAGCACCCCGTCGCCGCCGATGCCGGAGCGCCGGTCGCAGAGCGCGCGCACGCGCTCGGCGGACAGGTCGCCGTGGACCGTGCCGTCGGGGTCGGGCAGCACCACGAAGTCGTTCTCCGTGCCGTGGCCCTTGAGGAACGGATAGCTCACGCGGAGAGTGTGGCACCTCGTCGGTCGAGGGGAGTGCCGCAGCACTCCCCTCGACCGACGTCGGGCTAGCGCGGGTCGACCACCTTCGCGGAGCCCTTGCCGCGACGGCTGGGCTCGGCCACCGCGGTCATCCGCTTGCGCGGACCGAGCTCGATCGCCGTCGCCGCGCCGATCTCGGCGGCGCTGGTGAAGGCGTCGCCGGCGGGGACGAGGTTGTGACCGAGGGCGGTGAGCGCCGGTCCGTAGGCGGCGATGAAGGCCGGCTCCGCGGTGACGTTGGCGGTGTTGCGCTGCGTGGCACGCGGCGCCGCGATCGCCTCCTCGATGGTCATGTCGAGGTCGATGCGGTTGACCAGCATCTGCAGCACGGTGGTGATGATCGTCGACCCGCCGGGCGAGCCGAGCGCCAGGAACGGCTTGCCGTCCTTGAGCACGATCGTCGGCGACATCGAGCTGCGCGGGCGCTTGCCCGGCTGGATGCGGTTGGGGTCGGCGGCGTCGTAGACCGTGGAGAAGTCGGTGAGCTCGTTGTTGAGCAGGAAGCCGTAGCCCGGCACGACCATGCCCGAGCCGCCGGTCTGCTCGATCGTGAGGGTGTACTCCACGACGTTGCCCCACCGGTCGGCGACCGTGAGGTTGGTGGTCGAGATGTTCTCGGTGTCGGCGTCGGTCGTGCCCTTCGCCGACGACGGGCTGCACACGCCGTCGTACGACGTCACGTCACCGGCCGCGACGGGCTTGGTCGCCGCCTTCGCCGGGTTGAGGAAGCAGGCCCGCTCGGCGGCGAACTTGTCGTCCAGCAGCCGCTTGGTGGGGACGTCGACGAACGCCGGGTCGCCGACGTACTTGCCGCGGTCGGCGTAGGCCAGCGCGCTCGCCTCGAGGTAGTGGTGGAGCGCCTGCTCGGTCGTCATCGCCGAGAGGTCGTAGCGCTCGAGGATGTTGAGCGCCTCCCCGACCGTCGTGCCGCCCGACGACGAGGGCGCCATGCCGTAGACGTCGTGGCCGCGGTAGCTGCTCTTGGCGGCGCGCTGCGACCGCACCTTGTAGTCGCGCAGGTCGCGGGCGGTGAGCCAGCCGGCGGGCACGGGCAGGTCGGTGTTCTTGGTCGTGCGGGGTTTGCGCACCACCTCGGACATGAGCCGGGCCAGCTTGCCGCGGTAGAACGCCTTGGTGCCGCGCTGGGCGATCAGGTCGTAGGTGTCGGCGAGGTCGGGGTTGCGGAAGATCGAGCCGACCTTGGGAGCGTCGCCCTTCGGCAGGTAGAGCTTCTTGGTGTCCTTGAACGCCGCGAAGCGCACCTCGTTGTCGAGGGTCTGCTGGCGGAACGTCTCGTCGACCTTGAACCCGCGGCGCGCGACCTTGGAGGCCGGGGCGAGCGCGTCGGCGAGCGAGAGCGTGCCCCAGTTGCCGAGGGCCTTGTCCCAGGTGGCCAGGGTGCCGGGCGTGCCGACGCTCGCGCCGCTGGTCACGAGGTCGGGGGTGAACGTGTAGGGCTTGCCCGTCGCGGGGTCGATGAAGGCGTCCTGCGGCATCTTCATCGGTGCGGTCTCGCGGCCGTCGAGCGTGCGGACCTTGCCGGACTTCGCGTTGTAGAAGACGAAGTAGCCGCCACCGCCGATGCCCGCGCTGTAGGGCTCGGTGACGCCGAGCGTCGCGGCTGCCGCCACCGCGGCGTCGACGGCGTTGCCGCCCGCCTTGAGCACCTTGAGGCCGGCCGCGCTCGCCTCGGGGTCGACGGTGCTGATCGCGCCGCCCTTGCCGACCGCGGTGGGGTCCTTGACGGTCGGGCGCTCGGAGGTGGTGGAGGGAGCAGCCGGCGCGGGCTGGGCGGGGACCGGGGTCGCGACCAGGGCTGCGGCGACGGCCAGGCCGCTGGCGACGGAGACGCCGGCAGTCACGCGGCGGGCGAAGTGGGACATGGGTTTCCTCCCGAGAGTCGGTGGTCCCACCCTGCCGGTGCCCCTGCGGGTTGTCCAACACCCTCGCGGGTGCGTCCGTCAGCGGACGACGGAGTAGCGCCCGCACATGAAGTCGCGGTTGCGGGCGGTCTCCTCGAGGCGCAGCTCGACGTGGCGCGGCAGCACGGGAGCGCCGCTGCCGACGGTCACCGGGGCGTACTGGATCCACACCTCGTCGAGCAGACCCGCGTCGTGGAACTGCCCCACCAGCTCACCGCCGCCCACCACCCACAGGTCCTTGCCGCCGGCGGCCTCGGTCATCTCGGCGTGGATGCGCCGCACGTCGTCACGGTCGAACCGCACGCTCGGCGGCGCCTCGGGGAAGGTGCGGTGGGTCAGCACCCAGGTCGGCAGCGGACCCCACGGGTCGTCGTCGTGGTCGAGGATCCACTGCCACGTGGTCGCCCCCATCACGCAGGCACCGAGCCGCTCACGGAAGGCGGGGTAGGCCATCGGCCCGTCGTTGTCGATGTCGCGCGAGGTCAACCAGTCGAGGGAGTGGTCGTCGGTCGCGATGAAGCCGTCGAGGGTGCAGCCGGTGTAGTAGATCGTCGCCATCGACCCACCATGGCACCACCCACCGACACCGCGCTCGATCGAGCGTGCCGGCCCGGTCGCCCTAGCGGACGAGGGCGTCGAGCGCCGGCTGCGCCGCCTCGCGCGGCAGGTGGCCGAGCGTGATCAGCTGGGCCATCCCGTGGACGGTCGACCACAGCGCGGCCGACAGCGCCACCGGGTCGCGCCCCTCGTAGCCCGGCTCCTGCACCAGCTCGCCGACCAGGGAGCCGAGCAGCTCCTCGTTGCGGGCGATGAGCGGCGCCATCTCGGCGCTGGGCGACCCGGCGGCGCAGTAGTCGGGGTCGAAGACCAGCGCGAACGCCTGGGGGTGGGCTGCCGCGTAGCTCACGTAGGCGAGGCCGAGCGCGCGCACCTTGGCGAGGGTCCCGTCGGCCGCAGCCACCGCCTCCTCCTGCGCGGCCAGCAGCGCCGCCATGCCGCGCACGCCGAGCGCGCTGAGCAGCGCGGCGCGGTCGCCGAAGTGGTGGTAGGGCGCGTTGTGGCTCACCCCGGCCCGCCGCGCGACCTCCCGCAGGCTGATCTTCGCCGCGGACGTGGTCTCGAGCAGGTCGAGCGCGGCGTCCTCGAGCGCGGCCTGGAGATTGCCGTGGTGGTATCCGCCCGCAGATCTTGACATGAGCAACATCCTACTCCAATGTGGACGTTGTCCAGATTCTTGTCACTGTCCAGATAGGAGCCCGTCATGGGCAACGTCCTCGTCATCGACGGCCACCCCGACCCCGCCTCGCTCACCGCGCACCTCGCCGCGTCGTACGCCACCGGCGCCGGCACCTCCGCCACCTCGCTCGTGCTGCGCGACCTCGACTTCGACCTCACCCTGCGCACGGGCTACCGCACCGCGCAGGTGCTCGAGCCCGACCTCGCCCGGGCGCAGCAGCTGCTCGAGTGGGCTGACCACGTCGCTGTCTTCACCCCGCTGTGGTGGGGCTCGGTGCCCGCCCTCCTCAAGGGCTTCTTCGACCGCACGCTCGAGCGTGGCTGGGCCTTCCGCTACAAGGACAACGGCATGCCCGAGGGCCTCCTCGCCGGTCGCACGGGTCGGCTCGCGGTCACCTCCGACTCCCCGCGCTGGTACCTCCCGCTCGTCGGTGACACCACCGTCAAGCAGGTCCGCGGCCGCACGATGGAGTTCTGCGGCATCAAGCCGACCAGGATCACGCGGTACGCCGACGTGCGCGGCCGCACGGACGAGCAGCTCGCGGCGTGGATCCGGGACGCCGCAGACCTCGGCGCCGCCGACGCGGCACGCCCCGGGCTCCCCGGCCGTCCCGCCCACCCCGACGTCGTACGACCGGAGCCGGCCGCGGCCTGACGTCGGCCCGGGTCAGCCGCCGAGCCGCTCGACCGCCCCGACCGCCGTCTCCACGCGGTCGGGGTCGTCGTACGCGATCCAGACGATGCGGGGGTCCTTGCGGAACCACGAGTCCTGGCGCCGGGCGAAGCGGCGGGTGGCGACGGTCGTCTGCTCGATCGCCTCGGCCAGGCTGCGGTCGCCGGCGAGGTAGCCCATCACCTCCCGGTATCCGATGGCTCGGGACGCAGTGCGCGCGTCGGCGAGGCCGCGGGCGAGCAGCGCCTCGACCTCCTCCACGAACCCGCCCGCGAACATCTCCTCGACCCGCCGGGCGATCCGCGCGTCGAGCGTCGGCCGGTCGATGTCGACGCCGACCTGCACGGTCAGCGGGTCGACGTACTGGAGACGCGGGAGGCTGGCGCTGAACGGCCGGCCGGTGAGCGCGACGACCTCGAGGGCCCGGACGACGCGGCGCCCGTTGTCGGGCAGGATCTGCGCGGCCGCCTCGGGGTCGACCCCCGCCAACCGCTGGTGGAGTGCGTGGCTGCCGACCCGCTCGAGCTCGGCCTCGAGCTCGCGACGCAGCGAGTCGTCGGTGCCGGGGAACTCGAAGCGGTCGACGATCGCGCGGGTGTAGAGCGCCGACCCGCCGACCAGCACCGGGGTGGCGTCGCGGCCACGGATGTCGGCGATCGCGTCGCGGGCCCACCCCTGGAAGAGCGCGACGGTGGCCGGGGCGGCGACGTCGTAGAGGTCGAGCAGGTGGTGCGGGATCCCCCGCCGCTCCGACACCGGCAGCTTGGCCGTGCCGACGTCCATCCCCCGGTAGACCTGCATCGCGTCGGTGTTGACGACCTCGCCCCCGAGTCGCTCCGCCAGGTCGAGGCTGAGGCCCGTCTTGCCGGAGGCCGTGGCGCCGACGAGGGCGACGACCGGACGAGGCATGTCCCGATTGTCGCAGCGTGGCTAGTCTCGGGAGGCATGAGCTTCCTGGACAAGGCGAAGGCCGCGCTCACCGACGCGGTCGACCAGCACGGCGACAAGATCGCGCAGGGCATCGACAAGGCCGGCAGCGTGGTCAACGAGAAGACCGGCGGCAAGCACGCCGACAAGATCGAGCAGGCGACCGGCAAGGCGCGCGACGCCCTCGACAACCTCGACGGCAAGAACGACGACATCCCGCCCGGCACCACCCGCTGACCGCCCCCTACGGTGGCCGCGTGACCGACCGCTTCGCCCTCGTCCCGGCGTCCTACGTCTACCTGCTGCGCAACGGGGCCGACGGCACGGAGGTGCTGCTCCAGCGACGGGGCCCGGTCCCCTACATGCCCGACCACTGGGCGGCCGCGGCCGCCGGGCACGTCGAGCCCGGCGAGACGGCGTACGACGCCGCGCGCCGCGAGGCGCTGGAGGAGCTCGGCATCACCGACCTGTCGCTGGAGTTCGTGCTGACGATGCAGCGCAGCCAGTTCGGGCCGCCGATCGAGGAGCGGGTCGACTGGTTCTTCACGGCCCGCTCGTGGACCGGGGAGCCGCGGATCGTCGAGACCGAGAAGGCTGCCGAGCTCGGGTGGTTCGCGCTCGACGCGCTCCCCGCGCCGATGGTGCCGCACGAGGCGCACGCCCTCGCCCACCTCTTCTCCGGGACCGGCTACCTCACCTTCGGGTGGGACGCACCCCCGGGCGGGGGTGGTCCGACCGTGAGGGCCGAGGCAGGATCGCCCGACAACAAGGGAGGGAACCGATGAGCAACGAAGAACTGAGCCCCATGCCCGAGCCGTATGCCGAGGAGCCGCAGCTGGTGGCAGGCGGCGTCGACGCGCTGGAGGGGGATCCCGCCGACTCGGGCCTCGCGCGTGACCTGAACCCCGACGACAACCCCGCCGTCGACGACGTGCTGCCCGACGAGATCGCCGAGCCGGACGAGAAGTCCCAGGCGCCCGAGGGCGAGGCCGAGGACAAGGAGTCCGACACCCCGCGCGGGGAGTCCGACTCCGGTTCCGACGACGCGCCCTCCGCCGGGCAGGAGGCCGAGGACGGCTCGCCCGAGCCCCCCGCCTGACCGCTGCTTTCCTGTCGGAGTCCCCGCTCGAGCGGGGACTCCGACAACAACGTGGGCGATCCGGGTCACCTGGTGGCTCGGACCCTCCACGATCACGCAACAGCGGTCAGTGCGCAGCCGACACCGCAGGGCCTGCCGGGCGGCCACCCGTCCCGCTCGAGGAGCAGCGACAGCTTGGCCGCGGTCGAGCAGGGACGGCCGACCACCTGGCCCCACGTGAGTCGTACGGTGTCGCGCCCCTCCACCGCCGCGTCGAGGTCTCGTTCGAAGTCCCGGTCGCGTTGCTCGGCGGTGTCGTGCCACAACCGGCCGTCCAGCTCGATGAGCCGTTCCCCATAGACCGCATCGCGGTAGACGATCCCCGTCGCGGTCCCGGCGCGGACCTGCCTCTGCGCGCGCGGCAGGCCGTGCGGCTGCTCGATCCCGGTGAGGAACGCGTGCTCGAGCACCGAGCAGGTGCCGCGGGCGACGTCGGCGAGCACCGCCTCGAGGAAGAACCGCCGGGGCGCGCGGGTCCGCGACGCCAACGCCTGCTGCATGCGTACGGCGGTGGTGTGCCGGCCCTGCACCGCCCGAGCGACCGCTCCGACGGCGGCGAAGTCGCCTGTCGTGCCGAGGGCGACGTCGAGCGCAGCCTCGTCGTAGCGCAGGCGCGGTGGGCCCAGGTTCCAGTGGACGCGCTCGTCGAGGCTGAACGTGCGCGTCACCCGCACCCCGGCCGGCGCGACGACGCGCCGCGACCTCGGGACCACGACCTCGATCGAACCGTCGTGGGCGTCGGCGCGGCCCGGGCCATCCGCAGCGCGCATCGCGGAGCTGCCGCCGAGTGCGGCGCCGAGGTCCGCCCCGGCGAGGCCTCGCGGGCTTGCGCACGCTAGGACCGCACCCCATGCACGCTGCACCCAGGTGGGGTCGCCGGTGTGCGAGAGGTAGACACCGGGAAGGAGCGGGCCGAGCTCGCGCCGCCGGACCAGTCGACGTACGTCATGGGGCAGCAGGCCGAGAGACATCGCCTGCGCCCGGGAGACCACGCCGTCCTGGGCAGCCAGAAGAGCCTCGAGGTCGGTCATCCGTCCACCCTGCTGCCCGCGGCGGGCCGTCGCGACCGCCGGACGGCGATCTGTGGACGACGAGATCGTGGAGCATCCGAGTCACCAGGTGGCACGGATCTTCCACGCTCGCGAGGGAGTCACCGGATGTCCGGTGACTCCCACAGCAGGCGACCTCAGGCCAGGTGGTCGCGGGCGATGCGCTCGCCGAGGTCGGCGAGGAGCCGGGCGGGCTCGCGGAGGCAGGTGTCGACGTCGGGCTCGACGTCGGTCAGGGCGTACGCCGCCCGGATGCCGGCCGCGGCGAGCCGGTCCGCCGGCAGGAGGTTGCGACCGCAGACGGCCACCACGGGCGCACCCGCCCGCCCGGCTGCCGCCGAGACGCCGACCGGCGCCTTGCCGCGCAGGCTCTGCGCGTCGAGCGAGCCCTCACCGGTGACGACCAGGGCCGCCCCGCGGACCCGGTCGTCGAAGCCGAGCAGGTCGAGCATCAGCGCGATACCCGGGCGCAGCTCTGCACCCAGCATCGCGACCAGCCCGAACCCGACTCCGCCGGCGGCTCCCGCACCAGGCTCGTCGCGGCGGTCGGCGCCGGTCGCGGCCGCGACCCGGTCGGCCCAGCGGACCAGGCGCGTGTCCAGCCGGGCGACGTCGTCGCTGCTCGCCCCCTTCTGGGGTGCGTAGACCGGTGCGGCCCCGTCGGGACCGGTCAACGGGTTGTCGACGTCGCACGCCACGACCACCCGGGAGTCCGCGAGCGCCGGGTGGAGGCCGTCGAGCAGGAGCCGGTCGCCGTCGTCCTTCGCGCCCAGGGCGCCGAGCATGCCGAGCCCGCCGTCGGTGCTGGCGCTGCCGCCGATCCCGACGACGAGGTCGCGGCACCCGGCGTCGAGGGCGTACGCCATGACCTCGCCGAGGCCACGGCTGGAGGCCGTCAGCGGGGCGGGCGTCCCGCCGGGCAGCCGCACGAGGCCGCACACGTCGGCCATCTCGATCACGGCGGTGGTGCCGCGTCGCGCGTAGGCGGTCTCGACCGGCTCGCCGGTCGGCCCGGACGCGGTGACGGGGACCCGCTCGAACCCGCTCGCCACGGCCGCGTCCAGCGTCCCGTCACCACCGTCGGCGACGGGCACGCAGTCGACGTCGGCCCCGGGCAGCACCCGACTCAGGCCGGCCGCGACGGCCTCGGCGACCAGCGGGGCCGACAGGGAGCCCTTGAACTTGTCGGGAGCGACGAGCACGCGCGGGCTGCGCACCGCGCTCATGCGGGCGGTCGCCCGGTCGAGTCGCGGACCACCAGCTCGGCGCCGACCGTACGGCGACGGGGACGGGCTCCGGGGTCCTTGAGGGCGAGGAGCAGGGCCTGCTCCCCCATCTCCGACATCGGCAGGCGGACCGTCGTGAGCGACGGCGCGAGGTCGCCCGCCACCGCGACGTCGTCGAAGCCGGTGACGGACACCTGGCCCGGCACGGACACACCCCGCGCGCGCAGCGTGGAGAGGATGCCGATGGCCATGTCGTCGTTGAGGGCCAGCACGGCGGTGATGCCCGGGTGCTCGTCCAGGATCCGCTCGGCGGCGTCCTTGCCGCCCGCCCGCGTGAAGTCGGCCTCGACCACCGGGACGTCGGAGAAGTCCAGTCCGGCCGCGGTGCAGGCCTGCTCGATCCCGGCGAGCCGGTCGGCGACCGTGGTGAGCTGGCGGGACCCGCTGGCCACGGCGATGCGGCGGTGGCCGAGCGCGAGCACGTGCTCGGCGACCGCCCGGGCGCCGGGGATGTTGTCGGGCAGCACCGCGTCGACGCCGAGGTGGTGGCGGCCGATGACGGCGACCCGCCCACCTGCGCGCTGGAACGCCTGGAGCTCCGCCTTCGCCGGGGCCTGCACCGAGGCGTCGACGAGGCCCGAGCCGGCGACGATGATCGCGCCGACGCGGTTGGCGACGAGCATCCGCAGCTGCTCGAGCTCCCGCTCCGGGTCGCGCCCGGTGTGGCAGATCTGGACGGTGAGCCCCTCCCGCGCTCCGACCCCGAGCACGCCGCTGGCGATCTCGGAGAAGTAGGGGTCGCCGATCTCGTGCACCACGAGCCCCACGGACCGGGTGGCACCGCCGGCCAGGCTGCGCGCGTGGAGGTTGACGACGTACCCCATGGCGCGGGCCTGCGCGCGCACCCGCTCCGCGACGCCCTCGCTGACCCCCGGCGCACCCGAGAGGCTGCGCGAGGCCGTCGCGATCGACACGCCCGCGGCCTCGGCCACGTCCTGCAACCTCGGGCTCGACGGCATCCCCTTGGGCATCCCCTCGCCCTCCTGTCCCTGTCCGGCCAAATTGCGATGTGACCCTTGCCACATCCTCGGCGCTCGTGCCACAGTAGCCGAAAGCGCTTACGAAAGCGCTTACGCATTGGACACGAGGAGTGACATGAAGGTCAAGACCCCCCACCGCGTCGCCGGACTCGCCGTGGTCTCCTGCCTCGCACTGACCAGCTGCATGAGCTCCGGTGCCGAGAGCGACTCCGGCGAGGAGGGCGACGGTCCGATCAAGATCGGCATCTCGCTCCCCCTGACCGGCGACTTCTCCGAGCCCGGCAAGGGCGTGCAGCGCGGCTACGAGGCCTGGGCCGACTACGTCAACGAGAACGGCGGTCTGCTGGGCCGCGACGTCGAGCTCACGATCCTGGACGACCAGTCCAACGCCGACCGCGTCGCCGCCGACTACGAGAAGCTCATCAACCAGGACGGGGTGGACCTGGTCTTCGGTCCGTTCTCCACCCGTCTCGTCGTCCCGGCGGCCCAGGTGGCCCAGGACTACGGCTTCCTCTTCGTGGAGCCGGCCGGCGCCGCCGAGGAGG
Organism: Nocardioides sp. Soil_C_8; assembly: GCF_057656315.1. Classification (NCBI taxonomy): domain Bacteria; kingdom Bacillati; phylum Actinomycetota; class Actinomycetes; order Propionibacteriales; family Nocardioidaceae; genus Nocardioides; species Nocardioides sp. Soil_C_8. The sequence goes on from NZ_JBDGKQ010000002.1 coordinate 758,902, forward strand.
TCTTCACCCAAGGCTTCGACAACCTCTTCTACGCCGCTCCCGCGGTGGCCGACGACCACTACGACTACCTCGCCGACGCCATCGAGGCGATGCCCGAGGCCGAGCGGCCGAAGACGGCTGCCTACGCCGCGATGGACGACCCGTTCGCCATGGGCACGGCCTACGGCCTGAAGAACCGGCTCGAGGAGATGGGCGTCGAGACGGTCGTCGACGAGGTCTACCCGCCCAACACCACCGACTTCGGCTCCATCGCCGCGAAGGTCGCCGACAGCGACGCCGACGTCGTGGTGGGCGGCACCCAGTACCAGGACGCGGTCAACATGATCGTCGCCCTCCAGCAGCTCAACTACCAGCCGAAGATGGCGGCCTTCTCGACCGCGCCGACCAACCCGGAGTTCCCGGAGGCGATCGGCGACAAGACCGAGGGGATCATCTCCCCGACCGGCTACACGCCCGAGGCGACGTTCCCCACCAACAAGGAGTTCGTCGACTTCTACACCGAGACGCACGGCAACCCGCCGGCCGAGGACGAGGCCAACGCCTGGACCACCGGCCAGGTCGTGGCCGCCGCCGTCGAGGCCGTCGAGTGCGCCAGCCCCGACCCCGAGTGCCAGGGGCAGCTCATCGACTGGCTGCGGGAGAACGAGGTCGAGACCGTCGTCGGCCCGCTGACGTGGGACGCCGAGGGCCGCCCGCAGGGCGCGCACCTCATCCAGCAGTACGTCGACGGGAACATCCGCATCGTCCTGCCCGAGGAGGCCAAGGAGGCCGACCTCATCGTCGAGAAGCCGCGGTGGTGACCCCAGCGCCCGCCCGACCGACCGACTGACCGACGCTTCCTACCGTTAGGTTCCCCGATGTCCCTGTTCGTCCAGAGCCTGGTGCTCGGCGTGCTGCTGGGAGGGCTCTACGCCCTCCTGGCGGCGGGCCTCACCCTCTACTTCGGCGTGATGCGCGTGGTGATGATCGCCCACTCGGCGTTCCTCATCCTCGCGGCGTACCTCGCCTGGTGGTTCACCAACCAGACCGGGATCGACCCGCTGTTCTCCCTCCTGGTGACCGTGCCCCTGTTCTTCGGGATGGGCGTGTTCATGCAGCGGGCGCTGATCAGCCGGCTCCGACCGGCGACGCTGACGATGATGTCGGTGCTGCTCACCTTCTCCATCGCCCTGGTGATCGAAGGCATGCTCGGCTTCGTCTTCAGCGGCACCCAGCGACGCATCCGGCTCGACTACGGCGGCGCGAGCCTCGAGATCCTCGGCGCCAACGTCGCGGTGGTCAAGCTGATCGCGTTCGGTCTGGCCGTCGTCTCCCTGGCGGCGCTCTTCCTCCTCATGAAGAAGACGCAGTTCGGCCAGTCGCTGCGCGCCACCATCCAGCACCCGGAGGCGGCCCGCCTGATCGGCATCAACACCGAGCGGGTCGCCGGCTACGGCTTCGGCCTCGGCCTCGCCACCGCCGCCGTCGGCGGTACGGCGCTCGCCCTCGACTCGACGTTCTACCCCTCGCTCCACTGGCACTGGATCGGCCCGCTGATGGCGATCATCGTCGTCGGCGGCCTGGGCAGCATCCCCGGCGCAGCCATCGCCGCGATGGTGCTGGGCATGGGCCAGGCCCTGCTCCAGATCCCGCTCGGGACGACGTGGGCCCAGACGTTCTTCTACATCGCGTTGTTCGCCACCTTGATGGTGCGGCCGCAGGGATTCTTCGGAGGTCGTCTTGCCCAGCGCTTCTGACACCGTGACCGTGACCGACCGCCGCTCGCGCGGGTCGGTGCTCCTCAAGGCAGTCGGCCTGGTGGTCCTCGCCGCCGCCGTCCTGTCCTTCCCGTCCGTGGCTGCGAACCCGTTCATCCTCTCGGTGGGCGTCGTGATCATGAGCTACGCCGTGCTGGCGACCTCGTGGAACTTCGTCGGCGGGTTCACCGGCTACATCTCGCTCGGCCACGCGGCGTACTCCGGCCTCGGCGGCTACGCCACCGGACTGCTGATCATCCACACCGGCATCAACCCGTGGCTCGGCATGCTGCTCGCCGGCCTGGTGGTCGCCGTGCTCGCCGTGCCGATCGGCATCGCCAGCCTCCGGGTGCGCGGCGCGTCGTTCGTGATCGTCTCGATCGCCCTCGTGCTGATCCTGCTGCTGGTCTTCCAGTCGTGGGGCTCGTTCACCGGCGGCTCCAACGGCCTGCGCGTCCCGCGGCCCTTCGGCCCGGAGGTCCTGCGACCCGAGCAGCACGAGCGGTTCTTCTACCTGCACGCCGCCCTGCTGGCCGTCGCCCTCCTGGTGTGGTGGCTCATCGACCGCTCGCGCTTCGGCACCGGCCTCAAGGCGATCCGCGAGGACGAGGACAAGGCGCAGGCGCTCGGCGTGCCGACCTTCACGTACAAGCTCATCGCCTTCGTCGTCTCGGCGTTCTTCACCGCCCTCGGCGGCGGGCTCTACGCCCTGTGGTTCGGCTTCCTCGACCCGATCTTCCAGTTCTCGATCCTGGTCGGCTCCTACATGGTGCTGATGAGCCTGCTCGGCGGCATCCGGAGCCTCTTCGGCCCGCTGCTCGGCGCGGTGATCGTGGGCTACGCGGTGGAGTACTTCAAGAACCAGTACGGCGACACCCAGTTCCACCTCGTCGCGATGGGCCTGCTGCTCGGACTCGTCGTCCTCTTCATGCCGGACGGGATCATCCCGGCCGTCACCAACCTGGTCGACCGCTTCCGGCCGCAGAAGACCTCGATCCGCGAGGTCAGCCAGGCCGAGCTCGCCGAGCAGCGGCGTACGACGTCGGATCCCGAGGCAGCGCAGGCCGACCAGCGGGCCGACACCGCCGTCACCGAAGGAGCCCGCTCATGAGCACGACCGCAGCAGCACCGGCCCGGACGGCCAGCCTGGCGACCGTCGGCCTGACCAAGCGATACGGCGGCGTGACCGCCGTCGACGGGGCGACCGTCACCTTCCAGCACGGCAAGGTCAACGCGCTGATCGGCCCCAACGGCTCCGGCAAGACGACCTTCTTCAACTGCGTCACGGGGATGAACCGGCCCGACGAGGGCACGGTGAGCTACCGGGGCGCCGACATCACCGGCAAGGCACCGCACAAGATCGCGCGGGCCGGGGTGGGCCGCAGCTTCCAGCTGTGCCGGGTCTTCCCCCGTATGACGGTCATGGAGAACATGCTCGTCGCCGTCCGGTCGACGTCCCTGCGCCGCCAGCTCGCCTCCGCCCGCAACGCCGAGGAGCTCGACCGCGCCCGCGGCCTCCTGGCCCGCGTCGGCATCGAGCACCTCGAGCACTCGCTGGCCCGCGACATCTCCTACGGCCAGCAGAAGCTGCTCGAGCTCGCCGGCGTGCTGATGGCCGACCCCGACACGATCATGCTCGACGAGCCGGCGGGCGGGGTGAACCCCGCCCTCATCGACCGGATCGCGAACCTGGTCCGCTCGCTCAACGCCGAGGGCAAGACGTTCATCGTCGTCGAGCACAACATGGAGCTGGTCATGGGCCTCTCCGACCACGTCGTGGTCTTCGACCGCGGCCGCCCCATCTGCGAGGGCACCCCTGCGGTCGTGCAGAGCGACCCCCGAGTCCTGGAGGCCTACCTTGGCATCTGACGCCAGCACGCCCGACAAGTCGCAGGAGTACCTCCTCGAGCTCGACGACGTCGAGGCCGGCTACGGCCGCGCGGCGCTCGTGCTCCGTGGCCTCACCGTCAAGGTCCCGCCGGCCACCGTCGTGTGCCTCGTCGGCCCCAACGGCGCCGGCAAGTCCACCGTCCTCAAGGTCGCCAGCGGCATGCTGACGCCCCGCTCCGGCACCATCCGGGTGGCCGGCAAGGACGTCACGAAGAACTCGCCGCAGCAGATGCTCGGGGCCGGGCTCTCCCACGTCCTGCAGGGCCACAGCGTCTTCCGTGAGATGACCGTCGAGGAGAACGTCCGCCTCGGCGCGTTCACCGTCAAGGACAAGGGCGAGGTCAACGACCGCATCGACTTCGTCAAGACGCTCTTCCCGGTCGTCGCCGAGCGCTGGTCCGCACTGGCCGGCGCGCTGTCGGGCGGCCAGCAGAAGCAGGTGGAGTTCGCCCGCTCGCTCATGGTCAGCCCTCGCGTGGTCCTCCTCGACGAGCCGTCGATGGGCCTGGACCCCAAGGCCACCGGCACGGTCTTCGAGCAGGTCGTCCGGATGCGCGACGCCGGCACCGCGGTGCTGCTCGTCGAGCAGAACGCGCGCCGCGCGCTCGAGACCGCCGACCTCGGCTGCGTGCTCGACCTGGGCCGCGTCCACATCTCCGGCCCGGCCGACGAGCTGCTGCGTGACCCACAGCTCGCCGAGCTCTACCTCGGAGGGCGTCCCACAGCGGCGCCCACCACCTGACGTACTCCCATCCGACTGACCTCACGTGAGGAACCTCCATGCCTGACCAGACCTATCGCATCCTGATGAACGGCGTGACCGGCCGGATGGGATACCGCCAGCACCTGCTGCGCTCGATCCTCGCGATCCGCGACGACGGCGGCATCCCGATGCCCGACGGCACGCGGCTGCAGGTGGAGCCGGTGCTCCTCGGCCGCAACGCCGACAAGCTGGCCCGCCTCGCCGACCAGCACCGGATCGCGGACTGGTCGACCGACCTCGACACCGCGCTGGCCGAAGACCCCGCCCCGATCTACTTCGACGCGCAGGTCACGAGCGAGCGCAAGAAGGCCATCCTCAAGGCGGCCGCCGCCGGCAAGCACGTCTACACCGAGAAGCCGATCGCCGAGACCGTCGCGGAGGGCGAGGAGCTCGTCGCCGCCGCGGAGAAGAGCGGCATCATCAACGGCGTCGTGCACGACAAGCTCTACCTGCCCGGGCTGATGAAGCTCAAGCGGCTCGTCGACTCCGGCTTCTTCGGCCGGATCCTGTCGGTGCGCGGCGAGTTCGGCTACTGGGTGTTCGAGGGCGACGGCCTGCCCGCGCAGCGCCCGAGCTGGAACTACCGCGCCGAGGACGGTGGCGGGATGGTCCTCGACATGTTCTGCCACTGGAACTACGTCCTGGAGAACCTGTTCGGCGCGGTCGAGGCGGTCACCGCCAAGGCCGTCACCCACATCCCGGAGCGTTGGGACGAGCAGGGCGAGCGGTACGACGCAACGGCCGACGACGCGGCGTACGCCATCTTCGAGCTGGCCGGTGGCATCATCGCGCAGGTCAACTCGTCCTGGGCGGTGCGCGTGGAGCGCAAGGAGCTCGTGGAGTTCCAGGTCGACGGCACCCACGGCTCCGCGGTGGCCGGTCTGTTCAACTGCCGCATCCAGCCGCGCGAGGCCACGCCGATGCCGGTGTGGAACCCCGACCTGCCCACGACCGAGGACTTCCGCGGCCAGTGGCGCGAGATCCCCGACAACCAAGTCTTCGGCAACGGCTTCCGCGCGCAGTGGGAGCAGTTCCTGCTCGACGTGCACGCTGGCCGGCCGCACCACTACGACTTCGCCGCCGGGGTCCGCGGGCTCGAGCTCGTCGACGCCGGCCTGACCTCGTCCCGCGAGGGCCGCCGGGTGGCCCTCCGATGACGCTCACCTCCAGCGGGTCTGTCGACGTCCCCCTCGCCGACGGCGGGTGGGAGACGGTCGTCCTCCACGAGCCGCGGCAGTGGAAGGAGCACCCCGAGCCCTTCGCGGAGCGGGTCGCCTTCGCCGCGGCGCACGTGGTCGCCGACGCCCGCGGCGAGAACGTGCCCGGCGCCCCCGCGGTCGTCGACTGGGACGCCACGCTCGCCTTCCGCCGCGAGCTGTTCCGCTACGGCTTCGGTGTCGCCGAGGCCATGGACACCGCCCAGCGCAACATGGGCCTGGACTGGCCGGCCGTGCAGGAGCTGGTGAGCCGGTCGGCCGAGCAGGCCCGTGACTACGACGCCCGGATCGCGTCGGGCGCCGGCACCGACCACGTCGCCGCGGGTGCGTCCCTCGACGAGGTGCGCAAGGCGTACGCCGAGCAGGTCGGGTTCGTGGAGTCCACGGGCTCGCAGGTCATCCTGATGGCCTCGCGCCAGCTGGCGGCCGCGGCGACCAGCGCCGACGACTACCTGTCGGTCTACGCCGAGCTGCTCGAGCAGGTGCGCGAGCCGGTGGTGCTGCACTGGCTGGGCGAGGCGTTCGACCCCCAGCTGCGCGGCTACTGGGGCTCGACCGACGTCGCGACCGCGACGGCCACCTTCCTCGACCTGGTCCGGGCGCACACCGACAAGGTCGACGGGGTCAAGGTCTCGCTGCTCTCCGCCGACCACGAGACCGGGCTGCGGGCGCAGCTGCCCGAGGGCGTGCGCCTCTACACCGGCGACGACTTCAACTACCCCGAGCTGATCAAGGGGGACGGCACCCACCACTCCGACGCCCTGCTCGGGGCCTTCGCCGCGATCACGCCGGCCGCCTCCGCGGCGCTGGCCGCGCTCGACGAGGGCGACCTGGCGACGTACGACGCGGAGATGGCGCCGACGCTCCCGCTGTCGCGGCACGTGTTCGAGGCGCCGACCTACTACTACAAGACCGGCATCGCGTTCCTGTCGTGGCTCTGCGGCCACCAGCCGGGCTTCACCATGGTCGGCGGGCTGCAGGCCGCCCGCAGCGTGGTCCACCTCGGCCGGCTCTTCGCGCTGGCGAACGAGGCGCGGCTGCTGCCGGACCCCGAGCTCGCGGCCCACCGGATGCGGTTGTGGCTCGACGGCGCGGGACTCGTCCGATGACCGCCTCCGAGGTCGCCGTCGACGCCGCGCTCGACGTGCCGTCCGGGACTCCCGCCCGCGTCGAGACCCCTGCCCCGGGTGACCCGCGGCTGGCCCGCCTCTCGCTCAACCAGAAGACCGTCGACGGGTGGAGCCTGCGCGAGGCGGTCGAGGGCTGCGTCGCCGCGGGCCTCCCGGCCATCGGCGCCTGGCGCGAGCCGGTGGCCGACGTCGGCCTCGAGGCCGCCGCCCGGATGGTGTCCGACGCCGGCCTGCGCGTCTCCTCGGTCTGCCGTGGCGGCTTCTTCACCGGTGCCGGCGACCTGTCGGTGGCCGATCGGCACGACGACAACCGACGCGCGCTCGACGAGGCTGCGACGCTCGGCGCGCCCTGCCTGGTGCTGGTGCCCGGCGGCCTGCCCGCGGGCGACCGCGACCTGCCGCGCGCACGCGCCCGGGCGACCGAGGCGATCGAGGCGCTGGTCCCCCACGCCCTCGACGTCGGCGTTCGCCTCGCCATCGAGCCGATGCACCCGATCTTCGCCGCCGACCGCGGCGTCGTGTCGACGCTGGCGCAGGCGCTCGACATCGCCGACCCCCTGCCGGTCGAGGCCGTCGGCGTGGTGGTCGACACCTTCCACGTGTGGTGGGAGCCGGGCGTCGAGGAGCAGATCACCCGCGCCGGCGACCGCATCGCGTCCTACCAGGTCTGCGAGTGGATCACCCCGCTGCCGCCCGACGCGCTGCTGTCGCGCGGGATGATGGGCGACGGCCACATCGACTTCCCCCGCCTCACCTCCCTCGTCTCCGCCGCCGGCTACACCGGCGACGTCGAGGTCGAGATCTTCAACGCCGACGTCTGGGCCGCCGACGGCCGCGACGTCGTCGCCACCCTCGCGCGCCGCTACGTCGAGCTGGTGGAGCCGCACCTCTGACCGTTCCCCGCCCGCCGGGGCACCTGCCGTCACACCTCATTTCTCGGACAAGGAAGGCAGACCACATGAACAGACGTCGGACCACCACTGCCCTGCTCGCGGGCGCGGCCCTCGCCTGGCCGGTCGCGCTCCCTGCGGCCGCGGCCGCACCGGACGCCGTACGCACCACGCGGGTGGTCGCGCCCGCCACGCCCCAGCACTGGGACCCGCTCACCGACGACCTGTGGGCCTACGAGGGCGAGGAGCTCGTCCTCACCCGTCCCGGCACGAACCCGAACGACGGCGTCCGGCGCCCGTTCGAGTACGCCATCGTGACGAAGGGCCCCGAGCTCACCGACACCAGTGTCCGCGCCGAGGTGCGCCTCGACGAGTCGGTGGCGGTGAGCAACCGCGACGTCATCGTGATCTGGAACTACCAGGGCCCCAGGCGCTTCTACTACGCGCACTTCTCGCAGGACAACACGATCTACCCCCACAACGGGATCTTCGTCGTCGACAACGCCGACCGCCGTCGCGTCGACGACCAGTGGACCGGCTCCGTGGGTGCTCCACCTGCGGTCACCGACGCCGAGTGGCACGACGTCCGGGTCGACCACGACGCCGACACCGGCGAGATCGAGGTGTGGGTCGACGGCGCCGCCGAGCCGCTGATGACGGCCACCGACACGACGTTCACGGGAGGTCGGGTCGGCTTCGGCTCGTTCGACAACTTCGGCCGTACCCGTCACTTCCGCGCGACCGGCACCGCAGCACCCGCTGCACCGTGACCGGTCCCTAGATCCCCATCGGTCCCCCGACTCTCGTCGGGGGACCGACGAGGGCTGCCACGGCCCCGGCCAAGGAAACCGCGGCAGCAGCTGTCTCCAACCACCTCAACAGTAGGGACCGCCCCATGCGAAAGACACGCTGGTGGGTCACTGCCGTCACCACATCCCTGGTGGCAGCGGCCCTCTCCCCCATGGCCACGTCGGCCACGGCGACGGACGCCTCCGGGCCCGGTGCTCCGCCGATCCCGCCCGACCCGGAGCCCTCCAACCTCGGCCTCGTGCTCGAGGAGTACGCCCAGCTGCCCGCGTCCGAGCCCAACGGGCCGTGGACCGACGTCCGGCTCGGCGACCGCCACAACCGGATCAACTACATCGGTGAGGTGCCGGACGGGTCGGGCCGCCTCTACGTCCCCGACCTCAACGGTGACCTCTACCTGCTCGAGGACAAGCAGCCGTCGGTCTACCTCGACGTCGCCTCGCGCTTCCCGGAGTTCATGGCCTGGCGCGGCCTCGGGTCGGGCTTCGGCTTCGTCACCTTCCACCCCGAGTTCGAGGACAACGGGAAGTTCTACACGACCCACACCGAGACGCCGAACGCCCCCGGCGAGCAGACCTACCCGGGCCAGCCCAACGGCAGCGGCGCGGTGCAGAGCGTGGTCACGGAGTGGACGGCCGACGACCCCGCCGCCGACACCTTCAGCGGCACCAGCCGCGAGCTCTTCCGCTTCCGCTTCGTCGGCCAGACGCACGCCATCCAGCAGATCGACTTCAACCCGACCGCCGAGCCCGGGGACGAGGACTACGGCCTGCTCTACCTCGCGGTCGGCGACGGCGGCTACGGCGTGAGCGCCTCGGACCCGCAGGACCTCGACACCCCCGCCGGCAAGATCCTGCGGATCGACCCGGCCGGGACCAACGGGCCCAACGGGCAGTACGGCATCCCGCCGAGCAACCCGTGGGTCGGCGAGGCCGGCGCCCTGGGCGAGATCTACGCCATCGGCATGCGCGACCCGCACCGGTTCAGCTGGGACGCCGGGGGCAAGCACGACATGTTCCTCGGCCACATCGGCCAGCGGGCGATCGAGGCGGTCTACGAGGTCGACGCCGGTGACGACTTCGGCTGGCCCGACGTCGAGTCCCGCCTGGACTACCAGAACGAGACGCAGTGCCGGCTCGACCCGATGACCGAGGAGCAGGCCGCCAAGGGATACGACTTCCCCGTCGCGTCCTACGCGCACGACACCCCGGCCAACTGGAGCTGCAACTCCGACTCGGGCCACGCCATCTCCGGCGGGCACGTCCACCGCGGCGACCTGCCGGGCCTCAAGGGCATGTACGTCTTCGGCGACCTCGTCGAGGGCAAGGTGTTCTACACCCACGAGGCCCACATGCGCGACGACGCCGAGGGCGCGGCCGACCGCGAGGCGACCGTGCGCGAGCTGCAGCTCTACGACACCTCCGGCACCCGGATGCGGATGACCGACTTCGTCGGCGACGGCCGCGTCGACCTGCGCTTCGGCACCGACGAGGACCGCAGCCTCTACCTGCTCGCCAAGGCCAACGGCACGATCTGGAAGGTCGTGGGGACCAAGCGTGCCCCGTGGCCGGACGACGTCGAGCCGTCACTGCGCGACGCCGTCGTGGCGTCGTACGACTTCGAGCACCCCTTCGCCGCCAACGACTCCTACGAGGAGGACCAGGGCCCGAGCCGCACGCTGATCCGGCTCGTCAACGGCGGCGACCGGATGCGCGTCGACGACGGCGCCCGTCCGGGTTCGAACAACTCGCTGCAGGTGCACAGCGCGGCCGAGTCGCCCACGGGCACGGCGTGGAAGGCCGGCACCTACGAGAACGACGCCGACGGAGTGGCCTCGCTCTCGCGCTTCACCAGCGCGAAGGGCACGACGGTGATGGGCTGGTTCAAGATGACCGGGCAGAACCCGACGCCCGGCTACAACGCCATCGGCCTCGCCGGCGTCCTGGCCGGTAACTCCGACGGGCACGGCGTACGCGCCCTGCTCGAGCTCATCAACGTCAACGGCGAGCTCAAGCTGGTCGCGCTCGGCCGGCGGCTCGACACCGGCAGCTCGTGGACCTACGCGGCCTCCCAGCCGTGGCAGGAGCTGCTGCCGGACGACGAGTGGGTGCACCTCGCGGCGACGTTCGACTTCGCGAAGGGGTCGATGGCGCTCTACCGCAACGGCAAGCCGGTGGACGGGTCCTACACCGCCACCAACGACCCCTGGCAGGTCGACGGCACCGGCACCTCGGCGACCAACCCGCGCGGCATCAAGATCGGTGGCTCGTTCCCGCAGAACGGCACCGAGCGCAACCCGTGCAACTGCCGCATGGACGACCTGGTGTTCCTCGACGACGTCGCCTCGGCGTCGGAGGTGGCCCGCCAGTACCGCCGCTACCTGCGCTGATCGACCCTCGCTGGTCGACCCGCGCTGGTCGAGGGAGGCGCCCTGGCGCCTGTCACGAGACCCGGCCACCAGGTCGGGTCTCGTGACGGCCGCTTCGCGGCCTCCTCGACCAGCGGCTATGTCTCAGCCGCAGGCGTTCGCCGCGGGCGGGAGCGGCGCCGGCACACCGACCGACGGCATGCCGAGGCCGACCGAGGCCGCGGCGGGCGGGGCGGTCGTACGCCGCTCCCAGGCGTCGCCCGCGCGGGTGCGGCGCACCGACTGGACGGGTGAGTCGGCGACGAGGTGGTGCGGGGCGGCGTAGGTGACCTCGACGGTCACCATGTCGCCGGGCCGGACCGAGTCGGCGTCCACACCGGAGAAGTCGGCGGCGAAGTGGACGAGCCGGTTGTCGGGCGCGCGGCCGGACAGACGCTTGGTCGCGGTGTCCTTGCGGCCCTCGCCCTCGGCGACCATCAGCTCGACGGTGCGTCCGACGAGCGCCTTGTTCTCCGCCCAGGAGATCTCCTCGACGACCTCGACGAGCCGCTGGTAGCGGTCCTTCACCACGTCCGGGGGCACCTGGTCCTCGAGGACGGCGGCGGGGGTGCCGGGGCGCTTGGAGTACTGGAAGGTGAAGGCGGCCGAGAAGCGGGCCGCACGCACGACGTCGAGGGTGGCCTGGAAGTCCTCCTCGGTCTCGCCGGGGAAGCCCACGATGATGTCGGTGGTGATCGCGGCGTCCGGGATCGCGGCGCGGACGCGCTCGATGATCCCGAGGTACTTCGACTGCCGGTAGGACCGGCGCATGTCGCGCAGCACCTTGTCCGAGCCCGACTGCAGGGGCATGTGCAGCGACGGCATCACGTTGGGCGTCTCGGCCATCGCCTCGATGACGTCGTCGGTGAACTCCGCGGGGTGCGGTGAGGTGAAGCGCACCCGCTCGAGGCCCTCGATCTCACCGCACGCGCGCAGCAGCTTGGAGAAGGCCTGGCGGTCGCCGAACTCGACGCCGTACGCGTTGACGTTCTGCCCGAGCAGGGTGACCTCGGTGACGCCCTCGGCGACGAGCGCCTCGACCTCGGCGAGGATCTCCCCGGGGCGGCGGTCCTTCTCCTTGCCGCGCAGGGCCGGGACGATGCAGAACGTGCACGTGTTGTTGCACCCGACCGAGATCGACACCCAGGCGGCGTACGCCGACTCGCGCTTGGTCGGCAGCGTCGAGGGGAAGACCGACAGCGACTCCAGGATCTCGACCTGGGCCTCCTCCTGCACCCGCGCCCGCTCGAGCAGCACCGGCAGCGAGCCGATGTTGTGGGTGCCGAAGACGACGTCGACCCACGGCGCCCTCTTCGTGATCGTGTCGCGGTCCTTCTGCGCCAGGCAGCCGCCGACGGCGATCTGCATGCCGGGCCTCTGCGCCTTCACCGGCGCGAGGTGGCCGAGGTTGCCGTAGAGCTTGTTGTCGGCGTTCTCCCGGACCGCGCAGGTGTTGAAGACGACGACGTCTGCCTGCTCGTCGGCGCTCGCGCGGACGTAGCCGGCGTCCTCCAGCAGGCCGCTGAGCCGCTCGGAGTCGTGGACGTTCATCTGGCACCCGTGGGTCTTGACCTCGTAGGTGCGGGCGGGGGTCTCTGCGACGGTGCTCATCTCGGTGACAAGGGTACGGCGACCGGCGGGGGCCCGGGAATCGCGACGCCGCGCTGGTCCACTCCCGTCCGTCCGGCGTATTACCCACCGCTGACTGGCGGGGCGATGCCCGGAGGGGCCACAGTGGGTAACTCATCCACAATTGGGTAACAAGCGAGACAGCGCGACCACCGTCACCACTGTCTCGGGAGGCTCCATGCGTCCGTCACTCGTCCCATCCGCCCCGCCGCTGAGGCGCAAGCGCGCGCGATTTCGGTCTACCTGCGGCGTTGTTACCGTCCTGTTGATCGCGGCGTCGCTGCAGCTGCTCGCCACCGGTTCCCCCGCCTCGGCCGAGCAGCGCCGGCTCCATGACGTCCGGGTCACCGTCGACGTGCTGCCACCGATCGCCCAGCCCGGCAAGGAGCCCGCGGGCCCCGTCCGGGGCGCGGCCCTGGTCGCGCACTTCGACCCGGCGTCGCCGGGCAGCGACGTCGTGTTCGAGCGGTCGGTGCGCGGGGGTGGCTGGCGGGTGGTCGGCCGTGACACCCAGGACGCCGGCGGCGTCGCGACCCTCGCCGTCCGGAGGGGGACCTACCGGGTGAGCTCCGAGGCCGGCGGGATCACCTGGACCTCGCGCCAGGTGAGGGCACCGCGCTGGGCGCCCGACTTCGAGGACACGTTCTCCGGCAGCCGGCTGGACCGGACGGTGTGGAACGACCAGGACCGCAAGCACGACGCCGACCTCGCACCCCGCACGTGCGCCCTCGTCGACCCCGGCGCACGGTCGGTCGGCGGCGGCGTCCTCCATCTCGGCGTGGCGCTCGACCCCGCCCGTGCCGGCCAGTCCTGCGACTGGGACTGGAACGGGCGCTCCGGCCGGAGCCCGTACCTGCTCACCACCCAGGTCGCCACCGAGCACACCTACCTCACCCAGTACGGCATCGCCGCCGCGCGCATCAAGCTCCAGCGCGCCGACGGCATGCACTCGGCGTTCTGGATGCTCCCCGAGGACAGCCGGTTCCACGACGACGACCCATCCCGTGGCGCCGAGATCGACGTGATGGAGTTCTGGGGCGACAGCGGCCGCGGCACGGAGACGATCGGGTCGTTCGTGACGTGGCACGGACCGGGCTGGTCGTCGCTGAGCATCGGCGGGAAGTTCCCGAGCGCCCGGCGCGCCCTCGGCCCGGACCGCGAGTGGTGGCAGGAGTTCCACGTGTTCTCGGTCGAGTGGACCCCCGAGGAGTACGTCTTCCGGGTCGACGGTCGCGAGCACTACCGCGAGAGCCGGGCGGTCTCCCACGTGCCGGGCTACCTGATCCTCTCGATGCTGGCCGCCGACTACGAGCTCGACGACCTCGACGCCGCCGACCTCGACGACACGGCCGAGGTCGACTGGGTCCAGGTCTACGAGGGGGCGTCGGTCCGGGAGGGCCGCCCACGCTGACGCGACCTAGGCTCGCGGCATGCCCCGGATGCACGCGCTCGAGCTGCTGCCCGACGAGGCCGGCTGCGACGTCGTACGCCGTGACTGGCAGGCGCTGCGTGACGCCGGGCTGCCCTCCCAGCTCGACCACCGCGGCGCCACCAACAGCCCGCACGTCACCGTGCTGGCCGCCCCGGCGCTCGGCCCGGACGACGAGCAGCGGGCGGCGGGCCTCGTGGCGGGACTGCTGCCGGTGGAGGTGAGGGCGTCGGGGATCGCGCTCCTCGGCGGCACCCGCGTCTCCGTCGTCCGCGTCCTCGACGTGCCCGACGAGCTGGTGCGCGCCGTGCTCCGGCTGCGGTCGCGGGTGCGCGACGTCCAGCACCTGGGGTGGCTGCCGCACGTCACGCTGGCCCGGCGCATGGCCCGCGCCGACGTGGGCCGCGCCGTGGAGGTGCTCGGGCACGAGGACGTCGTCCTGAGGCTCACCTCCCTGCGCCGGTGGGATCCCGGGGCAGGAATCGTCACCACTCTGTAATAGTCCTCAAGGGCCATGCGTGATGGCCCATCCGGTGCGCCTGCCGATAGGTTGCGCCTATGACCGCGCAGGAAACGGGAACCGTCAGCGCCGGCCGGGGCGAGCCCCTCGTCGTCCTGACAGGTGTCCAGAAGCACTTCGGGCAGCTCCACGCCCTCAAGGACATCGAGCTCACCGTCAAGCGCGGCGAGGTCGTGGTCGTGATCGGGCCGTCCGGCTCGGGCAAGTCCACGCTGTGCCGCACCATCAACCGGCTCGAGACGATCGACGAGGGCACGATCACCCTCGACGGCAAGGACCTCCCCCAGGAGGGCAAGGCGCTGGCCGCGCTGCGCGCCGAGGTCGGCATGGTCTTCCAGAGCTTCAACCTCTTCGCCCACAAGACGATCCTGGAGAACGTCACGCTCGGACCCATCAAGGTCCGCGGCACGGGCAAGGCCGAGGCCGAGAAGAAGGCCCGCGAGCTCCTCGACCGCGTCGGCGTCGGCCACCAGGCCGAGAAGTACCCCGCCCAGCTCTCCGGAGGCCAGCAGCAGCGCGTGGCGATCGCCCGCGCGCTGGCGATGGAGCCGAAGGTGATGCTCTTCGACGAGCCGACCTCGGCCCTCGACCCGGAGATGATCAAGGAGGTCCTCGACGTCATGGTGGACCTCGCCCAGCAGGGCATGACGATGGTCGTCGTCACCCACGAGATGGGCTTCGCCCGCACCGCTGCGGACCGGGTCGTCTTCATGGCCGACGGCGCGATCGTCGAGGAGAACACCCCCGAGGAGTTCTTCACCAACCCCCGATCGGACCGCGCCAAGGACTTCCTCGGCAAGATCCTCAAGCACTGAGGCGTCGCGTCCGACCACGAGTTCCCGCACCACAACATAGGGAGAAGCGAATGCGATTCATCCGTACCAAGGCGGTCATCGCGACCGTCGGACTTGCCCTCTCGCTCGCCGCCTGCGGCGACGCAGGTGACGACGGCGGTGACACCACCGACGTCGAGGTCCAGGAGAACGCCGGCGACGAGTTCGACGACGGGACGGCCATGAAGGAGTTCGCCGACTCGGGCGAGATCACCATCGGCGTGAAGTACGACCAGCCCGGCATCGGCTTCAAGGGCGCCACGGACGACATGCCGGTCGGGTTCGACCCCGAGATCGGCAAGATCCTCGCCGCGTCGCTCGGCATCGCACCGGAGGACATCACGTGGAAGGAGACCATCTCCGACAACCGTGAGCCGTTCCTGGAGGAGGGCGAGGTCGACCTCGTCATCGCGTCGTACTCCATCACCGACGAGCGTCGCCAGGTCGTCGGCCAGGCCGGCCCCTACTACGTCACCGGCCAGCAGCTGCTGGTGAAGTCCGACAGCGACATCGAGTCGCTCGACGACGTCAAGGGCACCGAGGTCTGCTCGGTGACCGGCTCGACGTCGCTGGACAACATCAAGGCCGAGGGCGCCAAGCCGCGCGGCTTCGACACCTACTCCGAGTGCGTCGACCAGGTCCTCAGCGGCACCGTGGACGCGATGACCACCGACGGTGCGATCCTGCTCGGCTACGCCGCGGAGAACCCCGACGAGCTCAAGGTCGTCGTGGACCCGTTCTCCGAGGAGCGCTACGGCGTCGGCTACAGCCTGGACAAGCCCGAGATGTGCCAGTGGATCGTGGACACGATCACCCAGGCGCAGGAGGACGGCGACTGGGACGCGGCCTTCGAGGCCACCCTGGGCCAGTCGGGCGTCGACACGCCCGAGCCGCCGGCCATGGACGAGTGCCCGGCCTGACGCCGGACCACCCGTCACCTGAAGCACCTGATCCACACCTGACGCACGACTGATCGGACGCCGGTGGGCCGCGAGGCCCACCGGCGTCCACCAGAGAGGAGCCCGCCGCCCATGGACGCGGTGTTCTCGAACTTCGACGAGTACCTCAAGGCGTTCGGCCTGACGATCGGCCTGTTCGTCGTCTCCGGCATCGCCTCGCTGGTGCTCGGGACCATCCTCGCCGTCCTGCGGGTCGGCCCGGTGTCGATCCTCAACAAGGCGGCGGCGCTCTACGTCACGCTCTTCCGCAACACGCCGCTGCTGATGATCTTCATCTTCATCTTCATCGCGATGCCGGTGCTGGGCTACAACTTCAAGGTCGTCGAGAACCTCGAGATCGCGGGCTACAACGTCTCCGCCTTCTTCTTCCGCGCCTGCCTGGCGCTGACCCTCTACACCTCGGCCTTCGTCTGCGAGGCGATGCGCTCCGGCGTCAACGCCGTCCCGCTCGGACAGGCCGAGGCCGGCCGGGCCATCGGCCTCACCTTCTCCCAGTCGATGAGCCTCGTCATCCTGCCCCAGGCCGCGCGCGCGGTGATCCCGCCGATGACGAGCGTGTTGATCGCCCTGGCCAAGAACACCTCCGTGGCGGCGGCCTTCGGCCTCGCCGAGGCGACCGCCACGATGCGCGGCTTCACCAACGACAACGCCGACCAGCGGATCGGGATCTTCCTCGCCTTCGCGATCGGCTACATCGTCGTCGTCGAGGTCATCTCGCTGTCGTCCTACCTCGTCGAGCGAAAGGTGAGGGTCGCCCGATGAGCTCCTCCGTCCTCTTCGACGCCCCCGGCCCCAAGACGGTCGCCCGGCACCGCATCTACACCGTGGTCAGCATCCTCGTGCTGGTCGCGATGGTCGCCTACGCCATCTGGGCGCTCTACGACGCAGGTCAGCTCGAGTACGACCTCTGGGAGCCCTTCGTCACCCCGGACTACGTCGAGTACATCCTCGTCGACGGCCTCCTCGAGACCCTCAAGATGGCATTCTTCTCGATCATCTTCGCGGTGGTCTTCGGCCTCGTCTTCGGTGTCGCCAAGCTGTCCGACCACGGGTGGGTGCGCTGGCCGGCATGGCTCGTCGTGGAGTTCTTCCGCGCCGTCCCCGTCCTGCTGCTGATGGTCTTCACGTTCTTCCTGCTCGCGATCGGCAACGGCCCGCTGACGTCGTTCTGGTGCGTCGTCATCGCCCTGACGCTCTACAACGGCTCGGTGCTCGCCGAGGTGTTCCGCGCCGGCATCAACGCCGTCCCGCGCGGCCAGGCCGAGGCGGCGTACGCCATCGGCATGCGCAAGTCGCAGGTGATGACGACGGTGCTGCTGCCGCAGGCGGTCAAGATCATGCTGCCGGCCATCATCAGCCAGATGGTCGTCGCGCTGAAGGACACCAGCCTCGGCTACTACATCCTCGCCCCCGGCCTGACGGCAGTGGCGAAGCCGATCTACCTCGAGTTCTCCAACCAGGTGCCCACGGCGATCGTCATCACCGGCCTCTACGTCGCGGTCAACCTCGTCCTCACCTGGATCGCGACCATCGTCCAACGGCGCCTGGTGGGCGAGAAGAAGGTGCTCGACGTGCCGATGGTCGGCGAGGCGCACAACAGCGGCAACGCCACGGCGCTCTAGCGCTTCTCGGTCAACCACAGCCGGATCTCGCCCTCGACGACCACGGTGCCGTCGGTTCGCACGCCCCGCACGCGCACCGGGAGGTCGTACCCCTCCCCCACCTCGGCCGTCCACTGCTCGGGGTCGGTCTCGGCGATGCAGGTGATGTCGGTCGTGGCCTTGGCCGTGTAGGCGACCTCCATGCCCTTCGGGATCCAGCGCCGGCCGCGCGGGATCGTCGACTCGGCGAGCGCGCCCATCGCGGCCTCGAGCCCGTTGCACAGGGCGATGGCGTGGACCGTCCCGAGGTGGTTGTGCACCCGACGGCGCTTCGGGACCACCAGCTCGACGTGGTCGGGCTCGATCACGGTGAACCGTGGCCGGACGGAGGCGAAGTACGGCGCCTTCTGGCTGAAGGCGAGCGAGAAGAGGCGGCTGCCCATCGGGAGGGCGGAGGTCTTCTTCCAGAGGTCCAGGACGGCAGTCATGCCCCGAGGCTACCAGTGGGTAACTTGTGCATTTTCCCCGCTCGAGCGGCGAAACTGGCTCCTGGTGGCCTTTGCAACCCCCTCCAGGAGTCAGTTTCCGCCGAAAGTCGGCCTGCCCGTCAGCTCCGGCGAGCAGTGATGACGCGGATGTTGCCCTCGTCGTCCTCGACCGGCTCGACGACCTCCCAGCCGGGGAAGCGGGGGATCCGCTTCTGCCAGTACGCCCCCTGGCCGAGGCCGATCTCGAAGCAGAGCCAGCCACCGGGCCGCAGCCAGTCGGGTGCCTCCTGCACCAGCCGGCTGACGATCGAGAGCCCGAGGCTGCCGCCGTCGAAGGCCATCCGGGGCTCGTGCTCGGAGATCTCGGCCGCCATCTCCCCCACCCGCGCCGACGAGATGTAGGGCGGGTTGCAGATGAGCACGTCGACGCTACCGCGGAGGTCGGCGGGCAGGGCGTCGAAGAGGTCACCGTCGTGCAGGGCCACCCGGTCGGCGACGCCGGTGAAGAGCATGTTGGCCCGGGCCAGGCCGACAGCGGCTGTCGAGAGGTCGGCGGCGTGCAGCGTGACCTGCGGTGCCGCCACCGCGACCGCGGCCGCGAGGTTGCCCGCGCCCGTGCAGAGGTCGACGACCAATGACCCGTCGGTGGCCCGGACCAGGTCGACGGCGGTGCGCCCGAGGATCTCGGTCTCGACCCGCGGCACCAGCGCCTCCGGGCCGGCCAGCAGCTCGACCCCGAGGAAGCTCTGCCGTCCGGTGAGGTGACCCAGCGGCGACCCGGCGACCCGGCGCTCCACCAGCGCGGCGAGCAGGCGCTCGCCCTCCTCGGACAGCGGAGCGAGGGGGACCGCGGTCGCGGCCGCCACCGAGAGCGGACGACCCGCCGCTGCCGCCCAGAGGGCGCGGAGCGTCGACTCGGGGGTCTCCTCGGGATGGTCGGGCAGGATCTCGGCCTCGGCCTCGAGGCGCGCGAGGTGGCGTGCGAACAGGGGCGGCGCGTCGAGCGTGGTGGCGGTCGTCGTGGTGGTGGTCATGCGGATGCTCCCTGGGTGAGGACGTCGAGGAACCGGGCGGCCAGCAACGCGGACCCCGCGGCGTTGAGGTGCTCGCGGTCGGCGTCGGCCCACCCGGGGGCGAGCGTGGCGAGCCGGGTCCCGTCGGAGGTGGTGCTCTCGACGGCGGCGATGTCGAAGAGGTCGTCGTCGGCGTAGGTCTCGCGCACGAGGCCGTTGAACCGCTCGCGGGCGGCGTTGTCGTCACCGCGCACGAGGACCTTGAGGTGCTGCTTGATGCCGGAGGGCGCCGCGGTCAGCGGCACGGTCGCGTGGACGAAGCGGACGTCCGGGTAGTCGCGCTGCAGGCCGTCGAGGGTCGTGCGGTAGGCGGCGAACACCTGGTCGACGTCGGTGTCGGCCGTGACGTCGGTGAAGCAGAGCTTGACCATGGCGACGTCGACCTCGTCGGCCATGCCGGACCGCATGGTCTCGTCGAAGTTGGCGAGCTTGCCCAACGGGTCGCCGTTGACGCCGATCTCCGCGTGGACGACGGCTCCCTGCCCTTCCGGCAGGTCGGGCGGCGGGTCGCCGACCGCGACCTGCACGACCGGCGCCTCGGGGACGTCCGCGTCGGCGTACAGGCGCTCGAGCCCGTCGAGCAGGTTCCAGCCGATCGACATGTGGCCGATGAAGACCCGCTGACCGGCGGCAGCACCGAGCTCGGCGGGCGTGACGGTCTCGGCGGCCGTGTCCGGCGACGGCTCCGGCTCGCGCGGGCCCCAGAAGCGGACCAGCACGACGGCGCCGACCGCCAGGACGACGGCAGCGCCCAGCAGCACCCGCCCGACGACGCGTGCCCGCGACCCCCTGCGCTCCCTCAGCACCGGGCCACCGTAGGGACGCGCTCGCCGACGCCGTGCCCGATCGCGGTGAGGTGCCCCCATTCTGGGGACGGGCGCGTCAGGCCGGCTGCAGCACCTCGACCCGGTTGCCGTGGCCGTCGAAGGTGTGGAGGCGGACGTGGCCGGGGAACGAGTCCCGTTGGCTCTCGTCGACCTCGAAGCCGAGGGCACGCAGCCGCGCGGCCACCTCGTCCAGCCCGTCAGGGCCGTCGACGACGAAGGCGGGATGTGCCTTGCGCGCCGGGGCGAACGGGTCCTCGACGCCGACGTGGAGCTCGGCCGCGACGGCACCCGAGTCGTCGTACGCCCGGAACCAGCACCCGCCCCGCGCCGCCAGGTCGGCGGGCTTGTCGACCTCGGTCATGCCGAGGCCCTCGCCGTAGAAGCGGCGGGCGACGCCCTCTCCCCCGGGCGGGCACGCGACCTGCACGTGGTGGAGCCTCACGGCACCGGCACCCCCTGCGGCTTGCGGGCCACCACGAAGATGCGGCGGAACGGCAGGACGACGCGGCCGGCGGCGTCGGCCGGGTAGGCCTCGCGCAGCAGCGCCTTGAACTCGTCCTCGAAGAGCGGGCGGAGGTCGTCGGGAAGGGCCTGCAGCGTGGGCCGGGCACCGGTGCCGGAGACCCAGTCGAAGACCGGGTCCTCGCCGGTGAGGACGTGGAGGTACGTCGTCTCCCACGCGTCGACCTCGCAGCCGAGGTCCAGCAGGACGCGGGCGTAGTCGGCCGGGTCGTGGCTGGTCGGGACGCGGGCGTCGCGCACGTGCGCGGCGTACGGCTCGCGGGCAGCGAGGTCGGTGCGCGTGGTGTGGCTGGGCTCGTCGAAGTTGCCGGGCACCTGGAACGCGAGCCAGCCGCCGGGCTGCAGGCGGTCGACCAGCCCAGGCAGCAGGTCGAGGTGCTCGGGGACCCACTGGAGGGTGGCGTTGGAGACCAGCACGTCGATGGGCTCGCGGAGGGCGAGCGGGTCGGGCCGCGCCCAATCGCGCAGGTCGCCGACCTCCCAGCGGATGCCGTCGACCGCGCGGGCGGCGTCGATCATCTCGGCGCTGCTGTCGACACCCGTGACGTCGGCACCTCGCCAGCGGTCGGCCAGCAGGGCGGTGAGGTTGCCGGGGCCGCAGCCGAGGTCGACGACGACGCGCGGGTTCTCGGCGGGCACCCGCGCGAGCAGGTCGACGAACGGCCTGCCGCGCTCGTCGGCGTACGCCAGGTAGCGGTCGGGGTCCCAGGTGTGGCTCATGGCGTCCTCCACAGGTCGTCGGTCGCAGCCCTCGTTCTCCCCCCGAGATATCTGAGGACGTGGTGGTAGGTCAATCGGCGTCGTCGCCTACCAGGACGTCCTCAGGTAGCCGGGCGACGGCCGAGGGTGTCTTGATGTCGAGATACTTCACCCTCCCGCCCAACAGTCTCGATGTCAAGATTCTCGACAGATCTGGCACGATGTCGTCATGCGTGACGAGGTGGACGACCTGGTCGAGGCCTGGGGCCGCGAGCGCGGCGACCTGGACCTCGCGCCCGTCGAGGTGTTCTCCCGCATCAGCCGCCTGGCCCGCCACCTCGACCTCGCCCGGCGCGACGCCTTCACCGCGCATGGCATCGAGTCGTGGGAGTTCGACGTCCTCGCTGCCCTGCGCCGGGCCGGCCAGCCGTACGAGCTCTCCCCCGGCCGGCTGCTGCGCGAGACGCTCGTGACCAGCGGCACCATGACCAACCGGGTGGACCGGCTCACCGCGCGCGGCCTCGTCGAACGGCTCCCCGACCCGCGCGACCGCCGTGGCGTGCTGGTGCGGCTGACCGCCGACGGCAAGGCCGCGGTCGACGGTGCCTTCGAGGCGCTGCTCGCCGCGGAGGCCGACCTGCTCGCCGACCTCTCCGACCGCGACCGCACCCAGCTCGCCGGCCTGCTGCGGTCGCTCCTCGCGCCCTTCAGCTGAGCTTGTCGGCGGAGACCGACACCTGGAGGGGGTTGCAGCGGCCTCCGAGTGCCAGTTTCCCCGCTCGAGCGGGGACTTCGACAGAGGGGCCGGAGGGCGCTACTCGACGACCTCGGAGGCCTCGAGCCACTCCAGCTCCAGCTCCTCCTTCTCACCGGCCAGCTCGCCGAGCTGCTCGCCGACGCGCGCGAGCAGGTCGTAGTCGGTGAGGTTGGCCTCCATCTCGGCGTGCAGCTCCGCCTCGCGTACGGCGATGCGCTCGAGCTGCTTCTCGACGCGGGCGAGCACCTTGCGGGCGGCGCGGTCCTCGGCGGACCCGGGGCGCGCCTTGGGGGTGGCCGCGGCCGACGGCACCGAGGATGCGTCTGCGTCAGGCGAACCCGCACCGATGGGGGCCGGTTCGGATGCCGCAGCGGCGGCAGCCGAGGCAGCAGCGGCAGCCTGCAGGGCAGACCGTCGCTCGAGGTACTCGTCGACCCCGCGCGGCAGCATCGAGACCTGCCCGTCGCCGAGGAGCGCCCAGACCGAGTCGGTGACCCGCTCGAGGAAGTAGCGGTCGTGGGAGACCACGATGAGCGTCCCGGGCCAGGAGTCGAGGAAGTCCTCGAGGACGTTGAGGGTGTCGATGTCGAGGTCGTTGGTGGGCTCGTCGAGGAGCAGCACGTTGGGCTCGGTCAGCAGCAGCTTGAGCAGCTGGAAGCGCCGCCGCTCGCCACCGGAGAGGTCGCCGAGCCGCGCGGTCAGCCGGTCGCCGGTGAAGCCGAAGCGCTCCAGCAGCGAGGTGGCGGTGAGCTCCTGGCCGTCGAGCGTCTTGGTCACGCGGCGGATCGACTCGACGGTCGGCAGCACCCGCGCCTCGGGGTCGATCTCGTCGAGCGCCTGCGTGAGGTGCTGCATCTCGACGGTGCGACCGTGCTTGACCCGGCCGACGTCGGGCGGCAGCGCGCCGGAGATGAGCGAGAGCAGCGACGTCTTCCCGGCGCCGTTGACGCCGACGATGCCGACCCGGTCACCGGGGCCGATGCGCCAGGTGGCGTGGTCGAGCAGCACCCGGTCGCCGCGGGCGAGGTCGACGTCCTCGATGTCGATGACGTCCTTGCCGAGCCGCTGGCTGGCGAAGCGCTGCAGCTCCATCCGGTCGCGCGGCGGCGGCACGTCGTCGATGAGCGCGTTGGCCGCCTCGATGCGGAACTTCGGCTTCGACGTACGCGCGGGGGCGCCCCGCCGCAGCCACGCGAGCTCCTTGCGGGCGAGGTTCTGCCGCCGCGTCTCGGTGGCCGCCGCCTGGCGCTGGCGCTCGGCCTTGGCGAGGACGTACGCCGCGTAGCCGCCCTCGTAGGAGTCGACCGCGCCGTCGTGCACCTCCCACGTCGTCTGGCACACCGCGTCGAGGAACCACCGGTCGTGGGTCACCACGATCAGCGCGCTCGGCAGCCCGACGAGGTGGCCGGCGAGCCAGGCCACGGCCTCGACGTCGAGGTGGTTGGTCGGCTCGTCGAGGACGATCAGGTCGTGGCGCCCGAGCAGCAGCGCGGCGAGCGCGCAGCGGCGCCGCTCGCCACCGGACAGGCCGACCACCGCGCGGTCGAGGGTCACCCCCGCCAGCAGCTCCTCGACGACCTGACGCATCGTCGGGTCGGCGGCCCACTCGTGGTCCTGCCGCCCGCCGAGCACCGCCTCGCGGACGGTGTGGCTGTCGACGAGCTCGTCGCCCTGGTGGAGGTAGCCGATCTCGACGCCACGGGTACGCGAGACGCGGCCGGAGTCGGGCTGCTCGATGCCCGTCATCACCTCGAGCAGGGTCGTCTTGCCGTCGCCGTTGCGGCCCACGACGCCGACGCGCTCACCCAGGGAGATACCGAGCGAGACGTTGTCGAGCAGGGGCCGCACGCCGTAGGACTTCGAGACGCGCTCGAGGTTGATCAGGTTCGCCATGTCCGGGCGATCCTCTCAGGTGCGCCCCAGCCGGGACGGATCGGCGTACGCCCTGCGCCCAGCGGTGAGTGAGACATCGTCTGCGGCCACAGAACCTGTCCTGCTCACCGCTGCGCCGCGTGACGCCGGACCGGCGGTGGGTGAGGCAACTTCCGGGGACAGAAAACCTGTCTCACTCACCGCTCACGACGACGTCAGCTGGACGAGGTGCCGTCAGCGCCGCCCGCCAGGCTCGGGGTCGTGGACCCGTTGGTGGCGGAGTACTTCTGGATCAGCGACTCGACGTCGAGGCCCGTCGTGGCCTTGAGCATCTCCATGGTCTGCACGAGGTTGTTGGTCACCTGCTTGGGGAGCTCGCCGGCGCCGTCGGCGGAGATCACCGTCAGCTTGTCGATCCCGCCCATCGGGCGCGCCAGCTCGGCGGCCACCTTGGGCATCACCTCGATGAGCATCTGCAGCACGGCGGCCTCGTTGTAGCCCGCGAAGGCGGCCGCCTTCTTGTCCATCGCCTCGGCCTCGGCCTGTCCGGCGGCGAGGATCGCGGCGGCCTCCGCCTCACCCTCGGCGCGTACGGCGTCCGCCTCGGCGACGCGGCGGGCCTTCTCGGCCTCACCGCGCTTGGCGCCCTCGATGGCCTCGGCCTCGGCGAGCGCCGACCGGCGGGACTTCTCGCCCTCACCGGTCAGGCGGGCCTTCGCGGCCTCCGCCTCGGCGTTGGCGATCGAGGCGGCCTTGCGCGCCTCGGCCTCGAGGATGGCGGAGCTGCGGCGACCCTGCGCCTCGGTCTCGACGCGGTAGCGCTCGGCGTCGGCGGGCTTGCGCACCTCCGTGTCGAGCTGGCGCTCCTTGAGGGCGGCCTGCCGGACGGCGACCTTCTCCTGCTCCAGCAGGATGGCCTGGTCGCGGTCGGCCTGCGCGAGCGGGCCGGCGGCGGCGGCCTGGGCGTTGGCCGCGTCGGTCTCGGCCTTGATCTCGGCGTTCTTGAGGGCGAGGGCGCGCTGCGTGACCGCGATCTCCTGCTCGGCGGCGATCCGCGCCTGCTCGGCCGCCTGGCGGGCGTTGGCCTCGGCGATCGCGGCGAGCTGGCCGAGCTTGGCGGCCTCCGGACGACCGAGGTCGGCGAGGTAGGAGCCGTCGTCGGTGATGTCCTGGATCTGGAAGGTGTCGAGCACGAGCCCCTGGCCGGTGAGCGAGGACTCGGACTCCTCGGCCACCCGCTGCGCGAACGCGGCACGGTCGCGGATGATCTGCTCGACCGACATCGAGCCGACGATCGAGCGCAGCGCGCCGGCGAGGACCTCCTGGGTGAACGTCTCGATCTCCTCCTGCTGGCTGAGGAAGCGCTGGCCGGCCGCGCGGATGGAGTCCTCGTTGCCGCCGACCTTGACCAGCGCCACGCCGTCGAGGTTCAGCTTGATGCCCTGACCGGAGACCGCGCCGCGGATCTGCACCGAGATGCGGCGCGAGGACAGGTCGAGCGTGGCGAGTCGCTGCACGAACGGGATGACGAACACGCCACCGCCCATGACGACCTTCTGGCCGGACAGGTCGGTGGAGATCTCGCCGGTCTCCGGGTTGCGCACCTCGCCCTTGCCCTTGCGGCCGGTGATGATGAAGGACTCGTTGGGTCCGGCCACCTTGTAGCGCGTGGTCACCAGCAGGGCGAGCAGCACCAGCAGGAGGACGAAGCCGGCCACAGCAGTGACGACCGGGGACAGAGCGAACATGGGCGGTTCTCCTAGAGGTGGTGCGTGGACTTCAGGGGAGGCTTCAGGGGAGGAAGAGGGGCTCGACCTGGACGGCCGTCGGCGAGATGACCTGGGTGACGCTGACCTGGGTGCCGGCAGGCACGGCGACGCTCGAGCGGGCGTTCAGGCGCGTGAGGTGGCCGCCGACGCTGAGCGAGACGACGCCGAAGCCGCCGTCGGGGATCGCGCTGACCACCGACCCGATCTTCTCGAGGAGGTCGGAGGTGCGCACGGTGTCGCCCTTGCCGTCGCCGTGCAGGAACCGCGCGGCCCGGGCCGCGAGCCAGCCCAGCAGGATGCCCAGCACCAGGCCGATGACGACCGCCAGCGAGGTCGAGCCGGTTGCCGCGAGGGCGATGGCGCCGCCGAAGCCGAGGGCGCCGAGGAAGCCGGCGAGCGCCTCGGTCGAGAAGAACCCTGCGCTGAGGCCCTCGAGCGCACCGTCGAGGACGTCGCCGACGACCAGCGCCACGAGGAGCAGCAGGACGCCTACGGCGCCCACCACCAGGAACACGGTCACGATGCCTCCCCCAGGCGATCAGTGCGACGTCGTCGACGTCGCGGACAACATAGCGGCATGCTTCCCCGTCCGCCGCGGTTCACACCATCCGGTCGCGACCCCATCCGGGGTCAGAACAGCTAGCGCAGGTCCCACTCCGCTTCGCGGGTGCTGACGACGTGGGCGCCGGCGACGGGGCCGACCGCGGACAGCACGACGTCGTACGACGCCGACAGCGCGGTGAGCACCTCCATGGAGCCCTCCTGGGAGTCGCAGAGGAAGACGCAGGTCGGGCCGGAGCCGCTCACCATGCCGCGCAGGGCGCCCTCGGCCTCACCGCGTGCGATCAGGTCGCCGAGCTCGGGGCGCAGGTCGATGGCCGGCTCCTGCAGGTCGTTGTGGAGCGCGCGGGCGAGCCGGACCGGCTCGCCGGTGGCGAGGGCGGCGAGCAGCTCGGCCGGCTCGGCGGGCTGGGTGGGCGCGTCGGGCCGGATCCGGTCGAAGTGGCGGTAGACCTCCGGTGTCGAGAGGCCGACGGCGGCGGGTACGACGACCCACCACCACGTGCCGTGGTCGACGATCGGCTCGACGACCTCGCCGCGGCCCCGGCCCCGCGCCGTACCGCCCACGAGGGAGAAGGGCACGTCGCTGCCGAGCCGGGCCGCCTGCGCGAGCAGGAGCTCGTCGGCCTGGCCGAGGTCGTGGAGCCGGTCGTGCGCGAGCAGGGCTGCCGCGCCGTCGGCCGAGCCGCCCGCCATGCCGCCCGCGACCGGGATCTGCTTGGCGATCTGGACGTGGTGTCGACTCCCGCACGACGCCTCGGACAGCGCCCGCATCGCGATGTTCGTCGCGTCGGTCGGCACACCGGCGACCTCGACGTGGGGCGAGCCGGAGACCGACAGCCAGTCCGTCTCGGCGTCGGAGACCGTGACGTCGTCGTAGAGCGAGATCGCCTGGTAGACCGTGTCGAGCGGGTGGAACCCGTCCTCGCGCGGAGCACCGACGCCGAGGTGGAGGTTGATCTTCGCGGCGGCGCGGACCGTGGTGGTCACTCGGCGGCCCGGTCTCGTGACGGGCGCGGGGCGCCCTCCTCGACCAGCAGGTAGAGCCCCTCGGCGATGCGGGCGAAGTCGTTGACGTCGAGCACCTCGCCGCGGGCGGTCGGGTCGACGCCCGCGGCCTCGAGCGCGGCGGTCGCGACCTCGGCCGACCCGGCCAGCCCGCGCAGCGCGGCACGCACCTGCTTGCGACGCTGGGCGAAGGCTGCGTCGACCACGGCAAAGACCTGCTCGCGGGTGGCCGTCGTCTCCGGCGGCTCGCGGCGGGTCCACGCGACCAGGCCCGAGTCGACGTTGGGGGCCGGCCAGAAGACGTTGCGCCCGATCGCGCCCGCCCGGCGCACGTCGGCGAACCACGCGGCCTTCACGCTGGGCACGCCGTAGGTCTTCGACCCGGGCGGTGCGGCGAGGCGGTCGGCGACCTCCGCCTGCACCATGACCAGCCCGCGCTCGAGCGACGGCAGCAGCGTGAGGAGGTGGATGAGCACCGGCACCGAGACGTTGTAGGGCAGGTTGGCGACCAGCGCCGTCGGGGGCGGCCCGGGCACGGCGTCGACGCGCATCGCGTCGGCCAGCACGACCTCGAAGCGGTCGGCCTGCCCCGGGGCGTACGACGCGATGGTGGACGGCAGCCGCTCCGCGAGGACCGGGTCGACCTCGATCGCGATGACCCGCCGGGCCACCTCGAGGAGCGCGAGGGTGAGCGAGCCGAGCCCGGGGCCGACCTCGACGACGACGTCGTCCCCGGTGATGCCGGACTCCCGGACGATCCGGCGCACGGTGTTGGCGTCGATGACGAAGTTCTGCCCGCGCTGCTTGGTCGGGCGCAGGTCGAGCTCGGCGGCCAGCTGACGCACCTCGGCCGGCCCGAGGAGCCTCGGGCCGGCCGGGTTCGTGGTCATGGGGGTGAAGCCTAGTGCGGGCTCCCCGGTCAGCGGGGCAGGCCGAGCTTGGCGGCGCAGCCGGGCCACGACCCGTAGCCGCCGGTGGCGTCGCGCAGGCGGGTGGCCACGGCGATCTGCGTCTCGCGGGAGGCCTGGTGCGGGTAGCCGGTGCCGCCGTAGGCGCGCCAGGTGCCGACGTTGAACTGCAGGCCGCCGTAGTAGCCGTTGCCGGTGTTGATGGCCCAGTTGCCGCCCGACTCGCACTGCGCGAGCGAGTCCCACACCGTGTTGCCACCGGAGAAGTCGGCTGCCGGCTCCTCGGGCTTCTCCTTGGTGCCCACCGCGATGACGCGGGGCACGGCCTTGCGGCGCACGTCGGACCTCACGACCTTGCGGGCGGCGAGGTCGCCGTTGACGAAGCGGAGCCGGTAGGTGACGTTGCGGACGCCGTCGCGACCGGGGCGCACGACCTCCTGCTCGCCCTCGAGCATCGAGGAGTCCTCGCGCTCGACGACGGGGGCGGCGACGGCCTCGCGCTTGACCTGCTTGGTGGCCACGCGGATGTCGGTGACGACGATCTTGTCGCCGTCGGCGATCTCGGTGGTCAGCGAGGGGCGCACCTTGTCGTGCTTGTCGACCTCGAAGCCGGCCCGATCCAGCACGTCGGCGACCGTCATCGCGGTCATCTTCCGCTTCTTCAGCTGCTTGGCGCCGAGCTTGAGGTGGACGACCTTCGGGGTGACGACCTGCAGCGTCATGCCGCTGCGCCCGATCGAGGAGCTGCGGCTGGCCGAGAGGTCGGCGTCGTCGAAGCGGCGGCCGATCTCGCCGAGGGCGCTGGCGACGTCGGTCGAGTTCACCCAGTAGGTGTGCGACTCGCCGTCGACGGCGAGCTCGAGCGGTCGCGCGAACTGCACGGCGATGGCGGAGCCGTCGGTGATGGGTTCGTCGACCGCCGGGGCGACCAGGTCCTTGTCGGTGACCTCGACGCCCTCGGCCGCGAGCACGTCGGCGACGGTGCCGCCGATGGCGCTGACCTGACGGGTCTTCCCGTCGAGGGTGAGGGTCACGTCCTTGCTGAGGGCCGCGTAGCCGACCGTCGTACCTCCGACGGCTGCCACGACCAGCGCCACGAGGGTCGCCAGGACGGTCTTGGACCTGCTGAGCTGCGCAAGACGAGAGCGCACGATTCTCCGAACGTCGTACTCCCCGGGCCTCGGGCGGCAGCACCCCCCGGCCGAGCGATGTACGACATCCACGACCAGGTCGCGGGAGGCGTACGACGTGCGAGCGGGGGTCTCGCAGGACCGGCCCGATCCGGTCCTCGTGCTGCCGGAAATCGCTCCCGATCCCGGCCAACAATCACAGGACGATAACGATCACCGGCGATGACGCAAACTCTTCGCGGCAAATTCTCGGGTGTCCCCGCTCACGGTCCTGCCTGTCAGCCGACCTGTCAGCCGGCCCACGACCCGACTACCAGGGGCCGCCGAACGCGCGCTCGGTGGTGGTGTCGATCGTCCGGCAGAGCGTCTCGAGGTCGGCCTGCAGCACCTCCGCCATCGCTCGCACGGTGTGCGGGACGAGGTAGGAGGCGTTGGGCCGACCGCGCCACGGCGTGGGGGTCAGGTAGGGCGCGTCGGTCTCCACCAGCACCCGGTCGACGGGCGTGACCGCGAGCGCGTCGCGCAACGGCTGCGCGTTCTTGAAGGTGACCGTCCCGGCGAAGCTGAGGAAGGCGCCACGGTCGAGGCAGCGCCGGGCGAAGGCCTCGTCGCCGGAGAAGCAGTGCATCACCCAGCGCTCGGGCGCCCCCTCGGAGTCGAGGACGCGGAGCACGTCGTCGTGGGCATCGCGGTCGTGGATGACCAGCGTCTTGCCGAGGCGCTTGGCGAGGTCGATGTGACGGCGGAAGCTCTCCTCCTGCGCGGCCCGGCCCTCCTCGCCGGTGCGGAAGGCGTCGAGCCCGGTCTCGCCGACGGCCCGCACCTTGTCGTGCGCCTGCGCCAGCTGCTCGATCTCGGCGAGCGCCTCCTCGAGGCGCCCTGCCCCGGCCAGCCGGGGTGCCTCGTTGGGGTGCAGCGCGACACCGGCGACGAGTGCGTCGTGCCCGGCCGCCGCGGCGACCGCCCAGCGGGCGCCGGGGAGGTCGCAACCGATCTGCACGATCCGTGGCACGCCGACCGCAGCGGCGGCCGCGATCGCGTCCGCCGTGTCGAGCCAGTCGCCGTCGGCGATGTCGAGGTGGCAGTGGTTGTCGACGACGGGGTGCGGCAGCGGCTCGGGGGCGGGCGGTCGCTCGCGGTCGCGCCGGGCGCCCGACCTCTCCTCGGTGGCCGCGCGGCTGCGGGTCGGCCCGCTGTCAGCGGTGGACAACGTCGTACACCTCCCGCTTGGGCAGGCCGGCCCGCTTGGCGACCTCGGCGATCGCCTCCTTGCGGGTGGAGCCGGCCTCCTCGAGGTCGGCGACGGCGGCACGCAACGTGCCGGGGTCGGTGTCGAGCGCCGGGGCTCCGCTGGAGCCCTCGACGACGATGGTGACCTCGCCGCGGACGCCCTCGGCGGCCCAGGCGGCCAGCTCGCCCAAGGGGCCGCGGCGCACCTCCTCGTGGGTCTTCGTCAGCTCGCGGCAGACCGCGGCGGGGCGGTCCTCGCCCAGCGCCTCGGCCATCGCCGACAGGGCGGCCTCGGTGCGGTGCGGGGCCTCGAAGAAGACCATGGTGCGCTCCTCCGCGGCCAGGGCTGCGAGCCGCCGGCCGCGCTCGCCCGCCTTGCGGGGCAGGAAGCCCTCGAAGCAGAACCGGTCGACCGGCAGCCCGCTCACGGCCAGCGCGGTGAGGACGGCGCTCGGTCCGGGCACGGCCGTCACGCGTACGTCGTGCTCGACCGCGGCCGCGACGAGGCGGTAGCCCGGGTCGGAGACGCTCGGCATCCCGGCGTCGGTGACCAGCACGACCCGCTCCCCCGCCAGCAACGCCTCGAGCAGCACCGGTGTGCGGGCCTGCTCGTTGCCCTCGAAGTAGGACACCACCCGACCGGACAGCGTGATGCCGAGATCGGCGCAGAGCCGCTTGAGCCGGCGGGTGTCCTCGGCCGCGACGACGCCGGCGCCCGAGAGCTCCGCGGCCAGTCGCGGCGGCGCGTCGCCGACCTGCCCGATCGGGGTGCCCGCGAGGACCAGGACGCCAGTCATGGGTTCACCGTAGAGGCTCGCAGGGAGGGCCGAGTCGTCGGTGGCGTCTGGCTAGAGTGCCCGCGTGAGCCCGACTGCCGCCGAGCGGAATCGTCCGCGCTGGCGGTCGGAGGACCCGATGTTCGGGTGGGCGGGGGCCCTGTGCCTCGCCGCCCTGGCGTTCTTCCTCCGTCGGTGGCACCTCGGCACGCCGCACGCGTTCTCCTTCGACGAGACCTACTACGCCAAGGACGCGTGGTCGCTGCTCAACCACGGCTACGTGCGCACCTACGTCGAGGACGCCGACAAGACCATCCTCAACGGGAACCTGACGGGCCTGTTCCAGGACGGTCCGTCGATGATCGTCCACCCCGAGGTCGGCAAGTGGCTGATCGCGGCGGGGATCAAGGTCTTCGGGATGGACCCCACCGGCTGGCGCACGGCGTCGGCGGTGGTGGGCGCGCTGATGGTCCTGCTGATGTGCCGCTTCGCCCGGCGCGTGACCGGCTCGACGGTCCTCGGCCTCGTCGCGGGCCTGCTGCTGTCCCTCGACGGCCTCCAGCTCGTGCTGTCGCGGCTCGCGCTGCTCGACATCTTCCTGGCGTTCTTCACCCTCTGCGGCGTGCACTGCGTGGTCGCCGACCGCCAGTGGCTGCGCGACCGGCTGGCCGCGGGCGCGACGCGCACCTGGTGGCGCCCGTGGCTGGTCCTCGGCGGGGTCAGCTTCGGCCTGGCGTGCGGCACCAAGTGGTCCGCGATCTACGCGCTGGCGCTCTTCGGTCTGCTCGCCTGGCTCTGGAGTGCCGGTGCACGGCGGGCGTTCGGCCAGCGCCGGCCGCTGCTCCGCTCGGTCGTCCTCGACGGGCTCCCGGCGTTCGTGGCCCTGGTGGGCGTCGCTCTGGCGACCTACGTCGCGTCCTGGACCGGCTGGCTCGTGCACGCCGACGCCTACGAGGACGCGTTCAGCGACACCCAGTACACGTCGTACGGCGGTGGGAAGCCGTGGCCGACGGCGAGCGAGCCCAACGCGCAGGGCCTCGGCGAGGTCACCCAGTCCCTGCGGTCGCTCTGGTCCTACCACCAGGACGTCTACACCTTCCACAGCCACTTCCTGAACGACTCGACGCACGTCTACGCCTCCAAGCCGTCGACGTGGCTGGTGATGGGCCGCCCGGTGGGGGTCGACGCCCAGACCGACATCCAGCCCGGCTCGCAGGGGTGCGAGGCCCCGTCGGGCTCGAGCTGCATCCGCCAGGTGCTGCTCCTCGGCAACCCCGTCATCTGGTGGGGCGGCAGCCTCGCAGCCATCGCCTCGCTCCTGCTGTGGGTCGGCGCCCGGGACTGGCGCCACGGCGTCGCGGTCGCCGGCATCGCCAGCACCTGGCTCCCGTGGTTCGCCTTCGACGACCGGCCGATCTTTTTCTTCTACGCCATCACGACGCTGCCGTTCCTCGTCCTGTCGACCACGCTGGTCATGGGCCACCTGATCGGGACGTCCGACGTGCCGACCCCGCGGCGCACCTTCGGGGTGGTCGTCGCGGGCAGCTACACCGTGCTCGCCGTCATCGCCTTCGCGTGGTTCTGGCCGATCTGGACCGACGTCCTGCTGACGAAGTCGGAGTGGGACGCCCGCATCTGGTTCCAGCGCTGGATCTGACGCCGGCGCGCACGCGCGGGGGGGCGGAGATCAGGTGAACTCGGCATGAACGACCGAGGTTTCCTCAAGATGGGTCGCAGTTCGGCGTGCGCCCATTCTCTTTCCCGCAGGGCCCCACGACGATGGTCTGACCCGGCACACACGGGGGTTTGTGCCAGGGCTCGACGCGAGGGAGGGAGCGTTGATGGACTCCACGATGATCCATGTCTGCCTGCAGACGGCTGGAGCACCGACGGGCGAGGACCACGAGGTCGGCGAGCGCTGGGTGTGCACGTGCGGGGACAACTTCGTCTACCGCGAGGGCTTCAACCGCTCCGGCTACCCGAGCCTCGAGTGGTGGCCCGCCCCCGCGATCCCGCAGCCGCGCAGGACGGCGCGGCACCTCCTCTTCGGCCCGCGCAAGGGCTGACGACCCCGTCCGACGTCAGCCGGCCCAGGCCCGACCGCGGACGAACGCCAGGAACCGCTCGGCCGGCGGTGCGAGCGGCCGGTCGGTGCGCCAGGTGAGACCGATCGTCCGGGTCGCCGACGGCGACGACAGCGCGAGCCCCACCGAGCCCGACTGACCGGCGAAGGCCTCCGGGACGATCGCTACCCCGAGCCCGGCCGCCACAAGCCCTTCGATCGTGGCGAGGTCGGCGCTCTCGAAGGAGATCCGCGGGCTCACGCCGGCCTCGTCGAGAGTGCCTGGACGAGCGCGCTGTGGCCGAAACCCGGCGGCGTCGTGACGAGCTCCTCGTCGGCGAGCTCGGCGAGGTCGACACGCGTACGGCGGCGGAACCGGTGCGTGGGCGGCACGACCACGACGAGCCGCTCGCGCTGCACCGCGAGCCAGCCGAGGTCCGCGGCCCGGTCCATCGTGAGGCCGAGCTCGACGGCCCCGCGGCCCAGGTCGCTGCGGATGTCGTGCGCGGGCTCTTGGCTCAGCACGACCTTCATGGCCGGCGCCTCGGCGTGGAAGGCGCGCAGCAGCTTGGGGACGAGCGTGGTGGCCATCGAGTCCAGGAACGCGAGCCGGACGGTCCCGGTGTCGGGGTCGAGCCGGTTGGCCAGGTCGGCGCGCAGCTGTTCGTGGCGCACGACCAGGTCGCGGGCGGCGTCGAGCACCAGCCGTCCGTCCGGCGTGACCTCCAGCCCGGCCGGCGTCCGCTCGAACACGCGCACGCCCAGCTCCGCCTCGACCCGCGCGAGCGAGCGCGACAGCGTGGGCTGGCTGGTGCCGAGCGCGGCCGCTGTCTCCGTGACGTGGCCGAGGTCGCCGAGCTCGACGAGCCAGGCGAGGTCGCGGAGCATCATGCGCCAACCGTATCGCGACCGGCAGGCGTCGACATTGGACGCATGAGCCGCGAGCGCCCACCATCGACGGGTGCACGCCACCCAGCTCCCGAGCCTCGACGCCGGCCCCGAGTCGTACCGTCCGGGCACCCCCGGCTACCGCCGGGTGATGGTGGCCGTGTTCGCCGCCGGGATGTCCACCTTCGTGCTGCTGTACGACGTCCAGGCGCTGCTGCCGGAGCTCGTCCAGACCTTCACCGTCTCCCCGACACGGGCGACGCTCGCGATGTCGCTGACGACCGCGACGCTCGCCGTGGCGCTGCTCGTCGTCGGACCCGTCTCCGAGGCGGTCGGGCGCACCCGCCTGATCCACCTCGCCCTCTGGTCCGCCGCGGTCGTGGCGGTCCTGTGCGCGCTTGCCCCGTCATGGGAGGCGCTGCTCGGCCTGCGGATGCTGCAGGGCGTGACCCTCGCCGGGCTGCCGGCCGTCGCGACGGCGTACCTCCGCGAGGAGCTGCACCCCTCCGCGCACGGTCGGGCCTTCGGCCTCTACATCGCCGGCACCGCGCTGGGCGGGATGGCCGGCCGCGTGGTCACCGCCCCTGTGGCCGACGCCGCGGGCTGGCGCTGGGGCATGGCGGCCGCCGCTGTCGCCGCGCTCGCGTGCGCGGTCCTCGTGGCGTGGCTGCTGCCGGCGTCGCGGCACTTCGTGCGCCGCCCCGCCGACCTGCGGTCGGTGCTCGACGGCGCCCGTGCGGCAGTGCGTGACCGCGCACTCGTGGCGCTCTACGTCCTGGGCGCCTGCGGCATCGGCACGATGGTCGCGGTCTTCAACGCGCTCGGCTTCCGGCTCAGCTCGGCTCCCTACGGGCTCTCCGTCGGCACGATCAGCCTCGTCTACCTCGTCTACGCCCTCGGCTCGGTGAGCTCGGCGACGTCCGGGCGGGTCGCCGACCGGATCGGCCGTCGCGCCACCATCCCGGTGGGCTGCGCGTTCGCGCTTGCGGGCGTGTGGCTCACCCTCGGCGACGCCCTGCCGGTCGTCGTCCTCGGGATGGCGGCCCTCACCGTCGGCTTCTTCTGCATCCACGGCCTGGCGAGCGGGTGGGTCACCTCACGCGCCCACCTGGCCGGCGTACGCACCGGGCAGGCCGCGGCGTTCTACCTCTTCGCCTACTACGTGGGCGCGTCCGTGTTCGGCAACCTGGGCAGCGCCGCCTGGAGCCACGCAGGCTGGCCCGGCGTGGTCGCCCTCGCCTCGACGCTCCTGCTCACCGTGTGCGCGATGGTCGTCGTGCTGCGGCGCACGCCCGCACTCGCCGCGCCCTGAGCCCCCGCCTGACCGACGGCTGGCGCGGCCTGGCAGGGGGCCCGACGGCGGGATGGCGTCACCACGCGCCGGGGAACCTCGCCGAGCCCGCGATGACGAGCAACGAGACGCCGAGCGACACTGCGACCGCGATGAGCAGCGACTCCCCGAGCCACCGGCGTCCGGGCAGGGCCAGCAGCACCAGCCCGGCGGCAGCCGCCAGCGCGGGCAACACCCAGACGGGCGCGACCGCGGACAGCAGGCTGGCCAGCAGGGCGAGGGCCACGCCCCCGGCGGCCGCGCGGCCGAGCGGCACCGGCCGCGACCCCCGCGGGAGGCCGACCTCGGTCACCGGGCCGGCGGCTGGCAGCTGGTCGGGGGCGAGCACCCGCAGCAGGAGGGTGATCGTGGCGGGATCGGCCACCACCACGACGTCGCGGAACCGGTCCGCGACCGCGTGGCGGCGGACCACCTCGTCGAGCCGGTGCCCCCGGTCCACGTCCGGGAAACGGACCGGGGCCAACAGCGTCTCCGGGTGCGCGGTGTGCCCGAGCCCCTGGACGATGCGCTTGCCGTCGGCTGTCGGTGCGGTGATGACGACGGCCGACGACCCGATGCCTGCCCGCACCCGCGCGACCTCCGCCGCATCCGCGCGTGTGCTGACCACGAGGATCCGCTGGTAGTCGGTCACGGAACGACCGTATCGCCGGGCCGGGCCTGCGACGATGCACGGATGAAGCTCCTGCTGACCTCCGGCGGCGTGACCAACGACAGCATCCGGGCGGCCCTGGTCGAGCTGCTCGGCAAGCCGGTCGAGGAGTCGGCCGCGCTGTGCATCCCGACGGCGCAGTGGGGCCATCCCATGTGCGGGCCCGAGTCGCTGCGACGCTTCGTCACCGACGGGTCGCCGGCGACGATGACCGGGCTCGGCTGGCGGTCCGTCGGCGTCCTCGAGCTGACCGCGCTCCCGAGCATCGACCCCGAGCGCTGGGTGCCGTGGGTGCGCGAGGCCGACGTGCTGCTCGTCGACGGCGGCGAGGCGACCTACCTCGCCCACTGGCTCGCCGAGTCGGGCCTCGCCGACCTGCTGCCCGAGCTGGCCGACACCGTGTGGGTCGGCGTCAGCGCCGGCAGCATGGTGCTCACCCCGCGCATCGGGGAGCTCTTCGTCGAGTGGCGTCCCGAGGAGGGCGACCGGGCCCTCGGCCTCGTCGACTTCTCGCTGTTCCCGCACGTCGGCCTGTTCCCGGGAAACACCCTGGAGGTGGCCGCGGAGTGGGCCGCCGGGCTCGGCAACCCGGCGTACGCCCTCGACGAGCAGTCCGCGGTCCTCGTCGACGGCGACCGCGTCGAGGTCGTGTCCGAGGGCGAGTGGAGGCACTTCGAGTGAGCGGCGCCGAGCGACCGACGCCCTACCTCCGCGTCGACGTCGACCGGCTGCGCGCCAACGTCGCGCGTGCCGCCGAGGCGGCCGCGGCGGCGGGGGTCGCGCTGCGCCCGCACGCCAAGACCCACAAGTCCGCCGACATCGCCCGGTTGCAGCTCGACGCCGGGGCCGTCGGGCTGACCGTCGCGACCGTCGGTGAGGCCGAGGCCTTCGCAGCGGCAGGTGTCACGGACCTGTTCGTCGCCTACCCGCTGTGGCTGACGACCGAACTGGCCGGGCGCCTGCGGACGCTCGCCACGTCGGGCGTGCGGCTCGCGATCGGTGTCGACTCCGTCGGCGGCGCCCGCACCGCGGCCGCGCTCCTGGCCGGATCGCGGACCGAGGTGCTGGTCGAGGTCGACTCCGGCCACCACCGCAGCGGCGTCGAGCCTGCCGCAGCCGGCGACGTCGCGCTCGCCGCCGGCGGCCTGGCCGTGCGCGGCGTGTTCACCTTCCCGGGCCACTCCTACTCACCCGGCGCGCGGGCGGCGGCGGCCCGCGACGAGGGTGCGGCACTCGCCGTCGCGCGCCAGGCGGTCCGGGCCGCCGGCCTCGACGTCGAGGTCGTCAGCGGCGGATCCACACCCTCGCTCGAGCACGCGGACACCACGGTGCTGACCGAGGTCCGGCCCGGCGTCTACGTGTTCAACGACGCACAGCAGTGGGAGCTCGGCTCGGCGACGCCCGACCAGGTCGCCCTGACCGCGGTGGCGACCGTGGTGAGCCACGCCGGAGGTCGCGCCGTCCTCGACGCCGGGTCCAAGGTGCTGGGCGCCGACCGGGCGCCCTACGCCTCGGGCTCCGGCCGGCTCCTCGACCACCCGGACGCCCGGATCGTGCAGCTGTCCGAGCACCACGCGGTCGTCGACGTGCCCGGTCGACTGCCGGCGCTCGGCAGCAGGGTCCTCGTCGTGCCCAACCACTGCTGCACCGCGGTCAACCTCGCCGACGAGCTGTGGCCCACCAGCGGGGACGACCCGTGGCCGGTCACTGCCCGCGGACGCAACGGCTGAGGTTCCGGCAGACTGGCCCCGTCCGGTCGCGCACGAGCCGACACCGAGGAGCACCGATGCCCGTCACCCGAGGATTCCACCGCCGCCGCCCGGAACCGGAGCGCGGTCGGCTCCCACCCGGGCAGTACGACACCGGCTCGTCCTGGCCGGTGCTGAGTGCCGAGGCGACCCCCAGCAGGTCCGAGGAGTCGTGGACCTTCGGCATCGACGGCCTCGTCGAGTCGCCGCACACCTGGACCTGGCAAGAGCTGCACGCCTTCCCCGGGTCGACCTACTTCGGCGACATCCACTGCGTCACCACGTGGTCCAAGCTCGACACGACCTTCAGCGGCGTCAGCGTCGACGACCTGCTGGAGGTCGCCAAGCCCGACCCCTCGGCGGCGTACGTCATGGCGCACTCGGTCACCGGCTACACCACCAACCTGCCGCTGGCCGACGTCACCGGCGGCAAGGCATGGGTGGTGTGGAGCTTCGACGGCAAGCCGCTCCCCCGCCAGCACGGCGGGCCGTTGCGCCTGCTGGTGCCGCACCTCTACTTCTGGAAGTCGGCCAAGTGGCTCTCGCGCCTCGAGCTGATGACCGAGGACCGGCCCGGGTTCTGGGAGCAGAACGGCTACCACGACCGCGGCGACCCGTGGCGCGAGCAGCGCTACCAGGGTGACGACTGACGTGGCCCCGGCGCCCATGGCGGCCTGGAGCGACGGCCGCATCATCGAGAAGGACCAGCCGACCGCCAACACCGTCCGGCTTCGGCTGCACGTGGACGACCGGCCGCACCACCTGCCCGGGCAGCACTACATCCTCCGGCTGCGCGCGCCCGACGGCTACACCGCCCAGCGCTCCTACTCCCTGGCCTCCGACAGCGACGACCCGCTGCTCGAGCTGCTCGTCGAGCGCCAGCCCGACGGCGAGGTCTCCGAGTTCCTCGCGGACGTCGCCGAGGTGGGTGACGTGCTCGAGCTGCGCGGGCCGATCGGGCGCTGGTTCGTCTGGGACACCAGGTCCCGCGTCCTGTGCCTGGTCGGCGGGACCGGTGTCGTGCCGGCGGTCGCGATGGCCCGCACGGCGCGACGGCTCGGGCGCACCGACCTGCTCCGCATCGCCGCGATGGGCCGCACCCGCGACGAGCTCGCCTACGCCGCCGAGCTCGAGCGCTACGGCGCGACGCTCGCCTTCACGCGGGCCGACGTCGACGGGCGGCCGGCCGGACCGTTCACGGCCGATGAGCTGGCCCCGCTGCTCGAGGACGTCGACCTCGGCTACGTCTGCGGCTCGGCCCGCTTCGCGTCGTACGCCGAGGAGCTCCTCGTCGCCTGTGGTCTCGACCCGGCGGCGATCCGGGTCGAGCGGTTCGGACCGACGGGCGAATGAGGCAGGCCCGGCTGCCCACGAGGTGGGCGACCGGGCCTGCCAGGCAGTCCATCCCCCCGGATCGAGCGCCTGGGTCCACGGTACAGGCGCTGGGCCGCGCGCGACAGGGAACAGCGGCGCGATCTCGATCCGGGGGGACAACGATCGCGCCGCTGCTCTCTCCACTTCAGCGTCACCGGGCGCGCTCGTGTTACGGCCGTCCCGCGGCCGGGTGCTCCTCCGGTCCAGACCGGCGGATGCTTCGGCGCCCACGGGGTAATGCATGCGCAGACCCGCACGGACGTCGGGTGACCGCGCCCCGACAGGCTGCCCGCGGGGCTGGCTGGACAAGTCCCGCGGGCAGTTCCCCCGGGCGGTGCACCCGCACCTCCCCGTCGCGCTCGACGCTACCTCCCGGCACGGGCGCGAGCCACGCTGTCCAGACCGGGACACCGCACGGCCGGGACGGTCAGGGAGTCACGGGCTCGCCGGAGTCCCAGGTGTTGCCCGACCACTGGTTGCCGGTGGCGGTGGACTGGAACGACGTGACGGGACCGTAGACGCCGCACCTGCGGTTGGTGCCACGCTCGAAGACGTTGCCGATGAACCGGATGCCGGTGGCGACCGGGTACCGCTTGCTCGGGCTGTAGCCGCCGTACGCGCAGTACGAGATCGACGAGGCGTTGGCCTTCAGCAGGTTCCGCTCCACCAGCACGTCCGAGACGGGGGCGAAGTCACCGAACAGGGACACGTCTGCGGTGCAGCCGCCGTCCGTGCTGTTCAGGATCGAGTCGCAGTGCAGCGTGTTGTGCCGGAGCACGATGCCGCTACCGCCGTTCGTGAGGAAGGCGTTGGTGTGGAACGCCCGGCCGTCCGGGTTGTACTGGCCGTGGAGCCAGGAGTCCACGATCGTGCAGCTGTCCTCGCAGTGCACCGAGTGCTGCCCGCCCGTGACCTCGACACGGGTGGCGGTGATGTTCGACCCCCACAGCGCGCCGTCGGACCAGGCGCCCGCGACGACCTCGCTGTCGCTGATCTCGAGGCTCTGGCCGCTGGCGGTGACCTCGACGCGGGGCACGCGGCTGTTGCGGACGGTCAGCGCGAACGGGTGGTAGGCCAGCAGCTCGCTGCACTTCGCCCGGACGTCCTTGCCGTCGATCACCGCGGAGGATCCGTCGGACTCGCGGAAGATGCACGGTCCGGTGTAGGGCTCGAGGGTGACGCCCGCCGGGACTCCGGTCGTCGCGGCGTCGGGGAAGCCACCCGCGGGTGTGGGTGTCGGAGTGGGGGTCGGCGTTGGGGTGGGGGTAGGGGTCGGG
>NZ_JBDGKQ010000003.1:0-716451 GCF_057656315.1 Nocardioides sp. Soil_C_8
GGAAGTTAAGCCTTTCAGCGCCGATGGTACTGCAACCGAGAGGTTGTGGGAGAGTAGGACGCCGCCGGACAAACATTTGGCAGGGGCCACCAGTGATCTGGTGGCCCCTGCGTCATTTCTGGCGCGGTATGAGTAGCGTTGCCCCCGAACGGGGCGTCGACGCGTGGAGAAGGGAAGTGCGGCTGTGGCCGAGGACCGTCGAGGACAGCGACCGTCACGAGGTGGGGCCGGGGGTGGGCGAGGTGGCTCGTCCGGCGGTGGCCGCGGCAGCTCCTCCTCCCGCGGCGGCCAGCGCAGTGACTCGCGCAGCGACTCCCGTGGCGGCGCAGGCCGGTCCGGCGACACCCGTGGCAAGTCCGGCGCCCGTGGTCCGTTCGGTGGGAAGCCGACCGGTGGCAAGCGTCCGGCGGGTGCCCAGCAGCGCGGTCCTCGGGGACGGGCGGACGAGAAGCAGCCCCGCACGGCCGACCAGGCGGCGTACGACGGTCCCGACCTGCCTGAGGGCATCACCGGTGCCGAGCTCGACCGTGGCGTCCGTGCCCAGCTCAAGGGACTGCCCGAGAAGCTGGCGGCCCGGGTCGCGCGCCACCTGGCCGCGGCCGGCGTCTTCATCGACGAGGACCCCGAGCTCGCCTATCGCCACGCCCTGGCTGCCCGGGCCCGTGCGTCCCGCATCGCCGTCGTCCGCGAGGCCGCGGGCGAGACGGCGTACGCCGCCGGGCACTATGCCGAGGCACTGTCCGAGCTGCGCGCCGCCAAGCGGATGAACGGCGCGACGGACTACCTGCCGATCATGGCCGACTGCCATCGTGCGCTCGGCAACCCCGAGCAGGCGATCAAGCTGGCGAAGAGCCCGTCGGTCGCCAACTTCAGCTCCGAGGCCAAGGCCGAGATGACGCTGGTCGAGGCCGGCGCGCGGCGCGACATGGGACAGCTCGACGCCGCGCTGCGCACGCTCGAGCTCGCTCCGCTCACGTCGAAGAGCCGTGCGGCGTGGGTGGTGCGCCTGCGCTACGCCTACGCGGACACGCTCGAGGCCGCCGGCCGTGAGTCGGACGCCCTCGCGTGGTTCCACCGCACGCACGCGATCGACTCCGAGGAGCTCACCGACTCGGCCGAGCGCGCCGAGGTCCTGGAGCGGCGCCAGGCCTGATCCGGCCCCGTTCGGCGTGACCGCTGGCGCTCAGGCGCCACATGGGTCACAATGGGGTCACTAATCACATACGTGTCACTCGACTCTTTGAGCACTGACGACAGAACGCTGGGGAAGGCGCATCTGGAGCGTCGGAACTCAAGGAGGTCACAGTGACCACACGCATTGCTTCCCGTCCGGACGGTCCGGCCACGAGGGGCATTCTCTACGTGCACTCTGCTCCCTCCGCACTCTGCCCGCACATCGAGTGGGCCGTGGGCGGAGTCCTCGGAGTTGCCGTCTCGCT
Source organism: Nocardioides sp. Soil_C_8 (assembly GCF_057656315.1). Taxonomy (NCBI): domain Bacteria; kingdom Bacillati; phylum Actinomycetota; class Actinomycetes; order Propionibacteriales; family Nocardioidaceae; genus Nocardioides; species Nocardioides sp. Soil_C_8. The sequence goes on from NZ_JBDGKQ010000003.1 coordinate 1,440, forward strand.
CGACTGGACGCCGCAGCCTGCCCAGCCGGGCTCCTACCGCGCCGAGCTGTCCTGGACCGGGTCGGCCGGAACGGCCGCTGCGGTCGCGTCCGCGCTGCGTGGTTGGAACCACCTGCGCTTCGAGATCACCGAGGAGCCCACGAGCTCCAGCGAGGGCACCCGCTTCTCGTGCACGCCCGACCTCGGGATCTTCCACGCCATCACCGGTCCGCACGGCGACATCCTGATCCCCGAGGACCGGCTCAAGGCCGCGGTCGTGAAGGCGGCCCTCGGCGACACCACGCTGCTCCTCGAGATCGACAACCTGCTCGGCAAGCCGTGGGACGACGAGCTGGAGACCTTCCGGCACGCGGGCGAGGGTGCCCCGGTGCGCTGGCTCCACCAGGTGGTCTGAGGGCCGCTCAGCGGTTGCGCCGGCGCAGCGTGAAGGTCTCGGTCACCCGGACCTCCGTCTCCTGCGCCGTGTCGTCGTACGACGTCAGCACGCCGCTCAGGGTGAAGCGCCCGGACGTGGTCGCCCAGCGGCACAGCCGGTAGGGGAGCACGCCCGACTCGGGGTCGTTGGGCCCGATGAGCGACTGGGCGTTCACGCCCTTCCCGTTGCGGTCCTGCAGGGTGATGTCGAAGGTCCAGTCGTCCGACCCTGCTGTGACGGAGTAGGCGTACGCGTAGTCCTTGCACCCTCGCTTGAGACGCCCGCCGGCGGCGTCCAGCGTGCCCGTGACCGCCACGGTCGCCGGCTGCGCGTCCTGGCCGGCCGGCCCGGTCGGGAGGGGCAGCGGGAGGGGAGTGGGCAGCAGGCTCGCCGCGGCGAGGACGGCGGTCGCGAGCAGGCTCGACATGAGGACACCTCCGAGGGGATCGAGGTGCCCAACGAGGCGGTGTGACGTGCGTTACGTCACAGCCGCGGCCGTCAGAGCGGGATGTTGCCGTGGTGTCCGCGGCGTACGCCGGCGGTGTCGATCTCGTGCCGCATGGCGAGCGCGATCGCGCTGCGGGTGCGGGTGGGCTCGACGACCTCGTCGACGACACCGATCTCCACTGCCTTCTCGACGCCACCGGCGATCCGCTCGTGCTCCGCGGCGAGCTCGGCCTCGACCTGCGGTCGGATCTCGGGGGAGACCTCCGCCAGCTTGCGGCGGTGGAGGATGCGGATGGCGGCCACGGCACCCATGACGGCGACCTCGGCACCGGGCCAGGCCAGCACGCGGGTCGCGCCCAGGGAGCGGGCGTTCATCGCGATGTAGGCGCCGCCGTAGGTCTTGCGGGTCACCAGCGTCACGCGCGGGACCACGCACTCGCCGAAGGCGTGCAGCAGCTTGGCGCCACGGCGGACGACACCGTCCCACTCCTGGCCGACGCCGGGCAGGTAGCCCGGCACGTCGACGAGGACGACCAGCGGCACGCCGAAGGCGTCGCACATGCGCACGAAGCGGGACGCCTTCTCGGCGGACAGCGAGTCGAGGCAGCCGCCGAGGCGAAGCGGGTTGTTGGCCACGACGCCGACGGTGCGACCGCCGAAACGGCCGAGCGCGGTGACGATGTTGGGGGCCCAGCGGGCGTGCAGCTCCTGCATGGTGCCCTCGTCGAGCAGGCCGTCGACGAGCGGGTGCACGTCGTAGGCGCGCTTCTTCGACTCCGGCAGCAGGGCACCCAGGTCGCGGTCCTCGACCGACTCGGCCGCCAGGCTGCCCTGCGCGCCGAGGAGGGAGGCCACCGTGCGGGCCTTGTCGAGCGCCTCGCGCTCGGACTCGGTGAGGATGTGCACGACGCCGGAGCGGCGCCCGTGGGGCTCCGGCCCGCCGAGGCGCAGCATGTCGACGTCCTCGCCGGTGACGGAGCGGACGACGTCGGGTCCGGTGACGAAGATGCGGCCCTCGGGACCGAGGATCACCACGTCGGTGAGCGCCGGACCGTAGGCGGCGCCACCGGCTGCCGGGCCCAGCACGACCGAGATCTGGGGGATCACGCCGGACGCCTGCGTCATCGCCTGGAAGATGCGGCCCACTGCGTGGAGCGACAGCACGCCCTCCGCGAGCCGCGCGCCACCCGAGTGCCACAGCCCGATGATCGGGACGCCGTCGGTCAGGGCGCGGTGGTAGGCGTCGACGACGACGCGGCAGCCGACGTCGCCCATGGCGCCGCCCATCACCGTGGCATCGCTGCAGAAGGCGACGACGGACGTGCCGTCGACGCGGCCGACGGCCGCGAGCATCCCTGAGTCGTCGTCCTCGGTGATCAGCTCGAGGGTGCCCTCGTCGAGGAGGGCGGTGAGCCGGTGGACCGGGTTGCGCGGGTCCTGCTCACGGGGCAGCTTGGCGGGCTTCGTGGCCGTCGTCGTCATCGGGAGGGTCCTTCCGTTTCTCAGGCGCTGCCGAAGGCGACCGCGACGTTGGCGCCACCGAAGCCGAAGGAGTTGTTGAGCGCGACGACGTCGCCGTCAGGGAGGTCGCGCTTCGACGTCGGGATGTCGAGGTCGACCTCGGGGTCCTTGTCGTCGAGGTTGATCGTCGGCGGGCTGATGCGGTCGTGCAGCGCCATGACGGTGGCCACGGCCTCCAGGGCCCCGGCGCCACCGAGGAGGTGACCGGTCATCGACTTCGTGCTGGTGACCACGCAGCGGTCGACGTGGTCGCCGAGGACGGCGTGCAGCATCAGGCCCTCAGCGATGTCGCCCTTGGGCGTGGACGTCGCGTGCGCGTTGACGTGCACGACGGTGGCGGGGTCGACGTCGCCCTCGCGGAGCGCCATCTTGATCGCGCGCGTGCCGCCGCGACCCTCGGGGTCGGGCTGGGCGATGTCGTGGGCGTCGTTGCTGATGCCGGCGCCGCGGACCTCGGCGTAGACCTTCGCGCCGCGGGCGCGGGCATGCTCCTCGGACTCGAGGATGAGCACCGCGCCGCCCTCGCCGAGGACGAAGCCGTCACGTCCGGTGTCCCACGGGCGGGACACGGTGGTCGGGTCGCCGCCGTCCTCGCTGCCGGTCTTGGACAGGGCCATCATGTTGGCGAACGCCGCCATCGGCAGCGGGTGGATCGCGGCCTCGGTGCCGCCGGCGATCACGACGTCGGCGCGGCCGAGCCGGATCAGGTCGAGGGCCATCGCGATGGCCTCGTTGCCCGACGCGCAGGCCGAGGTGGGCGCGTGGACCGCGGCGCGGGCGCCGTACTTGAGACTGACGTTGGCGGCCGGGGCGTTGGGCATGAGCATGGGGACCGCGAGCGGCGAGACCCGGCGCGCACCCTTCTCGAGGAGGGTGTCGTAGTTGTCGAGGAGCGTGGTCACGCCGCCGATGCCGGAGGCGAGCGCGACGCCGAGCCGCTCGGCCTCGAGGCCGGAGCCCTCCAGACCCGCGTCGGCCCATGCCTGCTCGGCGGCGACCATGGCGAACTGGCTCGACCGGTCGAGACGGCGGGCCTTGACCCGCTCGAGGACCTCGGACGGCTCGACCGCCACCCGGCCGCCGATCTTCACCGGCAGCTGGTCGACCCACTCGTCGGTGAGGCGCCGGATGCCGGACGTGCCGGACAGCATCGCCTGCCACGTGGAGGCGACGTCCCCGCCGACGGGGGAGGTGGTGCCGAGGCCGGTGACGACTACGCGGGTCGAGGGCATCTGATGAGGTTCCGTTTCTCGCGGGAGTTGGGGGTACCTGGGTCACGGGGGCCGGGGCTGGACACCGGCCACCCGTGACGCCGGGGAGAGCGTCAGCCCTGGGCGCGCTCGATGTAGGCGACGGCGTCGCCCACGGTCTTGAGGTTCTTGACCTCGTCGTCCGGGATGGTCACGCCGAACTTCTCCTCGGCGGCCACGACGACCTCGACCATGGAGAGCGAGTCGACGTCGAGGTCGTCCACGAAGGACTTGTCCAGCTGGACGTCGTCGGCGTCGACGCCGGCCACCTCGTTGACGATCTCGGCGAGGTCGGCGCGGATTTCTTCGGTGCTGGCCATGGGCCTTCCCTTCTTCTGTGTGGGTGCTGCTTGGGCTGGTCTGCGGGTGGTGCGGGTCAGGGAACGGTGACGACCTGGGCGGCGTAGGACAGCCCGGCGCCGAAGGCGATGAGCAGCGCGGTGTCACCGGACCTCGCCTCGCCCTCCTCGATCATCCGGTCGAGCGCGAGCGGCACCGACGCGGCGGAGGTGTTGCCCTGGTCGGCCACGTCACGGGCGATCCGCACCGTGTCGGGCAGCTTCATCGAGCGCGCCATCGCGTCGATGATGCGCATGTTGGCCTGGTGGGGGACGAAGACGTCGAGCTCGTCGAGCGAGATGCCGGCGGTGTCGAGCGCCTGCTGGCCGATCTTCGCCATCGCGAAGGACGCCCAGCGGAAGACCGGGTTGCCCTGCATCGTCAGGTGCGGCATCACGCCGGAGCCGGGCGTGGTGTCGGTGCCGACGACGTCGCGCCAGTCCTCGCGCTGCCGGATCAGGTCGAACTGCTCGCCGTCCGAGCCCCACACGACAGGGCCGATGCCGGGGGTGTCGCTGGGACCGACCACGGCGGCTCCCGCGCCGTCGGCGAAGATGAAGGCGGTGCCGCGGTCGGTGAGGTCGAGGATGTCGGTGAGCCGTTCCACCCCGACCACCAGCACGTGCCGGGCGCTGCCGGCGCGGACGATGTCGGAGGCCAGCGCGATGCCGTGGCAGAAGCCGGAGCACGCCGCGGAGATGTCGAAGGCGGCGGCGCCGTCGGTGCCGAGCTCGTGCGCGATCGCCGTGGCGACGGCCGGGGTCTGGAGCAGGTGGCTCACGGTGGCGACGACGACGCAGTCGATCTGGCCGACGTCGAGGCCGGACCGCTCGATCGCGATCCGCGACGCCTCGACCGACATCATCTGCACGGACTCCTCGGGACCGGCCCAGCGGCGCGTCTTGATCCCGGACCGCTGCTGGATCCACTCGTCGCTGGAGTCGATCGCGTCGACGACCTCGGAGTTGGGGACGAGGCGGGTCGGGCGGTAGGCCCCGATGCCCAGGATGCGCGCGTGCGGGGCGCCCGCGCTGCCGGTGATGGTCGCCATCAGAGCGTGGCCTCCGGGTGGAGTCGCAGGAGGGGTTGACCCGGTGAGACGAGGTCGCCGTCCTCGACCAGCCACTCGACCACCGAGCCGCCGTGCGGTGCGGTGATGTCGGTGCGGTCGCGCAGGCTCGCGACGGCGCCGATGGTGGCGCCGGGCGCGAGGAGGTGCAGCTGCGCGGCCTCGGCCGAGATGTGGAAGGTTCCCTTGGCGGGGGAGACGACCATCCGCCAGGTCGGCGTGGTCTCGATCATCGACGCCTCGCCGTGCTTGTCGCAGAACTCGCGGGCGTCGTCGAGCTGGTCGGGCGTCTTGAGCGCAAAGGTCTCCACGCCCTTGAGCGCGCGCTTGGCGATTCCGGTGAGCGTGCCGGCGGGCGGCATCTCGAGGATGCCGGTGACGCCGAGGTCGCTCATGGTCTCCATGCAGAGGTCCCAGCGGACCGGGTTGGAGATCTGTCCGACGATGCGGCGCAGCACGTCGCGGCCGTCGTGGACGACCTGGCCGTCGCGGTTGGAGATCACCGGGGTGCGCGGGTCGTGGGTGGAGACCGAACGGGCCAGCGAGGCGAGGCGGTCGACCGCGGGCGCCATGTGGACGGTGTGGAACGCACCGGCGACGCTGAGCGGCATCAGCCGCGCCTTGGCGGGCCCGTCGTCGGCGAACGCCGCGAGCTGCTCCTGCGTGCCGGCGGCGACGACCTGGCCGGGACCGTTGTCGTTGGCGGCGGTGAGGCCGTGCCGCTCGATGGTCGCGAGGACCTCGTCACGGTCGCCGCCGAGGACTGCGGTCATCCCGGTGGCGGTGGTGGCCGCGGCGTCGGCCATGGCGTTGCCGCGCTCGCGCACCAGCACCATCGCCTGCTCGGCGGAGATCGCTCGGGCACCGGCTGCCGCGGTCAGCTCGCCCACGCTGTGGCCGGCGACCGCGCCGATGCGCGAGAACGCGTCGGCGGGGTGCGGGAAGAGCTCGAGCGCCGCGATCAGGCCGGTCGCCACCAGCAGCGGCTGGGCGATCTTCGTGTCGCGGATCGTGTCGGCGTCGGCCTCGGTGCCGTAGTGGGCCAGGTCGATGCCGGCCACGGTGGCGAGCCAGTCGAACCGGGCGGCGAAGGTCGGGTCCTCCAGCCAGGGCGTGAGGAAACCGGGGGTCTGGGCCCCTTGACCGGGGGCGACGATGACGAGCACACGTCCACTGTGACGGGTCGGCACCGGTCGGCGCGGGTCCGACGCCGACGAAAGTGACCCCCAGATCCTTGTAGGGTTCCTACAGTTCCGTCCGACCCGACTGGCGCCCTAGGATCAGCGCCAGCTGGAGCGCGAACGCTTCCCGGGGGCGGGTCGGTGACCAGCCCGTGGCGTCGGAGATCTGGCGCAGCCGGTAGCGCACCGTGTTGGGGTGCACGAAGAGTGCGCGAGCCGTCGCCTCGATCGACGAGCCGTGCTCGAACCACGCCGACAGCGTCTCCAGCAGCGTGCCGCGGGCCGCCACCAGCGGGAGGTAGACCTCGTCGACGAGGTGGCGCCGTGCGTGGCCGTCACCGGCCAGCGCGCGCTCGGGCAGCAGGTCGCGGCTCGCGACCGGGCGGGGGGCGTCGGGCCAGCCGCTGGCCGCCCGGTGGGCGGACAGCGCCGCCCGCGCGGACGCGTTGGCGTGGGCCAGGTCGGCGGTGACGGGCCCGACCACGACCGGGCCGTCGCCGAAGTGGTCGAGGAGACGGGTCGCGGCCGCGAGCGGGTCGGTCACGCCGCCCAGCACGACGACCAGCCGCTCGCCCTGGGTGGCGCACAGCGCGTCCATGCCACCGGCGCGGGCCGAGCGGCGTACGGACTCGAAGACGTCGAGCTCCGCCCGGTGCGGGGGCGTGGCGCCCAGCACCACGGCCACGTCGCCGTGCGCGCCCCAGCCCAGTGCGCTTGCGCGCGACAGCACGCTCTCGTCGGTCTCCGCGCGGACGACCGCGTCCACGACCAGGGCCTCGAGCCGGGCGTCCCACGCGCCGCGGGACTCGGCGGCGCGGGCGTACACGGCCGCCGTGGCGAAGGCCACCTCGCGGGCGTAGAGCAGGACGGCGTCGTGCACCTCGCGAGCGTCCTGGGGGTCGAGGAGCGTGTCGATCGTCGTCTCGACCACCCGGATGCTGAGCCGCACCAGCTCGACGGTCTGCTGCAGCGAGATGACGCCGGTCAGCTCGCGCGGCGCGGCGCCGAAGACGACGACGTCGAGGGGGTCGTGGGCCGACGCCTCGACCTCGTGGTCGTACCAGTCGACGAACCCCCGGATGCCGGCCTGCACGATCAGGCCGACCCAGGAGCGGTCCTCCGCGCTCAGGTCGTCGAACCACGGCAGGTCGGTCGACATCCGGCCCGTGGCCGCGGTGCTCAGCGCGCCCGTGGAGTTGCGCAGGGCCTCGGCGGCGCGCCGACGGGACGGGGTCACGGCACGACTGTAGTGCGGTGCGTCACGTAGTGGGATTCCCACGAACCGCGGTCCGGCGACCGGCAGGTCACGACTTCGCATCGGGGAGAGGCGTGCGGGGTACGGGGCACCACGCTCTGGTTGAATCCCGAACAGTCCGCCCCCGGAGATCGAGGTGAGAGGTCGAGTGACCCGTCGCAGCAGCAGCCTGCAGGTCGAGCACGTGACCGTGCACGGGCACCGGCGCGCCTACGTCCGCGCCGGGTCGGGACCGGTCGTCCTGCTGCTCCACGGCCTCGGCTGCGACCACACGACGTGGACGCCGGTCATCGACTCGCTGGCCCGGACCCACACCGTCATCGCGCCGGACCTCCTCGGGCACGGGGCGTCCGACAAGCCACGGGCCGACTACAGCGTGGGCGGCTACGCCAACGGCATGCGCGACCTGCTGACCGTGCTGGGCATCGACACCGCGACGGTGGTCGGACACAGCTTCGGCGGGGGAGTGGCGATGCAGTTCGCCTACCAGTACCCCGAGCGCACCGAGCGGCTCGTGCTCGTGGGCTCCGGCGGTCTGGGGCCCGAGGTCAACCCCGCGATCCGCGCGATCACCACGCCGGGCTTCCACCAGGTCATGGGCCTGCTGGCGGCGCCGGGGTTGCGCCACGCGGCCACCACGACGATGCGGGTGCTCGCCCGGAGCGGGATCAGCCAGCTGCGCGACCTCGGCGAGGTCGCCGCCATCTACGACTCCTTCAAGGACCCGCGCGCTCGCGCCGCGATCCGGCACGTGGTCCGCGCGGTCGTGGACTGGAAGGGCCAGATCGTGACGATGTCGGACCGGGCCTACCTCACCGAAGCCATGCCGATGTGCGTGGTGTGGGGAGCCGACGACCACGTCATCCCGGTCGGTCACGCGAGCAACGCCAGCGCGCTCGCGCCGACGGCCCGCGTCGAGGTCATCCCCAACGCCGGCCACTTCCCGCACCGCGACCACCCCGAGCGCTTCGCGAAGATCGTGCGGGACTTCATCCGCACGACGGAGCCCAGCCGCTACGACCGCGAGCGCTGGCGCGAGCTCCTCGACGAGGGGGCACCGGTCCGCCCGGCCGAGGCGCGCGCCGGCGACGCGCCGCTCGACCCGCTCGGCGACGTACGACGCGCAACACCCGCCTGACCCGGGCGGGTCAGGCGGGTGTGAGCGGGGGTGACGCCCGTCAGGCGTCGCCCCCCTCCTGCTTGATGTCCTTCGTGGCGGTGGGGTCGTCGATCTTGTAGCGCTGCGCTGCCTCGACGACCTTCTCCGCGGGGACCTCACCGGCGTCGGCCAGCGCCTGGAGGGCCTGGACGACGACGCTGACCGCGTCGATGTGGAAGAACCGGCGGGCGGCGGGACGGGTGTCGGCGAACCCGAACCCGTCGGCCCCGAGCACGCGGTAGTCGGCCGGGACCCAGCGGGCGATCTGCAGCGGCACGGCGCGCATGTAGTCGGACACGGCGACGACCGGGCCCTGGACGCCGGCGAGCTTGTCGCTGACGTAGGCCGTGCGGCGCTCCTCGCCCGGGTTGAGCAGGTTCCACTGCTCGGCGGCGGCGCCGTCGCGGGCCAGCTCGTTCCACGAGGTGACCGACCACAGGTCGGCCTGGACGCCCCACTCCTCGGCGAGCAGGCGCGCGGCCTCCTCGACCCACGGGAAGCCGACGCCGGACGCCATCAGCTGGACCCGCGGGCCCTCGCCTTCGGCGGTGCGGACCTTGTGGATGCCGCGGAGGATCCCGTCGACGTCCACGTCGGAGGGCTCGGCGGGCATGGAGACCGGCTCGTTGTAGACGGTCAGGTAGAAGATCACGTCCTCGCCCTGGCCGTCGGGCCCGCCGGTGCCGTACATCCGCTCGAGGCCGTTCTGCATGATGTGGCTGATCTCGTAGGAGAACGCCGGGTCGTAGTGCACGATCGCGGGGTTCGTGGCCGCGAGCAGCGGCGAGTGGCCGTCGGCGTGCTGCAGGCCCTCGCCGGTCAGCGTGGTGCGACCGGCGGTGGCGCCGATGAGGAAGCCACGGGCCAGCTGGTCGGCCATCGCCCAGATCGAGTCGCCCGTGCGCTGGAAGCCGAACATCGAGTAGAAGATGTAGAACGGGATCATGTGCTCGCCGTGGGTGGAGTACGCCGAGCCGGCGGCCGTGGCCGAGGCCATCGCGCCCGCCTCGGAGATGCCCTCGTGGAGCATCTGGCCCTGCGCGGACTCCTTGTAGGAGAGCAGCATCTTGCGGTCGACCGACTCGTACTGCTGGCCGCCCGGGTTGTAGACCTTGGCGCTCGGGAACATCGAGTCCATGCCGAACGTCCGGTACTCGTCGGGAGCGATCGGGACCAGGCGATCGCCGATCTCCGGGTCCTTCATCCAGTCACGCAGCAGCCGCACGACGGCCATCGTGCTGGCGAACTTGTTCTTGCCCGAGCCCTGCTTGAGCTCGGCGTAGATCTCGTCGCCGGGCAGCTTGAGGGCAGCGGCGCGGTTGACGCGGCGGGGGATCGAGCCGCCGAGGGCCGAGCGGCGCTCGAGCATGTACTCGATCTCCGGGGCGTCGGCGCCCGGGTGGAAGAACGGCGCGCCGCCGGTCTTCTCGTAGGACTCCTCGAGGTCGCGGTCGCTGATCGGCAGGTAGAGCCGGTCGCGGAACTTCTTGAGGTCCGGGAGGGTCAGCTTCTTCATCTGGTGGGTGGCGTTCTTACCCTCGAGGGCGTCGATCGTCCAGCCCTTGATGGTGTGGGCGAGGATCACCGTCGGCTGACCGGTGTGCTTCGACGCGGCGTCGAAGGCGGCGAAGACCTTGCGGTAGTCGTGACCGCCGCGGGGGAGCTTCTCGATCTGCGTGTCGGACATGTGCTCGACCATCTTGCGCAGGCGGGGGTCGCCGCCGAAGAAGTGCTCGCGGACGTAGGCGCCGTCCTCGGTCGAGTAGGTCTGGAACGCACCGTCGGGCGTGGAGTTCATCCGGTTGACCAGGACGCCGTCGACGTCACGGGCCAGGAGCGCGTCCCACTCGCGGCCCCAGACGACCTTGATGACGTTCCAGCCGGCGCCGCGGAAGTTGGCCTCGAGCTCCTGGATGATCTTGCCGTTGCCGGTGACCGGCCCGTCGAGCTGCTGCAGGTTGCAGTTGATGACCCAGGTGAGGTTGTCGAGCTCCTCACGGGCCGCCACGCGGATCGCGCCGAGCGACTCGGGCTCGGCCATCTCGCCATCGCCCATGAAGGCCCACACGCGCTGCTGCTTGGTGTCCTTGATGCCGCGGTTGTCGAGGTAGCGGTTGAAGCGGGCCTGGTAGATCGAGCCGATGGCGGTGAGGCCCATCGAGACGGTCGGGAACTCCCAGAAGTCGGGCATCAGGCGCGGGTGGGGGTACGACGGCAGGCCGGCGCCCTTGCCGTGCTGGACCTCCTGGCGGAAGCGGTAGAGCTGCTCCTCGCTGAGGCGCCCCTCGAGGAACGCGCGGGCGTAGACACCCGGCGAGCCGTGGCCCTGGATGTAGATCTGGTCGCCACCGCCCTCGTGGTCCTTGCCGCGGAAGAAGTGGTTGAAGCCGACCTCGTAGAGGCTCGCCGAGGACTGGTAGGTGGCGATGTGGCCGCCGACCTCGAGGCCCTTGCGGTTGGCGGAGGAGACCATCACCGCGGCGTTCCAGCGGATGAAGGCGCGGATGCGGCGCTCGACCTCCTCGTCGCCGGGGAACCAGGGCTCGCGCTCCGGCGGGATGGTGTTGATGTAGTCGGTCGAGCGCAGGGCGGGGACGCCGACCTGCTTCTCTCGCGCGCGCTCGAGGAGGCGCAGCATCAGGTAGCGGGCGCGGTCGCGACCGCGGTCGTCGAGCATCGCGTCGAACGACGCGAGCCACTCCTGCGTCTCGTCCGGGTCGATGTCGGGCAGCTGCGTGGGGAGTCCCTCGTGGATGACAGATGCGACGGGGCTCTTGCTGGACTTCTCGGCGTCACTCACGCGCTCATCGTGTCACGCCCGTCCGCGCCACGAAATCTACCGGCGGGTAGTCCCACAGGCCGTACGTCGCGCCCGCGGGCCCGGGCCACGCGGGCCGCGCGCGAGGACGGGGCGTGGACCGGGGTTGCGGCTCCTGCTGTGTTCCTGTGGACTGTGCGCATCCACGCCTGACCACGACTGGTCGGGCACCCCCGGACACAGGAGGCACTGCGTGAGCTCGACGGTGGGCGGTTCTGCCCCGGTGACAGGAACGGGGGACCGGCTCGGGCTCAAGCCCGGGATGGTCGTCCAGGAACTCGGCTGGGACAACGACACCGATGACGAGCTGCGCATCGCGGTCGAGGACTGCATCGACGCCGACATGGTCGACGGCGACTACGGCAACGTGGTCGACGCCGTGCTGCTGTGGTGGCGCGCCGACGACGGCGACCTCGTCGACGGCCTCGTCGACGCCCTGACCGACCTCGTGGGCGGCGGGTCCATCTGGCTCCTCACCCCCAAGGTCGGCCGACCCGGCACCGTCGACCCGTCCGACGTCACCGAGGCGGCCCCGATCGCGGGCCTGTCGCAGACCACCACGGCGGCGGTCAGCAAGGACTGGCAGGCCATCCGGCTCGTCGCGCCGAAGACCCCCGCGTGATCGCTCGCGACCTCCCGTCCACCCTCGTGGCCCGGGCGTCCGGGGTCGCGACCACCGTGCAGGTGCTGGGTCGCGCGGGCGTGATCAGGCCCCACGGCCCCCGGACCCTCCTCGAGATCGGCAGGCTGGTCCTGCGGTGGGGCACCGGCCCGGCCGGCGGCTTCGCCACGCTCGCCGCCCGCGAGCCGCACCAGGTGGGCGTGGTCGACGAGCTCGGCGAGCTCACGTGGGGCGAGCTGGAGCGCCGTTCCAACTCCCTCGCGCGGGCGCTCGCCGAGCGCGGGGTGCGTGAGGGCGACTCGGTCGCGGTGATGTGCCGCAACCACCGCGGCTTCATCGACGCCACCATCGCGATCGCCAAGCTGGGCGCCGACATCCTCTACCTCAACACCGCCTTCGCGGGGCCGCAGCTCGTCGACGTGCTCGAGCGCGAGGCGCCGACCATGGTGATCCACGACGAGGAGTTCACCGGGCTGCTCAGCGGCGCCGACGTCGAGCGCCGGGTGCTGGCCTGGACCGACGCCGACCCGGCGGCCGCCGGGGCCGGCGAGACCCTCGAGCGGCTCGTGACGGCGTACGACGAGGGCAGCCTGCACCCGCCGGCGCGCCACGCGCGGATCGTGATCCTGACCTCGGGCACCACCGGCGCCCCCAAGGGCGCGCCCCGCAAGGAGGCCGGCATCGACGCGGCAGTGTCGCTGCTGTCGCGGATGCCCCTGCGTGCCGGGTGGCGCACCCACATCGCGGCGCCGCTGTTCCACACCTGGGGCTTCGCGCACCTGGCACTCGCGATGCTGCTGGGCTCGACGGTGGTGCTGCGTCGCACCTTCGACCCGCTCGAGGCGCTGCGGACCACGCAGGCCGAGCGGTGCCAGTCGATGGTCGTGATCCCGGTGATGCTCCAGCGCGTCCTGGCCCTCGACCCCGCCGAGCTCGAGGGCGTCGACCTCTCCCGCGTCGAGGTCGTCGCCTCGTCGGGATCGGCGCTGCCGGCCACGCTCGCGCAGGCGTGGATGGACCGCTTCGGCGACAACCTCTACAACATCTACGGCTCGACCGAGGTGGCCTACGCCTCGATCGCCACTCCTGAGGACCTGCGGGCCGATCCGACCTCCGCGGGCAAGCCGCCGTACGGCACCGTGGTCAAGATCCTCGACGACGCCGGGCAGGAGCTGCCGCGGGGGGAGACGGGCCGGATCTTCGTCGGCAACGGGCTGCTCTTCGAGGGCTACACCAACGGCGGGTCCAAGGAGGTCGTCGGGGGGCTGATGTCGTCCGGGGACCTCGGCTGGTTCGACGACGCCGACCGGCTGCACGTCGCCGGCCGCGACGACGACATGATCGTCTCCGGTGGCGAGAACGTCTTCCCGCAGGAGGTCGAGGACTGCCTCGTCGCCCACGAGGCGGTGCGGGAGGTCGCTGCCGTGGGCGTTGTCGACGAGGGCTATGGTCAACGACTGCGCGCCTTCGTGGTGCGCACTGGCGAGGTGTCGGAGGACGACCTGCGCGAGCACGTGAGGGCCAACCTGGCCCGGTTCAAGGTGCCTCGCGAGATCGTGTTCCTCGACGAGCTCCCGCGCAACGCGACCGGCAAGGTGCTGAAGCGGGAGCTGGCCGAGTGGGACAGCAGCCACGAGCAGACGAGCGACCAGAGGGACGGCGAGGGACCAGCGTGACGGGCAACGGACTGTGCATCGGTGACGAGGCACCCGACTTCACGCTCCGTGACCAGTTCGGCCAGGACGTCCGCCTCAGCGACTTCCGGGGCCGCAAGGCGGTCGTGCTGATGTTCTTCCCGTTCGCCTTCACCGGCGTGTGCACCGGCGAGCTGTCGGGCGTGCGTGACCGCCTCGACGAGTTCCTCACCTTCGACACCGAGGTCCTGGCGGTGTCGTGCGACTCGGTCTACGCGCTGCGCACCTTCGCGGAGGCCGAGGGCCTGAACTTCCCCCTGCTCTCGGACTGGTGGCCGCACGGCGCCGTGACGCGGGCCTACGAGGTGTTCGACGAGGTCAAGGGCGCCCCTCGCCGGTCGTCGTACGTCGTCGACCGCGATGGCCGGCTGCGCTGGTCGGTGCACAACGCGAACCCCGACGGACGGGACCTCGACGAGCACCTCCGTGAGCTCCACGCAGCGCTCGAGACGCACCTCGTCTGAGCGCTGGTCTAGACCGATCTGGGCCAATTTCGCGATTCCTCACCGCCATTTGGGGTGAGGTGTAATCTTCTTCTTGTTGAACCGCTGGTGACCCGAGACGCCAGCGGTTCAACTCATTTCCGGGCCAGGTCGACGGTTTGCCGGGCCGGGTCCGCGGTCCCGTAGTGTGTGCCCCTGCGCGTCGGTAGCTCAGCGGTAGAGCACTCGGTTTACACCCGAGCGGTCGGCGGTTCGAAACCGTCCCGACGCACCCCTACCCGCCTGCCGGGGCCGCATGAGAGGCCTCTCATCCGCGCCTCACGGTCGGCTCACCCCGTCGCAGCAGCCTTCTCGTACACCGGGCCGAACCGGCCCCCGACGAGAGGTTCCACGATGAGGAAGATCCTTCCCACCACCCTGCTGGGTGTCGCCGGCCTGACCGCGTTCGGCCTGATCGGCATGTCGTCGCCCGTCGTGTCCGCCGCGCCGGACGAGGCCGCCAAGCGCGACGACGACGCCCCGTCGCTCGTCCTGGTCTCCGACGACGACGATGACGACACCAACGACGACACGGACGGCGACGCGGACGACGACACCGACGGCCCGTCGTACACCGGCCAGAGCCGCGACACGAACGACGACACGAACAGCCGGGTGACCGACGTCAGCCGCGACCGCGACAAGAGCCGTGGCGACAGGACCCGCGACTGGACGCGCGACGGCGGCGACAAGACGCGCGACAAGACGGCCAACAGCACCAACGACCGCAGCCGCAACGACACCCGCGGCTGACCGCGGGCCGGACGAGCAGGCTGCGAAGGAGGCGACATGGCTAGGAACGACGACGGCTGGCACCTCGACGAGGGCGAGCTCCTCGCGCCGGGGCTGAGTGCGCTGCGCCGCCTCGGTGGCGGGGCCGCCTACGAGGCCTGGTTGTGCTTCGACGAGGTCACCTGGTCGCCTGTCGTCGTGAAGGCGCTGCGTCCCTCCCAGCTCGAGGACGAGTCCTCCCGGCGCGGACTGCGCCGGGAGGTCCTCGCCCTGGCCACGGTCAACCACCCGGTCGTGGTGCGTGGCCTGCGGGACGGCCAGGACGGCGACCGCCCGCACGTCGTGCTCGAGCACGTCGACGGACCGCGGCTCTCCAGCCTGGTGCGCCGCTACGGGCGGCTGCAGGAGCAGCAGTACCTGCCGCTCGCCATCGACGTCGCTGCGGCCCTGCACTACTTCCGTCACATCGGCTGGACCCATCTCGACATCAAGCCGAGCAACGTCATCATGGGCGCTCCCGCGCGGCTCATCGACCTGTCGGTGGCCCGCCCCGTGGAGGACGCCCGGCGGCTCCGCCACCCGATCGGCACGGACGCCTACATGGCACCCGAGCAGTGCGACCCCGGCGCCGCGCGCGACGGTGGCGGTCCCGTCCCCTCCTACGCCTCCGACGTGTGGGGCCTGGGCGCGACGCTCTTCCACGCGGTCGCCGGCCGGCGTCCCTTCGAGCACGGCGACCCCGACGCTGACGACGTACGTCGTCGCTACCCGCAGCTCGTCGAGGCGCCCGCGGTGCTGCCCGACGACGTGCCGGCCGTCGTCGCCGAGACGATCCGTGCCTGCCTGCGTCGCGACCCCGACGACCGCCCGCTGCCGCACGAGGTGGCCGAGGCGCTCGAGCCGGTGCTGGCCGGGCTGCCGCGCGGCTCGCTCGCCGGCTTCCGGATCAGGGGTTGAGGGTCAGGTGCCGAGCCGGTAGCCGACCCCGCGGACGGTCGCGATGGTGTCGGTGCCGAGCTTCTTGCGGAGGTAGCCGACGTAGACGTCCACGACGTTGGAGCCGGGGTCGAAGTCGTAGCCCCACACGAGGTCGAGGAGCTGCTCGCGCGTGAGGACCTGGCCGGGGTTGAGCAGGAAGATCTCGGCCAGGGCGAACTCGCGCGCGGAGAGCTCGGACTCGCCCCGTGGCCCCGTGATGCGGCGCGTGCGCCGGTCGAGCCGCAGCCCGCCGACGACCAGGTCGTCCCCGTTGGCCTGCGCGTCGGCCGGTGCCAGGGCGCGCAGCCGCAGCCGGATGCGCGCCATCAGCTCGGCGAAGCGGAACGGCTTGGCCATGTAGTCGTCGGCGCCGCTGTCGAGCGCGGTGACGGTGTCGGTGACCGAGTCGCGGGCGGTCAGCACGATGACGGGCATCCGGCTCCCCTGGGAGCGCAGCTGGTCGAGGACCTCGAAGCCGTCCATCCCGGGCAGTCCGATGTCGAGCACCATCAGGTCGAAGCGTCCCGACAGCGCCTCGTCGAGGCCGCTCGGACCGTCGCCGGCGACGGTGGGCTGGTGGCCCTCGGCACGGAGGCCCTTGGCCACGAACGAGGCGATCCGCTCCTCGTCCTCCACGATCAGGATCTGGGCCATCGGGGGTCCTTCCTCCTCGGGTCACAGGTCAGGTCGTCGGTCATCGTTCGATCTCCCGGTCCGGCAGGATGACCTCGACGTGCGCGCCGTGGGGCTCGGCGTCGGTGATGCGTACGTCGCCGCCGTGGGCGTCGGCGATCGCGCGCACGATGCTCAGCCCGAGGCCGAAGCCGTCGTCCCCGGCCCGCACGTGGCTGCGGCCGAAGCGCTCGAGCACCGCGTCACGGTCCTCGGCCGGGATCCCGTCCCCGGAGTCGCGGACCCACAGGCGGACCACGCCGTCCTCGCGGGCCGAGCCCACCGCGACGACGGCTCCGGGATCGGTGTGCTTGACCGCGTTGTCGGCGAGCTGGAGCAGTGCCTGCGTCACCCGTTGCTCGTCGAGCACTGCGCGGCCGCGCGCGACCCCGTCGAGGCTCCACTCCCGGTCGCCGAGGGCGGTGGCCTTGGCCAGCACCGACTGGGTGAGGACGGCCAGGTCCACCTCGCCGAGGACGAGGAAGTCGGGGCGGCGGCTCTTCGCCAGCAGGATGAGGTCCTGCACGAGCCTCGACATCCGGTCGACCTCGTCGAGGAGGAGCTCGCGCGTCTGGGCGAGCTCGGCCGGGTCTCCGTGCTCCAGCAGCTCCAGGTGCCCGCGCAGCACCGTGAGCGGGGTCTTCAGCTCGTGGCCGGCGTCGTCGAGGAACTGGCGCTGCGCGGCGAAGCCGGCGTCGAGCCGCTCGAGCATGCTGTTGATCGTGCGGGTGAGGGCGGTGATGTCGTCGTTGCCGCGCTCGGGGATGCGCCGCGAGAGGTCGGTGGTGGTGATCTCGCGGGCCGTGCCCTCGAGGGTGCGCAACGGCGCCAGGAGGCGGCCGGACTGGAAGCCGGCGATCGTGGTGATCAGCCCGAGCGAGAGCAGCGCGATGAGCGTGTAGGTCTGCAGCGTGGAGTCGAGCTCCTCGTGCTCGTCGCGCAGGAAGCTGACGATGACGAGCGAGCCCTCGCCCTGCGTGTTGGTGACCGGGACGAGCGTCACCCAGGTCTCGCCGAAGGTGGGTGACTCGATGACCCGGGTGCCGCCGACGCCGTCGAGGTCGGCGAGCACGTCCTGGTAGCCGGGCTCGTCGAGGACCTCCTGGCCGTAGCGGTTGACGGTGCGCTCGGGCGTCCGGCCCCGGACGTAGCCGACGAGCATCTCGTCGTCGTCCGGCACGTTGCGGGTGAGGAAGACGTTGAGGACGCGGCCGACGTCGTCGAACTCCTCGCCGGTGTTGGGGTCGATGCGCAGCGCCCGGAACTCGGCGATCTCCTGGCTGATCTGCGCGGTGACCTGGCGCTCGATGCGCGCGGACTCGAGCGCGTACACCAGCAGCCCCGCGCCGGTCATCGCCACCGCCGTGAGGACCGCGATGACGACCGTGATGCGGGTGCGGACCGAGACACGGGCGAAGCGACGACGGGCACCGTCAGTCGTCCCGCTCGTCGTCGGTGTCGTCATCGTCCGGCCCGTCGTCGTCCCACTCGTCGTCGTCATCCTCTCCGACCGGGGTCGGCTTCGGCGTCACGACCCGTGCCTCGTCGCCGCCGCGCTGGCCGTCCGGCTTCGGCGCTGGCGTGCGCGGGGACGGTCGGCGGGAGGGGGAGGCGGTCGTGTCGGCGGTCGTGTCGGCGGTCGTGTCGGTGGTCGGGGCAGGGTCGGTGGTGGGGGCGTCGCGCAGGATCACGGGACTGTGGTCGGCAGGCGGCGGTGCTCCGGGCGAGGCCAGCGACCCGGCGACGTACGCCGTCACGGGCACCACCACCGCGAGGAGGAGCAGCACCCTGGTCACCTGTCCCATGGGTCCGATGGTGGCCATCCGGCGTGGGGACACCGTGAGACGCGGATGAGAGCCTTCTTAGACTGCGTGACGCGTGCCACAGTGGGCGCATGATCGTCCCCTTCAGCGTCACCGACTTCATCGAGCGCGCTGCGGCCGTCTACGGCGAGCGCCCGGGCTTCATCGACGAGCCCGACCAGCCCGCCGCGTCGCTCGGCACCCTGACGTACGCCGAGGCGCTCGCGCTGTCGCGCCGCCAGGCGGCGAAGCTGGACGAGCTGGGGCTGGAGGTCGGCGACCGGGTCGCGATCATCAGCCACAACTCAGCGCGCCTGCTGACGTCGTTCTTCGGTGTCTGCGGCTCGGGGCGGGTGCTGGTGCCGATCAACTTCCGGCTGCGGCCCGACGAGATCGCCTACATCGTGTCCCACTCCGGCGCGCGGGTGCTCTACGTCGACCCGGAGCTGGTGGAGTCGCTGAAGGGCGTCGACGTCGAGCACACCTTCGTGCTCGGCGAGGACGCGTCGATGTTCGCCGAGCCCGGGGCCGAGCCGCGGCCCTGGGAGCCCGACGAGAACGCGACTGCCACGATCAACTACACGTCGGGCACGACGGCGCGGCCCAAGGGCGTCCAGCTCACCCACCGGAATCTCTGGACCAACGCGGTGACCTTCGGCCTCCACGCCGGGGTGTGCGACCGCGACGTGTACCTCCACACGCTGCCGATGTTCCACGCCAACGGCTGGGGGATGCCCTTCGCGATGACCGGCCTCGGCGTCCCGCAGGTCGTGCTCCGCAAGGTCGACGGCGCCGAGATCCTGCGCCGGGTCGAGCAGCACGGCGTGACGGTGATGTGCGCGGCGCCGGCCGTCGCGGCGGCGGTGCTGGAGGCCGCCCAGGACTGGGAGGGCGAGATCCCCGGCCGCGACCGCGTGCGGATCATCATGGCCGGCGCGCCGCCGCCGACGAAGACCGTCGTCCGGGTCGAGGAGGAGCTCGGCTGGGAGTTCGTGCAGATCTACGGCCTCACGGAGACCTCGCCGCTGCTGACCGTGAACCGCAGCCGCGCCGAGTGGGACGACCTGCCCGCGGAGGAGCGGGCTGCCCGGCTCGTGCGCGCCGGCGCGCCCGCCATCGGCGTACGCCTGCGCACCGACGCCGAGGGCGAGGTGCTGGCGCGGTCCAACGTGATCCTCGAGGGCTACTGGGAGCGGCCGGACGAGACCGAGAAGGCGCTCGTGGACGGGTGGTTCCACACCGGTGACGGTGGGGTGATCGGTGACGACGGCTACCTCACGATCAGCGACCGCAAGAAGGACGTCATCATCACCGGCGGCGAGAACGTCTCCTCGATCGAGGTCGAGGACGTGCTCTTCTCCCACCCGGCCGTGGCGGAGGTCGCGGTCATCGGCGTGCCCAGCGACAAGTGGGGCGAGACCATCAAGGCGCTCGTGGTGCTGGCCGAGGGCGCGAGCGCGGACAGCCAGGACATGGAGGCCGAGCTCATCGCCTGGTGCAAGGAGCGGGCCGCGGGCTACAAGGCGCCGACCTCGATCGAGTTCCGCGACGAGCTGGCGCGCACGGCGACCGGCAAGCTGCAGAAGTTCAAGCTGCGCCAGCCCTACTGGGAGGGGCAGGAGCGGCAGGTCAACTAGCCAGGTCAACTAGCCTGCGCGCATGCCGAGCCTCGCCGACGTCGTCGACCTGCTGCACTCCTGGTACCCGCCCGCGACGGCCGACTCGTGGGACGCCGTCGGCCTGGTGGCCGGGGACCCGTCGGCCGAGGTGGCGCGCGTGATGTTCGCCGTCGACCCGACGGTCGAGGTGGCACGCGAGGCAGTGGAGTGGGGCGCCGACCTGCTGGTCGTGCACCACCCGCTGTTCCTCACGCCCGTCAGCTCGGTCGCCGCTGACACGCCCAAGGGGCGCACCCTGCACACGCTGACCGCCGGTGGCTGTGCGCTGCTCGCGGCCCACACCAACGCCGACCAGGCGGTCTCCGGGGTCTCGGAGTCGCTCGCGCTGGCGCTGGGGCTCACCGACCTCGCACCCATCCGACCGGCACCGGCCGGACCGCTCGACAAGGTCGTGGTCTTCGTGCCCGTCGACGCCGCGGACGCCGTCCGGGTGGCGATGACCGAGGCGGGCGCGGGACGGCTGGGGGACTACGACTCGTGCACGTGGACCGCCGCGGGCGAGGGGCGCTTCCGCCCGCTACCCGGCGCCTCGCCGGCGATCGGTGCCGTCGGCGACCTCGAGGTGGTCGAGGAGGTGCGCGTCGAGGCGGTGGTGCCGCGCGGTCGACGTACGGCGGTGGTGCGGGCGCTGCTGGCAGCACACCCGTACGAGGAGCCGGCCTTCGACGTGGTCCCGCTCGCCGACCCGGGGCTCGCGACGACCGGCACCGGCCGGCGCGGCACGGTGGAGGAGACGACGCTCCAGGACTTCGCCGCGCGGGTCGCGGAGGCGCTGCCGGGGACCGCGCACGGCGTACGCGTCGCCGGTGACCCGCAGCGGCCGGTGCGGAGGGTCGCGGTGTGCGGCGGGGCGGGCGACTTCCTGCTCGACGAGCTCGCCCACAGCGACGTCGACGTCTACGTCACGAGCGACCTCCGGCACCACCGGGCGGCCGAGTTCCTCGAGCAGGACGGGCCGGCGCTGGTCGACGTCGCGCACTGGGCGGCCGAGTGGACCTGGCTGCCGGCGGTGGAGGGTCGGCTGCGCCGGGAGATGGGCGATAGGGTCGAGACCCGGGTCAGCACGAGGTGCACCGACCCGTGGACGTTCCGCCACTGATCCCCCGAATGTCGAAGCAGGAGAGCCGTTGAAGGCCGATCCCACCCACCAGCTCGCACTCCTCGACGTCGCCGAGCTCGACTCCCGCGCCGCGCAGCTGCGACACCAGCGCAGCCACCTGCCGGAGCTGGCCGAGATCAGCGCCCTGGAGGCCGAGCGCACCGCGCTCACCGACCAGGTGCGCGACGCGCGCATCGTCGTCGACGACCTCACCGTCGAGCAGACGAAGGCCGACCGCGAGGTCGAGCAGGTCAAGACCCGCCGCGAGCGTGACCGCACCCGCATGGACAGCGGGCAGATCACGAACCCCAAGGACCTCGAGCGGATGCAGCACGAGCTCGTCTCTCTCGAGCGCCGGATCTCGACGCTCGAGGACGCCGAGCTCGAGGTGATGGAGAAGCTCGAGGAGGCCCAGCAGGTGCTCGACGGCCTCGGCATCCGCGCCGACGACATCGACGCGCGGCTGGCCGAGCTGGTCGCGGCGCGCGACGAGAAGCGGGTGGAGATCGACCGCACCCTCGACGAGGTGTCGGCCTCCCGTGGGCCGGCGACCGAGGGCATGCCCGATGACCTGATGGCGCTCTACGAGCGGCTGCGCGAGCAGAAGGGCATCGGGGCCGCGCTGCTCCGGGCCCGCCAGTGCGGCGGCTGCAACATGACCCTCGACGCGTCCGAGCTCTCGCGGATCCGCTCCGCCCCGGCCGACGAGGTCATCCGCTGCGAGGAGTGCCAGCGCATCCTGGTGCGCACCGACGAGTCCGGCCTCTGAGGAGCTGACGCGTCGTGCGGTTCATCGACGCGGAGCTCGTCGCGGAGCGCAGTCGTACGTCGCTGCGTGCCCGGGTGGCCCGGCTGCGGTCCAAGGGCTGGGTGATCGGCCAGTGCGCGGTCGCCGCCGGCATCGCGTGGTGGCTGGCGGCCGACGTGTTCGACCACCGGCTCCCGTTCTTCGCGCCGATCGCGGCCGTGGTGTCGCTCGGGATGTCCTACGGCCAGCGCCAGCGCCGGGTCGCGGAGGTCACCGTCGGCGTGGCCCTCGGCGTCTTCCTGGGTGACGCGGCCACCCACCTGATCGGCTCGGGCGGGTGGCAGATCACGCTGATCGTGGCGGCCGGGATGTCGATCGCCCTGCTGCTCGACGCCGCGCAGATCATCGTCATCCAGGCCGCCGTCCAGGGGATCGTCGTCGCCGCCCTGGCGCCCGCCCCGGGCGACGCCTTCCTCCGCTGGACCGACGCGATCATCGGCGGATCGGTCGCGCTCGTGGCGGCCACCGTCGTGCCGCGCGCCCCGCTGCGCAAGCCCCGCGACCAGGCGGCAGTGGTGGTGCGCAAGATCGCCGAGCTGCTGCGCTCGTCCGCCGACCGCCTCGGCGACGGTGACGTCGAGAAGGCGCTGGCGGTGCTGCGCGACGCCCGGTCCACCGACTCGCTCATCGCCGAGCTGCGCGCGGCGTCGTCGGAGGGGCTGTCGGTGGTCAGCTCCTCACCGTTCCGCCGCCGGCACGGCGAGCACCAGCGCCAGCTGGCCGAGCTCGTCGAGCCGCTCGACGTGGCCCTGCGCAACACCCGCGTCGTCGTGCGCCGGGTCGCCGTGGCGTCCTACCGCCGCGAGCCCGTGCCGGCGTCGTACGCCGCCCTGCTGCGCGACCTGGCGGTCCTCTCCGACCGGGTGGCCGACGAGCTGGTGGCCGACCGGATGGCGGTGGCGGTCATCGAGGACCTCATCGCCCTCGGCCGCGCCACCGCGCAGGTCGAGCACAGCGACGACCTGTCCGCCGAGGTGATCCTGGCGCAGGTGCGCTCGATCGTCGCCGACATGCTCGCGCTCTGCGGGATGGACCCGCTCGAGGCGACCGACATGATCCCGCTGCGCTAGGTCTCCGCTCAAACCTCCGTCACCACGACGTCGAGCTGGGTGCCCTTCGCGGTCGGCTCGCCGACCTCGACGGTCCAGCCGAGCCGGGTGAGGGTGTCGGCGAGCGCCCTCGGGGTGCGAGGGTTGGCGCCGTCCTCGAGCAGGGCGCGGACGATGCGGCCCTTGGTGGCCTTGTTGAAGTGGCTCACGACCGACCGCTTGCCGGCCGACTCGTGGAGCACGCGCACGGTCGCGACGCGGCGGGCCAGCGAGGCGTCGGGCCGCCAGAATGCGGCGTACGTCCCGGAGCGGAGGTCGACGAGCAGGCCCGGGCCGACCGCCTCGGTGACGGCCGCACCGAGGACCTCGCGCCACGCGCCGGCGACTGATCCGGTGCCCGGCAGGGTGGCGTCGCCGGACAGCCGGTAGGCAGGGATCCGGTCGCCGGGCCGGGCGATGCCGAACAGCGAGCTGGTGATGGCCACCCATGCCGTCGCCCGGCGACGGGCCGCGGGGGAGAGGGTGTCGAAGCCGAGGGCGTCGTAGAGCACGCCGGTGTAGATCGCGTCGGCGCGCGCGGTGGGGGCGTCCTCGAGGTCGGCGTTGCGCCGCACCAGGTCGCGCTGGGCCGGGCCGAGGCCCAGCACGGCGGCGGCCTTGTCCGGGTCGTCGGTGCACAGGCGCACCAGCGAGTCGAGGAGCGCCTCCCGGGTCGCGGTGAGGGAGGGCGACGACAGCGAGCCGAGGTCGAGGGCCTTGCCGCGACGGGGAGCGGTCTTGCCCTCGCTGGGCGGCAGCAGGATCAGCACGGGCGCAAGCGTAGGCAGCGCGTGCCGGGATCTCCCGGCCAGGGTCGCGGGTCTCGGTACGTCCCGTCGCGACGTCGTGCCTCGCTCGCGGGGACACTCGACCTCCCTCCCCACGTCGTGCGCGACTTCGTCGCTCCCGACTAGGGTCGGGACATGCCCAGCAACCGTGTGGTGAAGGTCCGCTCCAGCGGGGACAGCGTGACGGCACAGGAGATGCGCGACGGCATCGCCGCGATCCAGGCGGAGCTCGACGTCACTGCGACGTTCCCCGAGGCGGTCGAACGGGCCGCGGCCGAGGCGGCCGCTGCGCCCCGGTTGCCGGAGCTCGACCGCACGGACATCCCGTTCGTCACCATCGACCCCGAGTCGGCCCGCGACCTCGACCAGGCGATGCACATCGAGCGCTCGGGCAACGGCTACGTCGTGCACTACGCCATCGCCGACGTCGCGGCGTTCGTCACCCCGGGCGACCCTGTGGACGTCGAGGCCAACCGCCGCGGCGAGACGCTCTACGGCGCCGACTCCAAGATCCCGCTGCACCCGACGGTGCTGAGCGAGGGCGCCGCGTCGCTGCTGCCCGACGAGGTGCGTCCGGCGCTGCTGTGGACCATCGAGGTCGACGAGACGGGCGAGGGCACCGACGTCGTGGTCGAGCGGGCGCTGGTCCGCTCGCGCGCCAAGCTGTCGTACGAGGGCGTGCAGGCCGACCTCGACGCGGGGAGGGCCGACGAGCTCATCGGCCTGCTCGAGGAGGTCGGCGAGCTGCGCCTCGCCCGCGAGGCGGCCCGCGGCGGCGTGTCGCTGCCGCTGCCCGAGCAGGAGCTCGTCGAGTCCGGCGACGGGCACTGGGAGCTGGAGTTCCGGAGGCTCACGCCGGTGGAGACCTGGAACGCCCAGATCTCCCTCCTCACCGGGATGGGCGCCGCCTCGCTGATGGTCTACGCCCGCGTCGGCATCCTGCGCACCCTGCCGCCGGCGGCCCCTCACGACGTGCAGCGCCTCCACCGCACGGCACGCGCCCTCGGCATCTCGTGGCCGGCCGAGCAGCTCTACCCCGACTTCGTCCGCACGCTCGACCCGTCGAAGCCGACCCACGCGGCGATGATCGTCGCGTGCACCCGCCTGCTGCGTGGTGCCGGATACGTCGTCTTCAACGGTGAGCTCCCCGAGCAGGCCCAGCACTCCGCTCTCGCCTCGGAGTACGCCCACGTCACCGCCCCGCTGCGCCGCCTCGCCGACCGCTACGCCGGGGAGATCTGCGTCGCGCTGTGCGCCGGCACCGACGTGCCGTCGTGGGTCGTCGAGGCGATGGCCGGGCTGCCCGACACGATGACCGAGTCGGGGCGCCGGGCCAACCGCTACGAGAACGCCGTGGTGGACCTCTGCGAGGCCGAGCTGCTCCACGCCCGGGTGGGCGAGCGCTTCCCCGCCGTGGTCGTGGACCTCGACGAGAAGAGCAGGCAGAAGGGCGACATCACGATCCAGGACCCGGCCATCGAGGCCCGGGTGACGAGCGACTCCGACCTCCCCCTCGGCGAGGAGGTCACCGTCGAGCTGGCGAGCGCCGACCCGAGGACGCGCAAGGTGGAGTTCCGGCTGGTCTGACGTGGCTCCACGGTGACCCGCAGCGGTTGCCCGAGCACCATGCAGGCAGTTCGCCGGGACAGCAGCCGCGCTGAGCGTGGGCAAGCCTGATGACGGCCTGAACTGCCTGCATGGTGTCCGTCCGTTCGCGGTCAGGTGAACCGGGCGGAGGGCGCGCTCGTACGCCTGGGGGAGGAGGTGTCCCGTGATCGGAGTGCGGCGTGGCCTGGCCGGCTGCCTCGTCGGGGTGGTGGCGCTGCTCGCGGTGCTGCGGGTCGGGCCTGTCGGCTGGGGCGTGGCAGTGGCGTGCGCGCTCGTGCTGGCGGTCGCGGCCGGTCGCCGGGCGACGGTCGACGGGGTCACCGCCTTCGGGCCGGCGGACCTCGTCACGCTGACCCGCGCGACGCTCGCCTGCGGGGTCGCCGGGATGGTGGCCGAGGCCCTCACCGGCCGCGAGCAGGTCGGGACGCTCGTGGCGATCACCGTGGTCGCGCTGGTGCTCGACCTCGTCGACGGCCGCGTCGCGCGGCGCACCGGCACCGCGTCGGCGTACGGCGCCCGTCTCGACGGGGAGGCCGACGCCTTCCTGATCCTCGTGCTCAGCGTCCTCGTGGCCCGCGACCACGGTGCGTGGGTGCTCGGGCTCGGCCTGGTCCGCTATGCGTACGCCGTGGCGGTCCGCTTCCTGCCGTGGATGCGTCGGCCGTTGCCACCGCGCTACTGGCGCAAGGTGGTGGCGGCCTACGTCGGCATCGCCCTGACGGTCGCGGCGTCGGGCCTCGCGCCGGCAGCGACGACGTACGCCGCGCTGGTGGTCGCGGCCCTGCTGCTCGCCGAGTCGTTCGGACGGGACGTGGTGTGGGAGTGGCGACGGCGACTGAACCGGGCGGGTGCCGCGGACGTACTCCCTGCAAAGGTCCTCGAACACGGCAGGTGAGACTCATGCGCGTCATCGCAGCGACAGCGGTCCTCGTCTCGGCGGCGGTGCACCTCTACCTCTGGCTCGACTTCGCCAGGGACGACGCCTTCCTCGGGCCGTCGTTCATGCTCAACGCGGTCGCCGGTGCGGTTATCGCGGTGCTGCTGCTCGCGTGGCGGCACTGGGTGCCGGCGTTCCTGGCGCTCGGCTTCGGGGCCAGCACGCTGCTGGCCTTCGTGCTCGCCACGACGGTCGGCCTGTTCGGCGTCACCGCCAACTGGACCGGCTGGGCCGTGTGGGTCGCGGCCGCGGCCGAGGTCGTCGCGATCGTCGCGGGGGCGCGGCTCCTCGCCGCGGACAACCCGCTCGCTTCACGCGTCAAGTCGTAGGACCACCCGGCCGTCCATCGTCCGCACCTCCACGCGGGCGATGTCGCCGCGGCGGACGGAGGTCGCGGCCGGGACCTCCATCGTGGTGCCGCTCACCGACGTCCAGCTGCCGACCTGCTCGGAGCGGCCGTCGGCGGCGGTGACCCACATGACGTAGTCCACCTTCTCGGGCAGCTCCACCGGGATCGAGTCCTTGTCGTAGGTGCAGATCAGCAGCATCCGGGTGCCCCACGCGACCCGCTCGAGGCCGATGCTGGCCTCGATCGGCACGTCACCCAGCGGGGCCATCGCGCGCGTCTCGAGACCGTTCCCGCTGTCCGGCGACGCAGGGGTCTGCGGCGAGGACGTGCTCGTGCCCGGCCCGGACACCGGCGCCTCGGCACGGTGGAGGACCGCCGGGACGGCGAGCGCGACGACGGCCGCCGCCGCGGCAGCGAGCCCGGCGACGACCAGGACGCGACGGCGGCTGCGGACCTCGACCGCTCGCGTGAGCGAGGGCAGCAGGGTCGCCGGGAGGGGAGGGTCCGCAGGCGGGTCCGCGAGGACTGCGGGGTCGACGAGGTCGAGCAGGCCGGGCATCCCGGCGAACGAGCGGACCGATCGCGAGCACTCGTCGCAGGTGTCGAGGTGCCGCTCGAAGTCGAGCCGTTCGGCAGGGCTGAGGGCACCGAGCACGTAGGCCGCGTCGTCGTGCGCGTGGGGGCAGGTGGTCGGCGTGCTCATGCGGACACCCCCATCTCCTCCAGCGCGAGCTTGAGCGCCCGCAGGGCGTAGTGGGTGCGGGACTTCACGGTGCCGGGCGGGACGCCGAGGCGGCGCGCCACCTCGGCGACGGGGCGACCGCGGTAGTAGCACTCGAGCAGCACGGTGCGGTGGTCCTCGGACAGGTGGGTGAGCGCCTCCGCGACGACCCACGACAGCAGCAGCTGGTCGTCGGCGTCGTCCTCGCTCGACCGGCGCTGCTCGGGGACCTCGTCGACGGGTGTCTCGGGACGGGCCTGCCGGGCGCGCCAGTCGTCGATGACGATGTTGCGGGCTACGGTGAAGAGCCAGGAGCGGACGGCCGCCGGCGGGCTGTGCAGGATCGTCCCGTGGCGCCAGGCACGCAGCAGCGTCTCCTGGGTGACGTCCTCGGCGCGGCCGCGGTCGTTGCCGACCAGGCGCAGGCAGAAGCGCCAGAGCACGTCGGCGTGCTCGTCGTGCACCTGCTGCATCAGCGCGACCTCGTCCTTCGGCATCCCGCCCTCCTGCACGGGAGGACGACGCCGCCGTCCGGATGGTTCAACGCGTGGCCGCCCGTGCCGTCACAGTGTGGCCCCCGGGGCCGTACGTGCGGAGGAGCTCGTCGCGGAACGCATCCATCCGCCACACCGGGGCGCCGTCCGAGGGCCGCATCCCGGGGTCCCAACCCCAGTCCGACCCTCGCGGGCCGAGGGCGTCCATGACCGCCGGGTCCTTGGCGATCACCGTGACAGGCACGTCGTGGCCGGGGTCGCTGCCCGACGCACCGGACACGATGGTGGCCGGCTGGTGGTCCCCGAGCAGCACCACCACAAGGTCGTCGTCGTCGTACGCCGAGAGGAACGACACGACGGACTGCAGGGAGTAGACGATCGAGTCGGCGTACGCCGCCCGCACCCGGTCGGCGTCGGGCCAGATGTCGGCCTCGGAGGGCAGCGTCTCGGGCATCCCGTCGTAGACACTCCCGTCGCCGACGGACGTCTGCGGCAGCAGGTCGGGAGTCCGGGACCACGGCGCGTGGCTGCTGATGAGGTCGATCTCGGCCATCACCGGCCGCCGGTGGGCGGGCGCGAGCTCGGCCTGCTGGAACGCGTCGAGGGTGAACTGGTCGGGCATCGTCGGGTAGCCGAAGCGCGGACCGCGGTAGCCGACGTTGCGGGAGTCGTAGACGTGGTCGAAGCCGTAGAACGCACCCTGCGGCCAGTCGCGGTCGTTGGCCGGGACCGATGCGACGGTCCGCCACCCGGCGCGGCCGAACAGGCTGGACAGGGTCTCGCGGTCGGTGGTGACGAGGTGGTCGTACCGCTGCTGGCTGTCGACCCACAGCCCGGACTGGAGGGTGGCGTGCGCGAGCCAGCTGATCGCGCCGAAGGTGGGGGAGGTGAGCCAGGCGCTGCGCGTCCGGTAGCCGTGGCGCTCGAGCCGCCGGGTGCCGTCGTCGAGCGTGGCCACCACGCCGGGGGATAGGCCGGGGTCGTCGAGCGCGACACGTCCGTAGCTCTCGACGAACACCACCAGCACGTCCTTGCCGCGCAGCCCCGTGAGGAGGTCGGCGGCCGGCGTCGCGCGGGCGGGGTCGTCGGCCGCGGCGCGGGCGAACTCGCGCTGGTCGCGCAGCTGGGACGGCACCCGCGCCACCTGTGCGAAGGCGTACGACGCCGCGGCGTCGGAGGCGACCGGGACCGTGCCGGCGCGGACGCCGAGCAGGCTGAGGACCAGCCAGACCGGGAGCAGCACCGCGACCGCCCGCGCGGCGGCCGGTCGGTGGCGGACGGCGACCCGGCACACGCGGAGCAGGGCGAGCGGGACCACGAGGAGCGCGCCGAGCAGCACGACGCCGGCGACCACCAGCAGCACGACGCCGAGCACACCCGGGGCGGAGCCGCGGACGGTGTCGACGAGGTCGCCCGCGTAGCGCCAGTCGATCATCGGGTCGAATGGCCGGTTGAGGGCCTGGCCGAAGCCGAGGTCGAGCAGCTTGAACACCGCGAGCACGCCGAGCAGCAGGCCGGCCGCAGCCAGGACGAGGCCGCGGACGCGCCGCGCGCGGTCGGGCAGGGCGAGCAGGAGGGCGAGGAGGACGACCAGCTCGACCGGCAGTCGCAGGAACGCGCTCGGCGCCATCTCGTCGAGCCGGTCGGGGGCCGTCAGGACCACCAGCACCAGCCCCAGCGCGAGCAGCGTCAGAGCGGTCGCGGCGCGACCACGCCACCGTTGAACCGTCGGCACCTCTGCTCCGTTCACCCCGGTTACGAGCACGTCGTCGAGGGATACGGGACCGGCGTCGTCGTGGTTCACCGGTGAGGAGGAGCGGATGCGGTCACGGGCCTTCTGGCTCCGCGAGCCGGGGGCGGGCGAGATCCGTGACGTCGCCCTGCCCACGCCCCGCCCGGACGACGTGGTGGTTCGCACGCTCCGGTCGGCGGTGAGTCGCGGGACCGAGAGCCTCGTCTTCGGCGGTCGGGTGCCCGCGAGCCAGCACGACGCGATGCGGGCGCCGTTCCAGGACGGCGACTTCCCCGCGCCGGTGAAGTACGGCTACCTCAACGTCGGCCGGGTCGAGGGGGGCCCGGCCGACCTCCTCGGCCGGGCGGTCTTCTGCCTCCACCCGCACCAGACGGCGTACGTCGTCCCGGCCGGGGCGGTCGTGCCGGTCCCCGACGGCGTGCCGGTCGAACGAGCCGTGCTCGCCGGCATCGTCGAGACGGCGGTCAACGCGCTCTGGGACGCGCCGCCCCTGGTCGGTGACCGGATCGCCGTGGTGGGAGCCGGTGTCCTCGGGTGCAGCGTGGCGCGGCTGGCGGCACGGGTGCCCGGCACCTCGGTGACCCTCGTCGACGTCGACGCCTCGCGTGCCCCGGTGGCCGCCGCGCTCGGCGTGGACTTCGCGCTGCCCGACGACGCGCCGCCCGGCTGCGACCTCGTCGTGCACACCAGCGCGACGTCGGCGGGGCTGCAGCGCAGCCTCGACCTGCTCGCGAGCGAGGGAACGGTGCTGGAGCTCAGCTGGTACGGCGACGAGCCGACGACCGTGTTGCTCGGCGGCAGCTTCCACTCCGGACGGCTGTCGTTGCGGGCCAGCCAGGTGGGCAGGGTGGCGCCCGCGCGGCGCGACCGTCGTACGACCGCGCAGCGACTCGCGCTGGCGCTCGACCTGCTCCGCGACGACGCCTTCGACTGCCTGCTGACCGGCGAGTCGCCCTTCGAGGACCTGCCCGAGGTGATGCCGCGGCTGGTGTCCCGCGAGCTGCCGGCGCTGTGCCACTCCGTCACCTACCCGGCGGCTGCGGAGCAGGTCGAGCAGGTTGAGGAGGAGGTCGCGTGTTCGGCGTGACGGTCCGCGACCACATGATGGTGGCGCACAGCTTCCGCGGCGAGGTCTTCGGGCCGGCGCAGGCGCTGCACGGGGCGACGTTCGTGGTGGACGCGACCTTCCGGGGCGAGGAGCTCGGCGCCGACGGCATCCTCGTCGACATCGGCCGGGCGGCGGCGCTGCTCGCTGAGGTCGTCGGGACGCTGTCCTACCGCAACCTCGACGAGGAGCCGGCCTTCGTCGGCACCAACACCACCACCGAGGTGCTCGCCCGGCACGTGGCCGACCGCCTGGCCGAGCGGGTCGCCGCCGGCGACCTGGGGCCGGCCGACCACGTCGACCGGCTGCTCGTCACGCTGCAGGAGTCGCACGTGGCGTCCGCGAGCTACGAGAGGTCGCTGTGACGGCCGGGGTCCTGCACGTTGTCGTGCCGCGCGGCGTCGACGACCCGCGCCGGCCGAGCGGCGGCAACACCTACGACCGCCGCGTCTGCGCGGCGCTGCACGACCTCGGGTGGCAGGTCGAGGTCCACCAGGTCGAGGGTGGCTGGCCGTGGGCGCCGGCTCTGGGGCACCGGGGCCTTCGACGGGCCCTGGGCGGGATCCCGGACGGGTCGGTCGTGCTCGTCGACGCGCTCCTCGCCTCCCGGCTTCCCGAGGTGGTGGTGCCGGCGTGCGCGCGGCTGCGGGTCGTGCTGCTGGTGCACCTGCCGGCCGGCGTGGACGACGTGCTGGCCCGGCTCGCCGAGCGGCGGGTGGTCGCGGCCGTGTCGTCGGTGGTCACGACGAGCGCCTGGTGCCGGGAGTGGCTGGTGCAGCACTACGACGTCGCGCCGGGCGCCGTCCACGTGGCGCACCCCGGCGTCGACCCGGCTCCCGTCTCCACGGGGTCGGCCGAGGGGACGAACCTGCTCTCCGTCGGGACGATCAGCCCGGTCAAGGGGCAGGACCAGCTGCTGGCGGCGCTCGCCGACGTCCGCGACCTGACGTGGCACTGCACCTGCGCGGGCGCCGACTCCGTCGACCTCGACTTCGCGGACCTGGTGCTCAAGACGAGTGCCGAGATGGGGCTCGCGGGACGGTTCGTGCTCGCCGGCGCGCTCACGGGGGACGCGCTCGAGGTGGCGTACGCCGGTGCGGACCTGCTGGTGCTGCCGAGCCGTGCGGAGACCTACGGCATGGTGGTGGCCGACGCGCTGGCCCACGGCGTGCCGGTGGTGGCGACCGACGTCGGCGGGGTGCGCGAGGCGCTGGGGGAGGTGCCGGGACGCGGGATGCCGGGGATCCTGGTCCGGCCGGGCGACCCCGGCGCACTGACCGCGGCGCTGCGCTGGTGGCTGACGGACCGGGGGCTGCGCGAGGAGCTCCGCGCGCGTGCGGTGGAGCAGCGCGGCCAGCTGGCGGGGTGGCCCGTCACGGCGGCGCGCGTCGCCGCGGTCGTGGGGGAGGGCCCGGCGTGAGGCGGGAATGGCGTTGGCTGGCGGGTGGGGCGATCCTCGCGGTGGTCGTCTGGCAGGTCGGCAGCGCCGCCGTCCTCGACGGCCTGCGGTCGCTCGACGTGCCCGTGCTCCTGCTCGGGGCATCGATCGCGGTGGTGACCACGGTCGCGTGCGCGTGGCGCTGGCACCTCGTGGCGCGCGAGCTCGGGGTGGAGATCGCGCTGCCGGCTGCCGTGGCGGCCTGCTACCGCGCGCAGCTCCTCAACACGGTCCTGCCGGGCGGGGTGCTGGGCGACGTGCACCGAGGGGTGGTGCACGGTCGCTCGCAGGGGGAGACCGGGCGCGCATTGCGTGCCGTCGGCTGGGAGCGGGCGTCCGGGCAGGCCGTGCAAGCGGTCGTCGCGGTGCTCGTCCTGGGGTTCCTGCCGACGCCCGTGCGCCCGGTGCTCCCCTGGGTGCTGGCCGGCCTCGTGGTGGTCGCCGCCGGCGCGGCGCTGGCCGTCCGGTCGGCGCGGGGTGACGGCTGGTGGAGCCGGCTGGCGCGCACGGCCCGCGACGACGTACGCCTCGCCCTGCTCGTGCGACGGTCGTGGCCCGGCGTGCTCGTCGCCTCGCTGGTGGCGCTCGCCGGCTACGTGGCGACGTACGTCGTCGCCGCTCGCGCGGTCGGCGTGGACGCGTCCGTCCGGACGCTGCTCCCGCTGGTGCTCGTCGTGCTGGTGGCCGCCGGGCTGCCCCTCAACCTGGCCGGCTGGGGACCGCGGGAGGGGATGGCGGCGTGGGCGTTCGCCACGGCGGGGCTCGGCGCCGCGACCGGAGTGGCGACGGCGGTGGCCTACGGCGCGATGGTCCTCGTCGCGAACCTTCCCGGGCTGGTCGTGGTGGTGGCGTCGGGCCGGCGGACGACCGCTCCCTCGGCGGCCGGGGGGAGGGTCCGTGCCTGAGCGTCCCTACACGATCCTGAGCTGCAGCATCTCGCTCGACGGCTACCTCGGCGGGGCCACCCGCGAGCGGCTGGTGCTGTCGAACGACGCCGACCTGTGTCGCGTCGACCGGGTGCGGTCGGAGTGCGACGCGATCCTCGTCGGTGCCGGCACGGTGCGCGACGACAACCCGCGCCTGCTGGTGCGCGACCCCGCGCTGCGCGAGCGTCGGCGCGCACAGGGGATGGCGGAGTCGCCGACGAAGGTGACGATGACCCGGCACGCACGGCTCGACGCCGACAGCAACTTCTTCGCGACGGGCGACGGCGAGAAGATCGTCTACTGCGCCACCCCGTCGTTGCGCACGGCCCGGAGCCGGCTGGCGCACGTCGCGACGGTCGTCGACGGCGGCCCGGACGTCGAGGTGGCGCGGCTCAGCGCGGACCTCCACGACCGCGGCGTGCGACGGCTGATGGTCGAGGGCGGGGGACGCGTGCACACCCAGTTCCTCACCTCGGCGGCCGCCGACGAGCTGCACCTCGTCGTCGCCCCGTTCTTCGTCGGCAGCTCGCAGGCCCGGAGGTTCGTCGGCGACGGCGCCTTCCCCTGGAACCCCGGCCACCGCGCGCGGCTCGCCGGGACCCAGCAGATCGGCGACGTGGTCCTGCTGCGCTACGCCCTCTCGCCCCGCTTCGAGGAGTCCGCATGAGCGTCGAACCCGTCCGCGGCTCCGTCCCCGCCGCGTCCGTGCGGCGTGCGGTGGACCTGCCGCTGCGCCTGGCGGACGGCACCTCGGTGCCCGCCCGGCTGACCACCTTCCACGGGCTGGTCGACGGTCGCGAGCACGTGGCGGTCGGGCTGGGGAGCCGTGCGCACGACGACGCCCGCCCCGTCGGCGTACCCCTCGTGCGGCTGCACAGCGAGTGCCTCACCGGCGACGTGCTGGGCAGCGCGCGCTGCGACTGCGGGCCCCAGCTGGAGGAGGCGATCCGCCGGGTGGGCCGGGCCGGCGGCTACCTGCTCTACCTCCGCCAGGAGGGACGCGACATCGGGCTCTACAACAAGATCGACGCGTACGCCCTCCAGGACGGTGGGCTCGACACCTACGAGGCCAACCGGGCGCTCGGCTTCGCCGACGACGCGCGCGACTACACCGTGGCGGTGCAGATGCTGCAGGCGCTCGGCGTCGACCGGCTCGACCTGCTCTCGAACAACCCGGACAAGGCGGACCAGCTCGAGGAGGCCGGTATCAGCGTCGGGCGCAGGGTGCCGACCGGCCTCCACGTCAGCCCGGTCAACCTCGGCTACCTCGCGACCAAGGCCGCAGGTGGTCACGTGCTCCACCTGCCGGGGTCGTGACCGACGGGTCGGTCTCTAGGGGATGTGCACCTGGACGGTGTCGACCGTCATGTACGGGACGCCGAGCGTGATCCACGTGTAGACCTTGAAGCTGGTGCCGTTCGTTCCCGTCAGCGGCCGGCCCTGCGGATCCGTGATCGTGGACAGCGCCTCGACGCGGCCCACGACGCCGAAGAGGTACTCGCGCCCGGCCTGCACGAGGAAGCGCTTGCGGAATGGGCGTGGGGTGAAGAGCGAGCCCGGCAGCTTCGCGCGCTCGGGTCCGAAGCTCTGGTCGCGGGTCACGCCCGCGATCGGCAGCACGGCGTGGTCGAGCAGGTCGAACCCACCGGGGATCACCTGCCAGGAAGCCAGCACCACGCTCGCTCGCAGCGTGACGTGACCTGCGGAGAGGGTGGGGTAGTAGTCGAGCACCGCGGTGAGCATGCCGTCCTTGACGTTCACCATCGGTTCGAAGTCCACGGTGCCGAGGGTGAAGGTCGGGGAGTAGAGGATCCCGATACCCGCCTCCGAGCGGGTGTCGTCGCCGGGCGAGGTCCACGGCACGATCGTGTACGCGAACATGTCGCCGGACTGCGCCGACGCCCAGTCCGGCCGTGTCGTGCTTCCCACCGCCGGCCACGCCAGGGCGTACCGCTGCCGGTCGGGAGGTGGAACCATCCAGTGGTCGCGATAGTCGGCGTCCCTGGGGATGTAGAGCGACGCCGGCCACCGGAACCGGTCGAGGTCGATGTCGAGGTCGAGCGTGGGCTTCACGCGGAAGGCGTCCGACCACGTGACATCGGTCCAGACGTCCCAGATGCGGTCCGCCAGGTGACCGCCGCGTGTGGGAAGGACCTCGGCGACCTCGGAGTCGAGTCCGCTCGACCGGAGCGCGTCCTCGACGTGGGTCATCGCGTGGGTGGACGGCGGGGCCGAGTCCGGCAGCTCGAGAAGTGCTGGGTCGACCTCCTCGGTCTGGGGGAGGTGCTGCGATTCATCCATGGCCGTGCTCCTCACTCGGGGCTGCACCAGGATGCGGCGCGAACGCGGCCCCACAGTCGAGGGATAGCGCACCCGCTGGGCACGTACAAGGTGGGCTAGGCGGCTCGGTGCGACCGCACCGGGAGGTAGAGAAGGGCGGTCAGAGCGACCGCGATCGCTGAGACCAGCGGGGCCGTGATCGCGAGCACTGACGAACCGAGCACCAGGACGGCGAGCGTGGCGGCGGCGTCGGCCGCCGCGCCGCGGGTGGTGGAGTGTCGCTCGCTCACCTGCTCACTGTGGCCGGGAGACCGGCGCCCGCGCCTCCCACGCTCACCTCAGATCGGACGGAGGTTTCCCCCAGCCCGGGGTCACGGGGAGTCGAAGTAGCGGGACGTGCCGTCGTGGGCGCGTGCACCGTCGGCCACCCACTGCTCGAGTGCGGGCCGGTCCCGCTTCCACACCTCGTCGAGGAGGTGCTGTCGGGTGATGACGAGGTCCAGGCGCCGGGTCGGGTCCGTGGCACCCACGAGCACGCGCGACGTGTGGCACCAGGCGTGCTGCAGCTCGGCATCGCTGAAGTGCCTGATGCCCACGAGCTCGGGAGGCACGGGTGGACCTCCGCGGGCCGGTGCGTCCGGTGCCCGCACGGCGAGGCGCGCGATCCGCTGTCGTACGGGCGGAGAGGTCGCGGCCAGCCCGGCGAGCAGCAGCAGCCCCAAGGCAGGGTGCAGCGACACGGCCAGGCTGACGCAGCACACGATGGTCACCGCACAGGCCGAGGTCCGGACGATCGACATGCACGTCGCGCGGGAGCGGGGCACCGCAGCGGCGTCGGCGGAGCGGGCGAAGTGCGCGAACGTCACGACGAACAGGGCCAGCATCACGAGCGACACCACCAGCGTCGGCCCCTGGAGGAGGACGACGGCGCCGACTCCGGGTGCGCCCAGCCCGATCACGCGGTGCATCCACGCTGACCAACGTTGCATGCCCCTGTCGGTACCCACCGCGCCGCGCACTACGCGCCGCCCGGCCGGCCGGTCGGACAGGACGGACGACCGCGGTCACGCCCGCGGCGGCGTGGTCCGCTCGTCCAGCTCCGCGAGGAAGTCCCGAGCCTCGTCAGTGGCAGGATCGGCGGGGTCCGCGCGCCGCACCGCCCCCCGCAGGATCTTCGCCGCCTGCTCCGGGTCGTCCTTGCTGTCGGCCAGCACGATGGCGTTGAGCAGGGCCTCGCGCAGCGGCGACGGCTCCGCCGCCGGGTCCGCGGGGCCGTCCCGGAAGAACCGGATCCAGTTGCCCGCGGGGTCGACCAGGCTGAACCCCGACACGCCTCCGACGTTCTTGCGGGGCCGCGGGCGCGTGATCCGGGGGAAGCCCGACACCGGGAGCTTCCCGTACCGCGCCCGGAGGCCGGCCGCGAAGGTCTCGAACATCGCCCCGGTGTCGTCGACCAGCACGCCGCAGGTGCTGTGCGAGTGCTCGGGCACGTGGCCGTCGAGCCCGTAGTACTGGATCGGAAACCCGTGACCTTCCAGCGCGACGAACGGGTTGGGCCTGGTCTGCCGGTAGGTGACGGTGAAGCCGAGCGCGGTGAGGAAGTCCGCGACCTCGTCGATGTCGGCGCAGGGCAGCATCGGGATGACCGTGGGCGGCATGCCCCAGCGTCCCACAGCGGTGCGTCAGGAGTGGCGTACGACGACGCGGCCGCCGTCGACCTCCCACCGCTGGTGCAGCCGGACGTTCTCCAGCAGGCGGCGGTCGTGCGAGACCAGCAGCAGCGCGCCGTCGTACGACTCCAGCGCCTGCTCGAGCTGCTCGATGGCCGGCAGGTCGAGGTGGTTGGTGGGCTCGTCGAGGACGAGCAGGTTCACCCCGCGCGCCTGGAGCAGCGCCATCGCCGCGCGGGTCCGTTCGCCGGGGGAGAGACGACCGACCGTGCTGGTGACCTGGTCGGCCTTGAGGCCGAACTTCGCCAGCAGCGTGCGCACCTCAGCCTGCGTCAGCTCGGGCACGACGGCCTCGAAGGCGGCGCCGAGCGGCAGGTCGTCGGCCAGACCGGTGCGGGCCTGGTCGATCACGCCGACGGCGACCGAGGCGCCCAGCGAGGCGGTGCCGGAGTCGGGATCGGTGCGACCCAGCAACAGGCGCAGGAGCGTGGTCTTGCCCGCCCCGTTGGGGCCGGTGATGCCGATCCGGTCGCCGGCGTCGACCTGCACGGAGACGGGACCGAGGGTGAAGTCGCCGAGCGTCCGGGTCGCTGCGTTGAGGGTCGCCACGACCGCGCTCGAGCGCGGTGCTGCAGCGATGTCGAACTGCAGGACCCACTCCTTGCGCGGCTCCTCGACCTCCTCGAGGCGCGCGATGCGCGACTCCATCTGCCGGACCTTCTGCGCCTGCTTCTCCGACGACTCGGTGGCAGCCCGGCGCCGGATCTTGTCGTTGTCGGGGTTCTTCCGCATCGCGTTGCGCACCCCTTGCGAGCTCCACTCCCGCTGGGTGCGCGCCCGCTTCACGAGGTCGGCGCGGGTCTCGGCGTACTGCTCGTAGGCCTCGCGGGCGTGGCGCCGGGCCACGGCGCGCTCCTCGAGGAAGGCGTCGTAGCCGCCGTCGTAGACGGTGACCTGGCCCTGGGCCAGGTCCAGCTCGACGATCCGGGTGACGCAGCGCGCGAGGAACTCCCGGTCGTGCGACACCAGCACGACACCACCGCGCAGGCCGCGCACGAACGCCTCCAGGCGCGCCAGCCCGTCGAGGTCGAGGTCGTTGGTGGGCTCGTCGAGCAGGACGACGTCGAAGCGGCTGAGCAGCAGCGCGGCGAGCGCGACCCGCGCGGCCTGGCCGCCCGACAGCGCGGTCATCAGGGCGTCGGGGCCTACCGCGATGCCCAGGTCGGCCAGCACCGGAGCGATCCGGTCCTCGAGGTCGGTCGCCCCGCTCGCGAGCCACCGGTCGTACGCGACCGCGTAGGCGTCGTCCGCTCCCGGCTCTCCCGTGCCGAGCGCCGCGGCGGCAGCCTCCATCGCCGTGGTCGCCTCGGCTGCACCCGTGCGCCGGGCGAGGTAGTGCGCGACCGTCTCCCCGGGCACCCGCTCGTGCTCCTGCGGCAGCCAGCCGACGAAGGCGTCCCGCGGCGCGCAGTCGACGGATCCCGACATCGGCGGCACCAGCCCGCTCAGGAGGGACAGGAGCGTCGACTTCCCGGCGCCGTTGGCGCCGACCACGCCGATCACGTCACCCGGGGCGACCGTGAGGTCGAGCCCTTCGAAGAGCACGCGGTGGCCGTGCCCGCCGGAGAGGTCCTTCGCGACGAGGGTGGCGTTCACGCGACGGAGCCTAGCTACGCCGGACGTAGGCTCTCGACATGGACCTGATCCTGATCCTGGTCGTCCTCGCCGTGCTCGGCGCCGTCGCGGTCGGTGCGTCGCGCCGCACCAGGGCACGTGAGCTGACCCGGCGGGAGGACGAGCTCGCCCCGGTGCGGAAGCTGGCCTTCGAGGACATCACGGCCTTCGGTGAGGACCTGCAGCAGCTCGACCTGGAGATGACCGGCCACGAGCTCGACGCCGGCGCCACGGCCGACTACCAACGAGCGCTCGACGCCTACGAGTCCGCCAAGACGGCCGGTGACTCGATCACCGGTCCCGACGACATCCGGCACGTGACGGCCATCGTCGAGGACGGCCGCTACGCCGTCGCCTGCGTGCGCGCCCGCGTCGCCGGCGAGCCGTTGCCGACCCGGCGTCCGCCCTGCTTCTTCGATCCCCGTCACGGCCCCTCGGTGGCCGACGTCCCCTTCGTCCCGCCGGACGGTGTCGACCGGGACGTGCCTGCCTGCGCCCTCGACGTCGAGCGCGTCCGCGCCGGCGCCGAGCCCGACGTGCGCAAGGTGATGGTGGGACCGCAGCGAGTGCCGTACTGGCAGGGCGGTCGCGCCTACGAGCCCTACGCGATGGGTTACTTCAGTGCCTTCGGCCCGATGACCTGGATGTTCATGGGCGGCATGATGTTCGGCGACCTCGGCGGCGGCTACGACGGGGGCGACGGCGGCGACGGCGGTGACGGCGGTGACGGGGGAGACGGCGGCGGCTTCGACGGGGGAGGCGACGGTGGTGGCTTCGACGGCGGCTTCGACGGTGGCGGCTTCGACATGGGCTTCTGAGCCACCGCGAGCTCGTCCATACCAGGGTTGACCGCGGCTCCCGGTCGGGCCTTTCATGGCGATGGTCGGTACTGCCCCCGGCCACTGCGACCGCTCGTGAGATGAGGAGTCGTCGTGAGCGAACCTCCCGCCCGCTCCCAGCACTCGACGGACCCCGACGGACCCGACCCGGGTCGCTGGTAGGCGCTGGCCGTCCTGGCGGCCGCCCAGCTCATGATCATCCTGGACGCCTCGATCGTGAACATCGCCCTGCCGTCGGCGCAGGCCGAGCTCGACATCAGCAACGCGGACCGGCAGTGGATGGTCACGGCCTACACCCTCGCCTTCGGTGCCCTGCTCCTGCTGGGTGGCCGGATCGCCGACTACACCGGCCGCAAGCGCACCTTCGTCATCGGCCTCCTCGGGTTCGCCGGTGCGTCCGCGCTCGGTGGGTTCGCACCCAACCAGGAGCTGCTGTTCGCCGCCCGCGCCCTCCAGGGTGCCTTCGCCGCGTTGATGGCGCCCGCGTCCTTGTCCATCGTGACGGTGACGTTCACCGAGCCGAGGGAGCGGGCCAAGGCGTTCGGGGTGTTCGGAGCCCTCGCCGGCGGCGGGGCTGCGATCGGACTGATCGTCGGTGGTGTGCTCACGGAGTACGCCTCGTGGCGCTGGTGCCTCGGGGTCAACGTGCCCGTGGCCCTGGTCGTCGCTGCCGCGGCCGTGCCTCTGGTCCGCGAGAGCAAGGCTCCCGGTGACACCAGGTACGACGTCCCGGGCCTGCTGCTGGCGACCGGCGGCCTGTTCTGCCTCGTCTACGGCTTCACCGAGGCCGCGCGTGCGGAGAATCCCGACGACCCCACGTCGACGGAGGTGCAGGGCTGGACCGACCCGCTCACGCTGACCTTCCTGGTCGTGGCGGTAGTGCTGCTGGTCGCGTTCGTGCTGTGGGAGCAACGGGCCCGCAACCCGCTGCTGCCGCTGCGCGTCGTCCTGGACCGCAATCGTGGCGGGTCGTTCCTGGTGTTCCTGCTGGTGGGGGCCGGGCTCTTCGCCATGTTCCTGTTCCTGACCTACTACTTCCAGGTCAACCTCGGCTACACCCCGCTCGAGGCCGGCTTCGCGTTCCTGCCGTTCAGCCTCGGCATCATCCTGGCCGCGGGGGGTGTGGCGCAGCTGCTCCCTCGACTCGGCCCGCGGGCGCTGATGGTCCCCGGGCTCACGATGGCCGTCGTCGGGATGCTCCTGCTGACCCGGATCGACCAGGACTCGTCGTACTGGGCGCTGGTCTTCCCCGCGATGGTGATCATGTCGGTCGGACTGGCCGGGGTGTTCATCCCCGCTGCGAGCACGTCGCTGGTCGGGGTCGGCAGCCACGACGCCGGCGTCGCCTCCGCCGTGCTCAACACCTCGCAGCAGATCGGCGGGTCGCTGGGCACCGCTCTCCTGAACACGATCTTCGCCGGAGCCGTGACCGCGTACTTCACCGACCACCCACCGGCGAGCCCAGAGGAGGGCCAGCAGCTCCTGCCGCTGGCGTTCATCCACGGCTACCAGGTGGCGTTCTACTGGGGCGCGGCCCTCTTCGCGGTGGCCCTGCTCGTGTCGGCGGTCCTCATCAACGCCCAGAAGGAGGACATCCCCTCCGACGCGGCCGGCGTGCCCGATCCCGCCACCTGACGCGGGTACGTCAGCACGTACGCGACATGTCGTCAGTCCAGCCGGTAGGGGCTGGACCCGGGCACCCACGTGACCGTGTGCGCGGCTGCGTAGGCCTCGACCGCGGTCCGGATGGTCGGGTAGAAGCGGTCGTCGCTGAGGGTCGCGACCTCGTAGCTCCTGACCTTGGCCTGCACGGCGTCCTTCAGCTCGGCGAAGACCAGCCGCGTCCCGGCCTCGATGAGGTCGGTATCGAGGTCGGCGAGCATGTCGGCCGCGGTGGTGTCGACGTCGGTGATCGGCTCGGCCGCGACGATGATCCACACGGGCCGGGGCTCGATGGCGGCGAGACGGCGCACCTGGTTGCGGAACGTGCGCGCGTTCGCGAAGAGCAGGGGTGCGTCGAACCGGTAGATCGCGAGACCGGGCAGGTGCTCGGTGGTCTCGCGGTAGGCGGTGTCGTGGTAGCCGCGCACGCCGCCCGAGCGGCCGAGGATCGCCTGGTGGGGCCACCAGACCCGGCGGAAGACGTTGAGGATCGAGAGACCGACGGCCGCGGCGATGCCGTACAGCACCCCCAGGAGGGCGACGCTCAGGAAGGCGACCAGGGCGAGGACGAAGTCGGAGCGGCGCTGGCGCCGGAGCCGACGCAGCCCGGCGATGTCGGCGAGGGACAGCGATGCGGCGATGACGACGGCAGCGAGCGCCGGCTGGGGGAGGTTGCGCAGCAGGCCGGGCACGGCGACGAGCACGGTGACGATCGCTGCCGCACCCACCAGGCCGGTGACCTGCGTCCGGGCGCCGCTCTGGAACGCGACCGCGGTCCGCGATCCGCTGGTGCTGACGGGGAAGCCCTGGAAGAAGCCTGCGGCGATGCTGGCCGCGCCCACCCCGATCATCTCGCGGTCCCCGTCGAGCTCCTCCCCGGTCTTGTCGGCGAACACGGACGCGGTCGAGATGGTGTCGGTGAGGGAGACGAGCGAGATGCCGAGCGCGCCGGCGAACAGGAGGCCGAGGTCGCCGATGGGCAGCGTGGGGAGGGTCAGTGGCGGGAAGCCCGAGGGGAGCTCTCCGACCAGGTCGACCCCCCGGTCAGCGAGGTCGAACGCGGTGACGGCGACGATCGCCAGGACGACGGCGGCGAGCACGGCCGGGAAGACCGGCCACAGGCGCTGGAGCCCGACGATGAGGGCCAGGCACGCCGCCCCGACCGCCAGCGAGGCTCCGACCGTGGCCCCGTCGGCGACCGCCTCGGCGAACGCGATCGCCTCACCGATCAGGCCGTCCGCATCGACAGAGAACCCGAACAGCTTGGGCAGCTGGCTGACGAGGATCGTGAGCGCGAGGCCGTTCATGTACCCGATCTGCGTCGGCCTGGACAGGAGGTCGGCGATGAAGCCGAGCTTGAAGACGCCGGCGAGGACGGTGATCGCGCCCACCATGAGGGCGAGAACGGAGGCGTAGGCGACGGCGGCCTCCGCGTCTCCCTCTGCTGCCACCAGCGGGAGGACGACGGCAGCGATCATCGGGCCGAGCGAGGAGTCCGGGCCGAGGACGAGCACCCGTGACGGACCGAACAGCGCGTAGCCGAGCAGCGCGAGGATGGTCGTGTAGAGGCCGGTGATGGCCGGCAGGCCCGCCAGCTCGGCGTACGCCATCCCCTGCGGGACCAGCAGCGTGGTGAGCACGAGACCCGCCACCAGGTCCTTGCCGAAGAGTGCCGGCCGGTACGACCGCAGCATCGCCAGCCCCGGCACCGTGCGTGACAGGGCGGCGAGACGAGAGGTCGCTTCCGCAGCCACTGCCGCTCCTCTCGGTCGGCGTCCCCGTCCGGGACGGGCCGGTTCGTCACCCCGAGGACACCAGAACCGGAGGTGGGTCGCACCGCCTGAACCGGGTGACTTCCGTCGGTCGTCGCAGGAGACCCCCGCCCGGTCGTCACCGGTTCGCGGGAAAAGCACGCCTGGTCGGCCCGGCGCGGTCAGCGGCGCACGAGGCTGGAGCGGCCCGCGCAGGAGCTGGTGAGGAGGGGGACATGTCCGTCGCGATCATGCATCCGGGGGCGCGGCTCCTCGCGCCCGCGTTGGACGCACTGGCGGATGTCGTCGCCGGTGACTGGGCGAGTGCCGCACGCCTGTGTGCCGGTCGGCTGAAGGACCCGGACGCCTGCGAGCGCGACCTCGACGTCGCTGCCGCCCGGGCCGGTGTGTGCCGCACCGAGCGCGAGGCGTACCGCTACCGACTGCACCACCGCATGCTGGTCGTGGACGAGCACCCGGCACTGCTGTGCGCCGCCCTCGACCTGCAGATGAAGCTGTTGATGGGGCAGTGGGACGCGCTCGAGCTCGTCGCCGCATCCGCAGGCGAACCGCTGCCGGGGTGGCGGCCGTCCGAGGTGCTCGAGGTGCGCATCCGCCACCAGCGGCCGGAGGCCTGGTCCAGCCGGCTGTACGCGTGCCAGAACCTGTCGGTGGCGCCCACGACGGCGCGGCTGGCGCACCACGTCCTGACGCAGCTCGACGGCGGCGTCGTGCTCCACCGCTACGACGTACCGGCGGGTCCCGCAGCCGTGCGCGTCGGGTGATCCGCGCGACCGCCGTCGGCCGCGCGGATCACCCCGCGCAGTCTGCTACTGCACCACCACCTGGCCGACCATGCCCATCCCGGCATGGAGCAGGCAGACGTACGAGTACGTGCCCGCCTTCGTGAACTTCACCGTGAACGTGCTCGGCGGCGGCCCGAACCCCGCAGGCAGGATCACCCCGGAGCTGAGCGCGGCACCCTGGAAGTTCGTCGGGTCGCCGGTCGGCGCGAACGGGTTGGCCGGGGGCGGCCCGAACGTGACCGTGTGCGGGACCGGGAACGCGTTCCTCGCCATGTCGAAGGTCACGCTCTCGCCGACCTTCACCACGACGTTGCCGGGGATGAACCGGTTGACCTGCACGCGCATGTCGGCGGCGCCCATGAACACGTGGTGGGAGTCGGCGGCGCCCAGTGCATCGGCCCACAGGTCGAGCCCGTGCTCGATGTCCGCGTTCGCTGCCTCGGTGGCCATCGCGTTGTACTCGGACTGCGTGTGCGGGTACGGCTTGCCGGCCTTGCGGACCACGACGACCGCCTTCATGGCCTCGCCGTGGACGTAGCACAGGTACTTGTACTTGCCCGGCTTCTTGAACTTCAGCTCGTACGACTTGACCGCGTCCGGGAAGAGGGCGTCGGGCGCGGGGGCCATGATCCCGGAGTTCCGGAACTGCCCCGGCTCGGAGATCGAGCCCTTCGACGTCTGGGTCGTCATGTAGGTGGTCGTCGGGCTGAACTCGACCGCGGGGTGCTGGTCGTCGATGAACGAGACGGTGTGCGGCTCCATCGAGTTGGCGACCCAGCGCACCGTGTCACCGGCGTTGATCCAGATCTTCTTGGGCCCGTACGCCA
Source organism: Nocardioides sp. Soil_C_8 (assembly GCF_057656315.1). NCBI lineage: Bacteria > Bacillati > Actinomycetota > Actinomycetes > Propionibacteriales > Nocardioidaceae > Nocardioides > Nocardioides sp. Soil_C_8. The sequence goes on from NZ_JBDGKQ010000003.1 coordinate 46,178, forward strand.
TCGTCTGGACAGCACCGGAGCTCGACTCTGCGCCGACCATGACCTTCCAGGTCTTGGCCTTGGTAGTGGACGCGGCGTGGGCGTTGCTGGCCAGCAGTGCAGGCATGAGGGCAAGCAACAAGGCGAACACCGCAAGGAACACCGAGGATCTCCTCGGACGAGCGGACATCACAAGCATGCTCACTCCTTCGCAGTTGGGGAACCTCCTCACTCTCCTCGCGGCATGGACGTGCGACAACCACGAGCCGTGGGAGGCATAGACCACTTCCCGCGCGGGTCAGGCGGTGGGGAAGGCGTCGGCGAGCGTTCGATGGAGGTCCGGGACCCGCGACCCGACGGGACCCGGGGCAGCCAGGCGGGGGAGGAGCTTCCTGGGCCAGAGGACGTCCACTCCCCGGGTGCTGAAGTCCCCGCCGATGAGTGGCCAGTCGGCCCCGACGAAGCACAGGATGCCGGCAACGGGGACGTCGTCCCCGACGGTGGCCCGCACCAGGTCGACCTGCTTGAGCACGCCGTCGACGAGCTTGGTGCAGTCGCGGGTGCCGACGAGCAGCTTCTCGGTGCGGGGGCGGAAGATGCCACCCTCGACCCGGAGCGTCGGCCGGCCCCGGTAGCGCTTGGGGTCGATGACGTAGACGCCCGTCGGGGTGATGGCGATGTGGTCGATGTTGGCCCGGGTACCGGGGATGCGTCGGTCGTGGAGGATCCGGACGGTGTCGGAGGCGAGCTCGTTGAGCTTCTGTCCGACGTGCTCCTCGCCGACGGCGCCGGTGTCCCAGGCGGTCGTCGACTGCGGCTCGTCGCTCACAGCCAGGATCAGGCCACCGAGTCGCGGGTACCTCTCCCGGATGCGGGCCTCGCGTCTGGCCTTGCGGCGCTCGTACTCACGGCGTGCAGAAGCTCCTGGGGTGCCGGGGTCGATGGGTTCGGCACGTGGTGTCGAGGCTCGCTGCGCTCGCACCTCAACCATCGAAGAAGTGGGTGAGCAGTCGAGGCAGCGCACGGTCTTCGTGGACCGCTCGTAGATGGCCTCGACCCGGGCTGCGAGCTCGGCTTCGCAGAGCCGGCAGACGCCGGCGTACCGGAGCTTCATGCGTTTCTCGTCGGCACCTTGGGACACGCCGAGACCCTATGGCTGGCCAGTGCGCGTTCGCAGGTGGTTCTGGGAGTGGGTCGGCCTGTAGGCCGGGTTCTGTCCCGCAACAGCGGGGGCGACCATCCATCTGCGACGACCGTTGCCGGCCGCCTGGTGCGATCTACCCGGATGCTCGGGCGGGCCGCCCTCGGACGCATCCTGTCTGATCTTGCTCCGGGTGGGGTTTGCCTAGCTGCGCCGGTCGCCCGGCGCACTGGTGGTCTCTTGCACCACCGTTTCACCCTTACCGGTCCGCACCGAAGCGCGAGCCGGCGGTCTGTTCTCTGTGGCACTGATCCCGCGGGTTGCCCCGGGTGGCTGTTGGCCACCACCCTGCCCTGTGGAGCCCGGACCTTCCTCGACCCGCCAACCCGGACGAACCAGGAGGGCGAGCCGCGGCCGCCCGGCCGACCCACTCACCGAGGAGTCTAGGGGTGCGTCAGCACCTCGGCGCCATCCTCGGTGACGAGCAGGGTGTGCTCGAACTGCGCGGAGCGGCGACGGTCCTTGGTGACGACGGTCCAGCCGTCGTCCCACATGTCGTAGTCGGGCGTGCCGAGGTTGAGCATCGGCTCGATGGTGAAGGTCATCCCGACCCGGATCTCGTCGTCGAAGCGCTCGTCGTCGTAGTGGGGGATGATCAGGCCGGAGTGGAACGACGTGCCGATGCCGTGGCCGGTGAAGTCGCGGACGACTCCGTAGCCGAAGCGCTTGGCGTACGCCTCGATCACGCGCCCGATGATGTTGACCCGGCGGCCCGGCTTGACGGCCTTGATCGCCCGGTCGAGCGCCTCCTTGGTGCGCTCGACGAGCAGCCGCGACTCCTCGTCGACGTCCCCGGCGAGGAAGGTGGCGTTGGTGTCGCCATGCACGCCGCCGATGAAGGCGGTGATGTCGATGTTGACGATGTCGCCGTCCTCGACGACGCGCGCGTCGGGGATGCCGTGGCAGATCACCTCGTTGACGCTCGAGCACAGCGACTTCGGGAAGCCGCGGTAGCCGAGCGTCGAGGGGTAGGCGCCGTGGTCGAGCAGGAACTCGTGGCCGACGCGGTCGAGCTCGTCGGTGGTGACGCCGGGTACGACGTGGGAGCCGACGAGGTCGCGGGCCTGGGCGGCCAGGCGGCCGGCGACCCGCATGCGCTCGATGGTCTCGGCGTCCTTGACCTCCTCGCCGGTGAACCGCTGCGGCGCCGGCCGGTCGACGTACTCCGGCCGGGCGATGTGGGCGGGCACGGCACGACGCGCAGATACCTCTGCGGGGGATACGACAGGCACGGGCGCGAGTGTAGTTTCGAAGAATGAGCGAGAACGAATACTGGTTCTGCCTGACGCACCACACCGTCGAGGGCAGGGACGGCTGCCGGAACGCCGACCGCCTCGGTCCCTACGCCTCGGCCGAGGAGGCCTCGCGCGCGCTCGAGAAGGTCGAGGAGCGCAACGAGGAGTGGGACAACGACCCCAAGTGGAACGACGACGGCCCGGGCTCGGGTGACGGCGTCACCGACGGCACGCCGGACAGCTGATCACTTCTTCTTGTTCTTCTTGCCCTTGACGGGGTTGGCCGCCTGAGCGACGTCGGCGGCGGCACGCACGCTCTTCAGCGCGCGCTTCGTGTTCTTGTCGAGGGTCTTGGTGAGCTCGGCGATCGCCACCTCGTACTGCTTGCTCACGCGAGCCGCCGTCTCCGCCGCCACCCGCTCCGCGGTGTCCCGCGCGACCTTCTGGACCGTCGCCGCCGTCGCGACCGCCTGGCCCCCGACCTCGGCGGCGCGCTGGGCGTGCGAGCGGCGGGCCGCAGCGGCCACCGGCTTGTCGGTCGTGGTCGTCCTGGTCGGTGCCGCGCTCGTCGTCGTGGCGCCGGTCGCCTTCCTGGTCGGTGCCTTCTTGGCGGTCGACTTCTTCGCCGTCGCCTTCTTGGCGGTCGACTTCTTCGCAGCGGCCTTCGTGGCCGTCTTCTTGGCCGCGGTCTTCCGGGCGGTTCCGGTCTTGTTCGCGGTAGCCCCGGTGGCGGTCGTCTTCTTGGCTGTCGACTTCTTCGCGGGGCTCTTCCTCGCGGTGGACGTGGTGGCTGCCGTCTTCTCGGCCGGGGTCTCGCTCACGGAAGGCTCCTCGCGTCGTCGGATGCCTCGATCTTCCCGCGCCGGACGGGAGGTTGTCACCGGCCTCCCGCCCGGACCGGCGGTCAGAAGGTGTGCTCGGCGCCGGGGAAGGTGCCGCCGCGGACGTCATCGGCGTACGCCCTGGCCGCCTCGAGCAGCACGCCGTGCACGTCGGCGTACTGCTTGACGAAGCGCGCCATCCGGCCGGTGCGGAGGCCGAAGGCGTCCTGCCACACGAGGACCTGCCCGTCGCACCCCGCGCCGGCGCCGATGCCGATCGTCGGGATGGTGAGCTCCTTGCTGATCTGCTCGGCGACGTCGCCGGGGACCATCTCCATCACGACGGCGAACGCACCCGCCTCCTGAACGGCGCGCGCGTCGGCGACGACGCGGTCGCTCGCGTCGCCGCGGCCCTGGACGCGGTAGCCGCCGAGGGTGTGCTCGGACTGCGGGGTGAAGCCGATGTGGGCCATGACGGGGATGCCGCCCCGGGTGCACTTCTCGATGACGGGGACCATCTCGGCGCCGCCCTCGAGCTTCACGGCGTGCGCGCCGGCCTCCTTCATGAAGCGGGCCGCGGTGAGGTAGCCCTGCTCGGGCGAGGCCTGGTAGCTGCCGAACGGCAGGTCGCCGACGACGAGCGCCCGCTTGGCGGACCGCGCGACCGCGCGGGTGAGGGGGAGGAGCTCGTCGACCGTGACCGGGAGGGAGGTCTCGTTGCCGAAGACGTTGTTGCTCGCCGAGTCGCCGACCAGCAGCAGGTCGATGCCCGCCTCGTCGAAGGTGGCGGCGGTGTACATGTCGTACGCCGTCAGCATCGTGATCTTCTCGCCGCGTTCCTTCATCTCCCGCAGGTGATGGGTGCGGACCCGCTTCACGGGGGCGGCCGGCTGTGCGCCAGCCGGGCCGGAACCGTAGGGGGCGGTCTCTTCAGACATGCTCACTCCTCGTCATCTCGCGGCTCCCTGATGGAGTCCACGGACCACTCGTCAGGCTAGTGCCGACCCACGGGTACGGCGCTGTGGCGACGGTCACGCTCAGCGCGGTGACACCCGTACGACGCGGTCGCGCGCGCCGTTGTCCGTGGTGACGAGCAGGTCTCCGTCGCGGGCCGAGGTGATCGACCGCAGCCGGCCGAGCCGCTGGAGCCGGGCCGGGCGGGTGACGGAGGTGAGCCTGCCGGCCGGGTCGAAGCGCAGGAACAGCACCTCGGAGCCCTTCAGCGCGGCGACGGCCAGCGTGCCCTCGAGCGCGCCCCACTGCGAGCCGCGCACCCATGCCGCACCCGAGGTGGCGATCGTCGGCTCGCCGGAGGACCAGGCCGCCTCCTGCTGCACGCCCGGCAGCGACTGGTCGGTCATCGGGACCGACTCGTCGTAGCCCGGGACCGGGTTCCAGCCGTAGTCGCCACCGGGGACGAGGAGGTTGACCTCGTCGTCGCGGTGGCTGCCGTGCTCGACCGACCAGACCGACCCGTCGGCACGCTGGGCGAGGCCCTGCACGTTGCGGTGGCCGTAGGTCCACACGAAGCGCCGCGCGCTGCTCGCGTCGGCGTACGGGTTGCCCGGCATCGGTGCGCCGGTGTCGCGGTGGACGCGCAGCGTCTTGCCGCCGAGGGAGTCGAGGTTGCGCGGGTTGGTCCCGACAGCGGCGTCACCCGTGCCGACGAAGAGGGCGTCGCTGTCGCGGTCGAGGAGCAGCCGGCACCCGCCGTGGCGCCCCGACGTCGAGGGGAGGCCGGTCAGGATCGTGCGGTGACGGCTGAGCTTCGTCCACCTCCGGTCGACGCGCCAGCGACTGACCTGCACGTGGTTGCCGCCCTTCGCGCTGCCGTGGCACGCCCAGAGCGTCCGCGCGCCGGCGTCCACCGCGAGGGACATCAGGCCGGTCTCGCCGGAGACCCACACCAGCTTCGAGAGGTCGGCGAGGGTACGGCGCTTGCCCTTGCGCACGACGCTGAGGCGGGCGCGGTCGCGCTCGGAGACGACGAGCCGGCCGCCGGTCGCCTGCTGGACGTCCCACGGGTGCTGGAGCTTGCCGGCGACCGTGCGGACCCGCAGCTGCGGGGCGCGCGCCTCCTGGTGCCCTGCGATGTCAGCGGCCGCGACCGACGGCGGTGGCCCGGTCAGCAGGCTGCCGGCGAGCGCGCCGGTGGCGAGGAGGGCTGACAGGGACAGGCGGGTGGTGCGGAGGCTGTGGCGCACGCGGGCGACGCTACGGCGAGCGGCGCCATCGGGCAACGGTCCGCCGCGCGTCAGTGGCCGAGGAGGCCGGCGAGCGGCCGGGCCAGCTGGATGCCGACCATCGTCGTGTCGTAGCCGAGCCGGGTGTTGAGGGCGCGCATCGCGGCGTTGCCGTCCTGCGTCCAGGTGTAGACCTCCTCGATGCCGTGGTCGGCGGCCCAGGCCAGGGTGACCAGCTTGAGGTGCACGGCGAGCCCGCGGCCGCGCCAGTCACGCCGTACGGCGGTCAGGCCGTTCTCCGCGCGGGTCGGTTGGTCGGGGTCGAGGCCCAAGCCCGCACAACCGACGACCTCGCCGTCGTGGAGGGCGAGGAACATCGGGTCGCCCAGCCACGAGCGCGTCCACCCCTCAGGGGTGACCTCGAGTGGGGAGTCGACGGCGAAGTCGGCGAGCGCCTCCAGCCCGAAGCGCTCGTACGCCGCCTCCCACAGCCCGGGTCGCGCCTGCGCGGTGACGACCTCGATGCCGTCGGGTGTCGGCGTGACCTCGACCGCACCCGTGATGCGGTAGGTCTGCTCGACCTCGCGGTTGACCTCCTCGAAGCCGAACCGGCGGGCGAAGGCCATCGAGCCGTCGTCGTCGGCGCCCGCGCGCACCGTCGGGTGGCCGAGGCCCGCCACGTGGTCGACGAGGCGCTCGAGCAGGGCGGTGCCGTGGCCGCGTCGGCGGTGCTCGGGCAGCACGCGCGGGATCACGGTGCCGGCCTTGCCGATCTCCGAGCGGGTGGCCATCCCGGAGCCCACGACCACGCCGTCCTCGCGTGCGACGACGAGCAGGCGCTCGGGTGTCGCGTCGGCCCTGAGCTCGGCGACCGACTGGGTGCGCTCGTAGGGGATCACCGCGACCCGCACCCGGCGCCACGCCTCGAGGTCGTCGTCGGTGACGCAGGGGCTGATGTCGAGGGCCATGGCGGGAGCCTGACCCGCTCGGCTCCGGGTAGTCCAGTGAGTTTTGGTCGCCGATCCGGGCCCAGGGGGGCGGCTCACCGGTTGGCGATCTCCTGGGCGAAGACACGCAGGATGTCGTCGGGTGCGTCGGCGCGGTGCGCCCGCCCGCCGGTCGCCTCGGCGATCCGGCGCAGGGCGGGGAGGTCGGCGTCGTCGCTGATGGCGATGCCGATGATCCGCACCGGCCGCTGCGGGTCGCGCAGCGCCCGCAGCCGTCGCAGCAGGTCGTTGCCGGAGATGGAGCCGGGGTCGTCGTTGGCACCGTCCGTCAGGAGGATGACCGAGTTGGCGTAGGCCGGGTCGTAGATCCGCAGTGCCTGCCGGTAGGCGGCGAGCGCGGTGTCGTAGAGCCCGGTCCCGCCGGTGGTGAGCGTCCCCATGTCGTCGGTCCGGGCGCGCAGCCGGTCGCGTTGGGACGTGCCGGCGACCGCGTCGAGGCGGCGTACGGGCTCGATGACCCGCCAGTCCTGGCCCGGGCCGCCCTGGTCGATCGAGAACGCCCACAGCCCCACACGCGCGTGGCCGGGGAAGAGGTCGAGGGCCACCTCGGCAGCGCTCGTGGCCACGTCGATGCGGCACCCCGACCCGGCGGTGAAGTCCATCGAGCCCGACACGTCGAGAACGGCGAGCACGCTCGAGGGCACGCTCATCACCTGCCAGGTGAAGCGGTAGTCATCGACGTCGGCGCCGATCGGGGAGGGGAGGTAGCGCAGCCGCCCGAGGCCGACGTCCACCGGGTCGCTGCCGTCACCTGGCCGCAGACCGGCGTCGACGACGGCGCCCACTCCTTCGTCGGAGCCGAACCACTCGGCCACCTGCTCGGCCAGCTCGCGGGCGGCCGGCGAAGCGTCGTCGCGGACCGCCAGCGGGAACCGGATGAGTGCCGCACCGGACCGTGGCACCACGACGCGGCCGGCACCGGCGGCGGGACCGGCGGCGAGGAGGTCCTGCTCCGTGGTGGCCACGAGCCGGGTCGAGGTGGCCGTCAGGGTCTGCGTCGACAAGTCCATCTCGCCGCCGTCGGAGGCGACCTCGCCGTAGGTCTGCGCCGTCGGGACGAGGAAGGAGCGGGCGGCCTGCACGTCGTCGCCGCCCAGCTCCGCCTCCTGCCGGGGTGCGAGCATGGCGAGCGTGCCGACGCTGTCGTTGAGCGGGTCGGGCATCGCGACAGAGCCACTGTCGAGGGCGTCGCTCCACGAGTCCGGCCGGCGGGCGCCGGCCCCGCCGACGAGGACGACGGGGGTGCTGGCGAGGGACCTCGAGACGACCTCCACGGGCAGCTTGTCCAGGCTCCAGTCGCCGTCGGGGATCCACAGGTCGGGCACTGCGCCGCCGTAGAACACGGCGTCGGCGACGGCACGCTCGCCCCTCGACTGGGTGACGAACCGCGTGCACGAGTCGTCGCCGATCTGGTCGAGGGACCTCTCGAGGACGTCGGCGAGCTGGGGGGCCACGCTCACCTGCAGGGTGGTCCGGGTGCACGACTCCTCGGGATCGCCGGCCAGCGGGGGCGAGAGCCTGTCGGGCAGGTCGAGCTGGCGCCACGCCAGCACGGCCCCCGCCAGGAGCAGCACGACGAGGGCTGCCGTCCGACGGGCGCGGCGGGGCCTGCGCGCATGACTGCCGGCGATCGCTCTGCCCTCCCTCGGCGGGGCACAGGACCGGCCCCCGAAGCCCTCGGCATTGTGGTCCGGCGGACGGCGCCCCTGCTACCCAGCGAGCATCAAGATCTTCTCTAGAGTGGCGGCGTGGACTTCTACTCGGCCTACGCCCAGGGCTTCGCGCGCATCGCGGCCGTCACGCTGCCGGTGCACCTCGCGGATCCCGTCGCCAACGCCGCGGCCGTCATCGAGCAGGCGGAGGCCTGCCACGACGAGTCCGTCGCGGTCGCGGTGTTCCCCGAGCTGTGCCTGACCGGCTACTCGGTGGACGACCTGTTCCTGCAGGACACGCTGCTCGCCACGGTCGAGGAGGCGATCGCCGAGATCGTCGCGGCCAGCGCCGACCTGATGACGATGCTGGTCATCGGCGCGCCGGTGGTGCACGGCAACCGGGTCTTCAACGCGGCCGTGGTCGTCCACCGGGGCGCGATCCTCGGCGTGGCGCCGAAGTCGTACCTGCCCAACTACCGCGAGTTCTACGAGCGTCGGTGGTTCGCGCCGGGCGACGACCGGGAGCTCGAGTGGATCAACGTCGCCGGCCAGGACGTGCGTTTCGGCCCCGACCTGATCTTCCGCTGCCTCGACGTCCCCGGTCTCGACCTGCACGTCGAGGTCTGCGAGGACATGTGGGTGCCGGTGCCGCCGAGCGCCGAGGCCGCGCTGGCGGGCGCGACGGTGCTCGCCAACCTGAGCGGCTCGCCGATCACGATCGCCCGCGCGGAGGACCGGCGGCTGCTGGTGCGCAGCGCGAGCGCGCGGTGCGCAGCGGCGTACGTCTATGCCGCCGCCGGGCAGGGTGAGTCGACCACCGACCTCAGCTGGGACGGCCAGACGATGGTCTACGAGTGCGGCTCGCTGCTGGGGGAGAGCGAGCGCTTCCCCGACGGTGCGCGGCGCACGGTCGTCGACGTCGACCTCGACCTGGTCCGGCAGGAGCGGATGCGGCAGGTGACCTTCGACGACAACCGCCGCACCCACCACGAGCGCACCAACCGCTTCCGCACCGTCGAGTGGGAGCTCGAGCCGCCGGCCGGTGACATCGGGTTGCTGCGCAAGGTGGACCGCTACCCGTTCGTGCCCGACGACCCCGAACGGCTGGCCCTCGACTGCTACGAGGCCTACAACATCCAGGTCTCCGGCCTCGAGCAGCGGCTCAACGCCATCGGGTCGCCCAAGGCCGTGATCGGCGTGAGCGGCGGCCTGGACTCGACGCACGCGCTGATCGTCGCCTGCAAGGCGATGGACCGGCTCGGCCGCCCGCGCAGCGACGTCCTGGCCTTCACGATGCCCGGCTTCGCGACGGGGGAGACGACCAAGTCGTACGCCACTCGGCTCTCGCAGGCGCTCGGCGTGACCTTCGAGGAGCTCGACATCCGACCGGCGGCCGAGCAGATGCTGAAGGACCTCGGCCACCCCTACGGCCGCGGCGAGAAGGTCTACGACGTCACCTTCGAGAACGTGCAGGCGGGGCTGCGCTACGACTACCTCTTCCGGCTCGCCAACCAGCGCGGCGGCATCGTCGTCGGCACCGGAGACCTCTCCGAGCTCGCACTCGGGTGGTGCACCTACGGCGTGGGCGACCAGATGTCGCACTACACGGTCAACGCCGGCGTCCCGAAGACGCTCGTGCAGCACCTGATCCGCTGGGTGATCAGCCACGGTGAGTTCGACGAGGCGGTGGGCCAGCTGCTCGGGGAGATCCTCGAGCTCGAGATCACCCCCGAGCTGATCCCCGTCGAGGAGGGGAAGAAGCCGCAGGCCACGCAGGACACGGTGGGCCCCTACAACCTGCAGGACTTCACCCTCGCGCTCGTGGTGCGCCACGGGTTCCGGCCGCGCAAGATCGCGTTCCTGGCCTGGCACGCGTGGAAGGACCTCGAGTCCGGCGAGTGGCCGCCCGGCTTCCCCGAGGACGCGCGAGTGGCGTACTCGCTCGAGGAGGTCCGGACCTGGCTGGTGGTCTTCGTCAAGCGGTTCTTCGCCAACCAGTTCAAGCGCTCCGCGCTGCCCAACGGTCCCAAGGTCAGCCCCAGCGGCACGATGAGCCCCCGTGGCGACTGGCGGATGCCCAGCGACGCCAAGGGCACCGCCTGGCTGGCGGAGATCGACCGGGACGTGCCGGCCTCCTGAGCGGTACCTGTGCCGGGCCACCCCTACTTGTAGGGGTGTTCTGACACTTGGTGGGGTTTGCAAAGGCCTCCAGGAGTCAGTTTCCCCGCTCGAGCGGGGAAACCGACACGAGCGAGCGCCCCCCGGGGCCTTTGCCTGCCCTTAGCGATCGGCTGGAGCGCGGTTAGCCGCGCCCGGGCGAACCTCCTCGTACGACGCCGCACCGGGCGTCGGACGACGGAGGAGGAAGCGTGCAGAAGAAGAAGGCTGTCATCGGAGGCGCCGCGGCCGCCGCGGTCCTGGTCGGGCTCGGGTCCTGGTGGGCCGTCGGCAACGCCGTCGAGGAGCAGACCAGCGAGCGCGGCACGTGCGGCGGCGCGACCTGGGAGCTCGGCGCCGAGGCGGAGGACGGCGGCACCGAGGTGAGCGCCGAGCTGCAGTCGGCCGGGCCCGGCGAGGAGTGGCAGGTCGAGCTGACCCGCGACGACACCTCCCTGCTCACCGGCACCCGCACCACCGACGAGGACGGCGAGATCGACGTCGACGCCTACAGCGACGGCAACCCCGGCGACGCGACGTACTCCGTCACCTTCACCCCGGCCAACGGCGAGCCCTGCACCGCCACGCTCGGCTCCTGATCGACCACCGACCCCGACCCACCCAGAGGAGACACCCATGAAGAAGACGCTCATCGCCACCACCCTCGTCGCCACCGCCGCGGCCGGCAGCACGGTCCTCGTCGCCGGCCCCGCGAGCGCCGACGTCGAGCGGCGCGGCACCTGCGCCGGTGCGACGTTCGAGCTCAACGTCGACCGCGAGCGCGGCGGGTACGACGTCGACGCCGACATCGAGAACGCCCGCGCGTTCAGCGAGTGGCGCGTCGCCGTCCGCCACAACGGCAAGGTCGCGGTGTCGCGCACGCTCAAGGCCGACGACGAGGGCGAGCTCGACCTCGACACCTTCCGCACGAACACCCGGGGCAAGGACACCTTCAGGCTCACGGTGACGCCGGCCGGCGGGTCGTCCTGCTCGCTGAAGGTGACCGTGCGCTGAGCCCGCTGGGGCCTCCCAGCAGTGAGGAGCCCGGGTCAGTCCGTCCGCAAGGTGACGGCGACCCGGGCTCCTCCCATGTCCGAGGCGCCCGTGGTGATCGCGCCGCCGGAGTCCTCGGCGGTGCGGGCGGCGATGGAGAGGCCGAGCCCGGTCGACCCCGACCCGCTCTCGCCGCGGCCCGTCGCGTCGAGGCCGACGGGCAGCCCGGGACCGGCGTCCTCCACGACGAGCTCGACCAGGTCGTCGCCGGCGTGGAGCGTGATGCGGACGGCGGCGTCGTCGGGCGTGTGGGAGAAGACGTTGTCGAGCAGGACGTCGACCATCGCCTCCAGGTCGGCCCGGCTGGCCCGCAGCAGCGGCCCCGACGGCGCGAGGTGGAGCTCGTAGGCGCGGCCCTGGTCCTCGGCCAGCGCCTCCCAGTGGCGGACGCGCTCGGCGATGACCGCGACCGCGTCGGTGCGTGGGTCGAGTCCCTCGCGCTCGGAGCGGCGGGCCTCGCGGACGATCTCGTCGACGGTGGCCTGCAGCGCGTCGAGGTCGCCGCCCAGGCGCTCGCGCAGGACGGGGTCGTCGACGGTCTCGACGCGCAGCCGCAGCGCGGTGACGGGCGTCCGCAGGCGGTGGGACAGGTCGGCGACGCTCTCGCGCTCGCGGGCGAGCAGCAGCTGGATGCGCCCGGTGAGGCGGTCGACGGCGCCGGCGAGCTCCTGCACCTCGGGTGGTCCCTCGACCGCCGCCGCCGGCGTGACCGCGCCCGGGCGCCCGAGCGTCTGCGTGTGCTCGGCGAGCCGGCGGATCGGCAGCACGAACGACCGGCCAAGGCGGTCGACGACCACCAGCGAACCGGCGAGCAGCGCCAGGGCGAGCAGCGCGAGGATCGCCCAGGCCGCGCCCACCACCGAGTCGAGCCCCGGCTCCTCGACGAGCATCCGGATGACCGGCGTCTGCGACGGGAGGGCCGAGTTGCCGCCGCGGGAGACGGGCACGAGGATCTGCGAGCCACCGTCCACGTCGTCGACGCGGGCGCGCCCGGTGTTGCGGGCGTCGAGGACGCGCCAGTCCTCGTCCGGGTCCGGGCCGACCCCGATGCCGTCGGGGTAGAGCACCGTGACCTGCGTGTGGCTGTCCTCGCCGTTCAGCCGCTCGACGTACTGACCGACCGAGCCCTTGTCGTCGTAGCGCGCGACCACCGTCTCGACGGCCTGCACCTCCAGGGCCGCTCGCGCCAGCCGGTCCTCCAGCGCATAGCTGCGCACCAGGATCGCCATCGGCACGAGCATCGCCAGCAGGACCATCGAGATGGCCGCGGCCGCGGTCACCAGGAGGCTGCGGCGCACCTCAGTCGTCCTGTCCGGTCTCCGGAGCGGGCGCTGCCAGGCGTACGCCGACGCCACGCACCGTGGTCAGGTAGCGCGGAGCGGCGGCCGTCTCGCCGAGCTTGCGCCGCAGCCACGACAGGTGCACGTCGACCGTCTTGTCCGAGCCGCCCCACGGCTGGCGCCACACCTCGACGAGCAGGTCGCGCTTGGTCACCACCTCGCCCGGTCGCTCGGCGAGGTGGGCGAGCAGGTCGAACTCGCGCGGGGTGAGGTCGACCTCGGCGCCGTCGAGGTGCACGCGCCGGCCGGCGAGGTCGAGGGAGAGGCCGCCGACCGTGATCGTCGACGGCCGCTGGCGGCCGGCGTCGACCCGGCGCAGCACCGCGCGGATGCGGGCGTCGAGCTGCGCGCTGGTGAACGGCTTGACGACGTAGTCGTCGGCACCGGCGTCGAGCGCCCCCACCAGCGACGGGTCGTCGGCGCGGGCGCTGGCGATGATCACCGGCACCTGGCTGACCGCGCGCAGCATGGTGAGCACCTGGGTGCCGTCGACGTCGGGCAGACCCAGGTCGAGCACGACCAGGTCGGGACCGGAGTCGACGGCGAGCTGGAGGCCGGCCATCCCGGTGGGCGCGGAGGTCACGGTGTGCCCGCAGTCGCGCAGGCCGCGCACCAGCAACGGCCGGATCCGGTCGTCGTCCTCGATGATCAGCACCTCGGCCACGCGGTGACCGTACCGCCCGCAACCGCTCCGGTCCGCGCCGAGAGCGAGCCTTAGCACTGCCTTAACCGCCGCCTCACCTCCCGCTGACGTGCGGTTCGGCACGATGGTCCCGTGAGACGTCGGACGCTGCTCGTGGGCCTGTGGGCCGCCACCACCGTCGTCGCCGTGCTCGTCGGCGTCTTCGCCGTCTCGACCGTGGGCGCCACCATCCGCGACCGCGGCCCGGTCGGCAACGAGGTGGCCCGCGACGTGTCGGTCCCGTCGGCCTCGGTGCCCGAGCCCGACGGCCCGGTCGTGTCCGACGAGATCTCGGGGGAGTGGGGAGCCTTCCTCGTCGAGTGCCGCGACACGTGGGCGTACGGCGTCGGCGTACGCCCCGACAAGGCCGCCGGCTGGCGCATCGTGAGCTGGGAGAAGGGGCCGGACGACGACGTCGACGCGGTCTTCAGCGACGGGCGCAACTCCGTCGACCTCGAGGTCTTCTGCAACCGCGGCCGGCCCACCCTCGCCGAGCTCGAGCGCAACACGCTAGGCGAGGACTGACGGGTCAGCCAGGTCGGACGGGATCCAGTGCAACCTTCGGGGGAGCAGGTGCGTCCAGTCAGCGACACACCACCTCACGGGGAGACCGAGATGACCCACCGCACCACCGTCCTGGCTCGCACCACCGCGCTCGCGGGCGCCGCCCTCCTGGCCGGCTCGCTGGCGTCCGCGCCCGCCCAGGCCCAGCCCGACGACCAGCGCGCCACCGCGCGCACCACCCTGACCTTCACGGTCGACGACTGCGAGGGCTGCGAGGTGCAGCTCGTCAACGCCCGCAGCACGCTCGACGCCGACGTCGTCCACGTCTGGGAGTCGCAGGCCAAGGAGGTCAGAGACGGCACCGTCACCTTCCGCGTCCCGACCCGCCGCACCTGGGGCATGTCGGCCACGGTGCGTGCACCCTGGGAGGGCCACACCGGCTACGTCACCACGGTGGCGTGGCGCTACAACGGCGAGGGGGTCGGCGACACCGTCACCCTCGAGGAGGCCGTGACCAAGAAGAAGGCGTCGGCCTGCTGGGAGGGCGTGCGCAGCCGCACGGTCACCCTGCCGCTCGTCGTGGAGAAGGTGCGCGTGCGCGGGGTGAAGAAGATGGTCGACGGCAGCATCGCCTTCGTCCCGACGACCCAGAGCTGGTTGCCGCCGATGCGCCAGGTGTGGGACGGCGTGCTGGGCTCGCAGGACGTGAACATCTGCCGCTGAGCATCCCGCTCCCGGACGCCGTTGCCCACCCTGCGGCGGGGGTCGCCGTGCTGGTCGCGGCGACCCCTAGGGTGGTGCCATGGGCAAGCAAGAGGACTTCGTGCTCCGGGCGCTCGAGGAGCGTGACGTCCGGTTCGTGCGACTGTGGTTCACCGACGTGCTGGGCTTCCTCAAGAGCGTGAGCGTGGCCCCGGCCGAGCTCGAGAACGCCTTCGAGGAGGGCATCGGCTTCGACGGCTCCGCCATCGAGGGCTTCGCCCGGGTCTACGAGTCCGACATGCTCGCCCACCCCGACGCGTCGACGTTCCAGATCCTGCCCTGGCGCACCGGCGAGGACGGCGGCCCGGCCACGGCGCGCATGTTCTGCGACATCGTGATGCCCGACGGGAGCCCGTCCTACGCCGACCCGCGCCACGTGCTGAAGCGCACGCTCAGCGCCGCCGCCGACAAGGGCTTCACCTTCTACACCCACCCCGAGATCGAGTTCTACCTGTTCAAGGACGTGCCCGGGAAGGGCGACGAGCCGGTGCCGGTGGACCGCAGCGGGTTCTTCGACCACACCGCGCAGTCGCGCGGCGCCGACTTCCGCCGCGACGCGATCACGATGCTCGAGGCGATGGGCATCTCGGTGGAGTTCAGCCACCACGAGGGCGGCCCCGGCCAGCAGGAGATCGACCTGCGCTACGCCGACGCGCTCACCACCGCCGACAACATCATGACCTTCCGCACCGTGGTCCGCGAGGTGGCGCTGGGGCACGGCATCTGGGCGTCCTTCATGCCCAAGCCGTTCACGACGCACCCCGGCTCCGGCATGCACACCCACGTGTCGCTCTTCGAGGGCGATCGCAACGCCTTCTTCGAGGCCGGCGCGCAGTACCAGCTCTCCAGGACCGGGCGGCAGTTCATCGCCGGGATCCTGCGCCACGCCAGCGAGATCAGCGTCGTCACCAACCAGTGGGTCAACTCCTACAAGCGGCTCCTCGGCGGCGGCGAGGCCCCGTCCGGTGTCTGCTGGGGCCACAACAACCGCTCCGCGATGGTCCGCGTCCCGATGTACAAGCCCAACAAGGGCCAGTCGACCCGCATCGAGCTGCGCACGATCGACCCGGCCTGCAACCCCTACCTCGCCTTCGCCGTCGTCCTCGGCGCCGGCATGAAGGGCATCGAGGAGGGCTACGAGCTGCCGCGCGAGGCCGAGGACGACGTCTGGTCGCTCACCGAGCGCGAGCGCAAGGCGCTCGGCATCTCGCCCCTGCCGCGCAGCCTCTGGGACGCCATCGGCATCGCCGAGGACTCCGAGCTGCTCGCCGAGACCCTCGGCGAGCACGTCTTCGACTTCTTCCTGCGCAACAAGCGCGCCGAGTGGGAGGAGTACCGCACCCAGGTCTCCGCCTACGAGCGCGACCGGATGCTGCCGGTCATCTGAGCCCAGCGGTTCTGCGATGACCTCCGCCGGGACCTACGTCCGCAAGGGCTTCGTCGACGGTGCCGCCGCCGCCGACGGTATCGAGCGCCTCGGCGTCGCGGGCCCGCCGCTGGTCGACGAGCTCGCCGCGTCGGCCGACCCCGACGCCGCGCTCGACGGGCTGCTGCGCCTCGCCGACGCCCTCGAGGAGCACGCCCAGGGCTCCGGTCGCGAGATGCTCGCCGAGGTCGCCGACGACGAGGGCACGGCGATGCGGCTGTGCAGCGTGCTCGGCGCCAGCGCGGCGCTCGCCCACCACCTCTCCCGCCATCCCGAGCAGTGGCGCGAGCTGACCGACCCGACGCTCGGCAGCACCCGCACCCCGGCCTACGCCCTGCGCGAGGCGATGCTCGGCGTCGTCGGGGCCGACCCGCACGCCGCCGAGCCCGTGGCATCGCTGCCGGACAAGGAGGCGGTCGACGCGCTGCGGGTGGAGTACCGCCGCCACCTGCTGCGGCTGGCCTCGCGCGACCTCGCCCATCACGTCGGGCTCGACGACGCCGCCGCGGAGATCTCCGACCTCGCAGCCGCGACGCTCGAGGCCGCGCTCGCCGTCGCGCGTGCCCGGGTCGGCGAGCCGGCCCACAGCGTGCGCCTCGCGATCATCGCGATGGGCAAGTGTGGCGGTCACGAGCTCAACTACATCTCCGACGTCGACGTCGTCTTCGTCCACGAGCCGGTGGACACGGGGTCGGACGACGGCGTCGCCCTGCGGGCGGCGACGCAGCTGGCCTCGCACCTGATGCGCATCTGCTCCGACCACACCCGCGAGGGCACGATCTGGCCGGTCGACGCCAACCTGCGGCCGGAGGGGAGCCAGGGGCCGCTCGTCCGGACTCTCGCGAGCCACCAGGGCTACTACGAGAAGTGGGCGAAGACCTGGGAGTTCCAGGCGCTGCTCAAGGCGCGCCCCGTCGCCGGCGACGTCGAGCTCGGCCGCCGCTACTGCGAGATGGTCGCGCCGATGGTGTGGAGCGCCGCCGGGCGTGACGGGTTCGTCGCCGACGTGCAGGCGATGCGGCGTCGGGTGGTCGACCACATCCCCGCCCACGTGGCGGAGCGGCAGATCAAGCTCGGCTCGGGTGGGCTGCGCGACGTCGAGTTCGCGGTGCAGCTCCTCCAGCTCGTCCACGGCCGGTCCGACCCGTCGCTGCGCGAGGGCGCGACGCTGAGCGCACTGGCCCGCCTCAGCGAGGGCGGCTACGTCGGCCGTGAGGACGCCGAGAAGCTCCACGAGGCCTACACGTTCCTCCGCACCCTCGAGCACCGCATCCAGCTGCACCAGCTGCGGCGTACCCACGTCCTGCCCGACGACGAGGCGTCCCTGCGCCGGCTGGGCCGGTCGGTGGGCATCTTCTCCGAGCCGGCCACCCAGCTCGAGCGGCAGTGGCGCCACCACCGGCGCGAGGTGCGCCGGCTCCACGAGAAGCTCTTCTACCGCCCGCTGCTCGGTGCGGTCGCCAAGCTGCCCGGTCCCGAGGCGCGCCTGTCGCTGGAGGCCGCCGAGGCCCGGCTGTCCGCGCTGGGCTACGCCGACCCGCGGGCGGCGCTGCGCCACCTCGAGGCGCTGACGAGCGGGGTCTCCCGCACCTCCGACATCCAGCGGACCCTGCTGCCGGTGCTGCTGGAGTGGTTCGCCGACTCGCCCGACCCGGACGCCGGGCTGTTCGGCTTCCGCCGGATCAGCGAGAGCCTGGGTCGCAGCCCGTGGTACCTCACGATGCTGCGCGACGAGGGACAGGTCGCCCAGCGGCTCGCCGTCGTGCTCGGCACCTCGCGCTACGCCACAGACCTCCTCGAGCGCGAGCCGCAGGGCGTGAAGATGCTGGGGGAGTCCCTCGTCCCGCTGAGCGCCGAGGCCGCGCTGGCGGAGATGCAGGCCCTGGTCGAGCGGGCCGAGACACCGGAGGCCGCCGTCGCGGCGGTGCGCGCCGTACGCCGTCGCGAGCTGTTGCGGATCGCGTGCGGCGACCTCGTGGCGGGCACCGACGTGGCCCTGGTCGGACAGGGGCTGAGCCGGCTCACCGACGCGACCCTGCAGGCCACGCTCGACATCGCGACCGAGTCCGTGCGCCGGCAGCGCGGGCTCGACGCCCCCGCCAGCCGGATCGCGGTGATCGCGATGGGGCGCTACGGCGGCTTCGAGCTGTCCTACGGCAGCGACGCCGACGTGATGTTCGTGCACGAGCCCGCCGACGGCGTCGAGGCGCAGGCGGCGTCGTCGTACGCCACCGCCGTGGTCGCGGAGGTGCGGCGCCTGCTGTCGCTGCCCGCGAGCGATCCGCCGCTGGAGGTCGACGCCGACCTGCGTCCCGAGGGCAAGAACGGTCCGATGGTGCGCACGGTCGAGTCCTACGCCGCCTACTACGCGAAGTGGTCGCACGTGTGGGAGTTCCAGGCGCTGCTGCGCGCCGACGCCGTGGCGGGCGACCCCGACCTGCGTGCCCGCTTCACCGAGCTCATCGACCCGCTGCGCTTCCCGGCCGACGGGATCCCGGACTCGGCGGTGGTGGAGGTGCGCCGGATCAAGGCGCGGGTCGACGACGAGCGGCTGCCGCGCGGCGCCGACCGGCACACCCACCTCAAGCTCGGGCGCGGCGGGCTGGCCGACGTCGAGTGGACGGTGCAGCTGCTGCAGATGCGGCACGCCGGCACGGTGGAGGCGCTGCGCACTCCCCAGACGCTGCCCGCGCTGCAGGCGGCGGCCGACGCGGACCTGATCTCCGCCGACGACGCCGAGACCCTGGCCGAGGCGTGGCGGCTGGTGAGCCGGGTGCGCAACGCGGTGACGCTCGTGCGTGGCCGGCCCTCCGACCAGCTGCCCCGCGACGCCCGCGAGCGGGCGGCGGTCGCCCAGGTGCTGGGCTATCCCCAGGGGGCGTCGGACCAGATGGTCAACGACTACCTCCGCACCACCCGACGCGCGCACGGGGTCGTCGAGCGAGTGTTCTGGGAATGAAGCGTTTTGCTTCATCAGTGGACAAATGAAGCAATGAACTTCATCATCGGACGATGACCGAGACCGCCGTCGCCACCCTGATCGGGGACCTGGTCGGGTCCCGATCATCGCAGGACCGCACCGTCCTGCACCAGCACCTCGACGCGGCCCTCGCGGAGGTGAACGACCTGCTCCGCCCGCTGCGGCCGATGTGGATCACCGCCGGCGACGAGTACCAGGGTGCCTTCGCGACGGTCGCCGAGGCCGTGCAGGCCACGCTGCTGGTCCGGGTGCGGCTGCTGCCGACGTACGACATCCGGCACGGGATCGGCTGGGGCGCGACCACCGTGCTCGACGACGAGGCGGGCATCGAGGACGGCCCGGGCTGGTGGGCCGCGCGCGCCGGGATCGAGGCCGCGGCCGCCGCCGGGTCGAGCTCCGGGCAGCGCTGGCTGCGCACGGCGTACGTCGTCGCGGACGGGGCAGTGGGCGGGCCGGACCCCGGGCTGGTCAACGCCGGGCTGGTGCTGCGCGACGAGCGGGTCACCGGCCTGTCGGAGCGCTCGGTGTCGGTGCTGCGTGGTCTGCTGTCCCACGTGACCCAGCGCGACGTCGCCGAGGCGTTGGGGATCAGCGCGTCCGCGGTGTCGCAGCGGGTGCGCGCCGACGGACTGGCGGCGATCGTCGCCGCCCACGACCTGCTCGCGACCCCGGGTCGCGGGGTCAGCACCGAGGAAGGAGATCGATGAGCTGGCTCGGGATCCTGCTGATCGGCTTCGCCGTCACCGACCTGACCCACTCGGTGCGCCGCACGCGCTACCTGCCCGAGTGCGTGGGGGCGCTGGTGGCGCTGTGCGTCGGACTCCTCGCCGGGCTGACGTCGGGGCGCGACGTCGCGGCGCTCCTCGTCATCGTGGTCGTCGTGCTCGCATGGGGACTGACCGTCACCTGGGGCTTCGGCCACCCCGGTCCGAAGGCCGCGCGCCTGCCGCTCGGCGTCTTCCTCGCCTCACTGGTGGGGGCGATCGCCGTGTCGGGGCTGGCACCCGCCGCCGCCGGTCCGCTCGCGCGGTGGCTGGAGTCGCTGGCGATCGCCGACCTGGGCTCCGTCTCGGCCGACCGATTCCTGCTGCTCCTCGGGGCCTTCGCCATCCAGCTCTCCACCGGCAACGTGCTGGTCCGCCTGGTGCTCAAGGCGACCGGCACCATCAACCCGCGGGCCGACGGCGGGATGCCGCCGACCCAGCTCAAGGGCGGCCGGCTGCTGGGCCCGCTCGAGCGGGTCTTCATCCTCGCCCTCGCGCTCGGCGGCCAGGTGACCGCGGCCAGCGTGGTCGTCGCGGCCAAGGGCCTGCTCCGCTTCCCCGAGCTGTCCTCGCGCCACGAGCAGCAGACGGTGCACGAGATGACCGAGTACTTCCTGCTCGGGTCGTTCGCGTCGTGGCTCGTGGCGCTGGGGTCGTTCGTGCTGGTGGCCTGAGCCACTGCGACAGGCCGTGTCGGCCCACGGCCGCCAGGTCCTCCTCGCGGGTGCGCATCGTGCCGTGGCCAACCATCAATTGCGCGACGACCGGAGCGGTGGTCCACCCACATTCCGGGCATGCGGAATGTGGCCCAGCCACCGCCCGCCAGCGCGTCGCACGCCGACACGCGCCCGAGCGGTGAGTGAGACACCTTCTGCGGCCCGAAAATGTGTCCTGTTCACCGCTGGTGCAGGCGAGCCGACGCCGTTCGTGGTGGAGACCCGGATAGCGTCCGGGGGTGGCCAGCCGTCGTCGATCCAGTGCCCGACGCGGCGCGTCCCCGCGCCGGAGTGGCCAGCGGAAGCAGCAGCGGCCGCTGCCGGTGGCTGGGCCGGGGGAGCGGGTGTGGGTGCTCGACGTCCCGTACGGGACGCAGGTCGACGGCGCCGGCTGGCACCCTGCCGTCAGGACCCACCTCCACGTCGGGCGC
This sequence comes from Nocardioides sp. Soil_C_8, assembly GCF_057656315.1. Lineage (NCBI taxonomy): Bacteria > Bacillati > Actinomycetota > Actinomycetes > Propionibacteriales > Nocardioidaceae > Nocardioides > Nocardioides sp. Soil_C_8. The sequence goes on from NZ_JBDGKQ010000003.1 coordinate 67,071, forward strand.
GACCTGCCCGCGCACCTGGCGCCGTACTCCCCGGGCCCCCACACGCTCGGCCGGTTCGTCGAGAACACCCTCAATCCCGACGATCCGACGCCTGTCCCCGAGCCGACCGACGACCTCGAGCCCCGACGGATCCAGTTCGAGGCTGCCGATGCGATCGCGGCGCGCGCCGAGGCGGGGGGACGGCTGTTCCTGCTCGCCGACGAGCCCGGCGTGGGCAAGACGATCTCCGCGGTGCTCGGGGCGACGGCGGTGGGCGACCTCCGTGGGGCGCGCCGGGTGCTGGTCGTGGCCGACCGGCCGGCCGCGATCACCATCGGCCACTGGTGCCGCACGATCACGGCGCTGGGGGACGGCGGCCTGGAGTGGGTGGTGATCACCTGGGACCGGCTCGAGAAGGTCAAGGACCACAGCTGGGACGTGATCATCGCCGACGAGGCGCATGCCCTGCGTCGTACGACGACGAAGCGGTGGAAGCTGTGGGCGCGGATCTCCGGGCACGGGAAGTCGCACGACCGGGCGCCGTTCGTCATCGCGACAACCGCGACGCCCGGGCACACGCCGCTCGAGCTGCCGTACCTCGCCCCGGCCTATGCGCAGGTGCTGGGGGAGTCGATGAAGGAGTGGACGAGCGCCACGAACCCCGGCGAGGTCTTCGCGGACGCGCTCGAGCGTCACGGTGTGGGGGTGGAACGTGGCCGCTACGGCGCGGCGTGGACCACCGATCCGGCGCGGCGCGCTGCCGACCTCAAGCTCGTGCGCGGCTGGCTCGACGAGGAGCGGCCGCCGGCGATGCTCCACCGTGCCGCACCGTGGGGACCGGTGCCGATCGCCGGCATGCCGGTGACGCTCACGCCGGCGGAGCGAGCGGCGTACGAGGCGGAGTGGGGGGAGTTCTGCCGCGAGATGGACATCGCACGGCGGGGCCGCAACGTCGCCAAGGGTCGGGCGGCGCTCCTGCGCTTCCGGCAGAAGGCCGGGCTCATCCGCGTCGACTCGACAGTCGCGTGGATCGCCCAGCAGGTCGAGGCCGAGCGACAGGTGGCGTGCTCGGTCGAGTTCGTCGCGACCGCCGCGGACCCGATCGCCGACCGGCTGCGTGACTCCGGCATCGAGGTCGCCACGATCTACGGCCGTGACCGGTTCGACCCGGAGACGGAGCGGCTGCGGTTCCAGACCGGGCAGGCGAAGGTCTGCGTCTTCACCACGGTCGCCTCGATCAGCCTGCACGCCGGCGAGACCCTCGCCGACGGCCGCACGGCGAGCACGGAGCCCCGGGTCGGGTTGTTCCACCAGGCCCGCTTCTCGGGGATCGCCGGGCGGCAGGTGACCGGCCGCACCCACCGCGACCACCAGGTCTCGCCGTGGCACGTCGCGTACGCCGAAGGGACCGTCGAGGAGCAGGTCGGCAAGGTGATGGTGGAACGGATCGCCGCGGCCTCCGACACGGTCGGCGGCGACACCACCGGCCTCACCGACCTCGCCCAGCTCCTCGGAGCCGACTGGTTGCCGGTCACCAGCCTGACCGAGGACGGCGCCTGACCCGGGGCCGACGCCCCGACTGGGTCAGTGGACTGGACCGGGCAACAACGGTGCCCGTTGCTCGCGTCCAATGGGAGACCCGGGAGGACACCATGGCCAGTCGAGCTCGTACCAGCGGCCCGCTCGTGGTGCTGCTCGCCGTGGCTGCACTGGTCGCAGCTCTCGGCGGGAGTGCCGGTGACGCGTCGGCCGGCCGTGGAGTCCCGATGTCGGACATGTCTGCCGCCGCGGCGAAGCCGAACGTCATCTTCTTCCTGGCCGACGACATGGCGACCTACCACCTGCGGCACATGCCGAACACGCGTCGGTACGTCTTCGCCGGAGGAGCGCGGTTCACGAACTACTACGCCAACATCAGCCTGTGCTGCCCGTCGCGGGCCTCCATCCTGACCGGCAAGTACGCGCACAACACCGGCATCGGCGGCAACGAGTTCCCGGACGGCTTCCACGGGTTCCACGTCGGCGACGAGTCGGACCGGACCTTCGCCGTCGCGCTGCGCCGACGGGCCGGCTACACGACCGGACTGCTGGGCAAGTACCTGAACGAGTACCCCTTCGTGGAGTCGGCGCCGCGCAACGCGGTGCCGCGCCGGTTCGTGCCGCCGGGTTGGTCGGACTGGGCCGTCCCGATCGAGGGCCAGTACTACGGGGTGGACTACCTCCTGAACCGCAACGGCCGCATCCTCCGCAAGCGAGGGCCGCGCGACTACCTCGGCGACCTGCTCGCCCGGCGCGCCCTGCGCAAGATCGAGAAGAACGAGGACGGGAGCGGACTGGCCCTGGTGTTCGCCTCCTACGGCCCCCACATGCCCGAGCCCGCCTCACCACGTGAGAAGGGGGACCCGGTCCTCGCGGCCCGGATCGCCCGCCAGGCGCTGCCGAGGACACCCGACTTCGACGAGGCGGACGTCGCGGACAAGCCGCGCCGCATCCGGCGGCTGGATCGGCTCTCCGCCACCCACGAGGACCGGATCGACCGCATCTTCCGACGACAGCTGTTCTCGCTCGCGAGCCTCGACCGGTACGTCGGTGAGGTGGTGTCGGCGCTGCGACGTACCGGGCAGCTCGACAACACCTACCTCGTGTTCAGCAGCGACAACGGGTACCACATGGGCCACCACCGGCTGCCGATCGGCAAGAACCTCCCGTACCTGACGGACATCCGCGTGCCGATGGGGATCCGCGGCCCCGGCATCGCGCCCGGCACGATCGTCCGTGACGTCACCGGCAACGTCGACGTCGCGCCGACCTTCGCGGACATGGCGGGGATCGAGCTGCCGTGGGTCCACGACGGCGAGTCCGTGCTGCCGCTGGCGAAGGGCGCACCGACCGAGGCATGGCGGCGTTTCTTCCTGATCCAGAGAGGCGCGGTCGGGGATGTGCCCGATCGGTTGGTCGCGGAGCCGGCACGACCGGAGGAGCGGCGTGCCGCGCTGCTCGCTGGTGGATGGCGCGGGGTCGTGAGCCAGCGCTGGCAGTACGTCCGGTGGGGATCGGGCGAGGAGGAGCTGTACGACGGCGCCGTCGACCCGTACCAGCTCGACAACGTCATGGCCGTGCCGGCGGACGACCGGACGCCGGAGCAGCGGCAGGCGCTGGACGACTCCCGCGCCGCCCTCGCGCGGTTGTCGGGATGTGTCGGCGCGACCGAGTGCCGGGCCGGATGACTCCCGGCTGCCTAGACTCCGGTCCGTGCCCGAGCGACCCGAGATCGTCTGCATCTGCGGCTCCACGCGTTTCGCGGAGGAGATGGCCGAGGCGAACCGTGACCTGACCTTCGCCGGTGCCATCGTCGTCGCGCCGGGCGTCTTCGCGCGCACCGACGACCGCGGGGCGGGGGAGATCACTCACGAGCAGAAGACCGCGCTCGACGCGCTGCACCTGCGGAAGATCGACCTCGCCGACCGAGTGCTGGTCGTCAACCCGGGAGGCTACGTCGGTGAGTCGACGAGCCGGGAGATCGCGTACGCCGAGGCCACCGGCAAGCCGGTGTCGTTCACCGACCCCGCCTGAGCGGCGGGCGCCGACCGACGAGCCGGGTCAGAGCCGCAGCACCCGGCCGGCGACCACGAGGTGCACCTCGTCGCAGGCCGCGGCGACGCGCTGGTTGACGACGCCGAGCAGGTCGCGGAAGAGCCGGCCGGAGCGGTGCTCGGGCACGATGCCCAGACCCACCTCGTTCGTCACCAGCACGACGTCGTGCTCGCAGCGGTTGAGCGCGTCGACCACCTCGTCGGTGCGGGCGAGGACGAGCTCGTGGACGGCGTCGGAGTCCTTCTCCCAGGCGTCGTCCGCGTCGATGATCGCGGTGAGCCAGGTGCCGAGGCAGTCGACGAGCAGCGGGTCGCGGGCGCCGGCGATCACGCCGGCGAGGTCCTGCGTCTCGAGGGTGCCCCAGGCGTCGGGGCGGCGGTCGCGGTGGGCGTCGATCCGGGCGGCCCAATCGGGGTCCTGCTCGCGGTCGGGCGGCGTGCCGGTGGCGACGTACGTCGCGGGGGCGCCGCCGATGAGGTCCTCGGCGTGGGTGGACTTGCCCGACCGCACTCCGCCGGTGACCAGGATCCGCATGGCGCGCATCCTGTCAGAGTCGGCGGGGAATCGGACGCGCAGCCATGGGTACGGGACCGGCATGACCTCCGATACGACGACCACGCCCGCCACCACCGGGAGCCCGAACGAGGCAGGCCGCCCGCTCGCGGTCGTGACGGGTGCCTCGAGCGGCATCGGCCTCGAGCTCGCCCGGCAGTTCGTCAACCACCACTTCGACCTCATCGTCGCCGCCGAGGACGACGAGATCGCCGTCGCCGCGGCGGTGCTCCGCGCCGAGAGCAGCGGCCAGGTCGACCACGTGCAGGTCGACCTGCGCGACGAGCAGGGTGTTGCCGACCTCTACGCGCGGATCCGCGCAGACGGCCGCCCGCTCGCCGCCATCGCGCTCAACGCGGGGCACGGCCAGGGCGGCGCGTTCGTCGACACCGACCTCGCCGACGAGCTCTCGATCATCGACCTCAACATCACCTCGACGGTGCGCCTGGCCAAGCTGGTGCTGCGCGACATGGTGGCGATCGACCAGGGCCGAGTGCTGGTGACCTCGTCGATCGCCTCGACCATGCCGGGCTCCTTCCAGGCCGTCTACAACGCGTCGAAGTCGTTCCTGCAGTCCTTCACCGAGGCGCTGCAGAACGAGCTCAAGGACACGGCCGTCACCCTCACCTCGCTCATGCCCGGACCGACCGAGACGGACTTCTTCGAGCGGGCCGACATGGCGGACGACACGAAGGTCGGCACGTCGAAGAAGGACGACCCGGCGCAGGTCGCCGAGCAGGGCTTCGAGGCGCTGATGGCCGGCAAGGACCGCGTGGTCGGCGGCGGCTTCAAGACCAAGGTGCAGGAGGCAGCCGGCAAGGCCATGCCGGACAAGCTCAAGGCGGCGATGCACCGGAGGATGGCGGAGCCGGGCTCGGGTGACTGAGCCGGCAGCGACTACGCGGTCGCGGCAGCGAGCACGAGCACGGCGAGGGCGACCTCCACGGCCGCGCCGAGCACGTCGCCCGTGATCCCGCCGAGGCGTCGTACGCACCGCAGCAGCAGCGTGAGCACCACGGCCACCATCGCGACCAGCCCGAGCGCCGTCGACCAGGCCGACCCCAGGCCGAGGCCCGCGAGCGCGACGACGACCCCGGTCACCAGCAGCGTGGCCACGGCGGCGACGACCGGGACCGACCCGACGTGTGTCACCCCGAGGCCGTCGGCACGGGCGGCGGGCACACCGCGCACGCAGGCGAGCGCCAGCGCGGCCCGGGAGGCGCAGACCAGGATCCCGACCACCCACCAGCCGTGGTCGTGGCGCACGACCGCCGTCAGCCCGGCGGCCTGCAACCCGGCGACGAGCACCACCGCGACCACGCCCGCGGGTCCCACCGGGCCGGTGCGCATCACCTCGAGCGAGCGTGCGGGGGAGTAGGAGGCGGTCAGGCCGTCGGCGGTGTCGGCCAGGCCGTCCCAGTGGAAGGCGCGGGTGCCGAGGGCCAGCACCAGCAGCACGACGTATGCGGTCGCGACGGGCGGCAGCCCCACCCATCCGGCGACCAGCACCACGACCGCCGCGGCCAGCCCCAGCGGCAGGACCGCCAGCGGCGCGAGGACCATCGCGAGACCGGCGACCCGGCGGTCGACCCGGCTCGGCGGCGGGACGCGGACGGCAGTGAGCGTGCCGGTGGCGAGCAGCCACGCGTCGCGGACGGTCACGAAGGCAGGATCTCCGACAGCAGCGCCACGTCGCGGAGCACGGCGATCCCGGACCGCAGGACCGGCAAGGCGGCGACGGCGCCCGATCCCTCGCCCAGCCGCATGCCGAGATCCAGGAGAGGCTCGAGGCCGAGGGACTTGAGCGCGTGGGCCTGGGCGGGCTCGGTCGAGCGGTGGCCGGCGAGCCACCACGCGGCCGCACCCGGTGCGCGGGCCTCGGCCACGACCGCACACGCGACCGACATCAGGCCGTCCAGCAGGACCGGCACGCCGCGGCTCGAGGACTCGACGAGGAACCCGACAGTCGCCGCGAGGTCCGCGCTGCCGAGTGCCGCGAGCAGCTCGACCGGGTCGGAGGTGCGGCCGTCCGCGCGGGCGAGGGCCTGTGCCACGACGTCGCGCTTGCGGGTCCAGCCGGTGTCGTCGATGCCGGTGCCGCGACCGGTCACCTCGTCGGCCGGCAGGCCGAGCGACGCAGCGACGAGCGCGGCCGCGACGGTGGTGTTGCCGATGCCGAGGTCGCCGGTCAACAGCAGCTGGGCTCCGTCGTCGACCAGCTCCCCGGCCAGCTCGGCGCCCAGGGCGAGGGAGCGCTCGGTCTCCTCGTGGGTGAGGGCGTCGGCGAGGTGGATGGCTCCAGAGCCCCGCCGCACCTTGCGGGAGATGACGTCGGACGGAAGGTCGTCGAGGTCGGCGTCGACCGCCACGTCGACCACCGTCACGGCGACGCCGTGCTCACGCGCCAGTGCGCTCACGCCGGCGCGACCCGCGACGAGGGTGCGCACCATGGCCTCGGTGATGGCCGGGGGGTACGCCGAGACGCCGTGCGCTGCGACGCCGTGGTCGCCCGCCAGCACCACCAGGCGTACGTCGGTGAGCGGCCGCGGCGGCACGACACCCTGCGCTGCCGACAGCCAGACGCCGACCTCCCCGACCCGGCCGAGGGCGCCCAGCGGCGTCGCCAGGCCGGTGAGGCGCTCGCTTGCGAGGGCGGCGATCTCGGGGGACGGCGGGGTGATGTGCGGCGTCTCGTTCATGGCACCGGCAGCCTAGTTGTCGCGCTTCATGGCGTCGTGGTCTGCCGTCGGACGTCCGGATCGGCCGACGAGTGAGCTCCGCCTCACCACGGCTCAGGTCGCCCTCGTCGGCGACGCTGGTCGGTTCCGCGATGCGATCGACGCACACGACCCGGTTGTCGCGCTAACCTGACCGGGACACGACACGGCGGGAGCGCTAGGTGACGGTCGAGATCAGGCTGCTCGGGCGTTTCGAGGTGACCGTCGCCGGGGTGACGGTCACCGACTCAGCGTGGCACCGCAGCGCCGCGGCGTCCTTGGTCAAGCTGCTGGCCCTGCAATCGGGTGCCCGGATGCTGCGCGAGCAGGTCGTCGACGCGTTGTGGCCGGACCTCCTGCTGGAGGATGCGGCCCCGCGCCTGCACAAGGCCACCCACTTCGCGCGCGCCGCGCTCGGTTCGCACGACGCTCTCGCCACCGATGGCCGTGCGTTGGCCCTGTTCCCGGGACTCGAGCTGCACACCGACGTCGCAGCCTTCGAGGAGGCGGTGGCCCGGGTGACCGACGCCGACTCCGCTCGCGCCGCCGCAGCCCTCTACAGCGGCGCGCTCCTGCCGGACGACCTGTACGCGCCTTGGACCGCCGAGCCCCGCGACCGGCTGCAGGCTGAATGGCTGGGTCTGCTGGCCCGCGCCGGAATGCTCGAGGAGCTGGTGGCGGCCGACCCCCTCGACGAGGGCGCGCACCTGGCTCTCGCGCGCTCCCACATCGACGCCGGACGCCGGACTGCGGCGCTGGCCGCTCTGGACCGGATGGAGGAACTGCTGCGCCGCGAGCTGGCAGTCGAGCCGAGCGACGAGGCCCGCGAGGTGCGACGCACCGCCGAGGCGCTCCCGGTCGGGCGGTCGGGACGGGGTACGCGACGGATCCCGGCCGCCCGGTCGTCGCTCGTCGGTCGGGAGGTCGAGCTCGCGACGGTGGCGGCCGCGGTCGACGCAAGCCGGATCGTGACGATCACCGGGCCGGATGGGGCGGGCAAGTCGACCTTGGCGCTGGTCGTCGCGCGGCAGGTCGAGACCGTCTCGGCCGACGTCGAGGTGGTGCTCGCCGAGCTCGCCTCGGCTCGTGACCACGCCACCGCGGTGCTCACCGTGGCAGAGGCGCTCGGCATCGAAGGCGCAGGGACCCGAGGTCTCGAGGCCTTGGCCGCCTCGACTGCGCGGCGTCGCGTGCTGCTCGTGTTGGACAACTGCGAGCACCTGCTCGACGTCAGCGCCGCCCTCGTGGACGCGCTGCTCGACCACGCCCCTGCCGTACGCGTGCTGGCAACCAGCCGGGAGCCGTTGCGGGTGGATGGTGAGGTCGAGCAACGGCTTGGCTCCTTGGGCGGATCGTCATCCCGGTTGTTCGCGATCCGGGCGCGGGCAGCGGTCGGCGGGGACGCGCCGGCTGAGGACGATGCGGGGGTCGCCGAGCTCTGCGAGCGACTCGACGGTCTGCCGCTCGCGATCGAGCTGGCCGCGGCCCAGCTGCGGCACCTACCGCTTCCCCAGCTGCTCGACCGGCTCGACGACCGGCTGACGCTGCTCGTCGGCGGCCGCCCGAAGGCCGGCGACCGGCACTCCGCGCTGGCCGCGACCATCGACTGGAGCTACCGGTTGCTGGACGAACCGAGCCGACAGCTCCTCGACCGGCTCGGTGTGTTCCCCGCCAGCTTCGACCTGCCAGCCGCCGCAGCCGTCGCGGAGCAGGCGCCGGTCTCTGTCACCGCGCCGCTGGGCGACCTGGTGGCCAAGAGCCTGGTCTCCTTCGAGCCCTCGCGCGGGCGTTACCGGCTGTTGGAGAGCGTGCGGCTGTACGTCGCGCAGCGACTCGACCAGTCAGGCGCGACCGCGCACGCGGTCGAGCTGCTGCGGCAGCACGTGGTGCGTCGCACCAGGCTGCGGTCACGCGTCGACGCCTGGCTCTCCGCGCTGCTGGCCGCGGCGAGCCGGGACGACATCGACAACGTCCGGCTCGCCTTCCACGCGAGCATCTCCGGGGGCCACTACGACGACGCGGTCGACATCGCGATCGGACTCAGCACGCTGTGGCGCAACACAGTCACCTACGCCGACGGCGAGCAGTGGGTCGAGACCTTGGCGGCGTGCGACCTCGAGCCCCGCGACCGGCTGTGGACCGAGATCCTCACCGCTGACGTCGGGCTGGGTGCCAGCGCGCCGACGGTGATGCGTACCGCTGCTCACAGCGCCACCGTCGCCGCGCGGCAGGTCGACGATCCGGGCGCCGCCTGCATCGCTGCGATCTACAGTGCGGTCACCCACCTGGCCGACCCGGCTCGTACTGTGGCGCGACTCGACGAAGCAGCGGCAGCGGCGTCGGCGGCCGGGGAGGACAAGCTCGAGCGGCTCGCTCGCGGCTATCGCATGGTCGCTCGCACCCTCGACTCGGGCACCGACTTCCTGCGAGCCGAGTCCGACGCGCTGACACACCGTGACGGCGAGTGCGACTACTCGCTGTACCTGTCTCGATGGGCGGGGAGCGTCGTCGCCCTCGCCGACCGCGACAGCACACGCCTCGCCCGCCTGATGAGCGACCAGCTCAACGACCTCGCCATCACCGCCCTGCACGGCAACTGGCTGACGATGTACTGGGAAGCGCTGACCGACGTTGCCACCCGCCAGCCGTACGTCGAGCAGCTGCGCCGCGCCCGAGACCGGGCTCTGGCCGAGGGCCGCGACAGCACGGCCGACTGCGTGCTCGTGCTGGCCGTGGCGGCGGCGTACGCCGACCACTGGGAGCGGGCGGCCGAGCTGGTCGGTGCGGTCGAGGACCAGCTGCTGCACGACACCGCCAGCTTCATCCACCCCGGCCTGGTCCGCGACCGGCTGATCCGGCCGCACCTCGAGCCGGCGGCGATGGAACGGTGCCTGGCAACCGGACGCCGGCTCTCCGGGCCCGACCTGCTCACCGCGGCCGGCGTGCTGCCCTGACCAGGACCCTCCTGCTGGAGTTCTCGGTACATGAACGGTCCGCGGTCCCTCGCGTCCCACGGGAGACCACACCTGGCGACGCCCGCCCCGGCGCGGCCTGCCAGTCTTGCCTGCGTGACCGGCCACTCCGTCCTGCAGCTCCCGGTGCCGGCGCTGGAGGGGTGGGTGCGGAAGCGGACCGCGCACTACGACGCGGGGTTCGTCTCTTCCGACCCGCGCTTCGGCCACGCGCACGTCACGGCCCTCGGTCCCTTTGCGCCGGCGCCCAGCGCGACGGACCTCGAGACCGTCACGCGGATCGCGCGCGCGACGCCGCCGGTGCGGGTGCGCCTCGAGCGCCTCGGCCAGTTCCCCAACGGGATCATCCACCTCGTCCCCGACCCTGACGACGCGCTGCGCGACCTGACGGCCCGGCTGGTGGCCGCCTTCCCGGCGTGGCCGCCGTACGGCGGTGAGTTCGGCACCGACGTGCAGCCGCACCTCACGGTCGACGCGGCGTCCGACGACGTCGACCTCACCTCGACAGCGGCGCTGCTCGCGGACGTCGTACCCGTCGACGTCGTGCTCGACCGGCTGCAGCTGGCGTGGTGGGAGACCGACCGGTGCCACGTGATGGCGGAGTGGCCGCTCGGCCGCTGAGCGGGGGCATGGCAGGATCGCGGCATGGCTTCTTGGGCACACCTCGAGATCACTGTCGACGACCAGGGCAACGTGGAGGTCGGCGGCTACAACGCCGACCCCGAGGCGCTCGTGGAGGGCACCGAGTCCTGGGAGGACCTCCTCTCCACCCTCGGCGTCAACGGCTGGGAGCTGGTGCAGGTCATCCCCGGCGTGGAGACGACCTACTGGTTCAAGCGCCACGCCTGACGGACGACCCCCTGACGGCTGCGTGAGCTCGGCATGAGCGACCTCCACGACCGCTTCCGGGCGGCGTCGGCGTCGGCCGACTGGATCTTCCACCGACCACCGTCGACGCCGGCGGCGATGCTGCGCGAGCTCGCCGACCACGCCGAGGCGCACGACCTCGCGTGGGACCGCTACGGCGAGCGAGGCGCCGTTGCGCAGCTGGAGGCCGAGGTCGCCGAGCTGCTCGGCAAGCCGGCGGCGGTGATGTTCCCCAGCGGCGTGATGGCCCAGCAGGCGACGCTGCGGGCCTGGTGCGACCGCGCCGGCTCGCGCCGGGTCGCGCTGCCCGACCTGTCGCACCTCGTCCACCACGAGCAGGACGGGCCGCGGCGGGTGCTCGGCCTCGAGCTCGAGTGGCTCACGACCGGCCGGCGCACCGCCACGGCTGACGACCTCGCCGGGATCGGCGGTCGGCTCGGTGCCGCGATGGTCGAGCTGCCGTTGCGCGACGCCGGCTGCCTGCTGCCCCCGTGGGAGGACCTGGTCGGGCTGTCAGCAGCCGCCCGCGAGCGTGACGTGCGCCTGCACGCCGACGGGGCCCGGATCTGGGAGTCGGTGTCCTACTGGGACCGCAGCCTGGCCGAGGTCGCCGCGCTGTTCGACTCGATGTACGTCTCGCTCTACAAGGGGCTCGGCGGCTCCAGCGGCGCGCTCGTCTCCTGCCCGGATGACCTCGCCGAGGAGCTGCGCTCGTGGCGCCAGCGGATGGGCGGCACCCTCTTCTCGCTGACCGCTCCGGCGGTGGGCGGGCTGATCGGCCTGCGCGCCCACATCGGCCGCTTCGCCGACTATCGCGCGTGGGCCGTCGAGCTCGCGGCGGCCCTACGCGAGCAGGGGTTCCGCACCTTCCCGGAGGAGCCTCACATCGGCACCTTCCTCGCCTACGCCCCCGGCACGGCCGACGAGGTCAACGAGCGGGTCGTCTCCTTCGTCGAGGAGCGGGGCGTCGTGGCGTGCGGTCTGTGGCGCGCGGCGGACGTGCCGGGATGGGTCGAGACCGAGCTGACCTGCTACGAACCGGCGATCCGCCACGACCCGACCGAGGTGGCCGGCCTGATGGCGGCGGCCGTCGGGGGCTCGCGCGGGTTCTGACGACCGGGCACGGGTGCCCTACATTCCTCCCGTGAGTGCCCAGGCCCCTTCCGCAGTGATCCTCGTCCGCGCGACCAGCTTCGTCCCCAACCCGGCGACCGCGGCCGACAACGCGTTCCAGGCCGAGGCTCCGGCCGGGCAGTCGGAGGAGTCGACCTCGGCCAAGGCGATGGCCGAGATGGACGCGCTGGCCGAGGCCCTGCGCGCGGTCGGCGTACGGGTCCACGTCTTCGACGACGACGACCACACCCGCCCCGACAGCGTGTTCCCGAACAACTGGGTCTCCACCCACGCCGGTGGCACCGTGGCCGTCTACCCGATGTACGCCTCGAACCGCCGCCACGAGCGTCGCGCCGACGTGCTCGAGATGCTCAAGTCGGAGTACCGCGTGCAGGCGATCATCGACTACTCCGGCCTCGAGCCCGACGGCATCTTCCTCGAGGGCACCGGCGCGATGGTCCTCGACCACGTCTCGCGCGTCGCCTACACCGCGCGCAGCCACCGCGCCGACGTCGCGGTGCTCGAGCGCTTCTGCACCGACTTCAACTACGAGCCGATGGCCTTCGACGCCGTCGACTCCGACGGCGTGCCGGTCTACCACACCAACGTCATCGCCTGCATCGGCACCGACGTCGCGATGATCGCCCTCGACATGATCCCCGACAAGCAGCGTCGCGAGCAGGTGCGCGAGCGTCTCGCCGTGACCGGCCGCACGATCATCGAGCTGAGCGAGGGCCAGATCCGTGAGTTCGCCGGCAACGCGGTGGAGCTCTGCGGACGTACGCCGGCGGGCAAGCGCCGCTACGTGATGGCCATGTCCGCCCGGGCGAGGCGGTCGCTGCTGCCCGAGCAGGTGGCGGCGATCGAGGAGACGTGCGAGATCGTCGCGGTCGACATCCCGACCATCGAGCTCGCCGGCGGGTCCGTGCGCTGCATGATCGCCGGCATCCACCTCGACCGCCGTCCGCCGCTGGCCGAGGTCGAGCTGACCGAGGCCGTCGAGGCGATCAACGAGGACAACCCGGTCACGCCCGACGGCCGCTACGTCGACGGCAACGCCTGATCCACCTCGCCTTCCCGGGGAACCCCGGCGGCTCCGGCGGTGTAGACACGGTGCTGGGACCACCCAGAGGCCCGGCGACGGGAGGGACGATCAGCACCGACGACGGCACGGATGACGCCGACCTGGTCGGCCGGGTGCGCGCCGGGGACACCGACGCGTACGCCGTCCTCGTGCGCCGGCACGCCCCGGTGGCGATGCGCACGGCCGCCCTGCTGGGGGCGGGGAGCGACGCGGAGGACGTGGTGCAGGAGGCGCTGGTGAAGGCGTACCGCTCGCTGGGGTCGTTCCGCTCGGACCGGCCGTTCCGGCCCTGGCTGCTGCGCATCGTGGCCAACGAGACCCGCAACGCCCACCGCTCCGCCGTACGACGTGCCGGGCGCGAGGCGCGGGACGCCGGCCCACCGCTGACCGAGCTGCTCGACCCGTCCGCGGAGGTGGCCGACCGGGAGGACCGGGAGCGGCTGCTCGCGGCTGTCGGGAGGTTGCCCGACAAGCTCGGCCACGTCGTGACCTGCCGCTACCTGCTCGACCTCGACGAGGCGGCCACGGCCGTCGTGCTCGGAGTGCCACGCGGCACGGTGAAGTCCCGGCTCAGCAGGGGGCTGGCACGGCTGCGCGACGACCTCGCAGCGACGATCGAGGAGGTGGACCATGCCTGACGCCCTGGAGGAGCGGCTCTCCGCGCTCGCCGCCGACCTGCGCGTGCCGGTCCCGGACGGCCTCCAACGGGCCGTGATGGACCGGGTCGCCACGACACGTCCGTCCGGCCAGGGCCGGCGGTGGCGGCGCTGGCTCGCCGGCGTGGTCGCGGGCCTGGTCGGCGTCGGGGTCGTGGCGTCGCCGGTGGGCGCGGAGCTCCGCGGGTGGCTCGGCCTGCCCGGGGTGTCGGTCACGTCGGGGGACCCGGTCACCGACGCTCCCGAGGTTCCCGCGGCGGCCGGCTCGCCCGACCTCGAGCGCGCGGCGCGGCTCGCCGGCTTCACGCCTGTCGTGCCCTCCGCGCTGGGTGCGCCGGACCACGTGGAGGTCTCGGACGACCGGCTGGTGGTGTCGCTCAGCTGGAGGACCGCGGACGGCACGATCCGGCTCGACGAGCTGCGCGGCGACGTCGAGCCGATCTTCTGGAAGACCGCCGACCGGGCCGAGCGGCTCCTCGTCTCCGGGACGGAGGCGCTCTGGCTGCCGACGGCGCACCGGGTCACGGTGGTCCCCGACGGCGGCACGGTGCGCGACCTCCCGTCCCGCCTGGCCGCCCCGACGCTCCTGTGGCTCGACGGCGACCTCACCCTGCGGCTCGAGGGCGACCTCGACCTGACCGAGGCGACCCGGATCGCCGAGTCCGTCGACTGACGGAACCCCGACCGGCGCGGCGGTGTATCCCGGGCAACCCGTCCCGAGGAGGAGCCATGCGCAGGATCCTGGCCGTCGCCGTACTCGCCCTCGCCGCTGCCGTCGGGCTGCCGGCCGCGTCGCAGGCCGGTGGACCCACGAGCGTGCTGATCACCCAGCCCGGCCAGTCTGCCGGCGCGCTCTACTACGACGACGCGGCGTACGACGCCCTGCTGGGGCTGCTGCCCGCCGACGAGACCCGGGGCGAGCCCCTGGCTCCCGGCGGCGCCGGTGACGACTACAACCTCACCTGGATGGTCCACGACGTGATGCCGTGGCGCTTCGACCGCGTCCACGTCGCCCCGGACGGGACGGCGTGGGTGATGACGACCTTCACGGCCGAGGACACCGGCGGGTGGGCCCAGGTCGACCAGCCGGACGAGCTGGCGGCGCTGCTCACCCAGGTGGTGGACGACTCCACCGCTCCCGAAGTGGTCTCGATCCCCGCCGACACCAGCGCTGCCGCGGAGCCCGCGCCGGCTCCTGCCGAGCCCGAGGCGGCGTGGTTCTCGCTCACGGGGTGGCGATGGGTGGTGCCCGGCGTGCTGCTCGGCCTGCTCGTCGGCGCGGTCGTCGCGCGACGTCCCCGGGACCAGGAGCCGCGCCAGGTGCTGATCAGCTCGGAGGCGTAGAGCGACGCGGGACCGTCACACGGCGAGCTGCAGGAGCAGCACCACGTTGAGGACGATGATGGCCCCAGCAGCAGCAACGCCCGCCACCGTCGTCGCGCGCCGGTTGACCAGCGACCCCATCACGTCGCGACGCGCCGTGAACCAGACCAGCGGCACCAGCGCGAACGGGATGCCGAACGACAGCACCACCTGCGACGCGACGAGCGCGGCCGTGGGGTCCACGCCGAGGGCGAGGACGACGACCGCCGGCAGCAGCGTGACCAGGCGTCGCGCCACCAGCGGGATCCGCCGGCGCAGGAAGCCCTCCATCACCACCTGGCCCGACAGCGTCCCCACGCTGCTGGAGGCGAACCCCGACGCGAGGAGACCGAGGGCGAACAGCAGGGCGGCGCCGGTGCCCAGCGTCTCGCCGAGGCCGGCGTACGCCCCCTCGATGGTGTCGATGCCGCGGCCCGACAGGGCGGAGGCGGCGACGAGCAGCAGCGAGAGATTCATCAGCCCGGCGATGGTCATCGCGGTGACGACGTCGATGCGCTGTCCGCGCATGATCGTGCGGCGCGCCGCGTCGGTGCGCGCGTGCAGCCGCTCGCTGGTCAGCGCGCTGTGCAGGTAGATGGCGTGCGGCATGACCGTCGCGCCGAGCATGCCGGCGGCGAGCACGACGCTGTCGACCCCGTCGAAGCGCGGGAGCGTGCCGTCGAGCACCGCCATCGCGTCGACGCCGCTGATCGCGATGTCGTAGACGAACCCGACGAGGATGACCCCGAGCAGGCCGATGATCACGGTCTCGAACTGCCGGTGACCAGCGCCCTTGACCGCCAGCAGGGCGAAGGCGACGACGGCCGTGATGGTGCCGCCCACCAGCAGGGGCAGGTCGAAGAGCAGCTTGAGTGCCAGCGCACCACCCACGACCTCGGCCAGGTCGGTGGCGATGGCGACCAGCTCGGCCTGGCCCCAGAGCCCCTTCACGACCGGGCGCGGGAGGTGCTCGCGGCACAGCGCCGGGAGGCTGAGGCCGGTCGCGACGCCGGCCTTGGCGGAGAGGTACTGGATGAGCATCGCCATGACGTTGCTGACCACGACCACCCACACCAGCAGGTATCCGTAGCCCGACCCGGCCGCGATGTTGGTCGCGAAGTTGCCCGGGTCGACGTAGGCCACGGCGGTCACGAACGCCGGGCCCAGGAGCGGCCAGATGCGCCCGCGTCGTGCGGGCGTCACCTCGGCATCGGGACTCCGCCGACGCGTCGGGGGAGCGGCGTACCGCTGGGTCTGGAACACGTCAGCTCCCCATCCCCACCTGGGCGAGCTCACGGCTGGCGCGGCGACGGTCGATGGCGCGGGTGACGACCTCCGCGAGGAGGAAGAGCACCATCATCGGGACGGCCAGCATGAGCATCGAGAACGGGTCGGTGGACGGCGTCGCGACTGCCGCGAAGACCACGGTCGCCATCAGGATGATCGAGCGGTGCCGACCGAGCTGCGCGCCGGTCACGACACCGGCGAGGTTGAGCAGCACCAGGAAGAACGGCAGCTCGACGGCGAGGCCGAACACCAGCAGCATCCGGGTGAAGAAGGAGAAGTAGTCGCCGAACTCGACCAGGTTCTCGAGGCCGTCGGGGGTGAAGCCGATCAGCACGCCCAGACCCTTCGGCAGGACGTAGTAGCCGAGGGCCACGCCCCCGATGAACAGCGGGCCGGCGACGAGTGCGAAGACCCGCGACCACCGCCGTTCGCGCTCGAGCAGCCCGGGGACGACGAAGGCCCACGCCTGCCACAGCCAGTAGGGGCTGGCGGCCATGAGGGCAGCGACCCCGCAGAGCTTGAGGTGGAGCATCAGCGGCCCAGTGGCCCCAGCGACGTACGCCGAGGTCGTGGTGTCCGCCCCCACCAGGTCACGAGCCTGGTTGTAGGGGCCCAGGACGAGTGCGAGGAGCGGGTCGAAGAAGAGGAGCGAGACGCCGAACGCCACCACCAGCACGAGCGCGGACCGGATCAGCCGGGCGCGCAGCTCACGGAGGTGGCCGGCCAGCGACATGTGCCCGGCGGTCGAGCCGGGACGGCTGGGTGCGACACGGAGCATGTCGGTGACACTGGCGATCGACATCGTTGGTCCTCTCAGCCGCGCGAGGCGTCCTGCTCGCGGGGCGTCTCGACGACGATCGGGTCGACGGCCACGTCAGCCGGGACGGCCGGGGCGGCCACGTGCTTCGGCTCGGCCTTGTCGGCCTCGTCCTTCGTGTCCTTCGTGTCGTCGTCCATCAGGCCCTTGGTCTCGGACTTGAAGATGCGCAGGGCCTGTCCGGAGCCGCGCGCCAGCTCGGGGAGCTTGGAGGCTCCGAAGAGCAGGACCAGGACGGCCAGGATGATGAGCAGCTCCATGCCGCCCAGCCCTCCGATCAGGAGGGGCGTCGTGGTGGAAGTCATGCGGTCTTCCTTTCATCGGGTGATGCGGGGGTGAGGATGTCGTCGACGATCTCCTCGACGGTCTCGTCGTCGACCTCGTCCTGCTCGTCGCGCTCGGCGAGCGCTTCCTCGACCTGGCGGCGGATGAGCTCGCGCGGGTGGAGGTCACGCAGCTCGAGGTCGGCCCAGTCGTCGCCGAGCGAGGAGCGGAGGTCGTCGCGGACGGAGTCACCCATCCGCTTGGCGGCCCTGATCCCGTGGGCCAGCTGCCTGGCCAGCCCGGGGAGCTTGTCGGGTCCGAGCAGCACCACGCCGAAGAAGGCGATGACGGCGAGCTCAGGGAGTCCGATGCCGAACATGGTGGTCTCCTTCTCTGCTGCTCCGGGGTGGCCCGGACGACGCGGGGACGTCCGGGCCACCAGGAGCGATCAGGCCCGGTGCCTCGGGTGGTGTCCGGCCAGCACGCGATCGACCTCGGCCGACCAGTGGGCTGGCCGCATCGCGGCGTGGTGCACCGACGGGTGCGTGGCCAGCCACGCGGCGCGCAGGACCACGAGGCCGAGCACGAGCACGCCGAGCAGCTCGATCGCCGGCACGACGATCACGCGCTCTTGTTGATGGCGCCGTTGACGCCCTTGGGGAAGAAGCCGCCCTTGGTGACCGACTTCGGGTTGAGGTAGACCACGTTGAGCACCTGGCCGGCCGAGCGGCTGAAGGCGATGCCGTTGCCGTCGGTGGGCTGGATGTTGGCGGTGTTCGCCCGGCCGATCGACTGGTCCTTGTTGCTCTTGCCGTCCAGGCTGTCGCGGGCGTTCGAGATCGCCCTCGCGGCGTCCTGCATGCCTCGGTCCCAGAGCTGCGAGCGGATGAGACCGGCGTGGTAGGCCTCGACAGCCAGGATGCCGGCCGCCGCCTCCAGGTAGGTCTTGTTCGAGATGAGCGGGGCCGCGCCCTTGTAGGCCGTGACGCCGACGTCCTCGAAGAGGAAGGCCGCGAGCAGGAAGTTGTCCTC
This sequence comes from Nocardioides sp. Soil_C_8, assembly GCF_057656315.1. Taxonomy (NCBI): domain Bacteria; kingdom Bacillati; phylum Actinomycetota; class Actinomycetes; order Propionibacteriales; family Nocardioidaceae; genus Nocardioides; species Nocardioides sp. Soil_C_8. Next base: position 85,367 of record NZ_JBDGKQ010000003.1, read on the forward strand.
GTTGGCGAACGGGTCGAAGGTCTGACCCGCCTGGATCAGGCCGGCGGCCGTGGCCGCGGCCGTGAAGCTGCCCTGCAGGTCGATCGCCGGACGCGACACCTTCGCGCCGCCCAAGGCGTCGCGGAGGAACTTCACGTGGTGGCGCTCGTCCCAGGCGATCTCCTTGGCGTAGTTGTAGATGGACTTCGACTTGAAGTCGACCTTCCTGCCGCCCTTGACCCCGCCCTTGTTGCCCTTGCCGGTGGTGAGCTTGTTGTCCAGCCCGTGACCGAAGAAGGCGTAGGAGTAGAACTCCGCCTCGAGGTACTCCAGGTTCAGCGCGAAGTTGAGCACCGCGCCGTCGCTGATCGCCGCGGCCTGCGCCGGGGCGGCGGTGGTGGTGCCGAGCGCACCCGCGCCGATCACGCCGAGACCGGCGACGCCGGCCGACTTGAGGAACAGGCGGCGATCGGTCTCGTTCTCCGCGCTCCGGTTGATCATGTCTGTGACTACTGCCTTGCCGAACATGCGTACTCCATTCGGGTCTCGCTGTGCGTTCAAGGACGCCGCGCCTCCGGCGGCCCGCCGGGACCGTGGCCCGGCTGGTGTGACACGGGTCGTTCGGGCCGGTGGGGGAGGACGGATGGGGTGGATCCGGAGATCACACCCCGGCGGGTGAGGCCACCGCGCGCAGCTCGGAGGCGTAGAGCCGGTAGAGCCAGTACGCCGCGACCGCGCAGAGCAGGTGCCAGGCGGCATGGCCCTGGAGGAGCGAGTCGGGATCGCACCAGCCGGCGTTGCTGAGCAGCCAGATGGCGAAGGCGAGGAGCATCGAGGCGAGCGCGACGACGCCGTGGCGGAAGACCCGGCTCGTCTCGCCGCGGCGCCACAGCGCCGTCTCCAGCACGACCGCCACGACCAGCAGGACGCCGAAGGCCAGGTTGCCCGAGTAGTGGACGACGGGGACCGGGTCCGGCCACAGCCCGACCGCCTCGCACGCCGCCACGCAGGCGACGTACGCCGTCACGAACGCCGCGGTGCCGCGCCGGGTCCAGCGGACCCACGCCCAGGCCGCGGCGAACCCGGCGACGAGGTACATGCTCAGCATGTCGAGGTGCCCGCCCCACGCGCTCTGGGTGGCGTGCATGGCGGCCGAGCCGGGCCCGAGGAGCACGACCACGCACGCGTAGGAGGTGGCGACGGTCGTCGACATCACCTGCCGGTCGTGCGCCTGGTCGTGCCGGCGCCGCTGGGCGTGTGCCGCGACCAGCAGTCCGGCGACGACGAACCCGAGGTTGGACAGCGTGTTGGTCGGCTGCATGATCGCGCCGTCGTGCGCGCGCTCGCAGAAGTTCGCGCCGCGTCCGACGTCGGGGCCCAGCCAGCCCTGCGCGACGGTCAGGGCCAGGAGCGCCGTCGACCCGGCCGCGACCCCGACGGTGGTGGTGAGGGGCCGCGGCACGGGTCGATCGTAGGGCGACCCGGGCCCGCCTAGGCGCGCGTCACCTGAACGACGGTGGGGCGCGGGCCGGCGAACTGCCCGGCGGCCGGAGCCTGCCCGGCCGGCACGTAGTCGGGGAAGCGCGACTGCGGGGCGGCCCACGAGCCGTCCTCGCCGGGGTGCTGGACGGCGACGAACACCGAGTCGTCGCGGTCGTGGATGACCGGCCCGCAGGTCTCGGCGCCGGACGGGACGGCCAGGAACTGCTGGACGTGGCCCCGCTCGGGACCCTCGACGGGCACCTTGAACAGCCCGTCGCTCAGCTTGATCGCGCTCGGCTGGCCGTCGGTGGAGACCCACAGGTTGCCCACGCTGTCGAAGGCGACGTTGTCGGGGCACGAGATCGGCGACACCGGACCGGTCCAGCCGCCGAAGTAGCGTCCGGCGGAGGCCGCGTCGCCGCAGATGAGGAAGAGGTTCCACCCGAACGTGTCGGCGGTGTGGTCGCCGCGGGTCGGGATCATCTCGACCACGTGGCCGTCCTTGTTGGCCGGGCGCGGGTTGGGCTCGGTGGGGCCCTCCTTGCCGACCTTGCCGCGGTCGGTGTTGTTGGTGCAGGCGACGTAGATGCGGCCGTTGTGGAGGTTGGGCTCGACGTCCTCGGGGCGGTCCATCTTGGTCGGCTGCACGGCGTCGGCGGCCAGGCGCGTGTAGACCAGGACCTCCTCGGTCGTGAAGCCCGGGACCACCGACCGGCCGTTCCGCGTCAGCGGGATCCACTCGCCGGTGCCGTCGCTGACGCCGTCCTCGAGGCCGTCGCCGGTGAAGCGCGCCACCGACAGGTCGCCCTCGCTGAGCAGAGTGAGGTTGTGGCGGCGGGCCTTCGGGCTGTTGCCGGGACGCATCGTGTCGCGGGAGACGAAGCGGTAGACGTAGTCGAAGCGCTCGTCGTCTCCCATGTAGGCCACGACGCGGCCGTCGCGGTTGACGATCACGTTGGCCCCCTCGTGCTTGAAACGGCCCATCGCGGTGTGCTTCACCGGGGTGGAGGACGGGTCGCTCGGGTCGACCTCGACGACCCAGCCGAAGCGGTTGGGCTCGTTGCGGTAGTCCGCGGTCGTGGCGTCCCAGCGCGGGTCGACCGAGCGCCAGTTGCGCGAGTCCTGCGTCGCGGAGAGCCCGTAGCGGGACTCCATCGGGTCGGTGCCGGTGGCGAGGAAGTACTGGTTGAAGTTCTCCTCGCCCGACAGCACGGTGCCCCAGGGGGTCGTCCCGCCGGCGCAGTTGTTCATCGTGCCGCGGACGGTGCGTCCGGTCGGGTCGGCAGCCGTCTTGAGCAGGTCGGACCCGGCGGCGGGGCCGTCCATGGCGAACGGGGTGTCGAGGGTGATGCGGCGGTTGAGGCGCGCGCCCGGGACGTACGTCCACACGTCCCCGCGCTTGCGGCGCCGGAGCTCGACGACCGACATGCCGTGCGCGGCCCAGGCGGTGCGGATCACGGTCGCCGGGTCGGTGCCGGGCGGGAACATGATGCCCTCGTTGGTGTACTCGTGGTTGCACATGAGCAGCGCCTCGGTGCCGGCGCGGTTGGTCTCGATGATGTCGAGGTAGTCGTTGTTGTAGCCGAACTGGCCGGCCTGCGCCTCGGGCGTCTGGCGGGCGCCGTCGAAGGCGGGCGCCCCCGGGATGATCGGGTCGCCCCACCGCAGGATCGGGTCCCAGCGGTAGCCGGCCGGGACGGTGACGTCGTCGACGATGGTGGCGGCGGGCGCGATCGGTGTGAACGGCAGGTGGCCGGGCTTGCCGTGCCCACCCTTGCCGGGCTTGGGGCCGGCGGGCGCGGCGGGGGCGGCGGCCGCGCGGGTCATCGGGACCGCCGTGAGCGCGGCGGCGGTGAGGCCGGTGCCGACGACCGAGCGACGGCTCAGCACCTTCGCCGCGACGTCGCGGAAGTACGACGTCTCGGTGGTGTTGGGAACCGGTGCGGAGCAGGCGTCGCCGCAACGCAGGTGACAGGTGACGGCGCTGCGGTTGCCGTGGGTCTGGCCTGCCATCGGCAGCAGCGTGCGGGTCGGGCTCGGGGTCGGGCGAAGCGACATGGGGGGAGTCTCCGGAGATCGTCGGTCGGACGGACAGCCCGACTCTGGTCATCCGGGTGGCCCCCCGAGGGACCGGCGGGTGGACGCCAGGTGAACGTCCGCCGGCCCCTCGGCGAAGCGGCTGCTCCGCCGTCGAGGGGGCGGTGGGATGCTGTCGCCCGTGATCCCCAGCGCCCGGCGTACGGCCATGCTCCTCGTCGGATGTGTCGTCCTCGGCGTCGGCGTCGCCCTGCTGCTGGCGGCCGACCTCGGGTCGGACGGCTACTCGACCTTCGTCAACGGGCTGACCATCACCAGCGGCGTGGACTTCTGGGTCGTCAACCTCGTCGTCGGTGTCGTGCTGGTGGCGCTGGCGGCGCTGCGCAAGGTCTACCCGGGCATCGGCACGGTGGTGCAGGTCGTGCTGGTCGGGGTGACGGTGTCGGTCGTGCTGGGCCTGGTCGCGACGCCGGACGCCCTGTGGGCGCGGGGTGCCCTCCTGGCGGCGGCGTTCCCCGTGCTGGCGCTGGGCATCGCGCTCTACCTCGGGAGCCACACCGGCGCCGGTCCGGCCGAGGCGGCGGCACTGGCGTGGGACCCGCCGGTGCCGTTCAAGTGGAGCTACAGCGTGGTGCAGGGCGGGGGAGCGCTGGTCGGGTGGCTGCTGGGCGCGACCGTGGGTGTCGGCACGCTCGCGGTGATCCTGCTCCTCGGTCCCGCGGTGGACCTCGCGGCCCGGTTGATGTCGCTCGATCTCCACCAGCAGACGGATCCCTCACGTGCCGAGGCCGCCTAGCCTCGACGGCATGCTGATCACCGAGTCGCTGTTCCTCCTGGTCCGCCGCGACGACGGCAAGCCCGAGATCGACATGGCGAAGCGGCACTACGGCCTCACCGCTGCCGTCATCACCGACCTGGTGCTAGCGGGGCGAATCGCCCTGAGCGACGACAAGGACCCGCGCATGACGGTCGTGGTGCCTGCGCCGCCGGGTCATCCGGTGCTGGACGCGGGGCTCGAACGCCTCCAGAAGCGTGACGGCAAACGCCTCTCCTCCCTGGTGCTCGACACCAAGGTGGCCGTCGAGGAGCGGATCGCGGCCGCGATGGTGACGTCCGGCGTCGTCGGTCTCGAGGAGAAGCGCGCGCTCGGCCTGGTGCCGGCGAAGTACCCCGTCGTCGACCCGGAGCCCGAGCGCGCGGTCCGCGAGCGGCTCCGAGCCGTGCTGCACGGAGCCACCCCGGAGCCGCAGGACGCCGCGCTGCTCGCGATCCTGCACGGCCTCGGCGTCGCGCCGAAGGTGCTGGGCGACGAGATGGGTGAGCTCGCCAAGCCTCAGGTCGAGGAGCGGATCGAGGCCGTCGCCGGCGACGTCAAGGCCGGCGGCGCGATCGCCAAGGCCATCGCGGCGATGAACACCGCCATCATGGCAGCCGTGGTCGTGCCCATCGTGGTGTCCTCCGGCGGCAGCTGACCCCGGAGGACGTGGATCGGTCGCGGGCTCGCAGCTCACTGCGCGAGGGCTGCGGACCCGCGACCCGGGGAAGGGTGGTCAGGCCGTCAGCTCGGCGTGCTCGCCGCGGCCCGAGCCGGACTGCGAGATCTCGATCTTGCGGGGCTTGGCCTTCTCCGCGACGGGGACGACCAGACGCAGCACTCCGTCGGCGTACGCCGCCTCGATGCGCTCGAGGTCGAGGTTGTCGCCCAGCACCAGCTGACGGCTGAAGGCGCCGCGCGGACGCTCGGAGGCCAGTGGCTCCCAGTCGCCGTTGCGGGCCACCCGCTCGGCGCGCACGGTGAGGACGTTGCGCTCGACGTCGAGGTCGATGCTGTCGGTGTTGACCCCGGGCAGGTCGAACTCGATCACGAAGCGGTCGCCCTCGCGCCACGCGTCCATCGGCATGACCGCGGGACGGTTGGTCGTGCCCAGCAGCTGCTGGGTGAGCCGGTCGAGGTCACGGAACGGGTCGGTGGTTCGAAGCAACATCGTCTCCTCCTGGATCTGCCGGGTGGACCCGCGTGCCGCAGGTCCACGACCTGTATTGCTGGTTACAGGTTTTATATACCCACGTGATGAGGCAAGATCAAGTCGTCCGGACGAGAATTTTCGAGCTGAGGAGGTGCCCGTGGGCAGCAGCGAGGACGGCGTCTACGCGATCTCCGTGGCCGCCTCGATGGTCTCCATGGAGATCCAGAACCTCCGTGTGTACGAGCGGCGCGGGCTGCTGACGCCCGACCGCACGGCCGGCGGCACCCGGCTCTACAGCGACGACGACGTCGTCCGGCTCGAGCGGATCCGCGACCTGCTCGCCGACGGGCTCAACCTCGTCGGTGTCGCGCGCGTCCTCGAGCTCGAGGACGAGGTGGACCGGCTGCGGGCGCGGCTCGACGTGGAGTCCGACGAGCGGTCAGCCTGACGCGGGCCGGCTCGTCAGCACCCGCACCGCGAAGTCGGTCGTGAAGTCGTTGTCGAGGAAGCCGACCACCTTCGTGACCCGGTCGAGGTCGAGGGGGAGCAGCCCGCGCGAGCCGGGGACGTCGGGTGTCAGGCCGAGGTCGAGGTCGTCGCGCCCCGACATCATCTGCACGTTGAACTCGTAGCGCTCACGGGCACCCGCAGCAGACAGGCGGCGTACGACCGTGGCGCCCACGCGCCGGCCGCCGGTCTCGGCCGACCAGTCGTCGAGCGCGCCGAGCAGGGCGGTGCCGCCGTTGTGGTCGATGTCGGCCCACGCGGCGTCCATCGAGCCGGCGACGTCGAGCAGGATCGCCGCGGTCTTCTCGCCGATCCCCTGCACGCCGGGCAGGTTGTCGCTGCTGTCGCCGCGCAGGGCCGCGAAGGCCAGGTAGTTGGCCGGGCGGACGCCGTACATGTTGAACAGGCGCGCCGGGTTGAGCATGGGTGAGCCGTGGATGCCGCCGTCGATGAGCCGCAGCACCTGGGTGTGGTGGCTGATGTGGGCGAACGCGTCCCGGTCGGAGGTGATGATGACGCAGTTCCAGCCGTTGGCCGTCGCCCAGGTCGCACCGGAGGCGTTGACGTCGTCGGCCTCGAGCCCGGCCGGGGTGATGGTGGCCAGCCCCAGCGCGTCCAGGAGGGCGCCGGCGCGGTCGAGCTGGTCGACGAGCTCGGGGTCCTTCTCGGCCCGGCCGGCCTTGTAGTCGGGGTAGAGGTCGCGCCGCACCGACCCGGACCGGTCGTCGAGACCGAAGACCACGGCGTCCGGGGCGAAGGAGTCGATCGACTCGAGGATCTGGCGCAGCATCCCGTGCAACGCCCAGATCGGGCGACCCTGGCGGTCGCGGAGCCCGGTGTGCGACCGCGCGTGGTGGTTGCGGTGCAGCAGCGACGGCGCGTCGACGACGAGCAGCAGCCGGCGGGTGCGGGTCACGCGGTCATGCTCGCACGAGCCCCACGTCGACGTGGTCGCCGCCCGCGGTCAGTGACCCGCGCGCGGGACGTGGATGTCGTACTGCGCGAGCTTGCGGTAGACCGTCGCGCGGCTCATGCCGAGCTCCTCGGCCGCCTCCTGCATCGAGGTGCCGGGGCGGGTGACGACGCGGACGATCTCGTCACGTTCGAAGGCCTCGATCCGGGTGAGCCGGCGCGTGCTGCCGGAGAGCACGTCCGCCGGCAGGTGGCGTACGTCGACCGCATCGGTGCGGCGCGCCGCCTGGGTCACGACGTCGACGAGCTGGCGCACGTTGCCCGGCCAGCCGCAGGCGGTGAGGGCGGACTCGGCCGACGGTGTGACGCTGACCCCGCGGGGCCTGACCCGGCGGGCGACGTGCAGCGCGAGCGGCAGCACGTCCTCGGTGCGCTCGCGCAGAGCCGGCACAGTGATGACGGTGTCGACGAGTGACGCGAGCGCCGGCGGGATCGCCTCGAACGAGGACGCGGTGAGGGCGAAGGGGACCTGGGCGCCGGGGGTCGAGCGCACCCGTGCCCGCAGGACGAGGTCACGGATGTGCTCGGCGACCCAGGCAGGCAGCCGGTCGACGTCGCGGACCAGGATGCCGGTGTCGGGCTTGCCGAGCTCGGGCGTCCAGAGCCCGATCCAGGCCTCGCTGTCCTGGGGGGCCGGTGGCGACGCGGCGAGGATGCGCTCGCGCGGGTGCTCGCGGCGCATGGCCTGGGCGAGCGCGGTGGCCCGTCCGGCCCCCTCCTCGCCGACCCCGGCGACGATGCGGCCGTCGGCGATCGCGGCGCCCGCACGCGCCACGGCGTCGGTCCACGCGGGCCCGAGGTCGGCGAGCGTGCCCGAGCCGGGCTCCAGGCGCGGCGTCTCGACCCGGAACACCTCGCCACGCTGGGCCGGGCGCGGCCGCTGCCCGCGCGAGCGGGCCAGCATGAGGGCCGAGGTGTTGCTGGCGGCGGACTGCGCGAGCGCGAGGAGCAGGTCGCTCGACTGGGTCGACCACGTCGTCAGGTTCACGCAGCCCTCGAGCGTGCCGGTGAGGGGGTCGAGCACCGGCACGGCGGCGCACGTGTAGGTGCACAGGCTGAGGGCGTAGTGCTCGTCGGCGCGCACCACCGTGGGCACGCGGTCGGCGATGGCGAGGCCGAGGCCGTTCGTGCCGACGGTCCGCTCGGCATAGGCGAAGCCGGGGGCGAGATGCACCTTGTCGAGCGCCCGCAGGAGCGAGGAGTCACCGCTCATCCGGTTGAGGACGAGGCCGTCGGCGTCGGTGAGCATCAGGGAGACGGGCTCGTTCACGAGCGTCTGGTGCAGGCCCGCCAGGACCTCGCGGCCGCACTCGAAGAACAGGGACTCCTCGTTGAGCGTCCCGACGAAGGAGGGCTCGATCTCGTCGAGCGGCACGCCGTAGTCCTCGCTGCGCTGCCACGAGGCGACCAGCCGACCAGGCAGGTGTTCGGCGTTGTTGCCGACCAGGTTGCCGGGCATGGCGCGCTGCAGCTCGCGATGGAGTCGTGCGCGCTCGGGGAGGCCGAGGTCGGCCACTGGACCACCCCCTTCGGGACGTGACCGACGTTACATCTGCCCGTCGCGCGGTGCTCCTCGTCGACGTCTCAAATTGAGACGACCCCGGATCTCAGATTGAGACAGCGCGACCGGTCGCGCCGGCCGGTGACCGACCTAGCGTCCCTAGGCAGCACCGTGACGCCCGTCACCTCGAGCCATACCGCACACCGGAGGTCCCATGTACACCAAGGACGGCGAGAGCTACTTCATCGTCGACGCCCACATCGCCCTGTGGGACGCACGCCCCGAGAACATCAGGAACGTCCACGGCCAGCAGTTCATCGACTGCTTCTACGACTACCACGCCAACCTCTCGCCGGAGTCGGAGGTCTGGACCAAGGAGGACTACCTCTACCAGGGCGGCGAGCGGCTGATGAAGGACCTCTTCGAGGACGGCTACGTCGACCACGCCGTCTTCCAGCCGGCGTACCTCGGAGAGTTCTACAACAACGGGTTCGGCCAGACCGAGGAGGCTTTCGCGCTGGCGCAGGCCAACCCGGGCAAGCTGACGTACAACCACAACTTCGACCCCCGCAACGGCGAGGCCGGCCTGGACCAGCTGCGGGCGGACGCCGAGCGCTTCGGGCTCAAGGGCGTCAAGCTCTACACCGCCGAGTGGCACGGCGAGTCCCGTGGCTGGCGCCTCGACGACCCATGGGCCTACCGCTACTTCGAGGCCTGCCGCGAGCTCGGCATCACCAACATCCACGTCCACAAGGGCCCGACCATCCGTCCGCTCGACCGCGACGCGTTCGACGTCGCGGACGTGGACCACGTCGCCACCGACTTCACCGACCTCAACTTCGTCGTCGAGCACTGCGGCCTGCCCCGCCTCGAGGACTTCTGCTGGATCGCCACCCAGGAGCCCAACGTGCACGCCGGCCTGGCCGTGGCGATGCCGTTCATCCACACCCGGCCGCGCTACTTCGCGCAGATCATCGGTGAGCTCCTCTACTGGGTGGGCGAGGACCGGATCCAGTTCTCCTCCGACTACGCCCTGTGGACGCCAAGGTGGCTGGTCGAGAGCTTCGTCGACTTCCAGATCCCCGAGGACCTCACCGAGTACGCGCCGATCACGACCGCGCAGAAGAAGAAGATCCTGGGCCTCAACGCCGCGACGATGTACGACGTCGAGGTGCCCGCCGAGCTGCGCCTGCCCGGGGCCGACGAGACCGAGACCGGTCCGCGCCAGCCCGACGCCGCCGACATCGGCAGCATGGCGGCGGTGTGACCATGACGCTCACCGCCGACCCGGTCGACGCGCGACCGGACGTGACGTCGTGGGCCGACGCCGTGCGCGAGGCGCTCGACGTGGTCATGGACCCCGAGCTCGACGAGCCCATCACCGACCTCGGCTTCGTCCGGTCGGTCGCGATCGACGAGGCCGGGGGAGTGGAGGTGCACCTGCGCCTCCCGACGTCGTTCTGCTCGCCCAACTTCGCCTACCTGATGGCGTCCGACAGCAAGGACGTCCTCGCTGCCCTGCCCTGGGCGCGGAGCGTGGTGGTGCAGCTCGACGACCACCACGACTCCGACAAGATCAACGCCGGCCTGGCCGCGGACGCCGGCTACCGGGGGACCTTCGGCCACGAGGCCGAGCAGGACCTCGAGGAGCTGCGGGAGACGTTCCGTCGCAAGGCCCACACCGCCGCGATGGAGCGCTGCCTGACCGCGCTGCTGCGCGCCGAGCCGGACCGGCCCCTCGACGCCCTGGGGCAGGTGGTCCTCGACGACCTGCCCCGGGGCCCCCACACGGACGCCCTGCTGCGGCGCCGGGGGGCCGTCGGCCTGCCCGTGACCGGTACGTCGCCGGTGCTCGTCGACCATGCCGGCGTCCAGCCGGACGACGTGCCGATGGCGCTCCGCCGCGCGCGCTCGACGCGCATCTCGATCGACGGCAACGCGCACTTCTGCCGCGGGCTGCTGCGTACCCGCTATCCCGGCTCGGAGGACGACCAGGTCCACCGCGCCGAGGGGGCCGAGCCCGCCGACGCGTCGTACGACCCCACCTTCGTCCCCCTGACCTCCCTGCTGACCCCGCCCTCGAAGGAGACCACTCGATGAGCACCGCCGCGAAGAAGATGCGAGCCGTCCAGGTCGTCGGCTACCACCAGGACCTGCAGATGCACGAGGTCGACGTGCCCGAGGCCACCGGCCCGTTCGACGTCGTCGTCCGCATCGGTGGCGCCGGGGTGTGCCGCACCGACCTCCACATCCTCGAGGGGCAGTGGGAGGAGAAGTCGGGCGTGACGCTGCCGTACACGATCGGTCACGAGAACGCCGGATGGGTGCACGCCGTCGGGTCGGCGGTCACCAACGTCCGCGAGGGCGACAAGGTGATCGTGCACCCGTTGGTCACGTGCGGCCTGTGCCGTGCCTGCCGCACCGGCGACGACGTGCACTGCGAGGGCAACCAGTTCCCCGGCATCAACACCGACGGCGGGTACGCCGAGTACCTCAGGACGTCGGCTCGCAGCGTCGTCCCGATCGACGACTCGCTGGAGCCCGCCGACGTCGCGGCGCTCGCCGACGCCGGCCTGACGGCGTACCACGCGGCCGCGAAGGCGGCACGGCGGCTGACCCCCCGCGACACCTGCGTCGTCATCGGCGCCGGCGGCCTCGGTCACATCGGCATTCAGGTGCTCAAGGCGCTCTCTCCGGCCCAGCTCGTCGTCGTCGACCGCAACCCCGAGGCGCTCAAGCTGGCGCTGTCCATCGGCGCCGACCACGGGGTCGTCGCCGAGGGCAAGCAGGTCGAGGAGGTCCTCGACATCACCGGTGGCCACGGCGCCGAGGTTGTCGTCGACTTCGTCGGCGAGGGCGGCTCCACCGCCCAGGGCCTCGCGATGACCCGGCAGGCCGGCGACTACCACGTCGTGGGCTACGGCGAGGACGTCGTCGTGCCGACCATCGACCTCATCTCCGCGGAGAAGAACGTCATCGGCAACCTCGTCGGCTCCTACAACGACCTGTGCGACCTGATGGCACTCGCCGCTCGCGGCGCGGTCACGTTGCACACGCAGAAGTACGCGCTGGACGACTTCCAGACCGCCATCTCCGACCTCGACGCCGGCCGAGTCCGCGGCCGCGCGATCCTCATCCCTTAGGAACAGCCATGACCTCTCAGATCGACCGCATCAGGCCCCTGCTGGGCATCGGCATCTCCGTGGGCGTGCTCGCCGGCGTCTGGACCTTCGCGAGTGTCGAGCTCGCGTGGATCACCTGGGTCGCCTTCATCGCGTGGGCCTGCTTCTTCGCCGCCGGCGGCGGCACCACGGGCCTGGCCAAGGGCCTCGCCGCCAACCTGGCGGGCGTCTTCTGGGGCTGGGTGATCAGCCAGGGCCTCGAGAACGTCAGCGGCTCGACGATCGCGCTGGCGCTCATGGTCACCGTCGTCGGGTTCGTCCTCTGCGTCGAGGCGGCGCTGCCGCTGCTGTCGTTCATCCCCGGTGGCTTCGCCGGGACGGCCGTCTTCTTCGGCACCGGCTTCGACCTGGGCGGGGTGCTGGTCGCCGTCGTCGCCGGAGCGCTGCTCGGTATCGTCTCGGAGAAGCTCGGCGCGGCGCTGCAGTCCGCGATCGACGGCCGGTCCCACGCGCCGGCCACGACCACCGCCACGCCGGCCACCTGACCGTTCACGGAGGAGAGACGTTGATCTTCATCACCGCCAAGTTCCCGATCAAGCCCGAGCACGCCGACGCCTGGCCGGAGCTCTCGCGTGCCTTCACCGAGGCGACCCGAGCCGAGGAGGGCTGCCTGTGGTTCGAGTGGTCGCGCAGCCTGGAGGACCCGAACGAGTACGTCCTCGTCGAGGCCTTCCGCGACGGGGCCGCCGGCGGGGCGCACGTCGGCTCCGACCACTTCAGGGCCGCCCAGGCCGAGCTCCCGCAGTACCTCGCCCGCACTCCCGACATCGTCAGCACCGAGGTCGACCAGGACGGCTGGAACGAGCTCGGCGAGATGAAGGTCGGCTGACGGCCCGGCGCCTCACGCGCCGAGCCCGTCGAGGAAGTGCGCGAAGCCGTCGGGCGCTCGTCCCGACCGGCGTCCGGAGGTGACCACCGGCACGGCGCCGGTCGCCAGGGACGGCACCCCGGCCTCGCGCATCGCCGACACCAGGCCCACGTCCTCGTGCGTGGGCAGGTGCGGGAAACCGCCGGCCACGCGGTAGGCGTCGAGGGTGAAGCCGAGGTTGGCGCCGTGCACGTGGTCGTGGCCGTCCGCGGTGGTGTGGCGCTGGTGCCAGGCCGACAGCACTCCTGGGGGCAGGTCGCCCGGCCGTGGCTCGACGGTGCCGACCACGAGGCCGATGCCGTCGGCCGCCCACGCGAGGTGCGACGTGAGCCAGTGACGCGGGACGACGCTGTCGGCGTCGGTGCTCGCCACCCAGAGCGAGCGGCTGCCGACGTCGGCCGCCCACGCCGCGGCGGCGTCGACGCCCTCCGAGCGCGCGACGCCCACGCAGCCGGCCAGGGAGGTGACCGCCTGGACGTCCTCACGGTCGCGCACCACCTGGGCGGTGCCGTCGCGGCACGCGTCCAGGACCACCAGCACCTGTGCGGGGACGTGCGGGTACGCCGCTCGCATCGCGTCGACCGCGGCCGCGACGGCGTCGAGGCAGGCGGGCAGCAGCACCTCCTCGTCGCGGGCAGGCACGACCACCGCCACGGCGTCCGGGGTCGTCACGAGGACCGTCCCAGCACGTGAAGCAGGAAGTCGGGCTCCTGGTGCTCGACCAGGACCCGACCGCCCGCGGCGAGGAACGCGTCGATGAACGCGTCGTGGACCGCCGGCCCCGCCAGCGGCCAGCCGACGGGCTGGTGCCGCCAGTGGCACAGGAGCACGTGCCCGTCCTCGGCCAGCGAGGTGAGGCAGAGCCGGACCAGCTCCGCGAGCCGTCGGGGGCTGAGGAAGTAGCCGACCTCTGACACCGACACGAGGTCGTAGCGGGCAGCCGGCCACTCGTCCGGGACCCGGGCCAGCCGCACCTCCAGGCCGTCGACGTCGGCGGTGCGCCGGCGGGCGAGGTCGACGGCCGCCGGGCTGTTGTCGACCGCGAGCAGGTGGTCGCAGCGCCCGGCGAGGTCGACCGCCAGCGCGCCGATCGAGCAGCCGACCTCGAGCGCGTGCGGGTAGTGCTGCCGCGGCAGGCTCGCCAGGGTCACGGCGCGCTTGCGGCGCTCGTAGGGCGAGTCCACGGCCCAGGGGTCGGGGCGCTCGCGGTGGACCCGGTCCAGGGAGTCGTCGTCGGCCTCGGGACCGCTGACCAGGAAGACCTCGAGGTCGCGGTCGAAGTGGGCGAGCAGGTCGGGACCGAGGAGCACCTCGTCGCCGAGCGCGCGCGAGAGCGGGCGGACCTGGCTCCCGTGGGCGTCGACGGCTGATCGCTTGGCCCTCACGGCGTCCGCCGACAGGGGCAGCTGCGCGACCTGGGCCGTCGGGAGGTCGCCCGGACCGCCCCAGTGCCACAGCCAGACGGCGTACTCCCAGAGGAGCGCGTCGGTGCGGTGTGCCGCGGTCGCAGCTGCGCGCCCCACCGCCTCGTGGTCGGGATGGCCGTCGCCGCGCCACGGCGCACAGAGGAGCACGTCGGCGCCGTCCGTGCCGATCACCTCGACGAGCGCCGCCACGAGCTCGTCCTCGTGCTCGGCCACCGCACCGTCGGGCAGGTCGAGACAGGTGACGTGCGCGTCCGGTGCGAGGAGCTCCGTCGCGCGTCGCAGCTCTGCCCGCCGCAGCTCTGCGAGCCGGCCGGGGGAGTGGGTCGGCGAGTGCGGGTGGGAGCCCTCCCCGGCCGTCGCGGTGACGACCTCGACGCTCCGACCCGACCGCGAGGCGGTGTGCAGCAGGCCGCCAGCACCGAGCGTCTCGTCATCGGGGTGCGCGCCCACGACGACGACCCGGCGACGCGTCGCGGGCAGCTCGAGCTCCGGCGCCCGGGCGAGGGTCGCCGACCACGACGCGGCCGTCGTACCGGGAAGGTCGTGCCGGAAGCGGGGAGTGATCACCAGCCCGACCCCGGGTTGTCGAGGAGCTGCCGCCCGAGGGACGCCTGGTCGCGCTCGGCGTGCCACTGGCGCAGGTAGAGCTCGAGGTCGGCCACCCGACGCGCGTGCGCCTCGTCGGTGGCCAGGGGGCCGGGCCCGAGCGCGTGGGCAGAGCGCCGGAGTACGTCCTCGCACGCGTCGGCGACCACCTCGCGTGCACGCAGCGCGGCCCGCCAGCCGGCCGGCCCGGCGAGGTCGCCGGTATCGAGGGCCGCGGCCGCCTGATGGAGCGTGGCCCGGGCGCCGTGCAGGCGCGCGTCGACCGCGCCGAGGTGCATGAGCGCCACCTGGTCGGGCTCGCGGGAGCTGGACGCACCGATCATCCGGCGGGCGACGCCCACCGCGCCCCCGAACCACACCGCGGCCACCCCGATCGCACCCCAGGCGAACCCGGGCCGCTCGAGGTACCACCCCGGTGCCCCGACGGCCCGCGCCTCCACCCCGGCGAGGTCGAGGGGACCCGAGTCGACCGCGGAGAGCCCGCGCGCCACCCACGTCCCGGCCACCGCGGACACGTCCGGGTGGTCGAGGTCGACCGCGAAGAGCTGGCGCTCGTCGTCCACCCACGCGCTGATGAGCGCGTGGTCGAGCTCACCCCCGAGCGAGCACCAGTGCTTGCGCCCGTCGAGGACGTACGCCTCGCCGTGCGCGGTCGCGCGCACCGGCTCGCCGGGGCCCTCGGCCGCGAACACGCCCCACGTGCCGTCGCCGGCCTCCTCGCCCGCCTGTCCGAGGATCGCGTGCGCGTCCAGGTGGGGCTCCAGCACCCGCGCGACGGTCAGGTCGGCCGCGGCGACGCTGGCGAGCGCGGACCAGAGGTGTGCGGTGTCCCCGGTGCCGGGCTGCGGGAGCGTGGCGCCGACGCCTCGGGCGAGGTCCAGTGCGGCTCGTACGTCGCCCGCTGCCGCGCCGGCCTGCTCGGCGAGGGCGGTGAGCTCGCGCCGCTGCTCGCTCGTGGCCGCCCCAATGACGACGGGTCCGACGCCCGCGTCCCTGGTCTGCTCGTCCGTCATCCGTCCCCCCGGCTCGCGCGCACGACCCGGACGGTAGGGCGTGCCCGGGGTCCGGCGGGACCTCCCAATGGGCTGGTCAGGAAGCGGTTCGGTCACGTGAACTCGCCTTCGTCGCTGTCAGTGGTCGTCGGTAGGATCGAACACATGATCGAGACGCTGGCAGGCTGCGGAGCAGGTGGGGTCGAGGACCTCACCGCCTCCGGATTGCTGCGTGCGATCCGCGACCGCCGGGCCGTCGAGGAGCGTGCGGCCGCCGACCAGCTGGTCCTCGCCGCGCGATGGGCGGACCTCCATCCGCCGGAGTCGATCCACGACGCGGCCGCGTTCACGGTGCCTGGGTCGGAGCACGAGGAGCCGATCGCGGGCGTGGGTGCGCCGCTGGTGGCGGAGTTCTGCCTCGCCGAGCTCGGCGGGGTGCTCGGGGTGTCGACGACGGCGGCGAAGAAGCTGGTCGGTCAGGCGCTGGAGCTGCGTCACCGCCTCCCGCGACTGTGGGCGCAGGTCCAGGCCGGACGGGTGCCCGCGTGGCGGGCCCGGGCGGTTGCGGAGGTCACGATCCACAGCGCTCCGGCCCTGACTCGCGACGCGGCCGGGTTCGTCGATGCACAGGTCGCCGCGGTGGCCGGGAGGGTCGGTCCGGCGCAGCTGGACCGGCTCGTGGCGGAGGCGATCAAGCGCTACGACCTCGCCGAGGTGGACCCGACCGCGGACTCGGAGGACGGCTACCTGTCGGTCGACCCGCGCCACGCGACCATCCATGACGACGACGTGCACTTCGCCGGCACCATGCGGTTCGAGGCCGAGCTCGACATCGCCGACGCCCTCGACCTCGACCAGGCGCTCGCCCACGGCGCCGCGACCTTGAAGGCCCTCGGCTTGGAGGCGTCGCTCGACGCCCGCCGCTCCATGGCGCTCGGCGACCTCGCCCGGACGCAGACCGCCCTCGACCTCGCCGAGCCGGGTACCGACCGTGATCACCTGCCCGCTGCGCGGCAGGTCGTCCTCCACGCCCACTTCGACGCTTGGTCGGACGGGCTCGACACGGTCTTCGGTCCGACCGGGCGAATGGAGGAAGGCCGTCGCCTCGTCCTGCTCGACCAGGTCCGCGACTGGTGCGCCGACACCCGCACCAAGGTCACCATCAAGCCGGTCATCGACCTGAACGCCGACCTCGCGACCCCGGCCTACCACGTCCCGGACCGGATCCGGGAACACGTGGTTCTCCGGGACCGGACGTGCGTGTTCCCGTGGTGCACCCGTCCCGCGCGGGGCTGCGACATCGACCACGTCACCGAGTTCGACCCCGATGCCGAGGCGGAAGGCCGGCCACAACCCGGCCCGACCGCGTCGTGGAACCTCGCGGCCTTGTGCCGGTTCCACCACCGACTCAAGACCCACACCGCGTGGCGCTACCGCATGACGTCGAACGGCTGCTTCGAGTGGACCTCACCTCACGGCCACCGCTACCGACGCGACCGCACCGGCACCACTGCGATCGACCAGGCCGATCCACCCGATCCACCCGGCATCCCACACCCACGCCGACCATGACCCCGCCCCACACCCCGCCACCCACCAGGTAGCGGGGCCACAGGCGCATCCGGCGGCTGACCCGGCTAGGGATGGTGGAGGCGCGGCGTGGTGCCGTCGTCGTCCCAGCCGGCGCGGCCTGTCCCGTAGGCGTGGTCCTCCCACACGGCGTCACCGAACGGATCGTCGGGTGCAGCGTCGTAGCGCATGGTCGCGGCGTCCACCTCGACCTCGATCCATTGCGGCTCGCCCAGGCAGCTGCGGGGCAGGGTCATGGTCAACGTGTCCGTGTCGAAGTCGACGTCGACCGCGGCCCCGGCGCAGCGCGACCCGCCGGCGTCGTAGACGTCGACGCTGGTCTCGCCGCGGTAGGCGAGGGCAGTCGCCTGGGTCGGCAGGCGCGACCCGGTGCGATCCGTCGTGATGTCGGCCGTCAGGTCGAGGTACTGGCGGGAGCGGAGGTCGCGGAACTCGGCCGTGATGGTGACTGCGTCGGTGCCGTGGTCGACCGTCGTGCGCAGGATGTCGGTGATCGCATTGTGGGGCGCCGGGGCGATGGCCTCCGGGTCCGTGCGGTGACCGCCGACCAGGACGTCACCGGACGCGTCGGAGATGGAGCTTCGCGTGACCGTGCGTTCCGGCGGGTCCGCCGAGCACCCGGTGAGGGTGGTCAGGAGAGCCGCGAGGAGAGCAGGGAGGAGGGCGAGCCCGTCAGTCCGCGACATCGACGACGAGCCGCGGCGGGTCGGTGAGGGTGAAGACCCGGAACGGCCGCTCGTCGCCCTCGACGCCGGCGAAGACCTGCGTGTAGCCCTCGAACCAGCCGTTGACCTGCACCTCGGCCACGGAGCCGGCGGGCCCGAGACGCGCCGGTACCTCGAACGAGCCGGGCTCGGGCATGGCGGTGCCGGACGCGCTGATGGTCAGCACGTGGTCGCCCTCGAGCGGGACGACCTCGCCGCTGCCGTCGGCGACCGCCTCGTCGCCCCAGGCCACGCCCCACCCGGGGGTCGCGGTGCCACTGAGCTCGAGCACGACGCGGTCGAAGCCGTCGTGCTCACCCACGCGTACGTCGACCAGCTGCAGGTCCCAGTCGCCCTCGGGCTCCGCCGTCTGCGGGTCGGTCGACTGCGGGAACGGGGGGCCGTCGGGTGCCGACGGCGTCGGCGAGGGTGGGTCCGCCGAGGCGGACGGAGAGGACGGGGAGGGGGACGGTGTCGCCGAGGACGACTGCTCCGCCTTCGACGGATCGGACGACGACGTGGACCCCTCGCTCGCCGAGGTGGGAGAGGCATCGGTTCCGCAGGACGCCAGCAGCAGCACGGCAGCGGCGGCGAGCGACCCGCCCAGCGCTCGACCCATCGTTCTCCCTCGGTAGTGCCGTCGACCGGCCGCCCAGCCTAGGGGCCGGGACGGCCGGTCGCGGGGATCACGGCCGGTGGGTCACGGACGAAGCAGGATCTTGCCGCGGCGGCCGGGCTCCCCGTTGGCGCGCGCGGCCTCGGCGATCTCGTCGAGGCCGTAGACCTTCTCGACGGGGAGCGTGAGAGCGCCGGACCCGATGCCGGAGACCAGCTCGCCCATCAGCGTGGCCCGCTTCTCGCGCGACATCGCGGCGAAGACCTTGCTGCCCCAGAAGCCCTTGATGACGACCTGCTTGAAGATCACGTCACCGGACCCGATCTCCATCGTGGGCGACGCCATCGCGCCGAAGACCACGAGCACGCCGTCCTCGGCGAGCAGGGACACGACGTCGCCGGCGGAGGCACCGCCGACCGAGTCCACACCGGCCACGACCGGGGCGTCGCCGACGATCTCGCGCACGCGGTCGCGCCAGCCGTCGTCGTCGGTCGCGACGACCTGGTCGATGCCCTGCTCGGCCAGCTCGGCGACGCCGTCGGCACGGCGGACGAGCCCGAGGACGTGGACGCCACGGGCCTCGGCCAGCTGCGACAGGAGTCGGCCGACCGCGCCGTTGGCGGCATTCTGGACGATCCAGTCGCCTTCGGACACCTCGAGGAAGTCGAGCAGCGCGATGGCGCTGAACGGCATCGACACGAGCTGGGAGGCGGCCTCGTCGCTCATCCCGTCCGGCACGGGGACGAGCCCGGCGGCGGGGGCGACGATGAGCTCGGCCCAGGCGCCGAAGCTGCCGCCGGTGGCGACCCGCTGGCCGACCTCGAGACCCTCGACACCCTCACCCAGCGCCTCGACCACACCGACGGCCTCGGTCCCGGCGCGCGCGGGCATCTCGGGCTTGAAGCCGTAACTGCCGCGAGCCGTCCAGAGGTCGTGGTTGTGGATGGGGGAGAGCAGCACCCGGACGAGCGCCTGGCCCGGACCGGGCTCGGGGTCCGGCACCTCCTGGACCGAGAGGACCTCGGCCGGGTCGCCGAACCTGGGCTGGACGAGTGCGCGCATGGGACTGCCTTCCGTTGCTGTCTTCTTCAGGACGTGCTCATGGCACAACCAGCGGCCGGAGCCGGCTATGCCGCCGCACTGGGTGGCGCGCGGCACACTGGGCAGCATGCCCGCGGAGCCCGACGACGTCGACGGCAGGCTCGAGGAGACGATCCTCGACCTGCTCGCGCAGCGCGCCTCCACGTCGACGATCTGCCCGTCTGACGCGGCACGGGCGGTCGGTGACGAGGACTCGTGGCGCGAGCTGATGGAGCCGGCTCGCCGAGCGGCCCGCCGGCTCGTGGACCGCGGCGAGGTCGAGATCACCCAGGGCGGGCACGTCGTCGACCCGTCGACGGCGAAGGGGCCGATCCGGATCCGACGTCGGTGATGCCCGCCCGTCAGTCGCCGAAGAGCCGGCCCTCGGCCTCCGCGGACGTCACCTCGAGCCGCAGCGCGAGGACCTTCTCGGAGGGAAGCCCGACCCGCGACAGGATGACCTGCACCTGTGGCAGCACCCAGCTGTAGGACTCCACCGCGACGCGCCCGGCCTCGCTCTGCACCCGGATCCACACGACGGGGTCGCCGGTGCGGTCGGGCAGCCAGTGGGCACCGATCACGCCCGCGGGCGCCAGCGACGTGACGATCGGCAGCATCGCCGCGTCGGCGGCGCGACGGAGCTCGTCGTCGGTCACCCGGCCACGCTAGCCCGCCCATCCACGGCGTCAGGGCATGACGGGAGGCACGAACTCGAAGGTCATCCCCAGCAGCCACAGCAGGAGCAGCACCACGGGCAGGTGGAACAGGAACTGCAGGAACGTGAAGCCGACGAGGTCGCGCGCCCGCACGCCCAGCACCGCCAGCAGCGGCAGCATGAAGAACGGGTTGACCAGGTTGGGGAGCGCCTCGGCGGCGTTGTAGATCTGCACGGTCCAGCCGAGGTTCATCCCGACGTCGGTCGCCGACTGCATGACGTACGGCGCCTCGACCAGCCACTTGCCGCCGCCCGAGGGGACGAGGAGGCCGAGCAGCGCGGTGTAGATCGCGATCACCACGGCGAACGCGCCCCCGCCGCCGATGCTGGTGAACAGGTCGGCGAGGTGCTCGGAGACGGTGATCCCGCCGCGGCCCTCCGCCCGGGTCAGCACTGCGGCCATGGCGGCGTACAGCGGGAACTGCACCAGCACACCGGCGGTGGTCGGGACCGCCTTGGTGACCGCGTTGAGGAAGCCGCGCGGGGTGCCGTGGAGCACGAGCCCGAGGATCAGGAAGACCATCAGGTAGCCGTTGAGGCTGCTGATCACCGAGAGGAACGGCAGCGTCGCCAGCTGCTGGACGAGCCACCCGAGGGTGAGCAGGCCGACGAGGATCGGCAGGATCCGGGAGTACTCCAGCCGCTCGCCGGGCCGGGTCTGCGGGGCCATCGGCTCGACGGTGTCGGAGAGGTCGACGTCCATGTCCTCCGCCGAGCGGATCGCGTCGCCCTGCGGGGCCGACGCCCATGCGACGGCGACGCTCAGGGCGATGAGGACGGCGGCCATCACCAGCGACTGCCAGGTGAGGATCGTCGCGCCGAAGTCGAGCACGCCGGTGATCTCGAGCAGCTCGGGCGGCAGCGACGCCGGGGTCGCCTGCAGCTGGGCGGCGGACGACGAGAGGCCGAGCGCCCAGACGGCGCCGAGGCCGAGGTACGCCGCTGCGCCGAGGGCCCGGTAGTCGGTGCGCAGGTCGGACCGGCGGGCGATCGCCCGGGCCAGCAGCCCGCTGAAGACCAGGCTCAGGCCCCAGTTGACCATCGAGACCAGGCACGACAGCAGCGCCACGAACGCCACGGCGCCACGCGGCGTCGACGGGTAGAGCGCGATCCGCTCGATGATCCGCGCGACCGGCGGTGACGTCGCGACGACGTAGCCGGTCAGCACGACCATCGCCATCTGCAGGGTGAAGGTGGCGAGGTCCCAGAACCCGCCGCCGAAGGTCTCGGCGACCGTGACGGGGCTCGAGCCGTTGAGCATGGCGGCCACCGACACCAGCACGACGCCCGCGAGGGCGAAGACGTAGGCGTCGGGGAACCACTTCTCGGTCCACGCGGCGCTGCGCTGTGCGAGGCGGGCGAGGCCGCGTTCGTGCTGGGTCTCCGAGACAGTCGACATGGCTCCGCAACGTAGCCGCAGCCCGCCGCTCGCCCGTGCCCGGGCGGGTGGTCCGGACGCGCAGCCGGTCTGGTAGGTGAGCGTTCCGCTCGCAGCGGATCCACCAGCAGCAGAACGCCCTGTGGCGGTGCGTCTCATCGCGCCACGCTGGCTCCATGACCACCCACACCACCTCCGAACGCATCGAGGACGAGCTCGTCCGACGGCTGATGCACCAGCGCATCGTCGTGCTCGGCGAGGAGCTCGGCGAGCGCAACGGCAACCGCCTGATGCACCAGCTCCTGCTCCTGTCCGCCGAGGACCCGCGCGCCGACATCAGCCTCTGGATCAACTCGCCCGGCGGCTCCGTGTCGTCGATGCTCGCCATCCACGACGTCATGCGGCTGATCCCCAACGACGTCAGCACCCTCGCCATGGGCATGGCCGCGAGCGCGGGACAGTTCCTGCTGTCGGCGGGCACGCCCGGCAAGAGGTACGCCCTGCCGCACGCGCGCGTGCTGCTCCACCAGGGGTCCGCCGGCATCGGCGGCACCGCCGTCGACATCGAGATCCAGGCCGACGACCTGAGGCACACCCGCGACACCGTCCTCGGCCTGGTCGCCGAGCACACCGGCCAGGACCGCGAGACCGTCGAGCGCGACTCGCGTCGCGACCGCTGGTTCAGCGCCGAGGACGCGCTGTCCTACGGCTTCGTCGACCAGGTGATCAGCTCGGTCGACCACGTGACACCGGCGCGCACGCGCGCGGTGGGACTGGCGGGTGCGCGATGAGCCCCTACGAGATGAGCCCCTACGAGATGAGCAGCTACACGATCCCGTACGTCGTCCAGCAGACGCCGCGCGGCGAGCGCACCCTCGACCTCTACTCGCGGCTGCTGTCGGAGCGGATCGTCTACCTCGGCACGGAGATCGACGACGGGGTCGCCAACGCGGTCATCGCCCAGATGCTCCACCTGTCGTCGGAGAACCCCGAGATCCCGATGAGCCTCTACATCAACTCGCCCGGGGGCTCGATCACGGCCATGCTCGCGATCTACGACGCGATGCAGTTCGTGAAGCCGCCGGTCGAGACCGTCTGCGTCGGCCAGGCCGCGTGGACCGCCGCGGTCCTGCTGGCCGGGGGAGCGCCCGGGCGGCGCGCGATCCTGCCGCACGGTCGCGTGGTGCTGCACCAGCCCGCGACCCAGGGGCGCGGCACGATCCCCGACCTGATCCTCGAGGCGGACGAGGTGGCCCGGGTGCGCCTGCTGCTCGAGGAGGTGCTCGCCCAGCACACCGGACGTACGCGCGAGCAGATCCGGCAGGACACCGACCGGACGCTCGTGCTCCCGGGCGAGGCCGCAGTGGACTACGGGCTCGTCGACACTGTCCTGCGCGAGCAGGGGCCGGCGCTGGCCTGAGTACGTCGGGTCGCTCAGGCGGCGAGCGCGAGGGCTTCCGGCCGCGCGGTCCGGGTCGCGAGCTCACGGACGCTCAGATCGAGGGCACCGGCGATGGCCTGCAGCATCTCCGACGACGGGTCCTTGAGCCCGCGCTCGACCTCGGAGAGGTACTGCACCGACACCCCGGCGCGCTCCGCCACGTCCTTGAGCCGTTCACCACGGGCCGCGCGCTCGCGATGGAGCTCCTCGCCGACGATCTCGCGCCACAGGGGCTCGGGCGCCGAAGGCGCGTCTGGCTGCTGCACCGGGAACCGCACGACCTCACCCATGCCGACGACAGTAGCGACGTCGCCGGTCCCGTGGCACGGCGTTCTGCTCACAGCAGAACGCCGTCGGGACGGCGGGTCCCGGCAGAGAGGTGCGAGGGTGGTCCACGAGCTGGCATCAGGGGAAGCCGGCGCGGCTGCGGAGAACTCGCTACGCCCGTGCTGCAGCGAGACAGATGTCGTCGATGGTCTGGAGTGCGGCGCTCGCCTGGTCCAGCTCGAAATCCACTCCGGTGGGGTTGCCCGTCGCGACTGCCTTGTCGAGAAGGTCGAGCTGGACGTCGACCTGTCCCAGGAAGAAGTGCAGGTTCTCCTCGGTTGTCTCACCCGAGCCGTGGATGGACCCCTCGAGGGAACGGCGAACACCTGGACTCGCTGCTGCCCACCTGTCCAGGGCGTCGGTGACGTTGTCCACGTAGTTCAGCTCGTCTCGGGCGTCGGCTCCGGATCCTCGAGCACGCACGACGGCCTCGTCGTACTCGTGCACGACGTAGCGCAGGTCGTATCGATGTTCGATCCACCTGCCGCAGGCAGCATCGACCCGGCGTTCGCTGCCCGTCGCGAGCCACCAGCCCGAAGCCGCCAGGGCCGCGACGAGCAACCCGACGACTTCGCCCCTGCGGACCACACGCTTCTGCCCGTTCCGTTTCACGACGGCAATCTAGGCTGACGACGACGACGAAGTGGGCGAACGGCGGGACTCCAGGCCGTTCAGGTCACGCACAGTACGCGCGTGAGTCCGAGCGGCGACATCGGCGGCCCGGTCCGGGCCGCCGCGCTAGGTCCCGCAGAAGGTCGTGTAGGCGCCGAACGAGTCCGGTGCCGGCTCGGCGTACGGCTCGAGGCCGGGGCGCTCGTCGTACGGCGCCGAGACGGCGTCGACCAGCTGCTCGAACGGTGCGAGGTCGCCGTCGGTGGCGGCGTCGAGCGCCGCCTCGACGAGGTGGTTGCGGGGGACGTAGACCGGGTTGGTGCGGTCCATCGCGTCGGCGTCCGGGGCGAGCGCGAGCCAGCGGGCGGCCCAGGCGTCGAAGCCGGCGAGGTCGAGGAACATCCCGCGGGCGGGCTCGGCGTCGCCACGCGCGGCCGCACCGAGGGACCGGAAGAACGACGTGTGGTCGACGTGGTCGGCCTGCACGAGCGCGACGAGGTCGGTGACGAGGGCCGACGCCTCGGCGCGGTCGACGTCGTCCGGCAGGCCGAGCTTGGCGCGCATGCCCGACGACCAGGCGGCGGAGTAGATGTCGCGGAAGGCGCCGAGCGACTCGACCGCGACGGCCACCGCCGCGTCCTGGTCGTCGGCCAGGAGCGGGAGGATCGCCTCGGCGAAGCGGGCGAGGTCCCACTCCGCGACCACGGGCTGGTTGCCGAAGGCGTAGCGACCGCCGGTGTCGATCGAGCTGTAGACGGTCGCCGGGTCGAACGCGTCCATGAAGGCGCACGGCCCGTAGTCGATGGTCTCGCCCGAGATCGTCATGTTGTCGGTGTTCATCACGCCGTGGACGAAGCCGACGAGCATCCACCGGGCGACGAGCGCGGCCTGCGCGGCGACCACCGACTCGAAGAGCGCGAGGTGGGGGTGCTGCGCCTCGGCAGCGGCAGGGTGGTGGCGGGCGATCGCGTGGTCGGCGAGGCGGCGGAGCAGGTCGAGGTCGTCGGTCGAGCGGGCGTACTGGAAGGTGCCGACGCGGAGGTGGCTGCTCGCGACCCGGGCCAGCACCGCCCCGGGCAGCACCGTCTCGCGCTGCACGGGGCGACCGGTCGCGACGACGGCGAGGCTGCGCGTGGTCGGGATGCCCAGGGCGTGCATCGCCTCGCTGACGACGTACTCGCGCAGCATCGGGCCGACCGCGGCAAGGCCGTCGCCGCCGCGGGAGAACGGCGTCCTTCCCGAGCCCTTCAGGTGCAGGTCGCGCAGCCGCCCGGAGTCGTCGACGAGCTCGCCCAGCAGCAGGGCACGGCCGTCGCCGAGGCGCGGCGAGTAGCCGCCGAACTGGTGGCCGGCGTAGGCCTGGGCGACCGGCGTCGCGCCCTCGGGGAGCCGGGTGCCCGAGAGCAGACCGATGCCGTCACCGCGCAGCCAGTCCGGGTCGAGGCCGAGCTCGGCGGCCAGCGGCTCGTTCAGGGCCAGGACCCGGGCGTCCGGGGTCTCGGCCGCCTGCCAGGGCAGCGCCAGCTCGGGCAGCTCGCGGGCGAAGCGGCCGTCGAGGACGAGGGTGGGTGCCGGGGTCACTCCATCGACGATACGTGGCGCAGTCGTAGGAGGATCAGCGCATGAGCACCCACGACGAACGGGCGCGCGGTCGCTGCCTGTGCGGCGCGGTGTCGTACGTCGTCACGGGCGAGCTGCGCGACGTCGTCAACTGCCACTGCGACCGGTGCCGTCAGTTCACCGGGCACCACATGGCCGCGACGTCGGCGGCGGTGGCGGACCTCGCGCTCACCGGCGAGGAGGAGCTGAGGTGGTTCGCGGTCCCCGGTGCGGAGTACGGCTCCTGCCGCGCGTGCGGCTCGTCGCTCTTCTGGCGGTCGACCGAGGCGCCCGAACGCTGGTCGATCTGCGCCGGCACCCTCGACCCGCCGACCCGACTGAGGACGGTCGAGGCGTGGTGGGTGTCGCACGCGAGCGACTACGCGACCCGCCCCGATCTACCGGAGCGCGACACCGAATGAGTCAGGCGCCGCCTGCGGGAAGCGCCTCGAGCATGATGTCGGGGTTGTCGCGGGCGGTGACCTGGGCGCGCCACTGGTCGACGAAGAGCGCAAGACGGGTGCCGTCGCTGCGCTCGAGCACCTCGACACCCCGCTTGCCGGCGAGGGCGGCCGCGCCGTCGGCGTCGGTGCGGCGGGCGACCTGGTAGTCGAGCCGCGAGAAGCGGATCGGCGCGTTGAACTCGTTGGTCATGCGGTCCTCGACGACCTCGAACTGCATCGGGCCGACGGCGGCGAGGACCGGGTTCTGGTCGCCGCGGAGGTCGGAGCGCAGCACCTGCACCACGCCCTCCTGGTCGAGCTGCTCGATGCCCCGGCGGAACTGCTTGTAGCGGCCGATGTCGCCGGCGCTGGCGGTGACGAAGTGCTCGGGCGCGAAGCTCGGGACGGGCGGGTACTCGATCGGGTCCCCGACGTAGACCGTGTCGCCGACGCGCAGGGCCTGGGCGTTGACGAAGCCGATGATGTCGCCGGGCTGGGCGCTCTCCACGGCGGCGGTGTCGCGGCCGAAGACCGACTGCGCGAACTTCGTCGCGAACGGCCGCCCGCTGCCGGCATGGGTCACGACCATGCCGCGCTCGAAGGTTCCCGACACGACCCGGGCGTAGGCCAGCCGGTCGCGGTGGGCGTTGTTCATCCCCGACTGCACCTTGAAGACGAAGGCGCTGAAGTCGTCGCTGGTCTGGCGCACCGACCCGTCGACGCCCTCGGTGGCGCTGGGGTCCGGCGCGATGTCGAGCAGCAGGTCCAGCAGCTGGGCGACGCCGAAGTTCTGCAGGGCCGAGGCGAACATCACCGGCGTGGTCTCGCCGGCCAGGAAGCGCTCCTGGTCGTGGTCGGCCTCGTCGAGGGTGAGCAGCTCGTGCTCCTCGAACGCCGCGTTCCACTGGAAGGCGTCGTCGTCCTCGACCTCGTCGGCGGTCATCCGCCGCTCGGGGGCGCGGGTCGCGCCACCAGCGGTGCGGGTGTACTTCACGAACTCGCCCGTGCGCCGGTCCAGCACGCCGCGGAAGTCGCCTGCCTCGCCCACCGGCCAGGTCAGGGGAGTGGGACGGAGCCTGATCTTCTCCTGGATGAGGTCCATCAGCTCGAGCGCCGACAGCCCGGGCCGGTCCCACTTGTTGATGACCGTCAGGACCGGGATCCCGCGCAGGGCGCAGACCTTGAAGAGCTTGAGCGTCTGCGGCTCGAGCCCCTTGCCGGCGTCGACCAGCATCACCGCGGAGTCGACGGCCGAGAGCACCCGGTAGGTGTCCTCGGAGAAGTCGCTGTGGCCGGGGGTGTCGACGAGGTTGATGACGTGGTCGCGGTAGACGAACTGCAGCGCTGCCGACGTGATCGAGATGCCGCGTGCCTTCTCCATCGCCATCCAGTCGGACACGGTGGCGCGCCGGTCGCCCTTGCCGTGCACCGCGCCGGCCTCGGTGATCACCCGCGCGTGGAGGGCGAGGGCCTCGGTGAGGGTGGACTTGCCGGCGTCCGGGTGGCTGATGACGGCGAAGGTACGGCGGGGGCGGGTGTCGGGCACCGCGGCAACCTACCCGGAGGACCGGGCGAGGACTCACTCCTCGTGAAGGCCGACGATCACACGTGCCAGCCGGACGACGGGTACGCCGGCCCGGCAGGCGGCGTCCTCGAGCTGCCGCTGGGCCTCGCGGACCGGGATGTCCCGGGCCTCGGCGATGATGGCGGTGGCCCCGTCGAGCAGCGCGAGCTCCTCGAGCTGGACCGGCGCCTGCTCGGCAGCGTCGCGCGTCGAGAAGGGCAGGTCGGCGTTGGTGACCGCACCGGGAGCCCAGGCGCCGAACACCTCCGCCAGCTGCTGGTGCCGACCCTCGAACGTCTCGGGGCTGCTGCCGTAGAGGTCGACCGTGGCCACGACGCCGCCGTCCGGTCCGACGACCGGGAGGGTGAGGGTGCTGTGCACGCCCCGGGCCGCGCTGGCCCGGGCGAGCTCCTGCCACAGCTCCTCGCTCAGCAGCCCGTCGGGCGAGGCGGTGGTGCCGTGGCCGACGGGGGGCACCGCGTCAAGGGTCGCGATCTCGTCGTCGGTGGCGACGACGGTGAAGGTGACGTCGAGCTGACGCAGCGCGAGGCTGACCGCGACCAGTCCGGGAGCGACCGATCGCGCCCGCTCCGCCGTCCCGACCAGGCTGCCGGCCCAGGCGGCGGCGCCGACGTCGGCGTCGATCTCCTCCAGCGCCTCGAGCGTCTCGGGAATGGGTTCCACAGGCCGTCGGTACCCGCCCCGGCCTCGTCGCATGCCGTCCCGGGGGCTACCTCGCCAGGGCCGCGTCGACGGCGCGTGGGGAGAGCACGGAGTCGAGGGCGAGCCGCACGCAGCCGACCAGCCCGGCCCGGTCGCCGTACGCCGCCGGGACGACCTGCAGGTCCCGGCCGGCCAGCGCCGTGGTGGCGCTGAAGACGCCCTCGCGCAGGCCGGCGGAGAAGGTGTCGAAGGCGCCGGCCATGTCGCCGCCCACCACGACGGTCCGCGGGTTGAGCACGGTGACGGTGGCAGCGAGCGCCTCGCCGATGTGGCGGCCGGACTCGCGCACGACCGCGCGGGCCCGCCCGTTGCCACGGCCCGCGGCGGCGACCAGGTCGCGCACGTGGTGGACGTCGTCGCCCGCGGCCCGCAGCTGCTCGACGAGCGCCCAGCCGCTCGCGACCGTCTCCAGGCACCCGGTCTCGCCACAGCGACAGCGCAGCCCGTCGGCCGCCGGGACCTTGACGTGGCCGAGCTGGCCGGCGGCGTTGCGGTGCCCGCGGACCAGCTGCCCGTCGGCCACGATCGCGAGACCGACGCCCGTCGACGCCTTGAGCACCAGCGCCTCGTCGTGCTCCTGCACGGTCGGCTCGACGTCGGCCCGTGCGGTCGGCATCTGCGACCGCGCCATGACCCGCATGTCGTTGTCGAGGGTGAGGGGGGCGTCGGTGACGTCCCGCAGGTAGGGGGCCAGCGGGACGCCGTCCCAGCCGGCGAGGGCGGGGGAGTCCACGCTCATCGCCCGGGACGGGTCGACCGTGCCGGCCAGCGACATGCCCACCCCACGTACGTCGTCGCCGTCGCGGCCCAGCTCCCCGAGCATCCGGTCGAGGTGCTCGACGAGGAGGGGCATGAGCGCGTCAGGTCCTTGGCCGGTCTCCTGGTCCAGGCTCACCGCGGCGAGCTCCGTGCCGTCCAGCGAGCACACCGAGAGCTGCGAGCGGCTGCGACCCACCGCGATCCCGAGGACCAGGCCGGCCGCACTGTTGAGGACGAGCGTCGTGGCGGGTCGTCCGCCCGTCGCGGACTCCTCCTCGCCCTCCAGCACGAGACCCGCGTCGGCCAGCGCGGTGAGGCGGGCGTTGACCGCGGTGCGGGAGAGGCCGGTCGCCCGGCCGAGGGCGCCGCGGGTGGCTGCCTGGCCGGAGCGGATCAGCGCGAGCACCTCGCCGGCGGTGGCCGCGGGCAGGGCCGGCGGCACGGGGGGCGGGGTCTGCGTCATGGTGCGCCGATTGTGGCATCAGCAAATATGTCTTGAAAAGACGTAAGTTCCGTTGCATCGGGACTGAACGGTCCGTACGGTGGTGCGCCATGGACTCGATCACCCCCGTCGACGCCTGCGACTTCACCGTCTTCGGTGGCACCGGCGACCTCGCCCTGCGCAAGCTCCTCCCGGCCCTGTACCTGCGCGACCGCGACGGGCAGCTGCCCGACGGGTTCCGCGTCATCGGCGTGTCCCGCGCCGACATCGACGACGACGGCTACCGCTCGCTGGTGGCCGGCGCGCTGACCGAGCACGTCCCCGCCGAGGACCTCGACGCGCCGGTCGTCGAGCGGCTGCTCGCTCGGCTGCACCACGTGCAGCTCGACGTCGCCGACATGGCGGCCTGGCACCAGCTGCACGACCGGCTCAAGGACGGCGCCGCCTCCGACGACGTCATCCGGGTCTTCTACCTCGCGGTCGCGCCGGGCCTCTTCGGGACCATCTGCGAGCACCTCGACGAGGCCGGACTGGTGACCGAGCGCTCGCGCGTGGTGCTGGAGAAGCCGATGGGCACCGACCTCGCCACCGCCCAGCAGGTCAACGCCGCCGTGGGTCGCGTGTTCGAGGAGTCGAGCATCTTCCGCATCGACCACTACCTCGGCAAGGAGAGCGTGCAGAACCTGCTGGTCACGCGCTTCGCCAACACGTTCCTCGAGCCGCTCTGGAACAGCCGGTGGGTCGACCACGTGCAGATCACCGTGTCCGAGTCGATCGGCGTCGGCGACCGCGGCTCCTACTACGACCGCTCGGGCGCGCTGCGCGACATGGTGCAGAACCACCTCCTCCAGCTGCTGTGCCTCGTGGCGATGGAGCCGCCGACCTACGTCGACCGCGAGACCGTGCGCGACGAGAAGCTCAAGGTGCTCCAGGCGCTCCGACCGATGACGCCCGAGCTCGTCGACCGCGACACCGTCGCCGGGCAGTACGCCGCGGGGCTGTGCGAGGGCAGCCCCGCGTCGTCGTACGCCGACGAGGTGGGCCACGCCAGCAGCACCGAGACGTTCGTGGCGCTGCGCACCGAGGTGCAGAACTGGCGCTGGGCCGGCGTGCCGTTCTACCTGCGCACCGGCAAGCGGATGCCCGAGCGGTTCTCGGAGATCGTGGTGGTCTTCAAGGAGCCGCCCCACCCGATGTTCCCGCACAGCGAGGGGCCCACCGAGCCCAACCGGCTGCACATCCGCGTCCAGCCCGACGAGGGCATGCGGCTGCACATGACGGCCAAGGAACCCGGCCCCGGCGGCATCCGGCTGCGCCCCGTGTCGCTGGACCTCAGCTATGCCACCGCCTTCGGCGGCCGCTCGCCCGACGCCTACGAGCGGCTGCTCATGGACGTCGTGCGCGGCAACACCACCCTCTTCATGCGCCGCGACGAGGTCGAGGCCGCGTGGACCTGGGTGGCCCCCATCCTCGAGCGCTGGTCCCAGCCCTCGCACCGGCCGCGGACGTACCCGGCCGGCACGCACGGTCCCGTCGCCGCCGTCACGCTCCTCGAGCGCGACGGCCGATCCTGGCAGGAGGCAGAATGAGCACCAGCGCACCCAAGGTCCCCGTCCACCCGGCGGTGGGGGAGGTCACCGAACGCATCGCGCGGCGCAGCGCCGCGACCCGGTCCGCCTACCTCGCCCGCGTCGACGCGGCGACCGACAAGGGGCCGGCGCGCGGCAAGCTCGCCTGCGCCAACCTCGCGCACGGCTTCGCCGCGGCCGACGAGCCGGTGAAGTCGGGCCTGAAGTCCGGTCGCAAGCCCAACGTCGCGATCGTCTCGTCCTACAACGACATGCTCTCGGCGCACCAGCCCTTCCGCGACGTGCCCGAGGTGCTGAAGAAGTCGATCATCCGCGCCGGCGGCCTCGCGCAGTTCGCCGGGGGAGTGCCCGCCATGTGCGACGGCATCACCCAGGGCCGCGCGGGCATGGAGCTCTCGCTCTTCAGCCGCGACCTGATCGCGATGTCGACCGCGGTCGCGCTCTCCCACGACATGTTCGACGCCGCGATGATGCTCGGCGTCTGCGACAAGATCGTGCCGGGCCTGCTCATCGGCGCCCTGTCGTTCGGCCACCTGCCGACCGTCTTCGTGCCGGCCGGCCCGATGACGTCCGGGCTGCCCAACGGCGAGAAGGCCCGCGTGCGCCAGCTCTACGCCGAGGGCAAGGTCGGGCGCGAGGAGCTGCTCGAGGCCGAGTCCGCGTCGTACCACTCCAAGGGCACGTGCACGTTCTACGGCACCGCCAACAGCAACCAGATGCTGATGGAGGTGATGGGGCTGCACCTGCCGGACGCGACGTTCGCCAACCCCGAGACCCCGTTGCGCGCGGCGCTCGACCGCGCGGCCGGGGCGCGTGCCGTCGCCATCACCCATGCCGGCGGCGAGCCCACCCCCGTCGGGCACCTCGTCGACGAGAAGGCGGTCGTCAACGCCTGCGTCGCCCTGCTCGCGACCGGCGGGTCGACCAACCACACCATGCACCTCGTCGCGATCGCCGCGGCCGCCGGCATCACCCTCACCTGGGACGACCTGTCGGACCTCTCGGCGGCCGTCCCGCTGCTCACCCGGATCTACCCCAACGGCTCGGCCGACATCAACCACTTCGTCGCCGCCGGTGGTACGCCGTTCCTCGTCCACACGCTGCTCAAGCACGGCTACCTCCACGACGACGTCCTGACCGTCTCGGGTCGCGGGCTGTGGCGGCACACCCGCGAGGCACGGTTGGACGGTGAGCAGGTCACCTGGGAGGAGGGCCCGAAGCGGTCGCTCGACACCGACGTGCTGCGCCCGGCCGACGACCCGTTCGCCCCCGACGGTGGGCTGCGCATGCTCTCGGGACGCCTCGGCCGCGCGGTCGTGAAGACCTCCGCGGTCACGCCGGAGCACCGCGTGGTCACCGCGCCGGCGATGGTCTTCGACGACCAGGCCGACTTCCTCGCCGCCTTCGCCGAGGGCCGGCTCGACGGGCGCGACCTCGTGGCCGTCGTCCGCTACCAGGGACCCGCGGCGAACGGGATGCCCGAGCTGCACAAGCTGATGCCCGCCCTCGGCGTGCTGCAGGACCGCGGCCAGCGGGTCGCGGTCGTCACCGACGGCCGGATGTCCGGCGCCTCGGGCAAGGTGCCCGCGGCCATCCACGTCACCCCCGAGGCCGCCCTCGGCGGTCCGCTCGCACGCGTCCGCGACGGCGACCTCGTGACCGTCGACGCCGACGCGGGGGTGCTCGAGGTCGAGCTCCCCGACGCCGAGTTCGAGCACCGCGAGACCACCGGCCGCGCGCCCCGCGACGTCGAGTGGGCCGGCACCGGCCGGGAGCTGTTCTCCGGCTTCCGCGCCATCGTCGGCACCGCCGAGACCGGCGCCAGCGTCATCCGTCCCCTGCCCGCCCCCACCGAGGAGGCCCCACTTGTCCAGCCCGTCTGACGTCCAGCCCGCTAGCGACCTGCTCCGCGACGGCTCGGGGTCGCTCCTCTCGCTGGTGCCCGTCGTGCCGGTCGTCGTGCTCGACGACCTCGACCACGCCGTGCCGGTCGCGCGGGCGCTCGTCGCCGGTGGCCTGCCCGTCATCGAGCTGACCCTCCGCACGCCGGTCGCGCTCGACGCCATCGCCGCGATCGCCGCGGAGGTGCCCGAGATCCTCGTGGGCGCCGGCACCATCACCTCACCCGAGCTCGTCTCGCGTGCGGTGGAGGCCGGGGCGCAGTTCCTCGTCTCGCCGGGCACGACTCCCGGGCTGCTGCGGGAGATGGCCGGGTCCGGGGTCCCGTTCCTCCCGGGTACCGCCACCGTCTCCGAGGCGATGGCCGTGCTCGAGGCGGGCTTCTCGGAGATGAAGTTCTTCCCCGCGGAGGCCTCGGGCGGGGCCGCGTACCTGAAGTCGCTGGCCTCGCCGCTCCCCGCCGCCCGGTTCTGCCCGACAGGTGGCATCTCCGCTGCCACCGCGCCGTCGTACCTCGCCCTGCCCAACGTCGGCTGCGTCGGCGGCTCGTGGCTGACCCCGGCCGACGCGCTGCGCGCCGGTGACTGGGACCGGGTCGCCGCCCTCGCCCGGGAGGCAGCCGCGCTGGGGTCCTGAGCCCCGACAACCAACCGGGGCCGGTCAGCGTCCCAGTCGCGTGCCGAACCGACTCCGCCTCTGCGCCGCGACCGCGCTGCTGCTGCCCGCCTCCCTGCTCGCCTGGGCGCAGCCCGGGGCCGCCACCGGGTCGGTGCCCGCCAGCACCCAGGTGGTCGCCGACGAGGTGCCCGCGCACGTGTCCGTGCGCGCCACCCGCCACCAGCGGATCCGGCTCGAGGCCCTCCCGCAGGTCGTGCAGCAGGGCCGGGCCGTCGCCGGCGCCGACGCCGCTCGCTCCGCGGTCGTCGCCACCCTTCGCCCGGTCCGACCCGGTCGCCGGGTGCAGCTCCAGGTGCAGGAGGGCGAGTCGTGGCGGGCCGTCGCGTCACGGCGCCAGGACGGCCTGGGTCGGGTCCAGTTCGCCACCGCGGCCGCTGTGGACGGCAGGCCGCTGACCTACCGGGTCAAGGCGATGCCGTCGGCGTCGACGAGTCCCTTCACGAGCGCGCCGGTCAGCACCGCCCGCTGGCTGGAGGCGACCTGGACCGACGAGTTCGACGGCTCGCACCTCGCGCCGGTCTGGAGCAACCGGGGGCTGGAGTACGCCCACGAGAGCCGCCGCTCGTGCGCGAAGGGCGACTCCCGGGCGGTCCGCGTGGGCGGCGGCGCCGTACGGCTCAGCGTCATCACCGACCCGGACGCCACGACGCGGTGCCGGATCCAGGGCCGCGACGCGCGTGCCGGTCGGTTCGCCTACCGGCTCAACGGCCACATCGGCACCCAGCACGCCTTCTCGTTCCGCTACGGCGTCGCCGCCGCGCGGGTGAGGTTCCACCGCCTGCGCGGGCAGCACGGTGCCTTCTGGCTGCAGCCCGTCGGCGGCATGACGGCCGGTGCGGTCGGCAACGAGATCGACGTCGTCGAGTACTTCGGCGACCACCACCCGCAGGGCGGCCTCGCCTCCTTCATGCACCGCTACGAGGGCAAGCGCCGGATCGCGTCGGGCGGCTGGATCCCGAACTCACGGTCCTTCCTCGCGAGCCGGAACGACGGCTGGTCGAGGAACTACCACGTGTTCTCGGTGGAGTGGACGCCCCGCATGCTCGTGTTCCGCATCGACGGCAAGGAGACCGGCCGGCTGCGCGGGCGGATCTCGGCCGTGCCGCAGTTCCCCATCCTGAGCCTGATCGCCGCCAACTACGAGATCCCGAAGATCGAGGAGAAGCGGCTGCCCCAGCACATGTACGTCGACTGGGTGCGGGTCTGGGAGACCGGGGCGCCCGGCTCGGAGTAGGCGGCGCTAGACGGCCGCGGGCGTCCGGGAGTCGACGGGCGCCGGCGGCTGCTCCGCCGCCGTGCGCAGCCGACGCTGCTGGGTGGACATCAGCGCGACCGCGAGCACCGTCGCGCCGACGGTCACACCGAAGGCCGCCGTCGCTCCGGAGGCGTCGGCGAGGCGCCCGGCGAGGCTCGAGCCCAGCGCGTAGCCGAGGCCGGTCGCGCTGGCCAGCGTCGTCATCGCCGCACCGACCCGGGCGGCGGGCACCGCGCGCTCGGCGAGGGAGAAGACGGCGATCATGTAGGGGGCGACCGCGAGCCCGAGGACCAGCACGGTGGCGGCGGTGCCGGCGAGGGAGCCGACCACGAGGAGGGGCAGCGACAGCACGAGGAGCGCCCACGCGGCCACCAAGGCGCGGCGCTCGTGCCCGACGCGTTCGGGGACGTACGCCGTGGCGAGACCCGCGAGCGCGCTGCCGACCCCCAGGGTCGCATGCACCAGGCCGGCCACGCCCGGCGTGCCGGCGTCGGTGGCGAGCACCGTCGCACCGGTCTGGGTAGCGCCGAAGAGCATCCCGATGGAGACCTGGGCGCCGACCAGGACCACGAACGCGGCACCCAGGAGGCGCCCCGCGCCGACCGGGTGGTCGGTGTCGTGGGCGAGCCGGGCGGACGGGTCGAGGGCGAACGCCGACCCGAAGACCGCCAGCAGCGCCGCCGCGAGGAGGAGCGCCCCGGAGGGGGAGACGAGCGCGACGGACAGGCCGACCAGCGCCGGACCGATCGCGAACGAGGCCTCGTCGGCCGCGCCCTCGTAGGAGAACGCCGCGTCCACCAGCCGACGCTGGTGCGCGCCGGTCGCCCGGGTCAGCGGCCGCCACCGCACGCGGGCGAGCGGCCCCACCTGCGGGAGGACCAGACCGGTGGCTGCCGCGGTGAGCACGACCAGGGCGTCCGCCGACCCGCTTCCCACGACCGCGACGAGGGTGGCCAGCCCCGCCGCACCCAGCAGCGACTGGACCAGGACGACGGGGCGCTGGCCGACCCGGTCGGCGAGCGAGCCGGCGACCGGCGCGCCGACGGCGTTCGCGACGGCGAGCGCGCCGGCGCTGAGGCCGCCGAGGCCGTAGCTCCCCGTTGCGGTGGAGACGAGGAGGAGCGTGCCGAGCTGGCTCATCGCCAGCGGGAGGCGTCCGACGAACGCCACGAGGACGTAGGTGGGGCCGGCGATCGACAGGAGGCGTCGGTAGGAGGCGAGCGGAGTCACGAGGGTCCTTCGGGTGCGTCGGTACGACGCGCCGAACCCACCTCCAAGGACGCGTTGAACCCTCTGCGACGCCCATCCTAGGAGAGCCCGCGACTCCCTGCGGAATCGCGGCCGGCGGGGTTCCGGCGCGAGCGGTCCCGGGACTACGCTCGAGGAGCCGCGGGTCGGAACGTCGGGGGAGGACGAGTGCACGCGAGCGACGAGGGCGGCGACGAGCCGTCCGACCAGGGATTGGCGGCGGTCGACTTCGATCGGCTCCTCCGGGAGGTCCTGACGCGCGTGCAGGGCGTCCTCGACGAGCAGGCCAGGCTCCGGCTCCTCCTCGACGCGGTCGTCACCATCGCCTCCGAGCTCACCCTCGACGGGGTGCCGACGCGCATCGTCCGGTCCGCCAGCACCCTCCTGGGCGCGGGGTACGCCGCACTCGGTGTCCTGACCGAGGGGCCCGAGCACGTGATGCGCACCGTCGTGCACCGGGGGCCGGACAGCGAGGTGGCCGAGCACGTCGGCGAGCTGCCGACCGGTCACGGCCTGTTCGACCAGCTCCTCGCCGAGCCGCGCGTCCTCCGCCGGCAGGACGTCGCCGAGCACCCGGAGTCCTACGGGTTCTCCGGGCACCACCCGGCACTGACGTCGTTCCTGGGCGTCCCCGTCCGGACGCGGGAGCGCCTGTTCGGCTACCTCTACCTCACCGAGAAGGTGGGCGGACAGGACTTCACGGAGGTGGACGCGTCGGTCGCCGTGGCGCTGGCGGCAGCCGCCGGCGTCGCGATCGAGAACGCCGCCCTCTACGAGGAGGCCGAGCGGCGCCAGGCCTGGCTGAGCGCGACTGTCGAGATCACCTCCCTGCTCTCCGAGGACACGCCCACCGACCGCGCGCTGCAGGCCGTGGCGGACCGGGCCCGGTCGGTGTCGGGCGCCGACGTGGCCTGGGTCGTCAGCGGCTCCGACGCTCGCGAGCTGCACCTCGAGGTGGTGGCGGGCGCACCGGTCGACCGGGAGGCCATGCACGCCCTGCCGATGGAGAAGTCGCTGGCGAGCCTGGTGGTGCGCACGGGCGTGCCGGTCTCCGTGGACGACCTCGCCACCGATCCGCGCGCCGTCGACCCGTCGTCCCTGGACGGCTGGCCGCATCTCGGTCCGATGATGGCCCTGCCGCTGCGGTCCGGCTCCGGGATCGAGGGCGTCATCTCGCTGGCGTGGACGCCCGAGCGCATCGACGCGTTCCGGCGCGTCGACCCCGGCCTGCCCACCAGCTTCGCCGAGCAGGCAGCCCTGGCCCTGCAGGTCGCCAGGAGCCGCGAGGACCGGAAGCGGATGTCGCTGCTGGAGGACCGCGACCGCATCGGGCGGGACCTGCACGACCTCGTCATCCAGCGGCTCTTCGGCGTGGGTCTCGGGCTGGAGGCGACGGCGCGGATCGTGCCGGACGAGGAGTCGGCGCGACGCGTGCGGCAGGCCATCGTGGAGATCGACGACACGATCAAGGACATCCGTCGGGCGATCTTCGCGCTCGGGACGCTCGAGGGCTCGACGGACCTGCAGTCCGAGGTCGAGAAGCTCGTCGACCGGGCCGCCGCGACGATGAAGCTGCGCCCCAAGCTGCGTCTCGAGGGGCCGATCCGCACCACCGTGCCGGCCGCCTTCGCCCCGGACCTCCTCGCGGTGGTGGGCGAGGCGCTGACCAACGTCAGCCGGCACGCGCATGCCTCCTCGGTGGAGGTGAGGGTGGTCGTCGACCACGACGCGCTCGACGTGAGCGTCGCCGACGACGGTGTCGGGATGCCGTCGGACGTCCTGGAGAGCGGGCTGCACAACATGCGCGAGCGGGCCGCTGGGCACGGCGGCGAGCTGAGGGTGGACTCCGAGGCCGGTGCGGGCACCACGGTCACCTGGCGGGTCCCGCTCGTCGAGCCTGACTGACCCACGCGACCGCCGTCCCGGGACGAGGTCCCGAACGCACTGGGACCTTGGTCCG
This sequence comes from Nocardioides sp. Soil_C_8, assembly GCF_057656315.1. Classification (NCBI taxonomy): domain Bacteria; kingdom Bacillati; phylum Actinomycetota; class Actinomycetes; order Propionibacteriales; family Nocardioidaceae; genus Nocardioides; species Nocardioides sp. Soil_C_8. The sequence goes on from NZ_JBDGKQ010000003.1 coordinate 123,509, forward strand.
TTGCGCACCTCACAGCGCGGCACCGCTAATGGAGGCGCACCGGGGGTCGCCCCGGGTGCCCCGCCCCACCGGCGCTCAGCAGCCGTACGCCGCGCTGCCGCACACGAGGGTCGGACGGGGCACCCGGGCGGGGGTGCAGCTGACCAGGAGGGAAGAGCATGGTTCCGCAGCAGGGCGAGGAGCAGGGATGACCAACGCGACGGTGGGAGTGGCCGACCTGACGTGGACGCCCGGCCTGACCAACCAGGACCTCAGGGAGGCGGCCGACCGGCTCGTGCACGACCGCCGGGACGTGCCACCGGGCTCGGTCCTGCGCACGTTCTCGCGCTCGGTGCGCGCTGCCCTGCTCGACGGGTTCCTGACCTCGGAGGTCGTCGCGGAGGCCGAGCGCAGGACCAGGGACCTGCTGGCACAGCGTCCGGCGACGGGCGGGCACGTCCCGCTCCGCGCCTGGGCGGGCGTCCAGGGTCCCGAGGTGCCCCGGCCTCGGAGGTCGCGGTGAGCGCCCGCGAGAGGCGGCGGGGCGGCAGCCACGCCGGTCCCCACACCGACCGACGCTCGTGGCGGACGTGGCGCGCCCGGTCGGCCGTGCGGGCCGCCCGCATCGTCGCCGGCACGGGGAGGCACCGCCTGCCCCCCAGGAGCGTGACCTAGGACCCCCGGAACGCGGACAAATATGGGCAACAAGTCCCGGGCCATGCGGTCCGGGGCGGAGTACCGTTGTCCCCATGGACGGACCAGCTCACGTCCCGGTCGCAGACGACCCGATCACGGTGTTCCTGCTCGACGACCACGAGCTCGTCCGGCGAGGAGTGCGGACCCTCCTGGAGTCCGAGCCCGGCATCGAGGTGATCGGTGAGAGCGGGTCGGCCGTGGAGGGCGAGGAGCACATCACGACCCTGCATCCGCGCGTCGCCATCGTGGACGGTCGGCTGCCCGACGGCTCGGGCATCGAGGTGTGCCGCCAGGTCCGGTCCGCGGACCCCGGCGTCGCGGTACTGGTGCTGACGTCGTACGACGACGACGACGCGCTGTTCGCCGCCATCCTGGCCGGCGCCTCCGGCTACGTGCTGAAGCAGATCAGCGGCGGCGACCTCGTCACGGCCGTGAGGCGGGTGGCGGCGGGCCAGTCGATGCTCGACCCGACGGTGACGACCCGGGTGCTGCACCGGCTGCGGCAGGGGTCCGACAAGGACGCGCTCACCAAGCACCTGACGCCGAAGGAGGAGCAGGTGCTCGGCCTGGTGGCCGAGGGGCTGACGAACCGCCAGATCGCCGAGCGCCTCGGCGTCGCCGAGAAGACCGTGAAGAACTACGTCTCGACGCTGCTGGCGAAGCTGGGGGTCGAGAGCAGGACCCAGGCCGCGGTGATGGCGACCCGCCGCCCGATGACCGACGACCGCCGACCGGGACACCCTGCCTCCTAGCCGCACCGGCACTCCGTAGGGTGTCCGCGTGCCCCCTCGCCCCGACCGGTCCGACGGTGACCGACCCGGCGGGGTCTCGCGGCTGCGGGCCATCGACCCGCTGGTGCCCGTGGTGGCGCTGGTGTCCTTGGTCGTCTACGTGCTGCACGGCTCCCACGGGATGCTGACGCGCGACCTCGGTCTCTACGCGTACGCCGGCCAGCAGGTGGCCGACGGCGTCCCGCCCTACCTCGGGGTGCTCAACCGGGCCGGGCCGCTCGCGCACGTGCTGCCGGGCGTCGGTGCGCTCGTCGCACGCGTCGGCGGCCTCGACGACGTCGTCACCATGCGGGTGCTCTTCATGCTGGTCGCCGTCGCCGCCGTGTGCGTGTCCTACCTGCTCGGGCGCGACCTGTTCCGCTCCCGGGGCGCCGGTCTGGTGACCGCGAGCACGATGCTCGCCATCCACGGCTTCATCCAGTACGCCTCCAACGGGCCGCGCGAGAAGACCCCGATGGCGCTCTTCGTGATCGGCGCCCTCTGGGCGGTGACGCACCGACGGTGGTTCACCGCGGGCGTCCTGACGAGCCTGGCCACCCTGTGCCTGCAGACGGCGTTCTTCAGCACCGTCACGGCCGTCGTGGTGGGCGCGCTCCTGCTCGCGGACGGGATCGGCGGCCGGCTCCGCGCGCTGGGTCGCATCGCCCTCGGCGGTCTGGTCCCGGTGGCGGTGCTCGGCACCTGGTTCGCCCTCTCCGGGTCGTTGGGTGCCGCCTGGGACGGCTTCTACGCCATCAACCGGCGCTACACCGTCCCCAACCCGCTCGACGGCGCCCGCGAGCTGGTGTGGGACGACCTGTACGCCGCCTACGGCGTGACGACCTGGCTGCTCCTGGCCGGGACCGTGCTGCTCCTCGTGGTCTCCCTGGCCGCCGTCTCCCGCCGCGCCCGCGCCGCCGTGCCGGGTCTGCTCGCGCTGCCCGCCATGGCGGCGGGCCTCCTCGCCGGTCTCGCCTGGATCCGCGAGGAGTACGACGCCTGGGCCGACCTGTTCCCGGTGCTGCCCTTCGCCGCCCTCGGCCTGGGTGCCGCCTTCGCGGTCGCCACGCACGGGCTCGCCCGCCGGGGCCGGGGCGTTGTGGCGGGGGCCCTCGCCGTCGCCGCGGTGGTCGTCGCCCTGACGTACTCGGTCTCCACCCGTGACGACTCGCTGGAGGAGCAGCGCGCGTCCACGGACGCGGTGCTGTCGGTCCTCCCGGACGGCGCGACCATCACGTCGATCGAGGCGCCGCAGCCGCTCGTGCTGACGGAACGGACCAACCCCACGCGCTACCAGATGTTCCGCAGCGGGCTGCAGGACTACATGGAGGACACCTGGCCGGGCGGCCTCGACGGCTTCAAGCGCGACCTCGTCGCAGACGGCCCCGACCTGGTCGCCGTGGGGGAGACGGTCTCCCAGCGCTGGCGGGCGTCGATCCAGCCCGACTACGTCTACGTCGGCAGCGCGCCGCTGTGGGACTGGTACGCCCGCGCGTCGCTGGGGGACGAGACGATCGCCGAGCTGCGCGACGCAGCGGGCTACGACGCCGACGACCCGCTGGCCGAGCCGCTCGTGCCATGACCGGCCGCCGCGCCCCGCTCCTGCTCGCCGCCGGCTCCGTGGTCAGCGGGGTGCTGGCCTACGTCCTGTTCGCCCTCGTCACCCGTGGGCTGGGCGCCACCGCCGCCGCGCCGGTCTCGGTGCTCTGGACGGTGTGGGCCCTCGCTGGCGCTGCGTTCACCTTCCCCCTCCAGCACTGGATCACGCGGTGCCTCGTGGCCGGCCGTGAGGGCGACGTCCGCAGCTCGGCCGGGCGGGTGACCGTCGTGGTGGCGATCGCCGCCCTCGCCACCGGCGGTATGGCCTGGGTCTTCCGCGACCGGCTCTTCCACCGCGACGACGCGTGGTTCCCCGTCCTCGTCGTGCTCGTCGTGCTCGGTTCAGCGGCGGTCGGCGTGCTGCGGGGCGCGCTGGCGGGACGCGGGCGGATGGGGGCCGTGGCCGGGAGCCTGGTGGCGGAGAACGCCGTGCGGTGCGTCCTCGTGGCCCTGCTGCTCGTGGCGCAGGTGCACGACCCGGTGGCCCACGGCCTGTGTCTGGTGGCCGGGTCGCTGATCGCGCTGTGGCCGGGCGCCTGGCGGTTCGGTGGGGTCGGCGCGGGCGGTGCCGGCTCGCTGTCGTTCCTGGGGGGTGCCGCCTCGGGACAGCTGCTCGCGCAGGGGGTGCTGACCGGGGGAGCGGTGGTGGTGGCGCTGCTCGACGGCTCGCCCGCGGAGGTCACGGCGATGTTCGCCACGCTGGCGCTGTTCCGAGCGCCGTACATGGTCGTGCTGGGCACGCTGCCGCAGGTCACCCACCACGTCACCGGCCTCGTGGTGGCGGGCGACCAGCCGGCCCTCCGCTCGCTCGCGGTGCGCCTCGCGGTCCTGGGGGTCGCGGTCGTGGCGCTCGGCGCCGCCATCGGCGGCACAGCCGGTCCGGCGCTCGTCCGTGCGGTCTTCGGCGACACCGTCGACATCGGCCACGGCGACGCCGGAGTGATCGCGGCGGGCTGCGCACTGGCCCTGGTCAACGTCGTGCTGATGGTGGGCGCCCTCGCCCTCGATCGTCCGGGACGCGTGGCCGTGGCGTGGGGGCTGGCCGTCCTCGCGGGGGCGGCCGTGCTGCTGCCGACGACCTGGTGGCTGCCCGTCGAGCGCGTCGCCTTCGCGTTCGTCGCGTCCGAGGCCGTCGCCACGCTGCTCCTCGCCGTGGTCGCCTCGTCTGTGCTCAGCGCTGCGCGGACGACGGCTTGAGGGCCGCGACGAACACCGACGAGCCGAACGGCAGGTCGCGCCCGCGCAGGAGGCGTGACTCCGCCCGGCAGACGCCCATGAGGGCGCGGTCGACGGTCGGCGAGACCTCGGGCAGGCGCGAGTCGGTGCCGGTGGCCGGGCGCACCCGCCGTCGGATCCGCTCGGCGGCGAAGAGCGGGAACACCCCGCCGAATGCGTACGTCGCCCGCAGCACCTCCATCCCGGCGCCCTCGACCACCCCGACGATGCCTCCTCGCGTGTAGCGGCGGTGGTGTCCGGCCTGGACGTCGTGGTCGCTCCACGCCCACTGGTAGGCCGGGACCGAGAGCAGCATCCGACCGCCGGGCACCAGCACCCGCCGCAGCTCCGACACCGCGCGCGCGTCGTCCGCGCAGTGCTCGACGACGTCGAACGCCGAGACGACGTCGAAGCTCGCGTCCGCGAAGGGCAGCTCGGTCGCCGACCCGACGACACCTTCGCCGGGACGCAGGCCGTCAGGGAACAGGTCCAGGCTCACGTGCTGCTGCTCGCCCCGCATCCACCCCACGCTGGGCGCGTCCGCACTGCCGACGTCGAGGGTGCGGCCCGGGGTGGCGAGGTGCGGCGCCATCACGGCGGCGAGCAGGTCGGTGCGGGCACGGTGCCACCAGTAGCCCTCGCGCCCCAGTGACGACGAGCCCGGCTGGGCGAGGCTCACCGCGACGGGAGGGTGGCGGTGCTCGCCTCGAGGAAGGCGGCCACCACGCGGTCGAGCTCGGCGTCGGACAGGTTGTTGTGGAAGGGCAGGCGGAGCAGCCGCTCGCTGACGTCCTGCGAGACCGGGCACTCGGTGACCCGCACCGCGAAGGCGCGACCGGCGTCGGAAGCGTGCAGCGGCTGGTAGTGGAAGGTCGCCTGCACCCCGGCCTTCCGCATCAGCTCGAGCACGTCGTTGCGCCGGTCGCGGTGCGACAGCAGGACGTAGAACATGTGGTGGGCCGGGCCCCGGTCGTCGGGCACCCGCATCACCTCGAAGCCCAGCTCGTCGGCGTACGGCGCCAGCGCGGCGGCGTAGCGCTCACTGACGCGCTGCCGCTTGGCCTGCACCGCCTCGCGCTGCTCCAGCTGGCCGAGGAGGTAGGCGGCCAGCACGTCGGAGAGGCCGAACGAGGAGCCGGTGTCCTTCCAGGTGTACTTGTCGACCTGGCCGAGCATGAAGGCGTGGCGGTTCGTGCCCTTGTCGTAGAGCACGCGGGCGCGGTCGACGTCCTCGGGGTCGTTGAGCAGGAGCGCGCCGCCCTCGCCGCACACGAAGTTCTTGGTCTCGTGGAAGCTGAGGGTGGCGAAGCGTCCCAAGCTGCCCAGCGGCTCACCGCGCCACGTTCCGAAGAGCCCGTGCGCGTTGTCCTCGACCAGCTGCACGTCCGGCCAGTCGGCGAGGACGTCGCGGATGCCCTGCACGTCGCAGGCGACACCGGCGTAGTGCACGATCACGACCGCTCGCACGTGCTCGTCGAGCAGGGTGGCGAGGTGCGCGGGGTCGAGGCCCAGCGTGTCCGGCTCGACGTCGCAGAACAGCAGGCCGGCGCCCTGCCGCGCGAACGCCAGCCCCGTGCTGGTGAAGGTGAACGACGGGACGATGACCGTGTCGCCCTCCTGCAGGTCCATCAGCATCGCCGACAGCTCGAGGGCTGCGGTGCACGAGGTGGTCATCAGCACCTCGGCGGAGCCGGTGTCGGCGGCGAGCAGCTCGGCCGTGCGCCGCGCGAAGTCACCCCCGGACGACAGGTGACCGCCCCGCACCACCTCCTGGACGTAGTCGAGCTCGCGTCCCTCCACCGACGGGACGTTGAACAGGACGTCCGGCAGCTCAGCCGCGGGTACGTCCTCGAGCTGCTGTGCCTGTGCCATGGCGGGCACCTCCCTCTCGTCGTTCGTCTCCTCGTGGGTCACCACGGCAGCCTCCGGCCGAGCCGGTCGGCCAGGCGTGCGTTGCTGTCCTGGAAGTACCCCTCCAGCATGCGCGTCAGTCCCACGTCGAGCACCGGCGCCTCGACCGGCGCCGCGTTGACCACCGCGCCGTCCGGCACCGGCGTGCGCGCCGGGTCGAGGCCGAGGTCGGCCACGAGCCCGCGCAGCACCGCGGGGTCGGACAGCAGCTCCTCGGTGAAGAGCACGTGCGTGGTGGTGGGGAACGTCGCGGACCAGTGCTCGACCTGCTCGTCGTAGCGGCCACGCCGCAGATAGGCGAAGGGCGACACGGACGAGCGCCCGGGGTCCCACTGCTGGTCGTCGTCGAGGTCTGCGAGGAGGGCGTCCTCGAGGGCACGGGTCTCGAAGCCGTTGGCGGTGCTGAACCGCCAGTTCGACACGGCACGGCGCACGGGGTCGCGCAGCAGCACGACGACCTCCGGCTCACCGAGCACCTCGGCCGCGCGTCCCGGCGCCAGCGGGTCCTCGAGGTAGCTGGTGCTCTTGTCGCCGAGCAGCTCCTCGTCGCGGGCGTGGGCGAACCAGGTGCGGTGGTAGGACTCCAGTCCTCGGGCGGTGAGCTCGGGGTCGCAGAAGACCTTCGGCTCGGGGGACGAGGGCCGCGCCATGGTGATGTCGGGGTGCGCGTCGAGCGCGTGGTGGAGGTAGGTGGTGCCGCTCCGCTGCGCCCCCACGACCAGCAGGTGCCGGTGCTCGCAGCCGCCGCTCACGACGACACCCGGCGCGCGACGTGGTAGGTGGTGACCGCGCTGACGGCGTTGAGCGTGCGGACGACGTACTCGCCCAGCATGGACAGCAGCATGATGACGAAGCCGTTCATCAGCGCCAGGAGCACGGCGATCGTCGTCCAGCCGGGCACGGTCGAGTCCACGAACAGCGCCCGCACCAGGTAGAAGAGGCCGAGCAGGAAGCTGCCCCCGGCGACCGCGAACCCCACGCCAGCGGCCAGCCGCAGCGGGAAGACCGAGTAGCTGAAGAGGATGGCCAGGACGAGCGAGGCGATGCGGCGCAGGCCGTAGTTGCTGCTGCCGACCGGGCGCGGGTCGTGGCGCACCAGCACGTCGGCGGGGTCGCTCGAGAACATCAGCGCCTGGCCGGTGATGTAGGGGTGGGCGGTGCGGGAGCTGCAGATGCGGTCCACCACGTCGCGCCGCAGGATGCGGAAGTTGGACACGGCCAGGCCGGGAGGCTGGTCGAAGACCCGCCGGTTGATCATGCTGATCGCCTTGCTGCCCAACCTCCGGTAGCGCCGCGCCTGCTTGCGCTCGAAGCGGCCGAAGACCACGTCGTGGCCCTCCATCGCCTTGTCGATGAGCAGCAGGGCCTGGTCGGGAGGGTTCTGCAGGTCGTCGTCGAGGGTGATCACGTAGTCACCGGTGGCCTCGCGCATGCCGGCGACGTTGGCGTGGTGCTGGCCGTAGTTGCGCAGCAGGTCGAGGGCGACGACGTGGGGGGAGGTGCGCGCGCGCTCGGCGATCACGTCCCAGCTGCCGTCCCTGCTCCCGTCGTTGACCAGCACGACCTGGTAGCGCAGCCCGGCTGACTCGAAGACCTCGACGACGCGGTCGATCGTCGCTCCCACGACGTCCTGGCTGTTGTAGACAGGGATCACCAGGGAGTACGAGCTGGCTGACCGGTCGGCGGCCGACGGCACGGGAGCGCTGTGGTCGTCGCCCACCATGCCTCCCGATCGTCGTCCGGTCGTCGCCGCAGGGCGGCTCGCGTCGAGCATATGGCCCATCGACCTACCGGGGGGAAGGGCGGCCCTGTCGTCCCACCCGCGCGGGCGACCGGGGATATCCTCCCCGCACCCATCCGCAGCGGGGCGACGACAGGAAGTGGCCATGACGGGCTCGCGATCCCCGCGCGCGCACGCGTGGTCGCCCGTCCGGCACGCGTGGCGATCGGCCTGGCGCCACCGGCGCGGCCAGGCCCTGGCGCTGGTTGCGATCTCCGCGCTGATCACCGCCTGCACCGCCTTCGCCCCCGTGTACGACCGGGCGATGCAGCAGTCCCTGGTGGACACGCTCCTGGCGCGGGCGACGCCCGCCGACGCGTCGGTCGCCGTCGTGTCAGAGGGCAGCGACTTCGCCGGTGGGACGGACCCGCGCGACCCGCGTGAGCTCGCGGCGCTGGTCCCCGACGACCTGGCCGCGCGTCTCGGGCCGGTCGTGCTCGGCCGGACCTCGATCGTCGTGCCGACGACGGGCGAGGTCCCGCCGTCCGGGCTGCTCCTGTGGCGGGACGGTGCCTGCGAGCACGTTCGCGTCCTGAGCGGCTCATGCCCGGAGGCGCCCGGTGAGGTCCTGGTGAGCGAGGCGGACGTCGACAACTTCGGACTGCGGCCCGGCTCGGTCCGCACGGTCGGCTCCTCGGTCACCGACCAGCCCGACGTCCGCCTCGAGGTCGTCGGGACGTACGCCCCGCTTCCGGACGACGCGTGGTGGCAGGGCCAGCGCACCGTCGGCGTCTCGAGCATCGTGCGCGGGACCGACCCCTCGGCCAGCCACGACGCGTGGCTGACGAGCGAGGCGACCTTCACCGACGGCTCCATCATGACGGCGGAGACGTCGCAGGCGGGTGCCCCCGTGCGCACCGACGACGCCGACGTCGACGGCGTGCTCGCGCTGGGCGACGGCGTCCGGCGGGTGGGCGACGACCTCGACGTGCATGGCGACGATCTGGCGCTCCGCACCGGCATGGACGAGCTGGCCGATGCCTTGCGCGCCCAGGTCGACCGGGCCCACCGCACCGTGCCGCTGCTCCTGGCGCCGTTGGGCGTGCTGTCGCTCTTCGTGCTCTGGTTGGTGCTCAGCGCCGCCACCTCCTCGCGGCGCGGCGAGGTCGCGGTTGCGCGCCTGCGCGGACACGGCCCGGCCGGGGCCGCCGGAGTCCTCCTGCTGGAGCTGCTCCCGGCGCTCCTGCTCGGCGTCGTGCCGGGCGCCCTCCTGGCGCTGACCGGTGGGCTGGTCGTGCGACGAGTGCTGCCGGGGTCCGCTCCGACCGAGGCCGGGCCCGGGTTCGGCGCCGCGCTCCTGGTCGCGGTGGCGGTGATCGTGCTGACCACTGTCGCCGCCGCCGTACGCACGGCTCGGGAGCCCCTGCACGACGTGGTGCGCAGCGGCCCGACAGCGACCGGTGGGTGGGCGCTGGGTGCCGTCGAGGCGTTCGTCGTCGCATGCGTCGCCACGGCGGTGGTCGCCTTCGTCACGGGAAGCCTCCAGGGTCCCCTCGCCCTCGCCGGTCCTGCGCTGCTGGCGCTGCTGGCGGGCCTGCTGCTGGCGCACCTGGCCGGCCCGGCCGGCCGGCTGCTCGGCCGTCGCCTGCTGGCGCGCGGCCGCCTGGTCCGTGGCACGAGCCTGCTGGAGCTCGGGCGCCGGTCGGAGGGGCAGACGGTGATCGTCGTGCTCACCGTCGCGTGCGCCCTCGCGGTCTTCTCGATGGACGCGCTCGCCGTCGGCGAGCGCATCCGCGCCAACGCCAGTGAGCACGAGGCCGGCGCCCCGGTCGTGCTCCGGGTGGCGGGCGGCGACCTCGACGGCGTGCGTTCGGCGTTGACGGCGGCCGGCGCCGAGGGCCGGGCGACGGCAGTCCTGGTCGGACGCGACACCCTCGCCGTGGAGCCGGACGAGTTCCGTCGGATCGCGTTCTTCCCGCGCGGTGGTCCCACGCCCGAGGAGTGGCAGGCGCTCACCCCGCCCGACGATGAGCCGACGGAGATCGCCGGGACGCGCGTCTCGCTCGACGTCGATCCCGGCGCCGGGATCACCTCCGGGGACATCTTCGGCAGCGAGGTCGACGTGCGGCTCGGGCTGGTCGTCACCTCCGCCACCGGCGTGCGCCGCACCATCCCGCTCGGGACCCTGCCGCTGGACGGCTCGCGCCGGCGACTGACCGGCCGGGCCGATGCTTGCGCCGGCGGCTGCCGACTGGCGGCGCTGCAGCTGACGGCCGCCCAGGGCGCGCTCGTCCGGGGGGAGCTCGCGCTGTCCGGCCTGCGCGTGGACGGCCGGGAGGTCGCCTGGCCGACCGCGACCTCGGACTGGAACACCACTGACGACGAGGACACCCTCGTCACGCCGGTGGGCGGCGGCGACGGCACGCTGCGGCTCGCGATCGATGCCGGCGGCTTCTACCCGGTCGAGGTCTCCCCGGCGTGGGTGCCGAGGTCGCTCCCGGCGCTGCTGACCGAGGAGCCCCCGGACGCTTCCGCGGAGCCGCTGGTGCTCGAGGGCGTCGACGGCACCGACCGGTCGGCGGCGGACGCCGGTTCGCTCGTCCTCGTGCCGGCCATGCCCGACGGATCCAAGATGGTCGACCTCGACGCCGCCACCCGCGGTGCGGCGATCACCCGCGACACCGGCGTCGAGGTCTGGACGGAGGACGACGCGGACCTGGTGGCGGACGTGCAGGCGGAGCTGCGCGAGCGGGCGATCGCGGTGACCGACGTACGCCGCCACGCGAGCATCCGTCAGTCGTACGACGACAGCGTCGCGAGCTGGAGCCTGGCGCTCGGCGCCGCGGTGGCGCCGGCGGTGGTGGTCCTCGCGCTGCTCGTCCTCCTGGTGCTCGCGGCGATCGGCTGGCGGACCCGCGCCCGTGACCTCGCCGTGCTGCGGCTCAACGGCGTGGACAGGCGGACGACCCGCCGCCTCGCGGTGTGGGCCCGGCTGCCGGCCGTCGCGCTCGCCGTCGTCGCCGGGGTCGCAGCCGGCCTCGCGGGTGCTGCGCTGGCGATGCCGGACGTGGCGTTCCTCCCCGGACCACCGGAGGTGCCGGTGATCGACACGTCGACCTCGTGGCCGGCCGTCCTCGCGGTCACCGCGACCTGCGCCGTGGTGCTGCTCGCGGTGGCCGCCGTCGCGGGCCTCGTGGTGGCCCGCCGAGCCCATGTCGAGCGCGTGAGGGAGGGCGACTGATGCACGGACTCGCGATCCGCACCCGCGGCCTGGTGCACATCTACCACGCCGAGGGCCACGACGTCGCGGCGCTGTCGGGGGTCGACCTCGACGTCGCGGCGGGGGAGGTGGTCGGGCTGCTGGGCCCGTCGGGGTCGGGCAAGTCGACCCTGATGAGCCTGCTGGCGGGGATCTTCCGACCGAGCGCCGGCAAGGTGTTCGTCGGGGGGACTGAGATGTCGACGGCACCGCCCCGCGCGCTCGACCGGCTCCGGGCGACCGAGGTCGGCCTGGTGCTCCAGGGCGCGGGCCGCAACCTGCTGCCCCACGCCACCCCGGCCGACAACGTCCGCTTCGCCCAACGCCTGGCCCGTCGGGCCGGTCGCCCGCTCCCCGACCCGGCCGAGGTGCTCACGGAGCTCGGGCTCGTCGACCACGCGGACGAGCCGCTGACCGGGCTGACCCTCGGCGACCTGCAGGTCACTGCGGTCGCCGTCGCGGTCTCCACCCGCCCCGGCCTCCTGCTGTGCGACGAGCCCACCAGCCAGCTCGACCATGCCGCGCGCGACCGGGTCCTCGACGCGCTGACGCACGTGAGCGCCACCCACGGGACCACCGTCGTCCTGGTCACCCACGACCCCGACGTCGCCCGCGTGCTGCCCCGCACGGTCACGATCCGCGACGGCAGGATCGGTGGCGAGGGGCGCAGCGGCGACGAGTACGCCGTCGTCACCGCCGACGGCTTCCTGCCACTCCCCGGCCACGTCCGCGACATGCTGCCGCCGGGCACTCTCGTGCGGCTCGACGAGGTCGGTGACCACATCGAGCTCAGGGCGCAGGCCGATCAGGAGGACGGATGAGCGACCTCCGGTGCACCGGTCTCGAAGTCGCCTACGGCGAGCTCGTCGCCGTACGCCGCCTCGACCTGCAGGTGCCCGCCGGGCGGATGCTGGCGGTCACCGGTCCGTCGGGTGCGGGCAAGTCGTCGCTGCTGTGGGCGCTGGCGCGTGCCCTGCGCCCGGCAGCCGCGACGGTCGTCGGCGCGGTGGAGGTCGGCGGCCGCGCGCTCGGCGACCGGGACGACGCCGCGCGGGCGGGGGTGGTGCTGGTGCCGCAGGGCAACGGCCTCAGTGCGACCCTCTCGGCCGAGGAGAGCATCCTCGTGCCGCTGCTCGGGACCGGCGTGCCGGCCCGCGAGGCATCGAGACGCGTGGCCGAGCAGCTCGACCGCGTCGGGCTGGCGGAGTTCGGCCGCCACCTCGTCGACCAGCTCTCCGGCGGCCAGCAGCAGCGTGTCGCGCTCGCGCGTGCCTTCGCCCTGCGGCCGCGGGTGCTGCTCGCCGACGAGTCCACGAGCGACCTCGACGCCGGCAACCGCGAGCTGATGCTCGCCGCCCTCCGCGAGGAGGCCGCAGGCGGGGCGGCCGTGGTCCTGGCGACGCACGATCCCGAGGCCGCCGACCGGACCGACGCGGTGCTCGCCCTCGACGAGGGGGCGGCGATTTGGGTACGCCGGCTCACCTGAAGTCGCGTGACGACGCCCGCGCCTGCAGCACCGCTCCCGCGCCCGGCACCACGACGTCGATCGCCTCGACCCGGTCGGCGATCAGGTTGGTGACGCCCTCGTTGCGCTCGAGCTTGCCGCGGACCACGACGGCGACCCGGTTGCGGGCGGCCTGCCGGTGGGCCTTCATCACCCCGACCGAGCAGACGACGTTGAGCATGCCGGTCTCGTCCTCGAGGTTGAGGAAGGTGACCCCCATGGCAGTTCCGGGGCGCTGCCGGTGGGTGATGAGGCCACCGACGTGGACGCGCCGGTTGGGCTCGGCGGTGGCGAGCTCCTCGACCGATCGGATCCCGGCGCGGCGGAGCTCCTCGCGGAGGTGCTCGACCGGGTGTCGTTCGGGGGAGACGCCGGTGGCCCACAGGTCGGCGAGGGTCAGCTCGGGCTCGCTCATCCCCGGCAGGGCCGGCGCAGCGGGCGCCGGCGTCGTGCCGGGGAGGTGGTCGGACCCCTCGGCGAAGCCGGCCGCCCAGAGCGCGGAGCGCCGGTCGAGCCCCCACCCGTCGAAGGCACCGGCGGTGGCGAGCGCCTCCAGCTGCGCGGACGTCAGCCCGGCGCGGCGCGACAGGTCGGTGATCCCGGTGAACGGCGCCTCGTCGCGCGCGGCGACGATCCGGCGCGCCACCTCGAGCCCGATGCCGCGCACCGAGTCCAGCCCGAGGCGTACGGCGAGCGCGCCGTCGCGGCGGTGCGCGGGCACCGGGTCGGGGGTGCCCGGCACCCACTCGACGCGGTCGAAGCGAGGCCGGCAGCACTCCTCGAGCCCGGTCGCGACGACCGGACCGTCGACGGCTGCGTCGACCGGCTCGAGGTCGGCCTGGGCCGCGGACCGCGTCACGTCGGGACGGCGTACGTCGACGTCGTGCCGTCGGGCGTCGTGGACCAGCGACTGCGGAGAGTAGAAGCCCATCGGCTGGTTGCGCAGCAGCCCGGCCAGGAACGCCGCCGGGTAGTGCAGCTTGAACCACGAGGAGGCGTAGACGAGGAGCGCGAAGGACAGTGCGTGGGACTCGGCGAAGCCGAAGTTGGCGAAGGACAGGATCTTGACGTAGATCGAGTCGGCGAGGTCGCCCGTGATGCCCCGGCGCTCCATGCCGGTGTAGAGCTTCTGCTTGACCGACTCGATGCGCTCGACGCCCCGCTTGGAGCCCATCGCACGGCGCAGCAGGTCGGCGTCGTCGCGGCTGCAGTCACCGAGGGTGACCGCCATCGCCATCAGCTGCTCCTGGAACAGCGGCACGCCCTTGGTGCGCTCCAGCACCGGCACCAGCTCTGGGTGGTCGTAGGTCACCGGCTCCTGGCCGGTCGCGCGCCGGACGTAGGGGTGGACCGCACCTCCCTGGATCGGGCCGGGACGGATCAGGGCGATCTCGATGGCCAGGTCGTAGAACTCTCGGGGGCGCAGCCGGGGGAGCGTGCCGATCTGGGCGCGGCTCTCCACCTGGAACACACCGATGGAGTCGGCGCGACACAGCATGTCGTAGACCGCCGGCTCCTCCTTGGGCATCGTGGCGAGGTCCCACTGCTCGCCGAGGTGGTCGGCGACCAGGCGCATCATGTGGTCGAGCGCGCCGAGCATGCCCAGGCCGAGCAGGTCGAACTTGACCAGCCCCATGGACTCGCAGCCGTCCTTGTCCCACTGCAGGACGGTGCGCCGGTCCATCCGCGCGCGCTCGATGGGGCAGACCTCACCGATGGGCCGCTCGGTGAGCACCATCCCGCCGGAGTGGATGCCGAGGTGGCGGGGGGCGCCCATCAGCTCCTCGGCGAGCGCCACGACCGCTGCCGGCACGTCGTGGGCCGCCGGGTCGCCCATGTCACCGGCCACGACCGACTTCCAGCCGTCGATCTGCTTGGACCAGGCGTCCTGCTGGCCGGGGGAGAAGCCCAGAGCCTTGGCGGCGTCGCGCACCGCCATCCGCGGCCGGTAGGCGATCACGTTGGCCACCTGGGCGGCGTTGCGGCGCCCGTAGGTGTCGTAGACCCACTGGATCACCTCCTCGCGCCGGTCGGAGTCGAAGTCGACGTCGATGTCGGGCTCCTCGTCGCGGTGGGCAGAGATGAACCGCTCGAAGGGCAGCTTGTAGAAGACGGCGTCGACCGCGGTGATGCCGAGGGCGTAGCAGACCGCCGAGCTGGCGGCCGAGCCCCGGCCCTGGCACAGGATCCGGCGCTCGCGGGCGAAGGCCACGATGTCGTGGACGATGACGAAGTAGCCCGCGAAGTCCTTCTCGGCGATGATCCGCAGCTCGTGCTCCAGCCGCTCGCGCGCCTCGCGCTCGTGGGGGACGCCGGCGTACCTCTCGGCGAACCCGCGCTCCGCGAGCACCCGCAGCCACGAGTCGGCGGTGTGGCCCTCGGGGATCTGCCGCTTGGGCAGCGCGGGTGAGGCCTTGCGCAGGTCGAAGGCCAGCTCGTCGGCCAAGGTGACGCTCCTGGCCACGGCGTGGGGGTACGACGGCAGCGCTGCGGCCGTCTCCGCCCCGCTGCGCAGGTGGGCCGAGCCCGACAGGTCGAGCCACCCGTCGAGCTCGGCCAGGCTGCGGCGCGCCCGCACGGCCGCCATCGCCGAGGCGAGCCGGTGCCGCTGCGGGGTGGCGTGGTGGACGTTGCCGGCGGCGACCACGTCGAGCCCGTGGACGGCGGCCAGAGCGGCCAGCGCGGTGTTGGTGACGTCGGCGCCGGGGCGCGGGGAGAGCTCGACGAGCACGTGCTCGAGCCCGAACAGCGACGTCAGCCGGTCGAGGGCCTCGGCTGCCGCCGACTCACCGCCCGTGGCGAGCGCCTGCCGCACCGCGCCCTTGCGGCAGCCGGTGAGGACCGCCCAGTGGCCACGCCCCTGCTCGGCCAGCTCGTCGAGGTCGTAGACGGGCCTGCCCTTCTCGTCGCCGCGCAGGTGGGCCTCGGTCATCGCCGCGGCGAGGCGGTGGTAGCCCTCGACGCCACGCGCCAGCACGAGCAGGTGGCTGCCCTCCGGGTCGGGGACGCCGTTCTGGGGACCGGTCAGGCCGAGCGAGAGCTCGGCGCCGAAGACGGTGGGCAGGCCGTAGGCGGCCGCCGCCTCCGCCAGCATCGGCGCGCCGTAGAAGCCGTCGTGGTCGGTGACCGCCAGCGCGTGCAGGCCCAGCCGCACCGCCTCCTCGACGAGCTCGGCCGGAGAGGACGCGCCGTCGAGGAAGCTGAAGTGGCTGTGGCAGTGCAGCTCGGCATAGGGGGTGACCACCGCGGGTCGCTCGATCTCTCGGGCCTCGGTCGAGGCGCGCTTGCGACGCGACACCGGGGCGTCGTCGGCGCCGGGCAGGCCGCTCAGCCGGCGCTCGAGCTCCTTCCACCGCATGGCGGGGTTGTTCCAGCCCATCAGGGCCCCCACTCAGTCATAGCCCGCCTCCAGGGACCAGCCCCCCGGCGCCCGCAGCAGCAGCCAGGCCCGGCCGTCGGCGCCGACGACCTGGAACCGCGCGCTCGGCCCTGCCCCGCCCGACCACCAGCCCTCGTCGGTGGGCCACGGGCCCGCCCACGCCGTCACGGGCTGCCACGGCAGGCCCTCGGCCTGGCCGGTGACCCGGAAGTGCCGCGGCTCGCCGCTGACCACGCCGCGGTCGGTGACGCACACCTCCCGGCCGCTGTCGTCGACCACCTCGGCGATCCGGGGAGGGGCGAACACCCGCACCGGCGCCGGTCCGGGAACGCGACCCGGCCACGGGCGGTCCACCGGGCGGAGGTCGACCGCCCGCTCTCCCCACGGCACCAGCGCCTGCCGGGCCGCCGGGCTGCGGCCGCCCTGCAGGACCGGGCGGCGTACGGCGTCGAAGCCGACCATGCCCTGCACCCTGGCCACACCCCGCTCGACGAGGTCGTCGGAGGCCGAGCCCCAGAGTGCCTCGCCGTGCGCGGCCGCCGGCTCGACCAGCTCGGGCACGAAGCGGACCCGGTCGATCGGGGCCCGCACGACGCCCACCTGCTTGCGGGCCCGCAGCGAGCCGCCGGACCCGCTCGTCGACCCGGCCGACTGGAGCTGCCAGTGGACCCGGTCCACGAGGTCGCGCGCGTTGAAGTGGCGTGGGTGCAGCCAGGCGCGCGAGGAGCACACGACCCCGTCGGACTCGGCCTCCACCCGCACGCCGGTGGCGACGAGCTGGTGGTGGGCGAGCTGGGCGACGAACCGCTCGGCCGTCGTGCGCACGCTGAAGGTGATCGCCTCGACGGAGTCGAGCGGCGGCTCGAAGGGGACCTCCGCGTGGAGCTCGGGTGGCGGTGTGCGCGCCGCGAACAGGGTGGGGTCCTCGCCCCGGGCCCGTCGGCGCACGGTGGCGCCGTAGGCGCCGAGCCGGTGCTCGACCGCGTCGCCCGGCAGGTCGGCGAGGTCGCCCAGGGTGCGCATGCCGAGGCGCTGCAGCAGGCCGACGAGCTCGCGACCGCGGGCGCCGTCGTCCTGCAGCACCTGGACGGGGAGGCCGCGCAGGAACGACGGCGACCCACCAGGAGGGACGACCGTCCACGACTGCACCTCCGCCACCCGCGCGGCCTGCTCGGCGGTGAACAGGTCGTCGGCGATGCCGACCCGCACGTCCCACACGCCGGTCTCGACCAGGGCCTGGCAGGCGGTCGCCGCCGCCGCGGTCTCGCTGCCGTACCAGCTGCCGGGCGCCCGCACCGCGAGCAACCCGGGGCGGAGGGCGGCCACGCCCGGGCGGAGCTCCTCGACGACCGCGAGCACCGGCTCGAAGGCGCGGGCGTCGCGGTCGGGGTTGGCCGGGAGCAGCAGCAGGTCGGGGCACCGCGCCTGTGCGTCGCGGCGGCGCTGACCACGGCGTACGCCCTCGGCGCGGGCGGGGCCGTTGCACACCTCGACGATGTTGGCCGACAGCACGGCGGCAGGGGAGCGGAGCGACCGGTCGGCCTCCTCGAGGGCGGCGACCACCGACCAGTCGGGGCACCACACGACCATCACCCTCATGCGCGGCGGACCTCACGGACCGCGTGGACCCCACGGTCGGGATCGACCCGTTGCACGCCCGGCCAGGCCAGGTCGGCACGCAGGGGCGGCCGCGCGCCCCGGTGGACCGCGACCCGGGCCCGCCGCTCCCGCAGCTCGCCGGCACCCGCCGTGGGGCCGGTCCACGTGGACTCCTCGATGCTCAGCCGGGCCGACGCGCGCGGCCACTGGCCCTGGACGACCAGCACGGCCGACCTGGTGCGCAGCCGGGAGTCGAGGATCCCCGCCGTGCGCTCGTCGACGGAGGCCGGCGGGCGGAGCACGACCACGCGCAGCACGTCGACGAGCGCAGCAGTCACCTCCAGCCAGTGCTCGCCGGGATCCGGCACCAGCACCGTGCGGGAGAGCTCGATCCCGAGCTCCGCGGCCGCCTCGGCGCCGAAGTCGGCACAGCCCGCGAAGCCGACCCACTCGCCGGCCTGCGAGGCTCCCGCCGCGAGCGCGAGCGCCAGCGACGCCGAGTCGACGGCATAGGACGAGCCCGCGTGGAGGGGGACCAGGTCGGCCAGCCCGGGGAGCGTTGCCACGGGCTCGCCGGCGGGCCTGCGCTCCATCGCGGCGACCCGCTCGCGCAGCTGCTCGACCACGGACCGACCCGGGTCGAGCGCGGTGACGGAGCGGGCGGACGACATGCCCCCATGATCGAACACGTGTTCGAACCAGTCAAGCGAGAGGTCACGCACTCCGCCCTGTGGGTGGGACATCAGACCACGCCGCTCGACTCGCTGCGAGACGCGGTCCGATGCGCGGCCCGGAACGGCGCGGGTCTGCTTATGCTGGCCGGACGCGTTCGACGGAAGGTGGGGGTTCGTGTCCAAGATCTCGAGGCTCGTGGGGGGCCTGTGCCTGGTCCTGGTGGTGTCGCTGGGCCTGGTGGCTCCGGGGCAGGCAAGCGGTGTCGTGTCGTCCACCGCCCCAGTCGCTGCCAAGCCGAAGCCGAACAAGTGGGAGGCGTTCAGCGGGCCGTTCTTCAACGACCCCCACCTCGCCAAGGGGCACTTCCAGATCGAGCGCCGGGTGATCAAGACGATCAACAACACCCCCAAGGGCTCGTCCATCAGGATCGCGATCTACTCCTTCGACCGGCTGCCGGTCGCGCACGCGCTGGTGGCCGCCCACCGTCGCGGGGTGCAGGTGCAGATGCTCCTCAACGACCACTGGGAGACGCCTGCAATGAAGGTGGTGCGCGCCGAGATCGGCAAGAACCGCAAGAAGGGCAGCTTCATCTACAAGTGCAAGCAGAGCTGTCGGGGCGCGGCCAACGAGTTCAACAACCTGCACTCGAAGTTCTACCTCTTCAGCCAGGCCGGGAAGTCCGAGGACGTCATCGCGGTCGGCTCGGCCAACATGACCCGCAACGCGGCGATCCACCAGTGGAACGACCTCTACTTCACCGATGGCGACCACGAGCTCTTCCGGCAGTTCGTCACGCTCTTCAAGGACATGAGCAAGGACTACGACACCCGCCAGGAGCCCCTCGTCTTCTGCGGGATCCCGGACAACGGCGTCGCGTGCGACGACTCGGTCGACAAGCACACGGCAGTCGCGTTCCCCCGCGTCTCGCGGCCGAAGGACGACCTGGTCGTGCAGATGCTCGACCGCATCCAGTGCCTGACGCCCGACCCCGTCACCGGCAAGGTCAAGCGCACGCGCCTGGCCCTGTCGATGCACACGATGCGCGGCGCCCGGGGTGACTACCTCGCCGAGGCGATCCGCCAGAAGTGGGTCCAGGGGTGCGACGTGCGGGTCACCTACGGCCTCATCGGCTACCACACGAAGGGGGTCATCGCCGCCCCGACCAAGCGCGGCCGGATCCCGCTGCGCTCGACGGGCATGGACTACAACCTCGACGACAACTTCGACCTCAACAACGACGGCATCGACGACCTGATCCTCGACTACTACAGCCACCAGAAGTACTTCATCATCCAGGGCACCTACAACGGGGTCCCCGACACCAACATGGTGATCACCGGGTCGGTGAACTGGTCGAGCCTCAGCACCGCCAACGACGAGGTGTGGTTCACCGTCAAGGGCGCGGTGGTGGCGAAGAAGTACCTCCGGAACTTCGACTACCAGTGGAACAACACCCGCAACACCCGCAACGCCTATACGACGACGTACGCCAACTTCCGGGTCCGTCGCGAGGTCCGTCAGCCGGACGGCTCGACGCGGACGGTCTGGCGCACGGTGCGCCGGCCCGTCACCACCGTGGAGCCGGACCACTACCGGAAGGGTCCCTACTGGGAGGGCGACTGACCGGAGCGCCCGTGCTCGACGGCGATGACGGCGAGCGCCACGGCGACGCCGAGCAGGGTCTCGACGCCGCGGTCGACGAGGAGGCCGGCCGCGTCCTGTGACGACCCGAGCTGCCCCATGAGCAGCGCCATCGGGGTGATGAAGAGCATCGCGATGCCGTAGTTGCGGCCCACCACCAGCTCGGTGACGACCTGGAGGACGACGACCACGAGCACCAGGGGCACGGGATCGAGCCCGAGCAGGAGCAGCGGCGCGGCGGTGAGCAGCCCGAGCACGGTGCCGACGCTGCGGTGGGCGGCGCGCAGTGCCTGGTGGTCACGACCGCTGACGCTCAGCGGAGCCACCGCTGCGACCATCGCCCACCACGGGTGGCCGATCCCCGCCGCGGTCGCCGCTCCGCCGGCCAGGAGCGTGACGAGGAGGTAGCGCAACGGGTCGACGTACCCCGGCACGCCCTGCAGCGGCGGGGAGGGGTCCACGGCGTACGACGTGTGAGGGCGCCGACGTTGCCGATGACGACGGCGACGGCGGCGCTCGCCGCCGACACGGCGACGGCGACCGGGACGTCGGCCGTCGTCGCCGGTACGGCGGACACGGTGCCGAACGCGAAGAGCAGGAACAGCGGGCCCGAAGGGTGCCAGTCGAAGACCGTGGATGCCACCGAGCCGGAGGCGGCCACGAGGGCGCTGAGCAGCACGAGCGTCCACGGGCCGACCCCGACTGCCGACGCCAGCGCACCCAGACCGACGGCGGTGACGAGCGACAGGCCCGCGGTGCACTGCATGACGGCGCGGGGGAGGTGGACCCGGCTGCGGCCGTAGAGCGCGGTGAACGCGCCGAACGCCGCGTAGACCGCCCACGCGGTCCGGTCCGTGGCGACCAGGGTGAGCAGGGGCACGGCGACGCTGAGCCCGGCGCGCAGGGCCACCCGGTGCTGCCCGGGCGGGACCGGGTTCAGTCGGAACAGGTCGCGGACGAGCGCGCGCGGACGGACCCGGGAACCACTGGTCCCGGGTCCGTCCGCGCCGTGGGTGCTGGTGCTCGGCGAGGTGATCAGGCGTTCTTGATCGCGGAGATGTCGAGCTCGAGCTTGATCTTCTCCGAGACGAGCACGCCGCCGGTCTCGAGAGCCGCGTTCCAGGACAGGTCCCAGTCCTTGCGGTTGATCGTGGTCGCGCCCTCGAAGCCCACGCGGGTGTTGCCGAACGGGTCGATCGCGGTGCCGGTCTCCTCGAAGGGGATGGTGACCGATCGGGTCGTGCCCTTGATCGTCAGGTCGCCGGTGATGGTCCACTCCGTGCCGTCGCGCTCGACGGAGGTCGAGGCGAAGGTGATCGCGTCGTGGTTCTCGACGTCGAAGAAGTCCGCGGAGACGAGGTGGCCGTCGCGGTCGGCGGTGCCGGTCGAGATGCTGGCGGGGCGGATGTTGATCGACACGCTCGAGGCGGCGGGGTTCTCGGCGTCGACGTGGGCGGTGCCGTCGAAGTCGGCGAACTGGCCGCGGACGGTGGTGACCATCGCGTGGCGGGCCGAGAAGCCGAGGCGCGAGTGGCTGGCGTCGATGGTGTAGTCACCGGTGAGCGCGTCGCGCTCGGCCACGGCGACGGGGGCGGAGGACTGGTCGGCGGCCGCGGGGGCGGCGACGTGGCTGGCGGGCTTGGACTTGCGGCGGAAGAACGACATCGGGGCTCCTGAGGACTTTTTGGTTGAGGTTTCAACCAATCCAACCAGCGCGACGTCCCCTCCATTCCCCTCCGGGTGTGATCCGCGCCTCACGCTTCCGTGGCGCGCCGGATCGGCGCATCCTGAGCCCATGGCCGACCAGCCGGCAGCCCGGACCTCCGCGAGCATGACGGTCCCGCTCGCGGCGTTCGCGGCGGGTGCCGTGGTGGCGGTCCTGCTGGGCGTGTTCGGCCGGGTGCACGACCCCACCCTCAGCGGGACCACCGACCTCGGGTTCCGCACGGTGATCGAGATGAAGGTCGTGCTCGCGACGGTCGTCGGCCTGCTGGTCCTGCTGCAGCTGCTGAGCGCGCTCTGGCTCTACGGTCACCTCGGCGGCCGGCCGCCGTCCTGGCTCGGCACGGCGCACCGGGTGTCGGGGGCGGCCGCGCTGCTGCTGACGGTGTTCGTCGGCTACAGCTGCCTGTGGGCGCTCGGGCTGGAGGTGGGCACCCTCCCTCACGGTGAGGCGGTCCCGCTGCGCGCCGTCGTCCACGGGGTGCTCGGCTGCGCGGTGTTCGGCGCCGTCGTGGTGAAGGTCGTCGCGGTGCGCGCCCGCCGCGCCCCCGGCTGGTTCCTGCCGGTGGCGGGCGGGCTGCTCTTCACCCTGCTGCTCGTCGTGGTGCTGACGTCGGCGGCCTGGTACGTCGCTGCGCGCGGCTGGCCAGGCGCCGGCGGCGGCTACTGACCCCGGCGGGCCGGGATCACCAGGCGCGCCACCACTCCGGCGTGGTCGGAGGGCCACAGGCCCGAGGCGGTCATGTCAGCGGGGTCGTCCCCGACGATGTGCGCGCGCGCCGCCTTGATGTCCGGGCTGTGCAGGACCAGGTCGATCCGCGAGGTGAGCGGGTTGTCGGGATCCGTCAGCGTCGCACCGAGGCAGCACGTGAAGCCCGGGTCGCCCGGGTGGTTGCGCGGCCACGCGTCGGCGCCCACGCCGGCGAGGAGGCGCCGGTACGCCGGCGCGTCGGGGGCGTCGGAGTTGTAGTCGCCGACGTAGACGATCGGCAGGCTGCCGACCTGGGCGGCGATCGCGGCCTGGGCTGCGAGGAGCTCGCCGACCTGGGCGACGCGCACCTGCTCGCCGTCGACGCCGGGGATGCCGAAGGCCTCGAGGTGGGAGTTGACGAAGCGGAACCTCGCCTTGCCCACCGTCAGGTCGGCCGAGCCCCAGCCCCGGGCCACGGGCAGCTGGGCGCCGCCGATCGGGAAGCTGATGATGTTCTGGTAGGTGCCGGTGCGTGCGTTCGTCGTCGCGACGTCGTCGCGGACGATGATCACGTCACGGTCGGCGAGACGGACCGCCCGCGTCGGGACGGTGGCGGTCGGGCTGGCCAGGTAGGGGATCGGCGGCGAGGAGAAGTTGTGCGCCGTGGCGCCGGTGACCTCGTGGTAGCCCGCACCGCGCTCGGCGAGGGCGTCGAGCAGCAGGTCGAGGAAGTCGTACGCGACGGTCGGGTTGCTCGTCGTCCCGTTCGCAGGGTTGTAGGCGAAGGTCGTCCAGGTGGTGACCTCCTGCAGGCCGACGGCGTCGGCGTCGGCGGCCACGATCTCGTCGGCGATCGCCCCCATCCGCTCCGCGGGCCGGGTTGCCTGGACGGCGGCCCACGTCTGCGTCGCCGCTCCCACGATGGCGGCCTGGTTGCCGCTCGCGAGGGCCACCAGCATCGGCGTGAGGTCCGCGCCGAGGTAGAGGTTGCGGGTCATCACCGTGGCCGTACGGGCCGGTGTGCCCGCTCCGGCGCCCGGTGGTGGACTCGCATGCGCGCCCGCGCCGGGCGCGAGCGCGGCGCCCAGCGCGAGGGTCGAGGCGAGGAGGCCGGTGAGGACCCGGCGGAGGGCGCGGTGGCGGGGGGCTCTGGTCATCCTCGGACCGTCGCACCCCGCTCGCGGTGCGGCAACCCCCAATTCAGGGCAAAGGCAGACGGCGCCGCAGCGGGTTCACGAGGCGACGCGCTCGAAGACGGCCGCGAGGCCCTGGCCGCCGCCGATGCACATGGTCTCGAGGCCGTAGCGCGACCCGCGACGCTGCATCTCGTGGGCCAGGGTGGCGAGGATGCGCGCACCGGTGGCGCCGACCGGGTGGCCGAGCGAGATGCCGGAGCCGTTGGGGTTGAGCCGCTCGTCGGTCGGGTCGACCTTCCACTCGCGCAGGCACGCCAGCACCTGGGCGGCGAACGCCTCGTTGAGCTCGATGAGGTCGAGGTCGTCGAGGGTGAGGCCAGCGCGGTCGAGGGCGGCAGCGGTCGCAGGCACGGGGCCGATGCCCATCACCTCGGGCCCCACTCCGGCGACCGCCCAGGACCGGAGCGCGAGCAGCGGGCGCAGGCCGCGGCGCTCGGCCTCCTCGCGCGTGGTGACGACGCACATGGCGGCGCCGTCGTTCTGCCCACTGGCGTTCCCGGCGGTCACCGTGGACGCGGGGTCGAGCTTCTCGCGGACGGGCCGCAGCGCAGCAAGCTGGTCGAGGGTGGTGTCGGGTCGCGGGTGCTCGTCGCGGTCCACGACCACGTCCGGCCCGCCGCGGCGGCCCGGGACGGTGACGGGCACGAGCTCGGCGTCGAACCGGCCGGCTTCGTGGGCGGCGCCGGCCCGCTGCTGCGAGCGGACCGACAGCTCGTCCTGCTCCTCGCGCGAGATGTCATACAGCTCGCGGAGGTTCTCGGCGGTCTCCAACATCCCGCCGGGGACCGGGTGGTCCTTGCCGCCGGCGGTCTCGCGGGCGCGCACCAAGCGGTCCATCAGCTCGACGCTGCCGCTGCGCACACCCGTGCGCAGGCCGAGGGCGTAGTGCTCGACGTTGGACATCGACTCGGCGCCGCCGGCGACTATCAGCGTGCCCCCGCCGCTGGCGACCTGCGAGGCGGCGTGGAGCACGGCCTGCAGCCCGGAGCCGCAGCGGCGGTCGAGCTGGAGCCCGGGCACCCCGGTCCCCAGGCCGGCGTCGAGGGCCGCGATGCGGCCGATGGCGGGGTTCTCCCCGCTGGGGTAGCAGTTGCCCAGGATGACGTCGTCGACGTCGCCCTCCTGGAGGCCCGTCCGACGGACCAGCTCGGC
Organism: Nocardioides sp. Soil_C_8; assembly: GCF_057656315.1. Lineage (NCBI taxonomy): Bacteria > Bacillati > Actinomycetota > Actinomycetes > Propionibacteriales > Nocardioidaceae > Nocardioides > Nocardioides sp. Soil_C_8. The sequence continues at coordinate 148,217 of NZ_JBDGKQ010000003.1, forward strand.
AAGGGTGGTCGACGCCAGGTCGACGGCTGACAGCGAGGCGAACGCGCCGCCGTAGCGGCCGACCGGGGTGCGTACGGGCTCGCAGATGACGATGTCGGGCATGGAGCGAACCTAGTCGTGTGGTCGATACGCTACGATAAGTGTATCGAAATTCGAGGGCCGGTTGCCGGCCCGGGAAGAGGTGGCACATGGGTGTCGAAGTGGTTGTCTTCATCGTCGCGGCGTCGATCGCGGGCGGGCTCTCGATGGGCGCCGTCACCTGGATCTACTTCCTCGACAAGTGGCGCAAGGATCCGGAGGAGTCGTCGGCCGCCCCGCCGCGCTCCGTGTTCGAGGAGCCCGGCGACCGCCGGCTCGACGAGGCGGCGTGAGCGAGATGCACCCGCTGCTCGTCCTGCTCGCGTTCACCCTCGCCGGGATCCTGACGTACGTCCTCGTGCTCGGGCTGCTCACGGCGCTGTCGATCCCGAGCAAGGACCAGACCGAGCCGTCCTCCGACCCGGCCGCGCGGGGTGAGCATGCCCGCCGGTGAGGGGGCAGCCCGTCGCCCCGGGCGTCCACGCGAGGCCTCGGTCGACCAGCGCCTCCACGCCGCCGTCCTCGCGTTGCTCCGCGAGGGCGGCCCCGGGGCCGTGACGATGGACCGGGTGGCCGCCACCTCGGGCGTCGCCAAGACGTCCATCTACCGCCGCCACCCTCACCGCGGGCACCTGCTGACGACCGTGCTGTCCGCGGCCATCGGCCTGCCGGACGTGCCCGAGGAGGGCGAGGTCCGCGACAAGATCCGCTTCGCGCTCGAGCAGGCGTGGCACCAGATGGGCGTCGTGCTGGGGCCGGGTGGTCTCGCTGCCATCGTGGGCGACAGCGACCCGGAGTTCACCGGGCTCTTCCGCGCCGCGCTCGAGCCCTACGTCGACGCGCTCGTCCAGCGGATCCGTGACGACGTCGAAGCCGGGCTCCTGCGCGGCGGCCTGGACGCGGACGGCGTGGTCAGCCTGATGGTCGGCGCCTACCTCGGCGAGCTGGTCCGGCACGGCGAGGTGGGGGAGGAGTGGATGGACCGGGTGCTCGAGCTCCTCTGGGTGCTCATGGCGCGCGGCTGAGCGCAGCACGCCGGTCTGTCCGATGCGTGCGCGAGACTGCGGGCATGGCCGACCTCGGGTACGACCCCCGCTTCCTCGACACCGACCTGGCACCCCCGCAGGCGCCCGCTCCCGGTGCCGGCGACGACCCCGCGCTGGCGACGCCGCTCGACTACGCGCACTTCACGGTCCGCATGCACCCGCAGCGCCGGCTGGCGTGGTGGGTGGCGTGGAACATCGACGGCCTGCGCCTGTTCCCCAGCGAGAGCATCAGCCGTTCGGGCGAGCGGTTCCGGCTCGACCCCCGCATCCCGGCCGACGCGCAGACCGGTGAGGAGGTCTACGCCGACAACGACCTCGACCGCGGACACGTCGCGCGCCGCTCCGACCTGCTCTGGGGCACGCTCGACGAGGCGAGGCTCGCCAACTCCCACTCGTTCTGCTTCACCAACATCACGCCGCAGCACCAGGACTTCAACCAGTCCGGCCGGGGCGGGGTGTGGGGCCTGCTCGAGAACGCCGTGCTGGCGCTCGACGGCCTGGTCGACCGGCGGCTGACCCTGTTCGCCGGGCCCGTCCTCGACGCGGACGACCCTCCCTACCGCGGCGTCCAGCTGCCGGTCGAGCACTGGAAGGTCGTCGTCTACCGGCTCGAGGGACGGCTGAGGGCCAAGGCGTTCGTGCTGACCCAGGACCTCGACGGCCTCGAGGGCGCGGTCCCCGACTTCCTGGACGACTTCGACACCTGGCTCGTGCCCCTCGACCTGGTCGAGGAGCGCACCGGCCTCGCGTTCCCCAGCCTGCGGGAGGCGGTGGAGCCCGACGAGCTCCGGCCCGCCGGTCCCGTCCTGGTGACCGACCCCGAGCAGGTCGACTGGTAGTCGACGGGCTCGCCCTTGCCTCGCGGGTCCAGTGGGGCCACAGTGGGCTGACAGTTCTCGGAGCGTCGTACGAGTGAGCGGGAGCCGTCACGGTGAGCAGAGATTCCGGTGGTGGTGCCGGGCAGGCGGGCCCTCCGGTCGCGACCCGGCCCGACGCGATCCGCAACGTGGTGGTCGTGGGCGCGGCCGGTTCGGGGAAGACCACCCTCGTCGAGCGGCTGCTGGTCGCGGCCGGGGTGCTCAACAGGGCCGGCAGCACCGAGGACGGCACGACCGTGTGCGACTTCGAGGAGGTCGAGCACCGCCAACGGCGCTCCGTCGCGCTCGCGCTCGCCCCCCTGGTGCACGACGGAGTGAAGATCAACCTGCTGGACGCCCCCGGGTACGTCGACTTCGTGGGCGAGGTACGAGCCGGCCTGCGGGCCGCGGACTGCGCGCTCTTCGTCGTCGCCGCCAACGAGGGCGTCGACGAGGCGACACGGGCGCTGTGGCGCGAGTGCGCGGACGTGGCGATGCCCCGCGCCGTGGTCGTCACCAAGCTCGACCACGCGCGCGCGGACGTCGACGGGGTGGTGGCGCAGGCGCAGGACGCCTTCGGCGAGCGGGTCCTGCCGGTCTACCTGCACGAGGGTGGACGCCTGGTCGGCCTGATCACCGGCGACCACGGGCACGACGCGCAGCGATCGGCGCTGGTCGAGGGCATCATCGAGGAGTCCGAGGACGAGACGCTGATGGAGCGCTACGTCGGCGGCGAGGAGATCGATGCCGGACTCCTCCTGCGCGACCTCGAGCTCGCGGTCGCGCGGGGCTCGCTGCACCCTGTCGTCCCGGTCGACTCCACGTCCGGCGCCGGAGCCTCCGAGCTCCTCGACCTGGTCGCGGCGGCCTTCCCCTCACCGCTCGAGCACCCGATGCCGAAGGCCTGGACGCCGACGGGAGGACCTGGCCCGGAGCTCACGTGCGACCCCGCCGGACCGCTGGTCGCGGAGGTCGTCAAGACGACGACCGACCCCTACCTCGGTCGGGTCAGCTTGGTGCGTGTCTTCTCGGGGACCGTGCTGCCGGACGCGACCGTGCACGTGTCCGGCCACCGCTCGGCGTGGACAGCGGGCGGCGACCCGGCCTCCAGCCACCCGGACCACGACGAGGACGAACGGATCGGCTCCCTCTCCGTGCCGCTGGGGAAGTCGCAGCGCACCGCCCCGGCCGTGGTCGCGGGCGACCTGTGCGCGATCGGACGGCTCAGCCGCGCCGAGACCAGCGACACCCTCACCGACGTCGACACGCCGCTCGTGCTGGAGCCCTGGCGGGTCCCCGACCCGCAGCTCCCGGTGGCGATCCAGGTCCGGACGAAGAGCGACGAGGACAAGCTGGGCTCGGGACTCCAGCGGCTCGCTGCCGAGGACCCCACCCTGCGCGTCGAGCAGGACGACGAGACCCACCAGGTCGTGCTGTGGACGATGGGCGAGGCCCACGCGGACGTGCTGCTCGACCGGCTCGCCGGTCGCTACGGCGTGGACGTCGACGAGGTCGAGGTCCAGGTGCCGCTGCGGGAGACGTTCGCCGGCCCGGCCACCGGCCACGGCCGGCACGTCAAGCAGAGTGGTGGGCACGGGCAGTACGCCGTGTGCAGCATCGAGGTCGAGCCCCTCCCGCAGGGCGGCGGGTTCGAGTTCGTCGACCGGGTCGTCGGAGGTGCGGTGCCGCGGCAGTTCATCCCCTCGGTCGAGAAGGGGATCCGGTCGCAGATGATGCGCGGCGTCGTGAACGGCTGTCCGACGGTCGACCTCAGGGTGACCCTGACCGACGGCAAGGCCCACAGCGTCGACTCGTCCGACATGGCGTTCCAGACCGCGGGCGGACTCGCCCTGCGCGACGCCGCCACGCGAGCGGGGACCTGCCTCCTCGAGCCGGTCGACGAGGTGGAGGTGCTCGTCGCCGACGCCCTGGTCGGCACCATCATGGGGGACCTCTCCGCACGCCGGGGGAAGGTGCTCGGCAGCGAGCCGGCCGGCGAGCCGGGCAGGGTCGTCGTCCGGGCGCACGTCCCCCAGCTGGAGCTCCGTCGCTACGCCACCGAGCTGCGCTCCCTCGCCCACGGGTCGGCATCGTTCACCCGGGCGTTCGCGCACTACGACCGGGTGCCGGACCAGGTCGCCGTCACGGCAGGTCGTGGCTCCCCTTGATGACGAAGTAGCTGCCTCGGACGGTGCCGGCGAGCTTGGACTTCTGCCGGACCCACTTGAAGGCGCCCAGCTCGCTCGGCGGCTCCATCCCCTCGGAGAGCTTGAACCCGACGGCGCGCTTGCCGCCCTCGGCACGGGTCCAGAGGACGTTGACCGCCAGGCCGGACTCGTAGAACACGTGGGCCCAGGAGATGCCGTCGACGTCGCAGAGGGTCGCCTCCAGCGGTCGCGACGAGATCACGATGCCGCGCTCGTCCGCGAGGATGCCGTGCACCCATGCGACCAGGTCCGCCGACGCGTCGGCCGGCTCGGTGACGAAGTCGTGGTCGTACTTGTTCTTGTAGTAGCGAGCCTCGTTGGCCCGCAGCCCGGCGAGGGCCTCGGCGACGGGCGAGGACTCCAGGCCGGTCGTGGAGACCTCGGTGAAGTCGACTGCGTAGGTCATGGCTGACACCTTCCGTTGGCCGCACGCGCTGAGTTCGGTGCGTCATGGTGACGACGGACCAGCTCACGGAAGTGTGACGCTCCCGGCCCCCCTCCACGCCGCGTCGGTGCCCTTTGCGATGCTTGCGCACCGCACACAGGCGGGGACGAGGCAGCTGGGACGAGGCGGGAGACCGAGTGGTGAGCGAGATCGCCGGCGAGCTCGCGCGCGTGCAGGGCGCGTTCGCCCAGCCCACGCTGACCCTGCTCCACCAGCGACAGGCGCCCGTGGTGATCACCATCTTCCGCGCGGCGTTCGGTCGCAACAACAACCCGATCCCGACGGCCCGGCTGCACACGCAGGTTGACGAGCACCTGGCGCAGATGCGGCTGGCGGGGGAGCAGGACGTCCCGACCGGCACGGGCAGGGAGGTCTGCCAGCGCTGGATGCGGGGGCAGTGGCTGGTGCGGTCGCTCGACGAGGCGGGCAACGAGGTCTACGCGCTCACCTCGCACGCGCAGCAGGCGCTGGAGCTGGTGAAGAACCTCGCCCGCGACCGGGCCACCCTCAGCGAGCACCGGGTCGCCACCATCCTCGGCACCGTCCGCCGCTTCAACTCCGAGGCCAACCCGGACCGTACGGCCCGCGTGACGATCCTCAACGAGGAGATCGCACGGCTGCAGGCCGAACGCGACCGGCTGGTCGACGGCGGCGAGCTGGAGGGAGCGACCGAGGACTACATGCTCGAGGGGTTCACCGAGCTGCTGTCGCTGATCTCGGCGCTGCCCAGCGACTTCGCCCGGGTCGAGGAGCGGTTCGCGACCATCCGGGCGGAGATCCTGTCCGCGTTCCGGGCGGAGGACCGTCCGGCCGGCGAGGTGATCGACGACTACCTCGCCCGTGCCGACGCGCTGATGACCGCGACGCACGAGGGCCGGGCGTTCGAGGGCGCGTTCGCGCTGCTGCGCGACGACGCCCTGGTGACCCAGCTGCGCGAGGACCTGACCGACCTGCTCGAGCACCCGCTCTCGGACCGGCTCCTCAGCGACGCCGACCGTGCCGAGCTGCGCGGCACCGTGCGGCTGGTGCGCGACGGTCTCGACCGGGTGCTCGCGCAGCGCTCCCGGGTGACGGCCACCCTGAAGGAGTACATCGTCTCCCACGACGCGGCCCGCGACCGCGAGCTCGAGCAGACGCTGCGCCAGGTGGAGTCCGAGCTGATGACGTGGATGGCGACCACCGGACCGCGCGCGTCCCACGACGTCGCGCTCCTGCCCGCCCGGACGAGCGTCGACCACCTGCGCGAGCGCTTCCACGACCCCGCCGACGACGTGCTGCCCGAGCGCATCAGCACCCCCGACCCCGACCTCGCGCCGCCGGTCTCGCTGGCCGACCTCGTGATGCAGGGTGGACCCAAGCTGGCGAGCCTGCGCGAGCGCCTCGACGCGGCGATGGCCTCCCTGTCCCCGGTGGCGTCCCTCGGAGCCCTGTTCGACGAGCTGGAGCCGTCGCTCCGGCGACCGGTCGAGATCTTCGGGCTGCTCCACCTCGCAGCCGACCGCGAGTGGCGCGCCGAGGACGCCCTCGAGCACTACGAGGCAGTCCGACCCGACGGCAGCAGGCGGGCCTTCGCCGTGCCGCGGACACCGCTGCCCGACCCCGACCTGGACGAGACCCACCCGACGGAGGCTCCCGCATGAGCGTCGACACGCATCCCGAGACCGAGCTCGACGCGATCGACGAGATCGACGACGACGAGCTGCTCGACACCGGCTCCGTCTCGCTGTTCGAGGGCGACGAGGGCGGGCTCGAGTACGCCCAGCGCCGCGCGCTGGTGACGTTGCTCAAGCAGCGTTTCATCAGTGCCCGCACGCACCCGCGTGACTGGACGGTGCTCGTCGAGCACGAGCGCCTCCTGCGCTCACGTCTCAACGACCTGTTCCTGGACCTGGCGGTCGACCGTGTCCGCGAGGTCGCGTGGAAACGGCAGGCGACCTCGGAGACAGGGACCCGCTTCCCGACGATGCTCTACGACGCCGCGTGGTCACGGGAGGAGACGCTGGTGCTGGTGCACCTGCGCGACCGGTTGCGAGCCGGTGTCGCGAGCGGGGACACCCGCGTCTTCGTCGACCGGGAGGACATCGTCGGCTACGTCTCGAGCTTCCGGCCGTCGCACGCGACCGATGTCGCGGGCGACGAGAAGAGGGCCCGCAACGCGATCACCAGCCTCGTGAAGTCGGGTCTGCTGATCGCCACCGCCTCGGAGGAGCGCTTCGAGATCAGCGACGCCGTGGAGCCGCTGATCCCGCTGGAGGTCCTGCAGGAGCTCCTCGAGGCGCTGGTGACCGCCAACGAGAGCGGGGCCGCGTCCGAGCCCGACGACGCGGCCGACCTGTTCGACGACGAGGTCGATCCCGCCGTCGCCGACGACCCAGCAGAGGAGCAGTGAGCATGTCCATCGACGAGATCGAGCACCCGACGGTCGACGGACTGTTCGAGCGCAGGGACGTGGCCACACCCTCCGACGACACGATGCAGTGGCGAGCGGCGCTGCTCCAGCTGGTCAACTGGGGCGGCTTCGGCGGCCTCACCGTCGTACCCCTCCGCGGTGACGCGACGATGATCTCCGGCGCCTCGGGCGTCGGGAAGAGCACCATCCTCGACGCCTACACGGCGCTGATGATGCCGTCGGACACCAAGTTCAACGGTGCCTCGAACGACGCCGTCGCGGGCCGGGCCCGCGGTGCCGGGCAGCGCAACCTGTTGTCCTACCTGCGCGGTGCCGTCGACGTCGTCGACGACCCCCGCACCGGCAGACCGGTCGAGAAGCTGCTCCGCGGCAAGGGTTCCGACACGTGGGGCGCCATCGCGATGACGTTCGTCAACGACCAGGGTGGCCGCTTCACGGTGCTCCGCACCTACTACGTCCCGCGGCGCGCGACCCGGTCGGCCGACGTGCAGATGCAGCTGGCCACCCAGGACGGCGCACTGCCGCTCGACACGCTCGAGGTCGCCGTGCCCGAGCGGTTCCACGCCACCACCCTCAAGAAGCTGTTCCCCGGCATCCGGGTGCACCGGACCTATGCCGAGTTCGCCGCCGTCCTGCACGCACGGCTCGGCATCGGCGCCAACGGCGACGGCGCCAAGGCGCTCCGGCTGCTCGCCCGCATCCAGGCCGGCAACCAGGTGCGCAGCGTCGACGAGCTCTACAAGGACATGGTCCTCGAGCGCCCCTCGACCTTCGCCGCCGCCGACCGGGCCATCGAGCACTTCGACGACCTCGACACCGCCCACACGGCCATGCGCACCGAGGAGCAGAAGCTCGAGCTCCTCGCGCCGATCACCGACCTCCACGACCGCAAGGTGACCGCCACCCGCCGGCTCGCGGAGCTCGACTCCTACGGCGTGACGCTCGACGGCGACACCCCGCTGCGGATGTGGCTGCTGCGCACCCACCTCCGCCTCGTCGAGTCGGCGGTGGTGGACAACCGTGCCGAGCGTGCGTCGGCCGCGGACGAGCTCGGCACGACGACGTCCGCGGAGCGCACCCACCTCGCGGACCTCGAGGCCGCCAAGGAGTCCCACCGCGCTGCGGGAGGATCGACGCTCCAGTCGCTCGCGCTGTCGCTGGAGCAGGAGCAGGTCGTCCGCGACGACCGGCTCCAGCGCCGGGAGGTCCTGCAGGAGCGGCTGCTCCCGCTCATCGACGCCACCGACGCCCAGGCGCCCGACGTCGACTCCGCGCTGCTGTCGAGCGAGTCGTTCGCCGTGCTGCAGATGCACGCCCAGCAGTGGCTGTCCGGCTTCCAGCGGGAGCAGGAGCGCATCCGGCGCGATCGCGACGCCGCGCTTCGCGACCAGTTCCCGCTCAGCCAGCGGCAGGCCGAGCTGCGCCGTGAGCGGGCGTCGCTGGAGAGCCGGGCCGGCCGGGTGCCGGCCCGGATGGACGAGCTGCGCGCCGAGGTCGCGCGGGCGAGCGGGCTCGGCGTCGACGAGCTGCCCTTCGTCGCAGAGCTGGTCGACGTCGCGCCCGACGAGGCACGGTGGCGCTCGGCGATCGAGACGGTGCTCGGTGCCAGCGCCCGCACGATGCTCGTCCCGCTCGACCGGCTGGACGACTTCTCCTCGGCGATCGACGGGCTGCGGCTCCGTGGCCGGCTGACCTTCGAGGGCGTCGAGCTCGACCTGCCCGACCTCGGCCCCGCCGACCCGGAGCGGGTCGCCGGCAAGCTGGTCTTCCAGGACTCGCCCTTCTCGGGCTGGGTGCAGGCACACGTCAGCGAGCCGTCCCGCAACGCGCTGTGCGTGGAGACCGCCGACGGGCTCGCCGGCGCAGGGTTCCGCGTCACCGTCGCGGGCCAGACGCGCAACGGGCGCCGCGGTGCCCACGGCCGCAACGACACCCGCAACATCATCGGCTTCTCCAACGCCGACGCGATCGCCGAGGTCGACGCCGAGCTGGCCGAGCTCGAGGAGCGGCTCGACGGCGTCGGCGCCGAGGTGGCCTCGCTCGACCGGAGGTCACGCGTGCTGGAGCAGCAGCGCACCTCCTACGACGTCGTGGCCGCCGCGCGCTTCGACGACCTCGACGTCGACGGGAGCGACCGACGCATCGCCGACCTCGAGCGTCGTCGCGCCGAGATCCTCGAGTCCGACGACGGGCTCCAGGCGCTGGAGGCGCAGATCGCCGACCTCACCGCGCGCCTGGAGGAGACGCGGCGGGCGCGCTACGCCGTGGAGCAGCGCCAGCGCGAGCTCAATGCCGCCCACGGCGAGCTCGTCGACGCCGAGGACGTCGTCAAGGACCGGCTCCAGGCGATGGAGGACGCCGGTCGGGTCGTGCTGACCCCGGAGCAGGAGACCGCGCTCGCCGTCGACTTCGCGGCCGCCGCCGCGCCCGCCGATCCCGACGACCTCGACCGCTTCGCCGAGTCGTCGCAGCGCCTTGCCGAGCGGCTCCGCACCGCGGTCGGTGACGCGGAGGCCGAGGTGCGCCGGGTCGACGACGACCTGGCCCAGGTGTTCCGGCTCTACAAGCTCCAGTGGGACTCGCCCAACCTGGGTGCGACCGCCGACTCCTACCCCGACTACGCGCGCATCCTCGACGACATCCGGGGTGAGGGGCTTGCCGCCCGGCGGGCTGAGTGGCGTCGCCGGCTCACGGAGTGGAGCGGGCAGGACCTGGTGCCGCTCGTCGGCGCCATGGCCGCATCCGTCGAGGAGATCGAGGACCGGCTCGAGCCGATCAACGCGATCCTGCGGCGCCTGGAGTTCGGCGCGTCGGGCGACCGGCTGCGCATCCGCCTGCGCCGCCTGGCCCCGGCCCACGTGCAGACGTTCATGAAGGACCTGCGCAGCCTCTCGTCCGGCTCCGCGACCGACCTGGACGAGGACGCGCTCGAGAAGCGCTTCGCCGAGCTCAGCCGCTTCATGCAGCAGCTGCGCAGGCCGAGCCAGGTCGGCGACGCGGCGACGTCGCTGACCGACCGCGAGCGCCTCCTCGACGTACGCCGCCACGTGGAGATCAGCGCCGAGCGCTACGACCACACCACCGGCGAGCTCCGCGCGACCTACCGGACGCTGGGCGAGAAGAGCGGCGGAGAGAGCCAGGAGCTGGTCGCCTTCATCGTCGGCTCCGCGCTCCGCTTCCGGCTCGGTGACGAGATGCGGTCGCGGCCGCGGTTCGCCCCGGTGTTCCTCGACGAGGGTTTCGTGAAGGCCGACTCCGAGTTCGCCGGACGTGCCGTCCAGGCGTGGCGCGGCCTCGGGTTCCAGCTGATCGTCGGCGTCCCGCTCGACAAGGTCACGGGTCTGGAGCCCCACATGGACGAGCTGCTGGCCATCACCAAGAACAGCGCCACCCACGAGTCGTGGATCACGCCCATCTCCGACGCCGCACGGTCGGGTTCCTAGGTGCTGCTCGCGCCCGTTGCGCGGGGGTCGGGTCCGGGCGCGAGCAGCGTGTCGTAGCCGACCAGACGGACCACACGCTGGTGCCTGTGGGAGGCGGCCACGACGTCCAGGGCGCCACCGGTGGCGAGCAGCCGGCGCTGCTGCTGGCGCAGCACGCCGAGGTTCGACGCGTCGATGAAGCTCACCGCGGCGAGGTCCAGCTCGATGCGCTCGTAGCCCGTGTCGCGCAGGTCCTCGATGACCTCACGGAGCCGGTCGCGCGTGGCCAGGTCGAGGTCGCCCATGATGCGCAGGCGTGCGGACGGAGGGCTGCCGGAGATCAGGAAGGCCGTGTGCACGCGCGACCTCCTTGCTCGTCGAACGTCGGTGCTTCCCAGTGTCCTCCGCGGACCTGCGCCCGGCGCACCTGTGAGCGAAGCGCTGCGGACAGAAAACGAAGCCGTGGGCTCGCGATGCGCCGCTCAGGAGGCCGTGCGCTCGCGCAGGACCTTCTCCATCTGCGCGGCGGCGGAGTCGCCGAGCACCTTGAGCGCCGCGGGCAGCAGGGGAGTGGCGAGCTTGAGCGCGCCCTGCGGGTGGAAGTCAGCGCGGTAGGTGACGCGCACGAGGTCGCCGTCCTGCTCGACGCGGATGGTGTCGTGCATCTCCATCGACGACGTCGTCCCGTCGAGCTCGAGGCGACGCGGAGGCTCGTGCACCACGACGGTGTAGAGGATCTCGGTGTCGCTGCCGAGCACGCTCGACACGTTGCGGTAGCGGGTGCCGACGCCACCGTCGCCGGCGATGCGCTCGGTGGTGCGGGTCGGCGGGTCCCACTCCATGGTCGTGGTGAAGTCGGCCAGGAAGGCGAAGACGTCCTCCTGACGGCCGGGAACCGTGACGGTGCGTTCGACGTGCGGCATGTCAGGCAGCCGAGAGGGGGTCGGAGAGGTCGGTGCGCAGCCGGCCCAGGATCCGGGTGAGGGTACGCGACACCTGGGCCTGCGTCAGCCCGACCAGGTCGGCGATCTCCTGCTGGGTGCGCTCGTCCTCGAACCGCCAGCGGAGGATCTGCTGCTCCCGCTCGGTGAGGCCCTTGAGGGCGGAGTCGAGCACGAGCCTGGCCTCGAGCGACGCGAGCCCGCGGTCCTCGTGACCCAGGACGTCGGCAATGGTGCCGCGCTCCTGCTCCTCGCCCTTGCTGTCGAGGGAGGCGGGACGGAAGCACCCGTCGGCCGCGAGCGCCTCGACGACGTCGTCGATGTCGACGCCCAGGCGGGCTGCGATCTGCGACGGGCGGGGGGAGGACCCGAGCTCCGCCTCGAGCTCGTGCTGGACGTCCCTGATCCGCGCCTGCATCTGCTGCACCCGGCGGGGGACCCGGATCATCCAGCCGGAGTCGCGGAAGTGCCGGCGCAGCTCGCCCCGCACGGTGGGGACGGCGTACGACATGAAGTCGTGGCCGGCAGTGGCGTCGAAGCGGCGGGCGGCCTTGACGAGCCCGATGAGCGCGACCTGTTCGAGGTCGTCGATGTCGATGCCGCGGTTGCGGTAGCGCGCCGCCATCGAGCGCGCCGCGGCGGCGTTGACCTCGATCAGCTGGTCCACCAGCTCGCGGCGCCGCGACTCCGGGACCCCCGCACGCAGCTCCTCGACGACGAGGCTCGTGCGGCGGGCGCGCTCCTCGCGGTCGCGATGGCTGCGGGTGCTGATCGGGGCAGGGGGCTGCGGGGGCATCGCGAGGGTGGTCACGAGCGTCTCCTTCGGGCCATGGGCGGTCACTGGTCGGCGGCGCGGCTGCGGGCCTGACCAGATCCTCTCCGCGCGGCACGGGGGCCCGACAGCCGAAATGCGAAACGTTGGACAAACCATGGACAGCGTGCAGCCACCGCTAGGGTTCGGGGCATGGCACGCAGCGTCTACGTGGCCGGCGTCGAGGGGTTCACCGGCAAGTCCGCCGTCGCGCTCGGAGTGCTCGAGCAGCTGTCGCGCCGGGTGGCGCGGGTCGCGGTGTTCCGACCGGTGGTCAGGGCGGAGGCGTCGACCGGTGAGGTCCACGACTACGTCCTCGACCTGCTCGTCTCGCACGACGCGGTCTCGTTGTCGTACGACGAGTGCGCCGGGGTCAGCTACGACGACGTGCACGCCGACCCGGACGGTGCGATGGACCGCATCGTCGCGCGCTACCACCAGGTCGCCGAGCAGAGCGACGCCGTGGTCGTCGTGGGCAGTGACTACACCGACGTCGGCGCCCCGGCGGAGTTCGCCTTCAACGCCCGCGTGGCCGCCAACCTCGGCGCCCCCGTGCTGCTGGTGCTCAACGGCCACGGGCGGGCCGTCGACCAGCTCGGCGCAGCGGCGGCGATGGCGCAGGCCGAGCTCGCCGCCAACCACGCGACGCTCTTCGCCGTCATCGCCAACCGGGTCGACCCGGAGGCCGTCGAGCGGACGGCGACCGCGCTGCGCCGCGACGGTGTGCCCGCCTTCGCGCTGCCCGAGCAGCCCCTGCTCAGCGCGCCGTCGGTGGGTGACCTGATGGCCGCCTGCGAAGGCCGCCTCGTGCGAGGCGACGAGTCCCAGCTCGCGCGCGAGGTGCCGGGGCTGGTGGTCGCGGCGATGACGCTGCCCAACGTGCTCGACCGGCTCTTCGACGGCGCTCTCGTCGTCACGCCGGGCGACCGCCCTGAGGTGGTGCTGGGCGTCCTCACCGCCCACCAGTCGGCCAGCTTCCCGCAGATCTCCGGCATCGTGCTCAACGGCGGGCTCGACCTGCCCGAGCAGGTGGACCGGCTCCTCGACGGGCTCTCGGTGGCGCTGCCCATCATCGCCACCGACCTCGGCACCCACGCCACCTCGACCACCCTGACCAACCGTCGCGGACGCCTCGACAAGGACTCACCCCGCAAGATCGCCACGGCCCTGACGCTCTTCGCCGAGCACGTCGACGGCGACGAGCTGATGAGCGGCCTCGAGGTGGCCCGCACCTCGGTCGTCACGCCGTTGATGTTCGAGCACCAGGTCCTCGACGACGCGATCGCCGACCGCCGGCACATCGTGCTCCCGGAGGGGGAGGAGGAGCGGATCCTGCGCGCCGCCGACGTCCTGCTGCGACGCAACGTGGCCGACCTGACGCTGCTCGGCGACCCGATGATCGTCCGGGCCAAGGCGGCCCACCTGGGCATCGACGTCTCCGCCGCCCGGGTGCTCAGCCCCTACGACGCGGAGCTGCGTGAGCGGTTCGCGCAGGAGTACCACCAGCGCCGCGCGCACAAGGGCGTCGACCTCGAGGCGGCGCGCGACATCGTCGTCGACGTGTCCTACTTCGGCACGATGATGGTCGAGCTCGGCCTCGCCGACGGGATGGTGTCGGGCTCGGTGCACACCACCGCGCACACCATCCGGCCGGCCCTCGAGGTGATCCGCACGGTGCCCGAGGTGTCGGTGGTGTCGTCGGTCTTCTTCATGTGCCTGAGGGACCAGGTGCTGGTCTACGGCGACTGCGCCGTCAACCCGGACCCCACGGCCACCCAGCTGGCGGACATCGCGATCGCGTCCGCCCGCACCGCTGCCGCCTTCGGCGTCGAGCCGCGCGTCGCGATGCTGTCGTACTCCACCGGCACCTCCGGCAGCGGCACCGACGTCGAGAAGGTCACCGAGGCGACCGCCATGGTCCGCGAGCGCGCGCCGGACCTGCTGGTCGAGGGCCCGATCCAGTACGACGCCGCGATCGACGTCGCGGTCGCGCGGACCAAGCTGCCCGACTCCGCCGTCGCCGGGCGGGCGACGGTGTTCGTCTTCCCGGACCTCAACACGGGCAACAACACCTACAAGGCCGTGCAGCGCTCGGCCGGCGCGCTCGCGGTTGGCCCCGTCCTGCAGGGCCTCCGCAAGCCGGTCAACGACCTCTCCCGGGGCGCGTTGGTGCGCGACATCGTCAACACCGTGGCCATCACCGCGATCCAGGCGCAGGGGCAGTCGTGACCGCGCGGGTGCTGGTCCTCAACGCGGGCTCGTCGTCGCTGAAGTACCGCCTGCTCGACGGCAGCACCGGTGCGGCCGAGGCGTCCGGCACGGTGGAGCGGATCGGGGAGGACAGCGGCGCGCTGACGCACTCGGTCGGCGGCGAGGACCACACCGAGGAGCGCCGCTTCGCGGACTTCGAGGACGCGCTGCGCTCGGCCCTCGACGCGTTCGACCGGCACGGTCCGGCGATCGACGAGGGCGCGCTCGCGGCGGTGGGGCACCGTGTCGTGCACGGCGGCGACCTCTTCGCGGAGCCGGTGGTCGTCGACGACCGCGTGCTCGCCACCGTCGAGGAGCTCGTCCCGCTCGCGCCGCTGCACAACCCGGCCAACCTCGAGGGGCTGAGGGTCGCCCGGCGGCTCTTCCCCGACGTGCCGCAGGTGGCGGTCTTCGACACGGCCTTCCACCAGACGATGCCCGAGCACGCCTACACCTACGCCGTGCCGGTGGCCTGGCGCGAGGAGCACCGGATCCGCCGCTACGGCTTCCACGGCACGTCGTACGCCTTCGTGTCCCGCCGCGCGGCCGAGCTGCTCGGCCGCCCGGCTGAGGACACCAACCTCGTCGTGCTGCACCTCGGCAACGGAGCCTCCGCGGCCGCGATCCGGGGCGGGCGCTCGGTCGACACGTCGATGGGGCTCACGCCGCTCGAGGGGCTGGTGATGGGCACCCGGTCCGGCGACCTGGACCCGGCGATCCACGGCCACCTGCACCGCGAGCTCGGCTGGTCGCTGGACGACATCGACCGGGCGCTCTACCGCGACTCCGGCCTGCGCGGGCTGTCAGGCGTCAACGACTTCCGCGAGGTCACCGAGCGGCGCGCGGCGGACGACGAGGCCGCCACCCTCGCCTTCGACGTCTACGCCTACCGCGTGCGCAAGTACGTCGGGGCGTACTACGCCGCGCTAGGCGAGCTGCACGCCGTGGTGTTCACGGGCGGGGTCGGCCAGCACAGCGCGGTGCTCCGGGACGCCGCCCTCGGCGGCCTGTCCCGGCTCGGGATCGAGCTGGACGCCTCGCGCAACGAGGCGAACCGCAACGACGCGCGGGTGATCTCGGTGGACGGGTCGGAGGTCGCTGTCCTCGTGGTCCCCACCGACGAGGAGTGGGAGATCGCCCGCCAGGCGCTCGACGTCGTGCGCGGCTCATCTCCCGCGTGATCGGCGGGGGACCAGGGCGTCATCGCCACCCGGGGCGCCGACGTCCCGGATGGTCCGGACGGACTACTCCGGCGCACTCCGCCGTGGGCAGGTCGGGTCATTTCGCGGCCCAGGGAGACCATCGATCAGGCGAGGTCTAGACCAGTGGTCCACGCTTCTCGCAGCGTTCGGGTCGCACGATCCGGTGCACCCCGCCCCTCTGGGCGATGACTCAGCATCCTCTTCTCGGTTGGAGACCACACCCATGCGCAAGCCCACCCGGCGTACCCAGAAGCTCCTCGCCGCCGCCACCACCCCGATCGCGGTCGTCGCCGCCGGCGCGATCGTCTACCAGGCGTCGTACGCCGCGTTCACCGGCCAGACCCGCAACTCGGGCAACGAGTGGTCGACCGGCTCGGTGAACCTCACCGACGACGACAACGGCCAGGCGCGCTTCCGCGTCAACAACATGCTCCCGGGCCAGACAGAGAGCAAGTGCATCACGGTCACCGCCAACGCGAGCGTCCCCAGCACCGTCAAGGGCTTCGCGATCAACCCGGTGACCTCGGTCCAGGGCCTCGAGAACCGCATCCTCATGTCGATCGAGGCGGGCACCGACGGCAGCTTCGCCGACTGCGCCGGCTTCACGCCGCTGCAGGACGGCGCCAACGGCGTGATCGTGGCCAACGCGCCGCTGTCCGCGATCGCGCAGAAGAACTCCTTCGAGACCGCCTTCGGCGGCTGGGACGTACCGAAGGGCACGAACTCACGCACCTACCGCCTCACCTGGAAGTTCGACACCACCGGGATGACCCAGTCGCAGATCGACCAGCTGCAGGGGGCGAAGACCGGTGTCGACATGCAGTGGGAGATGCGGACCGCCGAGCCCACCTCCTGACACCTCCCCTGATCACCCCTCCTCACTCTCGGGAGCAGCGCGTGAGCGAGCGCGACGACGTAGCCGGGTCCGGGTGGACCCGGCTGCTCGTCGTGCTCGGGTGCCGGGCCTACCGGGCGGTGCTGCTCACGCTCGCCGCGACCGCGGCGCTGCCCGTCGTCGCGGGATGGGGCTCGTACGTCGTGTCCTCGGACTCGATGCGTCCCTCGATCGCCGTGGGCGACGTCGTCCTGGCCCGTCCCACGTCGGACGACCACGAGGTCCGCGTGGGCCGTGTGTACGTGTTCGACGACCCGGCGGTGGACGGCCGGCTGCTCGTCCACCGCATCGTCGAGCGGCGTGACGACGGAGAGTTCACCACGGCAGGCGACGCCAACGACGTGACCGACCTGGCGCCCCTCGAGGCCTCCGGCATCCGGGCGCAGGCGATCCTGCTCGCCCCCACGGTCGGCCTGCCCGTCCACTGGGCCCGCACGGACCAGTGGCTTCGCCTGGGCCTCTGGCTGGTCCTCAGCGGTGCAGCCTTCGCCCTGGCCGCCGCCCGGCTCGACGGCGAGCGGCCGCGCCGTCGGCGCCGTCGGCGGGCGGCGGTCGCGACCGCCGTCGCGGTGGGTGCGGTCGCTGCCGGGACCAGCGGTGCGGCAGGTGCGGCGTTCACCGCGCGCACGCTCTCGTCCGGGTGGACCTGGACGGCCGGCGCATGGGTCCAGCCCTACGTCGGCGCCGTGCTGGCCGACCAGCCGCACGGTCTCTGGCTGCTCGACGAGCCTGCCGGCAGGCAGTACGCGACCGACCGGTCCGGCAACAACCGCACCGGGGAGTACCTCGGCTCCCTCACCACCGGCGGCGCAGGCGGGCTGCCCAAGAACCCGGGCACTTCCGTCCGCGCGACCGGAGGCAGGGTCGTGCTCGGCACGCAGGCCGTCAGCGCGCCGTCGGCGTACTCCATCGAGCTGTGGTTCCGCACGACGTCCACCGCACGTGCCTACCTAGCGGGCTTCGAGGACGACCGTGACGCCAGCTACTCGCTTCTCGGCAGCGAGGCCGACCGATCGGTGACGATGGAGTCGACGGGTCGCCTCACCTTCGGCTCCTGGCCATGGAGCAGCCAGACCATCACGACGCCCCGTGCCTACAACGACGGCGCGTGGCACCACCTCGTCGTGACCAGCACCTCGGCGCGCGCGACGACCATCTACGTCGACGGCGTCGCAGTGGCCGCCGGCACCACCTCGGCCGTCGGCAGCTACACGGGTTTCTGGCGGGTCGCCCAGGGCAGCATCGGTTGGCTCAACACACCGGCCTTCAACGGCGAGCTCGACAACGTCGCGATCTACCACTCCACGCTTCCAGCCGCGCGCGTCGCGGCCCACTGGGCCGCCCGGTAGGTCAGCTGACAACAGGCCTGGTAGTCGTCGCATTGCAAGCGCAGAAAGGCATGCTGGCTCGGTATCCACAGGAGGCGTCGAACGGGGCGCAGTGTCGGTGTGATGTCTCAGGACGTCGGTGACAGTTCTGCATCAGGACATCGGTGACAGGTGGTGTCTCAGGACTTCGGTGACACTTTGGGGGGCTGGGTGGCATGCCCGGTGGTCCCGCCATGCAGTGTGTGTGGGGTGACCCGACCCGGCAAGCCTTGGTGAGGACGCTGGGTGTCGTAGATGAGGTCGAAGGCGTCGACCTGGGCCGGCAGTTCGGCCAGCGTGCTGGCCGGGGGCTGCACGTCGAGGTGACGGAACAGGGTCTGGTGGAAGCGCTTGTTCTTTCCTTGGGTGGTCGGCTTGTAAGGCTTGCCCGTGATCGCCTCGACACCCAACGAGGAGACGTGCTCCACGAGCTGGCCCAGGTGGCCGCGACGTGAGGGATTGGCGCCGCTCCGTTGTCGGACAGCAGCCGCTGTGGCACACCGTGGGCAGCCACGGCCTTGTCGAACGCCACGATCGCGTCCGCCGCGTTCTCGCTCCGCGCGACGTGTGAGGCCACCGCATAGCGGGAGTGGTCATCGACGAGCTGGAAGATCACACACCTCCGGCCGCCGGTCAGGACGTACTCGGCTGCGTCGAGCTGCCAGCAGGCGTTCGGTGCCGGGCAGACGAACCGGCGCCATGCTGAGCGGGGCTTCTTGCGCGGCTCGAGTCGGGCCATGCCCGCATCGCGGAAGATTCGGGCCAACGACGCAATCGAGGGACCGGGGTCAAGCCCATCGTCTGCATCTTGTCGTGCACGCTGATCGGTCCATGGTCCAGTCCCGAGGACTCCAACGCGGCTCGCACGTCGAGGGCTTGCGCCTTGACGCTCTCGGTCAGCTTCGAGGGGCTGGTCCTCGGTCATCGGGTCCGGGGCTCGAGCACCGCCGCCGGCCCATCATCACGAGCGCGCCTGCGTAGCTCGTAGAACGTCTTGTGGGAGATGTCGTGCTCGGCACAGAAGGTCGACACCGCGCCGCGCGCCGCATCATCTGGCCACTGCGAGATGGCGAGGCGGACACGGGGATCGATGGGTTCGTTCACTGCCACCCCCGCAGACTCGGGCCAGAAGTGTCACCACCGGCACAGTCGGAGGCGTCACCTATGTCCTGATGCAGATTCGTCACCGATGTCCTGAGACATGACAGGCGCAGTGTCGGTGGTCGCCGGTAGAATCGAACACATGATCGAGACGCTGGCAGGCCGTGGAGCAGGTGGGGTCGAGGACCTCGCCGCCTCCGGGCTGCTGCGTGCGATCCGCGATCGCCGGGCCGTCGAGGAGCGTGCGGCGGCCGATCAGCTGGTGCTCGCTGCGCGGTGGGCGGACCTGCATCCGCCGGAGTCGATCCACGACGCGGCTGCGTTCGTGGTGCCCGGTTCGGAGCACGAGGAGCCGATCGCGGGTGAGGGTGCGCCGCTGGTGGCGGAGTTCTGCCTTGCCGAGCTCGGCGGTGTCCTCGGGGTGTCGACGACCGCGGCGAAGAAGCTCGTCGGCCACGCCCTCGAGCTGCGCCACCGCTTGCCGCGACTGTGGGACCTCGTGCAGGCGGGTCGGGTACCGGCGTGGAAGGCCCGCGCGGTCGCGGAGGTCACCATCCACACGTCGCCCGCGCTGACTCGTGACGCGGCGGCGTACGTCGACGCGCAGGTCGCAGCAGTGGCGGGGAAGGTCGGGCCGGCGCAGCTGGACCGGCTCGTCGCGGAGGCGATCAAACGCTACGACCTCGCCGAGGCGGACCCGGCGGCGGACCCGGAGGACGGCTACCTGTCGGTCGACCCGCGCCACGTCACCATCCACGACGACGACGTGCACTACGCCGGCACGATGCGGATCGAGGCCGAGGTCGACATCGCCGACGCCATCGACCTCGACCGCACCCTCGCCCACGGTGCGGCCACGTTGAAGGCCCTCGGGTCGGACGCCTCGCTCGGAGCGCGCCGCTCGGCTGCGCTGGGCGACCTCGCCCGCATCCAGACCGCGCTCGACCTCCACACCCAGGACGCCGGGGCGGGTGCCGACCGTGATCGCCTGCCCGCTGCGCGGGAGGTGGTCCTCCACGCGCACTTCGACGCCGGCCTCTCCGGAGACGCCACGGTCTTCGGTCCCGCCGGTCGGATGGAGGAGGGCCAGCGGATGATCCTGCTCGACCAGATCCGCGACTGGTGCGGCGACTCCCGCACGAAGGTCACGATCAGGCCGGTCATCGATCTGAACGCTCAGCTTCAGACCGATGCGTACGAGGTTCCGGACCGGATCCGGGAACAGGTCGTTCTTCGGGATCGCACCTGCGTGTTCCCGTGGTGCACCCGTCCTGCCCGGGGCTGCGACATCGACCACGTCACCGAGTTCGACCATCAGGCAGAGGCGGAAGGCCGCCCACAACCCGGGCCAACCATCACCTGCAACCTCGCGGCACTCTGCAGGTTCCACCACCGGTTGAAGACCCACACCGCCTGGCACTACCGCACGACCGCGCCAGGCGTGTTCGAGTGGACCAGCCCCCACGGCCACGCCTACCGACGCGACCGCACCGGCACCACCGCGGTCGAGCGATCAGCGGTCGATCCACCCGACCCGCTCGACGTCCCGCGCCCTCGCCGACCATGACCCCGCCCCACACCCCGCCCCAGCACTGAGGGCGGGGGCACAGGCACGTCCGAAAGCCTCCGGACGTGACACGCGGCCCGCAGCACCCGGAGACTGATCAGTCTCCCTCCGGGTGCCGCGAGCCGCGTGGCTCGGGCAGGCGCAAGGGTCAGCCGTTGACGGCGTTCTTGAAGGCAGCGGCCGGCTTGAAGGCGGGCGCCTTGCTGGCTGCGATCTCCATGGTCTCGCCGGTCTGCGGGTTGCGGCCGGTGCGAGCCGAACGCTCACGGGACTCGAAGGTGCCGAAGCCCGGGACGGTGACCTTGTCACCGCCGGCGACGGCGTTGGTGATGGAGGTGATGACGGCCTCGAGGGCCTTGTCGGCCTGGGCGTTGCTCAGCTCGGCGTGCGACGCGATGGCGTCGCGCAGTTCAGTCTTGTTCACGTAGAGCTCCTGCTCATCGGGTTACGGACAGCCGCCATTCAACAGCCCCGGTCCGCCTCGGTGCGCGGTGGCCCAACCCCAAGGGGTGAAATCGATCGCGCGCCGTCGCTCGAGCGGCAGGACCGAGGTCGCCGGATACCGTGGGCCGAGGGAGGCGAGATGGGTTCCTTGCTCGCACGTGCCATGGGCTTCGACCGGGTTCGACCGAGCGCTGCGGAGGTCGCCTCGGCGATGCCCGGAGACGGCCTTCTCATGAGTCCCGACGTGGTCATGGACCGTGCGTTCACCCTCCGTGCGCCGCCGGAGGACGTGTGGCCGTGGCTGGTGCAGCTGGGCAAGGGTCGCGCCGGCTGGTACATGACGCACCGCGTCGAGCGCTTCGTTCCCAGGTCACGACGCGCGTCGCGGCACGTCGACCAGCGGTGGCAGCACCTCGTCGTCGGCGCGGTGATCCCCGACTACGGCGGCCGCGACGAGACCTTCACCGTGGCGGAGATCGACCCGCCACACACCCTCGTCCACACCTCGCGCCGCGGCCGGACGGACGTGACGTGGGCGATCGCCGTCGTGTCGCAGCACCCTGGGTCGTCCCGGGTCCGCCTGCGACTGCGGGTGGGACACGTCCGAAGGAAGCGGCTGGTGGCCGTCGCGGGTGGGGCGGTCGACCTCGTCACGATCTCCTGGCTCGCCGGTGGCCTCCGCGAGCGGGTGGAGCCCGCACGCGCCCGAGGCGTGGGTCAGTGGCCCTGACCGAGCGTGGCCGGATCCGTGTTGGCGCCGCAGACGACGACCGCGACCCGCTCGCCGTCCTCCGGCACGTACCTGCCCGAGAGCAGCGCGGCGTACGCCGTGGCCGCCCCGGTCTCCGACGGCACCCGGTAGTCGCTCCACAGGGTCGACCTGGCACGAAGGATCTCGTCGTCCGTGACGAGCACCGAGGTCGGCGGCTCCACCTGCTGGGCGGCGAAGGCGAGGTCGCCCAGGCGCCGCGCGCCGAGCGCGTCGGCGGCCACCCCGGACACCGCGACATCCACCGGGCGCCCGGCCTCCATGGCGCTGTCCAGCGTGGGGCAGCGCTCCGGCTCGACCGCCACGACGCGCGCACGTCCCCGGGCCGATGCCGCCACTCCCGCGTAGAGGCCGCCACCGCCGACGGAGACGATGATGGTGTCGATGGACGGTTCGTCCTCCAGGATCTCCTCGGCGAGGGTGCCCGCTCCGGCCGCGACCTCGGGCTGGTCGTAGGCGTGGGCGAAGGCCGCCCCGGTCTCCTCGCCGAAGCTCAGGGCTGCTTCGTACGCCTCGGCGTACTCGCTGCCGACGTGGCGCACCTCCGCGCCGTAGGCCCGGATGCGTTCGACCTTGACCTCGGGTGCGGTGTGCGGCACGAAGACGGTGGCGCGGATGCCCAGGTCCCGGGCCGCGAAGGCCTGCGCCAGGCCCGCGTTGCCGCCTGAGGCCACGACGATGCCGGCGTCCCCGATCTCGCCGGACTCGAGCCCGACCAGCTGGCGGTTGAAGGCTCCTCGGGTCTTGAACACGCCGCAGTGCTGGAGGAACTCGCACTTGAGCCACACGGCGTCGCGGCCGGACGGACGCAACAGCGGCGTCCGCCGCACCCGCCCGGCGATCCGCGCCTCCGCTGCCTGGACGTCTCCTCGGGTGAGCATCACACCCGGATTATCGCGGCCCCCGTTGTCGGAGGTCCGTGGTGGGATCCATGCATGGTGGAGGTCGTCGTCGGCGCGCTGGTCCGGGAGGGCCGCGTGCTGCTCGGGCACCGGAGCGCGAGCAAGCTCGCCCATCCGGGCGTGTGGGACCTGCCAGGCGGGGTCGTCGAGGCCGGCGAGTCGGAGCTCGAGGCGCTGGGCCGGGAGCTGCACGAGGAGCTCGGCGTGCGCATCGCGACCGGTTCGACCTCCTGCATGTGCCGGGTCGTGGCCCGACCCGCCGGAGAGCCGGTGGAGCTGAGCGCCTGGCTGGTGACCGGGTGGGAGGGAACGCTCGCCAACCTCGCCCCCGACGAGCACGACGACATCGCGTGGTTCGGCCTGGCGGACCTGCCGACGCTCGCGCACGACGTGGTGCGCCAGCGCCTGCTCCGCGTCAGGACGTGAGGTCCTGGCAGGCCGCCGTGTCCGTGAAGGCGTCCTCCAGCTCCTGGGCCCCGTCCAGCGCGCGGAGGTCGGTGACGGCCGCCTGGGAGTCGGAGATCATCTGCGCCACGGCGCCGCTGACGGTCGAAACGGCCGACAGCAGCTCGCCCATGCCCTGCGGCTGGTCGCCGGACGCGTCCTCGACGACGGCGGCCTGCTCCTTCAGCTGGTCGGACAGCGACGAGATCCGCTCCTCGGCCTCGTCGCCAGCGTCGGTGTCGGGGACGCCCAGGTCACCCAGCTCGTCCACCAGCGTGGACGTGGCGGTGCGGACCTCGGCGAACGTCGACTCGATGTCGGCGGCACTGAGGTCGCGTGGCGTGCTGAGCGTGTCCTTGGCGTCCTTCAGCGTGGTGGTCCAGGCGCCGACCGTCGTGCAGACGTCGGAGGCCCACGACTCGGCCGCGCTCGGCTCGCTAGCGGAGTCGTCGTCGGACTGGCCGCACCCCGACGCGACCAGCGCCAGCACGGCGGCGAGCCCGGCGAAGGCAAGAGGGCGCACGTCGACTCCTCCAGGTCCCGACAACAGGTGCTGGCTCGATAGTCGCCCGGGCAGGCCGGTCGGACCCCACCCGCAACGGGTGGTTCGAGCCGGGCCCTAGGAGCGCAGCCTGCGCGGGATGCCGGTGTCGAGCTCGGGCGGCTCGGCGATGCGGAGCTTGACGTCGACGCAGAAGAGGCCGTGCGCGTTGACGACCACGGGCTCGAGGGTGAGGTCGGAGACGTGCGGCACGTCGACGGCGAGGCGCCCCACGGACGTCACCAACGCCTCGAGCGGGGCGAGGTCCACCTCCTCGAGACCGTGGTCGCCGACGAGCTGGGGCCACAGCCGCAGCGCGCGCACCGCGCGCGCGGCGTCGGCCGCTCCGACGGGCGGCAGCAGCAGCACCTCGTCGGCCCAGCTGCCGACCGGCCCTGCCGCGCCACCGGCGACCCGGACCAGGGGGCCGAGCTGCGGATCGCGCACCAGGCCGACCGACGCGAGGTGGCCGAGCACCAGCGGCTGGACCAGCACGTCCACCCGGTCGTGGCCGAGCTCGTCGGCGAAGCGTCGTACGGCGTCGGCGACGTCGCTCCCGGTGCGCAGGTCGATCCGCACCAGACCGCGGTCCGACTTGTGCAGCACCGTCGGGTCGGCCACCTTCACGGCCACCGGGTAGCCGATCTCCGCCGCCACCGCCTGCGCCGCCTCCGGCCCGGGCGCGATCCGGCCGACGAGGTGGATGCCGTACGGCGCCAGCAGCTCGGCCTGCGCGGAGGGGGCCAGCCACTCCGGCTCGCCGTGCCGGGCGGCCAGCCGTGAGCGCACCCACGTGCGGGCGTGCACGCCCCTGGTGCCGAGCTCGACCTCGGGCTGGTCGGCCGGCACGCGGCGCCACGCGGCGTAGCGCATGGCCCGCCCCAGCGCCCCGATCGCCGCGTCCGTCGTCCGGTAGACCGTGACGCCCGGGAGCCCGCGCGCCGCGTCGAAGGCGGCGCCGGGGGTGACCAGGACGAGGGGTGTGCCGGCACCCGCGGGCCGAGCCCGGGCGACGGCGTCGAAGAGCGCGTCACGGTCGGCCAACCGGTTGGCCACCAGCATGACCAGGACGGCGTCGGCCTCGCCCGCGTCGAGCACGGCGCGCAGCGCGGCCGTGAGCTCTGCCGGGGTGACGTCCGCTCCGAGGTCCACCGGGTTGAGGACGTCGACCGCACCCGGGACGGCCGCGCGCAGGGCGGCGGACAGGTCGTACGACGACGGCGCGACGACCATGCCCTGGCCGTCGGCCCGGTCGGTCGTGAGGGCGCCCACGCCTCCGGTGTTGGAGACGATGCAGACCCGTAGCCCGGACGGCAGCGGCTGCTGCACCAGCAGCAGGGCGGTCTCGGTCAGCTCGGCGCCGGTGCGGCAGGCAATGACACCCGACTGGTCGAGCAGGGCGTCGACGCCGACCCCGACGGTCGAGGAGGCCGACGGGTCCTGCCGCGCCCGCGAGCGGCCGCCGACCACCGCCAGCAGTGGCTTCTGCTCGGCGAAGCGGCGGGCGGTTCGGGCGAACTTCAGCGCGTTGCCGAAGGACTCGAGGTAGAGCGCGCCGGCCGCGACCGACTCGTCGTCCATCCACGCCGCGAGGAGGTCGTTGCTCGAGACGTCGACCTTGTCGCCGAGCGAGACGAAGGCCTGCACGCCGAGGCCGACGTCGCGCGCGAGGTCGAGCAGCGCGAAGCCCATGCCTCCCGACTGGGAGGCGACGGCGAGGCCGCCCACCTCGGGGACGTCGTGGAGGAGCGTCGCGTTGAGGCCGGCGCCGTTGGCCAGCACTCCCTGCGAGTTGGGCCCCACCAACCGGAGGCTGTGCGCACGAGCCAGGGCGAGCAGCTCCTGGCGACGCTCGTCGCTCCCGGTGCCCGAGAAGCCCGACGAGATGACGACCGCCGCCCCGGCTCCATTGGCGGCGGCGTCGCGCAGCACGTCGGCGACGCCCTCGGCCGGCACCGCGACCACGACCAGGTCGACGGGGCCGTCGAGGTCGGCCAGGCTCCGCACCGTCGGCAGGTCGTCGATGACGTCCGCCTCCGGGTGCACCACGTGCAGGGCGCCGGCGTACGACGAGCCGCGGATGGCTTCCAGCACGCCGTGCCCGAAGCCGCCCGCCGACCGGCGTACGCCGACCACCGCGACGCTCGTCGGGTGCAGGAGCGGCCGGAGCGACCGGGCGGCAGCGCGCCACTCGCGCCGGTCCGCCGCCTCCACCGCCTCGCGGGAAGCGTCGGTGCGCAGCTCGACCTCCACCTCGCCCGCCACTGTGCGGCGGGTGGCGCCGAACCCCGCCGCGCGGAAGACACCGAGCATCCCGTAGTTGTCGCCGAGGACCTCGGCGGCGAAGCGGCTGACCCCGTGGCGCCGGCCGAGGGCGGCGAGGTGCTCGAGCAGCAGGCTGCCCAGCCCTCGGCCGCGGTCCTCGTCGGCGACGAGGAACGCGACCTCTGCGGTGTCCGGCGACAGCAGCTCGGCGGTCGCCAGCCCCGCGACCCGGCCCCGCACGAGCGCCACGAGCGCGGCCGACGCCGTGTTGTCGGGTGCGAAGAGGTGGTCGACGTAGCGTCGACCGGCGTCCCGGCTGGGAGAGAAGAAGCGCAGGCGGAGCGTGTCCACCGACACCGACTCGTGCAGGTCGAGCACCGCGTCCCGGTCGGCCTCGCGCAGCGAGCGGATCACCGCGACGGTCCCGTCGGCCAGCAGCACGTCCGCGGGCTCCGCGCTCCAGTCCCGCGGGGCGGGTGTCGGAGCCGCCGAGTCGGTCACGTCCCCAACGTGCCAGAGCAGATCACGACGTGCCAGCGCCTGACGAGGCGAAAGGTGCGCGGTCGGCGCTTCTGTGAGGCTGGCGAACCCCTTCTGCCGACAAATCGTGGAAAGTACCCCACCTTGTGTGTTGACGCCGTCGAATGCTGCTCCCTACTGTGACGCACATCACGGTGGCCCCGCGGCCACGGGTTCGCTCTCATCCCCGCAAGGCCATCGAGAAGGCAGGGCAGCATGAGCTGGTTCCGTTCACCCTCGGCACATGTCAGGACAACCGTCGCGGGGGTGGCGGCCGCGGCCGTCGCCGCCGGCGGCATGGCCAGCGTGCCCGCTGCTGCTGCGGCGGCGCCGCCGCCGGCTCCTGCGGCGTCGAAGGCAGCAGCGAGCGCGACCCCCGCCCAGGCGGCCGCGGCCCTCGCGCCACCGACGTACGACGTCCTCGTCTTCAGCAAGACGACCGGCTTCCGCCACGACTCCATCCCCGCGGGCATCCGGGCGGTCGAGCGACTCGGCGCGCAGTACGGCTTCAACGTCGACGCCACCGAGGACGCCACGCAGTTCAACGACGCCAACCTCGCCCAGTACGAGGCCGTCGTGTGGATGTCGACGACCAGCGACGTGCTCAACGCCTCGCAGCAGACGGCCTTCGAGAACTACATCAAGGCCGGCGGCGGCTACGTCGGCGTCCACGCCGCCTCCGACACCGAGTACACCTGGCCGTGGTACGGCCAGCTCGTCGGCGCCTACTTCCAGAGCCACCCCGCCGGCACCCCCACCGCGACGATCGACGTCGAGGACAAGACGACGCCGTCCTCGTGCGCACTGCCGGACCGGTGGGAGCGCACGGACGAGTGGTACAACTTCCAGAACCCGGTCAACCCCGTGGTCAACGGCGGCGGGCCCGACTACAGCCCGCGCACCAACAGCAACATCAACGTCATCGCCTCGCTCGACGAGTCGACCTACGACGAGCAGGACGGCGCCCCGGGCGACGACGACCACCCGATCGCCTGGTACCAGGAGTTCGACGGCGGCCGCAGCTTCTACACCGGCGGCGGGCACACCCAGGCGTCGTTCTCCGAGCCGCTCTTCCGCCTCCACCTGCTCGGCGGCATCCAGTACGCCGCGGGCGAGGCCCCCGACGCCTGCACCCCGCCGGCGCCCACCGACGCGTCGTTCGAGCAGGTCACCCTGGCCAAGGGCGTCGACAAGGTCGGCGAGCCGATGAGCATCTCCGTCCTCCCCGACGGGCGCGTGCTCCACAACGCCCGCGACGGCCGCATCTTCCTCACCGACCTCGAGGGCAACACCACGCTGCTCTACGACGTGCCGATCTACTCCCACGACGAGGACGGCCTCCAGAGCCTCACGGTCAGTCCGACCTTCGAGGACGACGGGTGGGTCTACCTCTACTACGCGCCACCGCTCGACACCCCGGCCGGCGACGCCCCCAACGACGGCACGGCGGAGCAGTTCGCGGCGTGGAAGGGCTACAACGTCCTGTCCCGGATGAAGATGGTCGGCGACGACCTCGACCCGTCCACCGAGCAGGAGCTGCTCAAGGTCGATGCCGACCGCGGCATCTGCTGCCACGCCGGTGGCGCCATCGACTTCGACGCCGACGGCAACCTCTACCTGTCGACCGGTGACGACTCCAACCCGTTCGTCTCCGACGGCTACGCGCCCCTGGACGAGCGCACCACCCGCAACCCGGCCTACGACGCCCAGCGCAGCTCGGCCAACACCAACGACCTGCGCGGCAAGGTCATCCGCATCACGCCCGACCCCACCGCGGCGTCGTACACGGTCCCGGACGGCAACCTCTTCCCGGAGGCGGACGACACCCAGGGCAAGACCCGCCCCGAGATCTACGCGATGGGCTTCCGCAACCCGTTCCGGATGACCGTCGACAAGCGCACCGGCTACGTCTACCTCGGTGAGTACGGCCCGGACGCCGGCGGCGCCAACCCCAACCGCGGTCCCGGCGGCATCGTGGAGTTCAACCAGATCCGTGAGGCCGGCAACTTCGGCTGGCCCTACTGCACCGGCTCCAACACCGCGGCGGAGACCTACAACGAGTGGGACTTCGCGACCAACTCGACCGGTCCCAAGTTCGACTGCACCGCTCCGGTCAACAACAGCCCGCACAACACGGGCCTGACCAACCTGCCGCCCGCCCAGCCTGCCTGGATCAAGTACGACGGCGGCAACGTCACCTACAACGGCGTCACCACCAACGAGTTCGGCGGCGGCGGCGAGGGCCCGATGGCCGGTCCCGTCTACAACTTCGACCCCGACCTCGACTCGGACGTGAAGTTCCCGGCGTACTTCGACAACCACTTCTTCGCAGGGGAGTGGACCCGCGGCTGGATCCGCGACATCACGATGGACGCCGAGGGCGACGTAGCCGGCATCGACCCGTTCTTCGACTCCATGACCCTCTACGCCGCGATGGACATGGAGTTCGGCCCCGACGGCTCGCTCTACGTCCTCGACTACGGCAACGGCGGCTACTTCACCGGCAACGAGAACTCGGCCGTCTACAAGATCAACGCGATCAACGAGGGCGCCCGCTCCCCGTCGGCGTCGGCCTCCGCCACGCCGGACTCTGGCGTCGCCCCGCTCACGGTGGAGTTCTCGAGCGAGGGCTCGCGGGACCCCGACGCGGGCGACTCGATCGTCAAGTACGAGTGGGACTTCCAGAACGACGGCAGCATCGACTCGACCGAGGCCAACCCGACCTTCGTCTACACCCAGAACGGCGTGTACGACGCCCGACTGACCGTGACCGACTCCACCGGGCGCACCGGTGTGGCCACCGCGGTCGTGACGGTCGGCAACACCCGCCCGGTCGTCGAGATCGAGACGCCGCCCAACGGCGCGTTCTTTGAGTTCGGTGACTCGGTCCGGGTGAAGGTCGACGTCACCGACCCCGAGGACGGAGAGATCGACTGCTCGAAGGTCGAGATCGACTACGTCCTCGGCCACGACTCGCACGGCCACCCGCTCAGCTCCCGCACCGGCTGCGACGTCGTCCTGCCGACCGTGGCCGACGGGGGCCACGACCCCTCGGCCAACCTCTTCGGGGTGATCAACGCCAGCTACACCGACGAGGGCGCGAACGGCGTGCGGACCCTGACCGGCGAGGACGAGGTCGTCCTTCAGCCCAAGCGCAAGCAGGCCGAGCACTTCACCACCCAGCAGGGCGTCCAGACCGAGGCGACGACCGACCCGCTCGGCGGATCGCGCAACCTGTCCAACATCGACGCCGGTGACCACGTGTCCTACGCGCCGATCAGCCTGTTCCAGGTGCCCAAGCTGCGCTTCCGGGTCGCGTCCGGCGGGGCCGGCGGCACCATCGAGGCCCGCCTCGACAGCCCGACCGGCCCGCTCGCCGGATCCGTCGCCGTCCCGGTGACGGGTGGCTGGCAGCAGTGGCAGTTCGTCGACATGGACATCGCCGAGTCGGCACGGGAGGGCTCGCACGAGCTGTTCCTGGTGTTCACCAACGCCAACCCCGCGGCCACCGGCCTGTTCAACGTCAACTTCTTCGACGCCGCCGGCAAGGGTGTCTCGGTCAACTCCCGGCCGCAGGTCGGCGCCGAGGGCACGCCGCGCCAGGGCACGGCGCCGCTCACGGTGGACTTCACCGGTACGGCAACGGACTACGACGGCGACGAGCTCACCTACACGTGGGACTTCGGCGTCCCCGGTGACGGTGACACCGCCAACACGCTCGACGCGGAGTACACCTACGCCGAGCCCGGCACCTACAACGCGCGACTGACGGCGACCGACCCCTCGGGCGCCACCGGCTCCTCCACGGTTCCGATCCGGGTGCTCAACGCCTGCGGAGTGCAGCAGTCAGACGAGTTCGACGGCACGTCGCTCGACGGCAAGTGGGACGTGATCCGCGACAGCGGCGAGTGGAGCGTGGAGAACGGCGGCCTGCAGCTGCCGATCAACAGCGGGAGCCTGTACGGCGTCGGCGGCAACGCCGAGGACATCATCGTGCAGGACGCGCCCGACGGGGCGTTCGAGGTGACGGCCAAGATCACCGCCGAGGTCACCGAGAACTACCACCAGGCCGGCCTCCGGCTCTACTCCGACGACGAGAACTGGGCCTCGGTCCACCTCATCTCGGCCGGTGGCAACCGCGACGTCGAGTTCATCTACGAGGCGGCCGGCAACCCGCGCAACGAGGGCGCCGACAAGCTCGGCGGCGTCCCCGCCGGCTTCCCGTCGACCTACTACGTGCGGCTGATCTCCGACGGCACCAACCTCACTGCGGCGTACTCCGCCGACGGCGAGACGTTCTCCCCGGTCGGTCGGCCCGCGCCGCTGAGCACCTTCACGGCGCCGAAGATCGGCCCGGCCGCCGTGTCGGGTGGCGCGACCAGCACCCCGACGGCGACGTTCGACTGGATCCGCTTCGACCCCGACGGCACGAGCGGCGCCACCGACCCCAGCGACGAGTTCGACGGCACCTCGCTCGACGAGTGCCGGTGGAACGCCATCGTCCGTGAGGACCCCACCAAGTACGACGTGGCCGACGGCGAGCTGACCATCACCACCACGGAGGGCGACATCTACCAGACGCCCAACGCGGCGGGGGCGACCAACTTCATCCTGCAGTCGGGCGCCGGCCTGCCCGAGGACTACACCGCGGAGACGAAGCTGTCGACGACGTTCACCGACGGGTACGCCCAGGCCGGCCTGCTCGCCTACGGCGACGACGACAACTACGTCAAGCTCGACGTCATCTCCGACACCGGGCAGGGCCGGATCAACCGGGTCGAGCTGCGCTCCGAGCTCGGTGGGGCCATCCAGGAGCCGCAACCCCAGGTCGACCTGCCTGCCAACGTGACGTCGTACCGCCTGCGGCTGACCAAGGACGGGACGAGCTACGTCGGTGAGGTCGCCGTCGACGGCGGTGAGTGGCAGCCCGTGGGCACGGTCGCGCACCCGACGGCCGACCTGGACCTCGGCCTGTACGCCCTGGGCGTGCAGCAGCCCAACCGGGAGGCCTCGTTCGACTACTTCCGGCTCACCCCGGCGGCGGCCGAGAACCGTCCGCCCGTCGCCGACGACGACACCGCCACCACCTCGGCGGGTCGACCGGTCAACATCCCGGTGCTGGTCGGAGACACCGACCCCGACGGCGACACCCTCACGGTCGAGTCGGTGACCACCCCGGGCCACGGCACGGCGACGATCAACGCCAACGGCACGGTCCGCTACACGCCCGCCGCCGGCTTCGTCGGCACCGACACCTTCGACTACACGGTGACGGACGGCAACGGCGGCAGTGACACCGGCACCGTGACGGTGACGGTGACCGAGGCCTGCGAGCTCGAGACGCCGGACGACACGTTCGAGGGCACCAGCCTCGACACCTGCCGGTGGAACGCGATCGTGGCCGGTGACGCTGACAAGCGCCGGGTGGCAGACGGACGCCTGTTCATCACCACGACGCCCGGCGAGATCTACCAGGGCGGTACGGGCAAGTCGAACCTCGTCCTGCAGTCGGCCGACCACGCCGGCGAGGACTGGGTCATCGAGACCCACGCCGACGTGTCGAAGCTCGACGGCGGCTACAGCCAGGCCGGGCTGATGGCCTACGGCGACGACGCCAACTACGTGAAGATCGTGGTGATCTCCGACGACGGCAGGGCGACCCCCAACCGGGTCGAGCTGCGGTCGGAGGTCAACAACGTGATCGTCGGGACGAACCCGCAGCCGGAGCTCGCGATCCCCGCCAGGACCGACCTGACCGACATGAGGCTCCGCCTCACCAAGGCAGGCACGTCCTACGAGGGTGAGGCGTCCTTCGACGGCGGCGAGACGTGGGTGGACCTGCCCCGAGCGGTCGACAACGCGATGGTCGAGCCGAGCTTCGGCGTCTTCGCCGCGGGCGTGCTGCAGGAGGGTGACGAGGTCTCCTTCGACACCTTCCTGGTCGACGGCGAGGACCCGGTCGACCCGGTCAACGCGGCCCCGAAGGCGGTCGACGACACCGCGACCACGACGCAGGGCACGCCGATCGACATCGACGTGCTGGCCAACGACACCGACGCCGACGCGGGCGACGAGCTCTCCGTGGCATCGGTGACCAAGCCGGCGCACGGCACGGCAGTGGTGGCGGCGAGCGGCAAGGTGACCTACACGCCGGACGCGGGCCACTCCGGCACCGACACCTTCGACTACGTCGTGACCGACGGGACCGACTCCGACACCGGCACGGTGACGGTCACGGCGACGAAGAAGCCGGAGGAGCAGCCCGTCCCGGACACGACCATCACGGGTGCGCCGCGTGAGGGCACGCGCGCGAAGACGGCGACCATCAGGTTCGTCGCCACCGGTCCGGGCGCCGCAGGAGCGACGTTCCAGTGCTCCCTCGACGGGGCCGCCTGGCAGGCGTGCACGTCACCCCAGACCTACCGCGACCTGGCTGACGGCCAGCACGAGGTCCGGGTCCGCGCGGTGGGTGTCGGCGGCACCGACGCCACGCCGGCGGTGGCCACCTGGACCGTCGACCGCACCGGGCCGCGGGTCCGGAAGACCACGCCGAAGGGCTCGACCCGCGACCGCACGCCGAAGGTCGGCGCGTTCATCACCGACCGGCTCTCGGCGGTCCGCGCCGGCGACCTGAAGCTCTTCGTCGGCGGGGAGCGGGTCCGGGGCGTGGAGTACAACGTCCGCAAGGGCCGGATGACGTGGACGCCGAAGCGGGCCCTCGCTCCGGGGCGCTACGCCGTGCGCCTCGTCGCCGAGGATGCGCTGGGCAACCGCACGGTCGAGACGTGGAGGTTCACCATCCGCCGCTGACACGCCCGCACCACACGATCGCCGGCCGCCGGGGGAGCCCCCCGGCGGCCGGCGCCGCTGCGCACGCGTACCGCACGACATCACCCGCAGCGGGTGATCGTCCCCCGCCGGGTCCGATCTAGCGTCGGGACACGACCACGACCGACGAGGGGGCGAGGATGCACGTCGTCCGCGGCCCCGTCCTGCGACCGCGCAGGTCGACGTGGTTCGGAGCCGCGATGGCAACCGTGCTGGGCGCGGCCTGCGTCCCGGTGCTGGTCCTGTCGACCGCCGCACCGGCGCGAGCGCTCGACCCCGTGAACCCGGTGACCGTGCCGCTCAACGGGCACCCGGCCAACAGCGGCTTCCTCGCCTTCGTGGAGGGTGACGTGTCGGTCACCGCGGACGAGTCCGAGGGGACGATGGCGATGGGGGGCGACCTGATCATCGGCCGCAACTACAACGTCGCGGCCGGCTCACCTCCTAGCCAGCCGACCTTCACTGCCCCCGGCGACGCGCGCCAGACCTACCTCTACGTCGGCGGCGGCGTGCAGTGGCCCGCTGCTGGAGTGCAGGTGTTCGTCGAGAACGGCGGGTTCACCAAGGTCGCTGACACCAGCACGTACGACGCCTTCAACACCGACAACAACGGCGCCACGGTGAACTACCGGCTCGTCCCGGAGGGCCAGCCCTACACCTCGGGTCGCTTCATCGATGGTCGGACTCCGCTCCAGGCACCCGCCTCGGTGGGTGCGCCGGTCCCCAGCTCACTGATCGACATCCCAGCCGCGTTCTCGACCTACCGAGGACTCACGCAGGAGATGGCGGACTGCCCCGCGACGGTCGAGCTGACCGACACGAACGGTACGCCGCTGCCGACGCCGATACCGCCGGGCGCCCAGGGACGACTGGCCCTCGTCCAGGGACAGACGAACGTCCTGACCCTCAGCGCGGAGGACCTGGTGAACCTCTCCGAGATCACCTACCTGACCGCACCGTCGGCCAGCACGCCGTTGTTGGTCAACATCACCGGGAGCACCTACGTCGGTGACATCCCGAACCAGGCGGGGATCGGTGGTTCGCAGGCCCCGTACATCCTGTGGAACTTCGCTGACGCGACCACCGTGACGGTGACGAGCGGGGCAACCCTGGAGGGGACGCTCTACGCACCGAACGCCGTCCTGAACTGGCTGCCCAGCCAGAACATCGAGGGCAACATCATCGCCGCCGAGTTCAACCACGGCCCACGGCCTGTCCGAACAGCACCGCGAGAGCTGCACGACTTCCCGTTCGCCGCCACCCTGTCGTGCGTGGCCGCGGTGCCGAGCGCGGAGCTCACCTTGGTGAAGAACGTGGTCAACGACGACGGTGGGACGGCGACGGCGGGGGACTGGACGCTGACGGCGAGCGGGCCGACGCCGGTGACCGGGGCCGGCGACAGCGCGGACGTGGTGGACCGGACGGTGCAGCCGGGTGACTACGTGCTGTCGGAGTCCGGTGGGCCGTCGGGGTACGCGGCGTCGTCCTGGACGTGCGACGGCGGCACGCTCGACGGGGCGACCCTCACCCTCGTCGACGGGGACGACGTGGTCTGCACGATCACCAACGACGACGTCACAGTGCCGAGCGCGGAGCTCACGCTGGTGAAGACCGTCGTGAACGACGACGGTGGGACGGCGACGGCGGGGGACTGGACGCTGACGGCGAGCGGGCCGACGCCGGTGACCGGGGCCGGTGACAGCGCGGACGTGGTGGACCGGACGGTGCAGCCGGGTGACTACGTGCTTGCGGAAACGGGTGGAGCGCCGGGGTACGCGGCGTCGTCCTGGACGTGCGACGGCGGCACGCTCACCGGGGCGACCCTCACCCTCGTCGACGGGGACGACGTGGTCTGCACGATCACCAACGACGACGTCGCTGCTCCGACGCCCACTCCGACGCCCACTCCGACGCCCACTCCGACGCCCACCCCGACGCCCACCCCGACTCCCACCCCGACTCCCACCCCGACTCCCACCACCGCCCCGACCACCGCGGGTCCGGAGGTCGCGGACGCAGACGACCAGACCGAGGTCTCGGCGATCCTCCCGTCTACAGGTGGTCCGCCGGCGGCGGGACTGGGCCTCTCCCTCCTGCTGCTGGGCACCGGGGGGCTGCTGATGTGGTGGGGACGCCGCGGTCGGCCACGTGGCCGGCACGCGCCGCGGTAGCTCGGTGCGGCGGAGTCCGGGGCCCGGCCTCACCCAAAGGGGGCAGGAGCGCGCAGGAAGTCCTGACGACGGACGAGCCGACGGCTAGCGTGGAGGTTCCGACCACGCGACGGGCGCGTGGCCGAGCCCGAGCGCGGGAGGACCCGGGTGCTGACGCTGCTCGCGACCCTGATGGCCGGCGCCGGGCTGGTGCTGGCGGCGCTGGCGGCATACGTCGCCTGGCGTCGCGGCACGGCCATGGGCTGGAGCCTGGCGGTGCTGCTGGTCGCCGTGGCGTGGTGGGGGACGGCGTACGCCGTGGAGCTCACGGTCGACGACGTGGCGACCAAGAGCCTGTGGGGCGACCTCAAGTACGTCGGCATCGTCACGCTCGCGCCCGCCTGGCTGGTCTTCTCGCTGCAGTACACCGGCCGGGGCCGGCTGGTGACGCGTCGACTGGTGTTGCTGCTGGCGATCCCCGCGGTGGCCGCGCTGGTGGTGCTGGCGGTCCCGGCCACCCACGACCTGGTGCGCTCCTACTCCCCGAC
Source organism: Nocardioides sp. Soil_C_8 (assembly GCF_057656315.1). Classification (NCBI taxonomy): domain Bacteria; kingdom Bacillati; phylum Actinomycetota; class Actinomycetes; order Propionibacteriales; family Nocardioidaceae; genus Nocardioides; species Nocardioides sp. Soil_C_8. The sequence goes on from NZ_JBDGKQ010000003.1 coordinate 184,226, forward strand.
GGCCCGTGCGCACGACCTGCCGGACGTCGACTCGGGCCCGGTGTTCTGGGCGATCTTCGTCTACAACAACGCGCTGCTCGTCGGAGCCACGGTGCTGTTCGTCGCCAGCATGGTGCGGCTGGCGCGGACCTACCGCCGGATGGCTCTGGTGCTGCTGGCCTCCGCGTTGCTGCCGTGGGCCGCGAACATCCTGCACAACCTCGAGGTCGGCTGGTTCGCGCTGATCGACCTGACGCCGTTCGCGTTCACCATCACCGGCGGGCTGCTGGTGTGGGGCCTGTTCGAGGAGCGACTCGTCGACCTGGCCCCCCTGGCGCGCAGCGCGGTGGTCGAGAGCATGACCGACGCGGTCTTCGTCCTCGACGCCTTCGAGCGGGTGGTCGACGTCAACCCGGCAGCCGTCGCGCTCGCGGGCCGGCCCCGCGGCGAGCTCGTCGGCAGGCGCGTGAGCGACCTGATGGACACCTCCGAGATCGTGGACGTCGGCCCGGGCGGGCTGGTCCTGGCCAACGCCGCCGGCGGCCACCCGCGGACCTTCGACGTCAGCCAGCAGCCGCTCACGGACGTGGCCGGGCGCACGGCGGGGGAGCTCGTCGTGCTCCGCGAGGTGACCGAGCGGGTCCGCGACCAGCAGCGCCTCCAGCAAGTCCTGGACGACCGTTCCCGGGTCGCTGCCACGCTGCAGGCCAGCATGGTGCCGACGAGGCTCCCGGCCGTCCCGGGGTGCGAGCTCGCCAGCCGCTACGTCCCGGCGGGCGACGGACGTGAGATCGGCGGCGACTTCCTCGACGTCTTCGCGCTGGACGAGGACACCTGGGCGTTCGTGCTGGGGGACGTCAGCGGCAAGGGGGCCGAGGCGGCCGCGGTCAGCGCCGCCACCCGCTACACGCTGCGTGCCCTCGCCGACCCGGCGCTGTCGCCCGCGGCGACGCTGCACGAGGTCAACACGGTGCTGCAGGCGCAGACCGAGTCCGAGCGGCACTGCACGCTCGTGCACGGGCACCTGCGTCCGCCCCACGAGCACGATCCCTCGCAGGCTCCGCTGCACATCACCCTCACCCTCGCCGGCCACCACTGGCCGCTGGTCCTGAGGGCGGACGGCGAGGTCGAGGAGGTCGGCACGCTCGGCACCGCGCTCGCGCTCTTCGACGACCCCGAGCTGCACGACGCCGCGGTCGACCTCGCGCCGGGCGAGGTGCTGTGCGTGTTCACCGACGGGCTCCTGGAGGCGCGCCACGGCCGGGACCAGTTCGGCTCCGAGCGGGTCGCAGGGCTGATGCGCACGCACCGCGACCGCTCCGCCGACGCGCTGGCCGGTGCAGTGCTCGACGCCGTGCGCGCCTTCCACGGTGAGGAGCTGGTCGACGACCTGGCCATGCTCGTGGTCCGGTACACCGGCAGCGAGCTCCTACCCTCCGGGAGGGAGCAGGACCGACACGACGCTGCCACCGTCGGGCCCGCCGTCGACCCAGATGCGGCCGCCGTGCCGCTCGACGATCCGTCGGCAGGTCGCCAGACCGATCCCGCTGCCCGGGTAGTCGGTGGCCTCGCGGTGGAAGACGTCGAAGACGCGCTCCCGTGACTCCGGCGCGATGCCGATCCCGTTGTCGCTGAAGCGGAGCGTCCACGCCTGCGTGGCGGGGTCGTGCTCCGCGCTGACGTGCACGAGCGGTGTGACGTCGGGTGCGACGTACTTGAACGCGTTGCCGATCACGTTGGTGACGACCTGCCGGAAGAGCACGGCCTCGACGTGCAGCGACGGCAGCCGGTCCCGGGTCACGCGTCCGGGCCGGTCGGCCGCGATGGCGAGCTCCTCGGCGACGTCGTCGACCAGGGCGGCGAGGTCCACGCACTGGCGACGCAACGCGGCGCTCTCCGCGCGCGAGTAGACGAGCAGGCCCTCGATCAGCGAGTTCAACCGCCGGGCCGATCGTGAGATGGCTGCAGCACCCCGGAGCGGACTCCCGTGCCCGTGCGACTCGACCAGCAGGTCGGCGTGCATGAGGATCGCCATCAGCGGTGACTTGAGGTCGTGCGCGACAGCGGCGGTGAAGCGGTCGAGCTCCGCGTTCGCCGCGGCCAGCTCCTCGTTCGTGCGTCGCAGCTCCTCGTTGAGCCGGACGAGCTGCTGCGCGGCGGCCAGCCGCTCGGTGATGTCCACCAGCTGGTGGATGCTGTGCATCGGCGCGCCGTCGATGTCACGCACGACGCTGGCGCTGAAGGCCACCCACACCGGCCGACCGTCGGGCCTGACGAAGCGCTTCTCGTACTGGAGCTTGTCGACCTCGCCGCGCAGGAGCCGGGGGACGAGCTCGGCGTCCAGGTGCGCGTCGTCGGGGTGCGTGATGTCGCTGGACGACATCGACCGCAGGTCGTCGGCCGGGCGGCCGAGCATCTCCGCGGCGGCGGGGTTCGCGGACACCACGAGGCCGAACCCGTCGTCGTCGACCGCCGTGAGGAGCATGCCGACCGGCGCGTTCTCGAACGCCGTGCGGGACCGGTTCTCGCTGAGCTCGAGGGCGCTGCGGGCAGCTTCCCGGTCCGTCACGTCTCGGATGAAGGCGTGGAAGCGCGGACCTCCCTGCCACTCCAGCTCGCCGACGCTGAGCTCGACCAGGATGCGGCTGCCGTCTCGGCACAGCGCCTCGACCTGCACCGGGTCGGCGCCCAGCCGCGGACGCCCGCCGGTCGCGCGTCGGCGAAGCCCCTCGTGGTGCGCCACCCGGTACTGCTCCGGCACGACCAGGTCGGTGAGCAGCTCTCCGGCCGCCTCCTCCACCGACCAGCCGAAGAGTCGCTCGGCGGCACGGTTCCACCACTCGACCCGGTCCTCGTGGTCGAGGACGACGAAGGCGTCCGGCGACGTCTGCATGGCCGCGACGAGGAGCGGGTCGTGGGGGGCGGCGGGTTCGCCGTTCATCGGCTCAGTATGTGAGCCCGGCGCCGGTTGGAGTGAGTGGTCACACCCCTCGGGGTGGTGGGCGTTTCACCCTCGCCGGGGGAACCGCGGGGGAGTCCGACGGACCACGATCGTCGTACTCTGACCACACCGAAGGGACCACCCATGGCAACGCTCACCGTCTGGAAGTTCGACACGGCCGATGGCGCCGACAGGGCGACCGACATCCTGAAGGACATGGCGGCCCAGCGGCTGCTCAACATCCACGACGCCGCCACGGTCCGGTGGGAGGAGGGGAAGAAGAAGCCGCAGACCCGGCAGTTGAACAACCTCGCCGGCGCCGGAGCCCTCGGGGGTGCGTTCTGGGGGATGCTCTTCGGACTGATCTTCTTCGTCCCCCTGCTCGGCGCGGCGATCGGCGCGGCCTCCGGCGCGCTGGCAGGCTCGCTGTCCGACGTCGGCATCGACGACAAGTTCATCAACCGCCTCCGCGACGAGGTCACACCCGGGACGTCCGCCCTGTTCATCATGACGTCGGACGTGGTGGTCGACCGGGTGCACGAGGCGTTCGCGGACTCGAAGCCGGAGCTGATCTTCACCAACCTCAGCGACGACCAGGAGCGCGCGATCCGTGAGGTCTTCGAGGAGGCCTGAGCACCGCTCGGTGCCACACCGTCAGGTCCGGTCCTCGTGCCGGCCCTGACGGTGTGGTGCTATGGCACCCCGCTGGGTGCCACCGCCGGGTCGGTGCGGCTCCGGCGCCTCGAGGAGGCGCGTGCCCTCGAGGTCATCGACGCGATCATCGTGTCCTGGGCGCCCGGCGCCCACCGCCCCCGCGTCACGCGGCTGTGGCCTCCTGCGGAGGTCGGCGCGCGTGAGCCGTCGGTCCTCGTGGCGCTGCTCCGAACGGCGCTCCGTGCCGCCCAGGACGGCGACCATCTCCCCTCGGACGTCGCAGACCGGCTGGCCGCGACGGGCGTCGACCCGGTCCTGCTCGACGAGATCACTGCACGGCTCGCGCCCCGCACCTCGGCGCTCATGGTGCTGTCCGGCGCGGCGGACCTCTCCGTCGTCGTCCCGGCCGTGCGGCAGCGGGTGGTCAGCGGCGAGGTCACGCTGCTGAGGGCTGACCTCCCCGGCGACGGGCCGGCACTGCTCCGCACGGCGGTCGGCCTCGAGCCGCCGCCGACCGACTAGTGTCGGCCCGGCTCAGACGGAGCTGCGGCGCTTGTCGAACCAGCCCCACGCGAGGGTGAGCAGCAGCGCCCCGACGAACGAGCCGATCAGGCCGCTGGCGCGCAGCTCGAGACCGTCGCCGGCGAGCAGGCTCACCAGCAGGCCCCCCACGAACGAGCCGATCAGACCGGTCACGATGGCGATCGTCCAGTTCACGTCGCGCATCGACCGGCCGAGCGCCATCTGCGCCAGGCCGCCGGCGATCATGCCGAAGAGGATGATGGCGAGGATCAACATGCAGGGAGCGTAGTGCCTCGCGCGCGCCTACGGTCGGATCTCGGGGGCGTAGTGCACAGTCCGGTCGCGCCCGGTCGACTTGGCGCGGTAGAGCGCGAGGTCGGCGCGCTCCACGACCTGGTCCAGGGGCAGGTCCGGGTCGAGCTCGGCGACGCCGAAGCTGACGGTGGGCAGGGGGAGGTCGGGCTGGGAGCGCTCGGCCAGACCCGTGCTGATCGTGTGGGCGACGAGCTCGGCCCGCGCCGCGTCGGCGCCGGGGAGGAGGATGACGAACTCCTCGCCCCCGTAGCGGGCCACGAGGTCGGTCGAGCGCACGGCGGCGCGACAGCAGTCCGCGAACGCCACGAGGGCGCGGTCGCCGGCCGGGTGCCCGTACTGGTCGTTGAGCTGCTTGAAGTGGTCGAGGTCGGCCATGACGAGCGACCCGGCGACACCGTCCGACGCGGCGGAGCCGGCATGGCCACGGGTCGCCCGGCGTGCCGCCTCGGCCAGCTGGTCGAACGCTCGCCGGTTCAGCAGCCCGGTCAGCCCGTCCCGGGCCGCGGTGTCGCGGAGGGCCTCCTTCTGCTGCTCCTCGCTCAGCGTCGACATGCTGAACGACACCGTCGCGAGGAGGACGGTCGTGGCGAGCGTCGTCACCTGCTCGCCGAAGAAGGTCGCGAACAACGGCTGGTCTGGCCCGACCGCGAGGAAGGCGATCCAGCGCGCGAGGTAGAAGGCGGCCACCGTGCAGCACGCCAGCAGCAGCGCCCACACGGTTGCGCGGTAGCCGTGCCCGTCGGGGTCGGCAGCGGCGATAACGCTGCCCAGCAGGCCGCGCAGCTCCACCCCCGACAGGCCGAGCTGGATCCACATGGCCGCGAGGAAGAACTCACCGCCCGACCAGACGTCCGTCGCCGGGTCTCCGAGCAGCGACATCGCCCCCACGACGATCGGCGCGATTGCCAGCAACCCGCGGGGAAGGGCAGGCCGGTCCCGTCGCAGTGAGCGGCTGCCCGCCCACACGCAGCCGGCGCCGAGCGCGATGAGGGTGTTGCCGAGCGGGTTGGCCCACACCTGGTGCGTGGTGCCGGACAGGAGGTAGGCCGAGGCGCCGACGAGGAACATCGTGAGGGAGATGCACCACCACGCGGCGTAGGCCGACCGGCCGTTGCGGTACGTGATGACGTAGAACAGCAGCACCAACGTGAGCGCGACCAGCGCGAAGGACACACGGAGACTTCCCGTGTCGAGCGTCATGGCCGTCCCTCCGAGTCGGGTACGTCGGAATCCTTGCAGGTCGGACCGGCAAACGGCAGCCGGGTGCTCGTCACCGGAGCCCGATCAAGCCTCGAGCACGACCTCGGAGTGGTCGAGGCGGGGGAGCCGGTCGTACCACGCGTTCTCGCCCGGTCGGCCGAGGTTGACCACGAGGAGCGACTTCAGGGACGTGTCGGCGAAGAACTCGGCGTCGAGCGCGCCGGCGTCGAAGCCGCCCATGGGTCCGGCGGCGAGGCCGGCGGCGCGAACTCCCATGAGGAAGTAGCCGATCTGCAGGGTCGCGTTGAACCGGGCGGCCTGCTCGCGGGCGGCCGGGTCTGCGAACGCGTCCTTCGCGCCGGGGAAGTGCGGGAACGTGCGGTGGAGGTGCTCGTGGAAGTCGGTGTCGGCCGCGAGGATGGCGACCAGCGGAGCCTCGGCGGTCTTGTCGCGGTTGCCGTCGGCCATGACCTTGAGCAGGCGCTCGCGGGCCTCGCCACCTCGCACCAGGACGATTCGGAGCGGCTGGTTGTTCATCGCCGTCGGGCCGTACTTGACGAGGTCGTAGATCGCCGCGACCTGCTCGTCGGTCACGGGCTCGTCGGTGAAGGTGTTGGCAGTGCGGGCGTCCCGGAAGAGCAGCGCCTGGGCTTCGGGGGACAGGGCGAGGGTGTCGGTCATGACCCGCTCAACAACGGTTGAGGATTCAATCAATCCCCCGTCGGACGTGACTGCGCCCACACCGGCCGACGCCGGGATCGTCGGTCCGGAGACCCCGGCCGGGCGGCCCGCCGTCAGTTCTGGGTGAGCCTCCCCTCGACGCGCGGGTCGACCGGGCTGTTGGCCGTGACGTAGTCGGTGGCGATCTGCATCAGGTCGTCGCCGGGCTGCTGGACGTCGGTGCCACCCGCGAAGACCGTGTAGCCGTCACCGCCGGTGTACATGAAGTCGTTGGTGACGAGCCGGATGCTGTCGCCATCGGCGATGGGTGTCTGCGTGCCCCCGATCCCGTCCGGGGTCTTCCACATGCCGTCGACGACCGCCGTGGTGCCCTCGCAGTGGAAGGTGGCACGGAGGCCGGAGACCTGCGGGAAGCGCCCGGTGGCGATGGCCGGGTTGCAGACCGGCGAGAAGCCGTTGAGGAACGCCTGGCGCAGCTGGGCACCGGTGAGGGTGAGGATCGTGGTGCGGTTGCCGAACGGCAGCACCGCGAACATCTCGCCCCACGTGATCTCGCATGGCGCCTCGCCGGCGCTGGGCGGCGAGCAGACGAGGTCCTGCCGCAGCCCGCCCGAGTTGGTGTACGCCGCGTCGATCCCGGGGTACTTCCCGCGCATCGCGTCGGCGACCATGTTGCCCATCTCCGACTCGAGGAGCCGGGTCGGGGCCCGGAGGATGTCGTTGGCCTGCGTGCCGATCACCTGGTTGCGCAGCACCGCGGTCGCCGCGTTGGCCTGGTCGACGATCGCCTGCACGTCCGCACGACCCGTCACGCCGAGGGTCTTGGCGACGCGGGTCGCGCCGCCTGCCCAGGTGACGTCGCCCTTGTGCACCATCAGCTGGAGCACGGAGTAGGACGCACCGGCGTTGATGCCCTCGGTGATGAGGATGTCGCCCCGCATCAGGTTGGAGACCCGGTGCGTGTGGCCCACGACCATCGCGTCGACGGTCGTGTCCTGCAGCTCGTCGGCGATGCCGAGGATCGGGCCCTCCCAGGCCACTCCGGGCGTGGTGCCGACCGGGTTGCTGCCGAGCGCCGTTCCCTCGTGGATGACGACCACCTGCACCTTCACGCCCTGCCGGCGCAGCCGCTCGGACTCGGCCTTGATCCGCGGCCCCTCGTCGAGGAACTCCAGGCCCTCGGTGGCACCCGCAGCGACCAGCTCGGGCGTTCCCTCGAGCCCGGCGCCGATGACGCCGACCTTCACGCCGTTGACCCGGAACACCACCGACGGCGTCACCCAGTCCGGTGCCTCTCCGGTGTCCTCGTCGACGATGTTCGTCGCGAGGAACGGGAAGTCGGCCCGGGCCTGGTGCTCGAGCAGGCGGGCGACGCCGTAGTCGAACTCGTGGTTGCCGTACGACGTCGCGTCGAGGCCCCACGCGTTCTCCACGTCGATCGCGGGCATGTCCTCCAGCAGCGCCGAGTTCGGGGGAGAGGCGCCGACGTTGTCGCCGCCCGCCAGGATCAGGCCCTGCCCCGGGAGCGCTGCGAGGTCCTCGTCGAACATCGTCGCGAGGAACGACGCACCGCCGACCCGCGCGTTGATGGCGTTGTCGTACGCCCGCGTCGTCGGGTCGAGCTGGCCGTGGAAGTCGTTCAGCCCCACGATCGACACGGGGGTGTACCGCTTCCCTCCGTCGGCCACGTCGAGCAGGACCTTGCCCTGGCTGTGCTGCGGCTCGGGGATCCCGAGCAGGAACGCCAGCGTCGGGGCGAGGTCGATCGATCGCGCATCGACCTTGCCGCGGCCGATGCCCTCGCCGCCGGCGAGGAACGTCGCACGCATGTTGATGTTGGCCGCCAGGTCCTGCACGTCGGGGACGTAGCCGTGCTGCCCGAAGAAGTGCGAGGGCGCCACGAGCGTGCCAGGCGTCGCCGCGTCGAACTGGTAGGGCGGGTAGGAGAAGACCACCAGGTCACCGGTGCGGGTCGGGTGCGCCATGTCGGCGGTGCTGCCCGGACCGTTGGGGATGTAGCGGGACTCCGCCTTGGTGAAGGCGCGGTCGATGACCTTCCAGCCCTCGGGGTTGCCGTCGTGCGTCCAGTCGTTGGGGTCGGACAGGGCGAGGTACTTCGCCTTGATCGCCGCGACGGTCGACGCCTCGTCGGCCGCTGCGACCTGCTGGAGGCCGCCTCCGGCCGGGTCGCGCCCGGCGAGGTTGAGGTAGACCTGCAGCGCACCGCCGGCCCAGCAGGCCTTGGCCTTGCCGATCGTCTCGCCGGTTGCCGTGCGGCAGTTCGAGGTCTGCGGCCGCGACAGCAAACCCATCTCGACCAGCGGCAGGCTCGCGTCGACCGCGAGGAACTGCGGCGCGAAGCCGTGGTCGGAGCCGACGAAGGTGGTCGGGTCCTTCCCGACGAGCTTCCGTGCCAGGCGCAGCGTCTGGTCGGACTCCTGGTAGGCCTCGCGGATGAACGCCGAGCGTTGCTTCACGCGTCCGTCCTTGACGCCGTCGAGGTCCACGTCGTCGTACGCCGGGTTGGCTGCGCCGTTGGGCAGGCGCTTGCTGACCAGTCCCAGGAACTGGTGCTGGAACTCGTCGGTGGTGGGCATGCCGACCATGAGCAGGTCGGGCTGGTAGGTCTCGGCGATGTACTCCAGCATCGGCCAGTGCCCGGTGGACCAGTAGAGACCCTGCTGGACGTAGGTCTCCTCACTGGTCACGCCCGCCTCGAGGATCGCGAAGTCGGCCGCGGTGGACGTCGGGAACTCGGCGGCGAGGTACTCGTCGAACTCGGTGTAGCCCGGCTCGCCCGGCCACGTCGGCCAGCTCGCGATCGCGCGGGTCACCGAGGTGTGGAACAGCCGGACGCGGGACAGGTCGGGGGAGAGGGTCTCGACCTTGACCAGCATCCCGGCGGTCTTGCCGGCGAGCGCGCCGCCGACGATCTTCACCTTCACGTCGGCCCACTCGCCCTGCTCCAGGTCGCCGACGGCGTCCGCGCCGTTCTTCGTGGGCGAGAGCAGCACGCGGTCGTACTTCGTACGGCCGTCGTTGCGGCTGTCGTAGATGTAGGCGTTCAGGCCGTACTTGTCGACGCCCGCGTCGAGCACCCGCATCCGCATCTCCCGTGCCGGGCTGTACGACCTCGGCACCCCGGTCCATCCGGTGGCCGGGGCGGGGGCGGCGGCCGGGAACGGGGCCTGTCCCGCGTAGCCGGCCGGGTGGTCGAACTGCAGCCCGAACGAGGCGATGAACGGCGCGTCGTCGAAGAGCACGTCGCCCTTCTGGCCGATGAAGTTCGTGGTCACGCCCCGACCGGAGGAGAAGGTCTGGAAGTCGATCGTCGGCCCCTGGATGGAGGCGTTGCGCCCGCCGGCCCACTCCATCTGGGCGACCTTCAGGCCACCGCGCTCGGCCGCCTGCGCGATCGACTCCGCCTGCAGCACGCCGGGGTCGAACGCAGCGGTGCGGGTGGTGCCGAACGGGTCGCCGTTCTTGTGGAACGTGTTGTTGGTCGAGCCGGTCACCCCCGGCCACGCGCCGGTCGCCATCGTGTACCAGCCCGCCCCGGTGTTGGGCGGCGCCTGGGTGAGCATGCCGTCACCGCGTGCCTTGACGCCGTTCTTCAGGAACTTCCGCATCGTCGGCATCACGCCCTGGTCGGCGTACTTCTCGACCAGGTCCTGCCGCAAGCCGTCCGAGGCGAAGAAGACCGCCTCGTCCGACGTGGAGTGGGGTGACGGATGGTGTCCGCCGCCCTTGTGGGCCGACGCGGCTGGGGGGCCCACAGCGAGGGCTGCGACGGCGGCGGGGGCCACGAGGGCCAGGGCTGCGACGGCGATGACGGGACGACGGTCTGTGCGGTTCACGGCACCCTCCAAGGCGGGGTGGGAGCCCATCCCTTGAGGACCGTGCTGCGCCCGGGCGCGGCTCCCCGGGGATGGATCGAACCTCCACCCGCGCCCGGGTGGCGTCAAGGCACCGATTTGGGTATGTCCGTGCCGCAGCGGTGCAGGACGGGCGGCACCAGGCGCCTGTCAGCTGTCGGCCCGGAGGCGGAACCCGGTCGCCGGAAGCTGTGCGGGGACGACGGTGATGGACGCCCTGCCCGTGTTGTTCGAGGGATGGGGCTCCCCGGGCACCCGGACTCGCGCAACGTTCACGACGCGACCCGCGACGGCACTCGTGGTCCGGGCGACCACGAACACCGGGGCTGCCCTCCTCCCGGCGCCGACGCCCTTCCGGAGCACGCACCTGGCCGTGTCATCTGACCTGCGGGCCGTGCACGACCACCCCTTGCCACTGGAGGAGACCAGCTCGAGTCCCGCGGGCAGCCGGTCGCTGACCGTGATCGGCCGGGCTGCGGGGTCCGCGCCCCGGTTCCGCACCGACAGCCGGTAGCGGACGGTTCCGCCGACCGGGGACACCGCACCGGAGACGGCACTCTTGCTGAGCACGAGGTCGACGTCCGGGACCGACGGTACGGGCGTCACGGGCGTCACGGGCGGCACGGGGGGCACCGGGGGCACGGTCGGCACCGGCGGCGCGGGTGGCACCGTGGTCGTGAGGATGAAGTCCTGACCGCCGCGGATCTCACCGGCGGTGGTGATGGTGACGGTCCGGGTGGTCGGGCCGATGGCCGAGGCGCCGTCCGGCGCGACGGCGGAGATGGCGTACGTGCCGGCCGGCAGCGTGTCGAGGAAGTACTGCCCGTCCGCGTCGGTCTGCAGCGTCCGGGGCCCGCCCGGGCCGTCGACCGTGATGGACACACCTGCCGCGGGGGCGCCGTCGAGGGTGACGGCACCACCGAGGGCGCCGGGCCGGGTCAGTGGGAGGTCCTGCCCTGTCAGGCCCGCGGCCGGCACGGCCACGGTCCGCGGTGGGGGAGCGGTCCATCCGTTGGGCGCGACGACGGCGAGGGTGTAGTCGCCGGGCGGGAGGCCGTCGACCTCGTACGTGCCGTCGCCCGTGGTCACCGCAGTGAACGTGGCCCCACCGCCGACGGGGGTCAGCACGACCTGGATGCCCCCGACACCCGCGCCGGCGCCGGTGACCGTGCCGGTGACCGCGGGCAGGTCGACGATCGTGAAGTCCTGACCGGTGACGGGCGTGTTCGCGACCGTGATGCCGCCGATCTGGGTCCCGGCCGGACCGGCCGCGTAGCCGTCCGGCACGGTGATGGTGATGGTGTAGTCGGGTGCGGTGGCGTTGTCGTCGAAGAGGTAGGCGCCGTCGGCGTCCGTGGTCGTCGTAGCGGTTCGGCCGGGGCCGTCGAGGGTGACGGTGACACCTGCGACGGGTTCTCCGGTGACCTCGTCCAGGACGGTCCCGCTGATGGGTTGGGGGACGACGGCCCGCACGGCGAACGCGGCTCGGCTGGCGGCGTCGTTGTCGTTCCCGCGGTTCGACACCGTCTGCTCGGCGGGCCCGAGGACGACGCAGCCCTCGGGGACGTCGAGACGCACGACGTAGCCGCCCTGGGTGGCGAACTCGCCGAAGCCGTAGGCGCCGCCCGGCGCGGGGGTGGTGGTGGCGAGCACGTCACCGGCCGGGGACAGCAGCGACACGCTGGTGCCGGTGGGCGAGCAGGACCCGACGGTGGAGACGTCGGTGACGGTGCCGCCGACCGGACGGGCCCGGCTGACGAACCAGGTCTGGTAGACGGGGAACCCGGCGCGGCGGGTGAAGGTCATGGTCAGGCTGGTGAGCGGGATGTCGGGCTCGAACCAGCCGGATGCGCCATCGGTGTCGATGGCACCGGCGTTGCCGGTGAGCGTGGCGGTGGTGGGGCTCCACGTCGGCTGGTCGGTGCCGCCGGCGTAGTTGAAGGTGCCGCGGAACCACGTGTCGACCTCGCTCGACGGCACCGCTGCGCCGACGGCGTCGGTGGCGGTGAGCGAGACCTGATCGGCATCGATGTCGCCCAGCACGAACGCCCACCCGGTGTCGGGTGTGGGTGCGTCGAACGTGTAGGTCGTGGTGGACCCAGCGGTGGAGGTGTCCGCCCGGGGCCGCAGCACGAGGTAGGGGTTGGCGGCGCTGCTCCCGTACTTGGCTCCTGGCGGGGTGCCCGTGCCCAGGAAGGTCGCGGCTCCCGCCGCGACCTGGACGGGCGAGCGGGAGTCGGTCGCCACGGTGGCCGCAGGGAAGCCGGGAGACCGCTGTGACATCGTCAGGCGGAACGAGTTCGAGGCGCCTTCCACCGGTGACCATGCCGCCCACCGGTCCGTGACCGCGAACGCCGGAGCGGCGACCAGCAGCGCCAGGAGTCCCACCAGCACCGGTGAGGTCTTCCACCACATCAGATTCTCCCGCCCCGAGAAGCCGCCCGTCGAACAACCCCTGTCGAACCTTCCCTCGGGCACAGTACCGACGCGACGCGGCCGCCGACAGGGGTGCGGGTCAGCGGGCGCATCACCCTTCTCAGGTGACCCGATCGGCCGCGCGCGGGCCTAGCGTGCCCGGTGATGGTGAGTGCGAGCTCCCGTCGTGGTCTGGCCGGTCCGCACGACCGGCGGCGTCCGGACGACGTCGTCACGGGGCGACCGGACTGTCCGGGGTCCACGTTGATGGAGGAGAGTGACATGGCAGTCGCGCCCAGCATGAGCAAGCGTCTCGCGGCCGAGTTCCTCGGCACCTTCGTCCTCGTCTTCGGCGGGTGCGGGACGGCCGTGCTCGCCACGACCAACGAGCAGGTCGGTGTCGGCTGGCTCGGCGTCTCGCTCGCCTTCGGCCTGACCGTGCTCACGATGGCCTATGCGGTCGGCCACATCTCGGGCGGTCACTTCAACCCTGCCGTCACGCTCGGCGCGGCGGCCGGTGGTCGGATCCCCTGGAGGGAGACTCCGGTCTACCTCGCCACGCAGGTGGTCGCCGGGCTCGCGGCGGGTGCGGTCCTGCTCGTCGTGGCCAACGGACTGGACGGCTTCTCCGCGCAGGAGAGCGGCTTCGCGTCGAACGGCTACGGGGACCGCTCACCCATGGGCTACGACCTGCTCGCCTGCCTGGTCATCGAGGCCCTGCTGACCGCGGTCTTCCTGTGGGTGATCCTCGGCGCCACCGACAGTCGCGCGCCCAAGGGGCTCGCGCCCTTGGCCATCGGCCTGGCGCTGACCCTGATCCACCTGATCAGCATCCCGGTGACGAACACGTCGGTGAACCCGGCGCGGTCGATCGGCGTCGGCGTGTTCGCCGGCAGCGACGCGATCGCACAGCTGTGGCTGTTCATCCTCGCTCCCGTGGTCGGCGGCCTCGTCGCCGGTTTCTCCTACGCAGTCCTCCTCGGCGACGAGGATGCCGTCAGCCTCCCCGAAGCAATGGAGACCTGACGGGGCGTTGCGGTCGCTCACTCCTGGTCAGCTGATGCTCACCCTCCGCGGGTGAGCGGCGACCACGACCGGCGGTGCCACACTGCGGAAGACCGGTCGCCCGACCGGACCTGCGAGAAGGGCGCTGCCATGGACTCCAACATCAACGGCTTCGGGGACGTGCTCCTGTGGTCCTTCTGGTTCTTCATCTGGATCGCCGCACTCATGGTCTGGTTCCGGTGCCTGTTCGACCTGTTCGGTGACCACACGCTCAGCGGCTGGGGCAAGGCCGGATGGGCGCTGCTCCTCATCCTCGTGCCCTGGCTGGGCGCCCTGATCTACCTGATCGCCCGCGGCCGCAGCATGAACGAACGGCAGCTCAGCAGGGCAAGGGAGATGCAGGCCGCGCAGGAGCAGTACATCCAGCAGGTCGCCGGCACGTCGACCTCACCTACCGACCAGATCGCCAACGCCAAGGCGCTGCTCGAGTCCGGCACCATCGACCAGCGCGAGTTCGACACCCTGAAGGCCAAGGCTCTCGCCTGAACCCACGCCCGCAGTCGTCGAGTGCGACCGGTGGGCAGGGAAGCGATGCCGACGCGCGCCTGTGGGGTGCAGATGGTACGCACTTGCCAAGCCGTGGTCCGCTTCGCACTCAACGCGGCGACAGAGTCCAGCTCCACGTGTCGGTCTTCTCGTCGCTCGGGTGCTTCTCCTCGGTGCCGGCGATGGCGAACGTGTCCGGGTCGTAGCTGCGTCCCGTCACGTACCCCGCGAGGTCGACCGGGGCGAGGTGCTCGAAGTCGCCGTTGGGGCAGTGCCACACGGTGGGGAGGGCCGGCTCGAGGTTGTTGACCGACAGGTCGTAGGTGTTGTTCTCCGTGACCAGGCGCAGCATCGCCATGGACGAGGACATGGTGAACGACTCCTGCTCGTGGAAGGTGCACTCGTAGTTGTGTCCGTCGATTGCGTACGAGCCGCTCCCGCCCTTGACCTCGTAGTAGACGTCGGTGCCGACCGTCCCGGCCGTCCTCGCCAACGTGAAGGTCATGGACCAGGTGCCCTCGGCGCGGTGGCTTCCGGCGGGCACGGTCCATGGGGTGTAGAGGTCGCGACCGGTGACGGTCACGAAGAACTCGTTGGGGGCGCCGCCCTCTTTGCAGGAGGCCTTGGTCTCGACTGAGTCGTCGCACACGTCGACGTCGTCGGGGGTGTTGTCCTCGGGTCCCGGGGACCCGCCGTGGCAGTAGTCGGTGCCTGCGTCACCGCGGCAGGTGTCGGCGCCCTCGTTGCCGTGCATGGTGTCGTTGCCGTCCCCGCCGTGGAGGGTGTCGGCCATGGCGCCTCCGGTGAGCAGGTCGTTGCCGGCTCCGCCGGTCAGCAGCGCGCCGTTGACCTTGGACATGATCTTGTCGTCGCCGTCCTCCCCGAGGCCGGCGGCGCCGGGCGCCTCGAGGGTGATGACGTCGTTGTCGGGACCGCCGAAGACGAAGTCGTTGGATCCGGGGCCGCTTGTCAGCGCGTCCGCGCCCTGATCGCCCTTCACCTCGTCACGGTCGGCGCCGCCGTCGATGGTGTCATTGCCTGCCTCGCCGAAGAGGCGGTCCTTCCCGGCCCCGCCAGTGACGTGGTCGTCGCCGGCGCTTCCGTGGGCCTCATCGGCGCCGGGCCCGCCGATGATGGTGTCGTTGCCGTCGTGGCCCCACGAGGAGCGAGCTTGCGGAGGACGACGTGAGGGTGTCGTTGCCGGCGTCGCCGGTTGCGATGCCCTGGTCGGCCTGGATGGTGATCGCGTCGTCGCCTCCTCCGCCGTAGGCGGCGTCCTTCACGCCGCTGCCGGTGGCGAGCTTGTCGTTGCCGCCGTTGCCGTAGATCTTGTCGCGGTCTTCCTGACCGTCGAGCCGGTCCTTGCCGGCGCCGCCGGTGATCTTGTCCTCACCGTGCCCGCCGTCAACCTTGTCGTTGCCCTCGGCGGCGTCGATGACGTCTCCGCCTGGCCCGCCCGCGAGGTGATCATTGCCCGGGCCGCCGTCGAGACGGGTGTCCTTGGCGTGCGACTTGACGGTGTCGTCACCATCGCCGGCGAAGGCGGAGGAGCTACGGGCGTGAAGGGAGATCGCGTCCTCGCCGGGGCCGCCGAAGGCGTAGTCCTTGTCGCCCGCGCCGGTGTCGAGCATGTCGTCGCCGGTGTCACCGGCAAGCTCGTCTCGCCCGGCCCCGCCGTCGAGGTCGTCGTCACCGGTTCCGCCGCAGATGGTGTCCTGGCCGCCGGCGCCGGTGATGACGTCGTCTCCACCGAGCCCGACGATCACGTCCTTGCCGGGGGTGCCGTGCAGTCGGTCCGGTCCCTTCGTGCCGACGATGGTCGCCCGCTCGCCGCGGCAGTCGGGGTGCGCCGCGTTGGCGGCGCTGAGACCCGCTTGGACGAACAGCGCTGTTCCGAGGACCGTCAGCAGCGCAAGGATTGGTGTCCGCAACGCCCGGGCGGCGGCTCGCCGCCTGAGTGATCGTTCGCCGCGGCTCGTGTGGGTCCTGCTCGGTCGCAGGGAGGGCTTCATCATGGGGTTCCTTTCGGTTCTCGGGTGCGAGTGGGTCGGGTGGCGGGCTGCTCCCGGGGCGTTGGCAAGCGCGCGGTTCAGGGGGCGGTTCGACAGACCGCTCGGGGGCAGCCTGTGGGGAGTACGGCGTTGGTCGTGTCGACCGCGAGGGGCGGGTGGGACGGTCCGATCCGCCGCCGTCGCTGTGGGAGCCGGGCGAGGCGTGCGACGCCTGAAACCCTGGCCGTGACGCCGGGCTGCCGCGGATCTTCACCTTTTCTCCTTTGTTGCTGGTATCGACTGGCGACGAACCCTTGATCCGCGGAATGGCGGGACGGACGGGCGCGTGGCGGCAGGCCGACGAGGCGCCACGGGTTGCGCGGCGCGGGTTCGTCGCGTGGCGGCCGGTGCCGCCGGCCAGCCGCGCGGGTTCGTCGCGTGGCGGCCGGTGCCGCCGGCCAGCCGCGCGGGCCGGACCTGGGTCAGCCGACGAAGCCGTCGAGCTCGCGCAGCAGCGCGGACTTGGGTTTCGCGCCGCGGATCTGCCGGACGAGAGCGCCGTCGGAGTACACGTTCAGCGTCGGCATGCCCGTGATGCGGTACTCGGCGGACTTCACCGGGTTCTCGTCGACGTTGAGCTTCACGATCCGGAGCCTGCCCTGGTTCTCCTCCGCGATCTGCTCCAACAGGGGCGCCACCTGCAGGCACGGGCCGCACCACGGGGCCCAGAAGTCCACGAGCACGGGGATGGGCGAGTTGAGGACGACCTCCTCGAAGTTCGAGTCGGTGACGTGGTCGATCTTGGTCATGCTGGATTCCTTGATGGCAGTAGGGACTGCGGCGCGCCGCGAGTGGCAGGCCGCGCGAGACGGGTCGAGCCCGTCAGCACGTTCAGGGGCCGGCGACACTTCGGTCGCCGCCGGCGGCCCGGCGCCTTGCAGCCTCGCGGTGGTCCTGCAGACGCTGCAGTTCCGCGCGCTGGTAGCTCTGCAGGGCCTCCGGGAGCGTCGCGAACGACAAGACGAGGGCGGCGTTGGCGCGATGCCGCTCCATCTGCCCGTCCGCGCCCGCAGCGGCATCCGCCACGACCACGCCGGTCCCGGATAGCAGGGCGTCGGCCGCCCGCGCGCCGAAGTCGGCCAGGGCGGCGTCCTCACGCGGGTCGAAGTGAAGCGTCAATAGAGCGGTCACGCCCGTTCCTCCCTCGGTTTCGGCAGGCGCCTCGCGCCTCGACACCCCACAGCCTCGGCGCCACGCGTTGGGTGAGCGTTGAGCCGCCGTGCGGACCGCCACCGCCCGAGGAAGCGGGACACGGCACGGAAGCCGGTGGTGCCCAACACAGACGCAACACGAGGGGCGTGTGATGGCGACAGCAGACGAGCCGGACCCCCGCCGGCAGACGGACCACCGGCGGACCCGACGCGCTACCGGTCCCGCCGCGCAGAGAAAGACAACAGCATGAACTTCCCCGACGCCGCCGTCGGACACCGGACCATGGAGTCGACGCCCCCCACTGAATCCCGCGCTGAATGCCGCGCTGAATGCCGCCCCGAATCCCGGGCCGAATCCCGGGCCGAATCCCGAGCCGACACCGGCGCAGGCTGGGAGCTCACCGTCCCAGTGCACACCGAGAGGACGCTGCTGCGGCGGCACTCGCGCCACGACGCCGACGACCTGCTGGTGTTCCACTCCGACCCCGCCGTGACCAGGTACCTGCCGTGGCCCGTGCGGGACCTGGAGGCCGTCGTCGCCACTCTGGAGGACAAGCTGCGCCAGACCAACCTCGACGCGGATGGCGCCTGGCTCAGCCTGGCGGTCGAGGAGAGACACACCAACCGGGTCATCGGTGAGGCCCTGCTCAGCAGGACGAACAGCGACGACGGGACCGCTGAGGTCGGCTACGCGCTGGCTCGCGACGTGCATCGGCGCGGGCTGGGCTCCGAGATCGTCGCCGCGCTGCTCGAGAGCGCTTGGCGGCAGCTGCCCGTGAACCGGGTCCTCGCGCACGTCGAGGCGCACAACGTCCCTTCGAGGCGCCTGCTGGAGAAGCTGGGTTTCCGCGAGCACGGGCGCAAGGGCGACGACCGCGACTCGACGCTGGTCCGGTACGTCATCGACCGGCCCGCAGAAACGGCCGCCCGGTCCATGCATGACGCATCAGTGACCGGCCGCACCTCACCTTCCCGTGCCGCCGTCCCGCAGTGCACCGCGACGTCGGCCCGGAGATCACAGCTTGAACACACACCCGGAGGAGAGTCGATGAGCACGCTGGACCTGCTGGAAGGCGTGGTCGAGTTCGAGGCTGAGCAGCGCCGACGTTGCGCGGAGCTCGGGCTCCCGGTCCCCGACGAGGTCAGCCACCTCGCCGTGCGCACACGCACTTGGGCAGACTACGTGGCCGCCAGGGACCGACTCGAGCGCTCCTGCCGCGCGAACCTCGAGAACGTGTGGAACGGTCGCCCCATCTCCAAGATCCTCCTCGCCGAACCGCTCACGCTCGAGGCGGGGCGAAGCGTCGACCTCGTCGAGCTCATCCCGCCGCCTCACCAAAGGGTCTACAGGATGGGCCTGGAGCACGTCGGGTACGTCGTCGGCGACGCGTTCGAGCAGTTCCGCAGCGAGCACCTGGCCGTGCTGACCGGCCAGCAGTTCCAGACCGTTGACTGCGCCCCCGTCTACGTCCTTTTCCCCGACTACACGCACGTGAAATTCTACGCCCGCTCCCTGATGCAGTACTGCGTGAGGGAGGGCGCGTCCTTCTCGGGCATCACGCACGCGGCGTGGACGCCGACGGGCGAGCAGGACGGCCCGTATGCGGTCGGCTGACGGAGCCGGCGTCGTCTACGACCTGAGTGGCGTCAACGTGCTCATTACCGGCGCGGGAGGCGGTCTGGGGTACTCGCTTGTCGACGGGTTCCTGCGCGCAGGGGCTTCTGTCGTCGCGCACCACCGCTCGCCGTCCCCGACGCTTCGCGATCTGGCAGCGCGGCACCCCGCGCTCCGCGCCGTGGCGGGCGACCTGCGCGAGGTGGAGACGGTCGAGCAGATCACCGACTCGGGCTACGACGGGAACCCGTTCGACGTCCTCGTGAACAACGCCGGCTCCTATCCCGTCACCCCCATCCTGCACAGTCCGCCCGAGACGTTCAGCCACGTCGTCGAGTCGAACACGCTCACGGCCTTCCACTGCCTCCACCACGCGGCCCGCCACATGCGAGAGGCAGGCGGCGGGTCGATCGTGAACATCGCCTCGCTCGCCGCCAGCCGTACGTCTGGGCAGCAGGCCGCCTACGACAGCGCCAAAGCCGCCGTCGTGCGGCTCACGAGGAGCGCCGCCGCCGAGCTCGCGCCCTACAACATCAGGGTCAACGCGGTCTCACCAGGCCTGCTGCACCGTCCCGGCATCGAGTCTGCATGGCCCGAGGGAGTGACAAGGTGGCGGCAGCGCTGCCCGCTGCGACGGCTCGGCACCCACGATGACGTGGCCCACGTCTGTCTTTTCCTCGCGGCTGGCGCGTCGTCGTGGATCACCGGTCAGGAGCTCGTGGTCGACGGCGGGATGAGCGTGGCGCCGTCCTACTAGTCGAGGGAGACGCCCCCGGTGGGTCCTCGTCGCTGGTCGAGCAACCGATCGACTTGTCGCTGCAGGCCGAGTCGGTCGAGCTGGATCCAGTACTCGACGATCTTGCCCTGGGCGACGCGGTAGACCGCCGACCCGAGGTCGGTGACGGGTCGGCCCGTTCCTTGCTTCCCGGTGTCGGTGAGGAGGTGGTGCCCGTCTTGGCGCCACCGCACGTACACGCGGTCGTCGTCGACGAGGAACTCGGTGACCGTGTAGCGGAATCGCCCGAAGGCCGCGAGCATGTCGCGCACGTGCTCGGCGTACTGCGCCGGCGTTCGTCTGACTGTCTCAGGGGTCTCGGAGACCATCTGGTGGCAGTCCACGAGGGGGGCCATCACCTCGACGGCGGCCGCGGGGTCGCCAGTGACCCGCACGCGGCCGAGGAAGGTCGCGACCACGGCGGCAGTGTCGGTCATGTCCGGCCATCGCGGCACAACTCCGGGCTCGACCTCGAACTGCCTGGTCACGCGAAGTCACCCTCGTCGTACGGCGACAGGGCCAGCCGGATGGCGGTGCCGCTCACCTGGACGCGGGCGTCGTCGGCGGCCACCTCGACGACGAGGCGGCTAGGCGCGCCCATGTGGTGTCCCTGCAGGATCTCCACGAGCCCGGGGACGGCGGGGTGGCCGATCGCGCGCAGGTAGCCGCCGAAGGCGGCGGCGGCCGCGCCCGTGGCCGGGTCCTCCACGACGCCGCCGGGCGGGAACGGGTTGCGGGCCTGGAAGCGCGCACGCGCCTCGGGCCAGAAGACGTTCGCCGTTGTCCAGGACTGCTGGTCCATGAGCCGGGCCAGCGAGTCGTAGTCGTAGGTCAGTCCCGCGAGCGTCTGCTCGGAGCGAAGTCCGAGCATCAGGTGGTCGTTGCCGGCGAAGGCGACGTGCGGGGGGAAGTCGCCGGACAGGTCGGAGCGGTTCAGCGCGAGCGCGTCGAGCGCACGGGCGAGTACCTCGTCCCCGAGTGGGCGGGAGCTGGCGGGCGGTGAGGTGAGCGTGGCGGTCACCCCGTCCTGGCCGTCTCGCGTGACGACGCCGATCTTCCCGGCCATCGTGGAGAAGAGCATCTCGCCGGCGCCGTGGCGGTGGGCGAGGGCGACGGCGGTCGCGACGGTGGCGTGGCCGCAGAACGCGACCTCGGCCAGGGGGCTGAAGTAGCGCAGCTGCGCGCGCAACGGGTTCTCGCTGTCCGGGATGACGAACGCGGTCTCGGAGTAGCCGATGGCCTCCGCGATCGACTGCATCTGGGCGTCGTCGAGGCAGTGGGCGTTGAGCACGACCCCGGCGGGGTTGCCGCCGCGGCCGTCGCGGGTGAAGGCCGCGTACCTCAGGGTCTCAGTGGTCATCTGCGGGCTCCAGGTGGTGGGACGTCCGGCTCGCACGGTCCATGCGACCCCGGCCGTAGGCATGGCGGGCCGGCGTCAGGAGGACGGCGGCGCCGAGGACGAGGGTGACCCCGTAGCGCAGCACGTCGTACTCGGGCTCCACGAGCTCTGCCGCCGCGTTGAAGGACGCGTGCAAGACCGCGATCGTGAGGATGCTGCGTCGCGACCACACGTCGAAACCGGCGATCAGCAGGCGCAGGCCGACGCCAGCCAGCAGGAGGTAGCCGACGTTGAGGACCCCCTCGCCGATACCTGCCGCGCCGTCGAACGCCAGGGGCAGATGGATACCGGCGAAGAGCACGGCCGTCACGAGGCTTCCCCACGCCATTCCCCATCGAGCCATCGCCCGTCGCTGGAAGAAGCCGGTCCAGGCGAGCTCCTCCCACAGGTTCACGATGAGGACGCTGGAGACGACGTTCACTGCCAGCCCGGCGAACAGGCTCGCGGTCAGCGGCGTGCCCACCCCGAGCGCGTGGGCGGCCAGGGCGGTCAGGCCGGGGATGAGCAGCAGCGCGGGAACCGTCAGCAGGATCGGCCGCGAAGGCCGGTAACAGTCGCGCCACAGTCGGCGCCCGTCGGTCTTCGGGTCCCTGCGCACGAGCAGGATCGCGGGAACGAGGAGGCCGACGAGGAGCGTGCCGAGCACGAACGGCTCCTGGGGCAGGCCCAGCAGCTGGTAGGCGGTCAGCAGGACCCACCCGACCGGCACGGCGATGCCGGCGAAGACGAGGAGGGGGCCGAGGGCGGGGTTATCTGGCTCGGCGGGGCGGGGAGCGGGTGCATTGTGGTCCGACATGCCCCCAGCCTGAGACCCGTGGATTGGGCCGGGGTTGGGGCGTGGTGGTGTGCTCATCACGCGTCCTGCGCGTTGTCAGCAGCAAGGGCCCACGCCTCGATCTCGACGGTGGCACCGCGGGGCAGCGCTAGCACGGCGACGGCGGTGCGTGCCGGCAGCACGTGGTCGGCGAAAGCGGACGCGTACGCCCGGTTCATGTCGGCGTAGTGGCCCATCGAGCTCAGGTACACGTTCACCTTGACGACCGAGTCGAGGGACGCCCCCGCCCCGGCGAGCACGTCGCTGAGGTTGCTCAGCGCCTGCGCGGTCTCGGCTTCGGCACCGCCGGCGACGAGCTCGCCGTCCTTCAGGCCGAGCTGACCCGACACGGCGATCCAGCCGCCGGCGAGACGGTGGGAGGAGAAGGGCAGGGCGTGACTGTCGTGCGCTCGCTCGGTGGCGAGGGTCTGTGTGGAGCTCATCGAAGGACCTCTTCCGGTCGGTTGACGGTACGGCGAGTCTCGCGACGCGGTGTTGGAGCCGAGTTGTCCCCGTGTGGGGCGCGTCGAGATCCTCGCGGCGAGGTGAAGTGCGAGGTGAAGTGCGAGGTGAGGTGCGAGGTGAGGTGCGAGGTGACGCGCCGGGGCGCTGGGACGCGGCCCGGTCGCGACCGCGGGTCATCGCCCGGGTCACCGGTCCCCGGTCAGCTCCTCGCGCCTCTTGGTCACGTGCGCGGCGAACAGAGCGCGGTACGGGCCTGGGTCGAGGACTAGGTCGTCCAGCAGCCGAGCGGCCTCATCGGCGCGCCCGGCGAGCGCGTATGCGTCGGCCAGCAGCATCCGGAGCGTGGGCGCCGTCCCAAGTCGTCCGGCTTTGACCAGAGCGGCGAGGTTGTCCTCGATCTCCCTGATGCACTCCTCGCTCGAGCCCGTCTCGTGGGCCGAGGACCATGCGAGAACGCTCGAGGTGACCGTGCCGAGCCAGCCGAACCCGTAACGCCCGTTGAGCTCGGTGCCAGCAGCCGCGAGCTCCCCGGCGTACCCTGGGCCCGCTACGTATGCGGCACTCACGGCGGCGAGGCTCCTGGCGACGGCGCGCGGGAACGGCCGGCCGTCAGCGTCGGCTAGGGCGACCGCCGCTCCGGTCGTGGACATGTGCTTGCTGGCGTCGCCGTTCAGGGCGGCCCAGTAGCCCTCGATGAGGAGCAGCATGACGTGCAAGTTCTCGTCGAACGCCCGCAACTCGCTCAGCGCGGCGGAGTCGACGTTCGCGCGCGCGCGCGTGAGCTGCTCCTCAGCCGCGTCGGCGTCTCCGACGGCCAGGAAGCGGAAGAGGTTCATGAGGTTGATTGCCGCCGCCGCTGCCGGTCCCGGTATCGGGGGAGTGTCAGTCGCACGCACACGGGTGACGGCCGGGTACAGCGAGCGCGCGACGTCGACGTAGGACTCGGCGTCGTTGCGATCCATCAACGCGAAGAACAGTGACCACCACAACACGGCCGTCTGGTCGTCGTAGGTGGCTGCTGTTGCCAACGCCCTGGCGCGGTCAACGACGACCAGGGCGTCCGGGTCGCCCCACCCGCGCTCGGCGGCGATCAGCCGGAACAGCCGGAGCAGCAGCTGCGCCTCGAGCGTGGGGTCGTTCGGCACGGCGTGACGCACCAGGTCCAGCGCGCGGCGCAGGTGCACCTCCGCCTGGTCGTAGGCGAAGAGCTGTGCCGCCGAGTCCGCCGCCGCCAGCTGCGAGGGCACCGCGTCGGCCCCCACGACGTCACGGGCCTCCCACATGTGTCGGGCCAAGGTCTCGGGGGCGGTGCCGGGGGCGCCCTCGAGGTGTGCTGCGATGGTGGCGTGCAGTCTGGAGGCGCGCCCGCGAGGCAGCGCCTCGACGAGCGTCTCCTGGACGAGGGCATGGGTGAAGCGCCGGGTGCTGCTGCCGGCGCTGGTCACCTCCACCAGCCCGTGCCTGGCCGCCTCGTCGAAGGCGTCGAGAGACTCCTCGACGCTCATGTCGACGACCCTGCCGGTGGCGGCGACCTCGAAGTCGCGGCCCATGAGCGCGGCCGCGTCGAGGATGTCGCGCGTGGACTCGCTCAGGGCGCTCAGCCGGCTGTTGATGACGTGTCGAACCCCGGCGGGCAAAGGCACGAACGCCTCCTCGGCGGTCTCGGGCCGCGTCTCGGCGAGCAGTCTGGCGAGCTGGCGGATGAAGAACGGGTTCCCGCCCGTCCGGTCGTGCACCAAGCCAGCGACTGACTCGCGTGTGGACGCGTCGGTGATCCGGGGGAGCGATTCGCCGGGGGCGTCGAAGAGCAGCGACTCCACTGCGCGCAGCGACAGGCCTGGAACGGTGATCTCGTACACGTTGTCCTCCCGCGAGACCGTCGCGAGCGAGGCCTCGAGCTCCGGACCACGGTCTGAAGCCAGGTTCCGGTATGCGGCGACGATCAGCAGCGGGCGCGAGCTGAGTGTTCCGGTGAGGTAGGACAGGAGCTCCAGGCTCGGGCCGTCGGCCCAGTGGATGTCGTCCAGCATGCAGACGGTCGGCCTGTCCCCGGTGGCCTGTCGGATGAAGGTCGAAACCGCCTCGTAGAGCAGGAACCGCAGTGACTGGGCGTTGTCGCCTGTCATCGGCAGCGCCTGGCCGAGACGGTCGGCGACACCGGGCGCGAGTCGCACGACAGACCGGGCTGCGCCCGCGGTGGCCTCAAGCAGCGCCTCGTCGTCGAGTGAGGCGGCGATCGACTCCACGATCTGGGTCCACGGCCAGAACGGAGGGGCACCGGTCACCGCGGCGGGCGCGCGGCCGGTGTGGACCGGGAGCCCGGCCCCGCGCGCGCGTCGCTCGAGGGACTCCAGCAGTGACGTCTTGCCGATCCCGGGTTCGCCGGCCAGCAGCAGCAGCGCGCCGCTGCCCGCTCCCGTGAGGGTGTCGAGCCTGGCGAGCATCGCGGCCAGCTCCGTCTCGCGGCCCACGAGGCGCCTCTCGCCGGTCGGCGGGCCGGCTGCGCCGCCCGGGCGGCCGGCCGGGGCCGGCTCGGTCGGGGGCTCGGTGGCGGGCTGTGCAAGATTTCCGTGTACGGCGGCGGTCGCCGCCTCCGGTGCTGGTGGCAGGTCGAGCGTACGGTCTTGGTTCAGGATCTTCTGCTGAAGCTCGTCGAAGTGCGTGGACGGGTCGATGCCGAGCTCGTCGTTGAGCAAGACGCGGAAACGCTGATGGACCGTCAGGGCGTCGGGCGCGCGTCCGGACCTGTACAACGCCAGCATGAGCTGGGCTCGAGGCCCCTCCCGCAGGGGGTGCTCGGCGACGAATGCGTCGAGCGCGGGCAGTGCGTCGAGATGGCGGCCGGAGCGCAAGAGTGCCTCGAAGCGACCCTCGGCGGCCCCGAGGTACGTCTCGTGCAGCTGCGTGATCGTGCTCTGAACCGCCTCGTGGTCCGCCACGTCGGCCAGCGGGTCGCCCGTCCACAGGTCCACCGCCGCGTCGAAGGCGGCCAGCGCGTCCTCGGTGCGCTCCGCGCGCAGGAGCTCGCGCCCCCGGGTGGCCAGTGTTCCGAGGCGGAAGGCGTCAACAGCCTGGGCCGGGACCTCGATGGCGTACCCCTGAGCCCGGGTGACCAGGACGCCACCAAGGCCCTCCGTGCCGCCGAGGGCCTGGCGGAGGTTGGACACGTACGACCGCAGCGTCACTGCCGCTTGAGGAGGCGGGGCGCCGTCCCAGAGTTGGTCGATGAGGCGCTCTGCGGGCACGGCGCGGCCGGGAGCGAGAAGCAGGAGCACCATCAGCGCGCGCATACGGCGGGTGGTGATCCGCAGCTCTACCCCGTCTGCGATGACCACCAGGGGACCGAGCACGCGGAAGTCCGCGCCGCTCCCGTCGGAGGTTCCTGTCACCATTCGACCGTTCCTTAGTCGTGCGTTGGGTGCAAGCGAGGGTGGAGCCGATGACGGTCCGGACGCTTGGGTCCGCTGTCGCCACGGTGCTGCTCGGGGTTCTGCTCGGGGTTCTGCTCGGGGTTCTGCTCGGGGTGCTGTTCGGGGGTGAGGCCATCTTGCAGCGTGGGCGCCGATCGCGGGCGCGAAGGCTCGACCGCCTTGGCCCGCGACCCTTCTTGGCCCCGGGCGGCGTGCGCGCCGCCCGGGGTGGGCTCTCAGTGGTCGCGGCGCGCGATCAGCTGGCCGAGGACGGTGTAGCCGACGAGGAGGTGGACGACCGACACGACCGTGCCGGCGCTGGCCCCGGCGGCACTCATGACCGGGATGGTGACGACTGCCCAGCTCTCGGCGATGAGCGGCCACCACCGCGCCTTGCCCCGCCAGCGGCCAGCGACGGCGACGCGGATGCCGAGGAGGAACATCCCGAGCATGGACAGCGGCCAGGTGGCGTCAAGCAGCGCCCACCCGGTCTTGTCGAGGTCGCTGATGGCGAAGGCGTCGACGAGGGTCGAAGTGAGGGCGAGAATGACCAGGGCGGCCTCGACGCGCAGCACGGCGCGCGCTACGCGGCCCGAGCCGATCGCGCCGGAGACGTACAGGACGCGCAGGAGCGCGAGGAGGCCAACCTGGAACAGGGCGGACCCGGCGCCGTAGACGAGGAGGTCGGCGGTCGCAACCGGGTCGAGGTCGCCGACGATCAGCTGGGAGACGGCCCAGGCGACGGCGCCGACGCTGAGCATCGTGCCGTGGCGGAAGTACGGGCGAGCGAGCACGCTGGGCGTGACCTCGCGTTGGGTGTCAGGGGTTGCGGTGGTCATGAGTGGGTCTTTCTTCGTCGTTCTGGTTCGGTCGCGTGAGTTCCACTGTCTCGGGGTGCGTGTGTGGTGGGTGACGAGGTTCCGACGAACCCGTTGCGAGGACGTTGCGCGGCGGTGGTGCGGGGTGTTCGGGCCGTTCCAACCGTCGACCCGAGCTGGGTCGATCACTCGGGCTGACCCGGGCTGACCGGGCTGCCTGGGTCACTCGCCCGGGCGACGGTCGGCGGCGTCAGACGGTGAGCGTCTGCTCGATGGGGTTGCCGGCCCCAGACCAGTCCTGGATGCCTTCGCGGTACTTCCGGACGTTGGTGTAGCCGAGCCGCTCCAAGCGGTTGGCGACGGCCTGGCTGTTGGGGCAGGCCTCGTTCGAGCAGTAGGTGACGATCGCCGCGTCCTTGTCCGGCAGGACCTCGGCGGCGAAAGCGTCGACATCGGACTCCACGAGGTTCAGTGCGCCGGGCAGATGGGCCTTGTCGTAGTAGGCGGCCGGGAGGGCGTCGATGAGCGTCACGCTGTTCTCGGCCACGGCGGCCTCGAGCTCGATGCGGGTGATGAGGGCGGTCATTGCTTCTCCTTCAGGGCGGGTTAAGTGCGGTTGCACGCACATAACTCTGACGACTGCCGCCGTGGATGTCAAATGTGGCGCCCTCGAGGTGTTTCCAGCGCAGCGATGACCTTGCGCCGGACGGGTGCGGCGCTACCGCGCGGCGCGTGACTGGGGATCGAGGCGGGCAGACCGAGGGCGACGGGTCCGGGTCGGGCGGTGGAGGAGGGGGTAGCGCTCGCTCTCGGCGGGGCACCACCGCCTCGCAACGAGTGCGCAAGGGCTTGGAGAGACGCTACGACTGGAGCGCGGCGCGGTCGTGCCGAGGAGGTATGGATGATTCAGAGTCCCGCTCGAGCGGTCGACGACCGGCGCGTACCGCGACGCCGGTTGGGCCGATGGGAGGTCCGATCTGTTGTAGTAGCGGCCGCGGTGAGCATCGTCCACGTGCTCGATGAGCACGTCTTTCGGCCGCTGGCGGGCGTGGAACGTGCAGCATCGCCGACGCTGGGCCTGATGGCACTCACGACCGCGGTAGTCCTTGCGTCGCTGAGGCTGCGACCGGCGGTCGTGGCGCCGGCACTGGCTCTGGTCGGGGCGATCTTCCTGGCTGACGGTGGGACTCACGTCGTGCAGCTCATGGGCGCCGACGATGGAGCCGCGGGTAGCACCGACGTCACGGGCGCACTCGTGGTCCCGGCCGGAGCGGTCCTCCTCCTTCTGGCGCTGCTCGGTGCTTTCCGGCGCCCGCGAAGCGACCGCAGTGCCTGGTGGCGCTGGTGCGACCGCGTCGCGACACTCGCCGCGGCTGCGGCGTTGACCGTCTACCTGATCATCCCGGCGACGATCGGCATGGTCCAGGTCCATCTACCCAGGCGTGCGCCGGCTCCGCCGCCGACGCTTGGATTCAGTCCGGTGACGCTGCACGCTGCCGACGGACCGGACCTCCTTGCCTGGTACCACCCATCACGCAATGGCGCGGCCGTGATGGTGCTCAACTCCGCACGCGGCGACCACGGCGGACGTGGCCCTGCAGGCCGCGGCGCAGGACGGGCGGATCGGGGCGGTCATCGCCGATGGGGCGACATCACAGAGCTTCGCCGACCGGCCGGCCGGCGTCGAGAGCGCGCTGTCGTCGTGGCCGATGTTCACGATGTCCGAGCTGGCCGGCGGGGCGAGCCCCTTGCCGCCACTGGACGCGGCGATCGTCCAGCTCGGGTCTCGCCCGGTCCTCCTCATCGCGGGAGGGTCCATCCCGACGGAGATCTCGCTCAACAAGCGTTATCTGGCGGCCGCTGATTCCGCGGAGCTCTGGGCGAACCCCGATGTATCTCACACCTCGGGGTTGGCGTCGCAGCCCGAGCAGTACGCCAGCCGGGTGTTGCGTCACTTCGACGCCGCGCTGCTGGCAGACCAATGAGACGTCGTCCTGTACGACGGGTCGCGCTCGGACGTCGCCCCGTCAGTTGGGAGGCGCGGACGCGGGCTCGCCGTGCACCTCAAGCTGAAGGTCGACGTAGACGTCGAGCCCGTCGACCTCGCGAAAGCCGAGGCGCGAGTAGACCCGCGCCGCGGCGTCGGAGTCCGGGTGGAGGTGCGCGAGGCGGCCGGGGCCGGCCTGCTGGACCAGCCAGGCGGACATGGCGGTTGCCACACCGCGGCGCCTGAAGGAGGGGTCGACCCCGATGCCTGCCACGTAGACCGCCGGACCCGCACCGCCGTCTGACGTGACTGCGTATCCGGTGGCGACGGGGTCGTCGCCCCAGTACGCGAGAGCGACGATGACGCGGTCGCTGTCGAGCAAGGGCTCGATCCACGGGGCCTGGTCTGCTCCGTCACCGCCGAACGCCGAGACGTCGAGATGCACGACGGTTGCGAGGTCGGCGGGTCCGGCGAGTACGAGGCGGATGCTGTCATCGGGCACTGGGGGGTGAAGGTCGTTGCTCGAGAGGGCCATGAGGCGCTTGCGGAACAACCTGCGGCCTGCGTGCCATGTCGCGTTTGCGGGTACGCGTGCCCCCCATGGAACGCCGAGGTCGGCGTACCACTGTGTCACTCGCCCCATGTCGATCGTGTCGGGGTCTAGGACGTCGACGTTGTTGTACTGCGGATGGGGGAGCCCGCTCGCCATGAGCATGCCGCCGGGTACCTCGCTGAACCCGCCGCCTCGATTGCGGTGGATCCAGCCGAGCACCTGCCAGGCGTCAGCATGGGCGAGCCGAGCTCGCCGCGTGAGGTCTTCCATGAGATTCACCTCTCCAGATGTCGGGATTGTCGGAGGACATGCGGCTCGGCTGGCGTTTCGCCACGGCGCCTCAGACGGCGCGCGGCAAACGCGGGCGCGGGAGCCCAGTGGTGGGCCGGGTCCTGTCTCAGGGGTGCGATTCGGTCATCTCGGGGCGTCGGTCGCGGACGATACGACGCACATCCTCGAGAGCTGTACTGATCCCGGCGCGTGCGCGCTCAGCGAGATCCCGGGCACCGGCCGGGTCCGCGTCCACGGCGTTCGTCAGAGCTTGGAGCTGCAGTGCCACGCCCGCAAGCAGAGAACCCAGACCGTCGCGCAGCTCGTCGCAGATCAGGTGCCAGTCTTCCTCGCGCCTGGCCTCGAGACGTTCCCGCTCACGTCGCAGGCGCTCGAGTGCCGGTTGCCCGAACGCGGCGAGCGACTCGGGGTGCGTGACGTCGACGACGAAGGCGGACCGCGGTGTGGTGGCTCGCAGGCGCTCCCCGACGAGCGTTTGGTACTCCTCGGACTCGTAGCGGCGCAGGGCCTCGACCGTGGTCCGGTACGACAGCACGACTGTGTGCGTGCCCGTTGGGTTTGGAGACTCGCACAGGGGCAGCGTCTCATCGGTGCTCGTCACGAGACGAGCCGTGCCGCCGAGGAGAACCTGCGCGGCCTCATCGCGGTACCGCGCAAGCGCCTCGCGGTCGTGCACGTCGTAATTGAGCACCAGCAGGACAGGCATCGGGTCGTCCTCTTCCAGGTTGTCGGTCGGGTCGTCGTAAGGGGTACCGGCGGCGTCACGTGGGGGGTGACGCCACCGGTGCCAGGCGCCGCGAGACGCCCCGGGTCAGGGCGGCATCTGGGGAGACGTCTCCGCGTTGGGATCTCGCGGTCCCCGCAGGGAAGGTCAGTTGCCCGCGAGGACGGTCTCGAGGTCGATCTCGATGTTGACGTCCTTGCTCACGAGCAGGCCGCCGGCCTCCAGTGCCACGTTCCACGTGATGCCGAAGTCCTCGCGGTTGACCTTCGCGCGTGCCGAGAAGATCGCGCGGTCGCCGCCCCACGGGTCGCGGACGTAGCCCTCGAAGGTGACCTCGAGGGGCACCTGACGGGTCACGCCGTGGATGGTGAGGTCACCAGTCACGGTGCCGTGGTCCTTGCGCCACTCGACCTCGGTCGACCGGAACGTGGCGGTGGGATAGGCGGCGACATCGAAGAGCTCCGCGGAGCGGATGTGCTCGTCGCGCGCGTCGCTGCCGGACTCGACGCTGGCCATGTCGATGGTGACCTCGACCTTGGAGTCGCTCATGTTCTCGGCGATGGTGACTGCGCCGGTCACACCGGTGAAGCGGCCGCGGACCTTGGTCACCATGAAGTGGCGGCCGATGAAGGCGACGTCGGTGTGCCCGGGGTCGATGTCCCAGGTGCCGGGGGCGGGGACGGTGGTGCCGTCGACGGTGCGGGTCGGGCTGGAGGAGCTGATGGTCATGACGTTCTCTTTCATGCGAAGGGCTGTGACGGTGGGAGTGGCTGGTCCCGGCGGGGGACGTGCCGGAACCAGCCACGGAGATCGTCACGAGACGGCGTTGTGACGCCGTTGCGGCCACGTGGGCTTCCCCCTTCGCGGCCTCCACGTGAAGCGGCCGGCGCCCGGCCAGAGCGGATGCCGTCGACACGACGGAAGGACCGTCCGCACTACGCGCGCTGAACGCCGGCACCACCCAGACGCAACCGCGCGGCCCCAACATCGAGGCATGAGTGAGACCAACCAGGCGCCTCCGTCATCGCTGGCACCGGACCGAGACCGCGCCCGTCGCGGTCTGACGATCTACTTCGTCGTCGTCGCGCTGCTCTCCGCGCCCCTCTACATCGGCATGGTGCGCACCGGCGCGTTCGACGGCGATCGGACCGGGCTCGCGTGGCTGATCCCGTTCATGGCCGTGCCGGCGACGGCCTCATCGGTGGCGCGCGCGCTGATGCGTGAGGGGTTCGCGGACCTCTCGCCTCGACGCCGCACGGCGCTGAGCCGACGGGTGACGCGACGCGCGATGTTGCTGCCGCTGGCAGTCGGCGCGCTCGCGTACTCGGCGGCCGCGGGCGCCGGACTGGTCGAGCTCGTCGTCCCGCCGGTCGTGCCCTGGGTGGCGCTGATCGTGGTGAACGCCGCACTCAACGCCGTCCTGGTGCCGGGCGAGGAGCTCGGCTGGCGCGGCTACATGGTCCCGCGACTGGTCGCGGCTGGCGCGCCGGCTCCGCTCGCCCTGGGCGGTCTGATCTGGGGCGTGTGGCACGTGCCGCTATGGCTGTGGGCCGACGTCGTGGAGGGCGGCCCGCACCCGGTCGCGCAGACGCTGCTGCTGCTGCTGCTGACGACCGCCCTGGGCTACGTGCTCGGCCGGATGCAGCTCGTCACGGGGACCGTCTGGGCGCCGGTGGGTCTCCACGTCGCATGGAACGTCGTCATCCAGACGGTGTTCGACCCCCTCGTCCGCGGGACCGACAAGTACCTGTGGATCGGCGAGGTCGGCGTGCTGACCGTCGTCGTCACGGTGCTTCTCGCCGTGTCCTATCACCTCCGCCCGTGGGGCACCGACCCCGACGCGCGCCGGACCCGTCGCATCACTTCCCACGACATGACCGTGGGCTGACCCCGCCTGCTTCACCTCAACCCATCGAAAGGGGAATGCCATGTACGCCCTTGTGACTCTCGTCCTCCTGAGCGGCATCTTCACTGCGTTGGCCGCCTGGGCGCGCCGGGACCGGTTCTCCGGAGTCCCGCTCGCACCTGCGCCCGCCGGACGGCGCACAGAAGCCGGTTCCCGAACCGTCCACCACGCGCTGAGCCGTTCCGAGCGCGATGTGCGATTGGCAGCGGGTCGATGCACCTGCTGAGCGCCGCGACGGCGGTCGTCGTCCTCGCGACGGTGTGGGTGGTCATCCTGGCCCTTGCCGGTCGCTCGCAGACTGCGCGGGCCGAACGTCGACCCCTGCGGGAGTGGCTGCTCGCCGACCCGGTCGCCGACCTACCCCGCGGGGCGGAGCGTGTGCGTGACGCCTGGAGGCGCGCCGAGGCGTTGGAGCGCAGGCGCCTGCTGCACCTCCAACCGTGGCTGCTGCCCCTGGACCCCGCCGAGAAGCCCGAGGGCGACCGCCGCGCTGGTTGATGCGTGCGTGCGCACTCAAAACGGTATGCTCGTGGTGTGGATCGACCGGACGACATCAGGGCCTGGGCAACCCTGCTTCGGGCGCACGCGGCGGTGCTCCCCAAGCTCGAGCGCGCGCTCGCCCAGGCGGGCCTGCCCATCACCTGGTATGACGTGCTGCTTGTCGTCAACGCCGCCCCCGAGCGCCGACTGCGCATGTCGGAGCTTGGCAGGCAAGCCGTCGTCAGCCGCGAGCGAGTGAGCCGGGTTGTCTCCGAGCTGGAACGCGTCGGACTCATGGAACGCCAACCGAACCCCGACGACAAGCGGTCGTCCTTCGCCGCGATCACGCCCGAGGGGCGCCGCCGGCTCAAGGCTGCCGCACCGACGTACCTGCAAGCGGTGGCCGAGCACTACCTCGCACACCTGAGCGCCGAGGAGATCGAGGTGATCTCCTCGGCGCTGTCGCGCGTCTTGGCCGCCGAAGAGGGCCAACCGAGCGAAGCACGCGGGTGAGGGGCGGACTCAACAGCTCCGCAACCGACTCACAATCCGGCCCGGCGAGAGTAGGCCCCGACGGACCCCCAGACCGAGAAGAAGGGCCCGTGCCAGCCAGGAACGGACCCTTTCCATGATTCTCGCTCACCGCCTTTCGCCCGCAGCCGCCCCGCTCCGCCCTGCCGTCACCGTCCAGCTGGACCGTCGCCTACGCCTGGGTCCGCCGCTGCAGCCCCAACCGGTCACGACGTCACTGCTGCTCGAGGACGTCCGTCCCGGGCGCGCGACCTTCTCGTCCACGGTGGCGACCGGAGTCCTTGACCGCGACGCAGAGCGGCTTTGTCGGACGCTTGCGCGGTTCGCCGCAGAAACCGCCGTGCAGTCGACTCTGAAAGCCGGCGCCGAGTTCCGTCCCGCGGCATTCCGGCTGACCCTCCTCCGGCACGACGCGCCAATCCCAGTTGGCCGCCTCGAGGCGACCGCCGAACTCATCAGCCGACAGAGCCGCGTCCTTCGATCCGCCGCCCTGGTACGCGACTCCGACGGCAACCTACGCATGCGCGCGACGCTCGTGGCGATGTCGTCCTATCAGACCGGACTCGCCAGCGACGGCGCGGCAAGACCACGACACCTGACCTCGCATCTTGGGGCAGACCGTGCCTGACGCCGTTCATGAACCACAGGAGTACCAATATCGAGCCGCGCTGATCGTCGTCGACGCGCAGGAAGGTTTCCGCGACTCCAAGTGGGGTCGCCGCAACAACCCCGCATGTGACGGGAACATCGCGGCATTGGTGAAAGCCTTCGCCTCGTCACCGCACGCTCTCATCTACGTCCGACACGACTCGGCCAACCCTCTGGGCTCGCTCTACCCCGGCAACCCCGGAAACGCCTTCAAGCCCTACCTGGCACCCGGTCCCGACCTCGTCGTGAGCAAGCAGGTCAACTCCGCCTTCCACGGATCGCCCGATCTCGACAGCTGGCTGCGTGCCTCCGACGTCGACACCCTCTACATCTGCGGCATCACCACGAACCACTGTTGCGAGACGACAGCACGCATCGCCGGCAACCTCGGGTACGACACCTACTTCATCCTCGACGCCACCCACACCTTCGACCGCACAGCACCGGACGGGACCCCGGTGACGGCCGATGAGCTCGCGCGTGTCACGGCCACGAACCTGCACGGGGAGTTCGCGACGGTGGTCTCGACCCGCGACGTGCTGGCCTCCCTCGCCGACGCCTTGCCCCGCACGTCCGGCTGACACAAGCCGCACTCAACGGCGCTCCCACGCTGGGACGCGACAGTGGGTGGACGACGCCGGTGCACGACCTCGCACCTGTCACAGCGTCCGAAGGAGTCAGCGATGCC
Source organism: Nocardioides sp. Soil_C_8 (assembly GCF_057656315.1). Classification (NCBI taxonomy): domain Bacteria; kingdom Bacillati; phylum Actinomycetota; class Actinomycetes; order Propionibacteriales; family Nocardioidaceae; genus Nocardioides; species Nocardioides sp. Soil_C_8. The sequence goes on from NZ_JBDGKQ010000003.1 coordinate 218,665, forward strand.
CTACGTCACCGTCCACACCACCGCGCCGCTGCAAGCCGAGGAGGTGCGGGCCCTGTCCCGCGACCTCATCGACCTGCTCGCCTCAGACCTCGGCAAGGATCCCGGGCTTTCGCTCGTGCGGGTCGAGCAGGGGGCGGCGGCGATCCACGCGCACGAGGGCGCCGACGAACCCGAACCCGCCGCCCGCACAGTTGTAGAAGCCCACATCACCGCCGGCACCACCGACGAGACGCAACGAGCGCGGTTCGTCCGTCACGTCCGCGAGCGGTTCGAGGCTGGGGGCGTGAGCTCGCGCCTCGGATACGTCATCGTGCACCAGCACGACGCCACGTCCTGGGGCTTCGACGGATTGACACAAGCCGAACGAATCAACGTTGACCGTCGGTGAAAGGCACCAGGTGAGGCTTCCAGGTCGTAGTGGTGATGCGCTCAGGTAGCTGACCTGCGGAAACAGGGACTCTTCGGTTAGTTGGGGCAGTCCGTACGCAGTACGACAGGGCAACACACCCATCCTCTGTCTTGGGGACGATGAAGCCAGGTGTTGCAGGCGCGCCACCGATGAAGCCATGTGTTGCAGGCGCGCCACCGCGCCGTCGTCGACTGCGTCAGGACGGGCGGTATGTATGCAGACGCCCGAAGCTGGCATGGAGAGATCCGTGCACGGCTCCTCCACGTGGAGACCCAGAATTGGTCATTCGACGTCGGCTTCAACACAGGTTCGGAGAGAACCGCTTCGGAACCTCCCCCCGTCGAGTTCGTACATCGACCTGACCTGACCGAATTCGGCATCATCCCGCCCGACGAGTTGGCGGGAATGAAAGCCGACGCCCGCGTACCGGGGTGCGCCCCAACGTCGAGACGGCGGCTGACATCGCGACTGTTGTCGCAGGTCAGCCGCCGCTCTCGCGATCTTTTCGAAGTCTGAGTTCGATCAGATCTCCTATATCTAGTTCTAGATGTCGTAGTAGAGCTCGAACTCGTGCGGGTGCGGCCGCAGCTGGACCGGAGCGATCTCCTGGGTGCGCTTGAAGTGGATCCACGTCTCGATCAGGTCGTCGGTGAAGACACCGCCGGCCGTGAGGTAGGAGTGGTCCGCCTCGAGGGCGTCCAGCACCGCGCCGAGACTGGTCGGGACCTGCGCGATGTCGGCCATCTCGTCCGGCGGCAGCTCGTAGATGTCCTTGTCGATCGGGGCGGCGGGCTCCGTCTTGTTCTGGACACCGTCGAGGCCGGCGAGCATCAGGGCCGAGAAGGCGAGGTACGGGTTCGCCGACGGGTCGGGGAAGCGGGTCTCGACGCGCTTGGCCTTGGGGTTGGCGCCCGTGATCGGGATGCGGACCGAGGCGGAGCGGTTGCGCGAGGAGTAGACCAGCGAGATCGGCGCCTCGAAGCCGGGGACCAGGCGGTGGAAGGAGTTCACCGTCGGGTTGGTGAAGGCCAGCAGCGACGGGGCGTGCTCGAGGATGCCGCCGATGTACCAGCGGGCGGTGTCGGACAGGCCGGCGTAGCCAGTCTCGTCGAAGAACAGCGGCTCGCCGTCCTTCCACAGCGACTGGTGCACGTGCATGCCCGACCCGTTGTCGCCGAAGATGGGCTTCGGCATGAAGGTGACCGACTTGCCGGCCTCCCACGCGGTGTTCTTGATGAGGTACTTGAACTTCATCACGTCGTCGGCAGCCTTGAGCAGCGTGTCGAACTTGTAGTTGATCTCGGCCTGGCCGGCGGTGCCGACCTCGTGGTGGGCCCGCTCGACCTCGAGGCCGCACGCCTCGAGGTTCTTGACCATGTCGGCGCGCAGGTCGCTGTAGTGGTCGTAGGGCTCGACGGGGAAGTAGCCGCCCTTGAGGCGGGTCTTGTAGCCCTTGTTCTGGCCGTCGTCCTTGCCGGAGTTCCACCAGCCCTCGACGGAGTCGATGTGGTAGTAGCCCTCGTTGACGCCCGTGCTGTAGCGGACGTTGTCGAAGATGTAGAACTCGGCCTCGGGGGCGAAGAAGGCGGTGTCCGCGATGCCGGTCGAGTCGAGGTAGGCCAGCGCCTTGCGGGCGATGTTGCGCGGGTCGCGGCTGTAGGCCTCGCCGGTGATCGGGTCGTGGATGAAGAAGTTGACGTTGAGGGTCTTGCTGCGGCGGAACGGGTCGACGTACGCGGTGGTCGGGTCCGGGAAGAGCGACATGTCCGACTCGTTGATCGCCTGGAAGCCGCGGATCGAGGAGCCGTCGAAGCCGAGGCCGTCGTCGAAGACGCTCTGGTCGAACGCCCCGGCCGGCACCGTGAAGTGCTGCATCACGCCAGGCAGGTCGCAGAAGCGGACGTCGACCATCTCGACGCCCTCGTCCTTGATGAACTTGAGCAGCTCATCCGAGTTGTTGAACATTCGGTTCCTCCTTGACGGCGGTGTGCGCACGTCGAGTTTGCAGCGTTCGGGAGCGGAGCCTCGTTGCACCGTGCCGCCACGCTAGGTGGGAGCAGTTTCCAGACCGTATCCCGTTTGTTTCGCCCGTGTTACGGGTGACCGGTCGCTGGGCCGCTCCCGGACGCCTCCTAGGGTGGTCGCGTGACCAGCGCTGTAACACCGGAGCTCGCGTCGGCCTCCTGGGGGCGCCGCATCCTGGCCCTCTTCGTCGACTGGGTGGCGTGCCTCGCGGTGGTCGAGGGCCTCGTGGCCGTCGACGTCCTCGACGGCAACCCCAACGGCCTCGGCACGCTGGCGCTCTTCGTCGTCGAGTCGGCCCTGTTCACCGCCGTGGCCGGCGGGTCGTTCGGCAAGCTCGCGACCCGGCTCCGGGTGGTCCGGAACGACGGCTCCGGCCGCCCGGTCTCGCTGCTGCGGGCGCTCGGCCGCTCTGTGCTCGTCGCGCTCCTCGTGCCGCCGCTGCTGACCTTCGACGGCCGTGGCCTCCACGACGTCGCCGCCGGCACCCGCACCGTCGCGGTCTAGTCAGGACTAGTCAGGTCCGCGCGTGCGCCCGCCGCCCGGCGTAGCGTCGAGGGCTGGCCACGGGGGACCTTCGGGCTGTCGGAACTCTCTGAGGAGGACCGATGACGACAACCTCGAGCAGACATGTTCTTGCGGCGCCGGCAGGGCGCGCGGGTCGGCGGACGGCATCGGCCGCCGCGACCGCGCTCGTCGTGCTGCTCGCGCTCCTCGCACTCGGCGGCAACGCCGAAGCGACCGATGACGGGGGCTCGCAGGACGCCCTCGCCCCCACCACCACCTACCACCACCACCACCCGACCACGACCAGCAGCGACGTCGTCGTCGACTGGAGCCGCATCGCGTTCGAGGCGGGGATGACGGACGACGGTTTCGTCTCCTTCCTGGGTGCGCGGCACCAAGCGATGGCGCACATCGCGATGCACGACGCGCTCAACGCCATCAGGCCGCGCTACGAGCAGTACGCCTACTTCGGCCGGTCGTACGGCGCGGACCCGGTCGTGGCCGCGGCCGCCGCGGCGCACGACGTGCTCGCCACCGTGTATCCCGCCCAGCGGGCGACGCTGGACGCCGAGCTGGCGCCCTGGCTCGCCACCGTGCCCGACGGCCCCGCGAAGACGAGTGCCCTGACCCTCGGCGCAGCGGCTGCGGCGGCCATCGTGGCGCTGCGGGAGGGCGACGGCACGGACGTCGACCTCTTCAGCTCGACGTACGTGCCGGGCACCGAGCCCGGCGACTACCAGTTCGTCCCGCCGTACCCCTTCACCTTCGCCGAGGACTTCCGCTACGCGACGCCCTTCGGGCTGACGTCGCCCGACCAGTTCCGGGTGCCGCCGCCCCCGTCGCTGAGGAGCCGCGGCTACGCCCGGGCGTACGACGAGGTGAAGTCGGTCGGTGCCCTCGGCAGCACGACCCGCACCGCTGACCAGAGCAACTACGCCAGCTGGTGGTACGAGTCGTCGGAGATCGGCTGGCCCCGCATCGCCCGCGTCACCACGACGAGCGAGCACCTGGAGCTGTGGCGCGCGGCGCGCATGTTCGCGCTCATGGACATGTCCCTGTACGACAGCTACGTCGCGGGCTGGGACTCGAAGTTCCACTGGGACTTCTGGCGCCCGTACACCGCGATCCGGGCAGGCGACACCGACGGCAACCGCCGCACGGTCGCCGATCCGGCGTGGCTGAGCTACCTGGAGACCCCGCCGGTCCAGGACTACCCGTCGACGCACAGCGTCCTCGGTGCCGGGGCGGCGGAGGCGCTCAAGAGGGCCTTCGGCACCGACCACGTGCCGTTCTCGATGGGCTCCACGACAGCGCTGCCGGCGAACCCGGTGCGCTCGTTCGAGACCTTCACCCAGGCAGCGGACGAGAACGCCGACTCGCGCGTGCGGGCCGGGATCCACTTCCGCTTCTCGACCGAGATGGGAAAGGCGCTCGGGCGGAAGGTCGGCGCCTACATCGTCAAGAACCACCTGAGGCCGCTGCGTCACTGACGCCGGCAGCCGTGGCGAGCAGCAGTGCGGTCAGCGACCGCGCTGCTGTGAGCGCATCCCCTTCATGGAGGTCGGGATCGGCCCCTTGGGCAGCGGCAGCTTGCCGCGCTGGGCGTCGAGGGCCTTGAGGCGCTGGAGGATGTCGGTCATCTCGGCGGGCTTGACGTTGCGGCCGAGCTTCTGGACGTGCTTCACGAGCTTGGGCAGCGGGACCTCGCCCTCGCCGCGGCCGCAGACGACCTCGTGGATCGGGACCCCGTAGGCCACGCGCTCGTGCTTCTTGCGCTCCGTCGCGAGCAGCTGCTTGACCCGGCTGGGGCTCGAGCCCTCGCCGACCAGGACGATCCCGGGCGGGCCGACGACGCGGTGCACGACGTCCTGCTGCTTGGTGAAGCCGACGACCGGGTCGACCTTCCAGCCGCGGCGGAGCATCTGCAGGGCACCCGCACCGGCGGCCGGCTGGCCCTCCATCTGGGTGTACGCCGCGCTCTGGGCGCGGCGACCGAAGACGAGCAGCGCGCAGAGCGTGCCGATCAGGAGCGCGCCGACGACCGAGAGGATCCACCCGAGCAGGCCCTCACCGGGAAGCACCCACATGAGCGCGAAGCCCAGGGCGGCGCCGAGCACGAAGACGCCCATCACGATCAGGCCGATGCGGGGGTCGCTCCGCTTGGCCATCTGGTAGGTCTGCATGATCTGCCCGCGGCGCGAGCTGGGCGTGGTGGCGGGGGTCGACATCGTGTGGCCTTGTCCGGTCAGGTGTTCAACAGGTGCTGGGTGCAGGGGTGGTGCGGGTCAGGCGGTCGCGGCGGCGCGCGCGTCCATCGCCTGACCGTACAGCCGGCCGGCGCGGTAGGACGAGCGGACCAGCGGCCCGGAGAGCGCTCCGGCGAAGCCGATCTCGTCGGCCTCGGCCTTGAGCTCGACGAACTCCTCCGGCTTGACCCACCGCTCCACGGGGTGGTGGCGCGGGGAGGGGCGGAGGTACTGGGTGATGGTGATCAGCTCGCAGCCGGCCTCGTGGAGGTCGCGCAGCGCCTGGCTGACCTCCTCGCGGGTCTCACCCATGCCGAGGATCAGGTTGGACTTGGTCACCAGACCGAAGTCGCGGGCCTGCGTGATGACGTCGAGCGAGCGGTCGTAGCGGAACGCCGGGCGGATCCGCTTGAAGATCCGGGGGACCGTCTCGACGTTGTGGGCGAGGACCTCGGGACGCGACTCGAAGACCTCCTGGAGGAGGTCGGGCTTGCCGTTGAAGTCGGGGATGAGGTTCTCGACGCCGGTGCCGGGGTTGAGCTCGTGGATCGCGCGGACCGTCTCGGCGTAGAGCCAGGCGCCGCCGTCGGGGAGGTCGTCGCGAGCGACACCGGTGATGGTGGCGTAGCGGAGCTGCATCTTCTGCACCGACTCGGCGACGCGGCGCGGCTCGTCACGGTCGAGCGGCTGCGGCTTGCCGGTGTCGATCTGGCAGAAGTCGCACCGGCGCGTGCACTGGTCGCCGCCGATGAGGAAGGTCGCCTCGCGGTCCTCCCAGCACTCGAAGATGTTGGGGCAGCCGGCCTCCTGGCAGACCGTGTGGAGCCCCTCGGACTTCACGAGGTTCTGCAGGGAGGTGTACTCAGGGCCCATCTTGGCCCGGGTCTTGATCCACTCCGGCTTGCGTTCGATCGGGGTCTCCGCGTTGCGGATCTCCAGTCGGAGAAGCTTGCGTCCTTCGGGTGCGGGAGCAGTCGTCACACCCGCCACTCTACGACGGGGCGCCGAGCGCCCCCAATCAGCCTCCGCCCCGCTCAGGCCGGGGCGTCGACGTAGTCCGGCTGCGTGCTGTCGAGGCGCTCGTGGGCGCTCGTGAGGTGGCCGGACCCCCGCTCGAGGGAACCGACCGCCCGCGCCAGGCCGAACTCGGGCATGTTGCCGTAGAGGGACTCGATCCGGTCCTTCGGCACGACGTACGTCTCGTGGAAGATGCCGACGTCGCCGGTGGCGGCCGCGCGCTTGTTGAAGGCGCCCCAGGCCGGCGCGTGCGACATCGAGGCGTCGCGCGCGAAGGCGCCGAGCTCCTCGGCGCTGCGCCAGTACTGGACGGTGAGGAAGACGCGGCCGGCCCAGAAGGTGTGGACGCCGAGGAGGCCGCGGTCGGCCCGCGCGAGCTCGCTTAGCATCCGGGGCATGGCGACGAAGGCCGGCCACCAGCTGCGGACCTTGCGCAGCCGGTTGATGCGCATCCCGATGACGAACAGGACGATGTCGTCCGCCTGGAGGTCGGCGACGTACTGCCCGCCGCGCACGCCGGACGGCGTACGACCTCGGGCGGAGGCGTAGGCGCGGGGGACACGCCGGGTGGTCGGGTCGGCCATGGATCCTCCCTTGGATAGTTATACTGTCGTCTACGACAGTGACACTATCTACACGCCGACGTCAAGGGGGTGGCCGTGCGGATCTCCGAGCTCTCGGAGCAGACCGGGGTGCCGGTGCCGACGATCAAGTACTACCTGCGCGAGGGCCTGCTGCCCGAGGGCGACAAGCGCACGCCGCGGCTCACCGAGTACGGCGATCCGCACGTACGACGCCTCGAGCTGCTCCGGATCCTCCGCGAGGTGGGGGACGTGCCGGTCGAGGGCCTCAAGCGCCTGGTCGCGGCCACGGAGACACGGGGCACCGTGCACGACCTCTTCGCGGTCGCTGCCGACGCGCTGGCGCCGACGCCCCCGCCGCCCGGGGCGGGCCGGGAGCCGGCGCGGGCGATCGCCGACGCGATCATCGAGCAGGCGGGCTGGGACCGGGTGCGCGAGGACTCGGTCGACCGCGACAACCTGGCGGCGACGCTGGAGCTGGTGGCCGGGTTCGACACCCATCCGCGGGGCCCGGCCGAGATCGCGCCCTACGTCGCGATGGCCGACCAGCTGGCGCGCCACGAGATCGCCAACCTCGACGACGGGAAGGACCGCATCGGCCTGCTGGAGGAGATGGTCGTGGGGCAGGTCGTCTTCGCGACCGTGCTCACGACGCTGCGACGGCTCGCGGAGGAGCACCACTCGCACGAGCGGTTCGGGGAGGACCGGCGGGGCTGACCGGTCGCCGGTACGTACGCGTTGACCACGGCCGCCGGCGGGTGGACGCTGAGCAGGTGGGCACGTCACGACGTCGCCTCGCGGCGACGGGCAACAGGATCGGCGTCTTCCTGCACCGGGCGGCAGGCGGGCGACTCGACGCCTTCGGCGACACGACCGTGCTCATGATCACCTCGCCCGGGCGCCGTACCGGCCTGCCCCGGTCGACGATGGTGCGCTACCTCGAGCACGACGGCGGCTACCTGGTGTGGGGCACCGGCAGCGGCTCGCCCCGGGATCCCGACTGGTTCCGCAACCTGCGGCACACGCCGCGTGCGCAGGTCGAGATCGGGCGGGAGGCGCAGGACGTCGAGGTGGTCGAGCTGCACGGCGCCGAGCGCGACCGGGTGTGGCGCGACGTGGTGCTGGCCCGCGCGCCGGGAGTGGCGCGCTACGAGGCCAAGGCAGGTCGCGTGATCCCGGTGGCCGTGCTCAGGCCGGTGCGCCGGGCCTGACCAGCTCGATGCGGGGGCCGCGGCCCGGCTCGGGGCGCGCGTCGTAGTCGGGCGTGGCGTCGTAGGGCTGCCACGACAGGTACGTCGCCAGGTGGCGCCGCACGTTCGGCAGCACGTCCTCGACCGTGACGTCGCGACCCAGCTCCTGCGAGAGCGAGGTGACACCGGCGTCGGCGATCCCGCACGGGACGAAGCGGTCGTACCAGCCCAGGTCGACGTCACAGTTCAGCGCGAAGCCGTGCATGGTCACGCCGCGGCTGACGCGGATGCCGATCGCCGCGATCTTGCGCTCGGGCCCGCGCTCGTCCTCCCGCAGCCACACGCCGCTGCGGCCGGGGATGCGGGCGGTGGTGACGCCGAAGTCGGCGCAGACCGCGATCAGCGCCTCCTCGACGCGGCGCACGTAGTCGACGACCTTGACGTGGTCGGGCAGCCCGACGATCGGGTAGCCGACCAGCTGGCCCGGGCCGTGGAAGGTGATCTTGCCGCCGCGGTCGACGTCGATCACCGCCGCGCCGCCGGGGTCGAGCGGCCGCTCGTGGGGGTCGGTGCGCTTGCCGGCGGTGAAGACGGGCGGGTGCTCCAGCAGCAGGACGGTGTCGGGCCGTGAGCCCGCGACGACCTCCTCGTGCACGTGTCGCTGCAGGTCCCACGCGGCCAGGTAGTCGACGGCGTCGTCGCCGAGTCCGGCGACCTCGACGTCGAGCGGGTGCGTGGTGATCTGGTCCGACGACATGTCCCCGAGCGTACGCCGCTGGGTCACCGACACCGCCGCGGGTGGGGTGGGCCGACGGCCTGTGGATGACGCCAGCGGCCGCCCGGCGGATCGGCGAGGGTGGCGGGGTGGACCCGCGACGACTCCTCCCCGGGCTGACCGCCGCCGCCTGCGCCCTGGTGGTGGCAGTGCTCGTGGTGGTCGTGGCACGACCCGACCCCGCGCCGCGCCCACGATCGACCGTCCCGGCCGCGCCGGCATCCGCCGAGCAGCCCGCACGCTCCGGGGCGGCTGCCGTGCTGGCGGCGTGGGACGAGCGCCGGTCCGCGGCTTGGGCCGCCGGCGACGCCGGAGGGCTCGAAGAGCTGTACGCCGACGGGTCCGGGGCGGGAGCGGCCGACGTCCGCCTGCTGCGCGACTACCGCCGGCGCGGGCTCCGGGTCGATGGCATGGCGACACAGGTGCTGGCCCTGCGTGTCGCGGACCGCTCGCCGGACCGGCTGGAGGTCGTGGTCACCGACCGCGTCGTGGGTGCGGAGGCCGTCGGATCCGGGGCCCCGGTCGCGTTGCCGGTCGGCCGGCCGTCGACGCGGCGCGTGGTGCTGGTGCGCGAGCGCGGGACGTGGCTGGTCGCCGAGGTGCGCGGTCAGGACAGCGCGGTGGCCAGCACCTCGCGCACGTCCTCGTCCTCGAAGTCGTAGCCGGCCCGCTCGAGCGCCGCCGGCTGGGCGTTGACCGAGCCGAGCACCTCGGGCGCGAGGTCGCCGGCAGCCAGCCTCATCAGCGGTGCGGGGACGGCGAGGAAGGCCTTGCGGCGCACCGCGGCCGCCAGCGCCCGGGTGAACTCGGCGTTGGTCGGCGTGCTCGGGCAGCAGAGGTTGAAGGCGCCGGAGACGTCGCGCGACTCGATCAGGTAGCCCACCGCGCCGACCCAGTCGCGCAGCGAGATCATCGGCATGAACTGCTCGCCCGACCCGAGCCGGGCGCCGCCACCGACCTGGAACAGCAGGCGCAGCTGCTTGAGCGGGGGCGAGGTGCGGTCCATGACGGGGGAGGTGCGCAGCTCGCACACGCGCGCGCCGGCCTCCCGGGCCGGGTCGGCCGCTGCGGACCACTCGTGGGAGACCTTCGTGAGGAACGCGTCGCCAGTGCTGGGGGTGGCCTCGGTGACCGGCGACGTGCCGTGGTCGCCGTACCAGGCGATGCCGTTGCCGGCGAGGAAGGCCGGTGGTCGCTCGGACTTCGCGATGGTCTCCGCGAGCAGCCGGGTCGTCGAGACCCGCGACTCCAGCACCTCGTCGGCCCACTTCCTCGAGTGCGGGTTGCCGGCGATGGGCGCCCCGGCGAGGTTGACCACCGCGTCGGCAGCCTCGATGACCGCGGCGTCGATGCGGCCGACGGCCGGGTCCCAGCGCGACTCCTGCGGCGAGCCGGGCTCGCGCCGGACCAGGGCGGTGACGTCGTGCCCGTGGGTGCGCAGGTGCTCGGACAGGTGGGTCCCGAGGAAGCCCGAGGCACCAGCGATGACGACGCGCATGTCCCCACCCAACCATGCGGCCCAAGTGGCCGCGGGTGGTTCAGCCGGCCAGGTGGGCCCACCGCGACGACAGCTCGTGCCAGGGCCCGTCGTCGACCACGCGGCCGGAGTCGAGCACCACGACCCGGTCGGCCTGAGCGAGCGCCGCCGCCTTGCTGGTGGCGCCGATGACGGCGGTGCCGCGGGCGCGCAGTGCCTGCCACAGCTCGATCTCGGTCGCGGCGTCGAGCGCTGATGAGACGTCGTCGGCCAGCAGCACATCGGCGTCGGTCGCCAACGCCCGGGCCAGCGCCAGCCGCTGCACCTGGCCGCCGGAGAGGCGTACGCCGCGGTGGCCGACGAGGGCGTCGGGGCCACCCGCCTCCGAGACGTCGCGTCCCATGCGGGCCGCCTCGAGCGCGGGCACCACCGAGCGGTCGACGTGGTCGAGGGCGACGTTGCCGGTGAACGTGCCGGACAGCACCCGCGGCACCTGCGCCACGTGGGCCACCCGGCCGGGCCGGAGCGTGGTCTGCGGGTCGTCGACGACATGGCCGTTCCAGCGGATCTGCCCGGTGCTGGTGACCAGGCCCGCGAGTGCGCTCAGCAGGCTCGACTTGCCCGACCCGACCTGGCCGAGCAGCAGGACGAGCTCACCCGCCTGCACGTCGAGGTCGACGTCCTCGACGCCGACCGTGCCGTCGTCGTGGACCGCGGCGAGGTCGCGGATCGCCAGGGTGCGCAGCGGGTCGCGGTGGGGGGTGGGGGGCTCCGGGCCGGTGCCACGGACGAGGTCGACACCGGGCGGGAGGTCCATCAGGTCGCCACCGCCGGCGAGCTCGCTGGTGGCCCTCATCCAGGCGCGGGTGCCGGGGGCCTCGGTCACGACCGTGCCCGCGACCCGGCCGAACCAGTCGAACCCGCTGACGGCGTTGGCGACGAGCAGCGCGGTCGCGAGCTCCCACTGCCCGGCGAGCAGCCCGCCCCATGCGGCGACGACGCCGCACTGGACCATGACGACCGGCACGCCCTCGAGCAGGGCCTGCACGCGGTGCTCGCGCACGGCGGCGTCCACCCGGCCGCCGTCGACGTCGCGCAGGTGCTGGTGGACCTGCGGCGTCGCGGCGGCGAGCTTGACGGTGCGCACCGACTCGAGCGCGGACACGAGCGACTGCCCGAACCTCGCGCGCGCGGTGGACGCGGCAGCGGCCGAGCGTCCGGCGACGCGGCGGCCCAGGGTCGAGGCGAGGGCGGACGCGACCATGACGGCCAGCAGGACCGCGCCGGCCACCCACGTGCGGGCGATCAGGGCGGTCACCGCCGCGATGATCAGGCCGTTGACGAAGTCGACCCAGCGGTCGGTGTAGCGCGCGAGGCGGTCGGCGTCCATCGTGCGGGCGACGACCTCGCCGGGCGGGGTGCGGAGCAACCGACGCTGGGAGGTCTGCCCGTGCAGCACGGCCGCGCGCACGCGGAGGCGTACCTCCACCCACCAGTGGGGGTAGGTGCGGAACGCCTGGGCGAGCAGGAGCGGCCCGATCAGGAGGGAGACCACCAGGGCGAGGACGAGGAACCCCGGACGCTCACCCGACTGCAGGTCGGTGACGATGTGGCCCCACACCCAGCCGGTGACGGCGCCGAAGGCGCCGGTCAGCGAGGAGACGAGGAAGAGGAACGCACCGACCAGTCCCCACTGCGGCTGCATGCTGATGGTGTGGAGCACCTGCCGGGCCAGGCTCGGCGTGGGCGTGAGCTCGGGCGGCGGCGGGGGAGTGGTGCTGCGACGCACGGACCCGATGGTGGCGTCGTCGTGGTGGTGCTCCTCGACCGCCACCTCGTGGGCGGCCGCGTCGAGGAGGTCGCGGAACCGGCCGGGCTCCGCGGCGAGGCGAGCGCGCGGGCCCTGCTGCACCACCCGGCCGGACTCGAGGACGGCGACCTGCTCGGCGCGCTCGGTCGTGGAGAGGCGGTGGGCGACGAGGATGCCGGTGCGACCCGAGATCAGCCGGTCGGCGGCGCGTACGACGCGGGCCTCGGTCACGGGGTCCATCCGTGCGGTGGCCTCGTCGAGGACGACGACGCTGACGTCGCGCACGAGGAGTCGGGCGAAGGCGACCAGCTGCTCCTCCCCGGCGGAGAGGCTGGTGCCGCCGGGGCCGAGGACCGTGTCGAGGCCGCTGGGCAGCCCGGCGACCCACTCCGTCAGGCCGAGCTCCGCCACCGCCGCCTCGACGACCGCGCGCGGGACGTCGTCGAACAGGGTGATGTTGTCGGCGAGGGTGCCGGCGAGGACCTCGGTGCGCTGGGTGACGACACCGACGGCCGAGCGCAGCTGCTGCAGGTCGAGGTCGAGGACGTCGACCCCGCCGAGGAACACCATGCCCCGGGGCGGCTCGACGGCCCGGGAGAGGAGGGAGGCGAGGGTCGACTTGCCCGACCCGGTGCGACCGACCAGGGCGCAGGTGTGGCCCGCGCTGAGCAGGAGGTCGACGTCGCGGAGCGCGAAGGTGCCGGTGCCGTAGCTGAACTCGAGGTGGCGGAACTCGACGTCGAGCGGGCCGTCCGGCACGGGCAGGCCACCGGTCGGCTCGGCGGGCGAGGCGAGCATGCCGCGCAGCCGCAGCACCGCGCCGAATCCCTCCTGGAGGTCGGGCAGGTGGCGCGCGAGCATGTCGACGCCGCCGACGAACATCGTCGTGACGAGGAACAGGGTGACCAGCCGGGCGGTCGACAGGTCACCGGAGATGGCCAGCGCGACGCCGACGACGCCGACGGCGGCCAGGGCGCCGTGGAGCAGCCCCCCGCTGCGACGCGTGACACGCACCTCGACCGCCAGCACGGCGTCGAGGGTGCGGTGGACGACGGACGCCAGGTGTGCGTTGCGGCCCAGCACGTGGGCCTGGCCGAGCGAGGTGCGGAGGTCGTCGCGCGCGGCGACGCCCTCCTCGGTGGACGCGGCGTGGTCGGTCCAGGCCGCCTCCTCGACGACCTTGCGCTCCGCGATCTGCGGGAGCAGGCGGCGGATCGCGAGGTAGGTGACGACCGCGGTCAGCGGGAACAGGAAGGCGGCCGGCCACCACGTCAGGGAGGCGACGACCCACAGCGGGCCCGAGGCGAGGAAGGTGCGGGCGGCCTGCCACACGCCCCAGCGCATCAGCTGGCCGACCTCCCACGTGTCGTCGTCGATGCGGTCGAGGACCTCGCCGACGGCCTGCTCGGAGAGCTCGGACAACGGCTGCGCCATCGCGGCGTCGAGCAGGTCGGAGCGCAGCTTCCCCTCGGCGCGGTCGCAGATGGTGGCCCAGATCGTCTTGGCGACGGTGTCGATCACCGCCCCGCCGACGACGCACAGCGCGAGGAGGGTCAGGAGCGTGCTGGTCGGGCCGTCGGCGAGACGACCGGCGACCATCGAGCCGAGGGACGCGGCGACGGCGCCGAGCAGCGACATCGAAAAGCAGAGGTAGGTCAGCGGACGGCGTACCCGGCGCCAGTCGACAGGCACCCGGCCCGGCGGCAGCCCGTCGGTCGCGGACGTCGTCGCCGGTGCCGTGTGGGTCTGCGTCTCGGTCACCGTCACAAACACCAGACGTTACGTGCCGGCACCGACACCGCGCGCCCGATTTTCGTGTGACCCCGACCGCTGTGACGCCGGGTTACGTGCTGTACCCACCCCCGTGCAGCCCAGTGGGTACAAGCACCAACCCGGCATTGCAGCGCGAGGCGGCTGCGGGGTGGGACGGACGTACGACGACGCCCCGCTCGGCGCGCCGCCGCCGGACACGCGCATGGGCGGCGCGACCCTCGCCTTCCACGGCTGGCGGAGGTGGCTCACACACCGACGCACAGCGCGTCGCCGTGCGACAGGTGCGAGGGCGGGCCGGCCACCGGCGTCGTGGGTCCCGAAGATCATGGAACATCTGCGTCACCAGGTGGCTCGGTTCTTCCACGTTGTCGTGGGAGTCACCGGATATCCGGTGACCGCCCCCGCCATGCACCGCTCGGCCGCAGGTGGGACGGACGTACGACGACGCCCCGCCCACCAGGAGTGGACGGGGCGTCGTACGTCAGGTCGTCGGGTTACGGGACGACCGGTTGCTCAGACCTCGAACTGGCCGGCCTCGAGGCGCTTCTTGACCTCCTGGAGGAAGCGGCCCGCGTCGGCGCCGTCGACCAGGCGGTGGTCGTAGGTCAGCGACAGGTGGACCATGTGGCGCACCGCGATCGTCTCGCCCAGGTTCGGGTCGTCGATCACGACGGGACGCTTCACCACGGCACCGGGGCCGAGGATGGCGACCTGCGGCTTGTTGATGATCGGGGTGTCGAAGAGCGCCCCGAAGCTGCCGAGGTTGGTGATGGTGAACGTGCCGCCGGACAGCTCGTCCGGGGTGATCTTGTTGGTGCGGGTGCGCTCGGCGACGTCGGCGATCTTCTTCGCCAGCCCGGCGATCGAGAGGTCACCGGCCTCCTTGACGACCGGCGTCAGCAAGCCCTTCTCGGTGTCCACGGCGAACGCGATGTTCTCGCGGTCGTAGTAGGTCACCTCGCCCTTGTCGGTGTCGATCGCCGCGTTGAGCTTGGGGTGCAGCTTGAGCGAGTCGATCGCGGCCTTGGCGAAGAAGGGCAGGTAGGTCAGCTTCACGCCCTCACGGGCCAGGAAGTCGGCCTTCGACGCCTCGCGCAGACGGGCGATCGCGGTGACGTCGACCTCCATGACCTGCGTCAGCTGGGCGGCCTCCTGCAGCGACTCGACCATGCGCGAGGCGATCACCTTGCGCAGGCGCGAGAGCGGCTCGGTGGTGCCACGCAGCGGCGACGGCGACGCCGACGACGGGGCGGCAGCAGCCGGGGGAGCGCCGGCAGCGGCGGGCGCGGCAGCCGGAGCGGCCGCAGCAGCCGGGGCCGAGGCGGCCTGCTGGGCGGCAGCGGCGGCATCGAGGACGTCCTGCTTGCGGATGCGGCCACCGACGCCGGTGCCCTGCACCGAGCCGAGGTCCACGCCGTGCTGGTCGGCCATCTTGCGCACCAGCGGAGTGACGTACGCCGACTGGTCGCGGCCGCCCTCCGTGGAGCCGGAACCGGAGCCGGAACCGGAGCCGGAACCGGAGCCGGAGGAGGCAGGGGCCTGGGCGGCGGCGTCGGTGCGCTGCGGCTCGGGCTCGCCCTGCGGGGCCGGGGCGTAGGGCGCCTCGCCCTTCGCCTCGGGCTCGGCCTGCTGCGGCTCGGCGGACTCCTGCTTGTCCGACTCCGGGGTCTCGTCGCCGGCGGGCAGCTCGCCCTTCTCCTCGGCGATCTGCTGCTCCTGCTCGGCCTTCTTCTCGGCGTTCTCCTCGTCCTTGGGCCGCGCCTCGGCGGACTGGGGCTCTGACGTCCCACCGGAGCCGGCGTCGCCGGAGCCGATGATCGCGAGCTCGGCGCCGACCTCGACCGTCTCGTCCTCCTCGGCCTTGATCTCCAGGAGCGTGCCGGCCACGGGTGAGGGGATCTCGGTGTCGACCTTGTCGGTGGAGACCTCGAGCAGAGGCTCGTCGACGGCGACCTCGTCGCCGACCTGCTTGAGCCAGCGGGTGACGGTGCCCTCGGTGACGGACTCACCCAGCGCCGGCAGCGTGACCGGCGTGCCGCCGCCACCACCGGACGAAGAGCCGCCGCCGGAGGACGATCCACCGGACGAGGCCTGCTCGGCGGCGGGCTCGGACTGCGCCGGGGCGTCGTCCTTCTCCGACTCGGGCGTCTCGTCGCCCGCGGGGAGCTCGCCGGTCTCCTCGGCGACCTGTTCCTCCTGCTCGGCCTTCTTCTCCGACTCGCCCTCGTCCTGGGGCTGCGCCTCCGGCTCGGCGGAGTCGGTGGCGTCACCCGCGGACTCGCCCTCGTCGCCGACGACGGCGAGGACCGCGCCCACCTCGACGGTGTCGTCCTCGTTGGCCTTGATCTCGAGCAGGGTGCCCGCGACCGGGGAGGGGATCTCGGTGTCGACCTTGTCGGTGGAGACCTCCAGCAGCGGCTCGTCGACGGCGACCGTGTCACCGACCTGCTTCAGCCAGCGGGTGACGGTGCCCTCGGTGACGGACTCGCCGAGTGCGGGGAGGGTGACTTCGGAGGCCATGTGGTTCCTTCGCTCGCTTGGTTGGGGAGATTCTGTGGAGTGGTTCAGGAGTGCGCGTGGAGCGGCTTGCCGGCCAGCGCCAGGTGCGCCTCACCGAGAGCCTCGTTCTGCGTGGGGTGGGCGTGCACGAGCGGCGCGACGTCGTCGGCGTGTGCCTCCCAGTTGTAGATGAGCTGGGCCTCGCCGATGAGCTCGCCGACCCGATCGCCCACCATGTGGACGCCGAGCACCGGACCGTCGGCCAGGGCGACCAGCTTGACGAAGCCCTGGGTCTGGAGGATCTGGCTCTTGCCGTTGCCGCCGAGGTCGTAGGTCAGCGTGGTGACCGCGTCGCCGTGGAGCTCGCGGGCCTTCGCCTCGTCGAGCCCGACCGACGCGATCTCCGGGTGGGAGTAGGTCACGCGGGGGATGCCGGCGTCGTCGACCGGCCGTGGGTCGAGCCCGGCGATCTCCTCGGCGACGAAGATGCCCTGCTGGAAGCCGCGGTGGGCCAGCTGGAGGCCGGGGACGATGTCGCCGACGGCGTAGACGCCCTCGACGTTGGTGCGGCACCGCTCGTCGGCGAGCACGAACCCACGGTCCATCTCGATGCCCTGCTCGGCGTAGCCGAGGCCGTCCGTCGACGGGCCACGGCCGACCGCGACGAGGAGCACCTCGGCCTCGATCACGTCACCGCCCTCGACGGTGACGGCGACGCCGGTGTCGGTGGTCTTGACGCTCTGGAACGGGGTGCCGGTGAGGAAGTTGATCTTCCGCTTGCGGAACGCGCGCTCGAGCGCCTTGGACGAGGCCTCGTCCTCCGCGGCGACGAGCCGGGGGAGGGCCTCGACGATCGTCACGTCGGCGCCGAACGACTTCCAGACGCTGGCGAACTCGCAACCGATCACGCCGCCGCCCAGCACGATGGCGGACGCGGGGACCCGGTCGAGGCGCAACGCGTGCTCGGAGGTGATGACCTTCTCGCCGTCGACCTCGAGGCCGGGCAGCGACTTGCTGTAGGAGCCGGAGGCCAGCACGACGGCCCTGCCGGTGTAGGCGGTGCCGTCCACGGTCACCTCACGGGGACCCGTCAGCGTGCCCGCGCCCTGGATGACGGTGATGCCGCGCGACTTGATGAGGCCGGTGAGGCCCTTGAAGAGCCGGTCGACGACCTTGTCCTTGTAGGCGTTGACGCCGGCCATGTCGATGCCGTCGAGGGTGGCGGTGACGCCGAACTGCGCGGCCTCGCGGGTCGAGTCGGCGACCTCCGCTGCGTGCAGGAGGGCCTTGGTCGGGATGCAGCCCACGTGGAGGCAGGTGCCGCCGAGGTTGCCCTTCTCGACCAGGCCGACGCTCAGGCCCAGCTGGGCCGCTCGCAGGGCACAGGCGTAGCCGCCCGATCCGGCCCCGAGGACGAGGACGTCGAACTCACCGTCCGCCACTGACTTCCTCCACACGCTCGACTCGCACCGACCACCTCGGGGCGCGTCCATCTTTGCACTCTTCACGACGCTGTCCACACCGGGTCTGCCGGGCCGAACCGGCGATCCGCGCGCACGATGCGGAACCTCCCGGCAGAATGTGCGCCATGGGCCTGTTCGACCGATTCCGCCGCAAGGGACGCACCAGTGGTCCGGCGCGGGACGCCACCCGCACCGGCTCGACGCGCGTGCGTGCCTCTGACAGCGAGGACGTCCGACACCTCGAGGGCTTCGTCGCCACCCGGCAGGGTGTCGAGGGGTTCGTCGAGCCGCGCACGGCGGTCAACGACGTGACCCTCCTGCTGGTCGCCCACGACGGCGAGTGGACCCGCCGGCGCGTGCCGAGCGTGAAGTGGGCGCACGACTTCGCCAACCGGCACCGCGTGCCGTCGTACGACGCCGCGGTGGTCGGCGTGCCGCAGCGGATGCGCGACTACAACCGGCGCAAGAAGGCCGGCGGCATCTAGGACGCGTCGGGCGGCAGCCGCCACCGAAAGCGTCAGGCCTCGGGCCGGACCTCGGCGAGCGAGCGCGCGACCTCGACCAGCGTGGTGACCCCGAAGCCGGTCGCGCCCGCCGGCACGTGGCCGTAGGCGCCGCCGAGGTTCATCTCCTTGCCGGCGATGTCGAGGTGCGCCCACGGCAGCCCACCGGTGAACTCGCGCAGGAACGCCGAGGCGTACAGGCCGCCACCCCAGCGCACCCAGTCGTGCTGGAGCAGGTCGGCGACCTTGGAGGAGCCGATGCGCTCCTTCATCTCCTCGGGGATGGGCATCGGCCAGTGCTGCTCGCCGGCGGCCCGGCCCGCGGCCAGCACGACCTCGACCTCCGCCTCGGTGCCCATGACGGCGCCGACCTTGTCGCCGAGCGCGAGCTGCATGTGGCCGGTGAGCGTGGCGATGTCGACGAGCAGGTCGGGCTCCTCCAGCACCGCGAGCGACAGCGCGTCGCCCAGCAGCATCCGGCCCTCGGCGTCGGTGTTGGCGATCTCCACCGTCGTGCCGTTGTGCATGGTGATGACGTCGCCGGGCCGGGTGGCGGTGCCGGACACCATGTTCTCGGCCATCGGTGCGAAGGCGGTCACCTTGACCGGCAGGCCGAGTCGCGCGATCGCGAGGGTGGCGGACACGACGCTGGCCGCGCCGGCCATGTCGCCCTTCATGTTGACCATGCTCGAGGACGGCTTGATGGTGAGGCCGCCTGAGTCGAAGGTGACGCCCTTGCCGACCAGCGCGAGGTGCGCCACAGCGTCCTGCGGAGCCCACGTCAGCTTCACCAGGCGCGACGGCGCCTCGGAGGAGTCGCCGACGCTGAGGATGCCGCCGCAGCCCATCTCGGCGAGCTGCTCGTGGTCGAACACCTCGAGCTTCACCTTCGGCGCACCCCGGCCCTTGGTGACCTCCTTGTGCGCGGCCGTGACGAGCTCGGCCAGCAGCGGCGGGGTGCAGTCGCGGGGCGGGGTGTTGACCCAGTCGCGGGTCAGTGCGACGGCGTCGGCGAGGACCTCCGCGCGCTCGAGCGCGGCCACGGCGTCGCCGCGGCGGGCGATGCCGGTGAGCACGACGACGTCGTTGGGCTCGGTGGTCTCCGACTTCGCGGACTTGTAGGCGGTGAACGTGTAGCTCCCGAGACGGTGGCCCTCGACCACGGCCGCGACCAGCTCGGGCGTCTCGCTCGGCAGGGCGAGGGCGACCGAGGCGGCGTTGGGGACGTTGCGGGCGGCGACGCCGGCTGCACGGCGTACGGCGATGGGGTCGGTCGGGTCCTCGCCGAGCCCGACGAAGACCAGGAGGGGCGCGTTGACCTCGTCGCGCGACGGGGTCCGGACCGCCTCGCCGGCCTTGCCGGTCACGCCCATCGTGGAGAGGAACGGGCGCAGGCGGCGGCCGTACGCCGCGCTGACGTCCGCGGCGGCGTCGCACAGCCGCGGGCCCTTGGGGCCGGCGACCACTCCCACGACGACGGCGTCGGCTCGGGTCTTGGCGGGACTGGCGCTGCGCAGGGCGTAGGTGGTCACCCGCGGCATGTTAGGCGAGGCCTGACGCGCGTACCGCTGCGGTAGGTTCGCGACATGGCCGGATCGCTCAAGCAGTCGCCCCTCCACGACCGTCACGAGGCCCTCGGTGCGAAGTTCGCCGAGTTCGGCGGGTGGTCGATGCCGCTGGAGTACCCCACCGGTGTCGTGAAGGAGCACACGGCTGTCCGCGAGTCCGTCGGGATCTTCGACGTGAGCCACCTCGGCAAGGCGATGGTGTCCGGCCCGGGCGCCGCGGACTTCGTCAACGCGACCCTGTCCAACGACCTCGCGAAGATCGAGCCCGGCAAGGCGCAGTACACCCTCTGCCTCGACGAGTCGGGCGGGATCGTCGACGACCTCATCGCCTACTGGCACGACCTCGAGCACGTGCTGCTGATCCCGAACGCGGCCAACACCGCCGAGGTCGTGGCGCGTCTCGCCGCCGCCGCGCCGCCGGAGGTGAAGGTGCGCAGCCACCACGAGGACTACGCCGTGCTGGCCGTGCAGGGCACCCGCTCCGACGAGGTGCTCGAGAAGATCGGGATGCCGACGGGCCACGACTACATGTCCTTCGTCGAGGCCGAGCTGGGCGACACCGGCGTCGGCGTCGTCGTGTGCCGCACCGGCTACACCGGCGAGCGCGGCTACGAGCTCGTCGTCGCCAACTCGGTCGCCGGTCGGCTCTGGGACGACCTGATGGCCGCGGGCGAGGAGTGGGGGATCACGGCGTGCGGCCTCGGCGCCCGGGACACGCTCCGCACCGAGATGGGCTACCCGCTGCACGGCCAGGACATCAGCCTCGCCACCAACCCCGTCGAGGCGGGGCTGTCGTGGGCGGTCGGGTGGAGGAAGAACACCTTCTGGGGCCGCGACGCGGTGGTGAAGGTCAAGGAGGACGGGCCCAAGCGGCGCCTGCGCGGGCTCGTCGCAGTCGGGCGCGGCATCCCCCGCCCGGGCATGGGCGTCACCCTCACCCACGACGTGCCCCTGGCCGACATCACGTCCGGCACCTTCTCCCCGACGTTGAGGAAGGGCATCGGCCTCGCCCTGATCCCGACCATGGTCGCGGAGGACGCGCAGGTCGGCGTCGACATCCGTGGCCGCCGGGAGATCTTCCAGCTCGTCAAGCCGCCCTTCGTCGACCCGTCGGTCAGGGAGTCCTGATGCTGCCCGGCCAGCCCCCGACGTTCCGCCAGCCCTCGGCCGCCGAGCGGCCGTGGTGGTGGCGGCTCGAGGACGCGTCCGGCGAAGCCGTCGAGGTGATCGGCCACTCCGACCAGCGCTTCGCCACCCAGGGCGACGCGGAGTCGTGGGTCGGCGAGATCTGGGCCGACCTGGCGGAGCAGGGCGTCGCCGCGGTGACGCTGTTCGAGCACGACCGCCAGGTCTACGGACCGATGTCGCTCAGCGCCTGAGTCGTGACGGACCGGTCCGACTTCGCGGCGTACGTCGACGCGCGCTGGGCCGACCTCGTCGGCGGGCTGGAGGACGACGGCGTCGCGGGCGACCGCGCGCGGCTCGCGGTCGCGGAGACGCTGCTCGCCGCCCGCCGGTCGTGGCGGCGTCGGGTGCGCGACGAGCAGGTCGACGTGACGCTGTGGTCACAGGCGCGGGAGGCGGCCGGGCTCCCCGTCCGGCCGGGCGAGCCGGTGCCCCACGCCGTACGACCCCGTGACCCGCGCGACGGCCCGGACGAGTGGCTCGAGCGCGCCGGCCGGGTGCGTGCCGCACGTCGACGCCGGGGCACCCGTCGCACCCTCGCCGGGCTCGCTGTCGTGGCGCTGCTCGCCGCGGGGTGGGCGTGGTGGGCGGCGCAGCCGGAGCCGCCGGAGGTCCGTGAGGAGGCCAACCGGCTCCCGGTCGCGTGGTACGCCGAGGACGAGCTGCACCTCCAGGACGTCGTGGTGGAGCTCCCGGACGTCGAGGTGTTCGTCGCCGACTTCGCCGACGGTGCGTCGCGTGCCGCCGTGGTCGCGCGGCTGCGCTCGGGCGACGTGGTGCGGGTCGACGCTGACGGCGAGGTCGGGCCGGTCGACGAGGCACCGAGCGCCCTCGACCTGGTCCCCGTGGCGCCGCCCGTCCGCGGCCTCGGCATGTACGACGTGTGGGTGGAGAGCGTGCCGCTGGCCGGCGGGGGATGGGCCCACCTCGTCGACTCCGCCCGTCGCGCAGGGTCGGAGGACACGCTGCGGCAGTCCGAGACCGGGCGTCGGGCGGTCGTCGCGTGCCCGACCGAGTGGACGTGCCAGGCGCCGGTCACGGTCCCCGCGGGCGGCACGGTCCGGTTGCGCTGACCTGCCAACGTCGGCCGCTAGGGTCGCGCCTCGTGGCGGAAGCACTCTGGAGCGGCGTGGCGAAGGCCTACGCCCGCAGCTTCGCCGGCCTGTGCGCCGGCGCCGAACCGATCCTGCTCTCGGGCCTGCCCAGCGGCGGGCGGCTGCTCGACGTCGGGTGTGGCACAGGAGCGCTCGTGCTGGCGGCGCGCGAGGCCAGGCACGACGCCATCGGGGTCGAGCCGGACCCGGAGATGGCCGCGCTCGCCTCGACCGCGCTCGGCGCGGACGTGGTCGTGGGCGGTCTGCCCGACCTGCCCCTGGCCGACGACGGCTTCGAGGCGGTGACGGCGTCCTTCGTTCTCAACCACGTCGACGACCCGCGCGCCGGGGCGCGGGAGCTGCGGCGGGTGGCCGCGCCCGGCGGCACCGTGCGCGCGACGATCTGGGGCAGCACCCCTCCGCCGCAGGCGGTGATGTGGAGCGGTCTGCTCGACGCAGCGGGCGCCACCCGCTCCCCGTCACCGCGGCTGCCGGCGGAGCGCGACTTCGAGCGCTCGCCGCACGGGCTCGCCGGCATCCTCGGCGAGGCGGGACTGGCCGTCACCCACGCCGGCACGCACGCCTGGCAGTGGCGCATCGCCCCCGACGACCTGTGGGCGGGGCTGACCTCGGTCGGCAACTTCGGCGCCCTGTGGCGCGAGCAGTCCGACGACGTGCGAGCCCGCTTGCGGGCGGCGTACGACGACCTGGACGCGCCGTGGCGCGACGGCCCCGACCTCGTCTTCGACGTCGAGTGCGTCGTGGGCGAGGCGCGGGTGCCCCGGTCGTAGCAGGTCGTAGAGTCGTCCCGTGCGCGCCTACCTCGACCTGCTCCAGCGGATCCTCGACGAGGGAGTGGAGAAGACCGATCGCACCGGCACCGGCACGCTGAGCGTCTTCGGCCACCAGATGCGCTTCGACCTCTCCGAGGGGTTCCCGCTGGTCACCACCAAGAAGGTGCACACCCGCTCGGTGTTCGGCGAGCTGCTGTGGTTCCTGCGCGGCGACACCAACGTGAAGTGGCTGCAGGACCGCGGCATCACGATCTGGGACGAGTGGGCCGACGACAACGGCGACCTCGGCCCGGTCTACGGCTACCAGTGGCGCTCGTGGCCCACTCCCGACGGCCGTCACGTCGACCAGGTCAGCCGACTCGTCGAGGGCATCCGCACCAACCCCGACTCGCGCCGTCACATCGTCTCGGCGTGGAACGTCGCCGACGTCGACGACATGGCCCTCCCGCCGTGCCACACGCTGTTCCAGTTCTACGTCGCCGACGGCAGGCTCTCCTGCCAGCTCTACCAGCGCTCGGCCGACACCTTCCTCGGCGTCCCGTTCAACATCGCGTCCTACGCGCTGCTGACGCACATGGTGGCCCAGGTGACCGGGCTGGAGGTGGGCGACTTCGTGCACACGATGGGCGACGCCCACCTCTACCTCAACCACGTCGAGCAGGCGAAGCTCCAGCTCTCGCGAGAGCCGCGGCCGCTGCCGCGCCTCGTGCTCGACCCCACCGTCACCGAGATCGACGGCTTCGACCTCGAGCACATCGCGGTCGAGGGCTACGACCCCCACCCGGGCATCAAGGCGCCCATCGCGGTCTAGCGTCGTCGGACGCTAGCGGCGCTCGAGCGCCTGGCTGACCGCCTTCGCGACGTCGGCCACCAGGCGCGTGTGCCACCGCTCGTGGGCGGCGAGGTCGGCCACGACGGCGTGGCAGTCGGGGCAGGTCGTGCTGTCTGTGGTGCTCATCGGAGCCTCCGGGGTCAGGATGGTTCCTCCCACGGTGGCACGGCCAGAACGCCGCGAACAGGGTCCGGCCGCGATCGATAGGGTCGGCCCGTGCTCCGTCCCGACCAGCGCATCGTCCTCGTCGCCGCCCACGCCCGCAACCGCGTCATCGGCAACGGCCCCGACATCCCGTGGCGCCTCCCGGGTGAGCAGGCGCAGTTCAAGGAGCTCACGTGGGGCCACACGCTGCTCATGGGCCGCACCACCTTCGAGTCGATCGGCCGGCCGCTGCCCGGGCGGACCACGATCGTCCTGACCCGCCACGCCGACTGGAGCCACGACGGCGTGCTCGTCGCCCACACGGTCGAGGAGGCGCTCGGTCTGGCCGGGTCGCAGCCCGGCGACCTCATGGTCGCGGGCGGGGGAGAGGTCTACGCCGCCCTGCTGCCGCACGCCACGCACCAGGTGCTGACAGAGGTCGACCTCGAGCCCGAGGGCGACGTCCACTACCCGCAGTTCCCCGCCGGGGAGTGGGTGGAGACCCGGCGCGAGGCCTTCGACGGCTACGAGCGGGTGTGGCTGGAGCGGATGGACCCGGCCGCGTGAGGCTCGCCGTCGACCCGTCCTCCGGTGTCCCTCCGTTCGAGCAGGTGCGTGACGGCATCCGGGCCCAGGTCGACGCCGGCACCCTCGACCCGGGCTTCCGGCTGCCGCCGGTGCGGGCCCTCGCCGACGACCTCGGCCTCGCGCCCGGCACCGTGGCCCGCGCCTACAAGGAGCTCGAGGCGCTCGGCGTCGTCGAGACGCGTGGCCGGGCCGGCACCTTCGTCGCCGGGTCGGGCGTGCAGCGGTCGCTGCGCGAGGCCGCGTCGTCGTACGTCGCCTCCGTGCGCGGCCTCGGGCTCTCGGACGCCGAGGCCCTCGACGCCGTCCGCCGGGCGCTGGGGTCGTGACCATCTTCCGGCCGACCCGCCGGCCGACTTCTCGCACACGTGCGGCGGTGGTGGTGCAGACCACACGCGACCATCGGGAATGAACCCGGCCGGGTCACCGTTGTGGAGGGCAGCTGGCTCCGCATCATGCCCCCGGGCCTCACCACCTGCCGCTACGAGCGGCCCATCGCCGAGAGGCGGCTGACGGACCAGCGAGCAGCATCACGCAGCCACCCGCCGGGTAAGCCCCGGTCAGGGTGGCTGCGTGCTGTCCGGGGTGACCTGCGATCCTCGGCCCATGGAGGTCGACCGGGACAGGCACATCGTGGTCGCGGCCGTCGCGCTCGTGCGCGACGGGCACGTGCTGACGGTCCGCAAGCGGGGGACCGAGCGGTTCATGCTGGTCGGCGGCAAGCTGGAGCCCGGTGAGTCGGCGCGCGACGCCGCACTGCGGGAGACCTACGAAGAGGTCGGTCTGGAGATCGAGTCGGCCATCTTGCTGGGGGAGTTCCTCTCCGAGGCGGCCAACGAACCCGGCCACTCGCTGCACTCGACCGTTTTCTGGGTGGAGTCCGACGCCGACCCGGTCGCGTCCGCCGAGATCGCCGAGGTGCGCTGGACCCCGCTGCACGACCCTCCCGACGACCTCGCGCCGATGCTCGAGCACCACGTGCTCCCGGTGATCCGGGGCACACGGCACTGAGGAGGTCCTGTTGCCGAAGGGTGCTCCAGGCGTGGAGATCCGGGCGATAGGAAGTGAGGACTCCCCGGTCGGGGAGCCCACTCCCTCTGCAAGGACACCCTCGTGCGACTCCGTCATCGCGCCCTCCTCAGCCGCGTCCTGGTGGCGTCGGCCATCGGCCTGGGCGCGCTCTCGGGCGGCCCGGCAGCGGCCGGCCAGGCGGACGTGACCGGCGCGAGCTGCGTGGAGACCTCGGTCGACCGTCCGACGCGTCTCGGCGCCGCGCTCGACCACGGCCTGAGCGCCTCGGAGGTGCGAGGTCACAACGACCTGACTCGCGAGGAGCTCACCCACCTCGCCGGCGACGACACGTCCTGGCTGGACGAGTGCGGTCGCGTCTTCGTCGTCGACGACGCCGTGCCCGCGCGGCACCGGGACACCGCAGCGGCCACCACGCAGGACGTGCCCACCGACGTCTTCGACCTGTCGTCGCGGCCGGGTTCCGACCGCACGGTCTTCCTCGACTTCGACGGAGCCACCTACGTCGGCACCCACTGGGACGGTGGTCGGGAGGTCGTCTCCCCGGCCTACTCCGTCGACGGCGACACCACGACGTTCAGCGACACCGAGCGCACCCAGGTCTTCTTGGCGTGGCAGTCCGTCGCCGAGGACTTCGCCCCGTTCGACGTCAACGTGACGACCCGCGAGCCCGCCCCGTCCGCGCTGACCCGGACCAGCAGCAGCGACCAGACCTACGGGGTGCCCGTCGTGGTCACGTCCACGAACGTCGTCGGCTCCGGTTGCGGGTGCGGTGGAGCCGCGTACGTCGGCGTGCTGGGCGCAGTCGGGGCGAGCGCCTACCAGCCGGCGTGGGCCTTCACCGACGGCGCCGGGACGAGCGGCCTCAACGTCGGCCAGGTCGTCAGCCACGAGGTCGGCCACACCTTCGGGCTCAGCCACGACGGCACCAGCACGGCCTCCTACTACACCGGGGCCCGGGGCTGGGCTCCGATCATGGGCGCCTCCTACGGCAGGCGCGCCTCGCAGTGGTCCAGCGGCGCCTACCCCGACGCCGACAACCTCGAGGACGACGTCGCCGTCATCGCCCGGACCGCTCCCGTGCTGGCCGACGACCACGCTGCGTCGGCATCGGCCGCCACCCCGATCGCCCCAGGCACCACGACGGGGACGATCACCTCGCGCACCGACGTCGACGCGTTCTCCTTCATCGGCGTCGGCGCCACGACGGTCGCCGTCGGCGGACTCGCCGGTTCCTCCGACCTCGACGTGGGGCTCACCGTCCTCGATCCGCGGGGCGTTCCCGTCGCGACCGTCGATCCGGTCGCCGAGACCGCCAGCGACGCCTCGATGTCGGCCACGTGGACCGCCGACCTGGGGACCTCCGCCGGGACCTGGACGGTCCTGGTCGACGGGGTGGGTTCCGGCGACCCGGGCGAGGCCGGTCGCTACGACGACTACGGCTCCCTCGGCCCCTACACCCTCACCCTGGCGACCTCGACCACGACGGGTACGCCGCCCCAGACGCCGACGTCCAGCCCGGCGCCCGCGACCGCCCCGACACCGACTCCGCTCCCGGCCCCGCTCCCGACGTCGCCCACGACCGTAGGCGCGGCACCCGGGGTCGCGACGCCGGCGCAGCGGCCGGCGTTCGTCACCACCCGGCTGCCTCGGGCGCACATGGGCCGGGCCTACCGGGCGACCATCCGCTTCACCGGCCCGGTCGTCGAGGCGCGGGTCGACCGGCGGCTCCCGAGGGGCCTGAGGTGGCAGGTGAGGGGCGACCGCATCCTGGTGCGCGGCACCGTGCGCGACGCCGGGCTGACGCACTTCACGGCGTCACTGTCAGGCCCGGGCGCCAGTGCGCGGATGCGCTTCCGCCTCGTCGTCCGCTAGCGAGGCTCGAACAGCCGCAGCTCCTCGCCCCACCCCTCGACCATGTCGGTCGTGCGCGTGTGCCCGCGCGAGGCGTCGTACGACGAGCACGCCGGGCGCACCCGGGCGAAGGTCTCGCGGATCGCGCTGACGTCACCGTCTAGCGTGCGCTCGACGAGCCCGAGCAGGTCGTCGGCCGGCCAGCCGTCGAGCGGGTGGGTGCGCAGCTCCCAGGCGAGGTACTTGTTGTAGGGCCGCACCCGGCCGGCCATCGCGAACAGCACGTCGAGCAGCCACGGCACCGACTCGGCCGCGTCGAGCCTCGTCTCCAGCGGGCGGCCGTCACGGTCGCCCTTCAGCGCGCGGTAGGCGAAGTTGAGCCAGCCGTCGAGCCGGTCGTGGTCGATGAGGACGCCGTCAGCCTCCGTCGGGGACAGGGTCGCCTGGCGGAGCACCGCATCCGTGACCTGGCCGCCGGTGCGGTCGAGCAGGACCGGGGCCCAGGCGTAGGACCAGCGGTACCACCAGTCCTCGGTGCCGAAGGCGCCGACGGCCTGCAGCTCGGACCAGGAGTCCACGATCTCGTCGACCTCACGGGACTTGGCGGTCGAACGCCCGGCGGCCGCCTCGTCGGTCAGCACGACGATGACGTCGAGGTCGGAGTGCTCGGTGGCGAGGTCGCGGGCGGCGGACCCGCTGAGCACGAGCCCGAGCAGGTCGTCGCCGTGCGCGGCGTGGTTGCGCTCGGCGAGCGAGGCGATCGTGGAGCGCTGTGCCGGGGCGAGCCCCTCGGGGAGCACGAGGTCGAGCACTACTTCTCCTTGGGAGGCAGGGTGCGGACGTGTCCCACGCCGCGGTCGACCCAGAGCCGGAGCTGCTCGTCGTCGACGACCGCCTCCGCGGCGACGAGCAGCCACCCTGTCATGGGCCGGCCGCGCATCTCCATCGGATTCACGCCCTGGCCGTCGATCCACCGCTCGCCGTCGGCCGGGTCGGCGCGCACCATCAGCGCGCCACCGCTGCCCGCGGCGACCGCCATGTGTCCGTCGACCATGAAGCCGAGACCGCCGAACATCCTCTTCGACGTCACTCCCGGCTCGCCGTCGAGCAGATCGTGGATCCGCTGCGCCAGCACCTCGTCGTACGCCATCCGCTGACCGTAGACCACGCGTCCGACACCGGTCCGCGGCTCGGCGACGACGGTGGCAGGACCGATGGGCGATAACCTTCGGTCATGAGCTCCGCTGTCCCGTTCGGCCGCCTCCTCACCGCGATGGCCACCGCGTTCCACGAGGACGGCAGCGTCGACCTCGAGGGCACCGCGCGGATCGCGGCGCACCTCGTCGAGCACGGCAACGACGGCGTCGTCGTCAGCGGCACGACCGGGGAGAGCCCGACCACCTCGGTGGCCGAGGACGGCGAGATCCTCCGCGCCGTCCACGACGCGGTGGGCGACCGGGCGAGCGTCATCGCGGGCGTCGGCACCAACGCCACGGCCCACTCGGTGGAGCTGGCGCGCCAGGCGGAGAAGGTCGGCGTCGACGGCGTCCTGCTCGTCAGCCCCTACTACAACAAGCCCGGCCAGGTCGGCCTGCGCCACCACTTCACCTCGGTGGCGGAGGCGACCGACCTGCCCGTCATGCTCTACGACGTGCCCGGGCGCACGGCCAGCCTCATCGAGCTCGACACCTACGAGGCGATGCGACGCTACGACCACGTCACCTCGGTCAAGGACGCCACCGGCCTGTTGCCGCGCACGGCCCAGCTCGTGGAGATGGGCTACTCCGTCTACTCCGGCGACGACGTCGCCACCCTGGGCTACCTCGCCTACGGCGGCGTGGGGCTCGTCTCGGTCGTGGCCCACGCCGCGGGCGACCAGCTGGCGTCGATGATCGACGCCTGGGTCCGCGGCGACCACGCCGAGGCCCTGCGCATCCACACGACGCTCGTCCCGGCCTTCGACGCCGTCATGGGCGTCCCCAACTACGGAGCCACCACCGCCAAGGCAGCCCTCGAGCTGCTCGGGGTGCTCGACAACCGCCGCGTGCGCGGCCCGCTCGTCGCGCTGGACGACCACGAGGTCGCAGCGCTCCGCACGGGCCTGGCCGCCGCCGGCCTCATCTGAACCACTGACAACGAACCCGAGGATCACCTTGAGCCATCCCCATCCCGACCTGAGCGCGCCCGCCCCCCTCCCGGCCGGAGGCCTCCGGGTCATCCCGCTCGGTGGGCTGGGCGAGGTGGGACGCAACATGACCGCGTTCGAGTACGACGGCCGCCTGCTGCTCGTCGACTGCGGCGTGCTGTTCCCCGAGGACCACCACCCGGGCGTCGACCTGATCCTTCCCGACTTCGAGCCGATCCGGGACCGCCTCGACGCCGTCGAGGCGCTGGTGCTGACCCATGGCCACGAGGACCACATCGGCGCCACGCCCTACCTGCTGCGCGAGCGCGGCGACATCCCGCTCGTCGGGTCCAAGCTGACCCTGGCCCTGCTCGGCTCCAAGCTCCGCGAGCACCGCCTCAAGGAGACGGTCCACTACGAGGTGGCCGAGGGCCAGACGATCACCTTCGGCCCGTTCGTCCTCGAGTTCGTCGCGGTCAACCACTCGATCCCCGACGCGCTGGCGGTCGTCATCCGCACCGGTGCCGGCGTCGTGCTGCACACCGGCGACTTCAAGATGGACCAGCTCCCGCTCGACGGTCGGATCACCGACCTGAACGAGTTCGCGCGCCTCGGCGACGAGGGCGTCGACCTCTTCCTCACCGACTCCACCAACGCCGAGGTGCCGGGCTTCACCACCTCGGAGAAGGACATCTCCCCGGTCCTCGAGCGCGTCTTCGCCAAGAGCGACCAGCGCATCATCGTGGCCTGCTTCGCCTCCCACGTGCACCGCGTCCAGCAGGTGCTCGACGCCGCGGTCGCCCACGGTCGCAAGGTCGGCTACGTCGGCCGTTCGATGGTGCGCAACATGGCCATCGCGCAGGAGCTCGGCTACCTCACCGTGCCGCCCGGCGTGATGGTCGAGGCCAAGGAGCTCGCGGACCTGCCGCCCCACAAGCAGGTGCTCATCTCGACGGGGTCGCAGGGCGAGCCGATGTCGGCGCTGAGCCGCATCGCCCAGCGCAGCCACAACTTCGTGCACCTCGAGGAGGGCGACACCGTCGTCCTCGCCAGCTCGCTGATCCCGGGCAACGAGAACGCGGTCTACCGCGTGATCAACGGGCTGTCCCGGCTCGGCGCCAACGTCGTGCACAAGGGCAACGCCCTCGTCCACGTGTCCGGCCACGCCAGCGCCGGTGAGCTGCTCTACTGCTACAACATCGTCAAGCCGCGCAACGTGATGCCGGTGCACGGCGAGGTCCGCCACATGCGGGCCAACGCCGACCTGGCCCGTGCCACCGGCGTGCAGAACGTCGTGCTCGCCGAGGACGGTGTCGTGGTCGACCTGGTCGACGGGGTCGCGAAGGTGACCGGCAAGGTGGAGGTCGGCTACGTCTTCGTCGACGGCACCACCATCGGTGACGTGTCCGAGGCGTCGATGAAGGACCGCCGCATCCTGGGGGAGGAGGGCTTCCTCTCCGTGATCGTGGTCGTCGACTCGGTGACCGGCAAGGTGGTCTCGGGCCCGGAGATCCACGCCCGCGGCTTCGCCGAGGACGAGTCGACGTTCGACGAGATCCGCCAGCCCATCATCGACGCGATCGACGCCGCTGTCGCCGACGGCACCAACGACAGCTACCAGCTGCAGCAGACCGTCCGCCGTGTGGTCGGTCGCTGGGTCAACCGCGCGCACCGCCGTCGTCCGATGATCATTCCTGTGGTGATCGAGGCCTGACGGCCCTAGCATCGACGCGGGGACGACGGACCAGCAGCACCAGCAGGACCAGCAGCAGTTGCGGCCGTCAGGCCTGGGTGGGGAGGTGGACATGCCGCGCAGCCAGGGCGCGCTGAGCCGGTTGGCCGAGCTGATGCGGCGCGTCAACTCCTCCACCGACACCGAGGTGATCCTGGAGGAGATCGCCCACGGCGTCGTCGACGTGCTGGGCTACGGCGTGGCCGCGATCGCCCGCCTCGAGGGAGACGTCCTGGTGATGACGCACGTCGCCGGCCCGCCCGACGTGGTCGCCCAGATCCTCCACCGCCGCACCCCGGCCGAGCAGATCCTCGACGAGTTCCGCGAGGCCGACAAGTGGGGCATCCTCCGCTTCGTGCCCGCCGGGCGGATGTCGGCCGCGCGGCTGCAGGCGGCCTGGGTCCCCGAGTTCCAGCCGACCGGCGACCCGGACGCGTGGCACCCCGAGCACGCCCTCTACGCCCCGCTCTACTCGGCGGCCGGTGAGCTCCTCGGCAACATGGCGGTCGACCTCCCGGCCGACGGGCGGGTGCCCGACGAGGCCGACCGGGAGCTGCTCGAGATGTTCGCGGTGCAGGCGGGCGTGGCGCTGTCCAACGCCCGGGAGCGGGAGCGCCTCACCGACCGGGTGCGCCTCGACCGGATGCTCACCACGGTGGCCGGCGCCGCGACCGCGCAGAACCTGTCCCAGACGCTCGGCGCGGCCGTGGTGGCGGTCGCGGAGTCGCTCGGCACGGTGCAGACCGTGGTCCGCACCTTCCCCACCGACGCCCAGGGCAGCCAGCTCGGCGTGGGGACGCCGTACGCCTTCACCGCCGAGCACGACGTGCCCGAGATCCGCGAGGACCTCACCCGTCTCGAGGACCTTCCCGTGCTCATCGAGCTCGGCGTCGACGACCCGTCCTCGCCGCAGCTGCCCCGCAGCGCCGCGCGGGTGCAGGAGCTGATGCGCGGCATGCGGGTCGACCGCGCTCTCGTGTCACCGCTCGTGTCCCAGGACGACCTCGTCGGCTACCTCGTGCTGGGATTCGCCCGCCACGCCCGCTCCGTGACCGCCAACGAGGCCGACGCCGTGCTCGAGGTGAGCCGGCTCCTCGCCCAGACCGTTCGGGCGTCCCGGGTCCTGGAGACCGAGCAGCGGCTCGTCCAGGAGCTGCGCGAGCTGGCGCGCTACCGCAGCGAGCTGATCGCGACGATCTCCCACGAGCTCAAGACGCCGCTCACCGCGATCCTCGGCCACGCCGAGCTGATCGCCGACCGGCACCCCGACCTCTCCTCGATCGACGCGATCATCCGCAACGCAGGCCGGCTCAACAACCTCGTCGCCAACCTCCTGCACTACTCGCGGATCCAGGGCCGGCGCGAGACCGTCCGCCGTGCCGTCGACCTCGCCGAGCTGTGCGAGGCCAGCGTCGACCTGCTCAGCATCCGTGCCAAGCAGGCCGGGGTCGGGCTCCACTTCGACCGGCCGGAGGCGACACCGGTGGTGGTCTTCGGCGACCCCGAGGAGCTGGCCCGGGTGATCGACAACATGGTCGACAACGCGGTGAAGTACACCCCCGAGGACGGGTCGGTGTCGGTCGCGATGACGGTCGGGAGCGACGAGGTGAGCGTCGAGGTCACCGACACCGGGATCGGCATCTCGACCGCCGACCAGCAGCACGTGTTCTCCGCGTTCCACCGCTCCACCAACCCCAACGCGCTGTCCGTGCCCGGCACCGGGCTCGGCCTGCCGATCGCGCAGCGGATCGCCGAGTCGCACGGCGGGACGCTGTCGGTCGCCTCCGAGCTGGGTCAGGGCAGCACGTTCACGTTCACGCTCCCGCTGCGCTCGCCGCGAGAGCAGGCCGACTGACCGACGCGGTCCCCGCGTCGAGGTGCACCACCCGGTCCATCGCATCGAGCCCCACCGTGCCGTGGGTGATCCACAGGATCGACCGGCCGACGCGGGCCGCCGAGTCGAGCATCTCGTCCGCGACGGCTCGCGCCGTCGGCCCGTCGAGGTGGGCGGTCGGCTCGTCGAGCACGAGCACCGGCGGGTCCGCCAGGAGCGATCGTGCCAACGCCAGGCGCGCGCGCTCGCCGCCGGACACCTCGCGGCGACCGGCACCGACGTGGGTGTGGATGCCGGCGGGCAGCGCGTCCACCCACGTGCCCAGGCAGGCCCGGTCCAGGGCCGCACGCACCGCGTCGTCGTCGGCGTCCGGACGGGCGAGCCGGACGTTCTCCGCGACCGTCGACGCGAAGACGTGGGGGTCGTCGTCGACGAGCCCCACCCGGCTGCGTACGTCGTCGAGGGCGAGTCGCCGCAGGTCGGTCCCGCCGAGCAGGACCTCACCGCTGACCGGGTCGACGAAGCGGACGAGCGTGGCGGCGAGGGTCGACTTCCCGGACCCGGACGGGCCGGTGATCCCGAGGTGCTCGCCCGGCCGCAGGACGAGGTGGTCGATCACCAGCACCGGCCGGTCGGTCCAGCCCAGCTCGGCACCGCGCACCTCGACGGCGTGTCCGTCCGGCAGCGGCAGGGGAGAGGCGGGGTCGGTGACCGCCGGGGTCGTGACGGCGAGGCGGTCCAGGCGCTCGCGGGCGGCACGGGCGCGCACCGAGAGGGCACCCGCGTCGGCCAGCCCACCGGTGGCGTCTGCGAGGGCCAGCGGCACGAGCAGCAGGAGGGCCAGGCGGGCGGGCGTCGTGGCGGCGGGGTCGACGAGGGCCGCCACGGCGACCACGCCCAGCCCGGCGGCCGCGCTGGTGAGGGCTGCGCCCGCTGCGACGGCCCGCGACGACCGTCGTACGGCCCGGGCCAGCCCGGCGGACTCCTCGGCGACGGTGGTGAGGGCCCGGTCCGTGGCGCCCCACTGCTCGAGCTCGCGCAGCCCGTCGGCGAGCTCCTCGACCCGGGTGCCGAGGCGGGCACGTCGGGACACGACGAGCGGCTCGGCGGCAGCGGTGCCCCGGCGGGCGAGCACGAAGGCGAGCGCTCCCGAGCCGGCGACCAGCAGGACGACCGCGCCCGCCGTCGGGGCGACGAGGGCGGTCAGCACCGCGGCTCCGGCGCCGACGATCGCCGCGGTCACGAGCGGCTGGCGGACCCGCAACCGCTCGTCGAGCAGGGCGTCCACGTCGTCGACGACCCCGGTGAGCAGGTCCCCGCGACGCGGCCCGAGGCGTCCGGGCACCAGCGGGACGAGGTCGGCGAACACCTTCGCCCGGCGCTCGGCGAGCTCGCGGAGGACGACGTCATGGCTCAGCACGCGCTCGGCGTGGCGGAGCACCGGGCGGGCGAGGCCGAAGAGGCGGACCCCGACGATGGCCACCATCAGGTAGAGCACCGGCGGCTGCTCGCTGGCCCGGGTGATGAGCCAGCCCGCGGTCGCGGTGAGGGCGACGCCGGACGCGGTGGACAGGGCGCCGAGGAGGGTGGCGGTCCGCATGCCCCACCGGGGACGGGGGTCGTCGTCGACGTCGGGGACGAGCGCAGCAGCCGCCGCAGCCCGGGGGCGTACGACGTCCGCGGCGGCCGGCCGGTGCTCGACCGTCGCCGTGGTGGTCGCCGGGACCAGCTCGACCACGCGGTCGGCAGCCGCGAGCACGGCGGGACGGTGGGCCACCACGACCACCAGGCTGCGCTGCGCCAGCAGGGCGAGGGTGTCGAGGAGGACCTGCTCGGTCTCCTCGTCGAGGTGGGCGCTCGGCTCGTCGAGCAGCACGACCGGGCGGCCGGCGAGCACGACGCGGGCCAGCGCGACGCGGGCCCGCTGACCCGCCGAGAGCCCGGCACCGTCCTCGCCGAGCGGCGTGTCGAGGCCGCGGGGGAGGGCGCGGACGACGTCGGCCATCCCGACGCTGCGCAGGGCGTCGCGGACCTCGTCGTCATCGGCCGACGGGCGGCCGACGCGCACGTTGGCCCCGACGGTGTCGGCCAGCAGCCACGGCCGCTGCGGCGCCCACCCGACGAGGCTGCGCCACCAGCCGGGGTCGAGGTCGGCGAGCGGGGTGCCTCCCAGGAGGACCTCGCCGCCGAGGGGCGCGAGCTCGCCGCGGAGCGTGGCCAGGAGCGTCGACTTGCCGCAGCCGGAGGGCCCGGCGATCGCGACGATGCCGCGGTCGGGCAGCTCGAGGTCCAGGGGGCGGGTCAGGGCAGCGCCGGGGACGTGGCCGACCTCGAGGCCGCGCAGCGTCAGGCCGGTCGCGGTGGGCAGCGCCGTGCCGGCCCGGACCGACCCCGTCCGTGCCAGGAGCTCGTCGGCGTCGGCGAGGGCGGCGGTGCCCTCGGCCGCGGCGTGGAACTCCGCGCCCACGCGACGCAGCGGCCAGTAGGCCTCGGGGGCGAGCAGCAGGACGGTGAGGGCCACCTCGAAGTCGACGCTGCCCGACGCGAGCCGCAGGCCGACCGTCACCGCAACCAGGGCGACGGACAGGGTCGCGACGAGCTCCAGGACCGACGAGGAGGCGAAGGCCACCTTGAGGGTGTCGACGGTGGCGCGCCGGTAGCGGTGGGTGACCGAGCGGATGGCGCCGACCTGCGCCTCGGCCCGGCGGTGGGCGACCAGGGTCGGGAGTCCGCGGACCACGTCGAGGAAGTGCCCCGACAGCGCCTCGAGCGCCCGCCACTGTGTGCGGGCGCGGTCGCGGGTGGTGAGCCCGACGAGCACCGCGAAGACCGGCACCAGCGGCAGCGTCAGGGCGACGACGAGGCCGGAGAGCGGGTCGAGCCAGGCGATCGCGGCGAGGGCGACGAGCGGGAGGACCGCAGCCGGGACGAGCGCGGGGAGGTAGCGGGCGACGTAGGGCTCGACCCCGGCGACGCCGCGCGTGGCCAGCACGACCAGCCGGGCGGGGGACAGGTCGTCGCTGCGGCGCGCGGCGTCCAGCAGCCGCTGCCGCAGCGCGCCGGAGACCTCGCCCGCCGCACGTGCCGCCGCGCGCTGGCCGACGTACGACGCCGCCGTCCGTAGCAGGACGAGGCCGGCGAACGCCCACGCGGCGCCCGTCCAGCCACCGGCCGGCGGGGTGACGGCCGCGACGACGAGCGCGCCGAGCGCGAACGCCTGCGCCACCGTCGCCAGCCCTCCGACGACCCCGCTCGCGACGACCACGGCCAGGGGGCCGCGCGCGGGACGGAGGTGCGGGAGGACCGCCGGGTCGAGCGGCTTCACTTCGCGGCGTCCGCGAGGACCGGCGTGGGGATGTGGTGCACCGCGATCCGCTTGCGGAAGACCCAGTAGGTCCACGCCTGGTAGCCGAGCACGATCGGGGTGAAGACGACCGCCACCCACGTCATCACCTTCAGCGTGTACGCCGTCGCCGCTGCGTTGGTGGTGGTGAGCGAGTAGGCGGGGTCGGTCGTCGACGGCATCACGTCGGGGAAGAGCGCCAGGAACAGGCCGATGACCGCGAGGCCGATCGTGACGAACGTGCCGACGAACGCCCAGCCCTCGCGGCCGCGGGCCGCCGCGACGAGGCCGCCGACCAGCGACAGTGCGGCGACCCCGAAGGCGACCGCCGAAGCGGCAGTGCCGGTCTTCACCTGGGTCCAGACGAGGAAGACCACGGCCAGCACGGCGGCCACGGCACCGATGCGCACCGCCAGGTCGCGGGCGCGGTGGCGGATGTCGCCGTCGGTCTTGAGCGCGACGAACATCGCGCCGTGCGTGGTGAAGAGCGTGAGGGTGACGAGACCGCCGAGCAGGCCGTAGGGGTTGAGCAGCGTGAGGAGGGTGCCGGTGAACTCCTTGTCGGCGTCGATCGGCACGCCGGCGACGATGTTGGCGAAGGCGACGCCCCACAGCAGCGCCGGCACGAAGGAGCCCCAGATGATGGCGAGGTCCCACCGTCCCTTCCAGGTGTCGTCCTCGCGCTTGTGGCGGTACTCGAAGGAGAGCCCCCGCACGATCAGGGCGACGAGGATCAGCAGCAGCGGCAGGTAGAACCCGCTGAAGAGGGTGGCGTACCACTCGGGGAAGGCGGCGAAGGTCGCGCCGCCCGCCACGAGCACCCAGACCTCGTTGCCGTCCCACACCGGGCCGATGGTGTTGATCATGACGCGTCGCTCGGTCTCGTTGCGGCTCAGCACCGGCAGGAGCATGCCGACACCGAAGTCGAAGCCCTCGAGGCAGAAGTAGCCGACCCAGAGCACGGCGATCAGGGCGAACCAGACGGTGGTCAGTTCCATGGTGTCTCTCTGGTCTCTCTCGGGTCGATGTCGTGGTCAGTCGGTGTGGCGGGTCAGTAGGCGAAGGTGAGCGGGGCGTCCTCGTCGTCGGAGCCGCCGATCTTGACGCGCGGTGGCTCCACGTAGGGCTCGGCGCCCTTGTTGACGTAGGTGACGAGGAGCTTGACCTCGATGACCGCGAGCACGGCGTAGAGCGAGGTCAGCACGAGGAGGGACGTGGCGGCCTCGAAGACCGAGACGCCCGGTGAGACCCCGGACTCGGTGGTCATCAGCCCGAAGACGACCCACGGCTGC
The DNA here is from genome assembly GCF_057656315.1 of Nocardioides sp. Soil_C_8. Lineage (NCBI taxonomy): Bacteria > Bacillati > Actinomycetota > Actinomycetes > Propionibacteriales > Nocardioidaceae > Nocardioides > Nocardioides sp. Soil_C_8. The sequence continues at coordinate 256,348 of NZ_JBDGKQ010000003.1, forward strand.
CTGCCCATCTCGGTGAAGATCCAGCCCCACGACGACGCCAGGGTGGTCGCGATCGGCAGGCTCAGCCCGAGGACGCCGAGCCACCGGACGCCGGGCGTGCGCCCCTTGCGCGTCAGCCACAGGATGAGGGCCGCACCGGCTGCGGCGAACATGCCGAGGCCCATCATGAAGCGGAACGACCAGTAGGTCACCGGGATCACCGGGGTGTAGTCGCCGCCCTCGGCGTAGGCCTTCGACGTCGGGTCGGAGCCGTAGGTGTGGGCGTACTCCTCCTGCAGGGGGTTGATGCCCTCGACGGTGCCGTCGATGGAGCCGGTGCCGAGGAACGACAGCAGGCAGGGGATGGTGACGGCGAACTTCTCCTCCTTCCCGTCGGGTGTGCCGACGGTGAAGACGGAGAACGGCGCGCAGCTCTCGCTGGTCTCGTAGAGGCCCTCGGCCGCCGCCATCTTCATCGGCTGCACCTCGGTCATCACCTTGCCCTGCAGGTCGCCGGTGACAGCGACGCCGATGCCGGCGAGCAGGGTGATGACGGCGCCGATGCGGATGGCGCGGTGGTACATCGGGCGGTCGGCCTGGTGCTTCCTCTTCATGTAGAGGTAGGCCGAGACCCCGAGGAGGAAGGTGCCCGCGGTCATGTACGCCGCGAAGATCACGTGCGGGAAGGTCACCACCTGCACCTTGTTGAACATCACCGCCCAGAAGTCGGTCAGCTCGGCGCGACCCGACTCGGGGTTGAAGCGGTAGCCGACCGGGTGCTGCATCCAGGAGTTGGCCGCCAGGATGAACCACGACGACGCGAGCGTGCCGAGGTGGACCAGCCACATGCAGGCGGCGTGCAGCCCGCGGGGGAGCTTGTCCCAGCCGAAGATCCAGAGGCCGAGGAAGGTCGACTCCAGGAAGAAGGCGAGGAGTCCCTCGACGGCCAGCGGGGCGCCGAAGACGTCGCCGACGAAGCGGGAGTAGTCCGACCAGTTCATCCCGAACTGGAACTCCTGCACGATCCCGGTCACGACGCCGATGGCGAAGTTGATGAGGAAGAGCTTGGCGAAGAACTTCGTCAGCCGGAGGTAGTCCTCCTTGCCGGTGCGCACCCAGGCGGTCTCCAGCCCGGCGATGACCGCGGTGAGCCCGATCGTCAGCGGCACGAACAGGAAGTGGTAGACGGTGATGATCCCGAACTGCCACCGGGCGATGTCGAGGACGTCCATGGGACCCTTTCGGCGAAGGAGTTACTACGCAGTGTAGTAGATACTACGCGGTGTCGTAATTCCTCGGTCAGGGCCTCTAGACTCCCGTCCCATGAGTCCAAGGTCCCGGATGGGAGAGCTCGAGCAGGCCGTCCTCGAGGCGCTGTGGGACCTCGACGGCACCGACCCCGAGCGCCCCGGCGCCAGCGGGCGCGCCGTGCACGACCGGCTCCAGGGACGTGACGGTCGCGACCTGGCCTACACGACCGTGATGACGGTGCTCGACCGTCTCGCGCGCAAGGACGTCGTCGTCCGCGAGCGCGACGGACGCGCGTTCCGCTACGCGCCGCGGCGCACCCGGGCGGCGATGACCGCCGAGCTCATGCACGAGGCGCTCGAGGGCACCCGTGCCGACCGCGAGCAGGCGCTGGTGTCGTTCGTGGGGGAGGCCAGCGCCGAGGACCTCGCAGCCCTGCGGCGCGCCCTCGACGACCTGTCCTGACAGGGCGCCGCCATGCCGACTCCCGCCGTGCTCGGCGTGCTCGCGGTGCTGCTGGCCGGTCCGCTCCCCTGGGTGCTGTCGCGGTGGACCCGCCTCCGCCGTACGCCGGCCGCCGCCATGCTGCTGTGGCAGAGCACCGCGCTGGCCTCTGTCCTCGCCGCTCTCGGAGCCGGGCTGTCGCTGGTGACCACCCACCTCTGGGACGACCCGGCAGGGCCCGGCGACGTCGTCGTGGCCGCCCTGGCCGGTGCGGTGACCGTGGTCGTGCTCGCCCGGCTGCTGCTGAGCGGGCACCGCACCGGCACCTCGCTGCGGCGGATGCGACGCCTGCACCGCGAGCGGGTCGACCTGGTGGCCCGGGTCGACGGGGGAGTCTCGGTCCTCGACCACGACGTGCCGGTGGCCTACTGCGTCCCCGGCATGAGCGGGTCGCGGATCGTCGTGTCCCGGTCGACGCTGACGCGGCTCGGGCCGGCTGAGCTCGGCGCGGTCCTGGAGCACGAGCGGTCGCACCTGCGAGCGCGCCACGACCTGGTGCTGGAGGCCTTCACCGTGCTCCACCTGGCCTTTCCCCGCTGGGTCGCCAGCGCCTCCGCCCGTCGCGAGGTCGAGGTGCTCGTCGAGGTGCTCGCCGACCGCGCGGCCTGCCGCAAGGGCGAGCGGCGGGCGCTGGTGTCGGCCCTCGCCACCCTCGCCGGGGCGCCGACGCCGGCCGGGTCGCTGGGATCGGCCGGGTCTCTCGCGTCCCGGGTCGAGGTGCTGCGTGACACCCGCCCGCACCCGTGGCAGTCGATGGCGGTCACCGTGCTCGCGGCGGCCATCCTGGCGCTGCCCACGCTCCTGGTGGTGCGGCCCTGGCTCGCCGGCCTGGTCTGAGTGCTCCGCACGGCGAAGGGCCCCGGCGGATCGCTCCGCCGGGGCCCTCGCTCGTTGCTGGTGGTGCTGTCAGCTGGTGCTCAGGTCAGCGACGTACGACCTTGAACGCCAGCTTGTCCGTGCTTCCCTCGACCGAGTCCGAGCCGCGGTAGCGGGCGACGAGCCGGTGCTTGCCCACCTTGAGGTTCTTGGTCACCTTGATGACCACCCGGCCGTCGTCGAGGCGCTCGGCCCCGACCTTCCTGCCGTCGATGCGGACCACGACCCGGCCAGTGGGCGTCGTGCCCTCGGCCGCGACCTTCACGACGACCTTGAAGTCCTGCTTGAAGCGGGGCTTCGCAGGCTTGACCTTGGCCTGCGTCGTCGATGCGGCGACGCCCTTGCCGACCACCGTGGCGGTGAACGCCGCCGTGGAGGTGGCCAGCGAGTCGCTGCCGGTGTAGGTGGCGGTCAGCTTGTTGGCACCCACCGGCAGGTCGGCCGGCAGCGGGACCGAGGCCTTGCCACCGGTGAGGGTGGCCGAGCCCAGCTGCTTGCCCGATGCGTCGGTCACCGTCACGGTGCCCTCAGGGGCGCCACCGACGGAACCGGCGCGCTCCACCGCGACCTCGGCGGTCGAGGCGGTGCCGAACGTGGACGGCTCGGGCCGGTGCGTGGCCGTCGTCCTGGTGACCAGCTTGCAGTCGACGATCTGCACGTTGTCGACGTACCAGCCCTCGTTGCCGCCGCAGCCGTCACGACCGATGTCGAAGCGCAGCTGCACGGTGTCGCCCGGCTTGGCGCCCGCCGCGGCGATGTCGACCTGCGACTCGCCCCAGCTGCCCTTGGTCTGCCCACCGTCGGTGCCCGTGAAGCCGGGCTGGCCGGCGAGCGGGCTGGTGTTGGTGGCCGGACCGGTGAGCGTGGTCGGCTTGTTGTAGAGGTAGGCCGCCGCCGGGATCGCGGTGAAGGCGCCACCGTTGATGCTCATCTTCACGTTGCCGCCGTCGTAGCCGATCTCCGTCGCGACGTAGTGCTCGAAGGTGAGCTTGGCCGACCGGAGGCTGCCGGGCAGCTGGACGACCGGACCGGTGATCGAGTCGCGGCTGGAGAAGTCGCCCGCGCCGTTGGAGCACTGGCCCTCGTCGGGGGCCGGGCCGAACGCCACCTTGCTCGGGTGGGCCGCGCCGGTGCCGGCCGGAGCCGACGCCACGGACCGCCAGGGCTCGTGGATGCCGCCCGCGAACACGACCTCGTTGCTGGCGGTCCAGCCGGCCAGGCCGTCCTCGAAGTCCTCGCTCCACAGGACGTCCTCGCTGAAGCCCTCGCCACAGGTGGCCGGGGCGTCCTTGGCGAGGAGCGCCTTGAAGTTGCACTTCACCGGCTCGGTGCGCATCTCGGTCGCAGCCGTGGCGGCCTGGACCGAGGCGCAGTCGCCGGCCGCGATCGGGGTCGCCGCCACAGGCGTGGCGCCCGGCTCCGTCGTGAGCTTGTTGATGGGCTGACCGACCAGGTCGACGCAGGACTGCTCGAACGCGTTGGCGGCGTCGATGAAGTTGGACTGCGGCGTCAGGTAGGCCGTCTGGGCGCGCCACCAGATGGCGGCGGCCTTGTCCAGGCCGAGGCCGGTGACGGTCTGGCCGTTGGAGGTGCCACCGTCGACGACCAGCGCGTAGGCGTGGTTGGGCACGCCCGAGTTGCTGTGCACGCCGCCGGCGTCGGCGCCGGTCGGGTCGCACTTGTACTCAGCGTCGGTCACCTTGCCGGGGTCGCCGTAGCAGGTGGGGTTCCACATGTCGCGGATGGCGCCACCGAAGGCGGTGGACTTCTCACCCATCAGCCAGCGGGTGGTGTCGGGACGGGAAGAGACGTCCTCGGCGGTGACCGAGACGCTGACCGGGCTCGTGGTGCTCTTGAACTTCGCACCGTCGGCCTGCGAGACCATCACGCCGTAGAGGGCCGCGTCGCCGGTGAAGCCGGCTGGCGGGTCGACGTTGTTGTTGCCGATCACGATGCCGGTGGCACCGGCGGCCTTGGCGTTGGCGACCTTGTCGGCGAAGCCGCAGGTGCCGCGGTCGACGTAGGCCCACTTGCCGGAGACCGCGGCGGCGTTGGTGAACGCCGAGCAGCCGTCGGTCGTGGTCGGCCCCGCGGTGTTGGCGGCGTCGACGGCCACCAGGACCTGCGCGGTCGTGGCGGTGGTGGTGAACGGCTTGGCGCCGGTCGCCGCCACGGCGACGCACGGGCCGGCGAGGTTGGCCGGAGCGGTGATCTGCATGTCGAGACCCGGGGGAGCGGTCTTGTCGCAGTCGCCGACGGCGCGCTTGGTGGTGTACTGCTCGTCCTCGTCCTCGCGGCCGTTGATGAGGTCGAGCGTCTCGCCCCACACGTCGGAGTAGGACTCGTTGAGCGCGCCGGACTGGTACTGGTAGATCAGGCCGGAGGTGTACTCGGTGTAGGCGTGGCCCCACTCGTGCGAGACGACGTCGTCGGACGTGACGCCGTTGCAGTAGTTGGTGGTGACGCCGTTCCAGTTGGCGTTCGGGCAGTTGATGCGCGGGTCGTTGTTGACCGTGCGCATCGTGGCGCCGGCGCCGTCGTAGGAGTCGCGACCGAAGGTGTTCTTGTAGAGCCAGTAGGACTCGCCGGCGGAGTTGACGAGGTTCTGCTGGTCGGCGTTCAGCGTGCCGGGGAACGCGTCGCCCTCCTTCCACACGCGGGTGAGGACGGGGGCCGTCCGGGTGCCGGTGGCCTCGTAGAGCTCACGGTCGAGGGCGTCGTGCACCATCGACCAGCGGTTGAGCGCCTTGCCGGTCTGCGCGTCGATGAAGACGGCGTCGCGGATGTTGTCGTCGTTGGTGACCTCGACCTGGTAGGCGAGCACGGCCGTGCCGGCCTCGCCGCGGGTCGCACCCATGCGGTAGACGACGAGCTCGCTGGTCTTCGGGGCGATGCCGGTGAGGTCGGCCGCCTCGCCGTCGTGGGCGGGCGGGTCCTCGCGGACCAGGCCGACCGCGCGCTTGCCCGCGTCGCCCGCGCTGATCCGGGGCTGGACGGAGAGCGACAGGTCGGGGGCGGCGTACCCGTTGACCGAGGTCAGGTCGCCCTCGCGGTCGACCTGCACGCGCAGCATGGAGCCGAAGACGTCGACGCCCTTGTAGGACTGTGTGTAGGTCGCGGTCCAGCCGGCCGCCGACGCCGCGACGTCGGTGCGGACGAGCTCGTCCGGTCGCGCGCCGAAGTTGGCGGCGTACTGGTCGAGGTAGGCGTCGGCCTTGTCCTTCGCCGCGCCGAGGGAGCTGCCGTCGACGGACGGGAGCAGGTCCCCGTCGCCCTTGACGCGGATGAAGCCGACCTTCTTGGTCGCCTCCTCCCGCGTGACGGCGACGTCGCCCGTGGCCCGGTCGGCCATGGCGGCGATGCCGTTGGGGTCGGCCTGTGCGGCCGGTGCTGCTTGCACGCCGATCGTCGGGAGCGCGGCAAGGCCAGCCCCCACGACCGCGAGTGCAAGCCCTCTGTTGAGGAGCTTCACTCTGTTTCCTCCGATTCCGAGACGCACCCGGAAGCTTGGACGCCCGAGTGACCCGGGTCACCTTAGGTAGGACGTCCGACAATTGGGAAGAGAGGGTGGGCGATTGCCCCCCTTGGGGTGCGCTCCCACGACACGCACTCCTGTGGTCCCTGTGACGGGTGTGACGTGGCCGTAGGGTCGGACCATGGCGACCCGTACGTCTTCCCCGCCGGGGTCGCGGAGCTCGAGCACGTCTGGATCCAAGCGCACCACCAAGGGTTCGAGCACCCGATCACGGAGTACCAGCAAGCGCCCCGCCCCTCGCTCGTCGGCGAAGGGGCGGAGCGGCTCGAGCGCGCGTCCGGCACCTCGCGCCGTGCGGAGCGGACCGGGGCCGGTGTCGCTGGCCTTCGGCCTGCTCGGACGCGGCGTCGCGGCCATCTGGCTCGGCATCGCCCACGCCGTGGGTGCGGTGGCGCGGTCGATCGGCCAGTCCGCCCGCGACCTCGACCCCGAGCACCGCCGCGACGGCGTCGGGCTGTTCCTCTTCGGGCTCGCCATGGTGGTCGCCGCCGCCGTGTGGTGGCAGCTGCCCGGTGGCGTCATGGACTTCGCCCGGTCGGTGACGTCGGGCGCCGTCGGCAAGGTCGGCTGGTTCGTCCCGCTCTTCCTCGTGTACGCCGGCTGGCGCACCCTCCGCGACCCCGAGCGCAACGGGCCCGCAGGGCGTCAGGTCATCGGCTGGGCCGCCTTCACGCTCGGGCTGCTCGGCATCGTGCACATCGCCAACGGCAACCCGCAGCCGGTGCTGGGCGACGCCACCAACCTCCAGGAGGCCGGCGGCGCCGTCGGCTACGTGACCTCGAGCCTGCTGCTCGACCTCATGCAGACGCCGTACGTCGTGGTGCCGCTGCTGGTGCTGCTGGCGGCCTTCGGGATCCTGATCATCACCGCCACCCCCGTCTACCAGGTCCCGGTCAAGCTCGCCGCGCTCCGCGACAAGGCGCTCGGTCGCACCCCGGTCGACGAGCCTGCCGCCGACGAGCCGACCAAGCCGGTGCGCACGCGCCGGCGCTCGATGCTCGACGACGACATCGACCCGGAGATGGGCGACCCCGCCTACGACAGCCCGGTGCTCTCCGACCGCGAGCTGAAGAAGCGTCGCCGGAAGAAGGAGGTCGAGCCCCAGGAGGACTACGGGATCGACCTGTTCGCCGACCCGATCGGGTCGGGCGACGCGTCGGCCGACGCCCCCACCGAGGTCACGCCGGCCGTGGCCGGGGCCCCAGCGGGCAAGGACGACACCGGGCCGGTCGAGCCGCCGCCCCACACGCCGCTGCCGGCTCGCGTGGAGCAGCTCGCGCTGTCCGGCGACATCGCGTACTCCCTGCCCGACAACTCCTCGCTCAAGCCGGGCTCCCCGCACAAGGCGCGCTCGAAGGCCAGCGACGCGGTCGTCGAGCGGCTGATGCAGGTGATGGACGAGTTCGGCATCGACGCTACCGTCACCGGCTACACCCGCGGCCCGACCGTCACCCGCTACGAGGTCGAGCTCGGCCCTGCGGTGAAGGTCGAGAAGGTCACCGCGCTGTCGAAGAACATCGCCTACGCCGTCGCGTCCGCCGACGTCCGGATCCTCAGCCCGATCCCCGGCAAGTCCGCGATCGGCATCGAGATCCCCAACACCGACAAGGAGATCGTCTCCCTCGGCGACGTGCTCCGGTCCGGCACGGCCCGCTCCGACCACCACCCGATGGTCGCCGGGCTCGGCAAGGACGTCGAGGGCGGCTTCGTCGTGGCCAACATGGCGAAGATGCCCCACCTCCTCGTCGCCGGTGCGACCGGCTCCGGAAAGTCGAGCTTCATCAACTCGCTGATCACCTCGATCCTCATGCGGGCCACGCCCGACGAGGTGCGGATGATCATGGTCGACCCCAAGCGGGTCGAGCTCAACGCCTACGAGGGCGTGCCGCACCTGATCACCCCGATCATCACCAACCCCAAGAAGGCCGCCGAGGCGCTGGCGTGGGTCGTGCGTGAGATGGACATGCGCTACGACGACCTGGCCAACTTCGGCTTCCGCCACATCGACGACTTCAACAAGGCGGTGCGGGCCGGCAAGGTCGAGGTGCCCCCGGGCAGCGAGCGCACGCTGACGCCGTACCCCTACCTCCTGGTCATCGTCGACGAGCTGGCCGACCTGATGATGGTGTCGCCGCGCGACGTCGAGGACTCGGTCGTCCGCATCACCCAGCTCGCCCGCGCGGCCGGCATCCACCTGGTGCTCGCCACGCAGCGGCCCTCGGTCGACGTGGTCACCGGCCTGATCAAGGCCAACGTGCCGTCGCGGCTCGCCTTCGCGACGAGCTCGCTGGGCGACAGCCGCGTCATCCTCGACCAGCCCGGCGCCGAGAAGCTCGTCGGCCAGGGTGACGGCCTCTTCCTGCCGATGGGCGCCTCCAAGCCGGTGCGCGTCCAGGGCTCCTGGGTCACCGAGGCGGAGATCCACCAGGTCGTCAAGCACTGCAAGGACCAGCTCGAGCCGACCTACGTCGAGGACGTGACGGCGCCGAAGGAGTCCAAGCGCGAGCTCGACGACGACATCGGCGACGACATGGAGCTCGTGGTGCAGGCCATCGAGCTGATCGTCTCCACGCAGTTCGGCTCGACCTCGATGCTCCAGCGCAAGCTGCGCGTCGGCTTCGCCAAGGCGGGCCGGCTGATGGACATCCTCGAGAGCCGCGGGGTCGTCGGCCCCAGCGAGGGCTCGAAGGCCCGCGACGTCCTGGTCAAGCCGGACGAGCTCGATTCCGTGATCGCCACGTTGGAGGGGGGAGCCTGATGGGCGCCAGGTCAATGCACGCAGCAGCGCACGAGGACGACACCTGGACCGAGTCCGGGGAGCAGGAGTCGCTCGCCGTCGCGCCCGACGCGGTGGAGGTACGCCGCAGCGCGGCCGTCGCCGCGGGCGTCGGGCTGACCGCCTCCGCGGTCGCCATCGCCTACCTCGGTCGCGCCACCCAGACCGGGTCGGCGCTCGACTGGGCCTTCGTGGTCGCGATGGGCCTGCTCGGTGCCTACTGGCTCGTCGGCCTCGTCGACGCGCGCACCCCGCTGCTCGTCGCCGACGCGCAGGGCATCCGGATCCGCCTCGGCCGCACCTGGCGCGGCCTGCCCTGGACCGCGGTGCACCACGTCGAGCACACGCCGCGACAGGGCCTGCTGCGTGACGGCCGCCTGGTCGTCGTGCCCCACAACCTCGAGCTGATCGAGGCCGAGCTCACCGGCACCGGCAAGCGCCACACCAGCATCTCCCGGCTGCTCCACGGTGCGCCGTTCGCCGTGCCGCTCGGGCTCTCCACCCGCGTCACCGGCGCCGACGGCGACCTGACCGAGGCCCTCGGCCGGGTGGCCCGCGACGCCAGCCAGATCGTCGTCCTCGAGCCGGTCGTCGAGGACGCCGTGGACTCCGAGCCCACCGAGACCACCGAGGTCACCGAGGCCTCCGAGGCTGCCGAGGCTCCCGATGACGCCCCGGTCGTCCGCGAGCCGGAGCCGGTCGTGGTCGCCAGTCCCACGCCGGCTGCGCTGCGCGAGACCGGCGCCGCCCGCCGCTCGGAGGTGCGGCGCGACGTCGTCGTCGACGAGGACGAGCCGGAGGGCCGCGAGCTGCGCCGGCCCGGCCGCGTCAGCCTCGTGGAGGAGACCCAGTCCTGGGGCGACCGCGTCCGGGCGATCGCTCGTCCGGGGGAGCCGGTGGAGCCGCTGGTGCTCGACGACTTCGAGGTCGAGCCCGCCGAGGACCCGGTCATCGGACCGGAGCTCGCCGCGGCCCGTACCCGCCTCGGGCTGACCGTCGACCAGCTGGCCGACCGCACCCGCATCCGCCCGCACGTCATCGAGGCCGTCGAGGTCGACGACTTCGAGCCCTGCGGTGGCGACTTCTACGCCCGCGGACACCTGCGCACGCTCGCCCGCGTGCTCGGCATCGACGTCGCGCCGCTGCTGGCGTCGTACGACGAGCGCTATGCCCGTGCTCCCATCAACCCACGACGGGTCTTCGAGGCCGAGCTGGCCACCGGAGCCCACGGCTCCATCCGCGGCACACGCGGCGGCCCGAACTGGTCGGTGCTCGTCGCCGTCGTGATGGCGCTCGTGCTGGCCTGGTCGATCGCCCGGCTGGTCATGGACACCCCGCCCGAGCTGCGCGGCGCGACCCCGGTCCTCAACGGCTCGGGTGGTCCGCAGGGCGCCGGCAACGCGCCGGTGGCGGAGCCCGTGTCGGTCGTCGTGACCGCTGCCTCGGGCGGCGCCAGGGTCGTCGTGCGTGACGGGGCGGGGGAGCAGGTCTTCAAGGGCAGCCTCTCGGTGGGGCAGACCCGCGAGCTCAAGGCCTCCCCTCCGGTGCGGGTGGACTCGACCGACGGCGCCGTCACGGTCTCCCTCGCCGGCGGCGAGGCCCGCCCGGTCGGCGAGCCCGGCGTCGCCGGTCAGGGAACCTTCGTCGCGGACTGAGTCCCTCCACCTCCTCTCGTCAACGGGGAGGATCGTCCTCGACATGTCAGGACGATCCTCCCCGCTGTCGTCGCCCGGGTGTGAGAGGCACCTCATCCTGACCGCGTTGCGGCTCCGGAGGCCCCGACCCGTCATACTCACGAGTGCGATGACGACTGACACCGACCTTTCCCTGACCCCGCTGAACGTCGCTGTGGTGACCCTCGGGTGCGCCCGCAACGAGGTCGACTCCGAGGAGCTGGCCGGCCGGCTCGAGGCCGGTGGCTTCGTGCTCGTCGACGACGCGGAGGACGCCGACACCGTCGTGGTCAACACCTGCGGCTTCGTCGAGGCCGCGAAGAAGGACTCGGTCGACACGCTGCTCGACGCCGCCGACCTCAAGGCGTCCGCCGGCAACGGCGGACGCGCGCAGGCCGTCGTCGCGGTGGGCTGCCTGGCCGAGAGGTACGGCAAGGACCTCGCCGAGTCGCTTCCGGAGGCCGACGCCGTCCTCGGCTTCGACGACTACCCGGACATCGCGGCCCGCCTGCGGGCGATCGTGGCGGGGGAGACCCACCACCCGCACACCCCGTCCGACCGCCGGCGGTTGCTGCCGATCTCGCCGGTCGAGCGCGACGCCTCGGGCATCTCGGTGCCGGGGCACCAGGACCAGCCGGAGGTCGCGGACCTGACCGAGATCGGTGCGGGTGCTCCCGCGACGGGCCCGCGCGCCGTACGCCGTCGCCTCGACGCCGGCCCGATGGCCCCCCTCAAGCTGGCCAGCGGCTGCGACCGGCGTTGCTCGTTCTGCGCCATCCCGAGCTTCCGCGGCTCGTTCGTCAGCCGCCGTCCCAGCGACGTGCTGCAGGAGGGCCAGTGGCTGGCCACCCAGGGCGTCAAGGAGCTCTTCCTCGTCAGCGAGAACTCCACGTCCTACGGCAAGGACCTCGGTGACCTCCGGCTGCTGGAGACCCTGCTGCCCGAGCTGAGCGGCATCGACGGCATCGAGCGGGTGCGCGTGTCCTACCTCCAGCCCGCCGAGACCCGCCCGGGCCTGGTCGAGGCGATCGCCTCGACGCCCGGGGTGGTGCCCTACTTCGACCTGTCCTTCCAGCACGCCAGCGCCTCGGTGCTGCGACGGATGCGCCGGTTCGGCGACCCCGGCAGCTTCCTGGGCCTGCTCGAGCAGATCCGCTCGCTGGCCCCGCTGGCCGGCGTACGGTCCAACGTGATCGTCGGGTTCCCCGGCGAGACCGAGGACGACCTCCAGACGCTGTGCGACTTCCTGGTCGCGGCCCGGATGGACGTCACCGGCGTGTTCGGCTACTCCGACGAGGACGGCACCGAGGCCGCCGGCTTCGCCGACGACGTCAAGCTCGACGACGACGAGATCCGCGCCCGGACCGAGCACGTCAGCACCCTCGTCGAGGAGCTCAACGCGCAGCGCGCCGAGGAGCGCATCGGCGAGCAGGTGGTGGTCCTGGTGGAGTCCGTGGAGGACGACGTCGTGGAGGGCCGCGCGGCCCACCAGGGACCGGAGGTCGACGGTACGACGATGCTGACCGGTGCCGGTCGCGTCGCCGTCGGTGACATGGTGGCGGCGACCGTCACGGGCACTGACGGCGTGGACCTGATCGCACGCACGGACGGAGCCCCGGCATGAGCAGCGACCCCGCGGGCACCGAGCAGCAGGCGGTGTCGAACTTCAACATCGCGAACGTGCTGACGACGCTGCGCATCGTGATGGTGCCGTTCTTCGGCTGGGCCCTGCTGCACGACGGTGGCAACGACCCGACGTGGCGCTGGGTCGCCTTCGCGATCTTCGCGGTCGCGATGATCACCGACAAGATCGACGGCGACCTCGCACGCAAGCACAACCTGATCACCGACTTCGGCAAGATCGCCGACCCGATCGCCGACAAGGCGATCACCGGCATGGCCTTCATCGGCCTCTCGATCGTCGGCGACATCTGGTGGTGGGTCACGGTCGTCGTGCTCCTGCGCGAGTGGAGCGTGACGCTGCTGAGGCTGTCGATCCTCAAGGACGTCGTGGTCGCCGCCGCGCAGAGCGGCAAGATCAAGACGGTCCTGCAGGCTCTTGCTCTGGGGATGCTGATCTGGCCGCTTCCGCACGGCGACGCGCACGGCGGCGCCTTCGACTTCTGGCCGGGCATCCTCGGTGAAGCGCTCTTCTACCTCGCCCAGGTGATGCTCGCCGCCGCCGTCGCGATGACGATGTGGTCCGGCTACGAGTTCTTCCGCGACGTCCGCCGGCAGAGGGGCCACACCCACGGGTGAAGGCTGTCGAGACTCGACAAGCGACGGCGTGACATTTCGTCACCACTTGGACGACATCCGTTCGTCCCGTCCTGCCCCAAATGTCGGCGCCATGGGTTTAGATCTGCGGGTCACATCAACCTGAAGACTCGGAGCACCCATGCGCGCACCGCTCCCCTCGCCGCGTCGTATCGCGGCAGGAGCTGGTCTGGCTGTCCTGGCAGCCGGACTGACACCGATAGCAGTGGCATCCGCCAATCCGGGCGGCACCGACCTCGTCATCAACGAGGTCTACGGAGCTGGCGGCAACGCCAACGCTCTCTTCAACGCCGACTTCGTCGAGCTGAAGAACCCGACCGCGGCGTCGATCAGCCTCACCGGCAAGTACCTGCACTACCGGTCGGCCTCCGGTGGGTCGGGCGGTACGCCGTTCGCCTTGTCCGGCTCGGTCCCGGCCAACAGCACCTGGCTGGTCCAGATGTCCGCAGCGGGTGCCACGGGCGCCGCACTGGACGCTGACCAGACCGCAGGCACATTCAACATGGCTGCCGGAGGCGGACAGGTCTTCCTGCTCAACCAGTCCACGCCCATCGCCACAAACGGCAACATGGCCGCCGCCACCGGTGTCGTGGACATGGTCGGTGCCTCGGGCGCGACCAGCTTCGAGACTGCTCCGACCACGGGCGCTGCAACGACCGGATTGTCGCTGAACCGCACCCAGGACTCCGACGACAACAGCAAGGACTTCACCACCGCCGCACCCACGCCGACCAAGTCGTCGAGCGGCACCGCCAACGGCCCGAAGGTCGACGCTGTCGGTGCGAAGAGCTTCGTGGTCGACCAGGACATCACGCCCTTCACCGTCAGCGCGACCGGCGGCAAGGAGCCCTACACCTGGTCGGCACCGAACCTCCCGGCCGGCCTGTCGATCAACGCGACCACCGGTGAGGTGACCGGCAAGCCGACGGCGACCGGCACCACGTCGGTGACCGTCACCGCGACCGACGCCGACGACGCGAAGGGCTCCGCGACCTTCGACATCGCCGTGACCCCGGCGGCCGGCGCTGTCACGCCGATCGCCCAGATCCAGGGCACGGGCGCCACGACCCCCCTCGACGGCCAGACCGTCACCACGCAGGGCGTCGTCACCGCGTCGTACCCGACCGGCGGTCTCAACGGCTTCTACATCCAGACCCCGGGTGCCGACACGGCCAACGCCTCGGACGCGATCTTCGTCTACGGCGGCACCTCCGGCTTCGCGAGCTACCCGGCAGTCGGCGACTCGGTCAAGGTGACGGGTACTGCGGCCGAGTTCTCGGGTGCCACCCAGATCGTCTCGACCAACTCGGGCGTCACCTCGGTCCCCTCGCTGGGCACCGTGACCCCCAAGACCGACATCCCCGGCACGGACTGCGCCCTGCCCGGCACCACCTGCCTCACCGGTGCCGCGCTCGATGACGCGCGCGAGGTCGTGGAGGGCGAGCTGTTCCAGCCGACCGCTCCGTGGACCGCGACCGACGTCTACGACGGTGGGCCGTACTACAACGACGGTTCCAACTCGACGGCCTTCCGTGGCGAGCTCGGGGTGGTGGCCAACAGCAGCAAGCCGCTGGTCGCCCCGACCGAGATCATCGACGCCCAGGCGACGGCCCAGATCACCGAGCGCAAGCGCTACAACGACGCGCACCGGATCATCCTCGACGACGGTTCGTCGTGGACGTACTCGACCAGCCAGAACGCCGACAAGCCGTTCCCGTGGTTCACCAAGGACCACAGCGTCCGGGTGGGCTCGCAGATCACGTTCCCCAAGCCGGTCGTCTTCACGTTCGGCTTCAACGCGTGGCGCATCCTCCCGCAGTCGCAGGTCGTCGGTGACCCCACCGGCACGATCAACTTCAGCCAGACCCGTCCGGCCGCCCCGGAGAACGTCGGTGGCGACCTGAAGCTCGCGACGTTCAACGTGCTCAACTTCTTCCCCACCACGGGCCAGGAGTTCGTGTCCTCGGGCCTGGGCACCTGCACCTACTTCCGCGACCGCGACGGCAACAACATCTCGAACAACCGTTGCGACCCCAACGGTCCCCGGGGTGCGGCGAACGACGCCAACCTCGCGCGTCAGCGCGACAAGATCGTCGCCGCCATCAACACGGCCGACGCCGACGTCGTCTCCCTCGAGGAGCTCGAGAACTCGGTGAAGTTCAACAAGCCGCGCGACTTCGCGATCAACGAGCTCGTGAAGGCGCTCAACGCGGACGCCGGTGACGGCACCTGGGCGGCGGTTCCCTCGGCGACCACGCTTCCGCCGGTGGACGAGCAGGACGTGATCCGCAACGGCTTCATCTACAAGCCGGCGAAGGTCGCGCTGGTGGGCGAGTCGGTCGTGCTGAGCGACCAGTCGTCGACCGGTGAGGCGTTCGAGGACGCCCGCGAGCCGCTCGCCCAGGCCTTCAAGAAGGTCGGTCAGGCGGACAGCGGGGCGTTCGGCGTCATCGTGAACCACTTCAAGTCCAAGGGCTCCGGCACGCCGGACCCCGATGGCCAGGGCAACGCCAACGACCGTCGCAAGCTGCAGGCGCAGGGCCTGGTGGCCTTCGCCGACCAGTTCAAGGCGGCGCGCAGCATCGACAAGCTCTTCCTGGCAGGCGACTTCAACGCCTACTCGGAGGAGGACCCGATCCAGATCCTCGACGCGGCCGGCTACACCAGCCTGAGCTCGACCAGCAACCCCGACGAGGAGACCTACAACTTCGACGGCATGGTCGGCTCGCTCGACCACGTGCTCGCCAACGACGCGGCGCTCGCGACCGTCGACGGGGTCGACGTCTGGGACATCAACGGCTACGAGTCGGTCTACTACGAGTACGCCCGCTACAACACCAACGTCACCAACCTGTACGCCCCGAACCCGTACCGGTCGTCCGACCACAGCCCCAAGGTCGTCGGCATCAACACCGGTCCGGCAGCCGCGGAGCCGGTCGACATCCAGATCCTCGGCACGAACGACTTCCACGGCCGTCTCCTGGCCAACGGGGCCGAGGCAGGCGCCGCGCAGTTCGCGGGTGCCGTGGCGCAGCTCGAGTCCGAGAACCCGAACACGATCTTCACCGCCGCAGGTGACCTGATCGGGGCGTCGACGTTCGAGTCGTTCATCCAGCGGGACAAGCCGACGCTCGACGCTCTCAACGCTGCCGGGCTCGACGTCTCCTCGGCGGGCAACCACGAGTTCGACGCCGGGTACGACGACCTCGTCGAGCGAGTCATGGCGCCCTACGACGCCACCGACAACCCCGAGGGCGGCGCCAACTGGCAGTACATCGCCGCCAACGTGCGCAAGAAGTCTGACGACTCCTATGCGCTCCCGGACGTCACGGCCCGCACCCCCGATGCTCATGACCACTCGGACGGTGGCACCTGGACGACCACGATCGACGGCGTCAAGGTCGGTTTCATCGGTGGAGTCACCGAGGAGCTGAGCGCGCTGGTCAGCCCGGCCGGAATTGCCGACGTCAAGGTGTCCAGCATCATCGAGGAGACCAACGCGGCCGCGGACGCGCTCAAGGCGGACGGCGCGGACGTCGTCATCCTGCTCGTGCACGAGGGCGCACCCGACACGACGCTCGCCTCGGCATCCAGCAACGCCAACGCCTTCGGCCGCATCGTCAACGGTGTCGACTCCGACGTGAGTGCGATCATCTCCGGTCACACGCATCTCGCGTACAACCACGTGATCGACGGGCGACCTGTGGTCTCGGCGGGTCAGTACGGCACCAACCTGAACAAGCTGGTGTTCACCGTCGACCCCGACAAGGGCACTGTCGCCCTGAAGTCGAACGAGGTCGTGGCGGCGGCGACGCTTCCGCTGACGGCACAGTCGGCCGTCGACAAGAAGGCCGAGGTCAAGGCCATCGTCGACGCTGCGGTGAGCAAGGCTGACGTCCTGGGCGCGGTGGAGCTGGGCAAGGTCGCCGGGCCGTTCAACCGCGCGAAGCTGGCGAACGGCACCGAGAACCGAGGTGGCGAGTCCACGCTCGGAAACCTGGTGGCTGAGGTGCAGCGCTGGGCGACCGAGAGCCCCGAGTCCGGAAGCGCGCAGATCGCGTTCATGAATCCGGGTGGTCTGCGCCAGGACATGGTGGGCAACCCGGGTGGCTACCCGGCCACGCTGACCTACAAGCAGGCCGCTGTGGTCCAGCCGTTCGCCAACACGCTGGTCAACATGCAGCTGACGGGAGCTCAGATCAAGACGGCTCTCGAGCAGCAGTGGCAGCGCGACGGGTCGGGCAACGTCCCGACGCGTCCGTTCCTCCGGCTCGGCACGTCGAAGGGCTTCACCTACACCTACGACCCGACCCGCCCCGAGGGCGACCGGGTGCTGAAGATGTGGCTCAACGGCACCCCGATCGGCGCGAGCACGTCGTACTCGGTCACGGTGAACTCGTTCCTGGGCTCCGGCGGTGACAACTTCCGGGTCTTCGCCGAGGGCGCGCAGAAGCGCGACACCGGCAAGGTGGACCTGCAGGCGATGGTCGACTACATGGACGAGTTCGCGAACGCCGCCGACGGCGACGCTCCGCTGGCTCCCGACTTCACGCAGCACTCGGTGGGTGTGAGCCTGCCGAGCGGCAGCGAGTTCGAGGTCGGCGAGCAGGTCAAGGTGAACCTGAGCTCCCTCGCGTACTCCACGTCGGCCGACGTCAAGGACGCGACCGTGGAGGTTGAGTTCGACGGCAAGGCGGTGGGCGAGTTCCCCGTGGACAACACCATCGGGTCCGCGGTGTTCGACGAGTACGGCACCGCCACGGTGACCTTCCCGGTCCCCGCGGTCGCTGCCAGCGGCTCGTACGACATCGTCATCACGGGCACAACGACCGGCACCAGCATCACCGTCCCGGTCACCGTCACGGCGGCGGAGCTGATCGCCACGACGGTGAAGGGCACCGACGTGACCATCGAGGAGGGCTCGGCCGGCGCCGTCGCCGTCCAGGTCACGCCGGGCGACGCCACCGGCGACGTCATCCTCGGCCTCGGCCAGATGACGCTGGAGACCACCCTGGTGGACGGCAAGGGCTCCATCGAGCTCGCTGCTGGTGCCCTCCCGGTCGGTGTCCACACGCTGCCCATCACCTACACCGGCGACGACCGCCACGCCTCCTCGAGGGGCACGGTCGTGGTCACGGTGACGGCCAAGCCGACGACGCCTCCGACGACGCCTCCGACGACGCCTCCGACCACGCCTCCGACGCCCGCCCCGGCGCCGGAGAAGGTCGAGCCGACCCTCAAGGCGGTCGACGCCACGGGCAAGGTCGGCGAGAAGGTGCGCTTCAAGGTGAAGGTCAAGGCCGGTGACGAGACGGCCACCGGCTGGCTCAAGGTGAAGGTCAAGGGCGCCGACAAGGCGTACCGCTTCAAGGTGAAGAACGGCAAGGCGATCGTGAAGCTGCCCGCCTTCAAGCGCCCGGGCACCAAGAAGCTGGTCGTGCGCTACCTCGGTGACGACACGGTCAAGCGAGACAAGATGGTGGTCAAGCTGAAGATCAGGCGCTGACCTGACACCACCGGCAACGGCCCCCGCCCTGCGCGAGCAGGACGGGGGCCGTTCGCCCGTTCCCGGTGCATCTGCTACCGGGGGGTGCTGCGACCCGGGGTTAGGGTGATGCGTCTCACCCACCCTGCCCGAAAGGCCTCAACACGTGCCAGCATCACGGACCGGTCGCCGACTCGCCCTCGCGATCTCACTGACGGGGCTGCTCGCAGCACCGCTCGCCGTCATCACCACAGCCCCGGCCCACGCGGCCGAGGTCGACATCCAGATCCTCGCCACCAACGACTTCCACGGGCGGATCCTGCCCAACACCAGCAGTGGTGCCCAGGAGGCCGGCGCAGCCCAGCTCGCGGGTGCCGTCAAGCAGCTGGAGTCCAACTACCCCAGCACCACGGTCTTCACCGCTGCCGGTGACCTGATCGGCGCCTCGACCTTCGAGTCGTTCATCCAGCGCGACAAGCCCACCCTCGACGCGCTCAACGCGGCCGGGCTGGACGTCTCCTCGGCCGGCAACCACGAGTTCGACGCCGGCTACGGCGACCTGGTCAACCGTGTGATGGCGCCGTACGACGCCACCAGCAACCCCGAGGGCGGCGCGAACTGGCAGTACATCGCCGCCAACGTCCGCAAGAAGTCCGACAGCTCCTACGCCCTCCCGGACGTCACCGCTCGCACGCCGGACGCCAACGACGCGTCCGACGGCGGCACGTGGACGACCACCGTCGGTGGCGTCAAGATCGGCTTCATCGGTGGCGTCACCGAGGAGCTGCCCAGTCTGGTGAGCCCCTCGGGCATCGCCGACCTCAAGATCTCCAGCATCATCAACGAGACCAACGCCGCCGCTGACGCGCTCAAGGCCGGTGGCGCCGACGTCGTCGTGCTCCTGGTCCACGAGGGGGCGCCGGACACGACCCTGGCCTCGGCCTCGAGCAACACCAACGCCTTCGGCCGCATCGTGAACGGCGTCGACGGTGACGTCAGCGCGATCATCTCGGGCCACACCCACCTGAAGTACAACCACCTGATCAACGGGCGCCCGGTGGTCTCCGCCGGCCAGTACGGCACGAACCTGAACCGGCTCGTCCTCGGCGTCGACCCGGTCACGGACGCGGTGACGGTGAAGACCAACGACACCGTGCAGGCGAACACCGTCGCCCTGACCGACCCGACCGCGGTCAGCACCAAGGACGCGGTCCAGAAGATCGTCGACGACGCTGTCAAGAAGGCCGACGTCCTCGGCGCCCGTGTGCTCGGCAAGGTCGCCGGTCCGTTCAACCGTGCCAAGCTCGCCGACGGCTCCGAGAACCGCGGCGGTGAGTCCACCATCGGCAACCTGGTCGCCGAGGTGCAGCGCTGGGCCACCTCCACCCCGGAGGCCGGCGGCGCGCAGATCGCCTTCATGAACCCCGGCGGTCTCCGTCAGGACATGGTCGGCAACCCGGGTGGCTTCCCCGCCGACCTGACCTACAAGCAGGCCGCCGTCGTCCAGCCGTTCGCCAACACCCTGGTGAACATGAAGATGACGGGCACGCAGATCAAGACCGTCCTCGAGCAGCAGTGGCAGCGCGACGACAAGGGCGCCGTCCCGACCCGTCCGTTCCTCCGCCTCGGCGTGTCCGACGGGTTCTTCTCCACCTTCGACGCGACCCGTCCCGAGGGCGACCGGATCACCGGGATGTGGCTCAACGGCAAGGCCATCGAGCCCGCGACGACGTACTCCGTCACGGTGAACTCGTTCCTCGCCGGCGGTGGTGACAACTTCCGTGGCTTCAACGCGGCCACCGGCAAGCGCGACACCGGCAAGGTCGACCTGCAGGCGATGGTCGACTACATGGCCGCCAAGGCAGCCACCACGCCGCTGCCCGTCACCAAGCAGCAGCGCCAGGTCGGCGTGCACTGGCCGGCCGACAAGCCGCGCTTCTACCGCATCGGCCAGGACGTCGAGGTGAGCCTCTCGTCCCTCGCGATGAGCACCGCCGCCGACGCGAAGGACACCGTCCTCAACATCAAGGTCGGCGACAAGGCCCTCGCCCCCGCCCGGGTGGACAACACGATCGGCGCTCAGCCGTTCGACGACTACGGAACCAGCGCCGTGTCGGTGAAGCTCAAGGGCAAGGTGAAGACCGGCAAGCAGCTGCTCACCTTCACCGGACCCACCACGGGCACGTCGTTCTCGCTGCCGATCGACGTCCGCAAGGGCAAGGCGGCGGTCAAGGTCCGCACCAAGCCCGGGCGCATCGTCGCGGGCAAGACGCGCACCCGGGTGAAGATCAAGGCCTCCACCCTCGGCATCGCGCAGACGACCGGCAAGGTCATCGTGAAGGCGGGTGGCAAGAAGTACACCGTCAAGCTCAAGAAGGGCAAGGCCTTCGTCCGCCTCGACCGGTTCGCCAAGAGCGGCACGAAGCGGATCGTGGTGAAGTACGCCGGCAGCCGCAAGGTCCGGAGCACCACGGAGTTCGTCAAGGTCAAGGTGCGTCGCCGCTGACCTGCGACCACTGAGCCTCGCGGCCCTCGTCCTGCTCAGCGCAGGGCGAGGGCCGCCTGCACGAGGGCGAGGTGGCTGAACGCCTGGGGGAAGTTCCCCGCCATCCGGTCGTGGGTGGCGTCGTACTCCTCCGACAGCAGGCCGACGTCGTTGGCCAGGTCGCACAGCCGGTCCATCAGCTCGGTGGCCTGCTCGCGGCGACCGGCCGCAGCCAGCGCCGACACGAGCCAGAACGAGCAGGCGAGGAACGGGTGCTCGTCGCCCGAGATCCCGTCGACCCCTGTCTCGGTGCGGTAGCGCAGCAGCAGGCCGCCGGCGTCGAGGTCGGCGACCACGGCGTCGATCGTGCCCAGGACCCGCGGGTCGTCGCCGGGCAGGAAGCCGACCAGCGGGATGGTGAGCAACGAGGCGTCGACGGCGGTCGTGTCGTAGTGCTGGGTGAAGGTGCCTCTCTCGTGGTCGAAGCCCTTGTCGAGGATCTCCTCGCGCACCCGGTCGCGGAGGTCGCGCCACCGGTCGACGGAGCCGTCCAGCCCGTGGCGCTCGACGGCCTTCACGGCGCGGTCGAACGCGACCCACACCATCACGCGGGAGTGGGTGAAGTGGCGCTGTGGCCCGCGGATCTCCCACAACCCGTTGTCCGGCTCGTCCCAGTGGTCGGCGAGCTCGTCGACCAGCGCCCGCTGCAGCGACCAGGAGTTGTGCGTCTCCTCGAGGCCGGCATCGCGGGCCAGCTCGAGCGCGATCATCACCTCGCCCAGCACGTCGTTCTGGCGCTGGGACACCGCGCCGTTGCCGATCCGCACGGGCCTGCTGTCGGCGTAGCCGGGCAGGTGCGGGACCTCCATCTCGGGCAGCTGGCGGCCACCGTCGACGGTGTACAAGATCTGGAGGTCGGCCGGGTCTCCGGCCACCGCACGCAGCAGCCAGTTGCGCCAGTGGAGTGCCTCCTGCGCGTAGCCGGCGCCGAGCAGCGACTCGAGGGTCAGCGCCGCGTCGCGCAACCAGCAGAAGCGGTAGTCCCAGTTGCGCTCGCCACCGAAGTCCTCCGGCAGCGACGTGGTCGGCGCCGCGACGATGCCGCCGGTCTCGGCATGCGTCATCAGCAGCAGGGTGAGCAGGCTGCGTCGCACCAGGTCGGCGTGCGGCACGTCGTCGGGCGAGCGGGCGGACCACTCCCGCTGGCGCCGGGTCGTGGCGTCGATCCGCTCGTCGAAGCCGAGCGGCCGCGGGATGTCGCGCCACGAGCGCACCCAGGTCGTCGAGAAGGTCACCTCGTCGCCGGCGCTCATCTCGAACTCGTCGCTGTGGTGTCCGTCGTGGCCGTGCGGGAGGCGCGGGCCGCGCAGCACGAGCTTGTCCGGACCGGCCACCGCGACCACGACCTCGTGGCCGTGCGCCTGCTCCCGGCTCACCCACGGCCGCACGAGCCCGTAGTCGGTGCGCACCACCCAGTCGTGCCGGATCCGGACCGTGCCGCGCGTGCACGTGAGGCGGCGTACGACGTCCGCGCGGTCGTCGCCGACCGGCATCACGTCCAGCAGCACGACCTCACCGTCGGCGACGGTGAAGGTGGTCTCCAGGCACGCGGTGCCGTCGACGTACTGCCGCGACACCGCCAGCACCTCGTCGGCCGGGGCCAGGAGCCAGCGGCCGTTCTCCTCGGTGCCGAGCAGTGCGGCGAAGCACGCGGGGGAGTCGAAGCGCGGCAGGCACAACCAGTCGATCGACCCGTCCTTGCCGACGAGCGCCGCCGTGCCGCGGTCGCCGATCAGTGCGTAGTCCTCGATGGGGAGAGCCATGACGCTAGTGTCGCCGACATGTGGGAACAGGGGCGGCTCCTCGAGTCCCTGGCGGCGCGTGGCGAGACCGTCGCGACGGCCGAGTCACTCACCGGGGGGATGCTCGCGGCCCGGCTGACCGACGTTCCGGGCGCGTCCAGGGTCTTCGTCGGCGGGGTCGTGTCCTACGCGACGCGGCTCAAGGTCGAGCTGCTGGGCGTGCCGGCACGCGTCGTCGAGGCGTACGGCGTGGTGTCGGGCGAGTGCGCCTGCGAGATGGCGAAGGGAGCCCGTGACCGGCTCGGCGCGACGTGGGGAGTGGCGACGACCGGGGTCGCAGGTCCTGACCTGCAGGACGGCCTGCCGGCAGGAACGGTGTGGGTGGCGGTGGCGCTGCCGGGTGGCGGGGCCGAGGGACGCCGGCTGTCGTTGAGCGGCGATCGTGCCGCGATCCGGTCAGCGGCGTGTGACGGCGCACTGGCCCTGCTGGCCGACCTGGTGCCGGATCTCCGGCGGGAAGAATGAGCCCTCGGGTAGCGTTGGGACACACGACCCCACCTCTTCACCCCCCCTCGACCAAGGAGTCGCGCATGATCCTCTTCCGACGACTGCTCGGTGACGTCCTGCGCAGCGCGCGGATGCAGCGCGGAATGACCCTGCGGGAGCTGTCGGCGGAGGCGCGGGTGAGCCTGGGCTACATCTCCGAGATCGAGCGCGGCCAGAAGGAAGCGTCGTCCGAGCTCCTGGCGTCGTTGTGCCAGGCGATGGACCTGCCGCTCTCCGACGTGCTGCGCGACGTCGCCGATGCGGTGTCGATCGAGGAGGCCGCCGTCGGCCTCGTCGTGACCACCCCGATCGGCGCCGGGCGACCAGCCGGCGACGTGGTCGCCTCCGCGGCCTGACCCGTCAGCGCTCCGGCTGACAGCTCGGGCACCAGTAGGCCGCGCGCTCGCGTCCGGGGTCGCCGAGCATCGCGACCGCGATGGGAGTGCGGCACCGGCGGCACGGGGACGTGTCGCGGCGGTAGACCCACATGCGCTCGCGCTCGCGGAGGTCGCCCGTGGTCGTCTGGATCGCCCGCTCCTTGTTGACCTCGAGCATCTGCTTCCCCCGCCGCACGAGCCGGGGCAGCTGGTCGACGGTGGCGACGGCGCTGGCCGGGTGGACGCCCATGGTGAAGCACAGCTCGGCCATGTACATGTTGCCGATGCCGGCGAGGTTGCGCTGGTCGAGCAGGGCCTGCCCGATCGGCCGGCCCGGCTCCTCACGCAGGTTGGCGAGCGCGCGCTCCTCGTCCCAGTCGGGGCCGAGGAGGTCGGGTCCGAGGTGGGCCACCAGGCCGGCCTCCTGCTCGCGGGGCACGAGCTCGACGATGCCGAGCTGGAAGCCGACCGCCTTGCGTCCCTCGATGCCGAGCACCAGACGTACCTGGGTGTCAGGGCGACGCCACCGCTCGCCGTCTGGGTAGACGTGCCAGGAGCCCTCCATCTTGAGGTGGGTGTGGATGGTCCAGGCGCGCTCGTGGTCGATACGGGTGAGCAGGTGCTTGCCGCGCGACAGCGTGCGGATGACGGTGCCCTCGCGGAGGTCGACCGTGGCGAAGGCGGGCACCCGGAAGTCGGTGAGGGTCAGGCGGTGACCGGTGAGCGCGCGGTCGAGCTTGGCAGCCGCGCGATAGACGGTGTCTCCCTCAGGCACGAAGCCTCAACCCCTTCGGCGTCGCCACGAAGCCCGCCGCCGTGAGCGCGAGCCGGATGGGCGTCTCGCCGCCGCTGCCGATGAGCGCCTGGCCGTCGGCCTTCTCGACCGTGAGCCGGCCCAGCGCGCCACGGCGGGCGGCGTCGGCCAGCGCCGCCATCGCCGGGGTCAGCACGTCGAGGTCGTCGCTCCACGTGAGGAGGGTGCGCCCGCCGCGCTCGACGTAGACGGTGAGTGCACCGTCGACCAGGACGACCAGCGCACCCGCCTTGCGGCCGGGCCGGTGCCCGGTGCGCTCGGGGTCGCCCGCGTCGGGCCAGGGGAGTGCGGCGCCGAAGACGTTGGCGGGGTCGGTGGCGGCGAGCGCGACGACCGACGGCTTGGTGCCGGGCCTGGCGCTCTCGGGCTCGGCGAAGGTGCGCAGCCGGTCGATCGCCCCGGCGCTGCCGAACTGCGCCGCCCCGAGCCCCTCGATGAAGTAACCGCGGCGACAACGGCCGGTGTCCTCGAAGGCGCTCAGCACCTTGTAGACCCCGGCGAACCCGCCCGCGACCCGTTCGCTGACGACGGCTCCACGGGTGACGACACCGTGGCGCTCGAGCAGGTGCTCCGCGCGTGCGTGGGCGCGGCGGGTCGGGTCGCCGTCGCGGTCGGGCAGCAGGGCCCACCGGCCCGCCGTCTCCGGTGGACCGGTGCGCACGGGCATCCGCCCCCCGGTCGTGCGGCCCAGGCGCGGCGGCGTGCGACGGGTGCGGTGGGACGGTGTGCCGCTGCGGACCAGGGCACGCAGCGGCGCCAGGGTGTCGTTGGTGACCAGGCCCTTCCAGACCAGCTCCCACAGCGCGCTGCTGAGCTCCGCGTCGGACGTCGAGCCGACCCGGTCGGCCAGCTGGCGGAAGAACCACGCCCCGCCCGGGTCGAGCGCGTCGAGCACCGCGCGCTGCAGGCCGTCGGGCTCGTCGCCCTCGACCTCGGGAAGGGTCAGGTGGGCCTGGTCGGCGAGGTGGAGGCTGACCCAGCCGTCGCTGCCGGGCAGTGGTGCGTGACCGGTCCAGATGACCTCGCCGGACGCGGTCAGCTCGTCGAGCATCGACGGCTCGTAGTCACGCACGCGAGCGGCGAGGACCAGCGGCTCGAGGGCGCTCGCCGGCACCGGGCACCCGGCGAGCTGGTCGATGGCGGCGACCACCCCGTCGACGCCGCGGAGGGAGCCGCCGACGCGCTGCCAGGCGGGCAGGAAGCGGGCGACCGCGTCGTGGCTGACGGGCTCGATCTCCTGCCGCAGGCGTGCGAGGGAACGGCGGCGGAGCTTGCGCAGCACCTCTGCGTCGCACCACTCGGTGCCGGAGCCCGAGGGTCGGAACTCGCCGTCGAGCACGCGGCCGCGGTGGGCGAGGCGCTGGAGGGTCTGGCGCGCGACGGCCTCACCGAGCCCCAGCCGTGCGGCGACCTCGGCCGTGGTGAACGGTCCGTGACTGCGGGCGTAGCGCGACACGAGGTCGCCGAGCGGGTCCTCGGGGAGCTGGAGGAACGCGTCGGGGGTGCCGACGGGGACGGGCACGCCCAGCCCGTCGCGCAGCCGGCCGATGTCCTCGATCGCCGCCCATCGGTCGTCGCCGGCCATCCGCACCGGGGCGACCCGGCGGTCGAGCGTGGCCAGCCACGCCTCGACGTCGGCCCCCTCCACCGAGCGCTCCCGGATCTCCTCCACGGCGAGTGGTCCGACGAGGCGCAGGAGGTCGGCGACGGCCTCGGCGTCCCGGGCGCGTCGGTCGGGCGCGAGCCACTGCAGCTCGGCCTCGACCTCCGTCAGGACCTCGGGGTCGAGCAGCTCGCGCAGCTCGGCGCGCCCGAGCAGCTCGGCGAGCAGGCCCTGGTCGAGCGACAGGGCGGCCGCACGCCGCTCGGCGATGGGGGAGTCGCCCTCGTAGACGAACTGGGCGACGTAGCCGAAGAGCAGGCTGCGGGCGAACGGGCTGGGCTGGGTGGTGGCGACGTCGAGCACGGTGACCTCGCGACGCTGCACGCGGCCGAGCAGGGTGGTGAGCGCCGGCAGGTCGTAGACGTCCTGCAGGCACTCGCGGACCGCCTCGAGCACGATCGGGAACGCAGGGTACTGCGAGGCGACCTCGAGGAGCTGTGCGCTGCGCTGCCGCTGCTGCCACAGCGGGCTGCGGCGACCGGGGTCGCGGCGGGGGAGCAGCAGGGCGCGGGCGGCGCACTCGCGGAAGCGGCTGGCGAAGAGCGCGGACCCGCCGACCTCCTGGGTGACGATCTGCTCAATCTCCTCGGGCTCGAAGACGATCACCTCGCCGGTGGGCGGCTCGGCGTCGGTGTCGGGGATGCGGATGACGATGCCGTCGTCGGAGGCGACGGCCTGCCCGTCGACGTCGAAGCGCTCGCGCAGGCGGGCGTTGATCGCCAGGGCCCAGGGCGCGTGGACGGGGGTGCCGTAGGGGGAGTGGACCACCAGGCGCCAGTCGCCCAGCTCGTCGCGGAACCGCTCGACCACGATCTGGGTGTCGTTGGGCACGACCTGGGTGGCCTCGCGCTGCTCGCCGAGGTAGGTGACCAGGTTGGTCGCGGCGTTGGTGTCGAGGCCGCGCTCGCGGACGCTGTCGATGGCCTTGGCGGCGGGCTTGGCGGCCAGCTCGCGGGTGAAGGCACCGACGGCCGCCCCCAGCTCGGCGGGCCGCCCGAGGGCGTCACCCTTCCAGAACGGCAGGCGGCCGGGGATGCCCGGCGCGGGCGTGACGAGCACCCGGTCGTGGGTGATGTCCTCGATCCGCCAGCTGGTCGCGCCGAGGGCGAAGATGTCGCCGACGCGGGACTCGTAGACCATCTCCTCGTCGAGCTCGCCGACGCGACTGGCCTTCTCGCCGACCAGGAAGACGCCGAAGAGTCCGCGGTCGGGGATGGTGCCGCCACTGGTCACCGCGAGCCGCTGGGCGCCGGGCCGGCCGCTGAGCTGTCCGGTCACCCGGTCCCAGACGATGCGCGGGCGCAGCTCGGCGAACTCGTCGCTCGGGTAGCGGCCGCTGAGCAGGTCGAGGGTGGCGTCGAACGCCGAACGCGGCAGCTGGGTGTAGGAGGCGGCGCGGGTGATGAGGGAGAACAGCTCGTCGACCTGCCACTCCTCCATGGCGAGCGCGGCCACGACCTGTTGGGCCAGGACGTCGAGGGGGTTGGCCGGCACCGCCATCCTCTCGATGGCACCCGAGCGCATCCGCTCGACGGACACGGCCGTCTGCGCCAGGTCGCCGCGGTGCTTGGGGAAGAGCACCCCGCGGCTCACCTCGCCGACCTGGTGGCCGGCGCGGCCGACCCGCTGCAGGGCGCTGGCGACGCTGGGCGGCGACTCGATCTGGACGACGAGGTCGACCGAGCCCATGTCGATGCCGAGCTCGAGGCTGCTGGTGGCGACGACGCAGGGCAGGCGACCCCGCTTGAGGTCGTCCTCGATGACCGCCCGCTGCTCCTTGGACACCGAGCCGTGGTGGGCCTTCGCGATGACCGTCTCCGCGCCGCTGCTCTGGCCGGACTGGGCCATCACCTGGGCGGGCGGGCTGCCCGGCGCGCTCGTCTCGTCGACCCCGCCCGTCGCCCGCTCGGTCGCGATCTCGTTGAGCCGGGCCGTGAGCCGCTCGGCCAGCCGTCGGGAGTTGGCGAAGACGATCGTCGAGCGGTGCTGCTCGACGAGGTCGACGACGTGCTCCTCCACGTGGGGCCAGATGCTGGTCGAGCGGCCGGGGTCGCCGGACTCCTCGTCGTACTCCTCGGGCATCGTCATGTCCTCGACGGGGACGACGACGCGCAGGTCCCACTCCTTGGTGCTGGGCGGCGCGACGACCTCGACGGGCTGGGTGCCGCCGAGGAAGCGGGCGACCTCCTCGAGGGGCCGCACGGTCGCGCTGAGCCCGATGCGCTGGGCCGGGCGCTCGAGCAGGCTGTCGAGGCGCTCGAGGCTGATGCCGAGGTGGGCGCCGCGCTTGGTGCCGGCGACGGCGTGCACCTCGTCGATGATGACCGTGTCGACGCCCCGGAGCGTCTCGCGCGCCTGGCTCGTCAGCATGAGGAACAACGACTCGGGCGTCGTGATGAGGATGTCGGGCGGCGTCGTGCCGAGCTTGCGTCGATCGGCGGGGCTCGTGTCGCCCGAGCGCAACCCGACCGTCACGTCGGGGACCGTGGTCTCGAGCCGCTCGGCGGTGTTGCGGATGCCGGTGAGCGGGGCTCGCAGGTTGCGCTCGACGTCGACGCCCAGTGCCTTGAGCGGGGAGATGTAGAGCACGCGCGTGCGCGTCGACTTGTCGTCGGGCCGCTCGGTGCTGAGCAGCCGGTCGATGGCGTGGAGGAAGGCGCTGAGCGTCTTGCCGCTGCCGGTGGGGGCGACCACCAGGGCGTTCCTGCCGGCGGCGATGGCGTCCCAGGCGCCCTCCTGGGCCGGGGTGGGGCTGGCGAACGACGCCTCGAACCACGCGCGCGTGGGCGCGCTGAAGCGATCGAGGGCGGTCATGCCCTGCAGTCTTGCACCGACGTCCGACAACGGTCCCGCTCCGAGGGCCGGCGGCTTCTTCCGCCGTGGCCTGTCGCTGTCACGAGATCTTCCCGCGGGGTGGGCCGCTGCCACCAAATCGGGCATGTTCGAGCGGGATGCGCGAAATCGCACCCCCACGCGTGCATCCTGTTGAGATGACAGCGGTGATGCTCGACGAGACGGCCACGGTGATCCGTGAGCTGCGTCGCGCCGCCGAGGTCTTCGCGCAGCGGGCACAGGAGCAGGAGACCTGCCGCGACCGCGCGCGGCCCGGCACCGCCGTCCAGCACCGGCACGCGCACTCCGCGACCCTCTGGCGGCTGGCCGAGTCGAGCCTGCGCGCACGCATCAGCGAGCTGGAGGCCGGGCCCGGCGCGTGACGGACGGCGCCTCAGTCGTCCTCGTCCGTCGCGCCCGCCAGGGCGACCTGCGCGACCTCCGCGTACGTCGTCGCGCCGTTGGCGAACGACGTGCGGACGAGCGTGACGTGGGAGGGCGACCAGCGCGCACCTGCGTGGGCGACCGCCTTTCCCGCGAGGTCGGCAGGGACCGGCGCCGCCTCCGGTGCGTCGACGGAGCCGAGGGCGAGCTCGGCGCGGAAGCTCCGCCGGTCGAGGAAGAACCGCTGCTGGCGCGCTACCTCGTTGACGTTGCGGTAGATGTCGCGCAGCGCGTCGACGTCGCCCTCGAGGTCGGCGGTCACCTCGTGGGGCGAGTCCTGCGTGACCCGCAGCCCGCTCGCCTGCAGCACGGGCGCAGGCCACGTGCCGGCCACCGAGCCGAGGGCCTGGGCGAGTGAGCTGGCGTCGCTGCCCGTGACGTTGCCGAACTTGGCGAGCCGCACGAACACGGCCTCGGGCGCCGCAGGAAGCAGGACGGCACGCGCGGCGGTGGGCGCATGACGCCTCCGGCCGCGGATGCGGTCGAGGAGCCCGTGGCCCGGCTGGTCGGTGGCGGCCTCTGCCCCCGAGCACAGCTCGTGCGCCGCGTCGAGGACGTCCTGGACGACCTCCGCCGGCGGGACGACCACGGCGAGCAGCTGCATCGTTGCCTCCTTCGGCCTCACCCTAGGTGAGGGCGTGCCTGCGCACCCGGCGAACGCGCGGAGCGGGCCGTCAGTCAGGCACCACCGCGACCAGCTGAGGCAGGAGCCACGGCGCGATCCACCCCTGGACCCCGGAGGGCGTGAGGTGCAACCCGTCGGAGCGGACCTGGTAGCCGCCGGCGGTCCACGAGAAGCGACCCTCGGGGGAGATGCGGGCACCGAGCTCGACGACCTCGACGTCCGGGTGGTCGCGCGCCACACCGCGGAGCAGGTGGTTCCAGGCGGTCACGCGCTCGGGCTCGTCCTCGGGGTAGAGGCTCCCGTCGAGCTGCTCCCAGCGCCGGTTGTAGGGCTCGGTGGCGAGGACCACGTGCGCCCCGCGAGCGCCCGCGAGCCGGATGGCCAGCTCGAGCTCCGCCCGCAGGTGCGCGTCGAACGCCGGCTCGCCGACATGGGTCCACCGCCCGTCGAGGACCCGGTCCATGGTCTCCCACCGCCCGACGAGGATCAGCGCGACGTCGGGGTCGTCGCGGGCCACGGCGTCCTGCCAGATGCGCGGCCAGCTCCGACAGGAGGGCATCAGCCCGGCGTAGTGGCGTCCGGCGTAGCGGAACGGCGCGGTCCGGCTGATGCCGCAGCCCATCAGCGTGCGGTCGCGCACGTCGAGCTCGGGGTGGCGCGGCAGGTAGGTGACCAGGGTCCACGCGACCGAGTCGCCGAAGACGTCGACGACGATCGGCTGGCCGGGCCGTCGGTGGTGGAGCCGTGGTGTCCTGCGGGCCTCCGGCGACGGGCTGGGCTCGGTGGCCCGCTCCGGCGGGTCGCCCCAGGCGTCACCGGAGAGGCCGCCCGCCCGTCCTCCGCCGGCCAGCAACCGGTCGACGGCAGCGGACACTGACACGTCGCGGGCGACCGCGGGCGCGGGCGGCACGGCCGTCATCGACACGATGACGGCGGAGCCGGTGGCGATGGCGAGGCCCGCCCCGGCGGCGGCCAGGACTGGGCGCCGCGGCCGGACGCGGAGCTGCACGGGCCGTTCGACAAGCCGGTACGACAGCGTCGCGAGGGCCAGCGTCGCGGCGCAGCGGGCCGCGAAGAGTGGAAGTCCCTCGAGGCCGGTCCGGTCCGCGTTGGCGGCGATGAACACCGGCCAGTGCCAGAGGTAGACGCCGTACGAGATGAGCCCGAGGGCCGGGAGCGGCGGGATGGACAGCAGGCGTGCCGACCACCCCGTGGGGACGAGCACCACGTGCGCGACCACGACGGCGACGGCGAGCGCCACGGCGGCCATCCCGCCGTCGTAGAGGCCCCGGTCCCCGCCGGACACGTGCGTCGCGGCCCACGCCAGGCCGACCGTGGCGACCGCTGCCAGTCCGCCCAGGGTCCTCAGCCCCCACCGGGCCAGACGTGACGAGGACGCCGTCACCTCGCCTGCCCCGGCGCCGCGCCGATCGCGGATCGCCAGCAGTGCTGCGAGCCCGGCACCCACCAGGATGGCGGCTCCGCGGGTGTCGGTGCCGTAGTAGGCGCGGCCGGGGTCGAGGACGTCGTACGTCGCAGCGAGCGCGGCCGCCGACGCCGCGGCACCGACGACGCAGATGCCGACGAGCGCCCAGAGGCGGGTCCGCACCGCGGCGCCGGGGCGACGGCTCCAGATGACCGCGCACAGCACCAGCGGCCACAGGAGGTAGAACTGCTCCTCGATGCCCAGCGACCAGGTGTGCTCGAGCGGAGACGGGGCCGCGGTCTGCGCGAAGTAGTCGCCGCCGCGGAGGATCATCCGCCAGTTCGCAATGTAGAAGAGGGCGGCGATGCCGTCCCCGCGCAGCAGCCGGACCTCCTCCGGCGGCAGCAGGGCACGCGCACCGATCGCGACAGCCGCGACCACGAGCACCAGCGCCGGGAGCAACCGCCGCGCGCGGCGCCCCCAGAAGGCCGCGAGGTCGATCCGTCCGCCCGTGCGGGTCCACTCGGCCAGCAGGAGCGCGGTGATCAGGTAGCCCGACAGCACGAAGAAGGCGTCCACGCCGAGGAAGCCACCGTCCGCGCCGGGAAGCCCGCCGTGGAAGGCCAGCACGGCGATCACGGCCACGGCCCGGACGCCGTCGAGGGCGGGCACGCGCGTCGTGCTGCTCCGACGCTCCTGCTGCCGGTGGTGGGCCATCACGACCTCCCGGGGGACCCGTGCCTTCGGTCCCTCCACAGTGGCCGCGAGCGGTGCACGTGTCATGGGTCACCAGTCCCGGGCGACCCGGGACGAAACGCCCGGTCCGGCGGTTTGCATGCGCGCCGCGTCCGAGCAATGGTGAAGGGGACACATTCTCCCTACGGAAGGAGAGCCCGTGCTTGCTCTCACCGAGAACGTGACCGACATCGTCAAGCAGCTCGCCGACGAGGTGCCTGAGATCACCGCCCTCCGGATCGCCACCGAGGCTGACGGGGAGTCCCTCTCCGTCAGCCCTGCCGACCACGCCGAGAGCGACGACCAGGTCATCGAGCAGGACGGTGCGACCGTCTACGTCGACGGGCCGGCCTCGGAGTTCCTCGCCGACAAGGTCCTGGACGGCGGCGTGGACGAGGACGGCAACATCCAGTTCGCGCTGGGCCAGCAGGCCTGAGCCGACACCGACCGGCGGAGTCCTGGGCCCATGGGGGTCCAGGACTCCGCTTCGTCTCCCGTCGTCCCGCCCGGGCAGGTGAGGTCCGGTCAGCCGGCCGGCTGACAGCATCGGAGAGGTGACCGACCACGCCCTGCAGCTCCCGGACCAGACCCTCACGCTGACGAGCGGGACGCGCATCCCGCTCCTCGGCTTCGGCACTTGGCAGATCACCGGTGACGACGCCGTGCGAGCGACCGCCGCCGCACTCGAGGCCGGCTACCGGCACCTCGACACAGCGACGGTGTACGGCAACGAGGCCGAGGTGGGGCGGGCGCTGGCCGAGAGCGGCGTTGCGCGCGAGGACGTGTTCGTGACGACCAAGTGCCCGCCCGGTCGCGCCGGTCGCGAGCTCGACACCCTGCGCGAGAGCCTCGACATGCTCGGCACCGACCACGTCGACCTGTGGCTCGTGCACTGGCCGGGCAAGGGATCGACGAACGTCGACATGTGGCGCGCGTTCGTCGCCGCCCGCGAGCAGGGGCTCGCCCGCGAGATCGGCGTGAGCAACTTCGACGCCGCGCTCATCGACGAGGTCACCGACGCGACCGGTGTGCGGCCGGCGATCGACCAGGTGGAGTGGAGCCCGCTCCTCTTCGACGCCGCGACGCTGCGCGAGCACCGCGAGCGTGGCGTGGCGGTCGAGGGCTACAGCGCCCTGCGGGGCGGCACCCTCGACCATCCCGAGATCGTCGCGATCGCCGAGCGGCTCGACCGCACCCCCGCGCAGGTCATCATCCGCTGGCACCTCCAGCACGAGGTCGTCGTGATCCCGAAGTCCGTGCACCCCGAGCGCATCCGGTCCAACGCCGACGTCGGGGGCTTCGTCCTCGGGGACGAGGAGATGGCGGTCCTCGACGGACTCGGGGGCCGCTGACCTTCAGGTAGCGCGCTCACCGCGGCGGGTCCCGATGTCGAGGGCGCGGGGAATAGTCCTCGGTCGCGCGTGTTCACACTGGTCGTGCGCGCCATCGACCCTTCTGCCGCCGCTGTGACGCGGGTGCTGGCTGAGCTGAGTCGGTTCCTCACAGTGGGGGGCGTCGCCACGATCGTCGCTCTCGTCATCTTCAACGGGCTGGTCCACGGCTTCAGCACCGGGAGCGAGGCGCTCCTCGGCGATCGACCGATCCTTGCCTACGTGCTGGCCAACACCGTCGGCATGGTGATCAGCTACCGCGGCGCCAGGAGCTGGGCATTCCGGGACCGCCCACCTCACCAGGCGGACGGCGGCCGGTCGGCGTACGTGCTGATCAACCTGGTCACGATGTCGCTCCCCATCGCGTGCCTCATCGTCAGTCGCGACGTACTGGGCCTCGACGACCCGTTGTCGGACAACATCTCGGCCAACGTCATCGGTCTCGTGCTCGGCCTCGGTGCGCGGTTCTACCTCTTCCGCCGGTTCGTCTTTCGACGTCCCGTGGCGGCGCGCCACCCCTTCGTACGCAAGTCGGACCTCGTCGACGCGCCGTGAGTTGTCGCCGACCGGCGCACACGAGACGTGCTCGGAGGCGATCTACGGGCAGCCCCCGGCTACGCGTCCAGCACGTCGCGCCAGGAGTGCTGCGGCTCGAAGCCGACGAGCTCGCGGCGGTCACCGGTCTGTACCACCTCTGGCGTGCCCTGACTCCATCTCCCTAGAGTCAGCGGGTGGCGAGCGCTGAGCGTCTCCTCGGCCGGCACGCCGAGCGCGAGCGGGTGCGTGCCCTGCTCGGGCATGCCCGCAACGGGCGCGGTGGTGCACTGCTCGTCACCGGGGAGCCGGGGATCGGCAAGACCGCCCTGCTCGACGCCACGACGTCCGACCAGGCAGGGCTGCGCCTGTTGCGGGTGGACGGGTACGAGGCCGAGTCGATGATCCCGTTCGCCGGCGTGCAGCGGCTTGCCATCCCGCTGCGGAGCTACCTCGAAGAGCTTCCCGAGAGCCACCGCCACGCCTTGCGGGTGGCGGCCGGCGCAGCGGAGGGCGACCCGCCCGACCGGTTCCTCGTCGGCCTCGGCGTGCTGGGCCTTCTCGGGGCCGCCGGCGAGGTCGAGCCCGTGCTGTGCGTGATCGACGATGCGCACCTGCTCGACCCGGAGTCGCTCGACGTCCTGGGCCTGGTCGCGCGTCGTCTCGAGGCGGAGTCCGTGGCGCTGGTGATGGCGGGTCGCGACACCGCCCCTGTCGCGACCCAGCTGGCCGGCGTACCCGGTCTTCCCCTCACCGGGCTCGAGCCGGAGTGGGCGCTGCGGCTCCTGTCGGCGTCGCTCCCCGAGCCCATCGACCCGACCGCCGCGGCGCAGGTCATCGCCGCGACCGGTGGCAACCCCCTCGCCCTCGTCGACCTGGCACGGGAGCTGAGCGTACGGCGCCTCACCGAGGTGAGCCTGGCCGACGAGCCGCTGCCGATCGGCCCCCACCTCGAGGCGCTCTACCTGAGGCGGATCCGCCACCTCGCTCCGGACCTCCAGACGTGGCTCCTGATCGCCGCCGCCGACTCCACCGGCAACATCGACCTGATCCGGGCGGCCGGCCAGTCGTGGGGCCTGCCGGACGACCCGGTCGAGGAGGCGGAGTCGGCGGGACTGGTCGAGATCGGCCCCACCATCACGTTCCGCCACCCGCTGGTGCGCTCAGCGGCGTACAACGCGGTCCAGGGCTCCCGGCGCAGGCGCGCCCACCGTGCCCTCGCGGAGGCAGCGGAGCAGCTCGGGCTGGCCGAGGTGGCGGCGTGGCACGCCGCCAAGGCGACGCTCGGCACCGACGCGGAGGTCGCGGACCGGCTGGAGCAGGTCGCGGACGCGGCCGGCAGGCGGGGCGGCCTCGCGTCCCGCGCGCGAGTGCTGGCCCAGGCGTCGGCGCTGACGCCACCCGGTCGCGTGAAGTACGCGCGCCTCGTCGACGCCGCGGAGGCCGCGCTCGCCTCCGGCGCGGCCCAGCTCGCCAAGACCTACCTCGACGACGTGGACGAGGACGCGCTGGACCCCGTGTCGCGGGGCCGGCTCCTCTGGACCCGCGCGAGCATCTCGCTCTTCACCGCCGACCCTGCGCTCATGGAGGCGGGGGCGACCATGCTGTCGGCAGCCGAGTGCCTCCACGGCCACGACGCCGCCCTCGAGCAGGAAGCCCTGATCAAGGCGTTCGAATACACGCTTCCCGCGGAGCGCCTGGCCCGCGGACTGACGTTGTCGGAGCTGGGCGCCCGGCTGCGCAAGGGCGCCGAGCTCCGCGACGGCACGGCGAGCACCATTCTGCGCGGCCTCAGCGCGCACATCCTGCTGCCGTACGACCAGGCCGTGCCGGTCATGCGCACGGCGGTCGAGACGATCCTCGGCCTCGATGCCGCCGGACTGCTGCGCTACGGGGCCACCAGCGTGGCGCTGACGACGGCGCTGTGGGACGCCAGCGCCCGGCGTGAGTGCCTCGAGCGGACCGTGGCCGCGGCGCGCGACGCCGGCGCGCTGCAGCTGCTGGACACGACCTTGTGGATCATGTCGCTGGCCGAGCTCTCCGGCGGCACGCCCCGGAACGCGCACGAGTACATCGAGCAGGTGCGCGAGCTGCGCCGGGCCATCGGGTACGACGCCGAGCACGTCATCAACGTGGCACTGCTCGCGTGGGCCGAAGCGCCGCGCCCCCAGGTCGAGATGATCGCGGACGGCGCAGGCTCGATGGGCTTCGACGGCGTGCGGTCGGCCGGTCAGGCCGCCCTCGCCGTGCGTGACCTGGCCGAGGGCGAGTACGACGACGCGCGCCGCCGGCTCGAGCCCCTGGTGGCGGACCCCTTCCTGCAGGTGACGCCGCTGCAGCTGCCCGACTACGTCGAGGCGGCATGCCGCAGCGATCGCGCCGAGGAGGCGGTGCCCCACGTCGTCCACCTCGAGGAGCTGGCCGGCGTCAACGGGTCGCCGTGGACCGCCGGCGTCGCCCACCGCTCGCGCGCGCTGCTGGCGGAGCACCCCGAGCCGCACCACCGGGCCGCCGTCGAGGCACTGGCCTCGGGTGACCTCACCATCGAGCTGGGCCGCGCGCACCTGCTGTACGGCGAGTGGCTGCGGCGGGCGAGGCGCCGCCGCGACGCCCGCGAGCAGCTCCACGCCGCGCTCGACCTCTTCGAGCACGGCCGGGCTCCTGCCTTCGCCCGACGCACCCGCGCCGAGCTCGCCGCGATCGGCGACCAGCCGACCCCGACCGGCGAGCGGGCGCCGCTCGAGCTCACAGCGCAGCAGCAGACCGTGGCGCGCCTCGCAGCAGCGGGCCACACCAACGCCGAGATCGGGGCGACGATGTTCCTGAGCCCCAACACCGTCGACTACCACCTGCGCCACGTCTTCCACAAGCTCGGCATCTCCTCGCGGCGCCAGCTCGCCGAGCGGCTGGAAGGGACGGACTGAGGGTCCGGGCGGCGGTCGGACTACGTGGTGCACGTGGTCCGCGTGGAGGCCCCTCGCCTCCACGCTCGGAGGGTCCCCCACGACCTGTTCCGACCCAGGAGGCCCCATGCCCTACGTGACCGCCGACGACGGCGCCCGCATCTTCTACAAGGACTGGGGTGTCGACGGCACCCCCGTCATCCTCAGCCACGGCTGGCCGCTGAACGCCGATGCCTGGGAGGCCACAGCCCTGTTCCTGGCCGAGCACGGGCACCGCGCGATCGCCCACGACCGCCGTGGCCACGGCCGTTCGAGCCAGACGTGGGACGGCAACGAGATGGACACCTACGCCGACGACCTGGCCTGCCTGGTCGAGGCCCTCGACCTCTCGGACCTGACCCTCGTGGGCCACTCCACCGGCGGCGGCGAGGTCGTGCACTACGTGGGCCGCCACGGCACGGCACGCGTGTCCCGGCTCGTGCTGGTCTCGGCCGTGCCGCCGCTGATGCTCCGCACGGACGACAACCCCGAGGGCCTGCCGGTCGAGGTGTTCGACGGCATCCGGGCGGGGGAGAGGGCCAACCGCTCGCAGCTCTACCGCGATCTCGCCGACGGACCGTTCTTCGGTCACAACCGGAACCAGGACGTGGCCCAGGGGTTCCGCGACGCCTTCTGGCTGCAGAGCATGGCGTGCGGCCACCGGGCGGCGTACGAGTGCATCGCTGCCTTCAGCGCGACGGACTTCCGTCCCGACCTCGAGAAGGTCGACGTCCCCACCCTGGTCATCCACGGCGACGACGACCAGATCGTGCCGTTCGAGGTCGGTGGCAAGCGGTCGGCAGCCATGGTCGACGGCGCCGAGCTGAAGGTCTACGCCGGCAGCGGCCACGCGCTGCCCGACACCGACCGCGACCGCCTCCACGCCGACCTGCTCGCCTTCATCGACTCCTGAGAGGAACCACGCCATGACCGAGACACGACCCGAGACGATCGTGCTGGTGCACGGACTCTGGATGACCCCGCGCAGCTGGGAGCACTGGGTCACCCACTACGAAGCCAAGGGGCACACCGTGCTCACGCCCGCCTACCCGGGCTTCGAGATCGAGGTGGAGGCCCTGCGGGAGAACCCGCAGGTCATCGCCGACCTCACCGTCCCCGAGACCGTCGACCACCTCGCCTCGGTGATCGAGGGGGTCGGCACCCCGCCGATCATCATCGGCCACTCCTTCGGCGGCACCCTGACCCAGCTGCTCCTGGCCCGCGGCCTCGGATCGGCCGGGGTGGTCATCGACTCCGCACCGACCGAGGGCGTCCGGGTGAACCCGATCTCCCAGGCGAGGTCGCTGTTCCCGGCGCTCAAGAACCCGGCCAACCGGCACAAGGCAGTGGGGTTCACCCCCGAGGAGTTCCACTACGCCTTCACCAACACCCTCTCCGAGGAGGAGTCGCGCGCGGTCTGGGACCGCTATGCCATCGCGGCTCCCGGACACTGGGTGTGGGAGTACGGCCTGTTCGCCAACTTCAAGCCGGGGCACCAGGACACCTGGGTCGACTACTCGGCCGACCGGGCCCCGCTGCTGTTCATCGCCGGCTCGGAGGACCACATCATGCCGCCGTCGGTGAACCGCTCGAACGCCAAGCACTACGCCAAGTCGCCGGCCGTGACCGACTTCCACGAGTTCGAGGGCCGGGACCACTGGACGTGTGCCGCCCCCGGCTGGGAGGCGGTGGCCGACCACGCCCTGGACTGGGCGCTCGAGCACAGCCGTACGACGTCGACCCGCGCGGTCGAGTCCTGACGATCGCGTCGACACGGGCCGGCCCGGCTGCACCAGTCGGGCCGGCCCCGTCGGCGTCCGGGAATCCGGTCCCGCGGCGGAGAACTACAGTGGCGAGGTGTCGATGAAGCTCGAAGGTGCGCTCGCGCTGCGCGACAACCTGCCGGTCGGCACCTACTGCCCGATCGAGCGCACGCTGGCGGTGGTGGGCACCAGGTCGGCGATGCTGGTCATGCGCGAGGCGTTCTACGGGGCGTCGCGCTTCGAGGAGTTCGCCGCACGGGCCGACCTGACCGACGGCACCACGTCGGCCCGGCTCCGCGACCTGGTCGAGGCAGGACTCCTCGAGAAGCGGCTCTACCAGGAGCCCGGCCAGCGCAGGCGGCACGAGTACGTCCTGACCGAGGCCGGGGAGGACCTGATGCCGGCGCTGTTCGCCCTGCTCCAGTGGGCCAACCGCCACGACCCGCCGCCGTACCCGCCACGGCTCACCCACGTGGGCTGCGGCCGCCCGGTGACCATCGAGGCGCGGTGCGACGCCGGCCACCACGTCACGAGCGACGACGTCACGGTCACGGCGGCCGGGCCGTTCGGCCTCGACGCCCCGTCGTCTCCCGCTGAACGACGAACGGGGCCGACCGCCCGAGCGGCCGACCCCATCACGTCATCGGTCAGCGAGCGGCCTCCCTGATCACCTTCGCGACGGCCCGCGGGTGGCTCATCATCACCACGTGGGAGCTGTCCACCTCCACGACCCGGGCACCGGCCCTCTCGGCCATGGCCCTCTGGGCCTCCGGCGGGATGATTCGGTCCTGCGTGGCAACGACGTACCAGCTGGGGATCTCCGCCCAGGCCGGGGGACCGGACTCCGTCTGCAGGGCGGACAGGGCGCCGGGACGCTGGCTCGCCGCCATGAAGCGGGTGGTACGGGCAGGCAGGTCCTGGGCGAACAGGCGGCCGAACCAGGCCGGGTCGATGTAGGCGTCGGCGTTCGTGGGCTGGTCCGGGATCGGCCGGATCACCAGGTGGTCGGTCACGGTGGTGTGGCCGCCCCCGAGGAGGTTCGCCTCGCCCACGTTCTCGCCCTCGTCCAAGGCGTAAGCCGCCACGTAGACCAACGAGCGGACCGAGGGGTTGCCCGTCGCCGCGTTGGTGATGACGGCACCGCCGTAGGAGTGCCCGACCAGCACGACCGGTCCCTCGATGGTGCTGAGGAAGGCGCGGAGGTAGGCGCCGTCGCTGATCGGGTCGCGCAGCGGGTTGGAGAACGCCAGCACCGGGTAGCCCTGGTCCATCAGCTGGGTGGCGACGGCCTCCCAGCCGCTGGAGTCTGCGAACGCACCGTGCACCAGCACGACGGTCGGCCGGTCACCGTGGCCGGAACCGTGGGGATGGGGGTGGCCGCGCCGGTCGGCGTGTGCGGCCGGGGCCGCGGACTGGCCCGGCGGCGAGCCGGAGGTGGAGGTGGCGAGCAGGGTGCCGACCAGTGTCAGCGCCAGTGCCAGTGGCAGCAGGACGGCCGACAGCGGGCGGCTCAGGAACCGGTGTCTCATCAGGGGACTCCTCGTCTCGTGGGGTTCCCCGATCGTCGGGCGGCTCGCCGTCCGTACGGACCACGTGGCCCTCGTAGTCGGCGGCCCGCCACCCGTCCGGTCGGCGACTCAGCCGCCCGATCGCGTTCGGTTCTCCTCCGCACGCCGCAGCAACACCATGCGCTCGCCCTCGTTGCGGGTGAGGGCGGCCGCCTCGTCGAAGGACGACGCGGCGTCGGCGTGGCGGCCGGCCCGCTCGAGCAGGTCACCGCGCACGCTCGGCAGCAGCGGGGAGGCGCCGAGCCCGGACGGGTCCACGGCGCCGAGGACCGCGAGCCCGGCCGCCGCGCCGTGCGCCCGGCCGTGGGCCACGGCCCGGTTGACCTCGACGACCGGCCCGGGTGCCGCCTGCGCCAGGACGTCGTACAGCGCGGCGATGCGGCCCCAGTCGGTGTCCTCGGCACGTGGCGCGGTGGCGTGCTCGGCGGCGATGGAGGCCTGGAGGAAGTAGCGGCCGACGGACCGGCCGCCCGCGGCGAGACGCGAGGCCGTCCCGAGCGCCGCGAGGCCGCGCCGGATCGACAGCTCGTCCCACAGGGCCCGGTCTTGGGCGTCGAGGAGCACCGGGGTGCCGTCGGGGGAGAGGCGGGCCGCGGTCCGCGAGCCCTGCAGCTCCAGCAGCGCCTCTAGGCCGAGCACCTCGGGTTCGTCGGGTGCCAGGTCGGCGAGCATGCGCGCCAGCCGGGTCGCCTCCGCGGCGAGGTCGGGGCGCATCCAGTCGTCGCCCGCGGTCGCGCTGTAGCCCTCGTTGAAGACCAGGTAGACCACCGCCATCACGTCGTCGAGGCGCGCGGTCCGCTCCTCGCCCGTGGGCAGCTCGAGCTCCGCGCCGGCAGCGGTGAGCGTCTTCTTGGCCCGTGAGATGCGCTGGGCCATCGTGCTCTCGCTGGTGAGGAAGCCGCGGGCGATCTCAGCGGTGGTGAGACCGCCGACCAGTCGCAGGGTGAGCGCGGCACGCGACTCGGGGGTCAGCGAGGGGTGGCAGGAGAGGAAGACCAGTCGCAGGACGTCGTCGTCGATGTGGTCGACCTGCTCGTCGAGGTCGGGCACCCGTGCCTCCTCCCCGCCCGCGGCGTGCTCGATCTCGGCCACCTTGCGTCGCAGGGTGTCGGCGCGCCGGAAGTGGTCGACGCCGCGGCGCTTGGCGGTCGTCATCAGCCAGGCGGCCGGGTTGTCGGGGACACCGGACACCGGCCACTGCTCGAGCGCTGCGACGAGCGCATCCTGCGCGAGGTCCTCGGCCAGGTCGACGTCGCGCGTCATCCGGGCGAGGGCGCCGACGAGGCGGGCCGACTCGGCCCGCCACGTGGCGATCACGACCCCCGAGGAGTCGTCGTACGTCCCTGCCGGCACGCCGCCAGCGTAGTGAGGCCGCGTGTGGTCGGGGTCAGTCGCCGGGCGCCTCCGGGCCGTCGGAGACCTGGCGCAGCGTGGCGACCACGGTGACCTCCGGCCAGTGCTTGGCGTGCAGCTCGGCGAAGAGCCGCTGGTCCGCCACGGCCTCCTCGAGGCTGGCGTACTCCATCAGCGACCAGCCGCCGACGACCTCCTTGCCCTCGGCGTAGGGCCCGTCGACGCGGGTGACCTCGCCCTTGCGGACGACGAAGTTCACGGCGTCCTCGGTGCCGAAGAGGCCGCCGCCGTCGAGGAACGAGCCGCTGGCGGCCCGTTCGCCGATGAAGACGTCCATCGCGTCGAACAGCGACTGGGGCGGCATCCCGATGCCCTCTTCCATCCTGACGAATCCCATGAAGCGTGGCATTGCGATCGTTCCTCCTGTTGTGGGTGGGTTCTCGCACGTACGTCGAACGGGTGCGGCGCGGCTCGACATCGGGGCCACACGTTTCTCCGACGACTTTCCGACATCCTTCTCCGACCCGTGACGCGCTTGCCACCCCCGCGCACCATGGGTCCATGAAGCCCCTCGCCCCGGCGCTCGCCGGACTGCTCGCCGCGCTGGCCACCGCCTGCTCCGGGGACACCGCCGCCTCCGGTTCCCTCGGCCCGGCGACGGGGGAGGGTGAGGAGGGCTGGCCGTTCGCCGTCGAGGAGCTCGACCGGCTCGACGATCCCTGGGCGATGGCCTTCCTCCCGGACACCGGCGACCTGCTGATCACCGAGCGCAGTGGCACGCTCCACCTGCGCGACGCCGAGACCGGCGACCGCGTGCAGGTCGGGGGCGTGCCCGAGGTGGTCGACGCCGGCCAGGGCGGGTTGGGCGACGTCCTGCCGGCGCCGACGTACGAGCAGGACGGGATCGTGTACCTGAGCTGGGTCGAGGCGGGTGAGGGCGGCACCGGCGCCGTGGTCGGCCGTGCGGCGCTCGAGACCGACGGAGGCGGGCCGCGGCTCGAGGGCCTCGAGGTGGTGTGGCGCCAGACGCCGAAGGTCGAGGGGGACGGGCACTTCAGCCACCGCCTCGCGTTCTCCCCCGACGGGGAGCACCTCTACGTCTCCTCGGGCGACCGCCAGCTCGGCGACCCCGCCCAGGACACCGGCAACACGCTCGGCACGATCGTGCGGCTCACGCCCGACGGCGCGCCCGCTCCCGGCAACCCGCTCGCGGACCGGGGCGGGGTGAGCGCCGAGATCTGGAGCTGGGGCCACCGCAACCCGCTCGGCCTCGAGCACGCCCCGGACGGCACCCTCTGGTCCTCGGAGATGGGGCCCCAGGGCGGCGACGAGCTCAACGTGGTCGAGCTGGGCTCCAACTACGGCTGGCCCGAGGTGTCCGACGGCAGCGACTACGACGGCGGGGAGATCCCCGACCACGCGGACGGTGACGGGTACGCCGCTCCCGCACGGTCGTGGAACCCCAGCATCTCGCCGGGCAGCCTGATGGTCTACGACGGCGACCTCTTCGAGGACTGGCAGGGCGACGCCTTCCTCGGGGCGTTGTCGGGGGAGGCGCTGGTGCACGTCGAGCTCGACGGCCGGACCGCCGGCGAGGCGGAGGTCTTCGACATGGGCGCGCGGATCCGCGCCGTCGAGGAGGGCCCCGACGGCGCGATCTGGGTGCTCGAGGACGAGGGCGCCGGACGCCTGCTCCGCCTCACTCCGGCCGGCTAGCGGGGCTCTCCACAGATCGTCCGGACCCGGTTTCCGGCCGACGGCGCGCGGGCACCTGAGCGCCAGGCGCACCAAGGCGCCGACGGCGGCAGGAGACGCACCCATGTACGGAGACACCGCGGCCATCCGGCGGCTCGCCCGGAGGATGAGCGAGCAGGGCGACGACATCCGGCTGGACGCCGACCGGCTGGTGGGCGCGTCGCAGCAGGTGCTGTGGGAGGGCCGCGCCGCGCAGGCGATGCGGGAGCGGATGGCGGAGCGCGCTGTCGCGCTGCGGCGGACCGCCGACCGTCACGACGACGCCGCGCGGGCGCTGCGGCACCACGCCGACGAGGTCGACCGGCTCAAGGACCTCATCCGGGAGGTCGCGCAGCGGGTGCGCGGCCTCGTCGAGGGCGCGCGGGCGCGCCTGGCGGACCTCGCCGGCCGGGTGGTGGACCTCGCCGGGTCACTCACCCCCGACCCGGCGGACGAGCTGCTGGCGGCGTTCCGGCCGCCACCCGACGGGCACCGGGACTGGCTCGACGTGCGGCTCCCGGGCGGCGGTCGGTGATGCCGGTCGTGGTCGGTCCGGACGGCACCGAGCTCCAGCGGCGCTACGCCGCGCCTCGCCGTGACGTCGTCTCCCGCGCGGCGCTCGACCGGCTCGGCGAGCTCACCGGCGCCCCGTCGCCCGTCGCGGCGCTGTGCGCCGGGATCACGACGGTGGCCGGGTTGGGAGCTCGGCTCGGAGCCGAGACCCGGCCGGTGGGAGGAGCCCCCGCTGACGGCGATGCCGACGAGTCCCTGGCCTCGGCGGGCCTCCTCGACTCCCGCGTCCTGACCGAGGAGGGGCGGGCCGTGATCGCCGTGTGGCACGCGCCGGTGCTCGCGGTCGACCTCGAGATGGTCGTCGCGCTCCGCGGCGGCACGGTCCGGGTGCGCAGCAGCCACCGCAACGCGGCTGGCCGGGTGGTCTGCCTGTCCA
This sequence comes from Nocardioides sp. Soil_C_8, assembly GCF_057656315.1. Classification (NCBI taxonomy): domain Bacteria; kingdom Bacillati; phylum Actinomycetota; class Actinomycetes; order Propionibacteriales; family Nocardioidaceae; genus Nocardioides; species Nocardioides sp. Soil_C_8. The sequence continues at coordinate 300,684 of NZ_JBDGKQ010000003.1, forward strand.
CGACGGACGGCCACACCTACGAGCTCAGCCGGCTCGCGGCCGACGACTGGTGGCTCGAGCTCGCCCGCGCTGCCCACGTCGACACCCGGACGCTGCGTCCCGCGTCCGCCGTCGAGGTGGTCCCGGACGTCGTCGAGACGCCGTGGGAGCTCCTGCTGGCGGCCGGGGAGGCCGTCGCGCGCCGACGTGACGACCTCCTCGACCAGCTGGTGTCCGACCATGCGGGGACGACGCTCGCCGGTGACGCGCCCGACGCCGTCCGTGTCGCCGACGACCGTGACGTACGCCGGTGGCACGAGCGGCTCGAGACCACGTCGCGCGGACGGCTGCACGCCGCCGTCATGGGCCGCAGCGGGCGTGGACGCCCTGGCGCGGGCGTCGTGGAGTGGGTGCTGTTGCACGACGGGTGGCGGTCGTTGACGCCGTTCACCCGCGACGGCTGGGCCATGGTGCGCATCGAGCGCAGGGAGCCGGCGGACCTGCCCAGGGACCTGTCGGTGCGAGCAGCGGCGGTGACCTCGTGAGCGGCGACGTCCTGCCCCCGATCGAGTCCGTGTCGGGCGGCTCCCACGGCGTCCGCGCCGGCTACGAGCAGATGCTCGCGATGGCCGCGCGCTACGAGCGGCAGGCCGGCGACCTCGCCGAGATGGCCGCGACGGGCGCACGCGTGATGGCCGACGGAGACCTCCTCGAGTCGTCCGTCCTGTCGCCGCTGTCCTTCGCCGAGGCGGAGGTGCAGGTCCTCGACGCCACCACCGGCGCAGACGGGGTGACCGTCCGGGTGGTCGGCATCGAGGCCGACGCGCTGGGCGTCCGCGCGGTGGTGGCCGCGTTCCGGGCGAGCGACGACCTGGCACGACACCTGGGCGAGACGATCGACAACACCCTGGGCCGGCTGGTGGGCCAGTCCCTTCCGCGCGCCCTCCCGGCGCTGCTCGTGGCAGGAGGGATCGGCTACGCCTGGTGGTCGACCCTGACTCCCCAGGAGCAGGACGCCGTCGGCGACGGGCTCGTCGAGGACCTGGGCCGGCTCGTGCACGACCACCCCGACCTGGCCCAGCACCTCGTCAACAGCGGCGGCGGTCTCCTCGACGGCCTGACCGGCGGCGTGGTCACCGGCAGCGCTGCCTTCCTCGACGCCGGCGACGGGCCGGTCCGCGGCGCCACCACCAACGACGCCGCCCGGTTGATGGCCCTGCTGCTCGGCAACGACACGGACGTCACGGTGACCGCGTTGCCCCGCGTCGAGGGTGGCGCGAGCGAGGCACAGCCCGACAGCATCCGAGGACTGGTCGAGCAGTTGGCCGCGACCAACGACCTCGACGCCGGTCGCGACGGGGCCGGCCTGCACGGAGCGATCCAAGTGCAGCGCGTGGGACAGGAGCCGGACGAGCGCTACATCGTCTACCTCCCCGGCACCGACGACATGGGGCCGGTCCCCGGACCGGGTGGCCCGGTCCGCGACATGGAGACCAACTACCAGCTCATCGGCGGGATGGACAGCGCCTATGGTCGCGGCGTCCAGCAGGCGATGCTCGACGCCGGCCTCGAGGGCAAGGACGTCATGCTCGTCGGCCACTCGCAGGGTGGCATGGTGTCGGCGTCGCTGGCAGCGGACGCGGAGTTCGCCCGCCACTTCACCGTCCAGCACGTCGTCACCGCCGGGTCGCCGACCGCCCAGGTCGAGGCGCTGCCGTCCGGGACGTACGCCCTCCACCTCGAGAACCGGGGCGACGCCGTGCCGCTCCTCGACGGGGAGGACAACCCGGACCAGCCGCACCGCACCACCGTCCTGTTCGACGGCGGCACCCACGACCTGGCCGACAACCACTCGTTGGACCACTACGTCGACGGAGCGGCCGCCGCCGATGCCTCGACCAACGGGTCGATCCGGGACCAGGTCGAGCGGATGCGCGCGGACGGCTACCTCGGCAGCGGGTCGGGCCCGGTGCAGACCTTCGTCCTCACGCGAAGCACGGGCGGATGATCTAGGGTCGACGCCTGTGACAGAAGCCATGATCTCGGCACGGGGACTGCGCAAGTCGTTCGGCGACTTCGAGGCCGTCAAGGGCATCGACGTGGAGGTGCGACGGGGCGAGGCGTTCGGCTTCCTCGGTCCCAACGGCGCGGGCAAGTCGAGCACCATGCGGATGATCGCGTCCGTGAGCCCGGTGAGCTCCGGCGAGCTGCGGATCCTCGGCATGGACCCCGCCACCGACGGCCCGGCGATCCGCGGCCGGCTGGGCGTGTGCCCCCAGGAGGACACGCTCGACAACGAGCTCAACGTCTTCGACAACCTCTACATCTACGGGCGCTACTTCGGCATCGACCGCGCCACCTGCCGTGAGCGGGCCCAGGAGCTGCTCGAGTTCGCGCAGATCACCGAGAAGGCCAAGGCCAAGGTCGAGGACCTGTCCGGCGGCATGAAGCGTCGCCTGACGATCGCCCGCAGCCTGATCAACAACCCCGACCTGCTGCTGCTCGACGAGCCGACGACGGGCCTCGACCCGCAGGCCCGCCACGTCCTGTGGGACCAGCTGTTCCGGCTCAAGCAGGCGGGCGTGACGCTCGTGATCACGACTCACTACATGGATGAGGCAGAGCAGCTGTGTGACCGTCTCGTCGTGATGGACAAGGGCCTCATCGCGGCCGAGGGGTCGCCGCGCCAGCTGATCGACGCCCACTCCACCCGTGAGGTCGCCGAGCTCCGCTTCGGCGTCGGCGAGCACGAGGCGCTCGCGGAGAAGATCGAGGACCTCGGCGAGCGCGTCGAGGTGCTGCCGGACCGGCTCCTCGTCTACAGCGACCACGGGGAGGACGTCGTCACAGCCGTCCTCGACCGCGGCCTGCACCCGATCGCCACCCTCGTGCGGCGCTCCACCCTCGAGGACGTCTTCCTGCGCCTCACCGGCCGGAGCCTGGCGGACTGATGGGATCTCAGGTGGTGCGGCCCACCGGCTCGCTGTCGGCGTGGGAGGGCATGGCCCGTCAGTACGACTACTGGCTGACGGTCCTCAAGCGCACGTGGCGCGGGGGAGTGGTGAGCAGCTTCCTCACCCCGTTGCTCTACGTCGTGGCGATGGGCGTCCTGCTCGGCGGGTTCATCGAGGGCGACCCGGACAAGCTGGAGGGTGCGACGTCCTACCTCGCCTTCGTGGTCCCCGGCCTGGTCGCCTCGCACGCGATGACGATCGCGGTCAGCGAGTCGACGTACCCCGTCATGGGGTCCATCAAGTGGCACAAGACGTTCTTCGCGCAGCTCGCGACGCCGCTGGCCGTGCGCGACCTGGTCAACGCCTACATCGCGTTCGTGATGTTCCGGGTGGCCACGGCGTGTGCGGTGTTCATGCTGGTGATCGCGCCGTTCGGCGTCTTCGCCACGTGGTGGGGCCCGATCCTGGCGTGGCTCTCGCAGGTGCTCGTCGGCTTCGCGTTCACCACGCTGGTGTTCGCCTACAGCGCGCGGCTGAAGTCCGAGGAGGGGTTCGGCCTGCTCTTCCGCCTCGGCGTCATCCCGCTGACGCTCTTCTCCGGTGCGTTCTTCCCGATCAGCAACCTCGGGCCGGTGCTGGAGTGGATCGCCCGGCTGACCCCGCTCTGGCACGGCGTCTCGCTCTCCCGGATGTTCTGCGTCGACCGGGTCGACTGGGCGCTGGCCGCGTTGAACGTCGTCGTGCTGGTCACCCTCACCGTGATCGGCTGGTTCCTCGCCGTGCGCAACCTCGACCGCCGGCTGGAGGTCTGACGTGGCGCTCCTCGACGGGATCCCGGCCCCGCTGACGCCGGCCGCCGCCACCAAGGTGCTCGTGCTGCGCAACTACGTCGTCTACAAGGACGCGTGGAAGCTCTTCATCACCGGCTTCCTCGAGCCGGTCTTCTACCTCTTCTCGATCGGCATCGGCGTCGGCCAGCTGATCGACACCTTCGAGTTCCACGGCGAGGCGATCCCCTACGCCGAGTTCGTCGCGCCCGCGATGCTCGCGACGTCCGCCTTCAACGGCGCGCTGCTCGACTCGACCTACAACGTCTTCTTCAAGATGAAGTACGAGAAGCTCTACGACCAGATGCTGGCCACGCCCCTCTCGACCGGCGACATCGCGCGCGGGGAGATCACCTGGGGCCTGATGCGCGGCTCGGTCTACTCCGCGGCGTTCCTCGTCGTGATGGCGCTGATGGGCCTGACCCACTCGTGGTGGGCCGTGCTGGCGCTGCCGGCGGCGATCCTCATCGCGTTCGCCTTCTCCGCCGTGTGCATGGCCGTGACGACGTGGATGACGAGCTGGCAGGACTTCGACAAGATCACGCTCGCCCAGATGCCGCTGTTCCTCTTCTCGGCCACCTTCTTCCCGGTCGAGGCGTTCGGCGACGGAGTGCTGCGGTGGGTGGTCGAGGCCACCCCGCTCTACCGCGGCGTCGTGCTGTGCCGCGAGCTCACCACCGGCGTGATCACGTGGGAGTCGGCGGTCTCGGTGGTCTACCTCGCCGTGATGGGCGTCGTCGGGCTGCTCGTCGTACGCCGCCGCCTCGACAAGCTGCTGCTGACCTGAGGCGCCCGACCAACCTCTGGCCAACGCGACCGAGGCCGTCCTAGGTTGCCGACATGGATTCCTACGCCAGGGGCGAGACCACTCCGGCACTGCTGGAGGAGACCATCGGGGACAACCTGGCGCGCACCGTCGCGTCGTACGCCGACCGCGAGGCGCTCGTGGAGTGCGCGAGCGGCAGGCGGTGGACCTGGGCGGAGCTGCAGGCCGACGTCGACGCCGTGGCGCGTGGGCTGGTCGGCGCCGGCATCCGCACGGGCGACCGCGTCGGGATCTGGGGCCCCAACAGCGCCGAGTGGACGCTGGTTCAGCTCGCCACAGCGAAGGTCGGCGCGATCCTGGTCAACGTCAACCCGGCCTACCGCACGCACGAGTTCTCCTACGTCGCCAACCAGTCGGGCATGCGGTTGCTGGTCGCCGCGACGTCGTTCCGGACGAGCGACTACCGCGCGATGGTGGACGAGACCGCCGCGGAGAACCGTGCGCTGGAGCGCGTGGTCTACCTCGACGACGAGGAGAGCTGGGGCGGCCTGCTGGCCGACGGCGAGGGCGTCTCCGCCGACGACCTGGCCGAGCGGGCCGCGAGCCTCGTGCCGGACGACCCCATCAACATCCAGTACACCTCCGGCACCACCGGATTCCCCAAGGGCGCCACGCTGAGCCACCGCAACATCCTCAACAACGGCTACCTCGTCGGCGAGGTGTGCCGCTACACCGAGGTCGACCGCGTCTGCATCCCCGTGCCCTTCTACCACTGCTTCGGCATGGTCATGGGCAACCTCGCGTGCTCCTCGCACGGGGCGGCGATGGTGATCCCGGCGCCCGGCTTCGACCCGGCGCTGACGTTGAAGGCCGCAGCGGACGAGAGGTGCACCTCGCTCTACGGCGTCCCCACCATGTTCATCGCCGAGTGGGCGCTTCCGGACTTCGAGTCCTACGACCTGTCGTCGGTGCGCACCGGGATCATGGCGGGCTCGCCCTGCCCGGCCGAGATGATGAAGAAGCTCATCGACGCCGGCATCGAGGAGATGACGATCGCCTACGGCATGACCGAGACGTCCCCGGTCTCGATGCAGACCCGCACGGACGACTCGTTCGAGCACAAGGTCGGCACGGTCGGCCGGGTCTGCCCCCACCTCGAGGTGAGGATCGCCGACCCGGTGAGCGGCGAGACGGTGCCGCGCGGCGAGGCGGGCGAGTTCTGCACCCGCGGTTACTCGGTGATGCTGGGCTACTGGCCCCTGCACGATCCAGAGGGCTCGGAGAAGACCGCCGAGGCGATCGACGCCGACGGCTGGATGCACACCGGTGACCTCGGCGTGATGGACGACGACGGGTTCGTGCAGATCACCGGGCGGATCAAGGACATGGTGATCCGAGGTGGCGAGAACATCTACCCGCGCGAGATCGAGGAGTTCCTCTACACCCACCCCGACATCGAGGACGTCCAGGTGGTCGGCGTGCCCGACGAGAAGTACGGCGAGGAGCTCTGCGCCTGGCTGCGGATGCGCCCGGGCAGCGAGCCGCTCGACGCCGAGGCGGTGCGAGCCTTCGCGACCGGCAGGCTCGCCCATCACAAGCTCCCGCGCTACGTGATGGTCGTCGAGGAGTTCCCGATGACCGTGACCGGGAAGGTGCGCAAGGTCGAGATGCGCGAGGTGTCGACTGCGCGCCTCGGGTTGGGCTGAGCCCGGGTCGTCACCGGAAGACGTCGCGGTAGACGGCGTCGAGAGCGGCCGTGTCGAGATCGGTCACGACGCGCACCGTCCCGTCGCCCGTCCGCGTGAGTCGGCCGCGGTCCCGGGTCGTGTCGACGGTCCACGTGCCCGACTCGGTGGTGGCAGCCGAGCCGTCCACGAAGGTGCCGGCGGTCGCGAGGTCCCAGTACCTCGGCGACTCGAACCCGGGCACGCGGCCGAGCCCGCCCACGACGGGACCGGCCAGCCCGTCGGGCGCGCCCGGCGGCACCGGGTCGTCGGGCACCACCGTCACCGGGACCGGGCCGGCCAGGACCTCCGCGAACGGCACCGGGTCGGCGCCTGCGTTCCACTCGCCCACGCCGTCGGCGTGCGACGCGCTGTCGACGGTGCCGGCCATGGTGGTGACGCCGCCCAGCGTGGCGTAGGCCGCCGGGTCCTCGCGCAGCACGGCCGCGACCTCGGTCAGGGGTGCCAGGGCGACGACCTGCAGCCCGGGATGGCGCCGCGCGAGCCGGGCGATGAGCTCGGCCGCCGGCGTGCGGACGGGGGTGAGGTCGTGGCCCGCGCCGTCGCGCGGGAGGCCGCTGCTCATCAGGGCGCCGGCACCCCACTCGGGCGGGAACATCACCCCGTCCTCGCCGCGGGGCGTCGCCCCGCACGCCACGGGCGGCGGCTCCGTCTCGAGCGCGTTAAAGAAGTCGCCCAGCAGGTCGGTGCCGCGGCAGTCCAGCTCGCCGGTCTGCGGCACCGTCACGGCGACGACGCGCACACCGGGGTGGCGCAGCAGCAGGGCGAGCGCGGCCAGGTCGTCGGGCGCGAGGTCCGTGTCGACCACGACGGGCACCGCGTCGGGACGCTTGTCGGCGGCCGGCGCCATCGGGCCGCGGGCGAACACCTCGCCGTCGACGTCGGAGGCCGCGGGGCTGCAGGCGGCCAGGGCCGCGACGACGAGCGGCACGAGGAGCGTGCGACGCCTCACGGGATCACCACCTGCTGGCCGACGACGCCGGCGACCGCGAGGACCACGCCGACGGCGAGCAGGGCCCGGCGACCGCCACGGGGCCACGCCACCGCGAGCAGCAGCACTGCGATCCCGAGCAGCCACAGGTCGTGCCACCACGCGAGCGCTGAGGACACCCACTGCCGCTGCCAGCCCTCGCCCGTGTGCGGATGACCGACGAGGAGCCAGTCGGACGGGAAGGACAACGGGTCGGCCGACGCCGGGCCCACCGTGATGTTGAGCGGCTGGACCTGGATGATGGAGAACGGCGACACGGACGGCATGCCGAAGAGCCAGTAGACGCTCACCACGAACCACAGCACGAAGAGGGCAGGGACCAGGGCCACCAGCCGTGACGCGCGCCGGCCGAGAGCGGCGCCGAGCGCGACCGCGACGAGTGCGAGGGCGACCGGCTGCGCCAGCTCCGCGGTGGTGTGGAACGCCTCGGTCGTGCGACCGGGCTCCATCCCGAGCCACAGGCCGCCGAGGTCCCGCTCGCGCCACGCCACCAGGACGGCGTACGCCGCTGCCACCACGACGAACGGCAGCGACGCGAGCAGCCGGGCGAGCGTCCGGCGGGCCTCCGGGACGGGTGCGGCCGGGGCGACGTCGTGGCGCGCGCGGTGGAAAGGTACGGCGACGGCGACCGAGATGCCGAAGAGCAGGGGCGCGACGGCGGGCGTGATGCCCTCGTAGGACGATCCCGGCCACTCGCCCGGCTCCGGCCTGACGGTCCACATCGCCCAGATGGTGAGGGCCAGGCAGACCCAGGGCACGGGGTTGCGCAGCATGCGGCGCGCCTCGACGACGACCAGCGCGCGGGTCGCCGTCGCTGGTCGTGGCGCGGATGCGGTGGCCCGGGGCCTGACCGTTGTCGCGCTCATCGCCGCCGCCCCGCGATGCAGACCAGGGTGGCGCCGAGGAGCACCCACCACGGATCCGTCAGCCACCAGCCGACGACGTCCGAGAGGGGTCCGTCCGGCAGGGACTGGTGGAGGGCGAAGAGGACGACCGGGGTGGACGCCCCCAGCAGCACGCCACGCCGGGGCGGTGCCCAGAGCGCGACGGCCACACCGCACGCGGTCACGGCGAGCAGGGGACCCGGCCCGGATCTCTCTGCGGGCGTCAGCGAGTCGAGCAGGAACCACACCGCGAGGCTCGGGACCCCGAGCAGGGTGAGCCGCAGCAGTCGACGCTGCATGGCCGACACCGGCACCGCAGCGAGCATCGCGGCGGCAGGGTCGTGCAGGCCCGACACGACGGTCGCAGCGAGACCGGCTGCTGCGATCGCGAGGACGACGTCCGCTGGCCGGCCCGACGACCGGGCGAGCAGGGTGGCGGCCACGAGCACGCCGGCGAGGCAGGCGGCGGGTGCCCAGCGGATGGCTCGAGCGGTGGGCACGGCGGCCTGGGCGAGCGCGGCGCTCATCGGGCCAGCCTCGTCACGAGCAGGTAGCCGTCGTCGACCGTCGGGACCGCTGGTGCGGCGCCGTCCGGGAGGGTGCCGACGTGGCGGCGCGTGCCGGGGCCGGTGAGCCACGACCGCAGCGCGGTGGGCTCCTCGACGTCGGACTCCCAAACCCGTCCCTCGGCCTCGGCGGCCAGCGCGGCGGGCGTGCCGGACCAGCAGATCCGGCCGCGGTCCATGACGAGGACCTGCTGGCACAGGGCCGCGACCTCGGCGGTGTTGTGGGTCGACAGCACGACGCAGCCGAGGTGCGCGGTCTCGGCGAGGACGGACCGGAGCGCGATGCGCTGCTCGGGGTCGAGGCCGGTGGCGGGCTCGTCGAGGACGAGGAGCTCCGGCGTGCCGACGAGCGCGGACGCGAGGGCGACGCGCTGCTGCATGCCGCCCGACAGCGTGCGGATCCGCTTGTGCATCGCGTCGCCGAGCCCGACGGCCTCGAGCATCGCCACCGCCTCCCGGCGTCGCCGGCCGGTGTCGGTCTGCTCCTTGAGGATGGCGACGTAGTCGACCATCTCGAGCGGGGTGAACCCGCCGTAGAGCCGGGGCGACTGCGGGAGGTAGCCGAGCCGGCGCCGCACCTCGGTGCGGGCGTTCGGGTGTGCCGGGTCGAGTCCGAGCAGCGACAGCGTGCCGCGGTCGGGGGCGAGCACGGTCGCGAGGATGCGCAGCAGCGTCGTCTTGCCGGCGCCGTTGGGTCCGAGGACGCCCACGATGCCGCGTCCGAGGCCCAGGTCGACGTGGTCGACGGCGGTCTGGGCGCCGAACGCCTTGGTGATGCCGGCCGCGCTCAGCAACGTGCCGGTCGGCGCGTGGGTGGCGGCGTCGGTGCGGGTGGTGCTCATGCGGTCCTCCGGTAGGCGACGGTGTCGCGACGGGCGACGGTGAGGGCGACCGCGGCGAGCGCGACCACCAGGGCGGTGAGCTGGACGGGGGCCGAGGCGACGGCCTGGCTCACGACGTCGGCGGGCAGCCGCCGCGAGGCGGCGGGCCACGAGACCGCCACCGCCCAGAGCGAGCCCAGGGACGCGGCGACGACCGCGGGATCGAGCCGGGTCGTGCCGGCGAGGGCCACCAGCGACGCGAGCGCGGCACCGGGCAGCAGCCAGCCGAGGGCCACCGTGGTCGGGAGCCCGAGCAGCAGGGCCGCGCCGACGCCGACGGGCACGGCGGGCAGGGCCACGAGGACGGCCCGGGCCGCCACGACGCGCAGGCCGGCCGTCGGGGCGGCGAGGGCGAGCTCGCCGGCCGGCTCGGCGCCGCGGCCGTAGGCGAGCGCCACCGCGCCGAGCGGGGCGACGGGAGCCAGCGCCATGAACACGGGCAGGCGGACGTCGAGCACGGAGACGACGACGGGGAGGGAGAGCAGCAGCAGCATCGAGGTGAGCCAGGCGGCGCGCAGCCCCGGCGTGGCGAGGCCGAGCCGCAGGAGCGGGTTGGAGCGCGGCCGGTCGATCCGGTCGGCGAGCGCGTCCCACCGTCGTACGACGTCGCTGCCCGGCGTGGACGGTGCGAGCGTGGCCATCCGCCGCCGGCACTCGTCGCAGCGGAGCAGGTGCGCCTCGAGCGAGGCGGCGGGGACGGGCGCCGTGGAGCCGTCGGCCCACGCGCGCAGCGCCTCCTCGTCGGCGTGCCAGGTCTGCGTCACAGCAGGGCCTCCCTCAGCTCGGTGCGAGCGCGGCTCATCCGGCTCTTGACGGTGCCGCTCGGGATGCCGAGCAGCGCGGCGGCCTCACGTGTGGTGAGCCCGTCCAGGACGGTGGCCTGGACGACTGCCTGCAGGTCGGGGGAGAGGCGCGCGAAGGCGACACCCACGTCGCTGTGCTCGACACGCGCCAGCACCTCCTCCTCCGCGGACGTCGCCGGGTGGCTGCGCAGGTTGCGCAGGCGCTCGAGGACGTTGGCGCGGGGCCGGAGCTGGTGCAGCAGCGACCGCACGGCGATGCCCCACAGCCACGCCGCCACGTCACCCTCGCCGCGCCACCCCTGGGGCTTGCGCCAGACTGCGAGGAACGTGTCCTGCACGGCCGTGTCGACCAGTGCGCGGTCGGCGCACCGCCGGGACAGGCGGGTCGCCAGCCACGGCTCGTGGCGCACGAACAGCTCGTGCAGCGCGCCACGGTCGGACGCCCCGACGGCGTCGACCAGCTGCGCGTCGCTCCACGCGGCGTACCCTCCTCGGGGCTCCAGCCGTCGTGCACCTCTCCCATCACGTCTCCTAGTGGCACCGAGGCCCATGATCGGTTCGCCCGTGCCGCGAAGTCTTGCGCCGGTCCAGACCGGCGCGAACCGGACACGCGGTTCGGAGCCACTCCTGGGGCCACTACCAGCACTCCACCGACCCGAGCGTGCCGCTGGCGCAGCGTGAGGTGTGGCTCGACGTGACCTCCGACGCCAACGGTCGCGGCGTCGCCACCACCACCGTGCCGTGGGCCTTCACACCCGGCAGTGCCGGGTCGGTCGTGATCCACGAGCTGCCGACCAACTCGGCCACCGGGGCGGCGGGAGCCCGCCTGGCCTGCACCAGCGTGGCGTTCGGCGGCTGACCGCACGACCGAGCGGCGTCAGCCCAGTAGCTTCTGGAGCCAGGCGATGTCGACCCACCGGCCGTGCTTGAAGCCCACCTCACGCATCACACCGACCTCCTCGAAGCCGCAGGAACGGTGCAGGGCGAGGCTGCCCGGGTTGGGCAGGGCGACCGCCGCGACGGCGAGGTGGATCCCGTCGCCGGCGAGACGCGCCAGCAGGTCGTCGTACAGGGCGCGGCCGGTGCCCCGCCCCTGCTGTCCCGCAGCGACGTAGACGGTCGTCTCGCGGGTGTGGGCGTACGCCGGCTTCGGCCGGAACGGCGACGACGTGGCATAGCCGGTGACCTGTCCGCCGTCGTCGGCGACGAGGAAGTGGTCCTCCTGCCCGCGCAACCTCGCCTCCCACACCTCCATCGGGCGGGGCTCGAGGTCGAAGGTGGCGTGCCCCTCGCGGGCCTCGCGACCGTAGATCTCGGCGACGGCCGGCAGGTCGGCGGGAAGTGCGCGACGGATGTCCATTCCACCCATTGTCACCGCAGCCGGGACTGGTTGGATGACGGCCATGAGCATCGCGCCCGACACGAAGGACTGGACCTGGGTGCTGGAGCGGCCGTGCCCGGAGTGCGGCTTCGAGGCGTCCGCGCACGACGTGTCGGACCTGCCCGACCTCCTCGGGGCGACGGCGTCCTCGTGGTCGGAGGTGCTGGACCGCGGCGACGTCGCCGACCGCCCGCGTCCCGAGGTCTGGTCCGCGCTGGAGTACGGCTGCCACGTCCGCGACGTGCACGTGCTCTTCGCCGAGCGCCTGCGGCTGATGCTCGCCGAGGAGGGACCCACCTTCGCCAACTGGGACCAGGACGCCACCGCGATCGAGCGCGACTACGGCAACCAGGACCCCGCGACGGTCGCGGCCGAGCTCGTCGAGGCCGCCCGCGTCGTCGCGGACCTCTACGCCTCCGTCACCGACGCCACGCGCGGTCGCCGGGGGCTGCGGTCCAACGGTGACGAGTTCACGGTGGAGACCCTGGGTCGCTACCACCTGCACGACGTCGTCCACCACCTCCACGACGTGGCGGTGCCGTGACGGACGAGGCCGTGACGAGCGAGACCGTCCGGTCCTACGACCGTGACGCAGCGGCGTACGCCACCCGCACCGCGACGGTGCCGGCGTCCGTGCGCGCCGCCCTCGAGCAGCTCGCCGCACGGCTCGGCCAGGGCGCGCGCGTGCTCGAGATCGGGTCGGGCGGCGGTCGCGACGCTGCGCTGATGGAGCAGCTCGGGCTCGCCGTGCGGCGCACCGACGTCACGCCCGCCTTCGTCGCGCTGCTGCGAGAGCAGGGCCACGCGTGCGACCGCATCGACCCGCTGGTGGACGACCTGACCTCGCCGGAGGGGCCGTACGACGCCGTGTGGGCGAACGCGTCGCTGCTGCACGTCGCGCGGGCCGACCTGCCCACGCTGCTCGGCCGGCTGGCGGAGGTCACCCGGCCCGGTGGGCTGCTGCAGGTCTCGCTCAAGGAGGGCGACGGCGAGGGCTGGTCCACCCACGGGACGATCAGCGGTCCGCGACACTTCACCTACTGGTGGGCGGCCGACGTCGAGGCCGTGGTCCGTGCCTCGGGCTTCGGCGACGTCGTGGTCCGACAGGGGATCGGGGGCGACCGGGGGGAGACCTGGCTCGAGCTGTCGGCGGTCCGTGATGGGGTGTCGTCATGAGGCACACGGAGTTCTGGGCGCGGCTCGACGAGACCCTCGGGCGGGCCTACTCCCGCACGTGGGCCGAGCTCACCGTCGTGCGCGACCTCGACGGTCGCACGACGCAGGAGGCACTGGACGCCGGGGTGCCGCCCAAGCAGGTCTGGGCCGCCGTGCGCCGACAGCTCGAGCTGCCGGACAGCGAGCGGTGACCACCCGGCTCGCCGCGGGCCAGACAGTCGCGGACGTCCAGCGGCGCACGGTCCGCACCCTCGTGGTGTCCCAGGCGGTGGGCGCCGTCGGGGTGACCATCGGCGTCGCGACGGCCTCCCTGCTCGCCCGCGACATCTCCGGCAGCGAGACGATGGCCGGCCTCGCCCAGACGTTCCAGGTGCTCGGCACGGCAGCCGCCGCCTACGGCCTCGCGCGCGTCATGCGCCGCCGCGGGCGACGGGTCGGGCTGGTCGCGGGTTACCTGATCGGGGCGACCGGCGCGGTCCTGGCCGTCGTGTCCGGCGTCGTCGACTCGATGGCGGTGCTGCTGCTCGGCGCCCTCATGCTGGGTGCCACGACGGCGGTCAACAACGGGTCGCGCTACGCCGCCACCGACCTGGCGACCCAGGAGCACCGTGCCCGTGCCCTGTCGCTCGTCGTGTGGGCGACCACGATCGGCGCCGTCGCCGGTCCGAACCTCCTCGGTGCGGGGGCGGCCGTCGCCCGTGCCATGGGCGTGCCCGAGCTGACCGGGGGCTTCGCCATCGGCTCGGTCGTCCTGGTCCTCGCCGCCGGGTGGGTCTGGTGGCGGCTCCGCCCGGACCCGCTGCTGCTCGCGCAGGAGACGGCCGGCGTCGTGCCGAGTGCGGGCCCCGAGCCCCGTGGCCGGTCGTGGGCCCGCTTCGTCGCGGTGGTGCGCGACGTGCCGGCGGTCGGGGCCGCGGTGGTGGCGATGGCCTGCGCCCACGCCGCGATGGTCACCGTGATGATCATGACCCCGCTCCACATGGAGCACGGCGGTGCTCACCTCGAGGTCATCGGGTTCGTCATCTCGATCCACGTGCTGGGCATGTTCGCCTTCTCCCCGCTCGTCGGGTGGGCCGCCGACCGCTTCGGCCGGTCGGTCGTCCTGGTCACCGGGGGAGTGGTGCTGCTGGTGTCCCTGGCGCTGTGCGGGCTCTCGCCGCAGGGCACCTCGTGGCAGATCTTCGCGGGGCTGTTCCTCCTCGGCCTGGGCTGGTCGTGCGCCACTGTGGCCGCGTCCACCGTGATCGCCGACCGCACGCCCATCGAGTCCCGCACCGACGTCCAGGGCACCTCCGACATGGCCATGTCGCTCACCGCCGCCGGGGGTGGAGCCCTCGCCGGGGTCATCGTGGGCGCGCTGGGATACGCCGCCCTGGCGACGTTCGCAGCGCTGCTGGCGGTCGCGGTCGTGGTCGCCGGCACCGTCACCCGCCGGCACTCCTGAGCCGCACCTCGCCCCGCCAGGTCTCGGCGGCGACACGCCGGGACCGGAGCGCGCGTCGAACACCTGTTCGGGCTACTGTTCATCCACAGGTACGACGAGGGGCGAGGTTGTCCACAGCGTTCGACCGTCCTGATCAGGGACTGTCGGTGGCTCGCCCTAGCGTCGCAGACGTACCTCACACGACACGACGACAAGACGGGACACAGCAATGGCTGGTGCAGACCGCGAGAAGGCCCTCGACGCCGCGCTCGCACAGGTGGAGAAGCAGTTCGGCAAGGGCTCGGTCATGCGACTGGGCGACGAGACGCGTGCGCCGCTCGAGGTGATCCCGACGGGGTCGATCGCCCTCGACGTGGCCCTCGGCCTGGGCGGCCTGCCGCGTGGTCGTGTGGTGGAGATCTACGGTCCGGAGTCCTCCGGCAAGACGACGGTCGCCCTCCACGCGGTGGCCAACGCCCAGGCGGCCGGCGGCATCGTCGCCTTCATCGACGCCGAGCACGCGCTCGACCCCGACTACGCCAAGGCCCTCGGCGTCGACACCGACGCGCTGCTGGTCTCCCAGCCCGACTCGGGTGAGCAGGCGCTCGAGATCGCCGACATGCTGATCCGCTCCGGCGCGCTGTCGCTGATCGTCATCGACTCGGTGGCCGCGCTCGTGCCCCGCGCCGAGATCGAGGGCGAGATGGGCGACAGCCACGTCGGCCTCCAGGCCCGCCTGATGAGCCAGGCGCTGCGCAAGATGACCGGTGCCCTCAACAACTCCGGCACCACCGCGATCTTCATCAACCAGCTGCGCGAGAAGATCGGCGTGATGTTCGGCTCGCCGGAGACCACGACCGGTGGTCGCGCCCTGAAGTTCTACTCCTCGGTGCGCCTCGACGTGCGCCGCATCGAGACGCTCAAGGACGGCACCGACATGGTCGGCAACCGCACCCGCGTCAAGGTCGTGAAGAACAAGGTGGCCCCGCCGTTCAAGCAGGCCGAGTTCGACATCATGTACGGCAAGGGCATCAGCCGCGAGGGCGGCCTCATCGACGTCGGCGTCGAGGCGGGCCTGATCCGCAAGGCCGGCGCCTGGTACACCTACGAGGGCGACCAGCTCGGCCAGGGCAAGGAGAACTCGCGCAACTTCCTGCGCGACAACCCCGACCTCGCCAACGAGATCGAGAAGCTCATCCTCGAGAAGCTCGGTGTCACCCCTGCCGTCGACAAGCCCGGCGACGACCTGAGCGACGAGCCCATCGGGGTCAATGACTTCTGAGGGTGAGACCCGTCCCGCACCCGACTGGGTCGGCGACGTCGCGCTCGGAGTCGAGGCGTGGGTGGGGGAGACCCCACCCACGCCCGCCGAGCGGCGTCCGTCCCGCCCAGGCGGTGGCGGCGACAGCGGCGGCGGCGACAGCGGGGGCGGCAGGAAGCGCCAGGCCGGCAAGGCCGGCAAGGGCGGCAAGGGCGGCAAGGGCGGCAAGGGCGGCAAGGGCGGCCGCCGCACCCGCACCTGGGAGGAGCGCGAGGCAGCCAGGCTCGCCCGCGAGGAGGCCGCGGCCGCCGAGCTCGAGGCCGATCCCGAGGCCGTCGCCCGCAAGATCCTGTTGGACACGCTGACCGGGCAGGCCCGCTCCCGCAAGGAGCTGGCCGACAAGCTGGCCAAGCGCGGCGTGCCCGACGAGCTGGCAACCCAGCTGCTCGACCGCTTCACCGAGGTCGGCCTGATCGACGACGCAGCCTACGCCCGGCAGTGGGTGGAGAGCCGGCACCGCAGCCGTGGGCTGGCTCCCCGCGCGCTCGCCCAGGAGCTGCGCCGCAAGGGCATCGACGACGAGGACTCCAAGACCGCGCTCGAGCAGATCGACGAGGCCGACCAGCGGCTGGCCGCCCGGGCGCTCGTCGACAAGAAGCTGCGCTCCATGCGCGGCCTCGATCACCAGGTGGCCACCCGCCGCCTGGCCGGGCTGCTGGCCCGCAAGGGCTACGCCGCCGGCCTCGCCTTCTCGGTCGTCCGCGAGGCCCTCGGCGAGTCCGAGGACGACGAGGGGCACCCCGACTTCTGAGTCCGGTCCACCCGGCCTGGTCGGGCTCCGCCGGGGGGTGGGACCGGGCCGCCCTTCCGGCGCGCGGCGACCTCTGGTGGGATGGTGCCGTGAGCAGCGAGCGCGAGGTCCTCACGTACGACCTCTTCGGCACGGCCACCCGCGAGCTGGCGCAGGAGGTGGCCGACTCCGGGTTCCGCCCCGACATCATCCTCGCGATCGCGCGCGGCGGGCTCGCCCTCGGCATGGGGCTCGGCTACGCGCTGGCGGTCAAGAACATCTCGGTGGTCAACGTCGAGTTCTACACCGGCGTCGACCAGCGCCTCGACGTCCCGATCATGCTGCCGCCCACGCCGGCGGCGATCGACCTGTCGGGCCTCAAGGTGCTCATCGCCGACGACGTCGCCGACACCGGCCGCACCCTCGAGCTCGTGCACGAGTTCTGCGAGGGTCATGTTGCCGAGGCCCGCACGGTGGTGATCTACGAGAAGCCCCAGTCGGTCATCCGGCCCGACTACTCCTGGCGCACCACCGAGCGCTGGATCGACTTCCCGTGGTCGGTGCTGCCGCCGGTCGTGGACCCGGACGCACTCGCGCACTGACTCGCGCGGCCTCCCGACGGCGTACGCCACCCGGCGTGCGGTGGTGGGCCATGATGACCCCATGAGCCCAGCCATCCGCGACGCGCTCCGCCTGCCCAGCGGTCCCGTCGACCTGACGACCATCGAGACCGACGCGGCCCCCGGCTTCGACGGCGGCAAGTCCGACGGCAAGGCTGCCCTCGCCGAGATGGGGACCGAGCTCGCCGACCTGCAGGAGCGGCTCTGGGCCGAGCGCACCGCCGGGTCCGAGCGGCGCGTGCTGCTGGTGCTGCAGGGCATGGACACGAGCGGCAAGGGCGGCGTCCTCCGCCACACGATCGGCCTCGTCGACCCGCAGGGCGTCCGCATCACCAGCTTCAAGGCACCGACGGACGAGGAGAAGCAGCACGACTTCCTCTGGCGCATCGAGAAGGGCCTGCCAGACGCCGGCTACATCGGGGTCTTCGACCGCTCGCACTACGAGGACGTCCTGATCGCCCGGGTCCGCAACTTCGCCGACGCCGACGAGCTCGAGCGTCGCTACGGCGCCATCAACGACTTCGAGGCCCGGCTGGCCGGGAAGGGGTTCTCCATCATCAAGTGCATGCTCCACATCAGCGCCGACGAGCAGAAGACTCGGCTCGCCGAGCGGCTGGCCAACCCCGAGAAGCACTGGAAGTACAACCCCGGTGACCTTGACGAGCGCGCGATGTGGGCGGCCTACCGCGATGCCTACGAGATCGCCCTGGAGCGCACGAACACCGACGCGGCGCCGTGGCACGTGGTCCCGTCGGACAAGAAGTGGTTCCGCAACCTCGCCATCGGCCACCTCGTCCTCGACACCCTCCGTGGCCTCGACCTGAAGTGGCCCGTCGCCGACTTCGACGTGGAGGCCGAGACCAAGCGCCTGACCGAGGAGACGCCGGTCCAGTGATCATCGCCGGACTTCCCACCGTCACCGTCACCCGTTACGTCACGCCCCTCCGTGAGGGCGGCAGCCTGCCCGGGGTGGTGGAGGGCGACGACCTCGGCACCTATGTCTGCAAGTTCCGCGGCGCAGGACAGGGCGCCAAGGTTCTCGTTGCCGAGGTGATCGTGAGCGCCCTCGCCACCCGCCTCGGGCTGCGCACCCCACGCCTCGTCGTCCTCGACCTCGACCCGGAGCTCGCCCGCTACGAGGCCGACGAGGAGGTGCAGGACCTCCTCAACGCGAGCGTGGGGCCGAATCTCGGCATCGACTTCCTCCCCGGGTCGTTCGGCGTCGACGGCCAGGTCAGCGCTGCGGACGACGAGGGCGCCCGCGTGCTGTGGCTCGACGCCTTCACCGCCAACGTCGACCGCTCGTGGCGCAACCCCAACCTGCTGCTCTGGCACGGCGACCTGTGGGTCATCGACCACGGCGCGTCCCTCTACTTCCACCACGGCTGGCGGTCCGGGGTCACCGACCCGGCCAGGTTCGCCGCGCAGCCGTGGGACGCGAGCGGTCACGTCTTCGAGGAGTGCGCGGGCCGCGCCCGCGAGCTCGACGAGGAGATCGCGGCACCACTGGGCCGCGACGTCTTCGTCGACGTGCTCGCCGAGGTGCCCGACGTCTGGCTCGAGCCGGTGCCCGGCGCGGAGACGCCGGACGCCCTGCGCGCGGCGTACGTCGACTTCCTCGTCGCCCGCGTCGGCACCCGTCAGTGGCTCCCGGGAGCGACACGATGACCGCCCGCCGGATGGCCTACCAGTACGTCGTGCTCCGCTGCGTCCCGCGCCCCGAGCGTGAGGAGTTCGTCAACGTCGGCGTCGTGCTGCACTGCCAGGCCGACGACTTCCTCGACGTGTCGTGGTCGGTCGACGCCGACCGGCTCCGCGCCATCCACCCCGGCATCGACGTCGACCAGGTGTGCGACGCCCTCGCCTTCACCGACTGGGTGTGCCGCGGCGACGAGCGCGGCGGCGAGGCGGCGCGGCAGTCCCTCGGCCAGCGCTTCGGCTTCCTCAAGGCGCCGCGCAGCACCGTGCTCCAGCCCGGCCCGGTCCACGGCGGCCTCACCGACGACCCGGCGCGCCAGCTCGAGCACCTGCGCGAGCGCCTGGTCGGCTGACGCCGGTGACGTACGTCGGCGCGGTCCGGGCCGCCCTCGTCGGAGTGGGCGACCCGGAGCGAGCCGCACAGCAGCGGGCCTACATGAAGTCCGAGCTGCCCTACGTCGGCCTCGGCTCACCAGCTCTCAAGGCGCTGCTCCGGCCGCTGCTGGTCGAGCACCGCTTCATCGACCGCGCCCAGTGGGAGGCAGCGGTCCTCGAGCTGTGGGAGGACGCCGAGCACCGTGAGGAGTGGTACGCAGCGATCGCCCTGCTGCGTCACCGGACCTACCGCCCGTGGCTCGACCCCGGCCTGCTGCCACTGCTGGAGCAGCTCGTGCGCACCGGCGCGTGGTGGGACGTCGTCGACGAGATCGCCGCCCACCCCGTCGGCCAGGTCCTCCTCGACCACCGCGCGCACGCCACGCCGGTCATCGAGCGGTGGGCGGTCGACGCCGACAGCCTGTGGGTCCGGCGTACGGCGATGCTGGCCCAGCTGCGCCACCGCGAGGACACCGACACCGACCTGCTGGAGCGGGTGCTGGTCGCCAACCTCGACGACACGACGTACGGCCGGGAGTTCTTCGTCCGCAAGGCGCTCGGCTGGGCACTCCGGCAGCACGCGCGCACCGACCCGGACTGGGTCCGGTCCTTCGTCGCCACGTACGACGACCGGCTCAGCGGGCTCTCCCGACGCGAGGCCCTGAAGCACCTCTAGCCGAGTCGGCGCATGTGTTCGCAGATTGAGGGCCGAGTCGGCGCATCTGTATCAGGACGCGTGTACAGATGCGCCGACTCGAGCGGTATCCCGCGCACAGATGCGCCGAGTCGATCAGACGGGAACCAGTTCGACGGCACCGACGGCGTAGCGGGCGAGGATCGCGCGGGCGACAGCGGGGTGGGCCCCGAGCGGGTCGGAGACCGCCACCGCACCGGCCTCGACGGCCAGCTCGGTCGCGCGGTCGGGCAGCCGGCCGGGCGCGAGGAAGAACGAGGCCACGGCGATGTGGCGCTTGCCCTCGGAGCGGAAGGCGCGCACCGCCTCGCCGGCGGCCGGGGGAGCGGCCGAGGCGAACGCCGCGGTGACCGGCAGCCGGTGCCGCGCACCCCAGGTGCGGGCGATACGGGCGACGGCCTGGTTGGCCAGCGGGTCGGAGGAGCCGGCGGCAGCGAGCACGAGCGCGTCGAGCTCGCGCACCCGGGCGGCCTTGAGCGCGTCGCGCAGGCGGACGTCGAGCACCTCGAGGAAGGCAGCCTCCATGCCGAGGATCCGGCTGGCCTGGATGCGGACGCCGTCGTGGCGCGCCATCGCCGCGGCGATGGCCTCCGGCACGTCGACCTTCGCGTGGTAGGCCTCGGTGAGCAGGAGCGGGACGACGACGATCTCGTCGTGGCCGGCCTTGACGAGGCGGTCGACGACCGTGTCGAAGCTCGGCTTGGAGAGGTCGAGGAAGGCCGTCTCGATCCTGAGGTCGGGGCGCATCGCCTTGACCTCGGCGACGAGCGCCTTGATCGTCGCGGCCGAACGCGGGTCCCGGCTTCCGTGGGCCAGGGCAACCAGAGCAGGAGCAGCCATCAGGGGTGCCTCCGATCGTGTGTCGTGCTGTTGTGCTGGGGATGTGCGACAACGCTGTCGCGGGACTGGGGTGAATTCATGCGTGGATCCCGCACTCCGTCTTGGAGGTGCCGGCCCAGCGCCCGCTGCGCGGGTCGTCGCCGGGAGCGACGCGGCGCGTGCAGGGCCAGCAGCCGATGCTGGGGTAGCCGTCGTGGACGAGCGGGTTCACGAGCACGCCGTTGTCGAGGACGTACTGCTCGACCTGCTCGTCGCTCCACCGGGCCAGCGGGGAGACCTTGACCTTGCCCTTGCGGGCGTCCCAGCCGACGACCGGGGCGATGACCCGGTTGTGGGTCTCGGCGCGGCGCAGGCCGGTGGCCCAGGCGTCGTACTCGGCGAGGGTGTCGGCGAGCGGCTTCACCTTGCGCAGCGCGCAGCAGAGGTCGGGGTCGGTCTTGTAGAGGTCCTTGCCGTACTGGGCGTCCTGCTCGGCGACGGTGAGCGAGGTGCTGACCGTGCGCAGGTTGACCGGCAGGGTGGCCTCCACGGCGTCGCGGGTGCCGATGGTCTCGACGAAGTGGTAGCCGGTGTCGAGGAACACCACGTCGATGCCGGGGGCGACCTTCGAGGCGAGGTGCGCGAGCACGGCGTCGCCCATCGAGGAGGTGATCGCGAACCGGTCGCCGAACGTCGCGACGGCCCACTCGATGATCACCTCGGCCGGGGCGAGCTCGAGCTCGGCGCCGACGTGGGAGACGAGCTCGCGGAGCTCCTCCGGCGTACGGCCCTCGGTGTGGGTGCCCTTGAAGGCGCGGGCGGCGCGGGTGGAGAGGCTCATGACGTGCCCCCCTCGACGGCGGGGCCTGCTCCGGGGTGGGGGATCATCCCGGTCATCTGCACGGTGAAGCTGCGCAGGCACGAGCGGCACTCCCAGGCCCCCGCACCCTCGCGGGGGAACAGGTTCTCGTCCCCGCAGTAGGGGCAGTGGAAGGGAACGGCTCGCTCGGACATCAGACCGACACCGGCTCCCCGCGCAGCAGGACGTCGTCGGCGCGGGCGACCCAGGCGGCGAACCGCTCGCCCTCGGTCCGGTCCTGGAGGTACGCGCTGACGACGGCCGTCACGTAGTCGTCGAGTCCGGCGCTGGTGACCTTGTGGGCGCGGAGCTTGCGGCCCATGGCGGGGTTCAGCCCGAGCGCGCCGCCGAGGTGCACCTGGAAGCCCTCGACCTGCCGGCCGTCGGCGTCCATGACGAGCTGGCCCTTGAGGCCGATGTCGGCGACCTGGGTGCGGGCGCAGGCGTTGGGGCAGCCGTTCACGTTGACCGAGATGTCGGTGTCGAGGTCGGGGAAGCGCTTCTCGAGCTCGGTCACGAGCCGGCGGGCGCGCTCCTTGGTGTCGACGATGGCGAGCTTGCAGAACTCGATGCCGGTGCAGGCCATCGTCGAGCGGCGCCAGTTGCTCGGACGGGCGGTGAGGCCGATCTTCTCGAGGTCGTCCGCGAACGCCTCGGTGTCCTCGGCCGCGACGCCGATCACGACCAGCTTCTGGTACGCCGTCAGCCGGGCGCCGCGGGCGCCGTAGCGCTCCACGAGGTCGCCGAGCGCGCTCAGCGTGGTGCCGTCGATGCGACCCACCACGGGAGCGGCGCCGACGTAGAACCGGCCGTCCTTCTGCTCGTGGATGCCGATGTGGTCGCCCTGGGCGATCGGCGCCTCGGGGGAGGGGTTGTCCACGAGCGGGCGGTGGAGGTACTCGTTCTCCAGGACCTCGCGGAACTTGTCCTTGCCCCAGTCGGCGAGCAGGAACTTCAGGCGGGCCTTCGAGCGCAGCCTGCGGTAGCCGTAGTCGCGGAAGATGCCGGCGACGCCCTCCCAGGCGTCGGCGACCTCGTCGAGCGGGATCCAGACGCCCAGCTTGTGCGCGAGCATCGGGTTCGTGGACAGCCCGCCGCCGACCCAGAGGTCGAAGCCCGGGCCGTGCTCGGGGTGGACGGTGCCGACGAACGACACGTCGTTCACCTCGGGCGCGACGTCGTGGCTGGGGTGGCCCGTCAGCGCGGTCTTGAACTTGCGCGGCAGGTTGGAGAAGTCCGGGTTGCCGAGGATGCGGCGCTTGATCTCCGCGAGCGCCTCGGAGCCGTCGATGATCTCGTCCTTGGCGATGCCGGCGACCGGCGAGCCGAGGAAGGGGCGCGGGCTGTCGCCGCATGCCTCGAGCGTGGTGAGGCCGACCGCCTCGAGCCGCTCCCAGATCGCCGGGACGCTCTCGATCTCGATCCAGTGGTACTGGATGTTGTTGCGGTCGGTGATGTCAGCGGTGTTGCGGGCGTAGGCCGTCGACACCTCGCCGAGCGCCCGGAGGGCGGCGGCGTCGAGGATCGCGCCGTCGGTTCGCACGCGCATCATGAAGAAGCGGTCGTCGAGCTCCTCCTCCTCGAGCTGGGCGGTCTTGCCACCGTCGAAGCCGGGAGCGCGCTGCGTGTAGAGACCCATCCACCGGAAGCGGCCGCGGAGGTCGGCCGGGTCGATGGAGTCGAAGCCCCGGCGCGAGTAGGTGTAGAGGATGCGGTCGCGCACGTTGAGCGGGTCGTCGTCCTTCTTGGACTGCTCGTTCTTGTTGAGCGGCTCGGTGTAGCCGAGCGCCCACTGACCCTCGGCGCGCTTGGGGCGCGGGATCTCGGTGTGCTGGGCGGCCTGGGGCGTGAACCGGAGGTCAGGCATGGTCAGGAGAGTCCTGTTCGCTGAGGAGTGCCGCGCGCGACGTTGAGCGCGGAAGGGGGTGCAGGGGCGGCGTCAGCGATGCCAACAGGTCGCGCTGCCCACGCGCATGAGGTCGACGTGACGTCGAACCACAAGGTGTGCGTGGGTGGAAGCGGTGACCATGTCAAGAAGTCTCAGGGCTTGGACACGCGTTCCACAAGCCGAAATCTCGTCATGTGGGATTGGGCGCCACGATGTGAGACGACTGTTGGAGGTCCCGCCCGGGGTGGGCACGGAGTGCGGCCCAGGTCACACTCTCGTTACGCATGAGTACGCCGCTCGCAGGACGCGATGCCGAGCCAGGTGTGCCGGTTGCCCCACCAGCACCAGCCCAGCTTGGGGGCGTGGCGGCGCTCGCGGCCGTCCCGTCCGGTCCCGTTGCTGATCCACAGTGCCGGCGTCCGGGCGTCGTACGTCCCGTCGGCCCGTCGCAGCCGCGTGCCGGGCGTCATGAAGCAGGCGTTGCGCTCGAGCACGTCGGGGTCCTGCAGCACCCAGTGCAGACCCTCCGCGAGGGTCAGGGGCGCGCGGCCGGCCGCCACGATCTCCGGCACCGATTCCTGCGGCGTCCGGTTCGAGAAGTCGTCGCCGCGATCGAGCCCCTCGACGACGTACGGCGTCGCTGGCACGTCCACGGTCGGAGCGAAGTCGTCGACATCGGTCATGTCCTCGACGACGAAGCCGGACCGGTCGCCGAGGCGGAGCATCGGGGCGAGTGCGGAGGCCGGTGCGGAGGTCACCAGCAGGGAGCCTGGGTGGGCGGAGGAGGCCGCCTGGTGCAGGCGGTCGGCCGGGATCCCGGCGAGGACGTGGACACCGAGGCGGACGAGCCGCTCGGCCTGGTCGGGGAGGGAGGGGAGGGCCACGAGGCATCAACGGACCGGACTCGACCGGCGTTCCCGCTGGGTGGTGTCCAGCGGCTGCAGGCCCGGGCGCGACGGTGCCCGGTGACCTCTAGGCTGTGGGCCATGACGGACTCCCTGATCAGCAGTGCGTACTCGCAGGCCCTCGAGGTCATCGCCTCGGTCGAACCCCGCATCGCGGAGGCGACCCGCCAGGAGCTCGCCGACCAGCGGGCCTCGCTCAAGCTGATCGCGTCGGAGAACTACGCGTCGCCCGCCGTCCTGATGACCATGGGCACCTGGTTCAGCGACAAGTACGCCGAGGGCACCGTCGGCCACCGCTTCTACGCCGGCTGCCAGAACGTCGACACCGTCGAGTCGCTCGCCGCCGAGCACGCCCGCGAGCTCTTCGGCGCCCCCTACGCCTACGTCCAGCCGCACTCCGGCATCGACGCCAACCTCGTCGCCTTCTGGTCGATCCTCGCCCACAAGGTCGAGTCGCCGTACCTGGAGAAGATGCAGGCGAAGAACGTCAACGAGCTCACCGAGGCCGACTGGGAGACGCTGCGCCACGAGTTCGGGGACCAGCGCCTGCTCGGGATGTCGCTCGACGCCGGCGGGCACCTCACCCACGGCTTCCGCCCCAACATCAGCGGCAAGATGTTCCACCAGCAGCAGTACGGCACCGACCCGGAGACCGGCCTGCTCGACTACGACGCCGTCGCCGCCAAGGCCCGCGAGTTCAAGCCGCTCGTCCTCGTCGCCGGCTACTCCGCCTACCCGCGTCGCGTGAACTTCGCCAGGATGCGCGAGATCGCCGACGAGGTCGGCGCCGTGCTGATGGTCGACATGGCCCACTTCGCCGGTCTCGTCGCGGGCAAGGTGTTCACCGGCGAGGAGAACCCGGTTCCCTACGCCCACATCACCACGACCACCACCCACAAGTCCCTGCGTGGCCCGCGAGGCGGCATGGTGCTGGCGCAGGAGGAGTTCGCGGCCGACGTCGACCGCGGCTGCCCGATGGTGCTGGGTGGCCCGCTGTCGCACGTGATGGCGGCCAAGGCCGTCGCCCTCGCCGAGGCCCGCACCACCGAGTTCCAGGACTACGCCCAGCGGATCGCCGACAACGCGAAGTCGCTGGCCGAGGGCTTCCTGACCCGCGGCGCCACGCTGGTCACCGGCGGCACCGACAACCACCTCGTCCTGCTCGACGTGTCGTCCTTCGGCCTCACCGGCCGGCAGGCCGAGTCGGCACTGCTCGACGCCGGGGTCGTCACCAACCGCAACTCCGTCCCGGCCGACCCCAACGGCGCCTGGTACACCTCCGGCATCCGGCTCGGCACCCCTGCGCTCACCACCCGCGGCTTCGGCCACGACGAGTTCGACACCGTGGCCGAGCTGATCGTCGACGTGCTGTCCAACACCGAGGCCGGCACCACCAAGGCCGGCGCGCCCAGCAAGGCGTCGTACGTCCTGGGCGACGGGGTCGCCGACCGCGTCACCAAGCGCTCGGCCGAGATGCTCGACAAGCACCCGCTCTACCCCGGGCTCGTCCTCAGCTGACCTCGCCGTCGGGTGACTGCGCGGGAAAGCGTGTGTGGGCGGGGTCGAGGTTGACCTGCCAGGCGCGCCACCCGAGCCAGATCCAGGCGGCGAAGTGCGCCCCGCCGACCACCGTCGCGGCGACAGCGGTGACCCACGGGCCCGCGGGCCACAGCACGAACGCGGTGACCCCAGCGGCCACCAGCGTGTTGACGACGACGATGAACATCGCCGAGCTCGCCAGGACCTGACTGGCATTGCGCCGGGGCGCGCCCATCCCGTAGGTCTGCAGGATCCCGGGGTGGTCGTCGGTCAGGCCGGTGATGAAGTACGGCGCCAACGTCGGGTCGATGTCGACGTACGCCGCCCGGAGCCGGTTCATGCCCTTGAGGAACATGTAGTCCTCCTGGCTGGCGTTGTGGACCCGGAACGCGGTGAGCGTGCCGGCGACCAGCAGCGTCAGCCCGAGCGCGATGGCCAGCAGCCGGAAGGTGGGCGAGTAGGAGAGCGCCTGCCCGGCCAGGGCGAGGAACAGCAGCGTGGCCGAGGTGAACATCAGCTGCGAGGTGATCCGGCCCATGACCTCGCTCCAGGTCTGGCTCCGCACGGCCAGCAGGCCCCAGTGCTCGGTCGCGAGGATCTGCGCCCGCACGGCGGGCGGCACGGGCTCGGGGCTCGGCTGGCTCATGGCGCCTCCTGGTCGATCCACGGTAGACCCGCCGCGGGTCGACCGGCATCCCCGACCTGCCGCAGGCGACCGACCGTCGTACGGACCGAACATCCCCTGCCGGGCCTCCGTCACGCAGGGGCGGTGCGCGCCAACGCTCGTTCGGTCCGTACGACAGTCGCAGCCAGGACCGCGCGAACGAAGTCCTGGTCGTGCATGACGTCCTCCCACGAGAAGCGCAGCACGGTCCAGCCGTTGGCGACGAGCAGGTCGTAGCGCCGGGAGTCGCGCCGCAGCGCAGTCCGGTCGCCGTGCCACTCGAAGGAGTCGGCCTCGAGGACCATCCGGAGGCGGCGGTCGACCAGGTCCGCCCTCACGCGCAGGCCGAGGTCGCCGGAGATGCGGACCTGCGGCTCGACGTCGAGTCCAGGGACGTCGATGGCGAGGGCCCGGAGCACGGACTCGAAGGGATTGTCCGACCGACCGTCCGCATGGGCAGCCACGCGCCGGAGGCGGGCCGAACCGGGGCCGCGCGCTCCGGCCGCCAGCTCACGGAGCCGGTCGACGGGGAAACCGTCCCGCAGTGCCGAGTCAGCGATGGCCAGGGCCTCGTCGAAGGGCAGCCGGCGCCCGCACATCGCGAGCGTGGTCGACGCGTTCGTGGCGAGTCCCTCGACCTGGGTGTCGTGCAGGTCCGTCCAGGCCACGGCCATGCGGGTCCGGACGGCGGCGTCGATCCGGCGGTCCTTCGGTACGGCGATCTGCGGCACGTCCGGCACGACCTTGACCTTCCAACCGTGGGCAAGGGCAGCGGAGACCAGGCACACGTGGCCCGTCACCATCAGGGCGAGCTCGGTGCCCTGGTGGACCCCGGGGACGGCGTACCTGCCCCGGTTGACCTTCACGACCTCGCCGGCGGCCAGTGCCGACTCCAGTGCGCGTCGCGAGGTCAGGCGCACGAGCATGTCGCGTGTAGCCACTCCACCGAGCACGGGCATGAGGTCCGAGATCTCCATCGGTCCAGCGTGGTGCAGACCCAGGGCGTCAGGGCGGTTCTCCACAGGCCGTCGTACGGACCGATGGCGTCGGCGCAGACGATCGCGCGCGGGCCGGACGGCCCCGGACGGTCGTTCGGTCCGATCGAGCGTCAGACGAGCGAGGAGTAGAGGTCGAGGGTGCGGGTGGCGATCGAGCCCCAGCTGAAGGACTCCTCGGCGCGGCGGCGGCCGGCGATGCCGTAGGCGCGGGCGCGGTCGGGGTCGCTGACCGCGTCGGTCAGCGCGGCGGCCAGGTCGGCGACGTAGCGCTCGGGGTCGAGCGGGGTGCCGGTGCCGTCGGTGGCCTGCTCGATGGGGACCAGCCAGCCGGTCTCACCGTCGACGACGACCTCGGGGATGCCACCCGTGGCGGTCGCGACGACGGCGGTCTCGCAGGCCATCGCCTCGAGGTTGACGATGCCGAGCGGCTCGTAGATCGACGGGCAGGCGAAGACGGTGGCGGCGGTCAGCAGGGCGACGACGTCGGGGCGGGGCAGCATCTCGGCGATCCACACCACGCCGGACCGCGTCGCGGCGAGGTCGTCGACCAGGCCCCGGACCTCGGCCTCGATCTCCGGGGTGTCGGGCGCGCCGGCGCACAGCACGAGCTGGACGTCGGGCGGCAGCGCGGCCGCGGCCCGCAGGAAGAGCGGCAGGCCCTTCTGCCGGGTGATGCGGCCGACGAAGATCACGCTCGGCCGGTCGGGGTCGACGCCCAGCTCGCGCACCCGGTCGGGATCGGCCACCGGCGCCCACTCCGTGGTGTCGATGCCGTTGTGCACCACGTGCACACGCGCGGGGTCGACGGAGGGATAGCTGCGCAGCACGTCGTCGCGCATCGCGGCGCTGACGGCGATGATGCCGGCGGCGCCCTCGTACGCCGTCCGCTCGGCCCAGCTCGACAGTGCGTAGCCGCCACCGAGCTGCTCGGCCTTCCAGGGCCGCATCGGCTCGAGCGAGTGGGCGCTGACGACGTGGGGGATGCCGTGCATCAGCCCGGCGAGGTGGCCGGCCATGTTGGCGTACCAGGTGTGCGAGTGGACCAGGTCGGCTCCGGCGCAGTCGTCGACCATCGCGAGGTCGACGCCCAGCGTGCGGATCGCGGGATTCGCCCCGGCCAACGACTCCGGCTCGGCGTACGCCGTCGTGCCGGGCTCGGAGCGCGGCGCCCCGAAGCAGCGCACCCGGGCGTCGACGTCGGGCAGCACCCGGAGGGCACGGACCAGCTCGGCCACGTGGACGCCTGCGCCGCCGTAGACCTCCGGTGGGTACTCCTTGCTGAGGACGTCGATGCGCATGGGCCGAACCTAGCCCCAAACACAGGTCCCGAGGGAGGTCGACCGCGCCCCGGCGGACGGCTAGTTTCATGACATGTCAGTCACGCCGAGTCGCAAGAAGGTCCTCGCCGTCGTCCTGGCAGGGGGTGAGGGCAAGCGCCTGATGCCGCTCACGGCCGACCGGGCCAAGCCCGCCGTCCCGTTCGGCGGGATCTACCGGTTGATCGACTTCGCCCTGTCCAACGTCGTCAACTCCGGCTACCTCAAGGTCGTCGTGCTGACCCAGTACAAGTCGCACAGCCTCGACCGCCACGTCACCACGACCTGGCGGATGTCGCAGCTCCTCGGCAACTACGTCACCCCGGTGCCGGCCCAGCAGCGCGTCGGCAAGCGGTGGTACCTCGGCAGCGCCGACGCCATCTACCAGTCGCTCAACCTGCTCACCGACGAGCAGCCCGACATCGTCGTCGTGGTGGGTGCCGACCACGTCTACCGGATGGACTTCGCGCAGATGGTCGCCGACCACGTCGAGTCCGGTGCCGGCTGCACGGTCGCCGCGATCCGCCAGCCGATCGACCTCGCCGACCAGTTCGGGGTCATCGACGTCGACCCCGCCAGCCCCCGGCGGATCCGGGCGTTCCTCGAGAAGCCGACCGACCCGGTGGGCCTGCCCGACTCGCCCGAGGAGGTGCTGGCGAGCATGGGCAACTACGTCTTCGACGCCGACGCCCTGCGCGACGCCGTGACCCGCGACGCCGAGCGCGAGCAGTCCAAGCACGACATGGGCGGCGACATCGTGCCGTGGTTCGTCGACAAGTCGGAGTCGGCGGTCTACGACTACAAGGACAACGAGGTGCCGGGCGCGACCGACCGCGACCGCGGCTACTGGCGCGACGTCGGGACGATGCGGTCCTACTACGCCGCCCACATGGACCTGGTCTCGCCGCTGCCGGTCTTCAACCTCTACAACACCGCGTGGCCGATCTACACCAGCTACGGCCCGCACCCGCCCGCCAAGCTGGTCGAGGGTGCCAGCGGCGCGAAGGTGTCGACCTACAACTCGATCCTCTCGCCCGGCACCGTCGTCAGCGGCGGCACCGTCAACCAGTCGGTGCTCTCGCCGGGGGTGTGGGTCAAGGACGGCGCCGAGGTCTCCGACTCGGTGCTGATGGACGGGGTGCGCATCGGCGAGGGAGCGATCGTGCGCAACGCGATCCTCGACAAGGGCGTCGTCGTCCCGCCCGGGGTGCAGATCGGCGTCGACCAGGACGCCGACCGCGCGCGCGGCTTCGTCGTCGACGAGGGCCTCACCGTCCTCGCCAAGCAGCAGCCGGTGCCCGAGCAGTAGGGACCGGCTGAGGGGTCTAGCGGGCAGGCAGCGAATCGCGCTGCGCGACGAGGAACGCCGTCTCCACCTCGTTGCGGCAGGCCGCGATGGCCTGGTCGTACGCCGCTCGCGCTGCGTCGACGTCCCCCGCGCGGGACAGCAGCTCGGCCCGGACCGCCGCGGGACGGTGGCTCTCCGGGACCTCCAGCCCCTCCAGGGCGTCGAGGCCCGCCGCCGGCCCGTGCTGCTCGGCGACCGCGACAGCGCGCGCCAGTCGGGCCGACGGGGTGGGCGCGACCTGCAGCAGCACGTCGTACAGCCCCACGACGCGGTCCCATCGCGTGTCCTGCGCGGTCGGCGCGGTGGCGTGCTCGGCGGCGATCCGTGCCTGCAGGACGTACGACGCCGCGAGCGGGGTCAGCGGTCCGGCCAGGTGCGGCCGGGCGAGCAGCCCGGTGGCCTCGGCGACCTCGTCGTGGTGCCACCGAGTGCGGTCCTGGTCGGCGAGGAGCACCAGGCGTCCGTCGCTGACCCGGGCGTCGCGTCGCGAGTGCTGCAGCAGCATCAGCGCCAGCAGGGCCACGAGCGCCGGCTCGTCGGGACGCAGGCCCAGCACGACGCGCACCAGCCGGATCGCCTCGCCGGACTGCTCGGCGCGCAACAGGTCGGGACCGGTGCCGGGGGAGTAGCCGGCGGTGAAGGCGAGGTAGGCGGTCTGCGCCACCGTCTCGAGGCGCTCCGGCAGCACGCCGGCGTCGGGCACGGCGAACGGGATGCCGGCTCCGACGATGCGCTTCTTGGCGCGGGTGATCCGCGCCGCCATCGTCGGCTCCGGCACCAGGAACAGCCGGGCGATGTCGGCCGTCGGGACGCCGAGGACCAGCCGCAGGCTGAGCGCGCTGGCCGCCTCGGGCGCAAGTGCCGGGTGGGCGCACATGAGCACCAGGCGCAGCACGTCGTCCTCGACCAGGCTGCCGGCGTCGGCCATGGTGCGTGCTCCTTCCTGGCGGTGCTCGGCGTCGACGCGCAGGAGCGGCTGCGTGCGCCGGGCGACGTCCTCGGTGCGGAGCCGGTCGAGGACCCTCCGGCGGGCCGCGGTCATCAGCCAGGCCGGTGGGTTGGTCGGCACGCCGTCGGTGGGCCAGGTACGACTCGCTGACTCCACCGCGTCCCCCAGCGCGTCCTCGACGAGGTCGAGGCGGCGGAACTGCGCGAGGAGGAGGGCCACGAGGCGGCCCCACTCCTCGCGCACGACGTCGGTCAGCGCGTCGGTCACGTCGGGGTCGGCGTCGGTCATGTGCGGCGGTCAGCCCACGTCCACCGCGGGGGACACCTGGATGTCGTACGCCGGCAGCACCCGCAGCAGCTCCAGGAGCACGTCGAGGTCAGGTGCCTCGACCAGGTAGAACCCGCCCATCCCCTCCACCGCCTCGGCGTAGGGCCCCTCGGTGACCTGCACACGTCCGTCACGGGTGCGCACGGTGGTAGCGGCCTCGGGGCCGGCCAGCGCCTCGCCAGCGAGGATCTCGACCCCCTCGCGAGCGGCGCAGGCCGCGTCGAAGTCGCCGAACCTGGCCATGGTGGCGGTCTGCTCCTCCGGCGTCTGCTCGGACCAGAGCTTCTCGTCACCGTCGTCCATCAGCAGCACGAGGTACCTCATGACGCGGCCTCCTCTCCCGTGAGCTTGCGTCGCACCTCGACGGCGTCCCCGGTCGCCGACAGGATGCGGCACACGTCCATGAGGTCGTCCAGGTCGTCGGTGCTGACCTCGTAGTAGCCGCCGAGCTGCTCGGTCGTCTCGGCCCACGGGCCGTCGCTCACGCTGTCGGCGTGCGGCGCGAGCGTCCTCGCCTCGGACGCCCGCGGCAGCTCCGCACCGCCGGTGATGGTGTGGCCGCGCCTGGTCAGCTCCTCGGTGAACCTCCCGTGGACGTCGTAGGTCGCCTTCTTCTCCTCCTCGGGCGTGTCCCACCACGCCTCCGTGTCGCCGAACAGCAGCACGATGTAGTCGGTCATCACGTTCCTCCTCACTCCGCCAGCCGGCGCAGCTCGATGTGCTCGCCGCGTGCGGCGAAACGCTCGCACGCCGCTCGCAGGGCGTTGCCGTCCCGCGAGTCGACGAGGTAGAACCCGACGACCTGCTCCGCCGTCTCGCTGAAGGGCCCTTCGGTGACCAGGGCGCCGCCCGCACCGTCGGGACGCATCGACGTCGCCTGCGCCGAGGGCTCGAGCGGGCTGACGGTCACGAGGGTGTGCCCCTCGGCCTCGAGGTCGCGCTGGAACTGCTGGTGGGAGCGGTGTCCCTTCTCGTGCTCCTCGGGCGGCAGCTCGGCCCACTCGGCCTCGGGGGCGGGCAGCAGGATCAGGTATCGGCTCATCGCCGGTGACTCCTTCGGGTCGCGGACCGCAGGGCTGCGGCCTCACCACTGTGACGTGTGGATCCACCGCAGTTCGACACCCCACCCCGAGGTTTGTCGACGGAGGCAGGCGGACCCGCCAAGATGGGCGCATGGCCACCCACGAGAGAGCCGGACAGCCCGCCCGCACCGAGGACCTGGTGGACGTCTCCCACCTGGTGACGGCCTACTTCGACCTCGAGCCCGATCCCGACGACGTCTCCCAGCAGGTCGCGTTCGGCACGAGCGGCCACCGCGGCACCTCGCTCACCACGTCCTTCAACGAGGTCCACATCGCCGCGACCACGCAGGCCATCTGCGACTACCGCCGGGAGCAGGGCTACGACGGTCCGCTCTTCATCGGCCGCGACACCCACGCGTTGTCCGAGCCCGCCTGGGCCACGGCGCTCGAGGTGCTGGTCGCCAACGACGTAACGGTGCTGGTCGACGACCGCGACGGCTTCACCCCGACGCCCGCGGTCAGCCACGCGATCCTCCGCGCCAACCAGGGGCGTACGACCGGGGCCGGCCTCGCCGACGGCATCGTGGTCACTCCCTCGCACAACCCGCCCCAGGACGGCGGCTTCAAGTACAACCCGCCGCACGGCGGTCCGGCCGACTCCGATGCCACCAGCGTCATCGCGGCCCGCGCCAACGAGCTCATCCGCGGCAACATCGCAGGGGTGCGCCGGGTGGCCTTCGCCAAGGCTCGCGCTGCTGTCGGGACCTACGACTTCCTCGGCACCTACGTCGACGACCTGCCGACGGTGCTCGACATCGACGCGATCCGGGACGCCGGGGTGCGCATCGGCGCCGACCCGCTGGGAGGGGCGAGCGTCGCCTACTGGGGCGAGATCGCCGAGCGGCACCGCCTCGACCTGACAGTGGTCAACCCCCTGGTCGACCCGACGTGGCGGTTCATGACGCTCGACTGGGACGGCAAGATCCGCATGGACTGCTCCTCGCCCCACGCGATGGCCTCGCTGGTGGGTCGCAAGGACGAGTACGCCATCGCGACCGGCAACGACGCCGACGCCGACCGTCACGGCATCGTCACCCCCGACGCCGGCCTGATGAACCCGAACCACTTCCTCGCCGTCGCGATCCAGCACCTCTTCGGGGGAGCGCGCCCCGGCTGGCCGGAGTCGACCCGCATCGGCAAGACGCTCGTGTCGAGCTCGATGATCGACCGCGTCGCCGAGTCGATCGGCAAGCCGCTGGTGGAGGTGCCGGTCGGCTTCAAGTGGTTCGTGCCCGGGCTCATGGACGGGTCCTTCGGCTTCGGTGGCGAGGAGTCGGCCGGCGCGTCCTTCCTGCGGCGTGACGGGTCGACCTGGACCACCGACAAGGACGGCATCCTGCTCGCGCTGCTCGCCAGCGAGATCCTCGGCGTCACCGGCCGCACGCCCAGCCAGCACTACGCCGAGCTGGTCGAGCGCCACGGCGACCCGGCCTACGCGCGCATCGACGCCCCGGCGGACCGCGAGCAGAAGGCGAAGCTCGCCGCGCTGTCGCCCGACGACGTGTCGGCGACGACGCTGGCGGGGGAGGAGATCACCGGCAAGCTCACCGAGGCGCCCGGCAACGGCGCGAAGATCGGCGGGCTCAAGGTGACGACCGGGTCGGCGTGGTTCGCTGCGCGCCCGAGCGGCACGGAGGACGTCTACAAGATCTACGCGGAGTCGTTCCGCGGGCCCGACCACCTTGCCCAGGTGCAGGACGAGGCGCGGGAGGTCGTCAGCGCGGCGCTGCGCTGACGCCCTGCAGCATCCCGACGTGCTGCTCGCCCCGCGAGGGGTGCGGCACCGTCACCGGCCCTGCCTCGATCGGGCCGCGCTCGGTGGCCCCGTGCGAGTGGACGTCGGCACCCTCGGCGTGCTCCATCTGGGCGCGGCGGAACCTCACCGCCGTGACGGCGTCGAGCCGGACCAGGGCCTGGCCCTCCCCGTCGTCGAGCACCGCGCCGAGGCCGTCGCAGCCGATCACGCGTCCCCGGAGCCAGCTGCTCGCCACCAGGACGCTCACCTCGGCACCGGAGTCCTCCGCGCGTCGCAGCAGCGTCCCCACGCTGAGCATCGTGCTGGAGATCTTCGTCATTCCCCCACCTCCCCACAAGGCACACCCACACGGTGTGGGTGCGGCGAACCTAGGGCCGGTGGCCTCCGCCGTGCGACGCCTGGGACCGAGGTGGGACGAGGGTGGGGAAGGCCTTCGACGAACCTGCGACGAGCCTGCGGGACAGGCCGCCGACTGGTGTGGACCAGTCAGCCGCCGACCGGACCGGCCTCGATCGGGTCGCGGCGCCGACGTCCGTGGGGCCGGGCGGCCTCGTCGCCGGCCTCGGAGTCGGGGTCGTCGATGTCGGCCCGGGAGAAGCTCACCGCGACGATCGCGTCGAGGCGGACGAGCACCTGCTGCGTGTTGCCGTCGTCGAGCACCACCCCGAGCCCGTCGGCGCCGACGATCCGGCCGTCGAGCCAGGTGCCCTGCACCAGGAGGCGCACCGGGGCGCCGGCGTCCTGCGCGTGCCGCAGCAGGGTGCCGACCGTGAACAACGTGCTTCCCTTGCCCGACATCAGGACTCCTCTCGGGGCGTGGTCCTCGCCACGATCTCACGCAGCGACCCGCTGTCCAGCATCCCGAAGGTGCCGCCGTACGACGTCCCGAACCGGCTGCCGCAGAACGCGTCGGCGACCTCCGCCGGGGCGAACCGCACGAGGAGCGAGCCCTGCAGGCAGGCGGCCATCCGGCCGGCCAGCCGCCGGGCTCCCGCCTCCAGCCCGGCCCCCTCGCCGAGCAGCACCAACGTGTCGTCGACGGCCCGGTCCAGCCGGCTGTCGGCCCCGCGAGCCGCGCCGACCTCGGTGATCCAGGCCTGCAGCACCTCCGGCTCGCGGCCCAGGGCGCGCAGCACGTCGAGGGCGTTGACGTTGCCCGACCCCTCCCAGATCGAGTTGAGCGGTGACTCACGGAACATGAGGGGGAGCCCGGAGTCCTCCACGTAGCCGTTGCCGCCGAGGCACTCCAGCGCCTCCGCGACCATCGCCGGGGTGCGCTTGCAGACCCAGAACTTCGCCAGTGGCAGGGCGATGCGGCGCAGCGCCACCTCGTGCGGGTCGCCGGGCCGGTCGACGGCGGCGGCGAGGCGCATCGCGAGCGCCGTCGCGGCCTCGGACTCCACCGCGAGGTCGGCGACGACGTTCTGCATGAGCGGCTTGTCGACGAGGAAGCCGCCGAAGGCCGAGCGGTGGGAGACGTGCCACGACGCCTCCGCCAGGGCGTGGCGCATGAGCGCCGCCGAGCCGATCACGCAGTCGAGGCGGGTGGCGGCGACCATGTCGATGATCGTCCGGACGCCGCGCCCCTCGTCGCCGAGGCGCTGGGCGAGCGTGCCGGTGAGCTCGAGCTCGCTGGACGCGTTGGATCGGTTGCCGAGCTTGTCCTTGAGCCGCACCACGTCGATCCGGTTGCGGGAGCCGTCGTCGAGCACGCGCGGCACGACGAAGCAGGTCATGCCGCCGCCGGCCTGGGCCAGCACGAGGAAGACGTCGTTCATCGGAGCCGACGTGAACCACTTGTGGCCGTCGAGCCGGTACCAGCCGTCGTCCGTCGTCGGGGTCGCGCGGGTCTGGTTGGCACGGACGTCGGAGCCGCCCTGCTTCTCCGTCATGCCCATCCCGGCCAGCGCCCCGGTCTTGGTCGGGCGACTGCGCACGCCGGGGTCGTAGGAGCGGGCCGCCAGCAGGGGCGCCCACTCCTTGGCGATGGCCTCGTCGGCCCGGAGCGCCGGCACGGCGGCGTACGTCATCGAGATCGGGCACCCGTGCCCCGGCTCGGTCTGCGACCACGCGAGGAAGCCGGCGGCGCGGCGGAGGTGGGCGTGCGGGTCTCCGGCCTCCTGCTGCTCCCACGGCGCTGCCTGCAACCCGTGGCCGACGGCGCGCTCCATCAGCCAGTGCCACGACGGGTGGAACTCGACCTCGTCGACGCGGTTGCCCCAGCGGTCGTACGGCACGAGCTCGGGGTGGTGCCGGTTCGCGAGCATCCCGTGCTCGCGGGCCTCCGCGCTGCCGGCCTCGGCGCCGAGCGGGGTGAGGTCCTCGACGAGCGCGGCCGTCCCGTGGCGGAGCAGCGCCTCGGTGAGGGCGAGGTCGGAGGTGACCACGTTGTGCCCGACGAGGGCGGGAGCCTGGTTGGTGGCGGTGCGGGCGTCGACGGTGGGGCGGTCGCTCATGCGGTCAACCGTAGGGCGCGTGCGGGCGGCGCGTGACGACGACCACGTCGTCGGTCGAACCGCCGCGCGGGTCCGGTCCATCCGGTCGCCCTCTGGATAGCGTGGTGGGGTGGTCGAGGCGCGCGAGGACACCCCCGCCCCGCGCCGCGCAGAGGTCCTGCTGCGGCGCGGGCGCGAGCACCTCTGGCGCATCATCGTGACGACCGTCGGCTCGTGCCTGCGACACCGCGTGACCGGGCTGGCCGCGGAGGCCGCCTTCTTCGCCGTGCTGTCCGTCCCGCCGCTCATCTTCGCCCTGGCCGGTGCGGTGGGCTTCGTGAGCGAGCGGTTCACCGCCACCCAGGTCGAGGACGTGAGCAACGCCGTCCTCGAGATCTCGCGCCAGGCGCTCACCGACCGCGCCGTCGACCGGATCATCGCGCCGACCCTGCAGGAGGTGCTCGACGGCGGGCGCTACGACGTCATCTCGATCGGATTCGTCCTCGCCCTGTGGTCGGGCTCCCGCGCGCTCAACGTCTTCGTCGACACCATCACGATCATGCACGGACTCGGCGGTCACCGCGGGATCGTCGCGACCCGGGCGCTGTCGTTCGTGCTCTACGCCCTGGCGATGGTGACCGGCGCGGTGAGCATCCCGCTCGTCGTCGCCGGGCCGACGCTCGTCGACCGGGTCCTGCCCGAACGGCTCGACTTCGTCAACAGCCTCTACTGGCCGGTCGTGCTCGTGCTGTGCATCTGCTTCCTGGCCACGCTCTACCACGTGTCGGTGCCGGTGCGGACCAGCTGGAGCTTCAACCTGCCCGGGGCGGTGTTCGCCCTCTTCTGCTGGATCGCCGGGTCCTACACCCTTCGCTGGGTGCTCACGGTGACCGCGGCGGAGTCCCGCTCGATCTACGGTCCGCTGGCGGCTCCGATCGCGGTGCTGCTGTGGCTCTACCTCCTCGCGCTGGCCGTGCTGATCGGGGCAGCGGTCAACGCCGCCTTCGACACCGTCTACCCGCAGAAGAGCACGACGCGCGCCCGGCTGGAGCTGGTGCAGCGACTCCGCGAGCGCATCAGCGTGCGAGACTCCTGACCGTGCGTCCCGACAGCGTCCACCCCAGCGTGGGGCGGGTCTCCCTTCCCGAGACCGAGCGGTCGCCCTGGTGGGAGCTCGGCCGACGCCTCCTGCTGGCCGCCGCGATCCTCGTCGGGACCGTCCTGCTGGTCTACTTCGACCGCGAGGGCTACCGCGACAACGCCCACCCCGATCGCCTGCTGACGCCGCTCGACGCGTTCTACTACACGACGGTCACGCTCAGCACGACCGGCTACGGCGACATCGCCCCGGAGTCGGAGCAGGCCCGGCTCATCAACGCCCTGGTGATCACGCCTGCCCGCATCGCCTTCCTGGTCCTGCTGATCGGCACCACCCTCGAGGTCCTCGCCTCGCAGGGACGCGAGATGTTCCGGGTCGCCCGGTGGAGGAAGAAGAAGATGGACCAGCACGTCGTCGTGGTCGGCTACGGCACCAAGGGCCGCAGCGCGATCGAGACCCTCGTCAACAACGGCTACGACCGGGGATCGATCGTCGTGGTCGACCCCGGGCCGGTGGCGCTGGAGGAGGCGAACCGCGACCAGCTGGTCGGCATCGCCGGCGACGCCACACGGCGCGGGGTGCTGCGCCAGGCGGGCGTGGACAAGGCGACCCACGTCATCATCACCACCGACCGCGACGACTCCAACGTGCTGGTCACCCTCACCGTTCGCCAGCTCAACCCGGACGCCTGGATCGTCGCGTCGGTGCGCGAGCACGAGAACGTGCCGCTGATGAGGCAGTCGGGCGCCAACTCCGTGATCACGTCCTCCGACGCCGTGGGCCGCCTGCTCGGCCTGTCGTCGATGTCGCCCATGCTCGGCTCGGTCATGGAGGACCTGATGACCTACGGCGAGGGGCTGGAGGTCGCCGAGCGCGAGCTGCTCGTCTCCGAGGTCGGCAAGCAGCCGCAGCGGCTGCCCGACCAGGTCATCGCCGTCGTGCGCGACGAGAAGGTCTACCGCTACTTCGACCCCGTGGTCTCGCTGCTCGCCCGGGGTGACAAGCTCATCGTCATCCGGCCGGCGAAGGAGCTGCCGTGGGCGCCGCGCCCCGGCACGCACGGCGAGGACCTGGCAGACGAGGACGACCAGGCGTGACCTCGTGATCGCCTCGCACCGCCACCGCTTCGTCTTCGTCAAGACCCGCAAGACCGCCGGCACCAGCCTCGAGATCGCGCTGTCGCGCCACTGCGGCCCCACCGACATCGTCACCCGGATCAGCCCCGAGGACGAGGAGCTGCGCGCCGCCGCCGGGGGAGTGGGACCCCAGAACGACGACACCGACCCCAGCTCGTACGCCCACATGGGGGCCCGCCGCGTCATCGAGGTGATCGGGCGAGAGACGTGGGACGACTACTTCACCTTCGCGGTCGAGCGGAACCCCTTCGACGTGGTCGCCTCCTCCTACCGCTACAGCGCCCGCAAGCCGACCTTCACCAAGACCTTCGCGGAGTTCGTGCGGACCCCGAAGCGGATGGAGCGGCTCGCGCTCAACGAGCGCCTCTACCGGCTCGACGGTCGCGTCGTCGTCGACCGCGTCTACCGCTACGAGGAGCTGCCCGACGCCGTCGCGGACATCTCCGCCCGGCTCGGCATCGAGCTCGACCTGCCCCACGCGAAGCAGGGCAGCGGTCCGCACTACCGCGAGCTCTACGGCCCCGGTGACGCCGAGATCGTCGCGGCGCGCTTCGAGCGGACCATCCGCGAGTTCGGCTACGAGTTCTAGCCTCGCTCTCCGGTGCGGAACCCCCGCTCGAGCGGGGAAACCAGCACTCGGAGGCCTTTGCAAAGGCCTCCAGGAGTCAGAAGAGGCCGACAAGTCCGACTCAGGACGGGCGGTGGCCGAGGCGCCCGGAGATCCGGGCAGCCGCGTCCTGGAGCAGCGGCAGGAGCTCGTCCATCCGGTCGGCGGGCAGCCGTTCCGAGGGAGCGGTGATCGAGAGCACCGCGGCGAGCGCGCCGTCGGCGCCGCGGACGACCGCCGACATGGTGTGCACGCCCTCGATGGTCTCCTCGAACGCACGGGCATGACCGGTACGCCGTACCTCCTCGACCTGGCGGCGCAGCTCGTCCGCGACGGGCGGGTTCACCGGGTCGATGTCGGTGTGCTCGCGGTCGTCGAGGACGCGCAGGATGTCCTCGTCGGGGCGCGCGGCGAGCAGCAGGCGCGCGGGGGCGCCGAACCACAGCGGCAGCGGACGTCCGACGTCGAAGCGCGCACTGAGGCGGCGCTCCGGCTCCACCTGCTCGACGTGGATCAGCCGGTCGCCGTGCCCCACGGACAGACCCACCGTCTCGCCCACCTCGCCGGCGAGGTCGGTCATCGGCCCGATCGCCGCGGCGTGGAGGCTCAGCCCGCGCTGGTACGCCGACCCCAGTGCGAGGGTGCGCGGTCCGAGTCGGTAGCGCCTGGTCGCCGGGTCCCGCACCGCGAGGTCGACGGCCTCGAGCTCGACAAGGATCCGCTGGACGGCCGACTTCGACAGTCCGGTGCGCTCGGCGACCGTCCGCACGCTCGGTGGGGCGGTGTCGGCGGCGAGCAGGTCGAGGACTGCGACCGCGCGACGGAGCGACCCACGCTCCTCCACACGACGCGCCGGGGCAGGTGACAGGTCCACGCAGGCACTCCTCGGTCGGTGGCAGGGGATGGCAGGCACTCCTTGACACGTGCCCTCGGGCGCCCGAACACTGTCGCAGTGTCCCACTACGGGAAGCACTGTCCCACTCATCGGGACATGACGCAAGGAGATCACATGTCGCAGCCCGGCACGACGGCACCCGCCGCTCCGGACTCCTCACGGGACGAGGCCGAGATCCGCCGCGTGGCAGGCGCGAGCCTGATCGGCTCGGTGGTCGAGTGGTACGACTTCTTCCTCTACGGGACGATGGCCGCGCTGGTCTTCAACAGCCAGTTCTTCCCGACCTTCGACCCGCTGGTCGGCACGATGATCTCGTTCGCCACCTTCGCCGCGGGCTTCGTCACCCGCCCGCTCGGCGGCTTCATCTTCGGCCACTTCGGCGACCGCATCGGACGCAAGAAGATGCTCGTGCTGACCATGCTCATCATGGGCCTGTCGACCTTCGCGATGGGCCTGCTCCCGACCTATGCGTCGATCGGGGTGGCGGCGCCCATGCTGCTGCTGGCCCTGCGCATGCTGCAAGGCATCGGGCTCGGCGGCGAGTGGGGAGGTGCCGTGCTGCTGTGCGTAGAGCACGCGCCGGACGACCGCCGCGGGTGGTTCTCGTCGTGGCCCCAGCTCGGCGTGCCGATCGGCCTGCTGACCTCCACCCTCGCCGTGACTGCGGTGACCCAGCTGCCCGAGGAGGCGTTCCAGTTGTGGGGCTGGCGCGTGCCGTTCCTCGTCTCGATCGTGCTGGTCGTCGTCGGGCTGGTGATCCGGCTCAAGATCGACGAGCCGCCGGCGTTCAAGGAGATCGAGGAGGCCGAGGCCACGGCCTCGCTGCCGCTGGTCGAGGTGTTCCGCAACCACCCCAAGGTCACCCTTCTGGCGATGGGCGCCCGGGTGAGCGAGAGCGTCACGTTCAACATCTACAACGCGTTCCTCGTCACCTACACCGTCACCGTGCTCGGCCTCGCCGCGTCGGTGGTGCTCGACGCGCTGCTGGTCGCCTCGGTCGTCGGCTTCGTCGCGATCCTGGTCTCCGGGCGGCTGTCCGACCGGTTCGGTCGCCGTCCGGTCTTCGCCACCGGGGCCGGGCTCGCGCTGGTCAGCGCCGTGCCGATCTTCGCGCTGGTCAACACCGAGAACGCCGTGCTGATCACCCTCGGCGTGGTCGTCGGGTGGGGCCTGGCCGCGTGCATCATGTTCGGCCCCGAGGGGGCGATGTTCGCCGAGGTGTTCCCCACCCGGGTGCGCTACTCCGGGATGAGCGCCGTCTACCAGATCGGGGTCATCCCGACCGGCGCCGTCGCACCGCTCATCGGTACCTCGCTAGTCAGCGCGTGGAGCGGCTCGGTCTGGCCGGTCGCGGTCTACGTGATGGCGATGGCGGCGATCTCGCTCGTGTCGGTCTTCTTCCTGCCCGAGACGCACCGCCGCGACCTGCGCGACGCCAGCGCGTACGACGCCCCGCGCGCGCAGGACCTCACCGGGACGGGAGCGACCCGATGACCGCGCCCGAGCGTCGCCCGGACGTGCTGCTGGTCCTGGCGGACGACATGGGCTTCTCCGACATCGCCTCCTACGGCGGCGAGATCCGCACGCCGTCACTCGACCGCCTGGCCGCCGGTGGCGTGCGGATGACGCAGTTCTACAACACGGCCCGTTGCAGCCCGTCGCGCGCGTCGCTCATGACCGGGCTGCACCCGCACCAGGTGGGCATCGGCATCCTGAACTTCGACGACGCCCCGGACGGCTACCCGGGCAACCTGAGCGAGGAGTGCGCGACCGTGGCCGAGGTGTGCCGCGACGCCGGCTACGCCACGTACCTCTCGGGCAAGTGGCACCTCGCGGTCGACATGGAGGACCCCAACCCGGCGTGGCCCACCCGTCGCGGCTTCGACCGGTTCTTCGGGACGCTCGAGGGGGCCGGCTCGTTCTACCGCCCCCGCACGCTCGTGCGGCAGGAGACCAACGTCGAGCACGAGGCGGAGGAGGCCGGCTGGTTCTAC
The DNA here is from genome assembly GCF_057656315.1 of Nocardioides sp. Soil_C_8. Lineage (NCBI taxonomy): Bacteria > Bacillati > Actinomycetota > Actinomycetes > Propionibacteriales > Nocardioidaceae > Nocardioides > Nocardioides sp. Soil_C_8. The sequence continues at coordinate 343,114 of NZ_JBDGKQ010000003.1, forward strand.
ACCGACGCGATCTCCGACACCGCGGTGCAGTTCCTCGCCGACCACGAGCAGGAGCGCGGCGACGCCCCGTTCTTCCTCTTCCTCTCCTACACCGCGCCGCACTGGCCGCTGCACGCGCACGAGGAGGACATCGCGTCCTACGCCGGCCGCTTCGACGCGGGATGGGACCAGCTGCGCGAGGAGCGGCTCGAGCGCCTCGTCAAGGAGGGGATCATCGACCCGACGTGGCCGCTCACCCCGCGCGACGAACGCGTCCCCGCGTGGGAGGAGGTCGTCGACCGCGAGTGGGAGGCGTCCCGCATGGCGACGTACGCCGCCCAGGTCGACCGGATGGACCAGGGGATCGGTCGGGTCCTCGACCAGCTCGAGGCCACCGGCCGCCTCGACAACACCCTCGTCGTGTTCCTCTCCGACAACGGCGGGTGCGCCGAGGAGATGCCGCCGGGGGAGGGGGCCCGCGAGTTCGTCACCGCCTTCGTGCCGCTGCAGGACACGACGCGGGAGGGCGAACCGGTGGTCCCGGGCAACGACCCGTCGCTCCGTCCCGGGCCGGAGTCGACGTACATGTCCTACGGCCGGTCGTGGGCCAACCTCTCCAACACGCCGTTCCGGGAGTACAAGCACTGGGTGCACGAGGGTGGCATCTCGACGCCGTTCATCGCGCACTGGCCGGCCGGCCTGCCGACCGACGGCTCGCTGTGCCGGGTGCCGAGCCAGCTCGTCGACGTACTGCCCACCATCGCCGAAGCGGCGCGCGCCGGCTACCCGGCCCAGCGCAACGGCCGCGACGTGCCCCCAGTGGAAGGGGTGAGCCTCCTGTCCGCGCTGCGCGGCCAGCGGGAGGACGTCGAGCGCGACCTCTTCTGGGAGCACGAGGGCAACTGCGCCGTGCGACGCGGCCGGTGGAAGCTGGTCCGGAAGCACCGCGGGGCCTGGGAGCTCTACGACATCGAGGCCGACCGCACCGAGCTGGACGACCTGGCGTCGGGGCACCCCGAGCTCGTGGCCACCCTCGCCGAGGCCTGGCAGGCGTGGGCGGACCGCTGCGGGGTCATCCCGCGCGAGGAAGTCCTCGCGCTCTACGCGGCGCGCGGGCACGGACTCCCGGAGGAGTGACTCCGGGGGAGTGAGGGCAGCGGGCGACCACCACGGGGGTGTGGTCGCCCGCTCGCCGTCCGACGTGGCGGCCCTGCCGGCGTCGCGTCACAGCACGCACCGACAGGGCCTCGACCGGGGCCCCACGCACCCGATCTGACCTGCAGGTGCTCGTCAGGGTTTCCTTGATACATCGGGTCCACCCCTGGGGCGGTGCCGGCGGGTGCCGCGGCGAGATCCTGCTCACTCCCACGCGGGGCGCCGAGAATTACACGCTTGATCTTCTCCCAACGGCGTGGCGGCCTTGACTTTTGGCTCATACGATCGCTTCTCGTGCACCAGCAGTCACAAGCGCCACACTCGTCACACAGGCGACACGCGCCCACCTCAGCCCTCCAGCACCTCGTACGGCGCGCGACCCGCGCGGTGACGCTGTTCACCGGGATGCTCGCACTCGTCCTGCTGGTCGTGCCGACGACCGCCGGCCGGATCAGCCTGGCGTCGTCGACGTACCTGTGCACCGGCTACCAGTCCTGCGCAGCAGCCGGGTACGGCAACGGCGGCTACCAGCAGGCCTCCTCGAAGATGTACTGGCGCATGTACGCCGGGCACAACTGCACCAACTACGTGGCGTACCGGCTCATCCAGTCGGGCATGCCGGACGTCCGTCCGTGGCAGGGCAGCGGCAACGCGTCGAACTGGGGCGTGGCGATGGCATCCATCACCGACCAGGTCCCGACCGTCGGCTCCATCGCCTGGTACCGGCCCCACGTGACGCCGGCGGGCTCGGCCGGCCACGTCGCCTACGTGGAGCAGGTCATCTCCGACACGGAGATCATCGTCTCGGAGGACTACTGGGGCGGCGACTTCTACTGGCGCCGCATCACCAAGACCGGCGGCGGCTGGCCGAGCGGGTTCATCCACTTCAACGACCGCGTGGTCCAGCCCACGTCACCCCCCACCATCGCCGGGTCACCCATGGTCGGCGCGCCCCTGGAGGTGGCAGCCGGGGCGTGGACCCCGGCGCCCACCAGCATCACCTACCGCTGGCTCGCGGACGGTGCCGCGATCCCCGGCGCCACCGGCCCCAGCTACGTGCCCACGCCCGACGTGAAGGGCAAGGCCCTCACCGCCCAGGTCACGGCCCAGCTCAGCGGCTACACGCCCGGAGAGGCGGCGCTGGCCACCGCCCCGGTCGCCCCCGGCACGTTCCAGAAGGCCCAGCTGCCCGCGATCCAGGGTGAACCGCAGGTCGGGACCACCCTCACGCTCACCCCGACCGCGTGGGCGCCGCAGCCTGCGAAGGCCAAGACGCAGTGGTACGCCGACGGGAGCGCGCTCCCCGGGGCGACCGGGTCGTCGCTGACCCTGACGCGGGACCAGATCGGGAAGAAGATCAGTGCGCGGGTGACGGCGAGCTCGAAGGGCTACAAGAAGTCGAGGGCGACCGCGCCGGAGACCGCACCCGTGCTCGCGAAGCCGGTCACGCTCACCAAGCCGACCCGGGTCAAGGGCGCGGCACAGGTCGGCAGCCGCCTCGTGGTGAAGCCCGGCACCGCCAAGCCGAGCGACGCGACGCCCAGCTACCGATGGCTGCGCGACGGACGACGCATCGCCAAGGCCACGCGCCCCACCTACACGGCCCGTCGCGGGGACATGGGCCACGCCCTGTCCGTCGAGGTCACGTGGAACCGGCGCAACTTCCGTGCCACGACCGAGACCATCGCCGTGCCTGCGGTCACGACCGTTCCCAAGATCCGGGTCACCCCCGAGGCGAAGCGTGGTCGTGTCGCCGTCGACATCCGCGTCAAGGCACTGGGAGCACCCAAGCCGGCCGGTGCGGTCACCGTCAGCGTCGGCCGACGGACGGTCGAGGGCCAGCTCGTCGACGGGAGGGTGCGCCTCGTGGTGCGGGACGTGCAGCCGGGACGGCGTCCGCTGGTCGTGAGCTACGGGGGCACCGACCTCGTCCAGGCCGCGGTCTCGCGCACGACGGTCACGGTGCGGGGGCGCAAGACGTAGGCACGTGGTGGCGTCACGGCGTCTCACCCCTCTGGGGGTTCCGTGAGTTCTCCGCCGTTCGGTTGAGTTCCGTTCTGTTACTGGAATGTGGCAGTCCCGTGGGAGGGAGTGACGGCGCGCGCGTGTCGTCGCCGGCGGGCTCACTCGACACGTGAAGGACACACGCGATGCCTGCCTCTCGGACGGTTTCCACGTGGCTGCGCGCTGGCGCAGCACTCCTCCTGGTCGCCGTCAGCCTGGCGCTCACGGTCGTGGCGCCTGCCGAGCGCGCCGATGCCGCGGTGATCCGCCCGTTCACCACGGTCTTCTCGCAACAGACCAACGGGTCGATCCAGGTCACCGGCAACACCGTCTTCACCTGCGGAGCCACCGCGGCGTGCCAACAGGCCCAGACCGGCGCCGTGTCGTCGAGCAACAACAACTTCACGATGGTGCCCCTGGACACCGACGCCGACGCCACCACCACGCGGTCGTCGTCCGCCAACCTCACCATCCCGCCGGGAGCGCGCGTGCTGCACGCCGGCCTCTACTGGGGTGGCGCCCGGACGGCCGGCACCGGCGGCACGGCCGCCACAGGGACCGTCGGCAACATCCGCTTCCGCACCCCCGGCGCGGCGTCCTACACGACCCTGACGGCCCAGCAGCTCGACAACCAGACCAGCTCGACACAGGACTACTCCGCCTACCGCAACGTGACCGACCTGGTCCGCTCGGCCGGTGCCGGCACGTACTGGGGCGCCGACATCTCGGCAGCCACCGGGGTCGACCGCTACGCCGGGTGGAGCCTCGTGGTCGCGCTGGAGGATCCCGCCGCACCGCTGCGGGACCTCACGATCTTCAACGGCTACGCCACCGTCGTCACCAACGAGAACGTCGACACGACGATCTCCGGCTTCCTTGCGCCTCCCAGCGGCGCCGTCGGCGCCCGGTTCGGCAGCGTGACCTACGAAGGCGATGCGGGCATCACCGGTGACTACTTCCAGGTCGGCACCAACCGTCTCGCCGACGCGCAGAGCCCGTCGGCCAACTTCTTCGGCAGCCGGATCACGAGCGGTGGCGCCAACCTCGCCAACCGCAATCCCGCCTCGCTCAACAACCTGGGCCTCGACGCGAAGGTGGTCGATGCACCGGGCGTGATCCCCAACGGGGCGACCTCGGCCAACCTGCGCTTCGCCTCGACCGGCGACTTCTTCTACCCGGCGGCGCTGACCACCCAGATCGACCTGTACGCGCCCACGATCCAGGGAACGAAGTCGGTCACCAACCTCTCGGGCAACGCCCCGGCCAAGGTGGGTGACGTCCTCGAGTACACCCTCACCTTCAGCAACACCGGGGACGACGCCGCGACAGGTGCCGTGCTGACCGACGCGCTCCCGACGGGCACGACCTTCGTGCCCGGGTCGCTGCGGGTGACCGCCGGTGCCAACCAGGGCGCCAAGACCGACGCGGCGGGCGACGACCAGGGCGAGTACGACGCCGCCACGCGCACCGTCCGGCTGCGGACGGGCACCGGCGCCACCGCCGCGGCCGGCGGCCGCCTGGCGCCGTCCGCCACCACGACCGCCACGTTCCGGGTCCGGGTCGACGCGCAGTCGGCAGGTGCCACGCTGCGCAACACGGGCGTCCTCACCTACCGCGCGGAGACCATCGGCCGCGACTACACCTACTCCACCGCGGAGGTCGCCACCCCGGTCGCGGAGGAGGCCGACGTCTCGCTCACCAAGTCGGGGACGCCCGAGACCGTGCTGGCGGGCAACCAGGTGTCCTACACCCTCACCGCCCGGAACGCGGGCCCGTCGACCGCCTCCGCGGTCCAGGTGGTCGACACCCTCCCCGAGGGCGTCACGCTCGTCTCGAGCACCCCGGCCTCCGGCGCCTGCTCCGCGGCGGCCGGAACCCTGACCTGCGACATCGGCGCCATCGCGTCCGGGGCCACCGCGACGGTGACGGTCGTCGTACGCGTCCCACCCGGCTCGGTCGCGACCACGCTGACCAACGTGGCCCGTGTGAGTGCCGCGACGTCCGACCCCGACCCGGGCAACAACAACGCCTCTGCGACGACCGCCGTCACCCGTCAGGCGGACGTGGGGCTCACGAAGTCGGCCTCGCCCACCAACCCGGTGCCGGGCACGGCCGTCACCTACACCCTCGTCGCCACCAACAGCGGGGCCTCGCGCGCCGCGGGCGTCACGGTGACCGACAGCCTTCCCGCCGGGCTGTCCGTCCGCTCGGCGACCACGGACCGCGGGACGTGCGAGGTCACCGGCAGCCAGGTCGCCTGCACCGCCGCCGGGCTCGACCCGGGCGAGTCGGCGACCGTCACCGTCGTGGCCGACGTCCCGTCGGGCGCACCGTCCACGGCGCTCACCAACTCTGCGCGCGTCGTCTCCACCACGCCCGACCCCGACGCGTCGAACAACGCAGCGTCCGTCACCGTCACCCCCCAGGCCCCCCGCGCCGACCTTGTCGTGACCAAGCAGACCGTGACCTCGCCCCTCGTCGCCGGCCGCCCGGTGCGGCACCTGGTGACCGTTCGCAACGACGGTCCCTCCGACGCCACCGAGGTGACGCTGGACGACCCGGTCCCCGCTGCCGTCACAGGCGTGTCCGCCACCCCCAGTGCCGGGTCGTGCACGGTCGACGCCGGTCGCGTGCGGTGCGACCTCGGCCTCCTCCCCGCCGGCCGATCGGTCCAGGTCGCGATCGACGGCGACCTCGCGCCCGGCGCGACCGGGACGCTGGCCAACTCCGCCACCGCCTCCTCGCCGACCACCGACCCGGCACCGGGCAACAACACCGGCACCTCGAGCGCGCCCGTCACCGCCAGCGCCGATCTCGCCGTCACCAAGTCGGCCGGCCCGGTCACCGACGGCGCGGTGGCGACCTACAGCATCGTCGTCACCAACAACGGCCCCTCGGTCGCGCGATCCGTCACCGTCGTCGACGACGTGCCGGCGCCGCTGTCGTACCAGGGGTCCAGCTCGGACCAAGGAACCTGCTCCGTCGCCGCGGCGACCGTCACCTGCGCGGTCGGCGACCTGGCACCCGGCGCGAGCGCCACCGTCACCGTGCGCGCGCAGACACCGGCCAACGGCAGCGGCCGCGGGGTGACCAACACCGCCCGCGCCTCCTCGCCCACCCCCGACCCGGTCGGTGCCAACAACGCTGCGAGCTACACCCTGCCCACCACGGCGCAGGCCGACGTGAGGCTCACGAAGACCGTGTCGCCCGGCCCGGTCGTCGCGGGCGAGTCCGTGACCTACCAGCTCACCGCTCGCAACGCCGGTCCCTCCGACGCCGCCGGCGTCACGATCACCGACACCATCGGCGCCAGGGTCACCGGGGTCAGCGCGAGCACCACGACCCCCGGCGCGACCTGCGCCGTACCCGTGGGCAACGACGTGTCGTGCACAGTCCCGTCCCTGGCCAGCGGTGCGACGTTCGTCGTGACCATCACCGGTTCCGTCGCTCCGGGCGCGACGGCCGGGGCGCTCGTGAACGACGCGGACGTCAGCTCGACGACGCCGACCGACCCGACCTTGGACAACAACACCGCGTCGGCGACCGTCGAGGTGGTGCGCAGCGCCGACGTGTCGGTGACGAAGACCGGGACCGACACCGTCGCGGCCGGCGAGCAGGGGGAGTGGACCCTCGTCGTGCGCAACGACGGCCCGTCGACCGCGACGGACGTGCAGCTCACCGACTCGCTCCCGTCCGGGGTCACCTTCGGCGGCGCGACGGGGGCGTCCTGCTCGGCCGAGCGCGGCGTCGTCACCTGCCCGGTCGGCACCCTCGCGCCGGGCGCCGAGGCGACCGTGACCGTGCGCGGCACGTTCGACGCCGGACTCCTCGGAGGAGTCGAGCAGGTCAACACCGCGAGCGTCTCGTCGTCCACGAGCGACCCCGATCCGGCCGACAACACCGACGACCAGCCCGTCACGCTCACCGAGGACTCCGACGTCAGCGTCACCAAGGAGGCCGTGCCGGCCACCCTGGTGCCCGGCGCCGAGTCGCTCTACGTCCTCACCGTCAGCAACGACGGGCCCTCCGACGCGCGCGACGTCGTGCTCACCGACGCGCTCGACGGGGACCTGACCTTCGTCGAGGCGACCATCGAGGGCGGCGGCTGCACCGTGTCCGGCCAGGTCGTCACCTGCCGCCGGGACCTGCTCCCGGCCGGAGCGAGCGCGACGGCCCGCATCCGGGTGCTGGTCGACCCCGACCGGCGTACGCCCCTCGCCAACACCGCCGCGGTGACCAGCAGCAGCGACACCACCCCGGCCGACAACGAGTCGAGCGTCACCAGCCAGGTGGCCCCCAGCGCCGACCTCGCCGTCCTCAAGACCGCCTCCGACGACCAGGTCGCCGCCGGTGAGGGCGTCACCTACACGCTGACCGTCGTCAACAACGGGCCGTCGCTCGCCAGCGCCGTCGACCTGACCGACGACCTGCCGGAGGGCGTCGTGCCGGCCTCGGCGACCACCACGTCCGGCACCTGCGCCATCACCGGCCAGCAGCTGACCTGCGACATCGGCGACGTCGAGCCGGGTGCGCCGGTGACCGTGACCGTCGTCGCCGGGACCGCCCCGGGTGCGGCGGCCGGGCCCCGACAGAACCGGGCCGAGGTGTCCTCCCCGACCACCGACCCCACGCCGGGCAACAACACGGCCCGGGCCACCGTCGACGTGGTGGCCGAGGCGGACGTCCAGCTCACCAAGACCGCCGGGAGCGAGAGCCTCGTGCCCGGGCGCCCCGTCAGCTGGACGATCGTCGTCAACAACGCCGGACCGTCCACGGCCCGCGGCATCGTGGTGACCGACACGGTGCCAGGAGCGGTCACGATCACCTCGGCGTTCCACGGAACGGCCACCCCCTGCGCCGTCGCGGGGCAGCAGGTCACCTGCGACCTCGGTGACCGTCCGCCGGGTCAGCGGGTCATCAGCATCACCGGCACGCTCGCCTCGTCGTACGCCGGCACCGAGCTCGCCAACACCGCGCGGGTCGAGACGGCGACGTCGGACCCGACCCCCGGCAACAACGCGGCCACGGCGACGTCCGGCATCTCGCGCATCAGCGACCTCGAGATCGTCAAGACCGTCGACGACCCCACGCCGGTCGCCGGGCAGCGGATCACCTACACGCTCGCCGTGCGCAACAACGGCCCCTCCGACGCCCTGAACCCCCAGCTGATCGACCAGCTGCCGAGCGGCCTGACCGACGTCGTCATCCGGACGCCGACGCTCCAGGGCCAGCCGGCCACGGCCGAGTGCGAGCTGCGCCAGCCCGTCAATCCCGGCACCGTGGACAACCCGGCGGCGCCGACCGTCTTCTGCAACGGTCCCGTGTTCCGCGCCAACCTGCCCGAGGCGGTGATCGGCAGCGTCACGGCGACCGTCGCGCCGGGCTTCACGGGCACCCTGACCAACACCGGCCGGGTGAGCTCGGACACGATCGATCGCGCCGCGGACAACAACGAGTCGTCCGTCGCGACCGTCATCGGCGCCAGCGCCGACGTGTCGGTCGACAAGGCGCTCGTCGACGGCCCGCCCGTGCCCGGCGAACGCGTCGCGTGGACGATCACCGCGGACAACGCCGGCCCTTCCACGGCACGGTCCCTCGTCGTCACGGACGACGTGGACGACGCGCTGACCGGCGTGACGGCCACCGTCGGTGGCAGTGCAGCACCGTGCACCGTCGGGCAGGGGAACGTGGTGACCTGTGCCCTCGGGGACCTCGGGCTCCAGGGCAACCCGGTCGTCGCCCTCTCCGCCGACGTGCCCCCCGACTTCACCGGCACCCTCGTCAACACGGCCGAGGTGTCGTCGACGACCCCCGACCCCGACCCGACCGACAACAGCGACACCGTGTCGACGACGCCGACCGGATCGGCGGACGTGGCGATCACCAAGACGCTCGTCACCGACCCGCCCGTCCCCGGCGAACCGGTGAGCTGGAGGCTGCTGGTCACCAACAGCGGCCCCTCGGTCGCGCGTGACGTCGTGGTGACCGACGACCTGCCCGACGCGCTCACCTCCGTGACCGCGACCACCGGGGCGACCCCGAACCCGTGCACGGTGGGTGCCGGGGGCGTCGTCACCTGCGACCTCGGCGACCTGCCCGCCGGCGGCGCCGGGTCGAGCGTGGCGATCACGATCGCCGGCGAGCTCCCCGAGGACTTCCGCGGCGCGCTCGACAACACCGCAGCTGTGGACTCGGCGACGGACGACCCGGACCCGAGCGACAACTCCGACTCGGCGGGCGGCACGGCGGCGCCAGCGGCCGACGTCTCCGTCGTCAAGAGCATGACGCCGCTCCAGCCGGTGCCGGGCGAGGACGTCACGTTCTCTCTCGTCGTCACCAACAACGGTCCGTCGACCGCGCGTGACGTCGTGCTGACCGACGACGTCGCGGACGCGCTCACCGGCATCACCGCCGGGACCGGCGCGACGGCCAACCCGTGCACCGTCGCCGGCGACACGGGGCTGGTGAGGTGCGAGCTGGGCGACCTGCCCGCGACCGGCGCGGGCGCCACCGTCGTCGTCACCATCAGCGGGACCCTGGCCGAGGACTACACCGGCGCCCTCAGCAACACGGCCGCCGTCTCGACGACCACGGCCGACCCGGTCCCGGACAACGACTCCGACACGGTCACCGGCACGGCTGCGCCGGTGGCCGACGTGGCCGTCACCAAGACGCTCACCACCACCCCGCCCGTCCCGGGCAGCGAGGTCTCGTGGTCGCTGGTCGTCACCAACACCGGGCCCTCGACCGCGCGCGGGGTCGTCGTCACCGACGACGTGCCGGCCGCGGTGACCGACCTGCAGGCGTCCGCCCCCTGCAGCGTCGGGTCCGACAACGCCGTGACGTGCGAGCTCGGCACCCTCGCCGACGGCGCCAGCGAGACCATCACCCTCACGGGCACGCTGGAGCCCGACTTCGAGGGCACGCTGTCCAACACGGCCCAGGTCGCGTCCTCGACCGACGACGCCGACCCGTCCGACAACGAGGCGACGTCCACCGCCACGGCCGCTCCCGACGCCAACGTCGGGATCGTCAAGACGGTGTCGCCGAGCAACCCGGTCCCGGGTCAGCCGGTCGAGTGGACGCTGGTGGTGACCAACACCGGCCCGTCCGTGGCGCGCGAGGTCGTCGTCAGCGACGACGTCGACGACCGCATCACCGACCTCACCGCCTCGTCCCCCTGCACTGTCGGCGCGGACAACCAGGTCACCTGCGAGCTCGGCGACCTCGCACCGTCCGACGACCCGGTCGCCGTGATCACCCTGACCGGCGACGTGCCCGCGGACCTCGACGGCCCGCTGAGCAACACGGCCACGGTGAGCTCGCCCACCGACACCAACACCCCCGTCAACGACTCGTCGACCGCCGAGCCCGCAACCGCCCCGGGGGCCGACCTCCGCGTGGTGAAGACGGCGTCCACGCCGACGCCCGCCCCAGGCGGGACCATCACCTGGACGGTGACGGTGACCAACGGGGGACCCTCGGTCGCGCAGGACGTGGTGATCACCGACGACGTCGCCGATGCGCTCACCGGTGTCACGGCGAGCGCGCCCTGCACCGTGGGCGCCGACAACGCCGTCCGCTGCGAGGTCGGTGACCTCGCGACGACCGGCGCCGGCGCGACCGCGACGGTGACCATCAGCGGACGGCTGCCGGCGACGTTCACCGGTGACCTGCCCAACACAGCATCCGTCGCCTCCGACACCCCGGACGCCGACCCCTCGGACGACTCCGACACGGTCGTCGCCACCGCCGAGCCGCGGGCCGGCGTGTCCGTCGCCAAGGGCGTCAGCCCCGCGAGCCCGGTGCCGGGCGCCGACGTCACGTGGACCGTCACCATCTCCAACGCCGGCCCGTCCGTCGCGCGCGACGTGGTCCTCACCGACGACGTGGTCGACGAGATCTCCGGGCTGCGCGCCACGGTCGGCGGCGGAGCCGACGCCTGCACGATCGGGGAAGGCAACGCCGTACGCTGCGAGCTCGGCACCCTCGCGGCGCCGGACACCGTGGTCGTCACCCTCGTGGGCCGGGTGCCGGCCGGCTTCACCGGCGACCTGGACAACACCGCGGTGGTCGCCGCGCCGGACGACACCGACGCCTCGGACAACTCGGCGACCGCGGAGGCCACCGCGGACCCCCGGGCCGCCGTCTCGATCGCCAAGTCCCTCTCCGGTGACGAGGTCGTGCCCGGGGAGACCGTCACCTGGACGGTGACGGCCGCCAACGGCGGTCCGTCGGTCGCTCGTGACGTGGTCGTCACCGACGACGTCCTCGACGCCCTGACCGATGTCACCGCCACGACGGGGCAGGGGGCCGACCGCTGCACCGTCGGGACCGGCAACGCGGTCACGTGCGCGCTCGGTGACCTGGGCCCGGGGACCTCGCAGACGATCACCGTCAGCGGCCGGCTGCCGGCGGACTACTCCGGTGAGGTCGACAACACGGCGACCATCGCCTCGCCTACCGACGACACGACCGGCGACGACTCGGCGTCCACGGACGACACCGCCGTTCGGCGCGCGGACGTCGGCGTCACGAAGTCGTTGCGTCCCGCCGCCCCGGTGCCGGGGGAGGAGGTCACCTGGACCGTCGCGGTGAGCAACAACGGTCCGTCCGTGGCGCGCGACGTCGTGGTCACCGACGACGTCCCCGACGCAGTCACCGACGTGACGGTGAGCGCCGACGGCGATCCCGACCGGTGCACGGTCGGGACCGGCAACGCGGTGACCTGCGAGCTCGGCGACCTCGCACCCTCCGGCGCCGGCTCCGTCGCCACCATCACGATCACCGCGACACTTCCCGCCGACTTCACCGGCGACCTGACCAACACCGCGTCGGTGGACTCGGCAACACCCGACGACAACGCGGACAACGACCAGTCGACCGCCGTCGGCACGTCCGCCCCCCGGGCCGACGTCCGCATCGCCAAGTCGGTCGACCCCGGCCGCCCCGTCGCCGGGGAGGACGTCACCTGGACGGTCGTCGTCGCCAACGACGGTCCCTCGGTCGCGCGCGACGTCACCGTGTCCGACGAAGTGGAGGACGAGATCAGGGACCTCACCGCGACCGCGGACTCCGACCCCGACGCCTGCACGGTGTCGACGGACAACGTGGTCACCTGCGACCTGGGCGACCTCCCGGCCACCGGGGACGACGCCGAGGTGGTCGTCACGCTGACCGGACGCGTCCCGGCGACCTACGTCGGCGCGCTCGACAACACCGCCGCGGTGGCGTCCCCCACGGACGACACCCCCGGCAACAACAGCGCCACCGCCGAGGCGACCGTCGACGGCCGTGCCGACGTGTCCATCACCAAGACCGCGTCGACGTCGGCACCGGTGCCCGGGGAGCGGATCAGCTGGGACGTCCGGGTCGCGAACGCCGGACCGTCGCTCGCGCGGGACGTCCTGGTCACCGACGACCTCCTCGACGACCTGACCGACGTCACCGTGACCGGAGGCGGCGGCACCTGCACCGTCTCCACCGGCAACCTGGTGCGCTGCGAGCTGGGCGACCTGGCGGCGGACGCGTCCGCCGCGGTCACGATCAGCGGCGTGCTCCCCGCGGGCCACACCGGCGCGGTCGACAACACCGCGCGCGTCACCTCGCCGACCGACACCACGCCCGGCAACAACGAGGCGAGCACGGGGGGCACGGCAGCCCCGCGCGCGGACCTCTCGATCGACAAGGCGATGGCGCCGGCCCGCCCGGTCGCCGGCGAGGACGTCACCTTCACCCTCGCCGTGCGCAACCAGGGCCCGTCGACCGCACGCGACGTGGTCGTCTCGGACACGCTCATCGAGGCACTGTCGGCCAGGTCGGCCGTGATGACCGGCGGTGGGTCCTGCGACGTCGAGGGGCAGCGGGTCACCTGCACGCTGCCGCGCCTGGCACCCGGTGACGCCGCCACCGTCACGCTGGTCGCGGCGGTCTCCCCGGCGTACACCGGCGAGGTGACCAACGTGGCGTCGGTCTCCGCGGCCACCCCCGACCCCGACGAGACCGACAACGTCGACCAGGTCAGCGAGGGCCCGGGCAGCGGCTGCGCGTCGCGACCGGGCGCGCGGGTGCAGGTCTGTCCGGACGTGCGCATCAGCAAGACCGCATCGGTCGACCGTGCCGCGCCCGGTGACCGGATCACCTACACCATCACCGTCTCCAACGCGGGTCCCTCGACAGCGACGGACGTCCGGGTGGTCGACGCACTCGACGAGGACCTCACGCTCGTGTCCGCGGAGGTCGTCGAGGGCGGGGGCGAGACCAGCACGACCGACGGCCGGTTGACCGCGCTCCTCGGATCGCTCGCGCCGGGCGCCTCGTGCACCCTCCGCCTCGTCGCTGTCATCGACGACGACGCCGTGGGGGAGGTGCCCAACGTGGCCGTCGCCTCGACGTCCACGCCCGACGCCGGCAACGTGCAGGTCCAGGACGGTGCTGCCGTGGAGGTCCTCGCCGAGGACGCGCCCGACGGCGGCAGCGATGGCGGCGGCAACGCCGGCGACACCGAGGGGGACGACGGCGTGCTTCCCGACACCGGTCTCCCCGCCGGCGTGGTGCCGCTGACGGCGCTCAGCGTCCTGCTGCTGGCGCTCGGGCTCTGGCTCGTACGCCGGTCGCGCGTGAGCGGGGGCCGCTGACGGTCGACAGAGCACCGCGGGGTGCCGCCCGGCCGTCAGGCCCGGTTCGGTTCCTTCGACCGGAGGTGTCCGAAGGCCACCAGTCGGTCGTCGGTGTGGAACAGCTCCGAGCAGGTCGTCAGGGTGAGCAGCCGGCTGCCCGGCTCCTGCGCGGGTTGCGTGCCGCCGTCGGGGTTTCGCGGGAGCGCGTCGAGCACCCAGCCGGCGGTGAACGGCACCGTCAGGTCGTCCCCGCCGGTGTCGAGGACGTAGGTGTACGTCCAGGTCCGCGTCTCGACCACGACCTCGTCGCCCGGCTCGAGGTCCGGCATCGCACGCAGGGGCTCGCCGTGGGTGACCCGATGGGCTGCCAGGGCGAAGTTGCCGCGCCCGCCCGGTCCGGCACCGGAGGTGAACCGGCCGAAGCCCGCCGCGAGGACCTCGTCGCTGGTGCCCTCGAGCAGGGGCACGGCCCAGTCGTCGCCGAAGCGTGGGATCCGCACGATCGCCGACACCGACCCGTGGGTGGTCTCGACGGCTTCCGGGCCCTTCGCAGGAGCGTTGCCGACGTCGCGGACCCACGCCTGCTCGACCTCGTCGACGAGGGCGCGGTGCGTGCGCTGCGAGACGACGTTGGTGCCCCACACCTGCCAGGCGACGTACGCGCCGAGGCAGAGGCCGGCGACGACCAGGACGACGCCCACGCGTCCTGCCCAGCGCGCCGTGGTCGCGTCGTCGGCCATGTCCGGAGTCTGCCGCACGGACCCGGCCGGCGTGCGCACCGGCCCGGACCGGGGACGGACCGGGCCGGGACAGCCCTGCCCCGACAGCGCGCTCGTTCCGGCCGGGGCACATGCGCACCCAGCACCGTGGGAACGGGACCGCGACCACGAGTGAGGAGCGAGGACCCATGACCAGTCACGACGACGCCGCGCGCGAGGCCGCGTCCGAGGAACGCGCATCCACACCGGGCTCGGCCGGTCCGCAGCGTGCAGCGGGCGGCATGGGCTCGAGCAGCGAACGTGTCGGTCATGCCGGGCCGGGGCAGGAGGGGACCGACGGCGTACGGGACACCTCGGTGGTGGACGCCGAGGGAAGCGTGCCGCCGGAGCAGAGCCCCGGGGACCGCGAACCCCAGCCCGAGGGACTCGAGCCCAAGGCCGGCTACCCGAGCCTGGATCCGCGACACGAGGAGAAGCCCTACAAGGGTTGACGCCGGGCTCGGCGCGGGCGACGCCCGTCGGGTTCGGGCGTCCGGCGACGGCGCATCCCTCGAGGCGGTGGGGGTACGGGGGGCCTCGTCCGCACCCCATCTCGAGGAGCCCGCATGTGCCCCAAGAAGTCCGCAGCCAAGAAGCCCGCAGGCGCGGCGAAGAAGGCGGCCGGCAAGGCGGTCAAGGCCGCCGAGGCCGTCGCTGACGCCGTGTCCCTCACGGACAAGCCCGTCCCGGGTGCCCCCGGCAGCGAGCCGCCGACGCTCGAGGAACCCACCACGCCGCGTGAGGTGCCGCCGCCGAAGGCGGACCAGCAGCAGCCCACGCCGATGTCGCCCACGGGCGCGCCGAGCGCGGACCCGTCGACCGCGAGCGCCCAGCAGGGCGCCTACCTGACGACCGCGACCGGTGTCCGCATCGGCGACAGCGACCACTCGCTCAAGGCAGGCCCGCGGGGCCCGACGCTCCTGTCGGACCACCACCTGCGCGAGAAGATCATGCACTTCGACCACGAGCGCATCCCGGAGCGCGTGGTCCACGCGCGCGGAGCCGGTGCGCACGGCGTGTTCGTGGCCAACGGCGCCGCGTCGAAGGTCAGCCGGGCAGCCGTGTTCGCCAAGGGTGAGGAGACCCCGGTCTTCGTGCGCTTCTCCACGGTGCTCGGATCTCGTGGATCGGCCGACACGGTCCGCGACACCCGCGGGTTCGCGACGAAGTTCTACACGCGCGAGGGCAACTGGGACCTGGTCGGCAACAACATCCCGGTCTTCTTCATCCAGGACGGGATCAAGTTCCCCGACGTGATCCACGCCGGCAAGCCGCACCCGGACCGCGAGATCCCGCAGGCGCAGAGCGCGCACGACACGTTCTGGGACTTCGTCTCCCTCCACACCGAGGCCCAGCACCACGCCCTGTGGAACATGTCCGACCGGGGCATCCCGCGCAGCTATCGCACGATGGAGGGCTTCGGCGTCCACACGTTCCGCCTCGTCGACGCCGAGGGCGGCACGACGCTGGTCAAGTTCCACTGGAAGCCCAGGCTCGGCGTCCACTCGCTCGTGTGGGAGGAGGCCCAGCTGATCGGCGGCCTGGACCCCGACTTCCACCGCCGCGACCTCTACGACGCGATCGAGTCCGGCGCCTTCCCCGAGTGGGACCTCGGCATCCAGACCTTCCCGGACACCCCGGACCAGATGTTCGAGGGCATCGACCTGCTCGACTCCACCAAGCTGGTCCCGGAGGAGCTCGCACCCGTCCAGGTGATCGGCACCCTGACGCTCAACGGGAACCCGACCAACTTCTTCGCCGAGACCGAGCAGGTCGCGTTCCACACCGGGCACCTGGTGCCCGGCATCGACGGGACCGACGACCCGCTGCTGATGGCCCGCAACTTCTCCTACCTCGACACCCAGCTCACCCGGCTCGCCGGGCCGAACTTCAACCAGATCCCGATCAACCGCCCGCACGCCCCGGTCGCCGACAACCACCGCGACGGCTTCCACCAGCAGGCCGTCCACGGCGGCGTCGCGCCGTACAAGCCGAACTCGCTCGACGGCGGTTGCCCGTTCTTCGCGGGTGCCGACGAGGGCGCGTTCGTCGACGTTCCGGTCACCGTGCCGGAGGCGTCGAAGGTGCGCGAGAACCCGGCGACGTACGACGACCACTTCAGCCAGGCGCGCCTGTTCTGGAAGAGCATGACCCCGGTCGAGCAGGAGCACATCGTCCTCGCCTACACCTTCGAGCTCGGCAAGTGCTACGAGCAGGCGATCAAGGAGCGTCAGCTCCTCGCCCTCGCCAACATCGACGACGAGCTGTGCGCCCGGGTGGCCCAGGGCCTCGGCCTCCCCGCCCCGGAGCGGACCGTGCGCTACGACGAGCCCGACCCGAGCCCGGCCCTGTCGCAGGTGGGGGAGACGTGGCCCACCGACGGGCGGATGGTCGGCATCGTCGTGGACCCCGCCGGCGACCTCGGGTCGGTCGCCCAGCTGCGCGAGGCGCTCCTCGCGGCCGGCCTCCTGCCCCTCCTCATCGGCCCGCACGGCGGCGACCTGGGCGACGGGCTGGTGGCGCAGCGGACGTTCGCCACCGCCCGGTCCGTGGAGTTCGACGCGGTGGTCGTCGCCGGCGCCGCGCCGCCCGCACCGGACGCCGTGCCCGCCCGCGACTCCAAGGCGGGCGGCTCCGCGGCCGTGGCCACCGACCCCCGGGTCGACCTCCTGGTCGAGGAGTGCTTCCGCCACAGCAAGGCGGTGGCAGCAGCAGGAGACGGGCGTGCGGTCCTCGACGCGCTCGGCATCGGTGGTGCCGGGGTGACGACCGGCGACACCGGCTCGGACGTCGCGGACGACCTGCTGACGCTCCTGTCGGCGCACCGCGTCTGGGAGCGTTTCGCCACGACCGTGTGACCCCACATGAGCGAGAGGCCGGCTTCCGTGGGGAAGCCGGCCTCTCGTCGTGCTGGTGGGCGATACTGGGTTTGAACCAGTGACCTCTTCCGTGTCAAGGAAGCGCGCTACCGCTGCGCCAATCGCCCAGGTCTTGAGTTGTGACTGCGAGGTGGGTACGGGATTTGAACCCGTGTAGACGGATTTGCAGTCCGTTGCCTCGCCTCTCGGCCAACCCACCGTGGAGGTTCCGGAAATGAACGGGGGAGACCTTCCGAGCGGACAACGAGACTCGAACTCGCGACCTCAACCTTGGCAAGGTTGCGCTCTACCAACTGAGCTATGTCCGCCTGCATCCCTGACCGTTTCACCGGCCCTGAGTGCGAGTGGAACAGTAGCCCATGGCCGACGCGGCGCCAAAATCGGCCCCCCGTCCAGGGTGTCCCACCCGCCCCAGTGCTCCCGTCCGGCGCCCCGGGAGGCGCCCCGGGAGGCGCCCCTAGAGTGACGCCATGCGCGCGTGGATCGACGGTGACCTCCTGACGGACCCGACCCAGGGGGCCGTCGCTGTCACCGACCACGGGTTCACCGTCGGCGACGGGGTGTTCGAGGCGGTGAAGACCCTGGACGGCGTGCCGTTCGCGCTGACCCGGCACCTGACCCGCCTCGAGCGGAGTGCCGCCGGACTCGGACTGCCGGCGCCCGACCTCGACGACGTACGACGGGGTGTCGCGGCCGTGCTCGACGGTGCGGGCGACGAGGCGATCGGTCGGCTGCGGATCACCTGGACCGCCGGCCCGCAGCCGATGGGGTCGGGACGTGGCGGGGGACCGGCGACCCTCGTGGTGGCCTACAGCGCCATCGACCACGCGGCGTCCGAGACCGCGGTCGTGACCGTCCCGTGGACGCGGAACGAGAACGGTGCCACCGCCGGGCTCAAGACCACGTCCTACGCCGAGAACGTGATCGCGCTGGCCCACGCCCAGCGCCACGGCGGCACGGAGGCCGTCTTCGCGAACACCGCCGGCAACCTCTGCGAGGGCACCGGCTCCAACGTGTTCTACGTCGTCGACGGCGAGCTGCGCACCCCGAGCTTGGCGTCGGGCTGCCTCGCCGGCATCACCCGCGAGCTGGTCATCGAGTGGTGCGGCGCGGTCGAGGTCGACGAGCCGCTGGCCGACGTGCAGGCAGGGGCGAGCGAGGCGTTCCTCGTCTCCACCACGCGCGACGTCCAGGCCATCGCCCGGTGGGACGACCGCGACCTCGCGGCGCCCGGACCTGTCACGCAGCGGTGTGCGGAGACGTGGCGTGCCCGCGAGGCTGAGACGATGGACCCGTGACGACCCCACCCTCGACCCTCGACCCCGCCATCGCCGCCCGCCTGCGGCACACGGCGGAGGGCCTCGTCCCGGTCGTCGTCCAGCAGCACGGGTCCGGTGAGGTCCTGATGCTCGCCTGGGTCGACGACGAGGCGCTCGCCCGCACCATCGACACCGGGCGGGCGACGTACTGGTCGCGCTCGCGGCGCGAGTACTGGGTCAAGGGCGACACCTCCGGACACGTCCAGTGGGTCAAGGAGGTCCGCCTCGACTGCGACGGCGACACGCTCCTGTTCGTCGTCGACCAGGTCGGCGACGCGTGCCACACCGGCGACCACACCTGCTTCGACGCCGACCTCGTGCACCGGGTCGATGACTGAGCCCGGGACGGAGGGCGAGGCGCCACCCGCGAAGCCACGGCGCACCTTCGGTCCCGTCGTCCTCCTCGGCGTCGCGTCCGCCGCACTCGCCGCGTGGGCCGCGAGCAAGCCCTGGGTCTCCGGCGCCGGCGCCGACTCCTCCGTGGACGCGTCCACCTCCACGGCGATGACGGCCGTGGGTGAGATCGCGACCTCCCCGCTCGGCACGGCCCTCGCGTTCGTCGTGCTGGCCTGCTGGGGCGTCCTGCTGGTGACACGAGGCCGGTTCCGCCGTGGGATCGCCGCGTTGGGCGCGCTCACCGCGCTCGGCTACGCCGCGACCGTCGTGTGGGCGCCGTTCACCCTGCCGGACCACCTCGTCGAGCAGGTGCGCCGGCGGACGGGCGCCACCCTCGACGACACGTCGCTGACCGGCTGGTACTGGCTCGCCGTCGTCGCCGCCCTCCTGGTGCTCGCCTCGACGGGGCTGGCGCTCCGCCTCGTCCGCACCTGGCCCGAGATGGGCACCAGGTACGACGCACCCACGGGCGCGCACGCCACCGACGACGCCGTTGCCGGTGGCCGCCCCGCCGAGAACATCGACATCTGGAAGGCCCTCGACGAGGGCCGGGACCCGACCGCCTAGACTCGTCGCGCACACCGCACGACCCCGGCTCGACCGACGAAGGAGCACCAACGATGGCTGCTGGCCACGGCAACACCCCCGCTGCTTGGACCGCTGTGGCGATCGCGATGCTCGGCTTCGTCGTGGGCAGCGTCGCCCTGCTGCAGGTCCCGACCCAGATGACCCTGCTCTGGATCGGCATCATCATCGCCGTCGTCGCGTTCCCGCTGTTCCTCGTGCTCTCCAAGCTCGGCTTCAACTCCTCCGAGCACTGAGCGCCACAGCCTGCCACGGGGCACGTCCGTCCACTGGGCACCGGCCCCGGACGGACTGGGCCCGGGTGAGAGGCTGAGGTCATGCCAGCGACCGGTTCCGTCCTCGACGACATCGTCGCGGGAGCACGCGAGGACCTCGCCCGCCGCGAGGCCTCGCTCCCGCTCGGTGACCTGCGAGCCCGCCTCGCCGACGCCCCGCCGCCGCGCGACCCGATGCCGCACTTCCGCGCAACCGGGTCCAGCGTGATCTCGGAGGTCAAGCGGCGCAGCCCGAGCAAGGGTGCCCTCGCCGACATCCCCGACCCGGCGTCCCTCGCGAAGGCCTACGCCCGTGGCGGTGCCGCGGCGATCTCCGTGCTGACCGAGGAGCGCCGCTTCGGCGGCAGCCTCGACGACCTCCGCACCGTGCGCGCCGCGGTCGAGACGCCGATCCTGCGCAAGGACTTCATCGTCGAGGGCTACCAGCTCGTCGAGGCCCGCGCTGCCGGCGCCGACCTCGCGCTGCTGATCGTCGCCGCGCTCGACGACGACACCCTCCGCCGGCTCCACGACGAGGCGACCGCCCTCGGGCTGACCGTGCTGGTCGAGGTCCACGACGAGGCGGAGGCGGAGCGCGCGCTGGCGCTCGGCGCCGAGCTGATCGGCGTCAACAGCCGCAACCTCAAGACCCTCGAGGTGGACCCCGGCGTGTTCGGCCGCCTCGCTCCCCAGCTGCAGGGCGACGCGGTCCTCGTCGCCGAGAGCGGCATCTCGGGTGTCGCCGACGTCCAGCGCTTCGTCTCCGAGGGAGCAGGCGTGGTGCTGGTCGGGGAGGCACTGGTCAAGGACGGCGACCCGGAGGCCGCCGTACGAGCGATGACAGGAGTGACGGCACCGTGAGCGTGCAGTCGAACGTCCAGGCGAGCAAGCAGACGAGCGGGACCGGCAGGTACGACGCCGACGAGCGTGGCTACTTCGGCGAGACGTGGGGCGGCCGCTTCATGCCCGAGGCCCTCGTCGCCGCGCTCGACGAGCTGACCGAGGCCTGGCAGGGCGCGATGGCCGACGAGTCCTTCGTCGCCGACTTCGAGCGGGTGCTGCGCGACTACGCCGGCACGCCGAGCCGGCTCTACCACGCCGAGCGGCTCTCCGAGCTGGTCGGGGCGCGTGTGCTGCTCAAGCGCGAGGACCTCAACCACACCGGCGCCCACAAGATCCGCAACGTGCTCGGCCAGGCCCTGCTGACCAGGCGGATGGGCAAGACCCGGGTGATCGCCGAGACCGGGGCCGGGCAGCACGGCGTCGCCAGCGCCACCGCGGCTGCGTGGTTCGACCTCGACTGCACGGTCTACATGGGCGCGGTCGACACCCGCCGCCAGGCGCTCAACGTCGCCCGCATGCAGCTCCTCGGCGCAAAGGTCGTCCCGGTCGAGTCCGGCAGCGCGACGCTCAAGGACGCGATCAACGAGGCGCTGCGCGACTGGGTCGCCAGCGTCGACCACACCGCGTACCTCTTCGGCACCGCCGCCGGCCCGCACCCGTTCCCGAGCATGGTGCGCGACTTCTGCCGCGGCATCGGCGACGAGGCCCGCGCCCAGTGCCTGGAGCAGTACGGCGTCCTCCCCGACGCCGTCGCGGCCTGCGTCGGCGGCGGCTCCAACGCCATCGGCCTGTTCACCGCGTTCCTCGAGGACGAGGGCGTGGAGATCCACGGCTTCGAGCCCGGGGGAGACGGCGTCGAGACCGGCCGGCACGCCGCCACCATCCACGCGGGCGAGGTGGGGGTGCTCCACGGCGCCCGCACCTACGTGCTCCAGGACGACGACGGCCAGACGATCGAGTCCCACTCGATCTCCGCCGGCCTCGACTACCCCGGCGTCGGTCCGCAGCACTCGTGGCTCGCCGCCGCCGGGCGGGCGACGTACACACCCGTCACCGACGCCCAGGCCATGGACGCGATGGCGCTGCTCAGCCGCACCGAGGGGATCATCCCGGCCATCGAGTCCGCCCACGCGATCGCGGGTGCGCTCGACGTGGCCAAGCGGCTCGGCGAGGAGAAGGGTCCCGACGCGACGGTGATCATCAACCTCAGCGGCCGCGGCGACAAGGACATGGGCACGGCGATCGAGTGGTTCGGCCTCGGCGACGCCGACCTCGGCCCGGACGCCGACCTCGAGCAGGCGTCCGAGGAGGCCGTGCAGTGACCTCGACGACCAGCGCCTTCGAGAAGGCGCGCGCCGAGGACCGGGCAGCCCTCATCGGCTACCTCCCGGCCGGCTACCCGAGTGTCGAGGGCTCGATCCGCGCGATGCGGACGATGGTCGAGGCGGGCTGCGACGCGATCGAGATCGGCCTGCCCTACAGCGACCCCGTCATGGACGGCCCGACGATCCAGGCCGCCGCCCAGGCCGCCCTCGACGGGGGCGTCCGCACCGCCGACGTCATGCGCGTGGTGGAGGAGGTCGCCGCGACCGGCGTGCCCACCCTCGTGATGACCTACTGGAACCCCGTCGAGCGCTACGGGGTCGAGCGGTTCGCCGCCGACCTGGCGCAGGCCGGGGGCGCCGGCCTGATCACGCCCGACATCACCCCGGACTACGGCTCGGAGTGGATCGCGGCCGCCGACGCGCACGACCTCGACAAGGTCTTCCTGGTCGCGCCGAGCTCGACCGACGAGCGCGTCGCGATGACCGCCCACGAGAGCCGCGGCTTCGTCTACGCCGCCGCCGTCATGGGTGTCACCGGCGCACGTGACGCGACCTCCGCCCTCGCCGGCCCGCTCGTCGGACGCGTCCGTGCGGCGGGCGACGTGCCGGTGGCCGTGGGCATCGGGGTCAGCAACGGCGACCAGGCCGCCGAGGTGGCCGCGTTCGCCGACGGCGTGATCGTCGGATCGGCGTTCGTCCGCTGCCTGCTCGACCACGAGGGCGACGAGGCTGCCGGGCTCGAGGCGCTGCGCGGCCTGACCGCCGACCTCGCGGAGGGCGTACGACGTGCGCGCTAGGGCACTCGCCGCGGTCCCGCTGCTCGCGCTGCTGGCGGCCTGCGGCGGGGGAGCGGAGTCGAACGAGCTCACCGGCACCGTCCTCGACCCGCCGTTCGAGGTGTCGTCGACCCCGCTCGTCGACACCGACGGGCAGGCCTTCAGCCTCACCGACGACACCGACAAGGACCTCACGCTCGTCTTCTTCGGCTACACCAACTGCCCCGACATCTGCGGGCAGGTGATGGCCACCCTCGCCGGCACCCTCACGCGGTTCGACGACGAGCAGAAGGACCGGCTCGACGTCGTCTTCGTGACCACCGACCCGGCGCGCGACGACGAGGCGGTGACCGAGGACTACGTCAGCGCGTTCGACCCGAGCATCATCGGCCTCACCGGCGACCTCGACGACATCGTCGAGGTCGGCGAGAGCCTCGCCGTCGGGATCGACAAGGGTGACAAGCTGCCCAGCGGGGGCTACGACGTCACCCACGGCACCCGCGTCTACGCCATCGACGCCGACGACGAGTCGCCGCTCATGTGGGACCACGACGTGTCGCAGGCCCAGCTGGCCCACGACGTCACGATGTTGCTCGACGAAGGATGATGCTCCCCATGCTGACCGTGCCGGCCCTCGTCGGATCGCCCCTCGTGACCCTGATGTCCATCCCGAGCCCCGCCGACGGCGTGTGGAACCTCGGGCCGGTCCCGATCCGCGGCTACGCGCTGAGCATCATCCTCGGCATCGTGCTCGCGATCTGGATCGGCGAGCGGCGCTGGGTCGCCCGCGGCGGCACCGCCGGCGAGGTCAGCGACCTGGCGATCTGGGCCGTGCCCTTCGGGCTGGTCGGCGGCCGGCTCTACCACGTGATCACCGACTGGCACCTCTACTTCGGGGAGGGCCGGAACCCGATCACCGCGCTCTACGTCTGGCGCGGCGGTCTCGGGGTGTGGGGGGCGATCGCCCTCGGCGCCGTCGGGTTGTGCATCGGCGCGCGGCTGAAGGGCATCAAGCTGCTGCCCCTGGTGGACGCGCTGGCCCCCGGCGTGCTCGTCGCCCAGGCGGTCGGACGATGGGGCAACTGGTTCAACCAGGAGCTCTACGGCCGCCCCACCGACCTGCCGTGGGGCCTGGAGATCGACGTCGCCCACCGCCCGGCCCAGTACCTCGACCAGGCGACGTACCACCCGGCGTTCCTCTACGAGTGCGTGTGGAACCTCGCGGCGTTCGCGCTCATCATCTGGCTCGACCGCCGCTTCCGCCTCGGCCACGGGCAGGTGGCCGCGCTCTACGTCATGCTCTACACGCTCGGCCGCGGCTGGATCGAGAACCTCCGCATCGACGACGTGCAGATGGACGACGTGCTCGGGCTGCGCCTCAACGTGTGGACCTCCATCGTGCTCTTCGTCCTCGCGACCGCCTGGTTCATCTGGTCCGCCGTGCGCCACCCCGGCCGCGAGGAGGTGGTCCGCACCCGGGAGCCCGAGGTCGAGGACGCCGAGCGCACCCGGGACGCGGACTCCACCGAGCACACCGACACCGAGCACACCGACGACGTCGAGGGCGCCGAGCAGACCGAGGACGGACGCCCCGCCGGTCCCACGGCCTGACACACGGGGCGCCGGCGGCGCCTGCCGGTGATAGGTTCCGTCTTGCTCGGGCCAACGTCGTCCCCAGCGGTAACTTCCACCCCCTCGCCCGTCGTGGACCCAGCGAGATCCAGGTCCGCGACGCGCGGAGACGACGACGGGAGAATGCCTCCATGCACGCATTCCCGCCGAACTTCCCTCCCGCGCAGGGTCTCTACGACCCTCGCCACGAGAAGGACGCCTGCGGTGTCGCCATGGTGGCGACCCTGACCGGTGTGGCCAGCCACGACATCGTGGCCAAGGCGCTCACCGCCCTGCGCAACCTCGACCACCGCGGCGCCGCGGGCGCCGAGGTCAACTCCGGCGACGGCGCCGGCATCCTCATGCAGGTGCCCGACGCCTTCCTCCGCGAGGTCGTCGACTTCGACCTGCCGCCCGCGAGGGCGTACGCCGTCGGCACCGCGTTCCTGCCCGGTGACGACGACGCGGTGGCCAAGACCCGCCGGCGCATCGAGGAGCTCGCCGACGAGGAGGGCCTCACGGTCCTCGGGTGGCGCGAGCTGCCGGTCGACGACAGCACGCTCGGCGCGACCGCGCGCAGCGTGATGCCGAGCTTCGCGCAGGTCTTCGTCGCGGGCCGTGGCGCCCGGGTCAGCGGGATGGCACTGGAGCGGCGGGCCTTCTGCCTGCGCAAGCGCGCCGAGTCCGAGACCGACGTCTACTTCCCGTCGCTCTCCTCGCGCACCCTCGCCTACAAGGGCATGCTCACCACCGACCAGCTCGACCAGGTCTTTCCCGACCTGACCGACGAGCGGGTCGCCTCGGCGATGGCTGTCGTGCACTCGCGCTTCTCCACCAACACCTTCCCGAGCTGGCCGCTGGCGCACCCGTTCCGGTTCATCGCCCACAACGGCGAGATCAACACCGTGATGGGCAACCGCAACTGGATGCGCGCCCGCGAGGCGCTCCTCGAGAGCGACCTGATCCCCGGCGACCTCGAGCGGCTGTTCCCGATCTGCACGCCCGGCGCCTCGGACTCGGCGTCGTTCGACGAGGTGCTCGAGCTGCTGCACCTCGCCGGCCGGTCGCTGCCCCACGCCGTGCTGATGATGATCCCGGAGGCGTGGGAGAACCACCGCGAGATGGACGCCAAGCGCCGTGCGTTCTACGAGTTCCACTCCATGCTGATGGAGCCGTGGGACGGGCCGGCCTGCGTCGTGTTCACCGACGGCACCCAGATCGGCGCCGTCCTCGACCGCAACGGCCTGCGCCCCTCGCGCTACTGGGTCACCGACGACGGCCTCGTCGTGCTCGCCTCCGAGGTCGGCGTGCTCGACCTCGACCCCGCCACGGTCGTCCGCAAGGGCCGCCTGCAGCCGGGCCGGATGTTCCTCGTCGACACCGAGGAGCACCGGATCATCGAGGACGAGGAGATCAAGAGCCAGCTCGCCGCGGAGCAGCCGTACGACGAGTGGCTGCACGCCGGGCTGATCCACCTCGACGACATCGACGACCTCGAGCACATCGTCCACACGCACGCCTCGGTCACCCGCCGCCAGCAGGTCTTCGGCTACACCGAGGAGGAGCTGCGGGTCCTGCTGAGCCCCATGGCCAACACCGGGGGCGAGGCGCTCGGGTCGATGGGCACCGACACGCCGATCGCCGCGCTGAGCGAGAAGCCGCGGATGCTCTTCGACTACTTCTCGCAGCTGTTCGCCCAGGTCACCAACCCGCCGCTCGACGCGATCCGCGAGGAGCTCGTCACCTCGCTGAGCGGGTCCATCGGCCCCGAGGCCAACCTGCTCCAGCCGACCCCCGCGTCGTGCCGCCAGATCGTGCTGCCGTTCCCGGTCTTCTCCAACGACGACCTGGCCAAGATCCGCCACATCAACCGCAACGGCGACATGCCGGGCTTCCAGGTCCACGTCGTGCGCGGCCTGTACGCCGTCGAGGGCGGGGGAGCGGCCCTCGAGGCCCGCCTCGACGAGCTGTGTGCCGAGGTGTCGGCGGCCATCGCCGACGGCGCGCGCATCATCGTCCTCTCCGACCGGCACTCGACCGCCGAGCTGGCCCCCATCCCGTCGCTGCTGCTCACCGGCGCCGTCCACCACCACCTCGTCCGCGAGAAGACCCGCACCCAGGTCGGCCTGCTGGTCGAGGCCGGCGACGTCCGCGAGGTCCACCACGTGGCGCTGCTGGTGGGCTACGGCGCCGCCGCGGTCAACCCCTACCTGGCGATGGAGTCGGTGGAGGACCTCGCCCGCGAGGCCTACTACGTGAAGGTCGACGCCGACAAGGCGGTGGCGAACCTGATCAAGGCGCTCGGCAAGGGCGTGCTCAAGGTGATGTCCAAGATGGGCGTCTCGACGGTCGCGTCCTACACCGGCGCGAAGATCTTCGAGTCCGTCGGCCTGTCCCAGGCCGTCATCGACCGCTACTTCACCGGCACGACGTCCAAGCTCGGCGGGATCGAGCTCGACACGATCGCCGAGGAGGTGGCCCGCCGCCACGCGACGGCGTACCCCCGTCGCGGCATCACGCCGGCGCACCGCGAGCTCGCCGTGGGCGGTGAGTACCAGTGGCGTCGCGAGGGCGAGCCGCACCTCTTCGACCCGGAGACGGTCTTCCGGCTCCAGCACTCCACCCGCACCGGCAGCTACGACATCTTCAAGCAGTACACCGACCGGGTGAACCAGCAGTCCGAGCGGCTGATGACGCTGCGCGGGCTCTTCACCTTCAAGGACGGTGTCCGCGAGCCCGTTGCCATCGACGAGGTGGAGCCGGTCTCGGCGATCGTGAAGCGGTTCTCCACCGGCGCGATGTCCTACGGCTCCATCAGCCAGGAGGCGCACGAGACCCTCGCGATCGCGATGAACCGGCTGGGCGGCAAGTCCAACACCGGGGAGGGCGGCGAGGACCCGGACCGCCTCTACGACCCCGAGCGCCGCTCGTCGATCAAGCAGGTCGCGTCGGGCCGGTTCGGCGTCACTTCGGAGTACCTCACCAACGCCGACGACATCCAGATCAAGATGGCGCAGGGCGCCAAGCCCGGCGAGGGCGGCCAGCTGCCCGGCCACAAGGTCTACCCCTGGGTGGCCAAGACCCGGCACTCCACGCCCGGCGTGGGCCTGATCAGTCCGCCGCCGCACCACGACATCTACTCCATCGAGGACCTGGCGCAGCTGATCCACGACCTCAAGAACGCCAACCCCGCGGCGCGCATCCACGTGAAGCTCGTCTCCGAGGTCGGCATCGGCACGGTCGCCGCAGGTGTCTCCAAGGCCCACGCGGACGTCGTGCTGGTGTCCGGGCACGACGGCGGCACCGGTGCCTCCCCGCTCACCTCGCTCAAGCACGCGGGCGGACCGTGGGAGCTCGGCCTGGCCGAGACGCAGCAGACGCTGCTGCTCAACGGGCTGCGCGACCGGATCGTGGTGCAGGCCGACGGCCAGCTCAAGACCGGGCGCGACGTCGTCATCGCCGCGCTGCTCGGTGCGGAGGAGTACGGCTTCGCGACCGCGCCGCTCGTGGTCAGCGGCTGCATCATGATGCGCGTCTGCCACCTCGACACCTGCCCGGTCGGCGTCGCGACCCAGAACCCGGTGCTGCGCGAGCGCTACAGCGGGCAGGCCGACTACGTCGTGAACTTCTTCGAGTTCATCGCCCAGGAGGTCCGCGAGCTCCTCGCCGAGCTCGGCTTCCGCAGCCTCGACGAGGCGATCGGCCAGGTCGGCGCGCTCGACGTGGCCGGTGCGGTGGACCACTGGAAGGCCGCGGGGCTCGACCTCACGCCGATCCTCCACCAGGCGTCCGCGCACGGCGAGTTCGGCCAGTTCGAGGACCAGGACCTGCGCAACACGAAGACGCAGGACCACGGGCTCGCCAAGGCGCTCGACAACGAGCTGATCGCGATCGCCGCCCCGGCGCTCGAGAACGGCGAGCCCGTGCGCGCCCAGGTCGCGATCCGCAACGTCAACCGCACCGTCGGCACGATGCTCGGCCACGAGGTCACCAAGCGCTACCGCGGCGACGGCCTGCCCGACGGCACGATCGACATCACCCTCACCGGCTCGGCCGGCCAGTCGTTCGGTGCGTTCGTGCCGCGCGGCGTCACGCTGCGCCTCGAGGGCGACGCCAACGACTACGTCGGCAAGGGCCTCTCCGGCGGCCGGCTGGTCGTCCGGCCCGACCGCGCTGCCACGTTCGAGGCGGCCGAGCAGATCATCGGCGGCAACACGATCGGCTACGGCGCCACGTCCGGACAGCTGTTCCTGAGCGGTCGCGTGGGCGAGCGGTTCTGCGTGCGCAACTCGGGCGCCACGGCCGTCGTCGAGGGCGTCGGCGACCACGGGTGCGAGTACATGACCGGCGGCGTCGTCGTCGTCCTCGGTCCCACGGGTCGCAACTTCGCGGCCGGCATGTCGGGCGGCTACGCCTTCGTGCTCGACCTCGACGAGCAGCGGGTCAACCCCGAGCTCGTCGAGCTCGCCCCGGTGACCGGCAAGGCCGCCGACGAGCTCAGGAGCCTGGTCGAGCAGCACGCCGAGGAGACCGGCTCCGCCGTGGCCACCTCGCTGCTGGCCGACTGGGACGCCTCCCTCGCCCGATTCACCGAGGTGATGCCGAGCGACTTCAAGCGCGTGCTCGAAGCACGTGAGGAGGCGCTGGAGGACGGCCTCAGCGAGGACGAGGCCGCCGCCCGGATCATGGAGGTGCTCCATGGCTGACCGCACCGCACCCCGCACGCACCCGACCACCACCCCCTGTCCTGCGAAGAAGGTGAACCAGCATGGCTGACCCGAAGGGCTTCCTGAAGCACGGCCGCGAGGTCGCCTCCCGACGCGAGGTCGCCGAGCGCGTCCAGGACTGGGACGAGGTCTACCCCGACGGGATCGGCCGCGCGCTGCTGCCGATCATCAACACCCAGGCCGGCCGCTGCATGGACTGCGGCATCCCGTTCTGCCACCAGGGCTGCCCGCTCGGCAACATCATCCCCGAGTGGAACGACCTGGTCTGGCGCGACGACTGGGACGGGGCGATGGACCGCCTCCACGCGACCAACAACTTCCCGGAGTTCACCGGTCGTCTGTGCCCGGCCCCCTGCGAGACCGCCTGCGTGCTGGGCATCAACCAGGACCCGGTCACCATCAAGAACGTCGAGGTCTCGATCATCGACCGCGCCTGGGGCTCGGGCTACGTCCGGCCGCAGCCGCCGGAATGGCTCTCGGGCAAGACCGTGGCCGTCATCGGCTCGGGCCCGGCGGGCCTCGCGGCCGCCCAGCAGCTGACGCGCGCCGGTCACACCGTCGCGGTCTACGAGCGCGCCGACAAGATCGGCGGGCTGCTGCGCTACGGGATCCCCGAGTTCAAGATGGAGAAGAAGCACCTCGACCGGCGCCTGGACCAGATGCGCCGCGAGGGCACCGTGTTCCGCGCCGGGGTTGACGTCGGCGGTGACCTGACGGGCGACAAGCTGCTCGACCGCTACGACGCCGTGGTGCTCGCCATGGGCGCGACGGCTGCGCGCGACCTGCCCGTGCCCGGCCGCGAGCTCGGCGGGATCCACCAGGCCATGGAGTTCCTGCCGCAGGCCAACCGCGTGGCGCTGGGCGAGGCCCCGACCGCCGACGGGTCGGACCAGATCGTGGCCACCGACAAGGACGTCGTCATCATCGGCGGCGGCGACACGGGTGCGGACTGCCTCGGCACGTCGATCCGGCAGGGCGCCCGCTCGATCACCCAGCTGGAGATCATGCCGCAGCCCGGTGACGACCGGCCCTCGGGCCAGCCGTGGCCGACGTACCCCATGACGTTCCGCGTCTCCTCGGCCCACGAGGAGGGGGGCGACCGGGTCTACGCCGTGTCGACGCAGGAGTTCGTCGGCGACGCCGACGGCCGGGTCTCCGCGCTGCGCCTGGTCGAGGTCGACGCGAAGTTCCAGCCCGTCGAGGGCACCGAGCGCGAGATCCCGGCGCAGCTGGTGCTGCTCGCCATGGGCTTCACCGGCCCCGAGCGCACCCGGCCCGAGGGCCCCGGGCTCATCGACCAGCTCGGCGTCGAGCTCGACGAGCGCGGCAACGTCAAGCGTGACGCGTCGTACGCCGCCTCGGTGCCCGGCGTCTACGTCGCCGGCGACGTGGGGCGGGGTCAGTCCCTGATCGTCTGGGCGATCGCCGAGGGTCGCAGCGCGGCCGCTGCGGTCGACGCCCACCTGACCGGCTCGACCACGCTGCCGTCCCCGATCAAGCCGCACGAGCGCCCGCTGGTCGTCTGAACCACCGCGAGCGGTGAGTGAGGCAGGTTCCTCCGCCAGAAAACCTGCCTCACTCACCGCTCGACGTGGGTCGGGGTCTTTGGAACGATCCAATCTCCGATAGGGTGAAGCACGTGCGTAGAGCAAAGATCGTCTGCACCCTGGGCCCCGCGGTGAACACCCCCGAGGGGATCCGGTCCCTCGTCGAGGCCGGCATGGACGTCGCGCGGCTCAACATGAGCCACGGGGCGTACGCCGACCACGAGGCCGTCTACCGGCTGGTCCGGCAGGCCTCCGACGAGTCCGGGCACGCGATCGGCATCTTCGCCGACCTGCAGGGCCCGAAGATCCGTCTCGAGACCTTCGCGGACGGACCGGTCAAGCTCAAGCGCGGCGCCACCTTCACCATCACCACCCGCGACGTCGAGGGCACCGCGGAGATCTGCGGCACGACCTACAAGGGTCTGCCCGGCGACGTGAAGGCCGGCGACCCGCTGCTCATCGACGACGGCAAGGTACGGCTCAAGGTCACGTCGGTGGACGACACCGACGTCGTGACCGAGGTCGTCGTGCCCGGCAAGGTGTCCAACAACAAGGGCATCAACCTGCCCGGCGTCGCCGTGTCGGTGCCCGCCCTGTCCGACAAGGACACCGAGGACCTGCGCTGGGCGCTCCACCTCGGCGTCGACTTCGTGGCGCTCAGCTTCGTGCGCAACGCCGCCGACGCGGAGGACGTACGCGTCATCATGCGCGAGGAGGGGATCTCGGTCCCCGTCATCGCCAAGATCGAGAAGCCGCAGGCCCTCGACAACATCGACGAGATCGTCGACGCCTTCGACGGCATCATGGTCGCGCGCGGCGACCTCGGCGTGGAGTGCCCCCTCGAGGACGTCCCGATCCACCAGAAGCGCATCATCGACAAGGCGCGGCGCAACGCCAAGCCGGTCATCGTCGCCACCCAGATGCTCGAGTCGATGATCAGCGCGCCCGCGCCGACGCGAGCCGAGGCCAGCGATGTCGCCAACGCCGTCCTCGACGGTGCCGACGCGGTCATGCTGTCCGGCGAGACGAGCGTGGGGGAGTACCCCATCGTCGCCGTCGAGACCATGGCCCGCATCGTCCAGTCCACCGAGGAGCACGGTCTCGGCCACATGGCGGAGGTGGAGTGGCAGCCGCACACCCGCGGCGGCATCATCGCGAAGGCGGCCGCCGAGGTCGCCGAGCGTGTCGAGGCGAAGTACGTCGTCGCCTTCACCACGAGCGGTGACTCTGCCAAGCGGCTCTCGCGCTACCGCGGCCCGATTCCCGTCCTCGCCTTCACCCCCGAGGCCCGCACCCGCTCCCAGCTGGCGCTGACCTGGGGGGTCGAGACCTTCCAGGCGGGGGAGGTCGAGCACACCGACGAGATGGTGCGACAGGTCGACGAGGCGCTCCTCGCCATCGGACGCGTCCAGGAAGGTGACCTCGTCGTCATCATCGCCGGCAGCCCGCCCGGCATCCCGGGCTCGACGAACGCCCTGCGGATCCACCGCATGGGCGATGCCATCAACGAGGTCACCCCCGCCTACCGCCGCAGCCGCTGACCTGGCTCCGGCGGTGCCGGAGCCACATTCGACGTGCCAGGAATGTGGCTGGGCCACCGCTCGCGGAGTCGTCGGGGTCGTGTCGTCGGCGGGTGGTGCCGGAGCCACATTCGACGTGCCACGAATGTGGCTGGCCCACCGCCGGCGCAGTAGTGGTGCCCCGGGTGAGATTCGAACTCACACTGGATGGTGTTTGAGACCACTCTCTCTGCCGTTGGAGTACCGGGGCGGAATCGGCGTCGGAACCCTATCCGAACTAGCCTTGCCGTCGTGACGCAGCCCGTTGAGAGCAGCACCCCCGCAGACGGCGTACGCCGGGTCGTGATCGCCGAGGACGAGGCGCTGATCCGCATGGACCTCGCCGAGATGCTCGGCGAGGAGGGGTACGACGTCGTCGGCCAGGCCGGCGACGGCCGACGGGCCATCGAGCTGGCGCGCGAGCTCCGGCCCGACCTCGTCATCCTCGACGTCAAGATGCCCGTCCTCGACGGGATCGCGGCGGCAGAGACGATCGCGGGGGAGCGGATCGCACCGGTCGTCATCCTCACCGCGTTCTCCCAGCGCGACCTCGTGGCACGCGCGCGTGACGCCGGCGCGATGGCCTACCTCGTGAAGCCGTTCCAGCGCGGAGACCTGGTGCCAGCGATCGAGATGGCGGTCAGCCGCTACGCAGAGATCACCGTCCTGGAGCGCGAGGTCTCCGACCTCCAGGAGTCGCTGGCGACGCGGAAGTCCGTCGACCGGGCCAAGAGCGTGCTCCAGGAGAAGCTCGGGCTGAGCGAGCCCGACGCCTTCCGGTGGATCCAGAAGACCGCGATGGACCTCCGGCTCTCGATGAAGCAGGTCGCCGACGGCGTGGTGGAGCACGGCGTCGCCGGGCTCGCCGACGGCGACCCCGGGGCAGCCACCCCCTCCTGACCCGGGCTCGTCAAGGTCTCCTCAAGGCCGCAACCGCCTCGCATGTTTCGCACGCGTTTCCGGTACAGACCGGTTGGTCACGAAACGGCAACGGCACGCAACTCGGGCCGCTCAATCGTGTCCCGCGCCACATTCAGGGTGTTAGGTTCCCGCCACGAGGCTGCCGAGGTGGACAGCCCAGAGAACTACGGAGGGATCCATGATCCGCTCATCCAAGACGTGGCAGGCTGTCGCGTTCACGGCTGTGGCCGGCCTGGCGCTCAGCGCCTGCGGCACGACCGACACCGGCGGCGGCAGCGACAGCGGCGGCGGTGGCGACGACTGCACCTTCAAGATCGGTGCCATGGGCGCGCTGTCCGGCGCCAACGCCAGCATCGTCATCCCGTCCGTGGACGGCGCCGAGCTGGCGCTCGAGCAGTGGGACAACGACGAGTGCGACGTGACCCTCGAGCGCTTCGACACCGAGGGCGACCCGGCCAAGGCCACGCCGGTCGCGACCCAGATCGCCGGCGACGAGTCGTTCATCGGCGTCATCGGCGGCGCCTTCTCCGGTGAGACCCGCGCGACCAAGAGCATCTACCAGGACGGCGGCGTCCCGATGATCTCGCAGTCGGCGACCGCGACCGACCTGACGCAGGAGGACCCGGTCGAGGTGTTCCACCGCCTCGTGCCGTACGACGACTACCAGGGCGCCGCGATCGCCAAGTACCTCACCGACGAGGTCGGCGCCAGCAAGGTGTTCGTCGTCGACAACTCCGAGGCCTACGGCGAGCCCCTGGCCGACCGCGTCGAGGAGACCCTCGGCGACGCCATGGTCCAGCGCGACAAGACGCAGGTCGGCCAGACCGACTTCGCCCCGACGATCTCCAAGATGGAGTCGGCCGAGCCCGACGCCATCTTCTACGGCGGCTACATCGCCGAGGCGGCCCCGCTGCTCAAGCAGATCCGCGACGCGGGCATCGACGTCCCGTTCGTCGGTGGTGACGGCCTCTACGGTGCCGACTTCGGCAACGCCGTGGGTCCGGCCGGCGAGGGCGCGGTCGTGATGTGCCCCTGCGCCCCGATCGAGGAGGACAGCACCTTCGCTGCCGACTTCGAGGAGGCCTACGGTGGCGCTCCCGGCGCCTACGCGGCCGAGGGCTACGACGCGATGAGCGTCTTCCTCGCCGCGCTGGACGACGGTGCCCGCACCCGCGAGGACGTCCTGGCGTTCGTCAACGACTACGAGGGTGAGGGCCTGAGCAAGGACATCGCCTTCGACGACAGCGGTGACGTCCCCGCCGAGCAGGTCTCCTACTGGGCCTACAAGAACGAGGGCGGCACACTGACGCCCGAGGTCGAGGTCAAGCCCGAGAGCTGATCCAGGCACCAAGCATGACACCGCGGGGGCGGCCGGAACTCGGCCGCCCCCGCTCCATGGGCCCGGACCGGGCCGCTCTACTGGGAGGGTCCTGAGTGGACTTCGACGCCTTGATCAACGGGTTGGACCGTCACACATTGGACGGCATCACCCGCGGATCCATCTACGCGCTCGTCGCGCTCGGCTACACGATGGTGTACGGCGTGATGAAGCTGATCAACTTCGCCCACTCCGAGGTGTTCATGGTGGGCACCTGGACCGTGCTGGGCGTCTACACCGTCCTCGGAGCCACGGCCGGGATGGGCATCGGCATGGTCGTCGCGGCCACGCTCCTGGCCCTCCTGGCGGCCATGCTCGCCTCGGCCGGCACCGCGCTCGCCGTCGAGCGGATCGCCTACCGGCCCCTGCGCAAGAAGGGCGCTCCGCCGCTCATCTTCCTCATCACCGGCATCGGCTGCTCGATCGTCCTGGTCGAGACCTTCGGCCAGGTGCTCCGGGCGTTCTTCGGGCCGCCCTTCGGCCGCGTGACGGTCAACATCCCGTCGGTGATCGAGACCAAGGTCGCCTTCACCATCCCGGGGATCGACCTGCCCGTCACCAACACCCGGCTGCTGATCATCATCGGCGCCATCGTCATGATGGTCGCCCTCGACACGTTCGTGAACAAGAGCCGCCTCGGCCGCGGCGTCCGCGCCGTGGCGCAGGACCCCGACACCGCCTCCCTCATGGGCGTCAACCAGGAGCGCGTGATCATGCTCGTCTTCGTGCTCGGTGGCGCGATGGCCGGTGTCGCCGCCCTCCTGTTCACCGTCCAGTACGACATCACGAAGTTCGACATCGGCTTCATTATCGGGATCAAGGCGTTCACCGCCGCCGTCCTCGGCGGCATCGGCAATCTGCGCGGTGCGCTGGTCGGTGGCCTGCTGCTCGGCGTGGTCGAGGTGTACGCCTCCCAGGTCTGGGACTCCAGCTGGACCGACGTCACCGCCTTCATCGTCCTCGTCCTGGTCCTGATGTTCCGGCCCACCGGACTGCTCGGTGAGTCCCTCGGAAAGGCACGCGCATGAGCCAGATCCTCGACTCCTACCGCGGGCTCCAGCTCGGCAACCGCTGGGACCGCGCCCCGAAGTGGGTGCGCTCCCTCGGCCTGCTGCTGGTGATCGCGTTCGCGTTCTACCTGCCCTTCCTCAACATCCTGCCGTTCGCCTACATCCGCACCGACCTGAACCCGACGGGCTCCGACTGGTCGAGCGTGCTGTTCCTCATCGTCGTCTACATGATCGCGGCCGTCGGGCTCAACGTCGTGATCGGGTTCGCCGGGCTGCTCGACCTCGGCTACGTCGGCTTCTACGCCCTCGGCGCCTACTCCGTGGCCCTGTTCGGGTCGCCCTCGTCGCCGGTCGTCGCCTCGCTGCAGTCGCGGTTCGGGCTGTCCGAGGAGTGGGCCGTCCCGTTCGCCATGTGCATCCCCATCGCGATTGCGATGTCGCTCACCGCGGGTGTGATCCTCGGCGCTCCGACGCTGCGGCTGCGAGGCGACTACCTCGCGATCGTCACGCTCGGATTCGGCGAGATCATCCGCATCACCGCGCGCAACCTGGACAACGTCACGGGCGGTGCCGCGGGCATCACCCAGGTCCCCGTGCCGCCCGGCCCGGAGATCGACGGACGGTCGTTCTTCAACACCATCGACGCCGAGCGCTGGTACTGGCTGGCGCTCGTCGTCCTCATCATCATCGTCTGGCTGGCCAGCCGCCTGGAGCACAGCCGTGTCGGTCGTGCCTGGCTGGCCATCCGCGAGGACGAGGACGCGGCGGCGGTCATGGGTGTCGCCGGGTTCAAGTTCAAGCTGTGGGCCTTCGCCATCGGTGCATCCGTCGGTGGACTCGCCGGGCTCCTGTTCGGCTCCAAGCAGCAGTACGTCGAGCCCAACGCGTTCATGCTCAACCTGTCGTTCCTCTTCGTGGCCATGGTGGTCATCGGTGGCTCGGGCAACATCGTCGGCGTCCTCATCGGTGCCTTCCTGCTGACCTACCTCCCCGAGCGCTTCCGCGAGCTCCAGGAGTGGCGTCCCTTCGCCTTCGGGCTGGCGCTGGTGCTGGTGATGGTGCTGCGGCCGCAGGGCCTGGTGCCGAGCAGGCGGCGCGCCGCAGAGATCGAAGACCGACGACACGAGGCCCAGGAGGCTGCCGCAGATGTCTGAGCACAACACCGAGGTCGTCGAGGAGCTCAAGGACACCTCGGACCACGACCAGATCGCCATCGAGGCCTCGGGCGCCGAGGGCGACGTCCTGCTCGAGGTCGACCACGTCACGCTCCGCTTCGGCGGCGTGGTGGCGCTGAACGACGTCGACTTCGAGATCCGCCGGGGCGAGATCCTGGGACTGATCGGCCCCAACGGCGCCGGGAAGACCACGTGCTTCAACGCGATGACCGGTGTCTACACGCCGACCGAGGGGACGATCCGCTTCAAGGGTCAGGAGATCGCGGGCACCAAGCCGCACAAGATCAACCACCTCGGCATCGCACGCACCTTCCAGAACATCCGGCTCTTCCCGGAGATGTCGGCCCTGGAGAACGTCATGGTCGGGTGCGACGCCCGGCACAGGACGAGCGTGCTCGGGGTGCTGTTCCGTGCCTACCGGGTCCGTCCCTCCGAGGAGGAGCTGCCGGCGAGCGGCATCCGCCGCAGCTTCGCCAAGGTGTTCGGCATCAGCCGCCACACGTTGGAGGAGCGAGCCGGTCGACGTCGCTCGATGGAGCTGCTGCGCTTCGTCGGCATCGCCGACCGGGCCCACGAGGTCGCGCGCAACCTGCCCTACGGCTATCAGCGGCGCCTCGAGATCGCTCGCGCGCTCGCCACGGAGCCGGAGCTGATCTGTCTCGACGAGCCGGCTGCCGGCTTCAACCCCGCGGAGAAGGAGGACCTCATGGGCCTCATCCGCCGCATCCGCGACCTCGGTCACACGGTCCTGGTCATCGAGCACGACATGAAGCTGGTCCTCGGCGTCACCGACCGGATCATCGTGCTCGAGTTCGGCCAGAAGATCGCCGAGGGCACTCCTGAGGAAGTCGCCCGCAACCCGAAGGTCATCGCCGCCTACCTGGGAGAGCCTGACGATGCTGCTTGAGATGAAGGACGCCGTGCTGAACTACGGCAAGATCCAGGCCCTCCACGGGATCACCGTGACGGTCAGTGAGGGCGAGATCGTGTCCCTCATCGGTGCCAACGGCGCCGGCAAGACGTCGACGATGCGCGCCCTGTCCGGGGTCCGCGGGCTGTCGGCGGGATCCGTCGTCTTCGACGGCCAGGACGTCACCAAGATGCGGGCCGACCAGCGCCTGCGCAAGGGGCTCGTGCTGTGCCCCGAGGGCCGCGGCATCTTCCCCGGCATGACGGTCACCGAGAACCTCAACATGGGCGCCTACACCCGCAAGGACAAGGCGGCCATCGACGAGGACTACGACCGGGTCTTCGGCCTCTTCCCGCGCCTGCAGGAGCGCAAGAAGCAGGTCGCCGGCACCATGTCGGGCGGTGAGCAGCAGATGCTCGCCATCGGCCGCGCCCTCATGTCGCGTCCCAAGCTGCTGATGCTCGACGAGCCGTCGATGGGCCTCGCGCCGATGCTGATCCAGCAGATCTTCGACATCATCACCGAGATCTCCCAGCAGGGCACCACGATCCTGGTGGTGGAGCAGAACGCCAAGCAGGCCCTCTCGCGCAGCGACCGGGCCTACGTGCTGGAGACCGGCAACATCGTCAAGACCGGCACGGGCGCCGAGCTCCTCGACGACCCGACGGTGCGTGAGGCCTACCTCGGCGTAGCCTGATCCCGCCAACGGGGATAGGGTTCGTCCCGGCGTGGTGCCGCGACAGGCGGCAGGGGGCCACGGTGGGTGCTCGAGGAAGTGGTGTGTCGATGAGTCGGACGCCGGTGACCGTACGCGTGGCAGAGGCCACGGACGTCCCTGCCCTGCGTGAGCTGTGGAGCGCCATCCTGCGTCGGGGTGCGCTCGACGAGCAGCTCGCCGACGTGGCGGGGATCGTGGCCGCCGCCGACGCGCGCGAGGACCAGTGCGTGGTCGTGGCCGAGGTCGACGGCGAGGTCGCGGGGGGCGTGTACCTCGAGGCGACGACGTTCACGCCGCTCAACCTCGAACGGGCCGTCCTCGCGGTCTCGCCGCACGTGTTCACCCGGTTCCGCCGCAAGGGGGTCGGCAGCGCGCTCATGGAGGCCGCCTGCCGGTTCGCCGAGCAGCACGGCATCAGCCACGTCCAGACCGCGGCGGCGGCCGAGGCGCGCGACGCCAACCGCTTCATGGCTCGGCTGTCGTTCACCCCGCAGGCGACGCTGCGGGCCGCCACCACCAGCGCCGTGCGTGCCCGCCTCCCGCAGTCGCGCCAGGCCACGCCGGCGGCGACCAGCCGGCAGCGGATCGACCGGGTCCTCGCGGCCCGTCGGATCCGTCGCGAGCGCGTCCCGGGCTGAGCCCGGACGTCAGGGCCTGCGTCAGCTGGGGGCGTCCAGCAGCGCGCAGGTGATGCGCGAGGTGCAGACCCGGCGGTCCTGGTCGTCGGTGATCACGATCTCGTACGACGTCGACGACCGGCCGAGGTGGATGGCGGTGGCGACGCCCGTGACCAGGCCCGACGTGGCGGCGCGGTGGTGGGTGGCGTTGATGTCGACCCCGACCGCGATCTTCGCCGGGTAGGCATGGATGGCGGACCCGATGGAGCCGAGGGTCTCGGCCAGCACGACCGACGCGCCGCCGTGCAGCAGGCCGAAGGGCTGGGTGTTGCCCTCCACGGGCATGGTCGCCACGACCCGCTCCGCGGAGACCTCCACCAGCTGCACGCCCATCTTGTCGTTGAGGCGCCCGTTGCCCTGCGGGAGGAAGGCGATGAGCTCCTCGACGCTCAGGTCGGCCAGCGACGTGGGCGGGGACGCAGGTGTCTCGTTCATGCGGTCATTCTGCTGTCGGTGGCGGCCGATAGAGTCGGCGGGTGCCTGAGACGAGCGAGACGACCCGCCCCCGCCTCCTCCTGCTGGACGGCCACTCCCTGGCCTACCGGGCGTTCTTCGCCCTCCCGGTGGAGAACTTCGCGACCGCGTCCGGCCAGCACACCAATGCCGTCTACGGCTTCACCTCGATGCTCGTCAACGTGCTGCGCGACGAGCAGCCCACGCACGTCGCGGTCGCCTTCGACAAGTCCCGCCAGACCTTCCGGCTCGAGCAGTACAGCGACTACAAGGCCAAGCGCAACAAGACGCCGGACGAGTTCGGCAGCCAGCTGCCGCTGATCCGGCGGGTGCTCGACGCGCTCCACATCCAGCACCTGTCGATGGAGGGCTACGAGGCCGACGACATCATCGCGACGCTGGCGACCCAGGCCCTGGGCGAGGGCATGCAGGTGCTGATCATGACCGGCGACCGCGACTCGATCCAGCTCGTCACCGACGACTCGACCGTCCTCTACACGATGCGCGGCGTCAGTGAGCTGGCGCGGCTCACGCCGGCGGCGGTGGAGGAGAAGTACGGCGTCCCGCCGCACCGCTACCCCGAGCTCGCCGCCATCGTGGGAGAGACGTCCGACAACCTGCCCGGCGTCCCGGGCGTCGGCCAGGGCTACGCCGCGAAGTGGATCAACCAGTTCGACGGCCTCGACAACGTCATCGCCCGCGCCGACGAGATCACCGGCAAGAAGGGCGAGGCACTGCGCGCCCATCTCGGCGACGTCATCCGCAACCGCCAGCTCAACGCGCTGGTGCGCGACCTCACGCTGCCGGTGCGTCCCGACGGCCTCGCCCGGCAGCCGTGGGACCGCACCGCCGGCCTCGAGCTCCTCGACGAGCTCGAGTTCCGGGGCGAGCTGCGCACGCGGCTGCTCGACACGATCGACCCGGATCCCGCCGACACCGCCGAGGCCGAGGCCGGATTCGAGCTCGACGGCCGCCGCCTGGGCGCCGGTGAGGCCGGATCATGGCTCGACGAGCACGCACACGCCGGGACGCGGGTCGGTGTGGCCGTCCAGGGCAGCTGGCGGGCCGGCACGGGCGAGGTGCTCTCCGTGGCGGTGGCGACCCGCGAGGGGCAGGCGGCCTGGATCGACGTGACGGAGATCGGCGCCGACGACGACGCAGCCGTCGCGGCGTGGCTGGCCGACCCGGAGCGACCGAAGGCGATCCACGACGCCAAGGGGCCGAGACTGGCGCTGGCGGCGCGCGGCTGGGACCTCGCCGGGCTCGAGGTCGACACCGCCCTGGCGGCCTACCTCGTCCAGCCCGACCAGCGGTCCTACGACCTCGCCGACCTGACCCTGCGCTACCTCAAGCGCGAGCTCCGTCAGGA
The DNA here is from genome assembly GCF_057656315.1 of Nocardioides sp. Soil_C_8. Classification (NCBI taxonomy): domain Bacteria; kingdom Bacillati; phylum Actinomycetota; class Actinomycetes; order Propionibacteriales; family Nocardioidaceae; genus Nocardioides; species Nocardioides sp. Soil_C_8. The sequence goes on from NZ_JBDGKQ010000003.1 coordinate 384,061, forward strand.
CTCCGTCGACGCCGACCAGCTCAGCTTCGACGCGATGGACGACACCACGGCCAGCGACACCGCCATGCTGACCGCCCGCGCGGTCCTCGACCTGGCCGACGCGCTCGACGACGCGGTCGAGGAGCACGGCGGCACCCGCCTCCTGCGCGAGGTGGAGCTCCCCCTCATCGCCACCCTGGCCCGGATGGAGCAGGTGGGCATCGCCGTCGACACCGACTACCTCGAGGGCCTCGAGTCGGAGTTCAGCGACCAGGTGCGCGCCGCCGCGACCGACGCCTACGACGTCATCGGCAAGGAGATCAACCTCGGCTCGCCCAAGCAGCTCCAGGTGGTGCTCTTCGACGAGCTCGACATGCCCAAGACCAAGCGCACCAAGACCGGCTACACCACCGATGCCGACGCCCTGCAGCAGCTGTTCGAGAAGACCGAGCACCCGTTCCTGCAGCACCTGCTCCGCCACCGCGACGTGATCCGCCTGCGCCAGACCGTCGAGGGCCTGCTCAAGACCGTCGCCTCCGACGGCCGGATCCACACCACCTACAACCAGATCATCGCGGCCACCGGCCGGCTCTCGAGCACCGACCCGAACCTCCAGAACATCCCGATCCGCACCGAGGCCGGTCGTCGCATCCGCGAGGGCTTCGTCGTCGGCGAGGCCGGCGAGTCGCTGATGACGGCCGACTACAGCCAGATCGAGATGCGGATCATGGCCCACCTGTCCGAGGACGCGCTGCTCATCGAGGCGTTCCGGTCCGGCCAGGACTTCCACTCCATCACCGCGGCCCGCGTCTTCGGCGTCGCCGCCGAGGACGTCAGCGTCGAGCAGCGCGCCAAGATCAAGGCGATGAACTACGGCCTCGCCTACGGCCTCTCCGCCTTCGGCCTGTCCCAGCAGCTGCGCATTTCGACCTCGGAGGCCAAGGGCCTCATGGACGAGTACTTCGAGACCTTCGGAGGCGTCCGCGACTACCTCGGCGGCATCGTCGACGAGGCACGGCGCTCGGGCTTCACCGAGACCATCCTGGGGCGTCGCCGCTACCTCCCCGACCTCACCAGCGACAACCGGCAGCGTCGCGAGACGGCCGAGCGGATGGCGCTCAATGCGCCCATCCAGGGCTCGGCGGCCGACCTCGTCAAGGTGGCGATGCTGGGCGTCGAGCGCGCGCTGGCCGAGCACGACCTCCGCTCGCGGATGCTGCTCCAGGTGCACGACGAGCTCGTGCTCGAGGTGGCGCCGGGGGAGCACGACGCGCTCGCCGAGATCGTCCGCACCGAGATGGGCGGGGCGGCCGACCTCACCGTCCCCCTCGACGTCTCCATCGGCACCGGCCGCAGCTGGCACGACGCGGCTCACTGAGCGGTCGAGCGCTCCCGCAGCTTGACCAGGCTGATGGGCAGCAGCACGGCAAGGAGCACCAGCTCCACCGTCAGCACGACCGCCAGCAGGCCCGGCACGCTCGACACCGACGTCGCCGCCACGACCACGACGACTCCCAGAGCGACCCAGACGAGCAGCATGGACAGGATGCCCTGACGGGCGAGCACCGAGTAGACGAGCAGCTGCAGGATCGCCATGCAGGTCCCGAGCAGCGCGAAGACCCACAGCAGGTCGCCGACCTCGTCGTACTCGCGACCGCCGGCGAAGACCAGTGCGAGGTCCGGCAGCGCCGCGGTGACCAGGACGCACGCGCCGCCGAGGCCACCGATGAGGGCCATGCTGTTGAGGAGCGCGCGAGCGGGGTTCGCGCTGTTCGCCATCGACGGGAACGCCACGACCACGACGAACTGGGGCAGGAACATCACCGCGCGCGACACGATCAGCCCGGCGGCGTACAGCCCCGAGTCGTGCGAGTCCAGGATCGATCGCCCGACCAGCATGTCGATGTTCGTGAGCGCGAAGTACGCGAAGAGTGCCTGGGAGTTGACGACGGCTTCCTTGATGATCGGCAGGAACCCGTGTCGTTCGTGCGACTCACCGGCCTCCCGGGGCTGGCGCAGCACCGCGAGCCCGTAGAGGAAGGGTGCGTAGAAGCCGAGGGTGACGCCCAGGAACGCCATGAACTCGGTGGGCTGCCACAGGACCAGGGCGAGGCCCATGACCAGCCGGGAGACGCCGGTGAGGGCGTACATGACGGCGAGCTCGCGCCACCGCCGCTCGCCCTGCAGGATGCCCATCTGCGCACCGGTCATGGTCATGGGTACGGCGGCGACGGCAGCGAGCAGCGCGGTGGGGAGGCTGTCGAGGTCCAGCACGTGGTTGATCAGCGGCGCGCCCAGGAGCAGCACTGCGCCCACGAGGAGTGACGCGCGCAGCGAGACGCGAAGCATTTGGCTCTCGATCTGTCCGACGTGTGTCGGATCCGCGCTGATGCGACGGGCGGCCGTGGCCTGCAGTCCGAGCATGACGACGCTGACGATCATCATGAGGTTCATCAGCGCGAAGTAGGCGCCGTACGGGACGGGACCGATGATCCGGGCCGCGGCCATCGTGAAGCCGTAGGTCGCGACGTTCATCACCATCATCGCGACGGCGATCTGCCCACTGCCTGTCAGGAAGGTTCTGACGCCGCTCCGCCGGCTGACCGCCGTCGGCGACCCGTCGCGAGCTCGAGTGGACATGCGGCACACCATAAGGCGTCCCGTGCGGAGCCGGCGGATCGACGGCGCCGACGCTCAGTACGGGTCGGCGACGTCGTCGTGCCCCAACAGGCGGGCCGCCCGTCGGGCACGAAGCCGCAGGAGCACCTTGACGAGCAGGTTGCGCGCGAACCACGGCAGCTCCCCGAGGACTCGCGCGCGATCGCGTGAGCCGGGCCGCCGCACCTCGAAGCGGGCGAGCGAACCGGTGCGGCCGAGATAGCGGTGCCTGCCTCCCAGTGCAGCGTCGCGCAGCACCGCGAGCGTCACGCCCACGGACGAGAACGCGTCGTGCACGAGGAGCGTGTCGCCCGGCTCCAGGAAGCGGCTCCAACTCATGTCGTCGAGGCACGACCACACGTCGTGCTTCCCGTCGACGTAGACCAGTCGGACGGGCTCCGTCCACGCGTCCCGGACCGCGCGGCTCGTGGCGACGCGGACATCGACCCGGTCGGTGACACCGGCCAGTGCGAGGTGCGCGCGGAAGCGGTGCTCGGTGTCGGGACGGCCGTAGCGCCAGTCGTCGGGGAACGGGTCGATCGCGGTGACCGCTGCCCCGGCGCCCGCCAGGACGACCGTCGAGCGACCGAGGTGGCTGCCGACCTCCACGACACGGTCGGGAGCCACCGCGCGGGCGGCGTCGTGGAGGACGCGCGCCTGGTCCTCGGTCATCCATCCGTCGATGTCACGGGCGATGGCCCAGACCGCCTCGAAGTCGCGAGCGCGTTCGGTCCGGTCCGGCACCGGGACAGCATAGGGTGGCGCGGTGGTGCCGACGCCCAGGACGACGCCGAGCCGTCGGCAGTGGCAGGACTGGGTGGTCATCGGGTGGCCCGTGCTGCTCGCCGCCGTCCTGCTGCTCCCGCTGCTCACCCGGCCCGGGCACCCGCTGGCGCGCGACCTGGTGTTCGTCCCGCGCCAGCCGTTCACCGACGCGACGTGGGGGCTGGGTGACGTGGCGCCGCGGGCGGTGCCCCTGGACTCCGTCGTCGCCACGCTCACCCATGTCGTCGACGGGGGAGTGCTGGCCCGGGTCGCGCTGCTCCTCACCCTCGTGCTCCTCGGCTGGGGCGTCGCCAGAATGGTGTCGCCCCTCGGACGCACGGCCCAGCTGGCCGCCTCGGGCTTCGCGGTGTGGAACGCCTACGTCGTGGAGCGTCTCGCCCTCGGGCAGTGGGCGCTGCTGCTCGGCTGCGCCGCCCTCCCGTGGCTGGTGTGCGCCGCGATGCGCTACCGCCGCGAGGGTCGTGCGGGCGACCTGGCGGCAGCGGTGGCGTGGACGGCGCTCGCGTCGCTGACGCCCACGGGGGGCCTGCTCGCGCTGGCCGGGCTGGTCGCCGCGGCGACCCCGCACGTACGACGACTCGCTGCGCTGGTGCTCGCCGGCGGGCTGCTCCAGGCTCCGTGGGTCCTGGCAGCTGTGACCGGGCCGGCGGGCGCCGTGTCCGACGCCTCCGGCGTGACCGCCTTCGCGCCCGACACCGAGTCCGGGTTCGGGCCAGTCGTAGCCCTCCTCGGGCTCGGGGGGATCTGGGATGCCCGCTCCGAACCGGCCTCGCGGACAACGTGGCTCGCGGTCGCGGCGGCCGTCCTCGTCGTGCTGGTCCTGGTCCTCGGCCTGCCCGTCCTGCGGCGAGCCTGGGGCTCGGGTGACACGTACCGCTGGTGCGCGCTGGCTGCGACGGGTGCCGCGGTCGCCCTCTTGGCTGCGACGCCGTGGGGCGCGCACGCGCTGACGGTGCTGGTCGAGTCGGTCCCGGGCGCCGGCCTGCTCCGGGACACCCAGAAGCTGCTGGCGCCGGCTGTCGTGCTGGTGTCCGCGAGCGCAGGCGCCTGCGCCGCGCGGGTCGTCCGGCGGGCGGCGGGCAGCGACGTCGCCCCGCTGGCGGCCCTGGTGCTCGTGCTCGCTCCCGTGCTCCTCCTCCCGGACGCGACCACCGAGACGTGGCCGACGGTGAGGCCGGTGGAGATCCCCGCCGACCTCGAGGAGGTCGCGGCCCGGTTGTCGGGCGAGGAGGGCACGGTGGTGACGCTGCCGTGGCGCTCGTACCGCTCGTTCGCGTGGGCCCGCGCCGGGCAGACCTCATCGGATCCGCTCACCCGCATGGCGGATGCCGACGTCGTGGTGAGCGACTCCCTGCAGGTGGGCCCCGTCCTGGTGCCGGGGGAGAGCCGGCTGGCCGCCGACATCGGTGCCGTCCTGGACAGCGGCACGCCTGCCGATCTCGCGCCGCTGGGCGTCCAGTGGGTCGTGCTCTACCCGGACGACCCGGACGCCCCGCTCGTCGACACGACCGGGCTGGAGCAGGTGGTCGACGGCGACCACGTCGCGCTCTACCGGGTGCCCGGCGCGTTCGTGGGGGGCGACGACGGTGACGGCGCCCGCGCGCTCGTCGTGCGCGGCGCGCACCTGCTGGCGCTGCTGGTCGCGGCCGCGGCCGTCCTCGTCGCAGCCGGCGCGCGGATCCGGGCGCGTCGACATCGAGACGCGGGGGCGCAGGTCATGTAGCCTAACGACCGGTAACTTCGTCAGAGGGAGACGTCAGTGAGCAACACGGTCAACGCAGGTTCGTCGGCGGGTGGGATCCTCACCGGCATCGTCCTTCCTGCAGCCGTCGGTGCACTCCTCGCGGGTGGCGTCCTCGGTGGTCTGGTCTACAGCCAGACCCAGGCGCCCGAGACCAACCCGGCCAGCCAGGAAGTCCTCGTCTACGGCGACTGACGTCACCGGGCTCCGGTCGACCGGAGCACCTGCTCGACCCTGGTGGCGCACGAGGACCACGTGAGGGTCTGCGCCATCGCGTGCGCGGCTGCGCCCATCTCGGTCCTCCGTCCGGAGTCCAGGAGCAGCTCACGGACCACGGCGACCATGTCGTCGAGATCCTCCACCAGTCGTCCCGTCACCCCGTCGCGGATCGACTCGGTGACCCCGCCGGCGCGGGAGTAGGCGACGCTCGGGGTGCCCTGCGCGCCGGCCTCGGTGACCGCGAGGCACCAGCCCTCCTTGACCGACGGCATCAGCATGACGTGGGCCCGCGCCACGAGCTCGTCGCGGCGGGCGTCGCTGACGTGGCCGTGGAAGGTCACCCGGTCGGTGACGCCGAGGTCGGCGGCAGCCTCGACCAGCGGGTCCCGCCACCAGCCGTCTCCCACCACGTCCAGGCGCAGGTCGGGGAGCTCGGCCGCGAGCCGCTGCACCACGGTGAGCGCGTGCTCGATCTGCTTGTGCGGCACGAGCCGCGACAGGACCACCAGCCGCGGCGCGCCCGGCCGCTCGACGCGGAGCGGCGGTGGTGCGGCGGCCAGGCCGTTGCGGACGACCGTGATGGCGGCGGGGTCGACACCGATCGCGGCCAGGTCGCGGGCCGACGCGTCGGAGACCGTCAGCACGGGGCGCCTGCGGTAGAGCACCGGGACCACCCGGCTCTCGACGAACCAGCCCACCCGTCCCGCGAGGCCGGGGTAGATGATGCGCCACTGCTCGGCGTGGACGTGGTGGACCAGCGCGACGACGCCCCGACGGCGTACGAGGGGGGACCCGAACGGCAGGCCGTTGACGACGTCGACCACCACGTCCACGTCCCGGCGGTGCCGCAGGAGCCAGGCCAGGCCGCGCGGGTAGACGGTCAGGCGCCCGCCGGTCCGCCGGAGTCGTACGCCGTCACGCTCCTCGTGCCGCGGCGCCCCGGGGTGGCGGGCACAGAGCAGCGTCACCCGGTGGCCACGCGCCGCGAGCTCGCGGCCGACCGACTCGACGAACACCTCCGAGCCCCCGCCGTCGGGGTGCGTGGTGTCGCGCCAGGTCAGGAAGGCGACGTGCACCGTCAGCCCCGGCCGACCGCTGCAGCGGCCTCGTCGAGCTGTTCGCACAGCGGCATGTCGAGTCCCCTGAGGTGCTCGATCCTCACCCCCACCTCGGCGGCTTCCTCCGGGTCGCCCAGCCACTCGAGCGGTGCCGGGGTGGTGTGCCAGTCGTCGTCGGTCCGCGTGGAACGGAGGAAGCCGACGGGGCCCGACGGCTTGGCGGTGATCTCGTAGAAGCCGTACTGCGTCAGGTTGCGGAGGTTGAGGTCGGCGTACCCGTTGGGCGGGAAGTCGAAGGTGTTCGCGCCGTACTCGCCGTCGCTGCCCACGAGGACGAAGCGCATGTCACGGTCCTTGGTGACCTCCAGCAGGGCGGTGTCGGCCGTGCCGCTGATCCGGAAGAGCGGCACGCGCCCCGGACGGAGCCTCCCGTCCGGACGGATCCTGGCCGCCTCACCACGCGCCTGCACGGTGGTCCAGGGCTCGTAGGCGTCGCCGGTGTTGAGGTAGAGGGCGTCGCAGTCGCCGGCGATGCGGAGCTCGTCGGTCACGCCGTCGTCGGCGAGGGAGTCCGAGTGCGTGACGAGCCCGGCCTGCGCCGCCGGGCTGGCACTCTGCTGCCACCCGATGAAGCGCTCCAGCTGCGGACCGCGCGCATGCACGGCGGCCATGTAGAGGCCGGTGGACAGCTGGGCGGCCATGGAGAAGGCCGCCAGCGCCGCGGCCACACCCGCGACGAGGGGGAGGGCCCGCCTCCCGTGCAGGGCCTGGGCCAGGAGGATCGTGCCGATCGCGCCGCCGAGGACGAGAGCGGGCACGAACTCGCTGGCGTAGCGTGCGGCGAAGTAGCCGTAGGCCATCACGGCGCCGGTGATGAGGACCGACGCCAGCATCGGCACCCGCAGCACCCGGGTGCGCGGCGGCGCCCAGGGCGAGAAGACCACGACGGCCGAGACGACCTGCAGCAGCATGAACAGGGGCATGAAGGCGGTCGCGCTGCCGGTGCGGTAGGCCTGGTCGACGAAGGCGCCGGCCAGTGCCTCGGGCGGGCGGGCGGGGAGGGTGATCCACGGGAAGTAGTCCACGAAGCGGATGCCGGTGGGCCACAGGTAGGCGTGGAACGCGGTGGGGAAGAACTGCAGACCGGTGATCGCGCCACCGTTGGCCTCGAGGGCGGCGCGACGGTGGGCGTTGACCTGGGTCCAGATCTGGTCCTGCAGCGGGAACATGTAGACGTGGTCGAACTTGTGCAGGTTGTAGGCGATGGAGAGTGCGAGCGGGACCACGCCCGCGAGCAGGACTCCCCACCACAGCCTCCGTCGCTCGGGGGTCGATCGCCGCACCGCGAACCAGAGCGCCACGGCGATGACCGTGAGGCAGAGCGCCCAGCCGGCCGTCGCCCGGGTCGCGATGGCCACGAAGCAGAAGGCGCCGAGCCAGCGGATCGCGTGCCAGTCCGGCGCCGTCAGGACGCGCAGGAGCCAGTAGAGGGCGCCGAGCGCGGCGGCGATCGCCCACGCGTAGACCTCGTGGTAGACCCAGGGCAGCGAGGCGTCGTACGTCATGAAGGTGCCGCCGGCGGCAGCGGCGAGGAACGTCGCGACGAGGAAGGCCTCCCCCCGGGTGACCTGCTCCCGACCGGTGATGCGGGCGTGCAGCCACCAGACCAGCTTGGTCGCACACACGACGAAGACGATCCACGCCAGGCCCATCGACAGCAGCGTGAGGCGGCCGTCGAACTCGTGGGTCGTCATGACCACGGGCAGGCGCAGGAGCGCGGGCCAGGGCGGGAAGTACATGTAGGTGGTGCCGTCGCGGACGAAGCCCTCGATGGCCATGCTGCCGTCGGGCACCGCGATGTGCCCGTCGAGGAAGGCGCGAGCCTGCAGCTCGTAGACGCCCGAGAAGAACCCGGACGTCGCGGTGCGATCGAGGTCGCGCGAGACGTTGAAGAGGGTGAGCAGGTGGACGATGCCACCGATGGTGAGTCCTGCGGACGTGCTGATGACCCGGCGCCGACGGTCGGGATCGGTCACGCCACCTCCAGGCGGTAGAGGAACTGGTAGCCGAAGAGTCGCGGCCACGCCCTCACCAGGGTCCGGTCGGCGCGGGAGATCCCCCGCACCAGCTGCTGACGGCTCGGGGTGGCCTCGGGCCCGTCGACGACGGACTCGAACGGGGTGCCGACCACCCGGTGCTCGAGGACCCGCAGGCCGGACTCGGCGAAGAGCCGCTCGATCGTCGTGCGCGTGAAGAACCGGACGTGACCGCGGTCGAGCGGGCCACGCTGGTCGTAGTCGAACTTGCCGATCGCGATGCGGCCGCGGGGGTACCAGTGGCCGAAGTTCGGCACCGAGACGAGGATCTCCCCGCCCGGGACGAGCTTGGACACCAGGTCGTCGAGGAGCTGCTGCGGCTCCATCACGTGCTCGAGGATGTCACCCGCGACCACGACGTCGTACTCGGCCTTGATGCTGGCGGGGAGCGGCTGGTTGAGGTCGGCCTCGATGAACGAGCTCACCCGCTCGGCGACGCCGTCGTGCTTCTGGCGGTCGAGCCCGGTGACGTGGTGTCCGAGGCCGCGCGCGAGGTCGGCGAAGCGGCCGTCGAAGCACCCGGCGTCGAGCACCCGGGACGGCTCGCGACGCGTGAGCCACTCGAGCAGGACTCCATGGGACCCGGTCACCTTGAGGGCATAGAGGTCGGTCTCGGTGGACGCGACGCCGCCGCCGAAGCCGCGGTGGTTCGCCCAGTGCCGCACCACGTCGGCGGTGACGTCGCGGGCGTACTTCATGCCGTTGACGTAGCAGATCTCGTCGCCGTAGTAGGTGGGGATGGGGACCTCGACGATGCGCTTCCCGGCGCGCACCAGCCCGAGGATGATCTCGGTGTCGAAGTCGAAGCCGTCGGAGTACGACGCCAGGTCGAGGTCGCTGAGCGAGTCGGTGCGGTAGGCGCGGTAGCCGCTGTGCCACTCGGAGAGGTGCTGGCCGGTCAGGGCGTTCTGGAAGCCGGTGAGGATGCGGTTGCCCACGAACTTGTAGGCCGGCATGCCTCCGGCCCGGGCGCCGCCCTTGTCGAGCATCCGGGAGCCGAAGACGGCGTCGGCCTCACCGCTCACCAGCGGCGCGACCAGGTCCTCGATGCACTCCGGGGCGTACTGGCCGTCACCGTGGAGCAGCACGACGACGTCGAGGCCGTGCTCGATGGCCCAGCGGTAGCCGGCCTTCTGGTTGCCGCCGTAGCCGAGGTTGCGCTCGTGCTTGACCACGGTGACCGGGAAGCTCGCAGTGTCGCGGAAGCGCATGCCGATCTCGTAGGTGTCGTCCTGGCTCGCGTCGTCGCAGACCATGACGTGGTCGACCGACGTGGCGAACGACTCCGGAAGGCGGGACAGCGTGCGCTCGAGCGTGGAAGCAGCGTTGTAGGCGACCACCAGGACACCCACCCGGGGTGCCCGGTCGGCGGTGGTGGGTGCGGTCGTCCCGCCCTCGACACCTGACATCACGGCTCTCCCTCCAGAGCGCCCGGCGGCGCCCCCACAGTGACGAGCGCCTCATGAACCGGCCGAGTGTAACCCGCCAGTAGCATTTGCGCAGGAACGCTGGGAAGAGTCCGTGGTACGCCTCCCGGAGGCGGCGGCTGGTGGCATGATGCGCGCCATGGAGACCGCCCTTCAGCTCGTCGACATGACGCGCCTGACCGCCGACCTGGACCGCGCCTCGCAGGACTACCGCGCGGCCCGACCGTTCCCGCACATCGTCCTCGACGACGTCCTCCACCGCCCCGCGTTCGAGGAGGCGGTGGCCCAGTTCCCGGGCATCGACGACGAGTTCTGGAAAGGCTACGTCCACGTCAACGAGACCAAGTTCTCCAACACCCAGACCGACACGTGGGCACCGAGCCTCCAGGCGGTGGCGCAGGAGTTCTGCTCGCCCGAGTTCGTGGCCTACCTCGAGAAGCTCACCGGCATCGAGAACCTGATCCCCGACTACTCGATGGACGGGGGCGGCCTCCACATGACGAAGCGGGGCGGCCACCTCAACATCCACGCCGACTTCTCCACCCACCACACCCACGAGAACTGGGCGCGCCGCGTCAACATCCTGCTCTACCTCAACGAGGAGTGGCGCGACGAGTGGGGCGGCAAGCTCGAGCTGTGGGACCCGGCGATGACGGCCCGCCAGGCCACGGTGACACCAGCCGGCAACCGGATGCTCGTGTTCACCACCTCGGCCGACTCGTTCCACGGCCATCCCGACGGGCTCACCTGCCCGCCCGACGTGGCGCGCCGGTCACTGGCGATGTACTACTTCACCGAGGAGGCCGCGCCGGTCCGCAAGTCGACCAACTACCAGGCGCGTCCCGAGGAGGGGCGGGCCCGGAAGGCCGCGATCGCCGCGGACCGGACCGTCCTCGACGTCTACGACCGGCTCAAGCGCCGGCTGAACATCTCGGACGAGGCCGCCCACAAGGTGCTCGGCAGCCTGGCCCGGCTCCGCAAGCGGAAGTGAACGCGGAGCAGAGCCGACTGAGTCGCCTCCGCCCGCTGCTCCCCGGGTGGGACCGGGCCGTGCTCTACGTCGCGGTCCTGGTCCAGGGCGGAATCGCACTGTGGCTGGGCAGCCGCGGCTGGTTCAGCGGCGACCTGATCCGCTACTACGTCGAGCGAGGTGGCGCGCCCGGCGGCAGCGAGAGCCTCATGCAGCCGCACGCCGCGCACTGGCAGCTCACGCTGATCCTCGGCTACCTGCTGCTCTTCAAGCTGATCGGCCTCACGACCTACGTCCCGTACCTGGCGCTCACCGTGCTGGTGCACCTGGCGCTCGTCCTCGTCATGCACCACCTGCTGCGTCGGCTCGGTGCCGGCCGCGTCGCCGCACTGGCCTCCGCGCTGCTCCTGCTCACCTACGGTGCGGGGTCCGAGGCGTTCCTGGTCGAGGCCCCGGTCGCACTGACCGCGTCCATGCTCCTCGGCGCGATCTCGATCCTCGTGCTGCTCCGCCGCGACCACGACGCGCGCAGCACCGTCATCGCAGCCGTCCTGCTGCTGGTCGGCGTGACGGTGTCCCTTGGCGGGGTCGTGGCGGCGGTGTGGGTAGGGGTCTTCGCGCTCGGACGCGGCTTCTGGCACATGGTGCGCGTCGTCGCGCTCCCGGCCGTGGCATTCCTCGCGTGGTACGCCGTCTGGGGCCGCGGCTCGAGCCGCATCCTGCTCTCGAGGGAAGAGGTGCTGCAGGTCCCGGAGGCGGCCGCGACCCTCCTGACCGCGCCGTTCGACAACGTCTCAGGTGGCTGGGGGGCGGGCCCGGCGCTCGTCGTGGCCGTGGTCCTCGCAGCCGCGTGGCGGGCGCGTGAGCGGCCGCTGCTCGTCCAGGCGACCGTAGCGGGACTCACGGGGGCTGTCTTCCACGCCGTCGTGAGCGCCGTCGCGCAGCTGCCGTACGGGCTGGACCAGGTGACGACCAGTCGCTACCGCTACGTCGTGCTGCTCCTGATGCTGCCCGGCCTGGCCCTGCTGCTCGACGCCGTCGCCTCGCTCGTCGCGGGACGGTTCGACCCCGACCGGCGACGTCCCGCCATGGCCCTGGGGCTCGCGGTGGTCTGCCTGCTGGCGGTCCACGCCAGCCTGGGGCAGTACCGCGTCAGCCGCGGTGTCGCGGAGATCGGTGAGCTCACCAGGACCCACCTCGCCGGCACCATGCTCGCCACCGAGGCCGGGGAGAAGCTGCTGAACGACGCCGTCCGTGGCTCCTACATCAGTGGTGAGGACCTCGCGCGCCTCGCCGAGCCCGACGTGCGCTCCGAGCTGCCCGACCTCGATCCCTCGGGACAGGACCGGCTCGACGCCGAGAGCAACTACTTCGTCACCGTGACCGAGGACGAGCTCGAGCTCGCCCCGCCCGCCGAGGTGGCCACCGACTCCTTCGACCCCGACGTGAGGACCCGAGGTGGGTGCCGTGTCTACCGGGCCACCAACAGCACACCCACCGTGGTGCTGACCAGCTACCTCGGCGCGGGCTTCCGCTTCCGCGGTGGCACCGAGCAGGTCACGACGACCCTGTCGCGTCCCGACGACGGCCGCACGTCGGACTCGATCCAGTGGCGCGTCACCCCGGGGGAGTGGACCTACGTCGCGACGACAGCACAGCTCGCCGACCTCGCCGTGATCTTCGACGGCGGGGGCGACTACACCATCTGCTTCGAGGACTGAGCCGGGTCCGTCGGGTCGGTGGGAGCCGATCGGCTCCGTCCCCAGAACGGGCGGTCCAGCAGCCGCGAGACGTGGCGCTCGAGCAGGTAGTGGGTGGCCACGCACAGGACGGTCAGCACCACCAGCGCGACGAGGGCCCGAGGCGGCCACGCCCAGTCGCTGGTGCGTGCCTCGACCGCGGCGAACGCCGGGTAGTGCCAGACGTAGATGACCAGCGAGTGCCGGCCCAGGAAGCTGAACGGTGCCAGGCGCGTCGAGGTCAGGACGTGGCCCCCCAGGGCGATGGACCCCAGGAGCACGGCGAGGTCGAGCTCGAGCAGCGTGACGCCCCAGTGCAGGAAGCGTTCGTCGTCGGAGCAGAACCACAGCAGGGGAAGCAGGGCGAGGCAGGAGATCGTGCCCGACCAGCTGAGGGCGCGGGGGGTCACCGCGTCGCGCGGCAGGAGCGTCAGGCCGACGCCGAGCAGCATGCCGACGACGACGGCGTCCATGCGGGCCGTGGTCCGCAGGAGCACGTTGATGACCGGCTCGAGCTCGGTCACGTGCATGCGCCACCAGGTGAGCAGGAGGAGGAGGCCCCCCAGTGTCGCGACCTGCGCTGCCGGGCTCCGGCGCACGAGGTAGAGGACCAGGGTGAGCGCCACGAAGGCCTGCATGTCGACCGAGAGGTACCAGAGGTGCCCGAGGTCCCAGCGTGAGTCCGCGCTGTCCGTCTGCAGGTACCAGTTCCAGGTGTAGGTGAAGATGTGGAACATGCTCTTGGCGTTGGTGCTGCTCGGGGTCGGGTCGTCGACGAGGGCCGACGCGAGCACGACCAGGGGCACCGCGACCAGGACCACCGGGGCGACGCGGACGACGCGGCGCACGATGCTCACCAGCGGCCGCATCCCGTCGGGCCCGCGGTGGGTGAGCGAACGGTGCACGAGGAAGCCGGTGACGACGAAGAACACCGTCACGGCGAAGTTGCCGCTGCGGAAGAGCGGACGCACCCACGGCGTGTCGTCGATGGTGTCGATGGGCCACAGGATCCAGCCGTGCGAGAGCACGACGACGATGATCGCGAACCCCCGCAGGCAGTCCATCGCGGCGAGTCGCCGGCGGACCGGGACGGCGCCGGCGGCCTCGCTCGGGGCGGGTTCGCCGGTGGTGGTGACGGCCATGGGGCGGACTCTAACCCGCCTCGGCGGGCCGTGATCCGACGTCGCGAAACTCGGTTCCACGATTGGCTACCCATTGGTCACTTCGCTGCTAGAGTCGCCCCGACTTGTGGGCGACCGGGAGGAATTTCGCTATGCGTAAGGGCTTGGGCATCGGCTTGACGGTGCTGGGAGCGTTCTTGGTCGCCTTGGCGATCCTCGCCCAGTTCTGGGCTCCCGGGCAGCTGATGAAGACCCCTCTCGACACCGACAGCACCACGCTCCTCGACGGGACGGCGGAGCTCTCCAACGGTGACGGCGGCACGGACGAGTTCCCGGTCAAGGCCTTCAGCGTGACCCACGCCGACTCCGAGCGCTCCGACTCCGACGTCATCGTCTTCCAGAACTCCAGCTGCCTGGTCAAGGACGAGGGCGACATCGACGAGTGCGTCAGCGCCGACGACCCGCAGGAGCGCCTCATCTCCGCGAGCACCGACGACTTCGCGACGGACCGCCGCACCGCGGAGGCCGTCGACGACCCGCAGTACCTCCCGCCGAGCGCGGAGGCGAAGGAGGGCCTGGTCAACAAGTGGCCCTTCGAGGCGGAGAAGAAGGACTACCAGTACTGGGACGGCTACGCCGGCCAGGCAGTCGACGCCACGTACGACCGCACCGCGGACGTCGACGGCCTCGAGGTCTACGTCTACAAGATCTCCGTCTCCGACGCGCCGATCGAGCTGAGCGACGGGGTGCCGGGCACGTACTCGACCGAGCGTGAGATCTGGATCGACCCAACCACGGGCGCGATCATCAACCAGTTCGAGACCCAGGACCGCCTCGACGAGGACGGCAACACCTTCCTGTCGCTGGACTACGGCTTCACCGACGAGCAGATCGCGGGCAACGCCGAGGACGCCAAGTCCAACTCGAGCTCGCTGAACCTGGTGACCAAGACGGTGCCGCTGATCGGTTGGATCGTCGGCATCCCCGCCCTGCTCATCGGCATCGCGCTGCAGCTCATGCGTCGCCGCTCCGCCTGAGACGACCTCGAGAGGCAGTTCCTCGAAACGCATGTCTGACATCGCGACCGTCCACACCGACGACGTCCGGTGGTACGCCGACACGTTCGGGCGGGTGGTCGACAACGTCGAGTCGGCCGTCCTCGGCAAGCGGCACGTCGTACGCCTGGCCCTCACGTGCCTGGTCTCCGGCGGACACCTGCTGGTCGAGGACGTGCCGGGCACCGGCAAGACCATGCTGGCGCGTGCCCTGGCGAAGTCGCTGGACTGCTCGTTCGCGCGGATCCAGTTCACCCCCGACCTGCTCCCGTCCGACGTCACCGGCGTCACGGTCTACGACCAGGCGCACGGCAACTTCTCGTTCCACGCCGGGCCGATCTTCCACAGCGTCGTCCTCGCCGACGAGATCAACCGAGCCTCGCCGAAGACGCAGTCGGCGCTGCTCGAGGTCATGGAGGAGGGCCACGTCACCGTCGACGGGCAGACGCACGACGTCGGCCGCCCCTTCATGGTGATCGCCACGCAGAACCCGATCGAGCAGGCGGGCACCTACCAGCTGCCCGAGGCGCAGCTCGACCGGTTCCTGATGCGCACCAGCGTCGGACACCCCGATGCCGAGTCGACGGAGGCACTCCTCGCCGAGTCGCGCGTGCGTGACCGCGCGGCCGGGCTCGGTCCCGTCATCGGGACCAGGGAGATCGACCAGATGACGCAGCTGGCCGACATGGTGCACGTCGACCGGGCGATCATCCGCTACGTCCGCGAGCTCACCGAGGCGTCCCGTGACGTGCCCGACGTCCGGATCGGGCTGTCCACGCGCGGGTCGCTCGCCTGGATCCGCGCTGCGAAGGCGTGGGCCATGGCCGAGGGCCGTGGTCACGTCGTGCCCGAGGACGTCGCGACGCTGGCCCGCCCCGTGCTGGGGCACCGGCTGCTGATGGCGCACGGCGCCGCGTTCGGCGGGGTGACGGCGGACGAGGTCGTCGACGGCCTGCTCGCCCGGGTCCCCGTTCCGCGCGATCGAGCGTGAGCCCGCGGCCTGCCCCGACCGCCCGCGGCGCGATGGCCCGGTCGTGGGCCGTGATGGGCGCTCCGCTGCGGATGCTCACCCCGTTGGGACGCAGCGTGCTGCTCGCGGGCGTGGTGCTCACGGTGCTCGCGCTCTGGCTCAACTGGCAGGAGTTCGTCCAGCTCGGCCTGGTCGCCTTCGGCCTGCTGCTCGTCGGGTTCCTGTGGCAGGTCCTGCCCGGGACGCCGACCACCACCGTCGAGCTGCGACCAAGCCGGGTGGTGGAGGGGAGCGGGACGACGCCCGTGGCCACGGTCCACCTGCGGGCGGGCGCCACGCCGATGCTGTCGCCCAAGCTCACGGTCCCGGTGGGGCGGCGGGAGGTGGGCCTGCGACTGCCGTTCGTCTCGCCGTTCGCCCACCGCGCTCAGGGCGTGCCGCTGCCGCCGATGCCCCGTGGCGTGCACACCGTCGGTCCGGTCGCCTACGAGAAGACCGATCCCGTCGGCCTGGTGAGCCGGCGGTTCACGTCCGGCACCGCCCTCGAGCTGTTCGTCGCGCCGCGCGTGACCCAGCTGTCGCTCTTCGCCGGAGGGCTCACCAACGACCTCGACGGTGCGACCAGCCAGCAGCTGTCGATGAGCGACCTCGCCTTCCACGCGCTGCGCGAGTACGTCCCCGGCGACGACCTGCGTCACGTGCACTGGCGTTCGTCGGCCAAGGCGGGCGAGCTGCTCGTGAGGCAGTACCACGAGACCCGACGCGGTCACGTGACGATCCTCGTCGACGACCACCGCGCGTCGTACCGTCGGTTGCGAGACTTCGAGCTCGCGGTCTCGGTGGCGACCTCGATCGCCCTCCGCGCCGTGCGTGACGACTTCGACACCGACCTCCGCTGCGGACCGCACGCCGCGCGTGGCAGGAGCGCCGAGGCCGTGACCGACGCCGCCTGCCGGTTCGTCGCGGAAGGAGCGGACGACTACCTCCAGCGCGCGGCGGACGCCGCCGGAGCGGTGGCGGGCACCGGTCTGGTCGTGCAGGTGACCGGGTCGGCGCGTGACAGCCTGGAGCTCGACGCCGCTGCCCGCCGCTTCGACCAGGGCGCCGACTGGCTGGTGGTGCGCGCGGACAGCGAGGGCGACTCACGGGTGACGGACTCCCCGCGGCTGCGGGAGCTGGTCGTGTCCGACCTGTCGCGGCTGCGTGAGCTCCTGGCGCGGGGACTGCGATGAGTGGCTCACGGGCCGAGGAGCGCCGCGCCCGCTGGCACCGGGTGGTCGACAGCGTCGTGGTCTTCACGTCCATCGCGATGGTCCTCACGCTCCTGGACGAGAGCTTCTGGTCGCGCGACTACCTGGTCGCCGGCCTCGTCCCGGTCGTCGTGCTGCTCGCCCTCGCCTGGTGGCTGCGCCGGTTCCAGGACGGCGTGTGGATCTACTCCGTCGTCGCCCTGCTCGCCTACGCCCCCCTCGGTGCCCTCGTCGCGCTCCGACGTCCGGGTCCGTGGATCGCGCCGACGCTCGACACGATGACCCGCGTGCTCGGCGACACCTTCACCGCGCCGCGACTGTTCGTCAGCACCCTCCCTCCGGTGGAGGCGTCCGGGACCCTGATGCTGCTGCCCTACGCGATCGGGTTCGCGGCCGCGGCTCCTGCTGCCTGGCTGGCGCTCTGCACGAAGCGGCCGCTGGCGCCCGCGGTGCCCGTCATCGCCGCGCTCGGGGTGACCATCCCGGTCGCCGTGCTCGTCCCGGACTACTACATCGCGCGCGGCGCCGTCCTCAGCGTCGTGCTGCTGGCGTGGGTCGCCAGTCGTGGCCGCCGCGCCGAGGCGCTCGTCGTGGCCCGGCGCGGGGGCCTGCTCGCGACCGTGGCAGCCGTGGCAGTCGTGGCGGTCGTGTCCGGCCTGACCAGCCTGCTGGTGCCCGACGACGACCAGACCGAACGGGTCCGGCTGGAGCCAGCGGGCAACACCCAGGTGGTGTCCGACGCCGCGGAGTCGATCGTCCCGAGCGGCGCCGCACGCACGGAGCTCTTCAGGGTCACGGGTGCTCCCGACGGTGCCCGGCTGCGATTCGGCACGCTCGACCTGTACGACGGCGAGGCGTGGGTGCCCGCCGAGGAGTCGCCGGGTGCGGGTTCCGCCGGCACCTTCCGGCGGATCGGCAGGGAGGTGGAGGCGCTGCACGACGGTCCCGAGGTGCAGATGCGGGTGCGCATCTCGCCGGGCTACGTCAGTGACTGGCTGCCGCTGCTCGGTGACCTGACCGCGCTGGACCTCGACTACCGCGACGGACGCACGCAGATCGACGAGGTCCGCTACAACCAGGCTACCGGGAGCGCCGTAGTGGTCGGGGGAGTGGACCCGCGCGACGACTACACGCTCACGGCGGTCCTGCCACCCGACCGGCTGGGTGACGGAGCCACCATGACCGCGACGGACGAGCAGCGCCAGCCCGCAGGGGCCTTCCTCGACCAGTTCCTCGTCCCCTTCGACCGGCCGGAGCTCGCACCGCTCCAGCGCGTGCTGCTGCTCGCGCGCTACCTGCGGCAGAACGGCGAGGTGCGGGTGACCGGTGGCTCGTCGCAGAAGCCCGTCGACCTCGGCCTGCGGCTCCTGGGCGCCGACCGCATCGCGGCGACGACGTTCCAGTACTCCGCCGTCACGGCGCTCGGTGCGTCCCGGCTGGGTGTCCCGGCTCGCGTGGTGGTGGGCGCGGCGCCCGGCCGCCGCGGCGTCGTCACCCAGGGTGACGTGATGTCGTGGGTCGAGCTCCAGCTCGCCGACGGGACGTGGGCCACGCTCGAGCCCGACCGCTACACCGGCGTGCACCCCTACTCCGAGGAGGAGTCCGAGGACGACCGGATCGGTGCGACGTCCTGGGTGAAGGACGAGCTCGAGCTCGACGAGGACGAGATCAAGATCCCGAAGGGCGCCGACATCGAGCTGTCCCCGGACGCCGTCATCGAGGAGGAGCCAGACCCCTGGCCAGTCGTCGGTCTCGGCGCCCTCGGCCTGGCAGCCCTGGCGCTCCTCGCCCTGCTCGCGGTTCCCGGCGCCAAGGTGCTGAGGCGCTCGCGACGGCGGCACACCTCGTCGTGGTCGCAGCTGTACGTCAACGGCTGGCAGGAGGTGCTCGACGCGGCCCTCGACCTCGGTACGCCGGTGCCGGACGGGTGGAGCCGCCTCGCCCAGGCGACGGAGCTCGGGGCGGGGCGTGACCTCGCCCGGCAGGCGGACGACGCGGTCTTCGCGCCCGTCGCGCCTCCCGCCGAGCAGGGCCGGGCGTTCTGGGACGCCTGCCAGGACCTGCGGCGCGAGCTGCTCGGGAGGGCCGGCGCGCGCCGTCGGGCCTGGTCCCACCTCAACCCGTCGTCCCTCGTCTCGGGCTGGGCCCGCGGCCGGCGGTCAGCCCGGCAGGTGCGCCACGAAGATCGCGGTGCCCGGCGTCAGCACGCCGCGGGTGCGTGACCAGCCGCCCCACACCCGGTCGTGGTGCTCGGGCCACTCCGGCTCGACGAGGTCGACGAGCCTGAAGTCGGCGGCCGCGAGGAGTCGTACCCAGTCGCCGAGCGTGCGGTGGTGCTCGACGTAGGAGACGACGCCGCTCGCGTCGTCGACCTCGACGTAGGGCGTGCGGTCCCAGTAGGACTGCGTCGCGGTGAGGCCGGCCTCACCGGGGTCGTCGGGGAACATCCAGCGTGTCGGGTGGGTGACGGAGAAGGCGAAGCGACCCCCCGGCCGCAGCACGCGGGCCACCTCGGCGACCGCGACGTCGATGTCGCTCACGAACTGCAGCGCGCCGAACGAGCAGAAGACGACGTCGAAGCTCTCGGCGGGGAAGGGGAGGGCGGTCGCGGTGCCGCGGACGGATGGCACGGCCACGCCTGTCTCCGCGTCGAGGCGCAACGAGTGCTGCAGCTGGCGGTGGGAGAGGTCGAGGCCGAAGCCGCGGCCGCCATGGGTGCGGACCCAGCGTGAGCACTGCCCGGCGCCGCTGCCCACCTCCAGAACGTCGAGGCCGGTCACGTCGCCGAGGACGCCGAGCTCGTCCTCGGTGTGGCCCTCGGGGCCCCAGACGAAGCCGGCGTCACCGAGGAACGCTCCGTGCGTGGCCTGGTACTCGTCGGCGTAGCGATCCCAGTCCGGGCCGTTGGCGCTGCGTGACTCGCGCTCGGAGACGGGGCGCCGCTCGACCCGCACGGACTGCGGCAGGTGATCCTCCACCCCCGGAGCGTAATGGTGCCGGTGCACCGGGCGTGCGACCGCCCGGTGCACCGGCACCCCAGGGGTGCGACTCGTCAGCCGGTCCCGAGGGAGCCGGAGGCCGTCCGGCCCTCGCGGACCCGCGGATCGCGCGGTCCAGAGCGCCAGTCGGCGGGGTTCGAACGGGCGCGGACCTCGGCGCCGTCGCTCACGCCGCCGCGGTCGGTGTCGCACTTCGTCGGGTCGGTGCGGTCACGGCCGAACCGCTTGTTGGCCTTGCCGGTGATCTCCACCTCGTCCTTCAGCCCGTCGCGGTCGGTGTCCTTCCTGGTGGGGTCGGTCCGCGTCTGGCCGATCCTGAACGACTTCTGCTTCGTCCGGACCTTCTGCTTGATCTTGACGCCCCTGACCTCCGTGCCGTCGGACAGTCCGTCCTTGTCGGTGTCCGCTTCCAGCGGGTCGGTCCGCACGAGGATGGCCGTGCGCGCCTTCCTGCCGCAGACCTCGAAGCGCTCCTTGATGCGCACGCCCGCGACCTCGCGGCCGTCCGTGATCCGGTCGTCGTCGGTGTCGCGGTCCTTCGGGTCGGTCCCGTGGACGCCGATCTCGCCACCGTCGGAGAGGCCGTCGCTGTCGGTGTCCGCGTCCAGCGGGTCGGTGCCGGTGGTCGTGACCTCCTGGCCGTCGGTGAGGCCGTCGCCGTCGGTGTCGGGGTCGGTCGGGGTGGTGCCGATCTGACCTTCCTGCTGGTCCGGGAGGCCGTCACCGTCGGCATCACCGGGCGCCGCCACCACGGTGAACGTCACCGTGTCGGCCTCGCTCTCGCCGCCGCCCCCGGTCTGGGTTGCCGAGACGGTGTGGGCGCCCGCCGGGAGGAGCACGCTCGAGGAGCACGACCACTGACCGTCGGCGCCGACCTCGGCGGTGCACAGGACGGTCGTGCCCTCGCGGACGGTGACCGTCCGGCCGGGCTCGCCGGTGCCCGAGATGGTGGGCGTCGTGTCCTGGACCGTCGCGCCCTGAGCAGGCGAGGTGATGTCCGGCGCGCCCGGGACGTCCGCGTCGCCGCCGCCGGCAGCGATGGTGAACGTCGTGGTGTCGGTCGCGGTGTTGCCGGCCTCGTCCCGCGCGGTGACCGTCAGCGTGTTCGGGCCGGGCGGGAGCGGCAGGGTCGGGGTGCACGACCAGACGCCCGTGGGGGCGACGTCGGCCGAGCAGACCGGCAGCCCGTCCCGGGTGACCGCAACGCGGGCACCCGGCTCTCCGTCACCGCTGACGACGGGGCGGAGGTCCTGCGTCGTCGTGCCGTCGGCGGGGGTGAGCACCTCGACACGGGTGGTGGTGTCGACCTCGACGTTGACGGTGTCGGCATCCGAGGTGTTGCCAGCATCGTCGGTCGCCGTCGCACTGTAGGTGTCCTCGCCGTCAGGCAGGGGCTGCTCGGGGGAGCAGCTCCAGGCGCCGGTGAGGGGTGCCGCGTCGGCGGTGCAGACCTGGTTGCCGTCGGAGTCCTCCACGGTGACGGTCGAGCCGGGCTCGGCCGTGCCCGAGAACTCCGGGGTGGCGTCGTTGGTCGGCTCGCCGTCCGCTGGGGCCAGGATGACCGGAGCAGCGGGGGGAGTTGTGTCGCCGCCGTCGAGGTCGATGGTGAACGTCGTCTCCCCGGTGGCCGTGTTGCCTGCCTCGTCGGTCGCGGTCGCCACGAACGTGTGTGCGCCGGGAAGCAGCGGCAGCAGCGGTGAGCAGCTCCAGTCGCCGCTGGGCCGGACGGTGGTGCTGCAGACCGGAAGGCCGTTCTCCGTGACGACGATGGAGGCACCAGCCTCGCCCGTGCCCGAGGCCTCGGGAGTGAGGTCGTCGGTCGTGGAGCCGTCGGCCGGGGTCGTGAGCGTCACGGCGGTGGCCGTGTCGACCTCGAAGGTGACGGTGTCGGGCTCCGAGGTGTTGCCGGCGTTGTCGGTCGCGGTCGCGGAGTAGGTGTCCTCGCCGTCGGGCAGCGGCTGCTCGGGCGAGCAGCTCCAGGCGCCGGTGAGGGGTGCCGCGTCGGCGGTGCAGACCTGGTTGCCGTCGGAGTCCTCCACGGTGACGGTCGAGCCGGGCTCGGCGGTCCCGGAGAACTCCGGTGTCGCGTCGTCGGTGGGCTCGCCGTCGGCCGGGGTCAGGATGACCGGGGCGTCCGGGGCGGTGGTGTCACCGCCGTCGGGCGCGACGGTGAACGTCGTGGTCGCGGTATCGGTGTTGCCCGCCTCGTCCTCGGCGGTCGCGGTCAGGGTGTGCCCGCCAGCGCTCAGCGGCGCTGCGGGGGTGCAGCTCCAGCTGCCACCTTCACCGACCGTGGTGGCGCAGACCTCGCTGCCACCCTCTGTCACCACGATCGTGGCGCCGGGCTCGCCCGTGCCCGAGACGGTGGGCGTGGTGTCGTCGGTGGTCGAGCCGGTGGCCGGGGTCTCGATCGTGACCGTCGTGGCGGTGTCGACCTCGAAGGTCACGGTGTCCTCGGGCGAGGTGTTCCCCGCCTCGTCGGTGGCGGTCGCGGTGAAGGTGTCCTCGCCGTCGGGCAGGGGCTGCGCAGGTGAGCAGCTCCACGCCCCGCCGGGACCGTCGGCGACGTCGGTGCAGACCTCGTTGCCCTCGGAGTCCTCGACGACGACGGTGGAGCCGGGCTCGGCGGTGCCGGAGAACTCCGGGGTGGCGTCGCCGACGATGTCGCCGTCGGCGGGGGCCTCGATGACCGGTGCGGCCGGGGCCTCCTCGTCGACGGCCGGGCACTCCACGCCGCCCTCGGGTGCGGTGGCCTCGACCGACATCGGCGCGATGTCGAGATCGACGCTGGCGGCGTCGAGGATCCCGACGTCCAGCACGTCGAGGGAGATGCTGAGGAACGCGTCGGTGGACGCCGCGCCAGTGGCGCCGGTCGACTGGTCCTGCGCCGGTCGCACGGAGACGGTGAGGTCGGCCAAGGCGCCGAGGACGCCCAGGTTGATCTCCCGGCTGTCGCCGGGCAGGAGGTCGATCGTGGTGCCGCCTGCGGTGACCGAGACCGATGGCGGGTTCGAGTACGACGCGGTGCCGGTCGTGCCGTCCGAGCGGGCCTCGAGCACGACCGGGTTGGCGACGTCGATGGCGACGGCACCGCCGAGCAGGCCGATGTCGCCGATCGTGGTGGTCGACCGGGAGACGACGTCGGAGCCGTCCGTGCCGTCGTCGTCCAGGAACGTGCGGGTCCGGGTGTCCGAAGCGCGGACGTCTGCGAGCCTGCCCAGGCCGGGCAGGCTCGCGAGGGTGAGCCCTGCCAGGGTGGTCTGTGCGTCGGACAGGACGCGCTCACCGTCGGCGTTGGCCGGGACGCACGTGGCGGGGTCGTCGGAGAACGCGGCCTGCGTGTCGCCCTCAATCGTGCCCACGTCGATCACCGGAGCCAGGTTCACCGCGAGGAGCTCCTGGGCGGGCGGGTTCGCGCTGGGCGGCGCGGTGACCTCCTGCTCGCCGAGGGCGAGGCCGGTGCCGAGGAGGTTCCCGTCGAGGTTCGCCGAGACGGCGCTGCTGGTGCCGCTGGCGGCGGTGCTCGCGACCGTGCTGCGGCTGTGACCGACCTGGACGCCCGCGAGGTCCAGGGTGAGCAGGTCGACGTCGAGGTCGACGATGTCGGCGTGCGCCGCGGCGCCGTAGGCCGCGGGAAGCGGCGTGGCGACGGCCTGCTCCTGGGTGAGACCCAGCAACGAGCCGGGCAGCGCGACGGCCATGACGGCGGCCGCTGCTCTCGTGGACCGGCGCCTGGACCGGTGCGGTGACGGATGCATCTGGTGTTCCCCCTTGTGTGGTGCGGACCCCTCCCAGGCCCACGCGTAGGTGACATGGCTGCTACAGGAGCAACGAAGTACCCACAATTGGGTAACGCATGTCCAGGTCTCACCGGCCCCCCGAGATCGACCTCGGGCTGCGGCGGTGGAACCATCCGGGCATGAGCGAGCTGGGACCGGTGCTGAGGCCGCTGGAGGGCGGCCACTCGGGCCGCACGTTCCTCGGGGAGGTCGGCGGCGAGCGCGCCGTCGTACGCCTCTATCCACCCGACGACCCTCGCGGCGACGCGGCACCCGAGGTGGACCAGGCCGTGCTGCGGCTGGTGCGCGGGCTCCTGCCCGTTCCAGACGTCCTGGAGGTGCGACGTGCCGACGCCGCGGCGGGCCGGCCGGGGCTGCTGGTGACGTCGTGGCTGCCGGGGGAGCGCGGCGACCTCGTGGTGGCCACGCTCTCCACGGCCGGGGACCACGAGGGTCTCGCTCGATTGGGAGCGAGCACCGGCACGGTCGCCGCCGCGCTGGCGGGGATGCCGATGCTGCACCCGGGCCCCTTCGTGGACGCCGAGCTGACCGTGGGCGCCTTCCCGGGCGGCGGTCTCGACGAGTGGGTGGCCTCACGCCTGTCGCAGTGGCCGGCGTCCGAGCGCGGTGCGCTGACGGAGGTCGCCCGGTGCGCGCAGGACCTGCTCGACACCCAGCGCCGTACCTGCCTGGTGCACAGTGACCTCAACCCGAAGAACCTGCTCGTCGACCCCGCGACCCTCGAGG
The DNA here is from genome assembly GCF_057656315.1 of Nocardioides sp. Soil_C_8. Taxonomy (NCBI): domain Bacteria; kingdom Bacillati; phylum Actinomycetota; class Actinomycetes; order Propionibacteriales; family Nocardioidaceae; genus Nocardioides; species Nocardioides sp. Soil_C_8. The sequence goes on from NZ_JBDGKQ010000003.1 coordinate 408,655, forward strand.
TGACCGGCGTCCTCGACTGGGAGTTCGCCCATGCGGGCCACCCGTGGACCGACCTGGGCAACCTGCTGCGGTTCGAGCGGGAGCCGTCCTACGTGGCGGGTGTCCTCGGCGCCTGGGTCGCCCGGCACGGGGGAGCGACGGACGCGTTGCTCGACGGTGCTCGCGCCGCCGACCTCTGGGCGCTCGCCGACCTCGCCGCCAGGTCGGGCGAGAACCCGGTGGCCGACCGAGCGGCGGCCCTCCTCCGGGCCGTGGCCCGGACCGGCGACACGCACGCCGAGCCCCGTGGCTCGTAGCATCCTGCCGGTTGGACGCGGGAGGTCACGCACGCGTACGCTTGGGTGTTGCGCCAGTCGTCTGCCCGGCTTCCATACCGAGCGAACCAGGGCTCGCCGCGTCACCGCCCGTGATCTGTCACCGTCGGGGCCAGTGAAACAGACAGCTGCACGCGTCCGCACGACTCCATCCATCCAAGGAAATTCCTTCCATATGACGAGCACGCTCTCCACTCTTCCGGACTACGACGCCCCGCAGGTGGCGGTCAACGACATCGGGTCGGAAGAGGACTTCCTCGCGGCGATCGACGCGACGATCAAGTACTTCAACGACGGCGACATCGTCGACGGCACCATCGTCAAGGTGGACCGCGACGAGGTCCTCCTCGACATCGGCTACAAGACCGAGGGCGTCATCCCCTCGCGCGAGCTGTCCATCAAGCACGACGTCGACCCCAACGAGGTCGTTTCCGTGGGCGACAAGGTCGAGGCCCTGGTCCTCCAGAAGGAGGACAAGGAAGGCCGTCTGATCCTGTCCAAGAAGCGCGCCCAGTACGAGCGCGCCTGGGGCACCATCGAGCAGGTCAAGGAGGAGGACGGCGTCGTCGAGGGCACCGTCATCGAGGTCGTCAAGGGCGGCCTCATCCTCGACATCGGCCTGCGCGGCTTCCTGCCCGCCTCGCTCGTGGAGATGCGTCGCGTCCGCGACCTGCAGCCCTACGTCGGCCAGACGCTCGAGGCCAAGATCATCGAGCTCGACAAGAACCGCAACAACGTGGTCCTGTCGCGCCGCGCCTGGCTCGAGCAGACCCAGTCCGAGGTCCGCCACGGCTTCCTGACCCAGCTGCAGAAGGGCCAGATCCGCAAGGGTGTCGTGTCCTCGATCGTCAACTTCGGTGCGTTCGTGGACCTCGGCGGCGTCGACGGCCTCGTGCACGTCTCGGAGCTGTCCTGGAAGCACATCGACCACCCGTCCGAGGTCGTCGCCGTGGGTGACGAGGTCACCGTCGAGGTCCTCGACGTGGACATGGACCGCGAGCGTGTCTCCCTGTCGCTGAAGGCGACGCAGGAGGACCCGTGGCAGCACTTCGCCCGCACCCACCAGATCGGCCAGATCGTGCCGGGCAAGGTCACCAAGCTGGTGCCCTTCGGCTCGTTCGTCCGCGTCGAGGAGGGCATCGAGGGCCTGGTGCACATCTCCGAGCTCGCCGAGCGTCACGTCGAGATCCCCGAGCAGGTCGTCCAGGTCAACGACGACGTCATGGTCAAGATCATCGACATCGACCTCGAGCGTCGCCGGATCTCGCTGTCGCTCAAGCAGGCCAACGAGACCGCTGCCGCCGCCGACGTGGAGGAGTTCGACCCCACGCTCTACGGCATGACCGCGACCTACGACGAGCAGGGCAACTACGTCTACCCCGAGGGCTTCGACCCCGAGACGGGCGAGTGGCTCGAGGGCTTCGACGAGCAGCGTGCGATCTGGGAGGACCAGTACGCCAAGGCGCACGCCCGCTGGGAGGCGCACGTCAAGCAGCAGGAGGAGGCCAAGCAGGCCGAGGTCGAGGCCGGCGAGGCCACGTCGTACTCCTCCGGTGGCGACGCAGCGGCCGAGACCGGTGGGGACACCGGCGGTTCGCTCGCCTCCGACGAGGCGCTGCAGGCGCTTCGCGAGAAGCTGACCGGCGGCTCCAACTGATCCGCTGATCGACACGTAGCATCCAGCAGCACCACGACGGCCCGCCGGGGAGACCCGGCGGGCCGTCGTCGTCCCCGCGTGTCGGCACGTCGTCAGGGCCGGTCCGATAGAACTGGGCCCATGACAGGACGCGGAACGTCGGCACTGGTGCTCGGCGGCGGGGGCATCACCGGGATCGCCTGGGAGCTCGGGGTCCTCACCGGGCTGGCGCGGGCCGGGATCGACCTGACCGGGGCCGACATCGTCGTGGGCACCTCCGCCGGGTCGGTCGTGGGCGCGCAGGTGACCAACGGCCTGCCGCTCGAGGAGCTCTACGCCGCCCAGCTCGAGCCCGCCGACGCCGAGCTCGGCGGCCGGCTCTCCCGCATCGCCGCGCTCAAGCTCGTCCCGCCCTACGTGCTGCCCGGGACCGGCCGCGACAAGCTGGCCCGGGTGGGCCGGGTCGCCCACGCGTCCCACGCCCCGGGGAGCGTCGACCGCGAGGGCGTCATCCGCGCCCGGCTCCCGGTCCACGACTGGCCGGACCGCGACCTGCGCATCACGGCCGTCGACACCGCCAGCGGAGAGTTCGCCGTGTTCCGGCCCGACTCGGGGGTGGACCTGGTGGCGGCCGTCGCCGCCAGCTGCGCCGTCCCCACCGTGTGGCCGCCCGTGCAGATCGACGGCCGCACCTACATGGACGGCGGCATGCGGTCCACGGCCAACGTCGACGTGGCCGCCGGTGCCGAGCGGGTCGTCGTGCTCGCCCCGCTCCCGCGCTCGGTGAGCAAGAAGGTGTCCATCCGCGCCCAGCTCGAGCGCGTGGGGCCGCGCGCCTGGTCGGTCGTGACGCCGGACGCCGACGCGCTTGCCGCGTTCGGCCGCAACCTGCTCGACCCGGCGAAGCGCGCCGTCGCGGCCGAGGCGGGCCTGCGCCAGTCCCGCGACCTCGTCGACCAGGTCGGCCCGGTCTGGGACGCCTGACCCGTCAGAGCACGCGGGGCAGGGCGTCGCGCCGTACCTTGCCGGTGGCGGTCATCGGCAGGTCGGGCACGCGCACGTAGTCCTTGGGACGCTTGGCCGGCGCCAGCACCTCCCGCGCGTGCGAGCGGAGCGCGTCGGTCGTGACGTCGCCGACGACGGCGGCGCACACGCGCTGGCCCCAGTCGGGGTCGGGGACGCCGAAGACAGCGACGTCGACGACGCCGGTGACCTCGCGCAGCGCGTTCTCGACCTCGAGCGGGTAGACGTTGACCCCGCCGGTGATGATCAGGTCGGTGCGTCGCCCGTCGAGGTGGAGGTAGCCGTCGGCGTCGACGGTCCCGACGTCGCCGACCGTGAACGCAGGCCCGTCCGGCGTCTCCCGCCACGCGGCGGCGGTCTTCTCGGGCGCGCCGAGGTAGGTGAACCGGGCGTGCTCCGGCACGGCGCACCAGATGCGCCCGTCGTCGTCGGTGGACAGGATCCGGCCGGGGCGTGCGCGGCCCACCGTGCCGGGGCGGCGCAGCCACTCCTCGGAGCGGCAGGCGGTGAACTGGCCCTCGGTCGAGCCGTAGAACTCCCACGTCGACCCGTCGGGGAACAGCTCGACCAGCCGACGCTTGACCGGCGCGGGACACGGGGCGCCGGCGTGCGCCACGAGGCGGAACGACGACAGGTCGGGCACGCCGACGGCGTCCCAGTGCGTGAAGAGCCGCTGGAGGTGCGTCGGGACGCAGAACATCGTGGTCGGGCGCTCGCGCTCGATCGCTGCCGTGACCACCGCGGGGTCGAACTTCCCCGGCACCACGATGCGGCCGCCGGCGAGCAGGGTGCCGGTCGCGAAGCGCAGCGGCGCCGAGTGGTGCAGCGGGCTGAGCACCAGGTTGACGTCGTCGGGGGCGAACCCCCACAGGTCCCGCTCCTCGGCGACGAGCGCCGCGGCGGCCGGCTGCGGGAGCAGCCCGGACCAGACGCCCTTCGGGGTCCCGGTCGTGCCGCTGGTGCAGTGGATCGGCCGGCCGAGGGGCAGCGAGCGGGACCGTCCCGGGCGGGACGCGAGCAACTGGTCGACCTGTGCCTGCGAGGTCACGAGCAGGTCGGGAGCGATCGGCTCGAGGATGCGGTCGCGCTCGGCCTCGGTGAGCGCGGGGTCGAGCGGGACGGGGAAGACGCCGTCGGCGAGCAGCGTGAGCACCAGGTCGACGTACGCCGGCGAGCCGGGGAGCAGCAGCGCCACCCGGTCACCGGCGACGAGCCTGTCACCCCCGCCGGCTCCGACCATGGACGCATTGTGCCTGCGCCCGCACCCGCCGGGGACACCGGCGGGTGCGGGAGTGAGTGCTCGGCCGTCAGCGGCGCACGGTGAGCCACCAGCGGACGACGCGCTTGTTGCCGGCCTCGTCACGGACCACCAGCACGACGCGGTGCCGACCCGGTGCGAGCGTCTTCGACGTCGCGACCAGGAGGCCCTTGCGGGTGACCCGCACCGACGCGGCCTTCTTGCCGCCGAAGCGCACGGTGACGTCGCGCGCCCGGATGTCGTCGTACCGGTCGCTGAGGCGCGCCCGCACCGTGGGCGTGCGGTCCATGGTCGCCGTGCTGCCCTTCAGCACCTTGACCTTGGGCTTGCCCCGGTCGACCGTCCACGAGCGCGATGCCGGCGTGGCGTCGGTGTTGCCCGCCTTGTCGGTGGCCCTCACCCGGAGCTCGTGCTCGCCCTGCGCGAGCCTGGTGAACGTCGCCGGGGAGCTGCACGCGGCCCAGGCGCCGCCGTCGAGGCTGCACTGGAAGGTGCTGCCCGGCTCGGACGAGGTGAACGTGAACGTCGCCGCCGGTCCTCGCCCCTGGCCCTTCGGGCCGTCGGTGATGGTGGTCTCCGGAGGTGTGGTGTCACCGGGAGCGGGCTTGGCCCTGACCGTGACGGTGACCTTGTCCTCGCCCGCCGCGACGTCGTCGTTGCCGGCGTACGACGCCGTGAGCTCGACCGCTCCGGGCTCGGTGAACGGGCCCACCGTGAAGGTGGCGGTGCCACCCTCGAGCGCGGTCGGTCCGTAGGACTTCCCGCCACCGGTGAGGGTGACCTGCCCGGCGGGGGTCGCGCCGTCGGCCTCGACCTCGACCGACACCGTGGTGGTGTCGCCCACCGTGACCTCCGCCGGCGTTGCGGTGGCCGTGACGGTCGACGCGGCCGGGTCGGTCGGGTCGTCGCCGCCGACGACGACCTCCACCGTGTCGGTGACCTCGTCGGTGCCGTCCTGGCTGCCCACCGTCACCGTGGCCTCGTAGGTGCCGGGCTCGGTGTAGGTGTGCGTCGGGTCGGCACCCTCGGCCTCCTCGCCGTCACCGAAGTCCCATGCGTAGGTCAGCCCGTCGGTGCTGGGGTCGAGGTCGACGCAGCCGATGCGCTTGGACGGGTTGTCCGGGTCGTGGATCACGATCGCCATCGCCTTGGAGCCGGCCCGCTGGTCGCTGGTCACGACCACCTCGCCGCTGGCCCCGTCCGCGTCGCTGGTGAACGGCAGCCAGATCTCGTTGTCCTCGGAGAACGGCAGGTTCGTGTCGAAGCGGAAGTGTGCCCCGCCGTTGCCGTCGGCGCACGACTGCTCGTGCACGTGGACCATGTGCGCGGCGTCGGCCTTGAGGCCGGTGACGTCGAGCGTCGTGACCGTCGTGTCGCGCGAGCGGACCATCGAGGCGGTGCCGCTCAGCTCCGGGTAGGTGGCGGTGCCGTCGGCGAACGCCTTGAAGTCGCCGCCGGTCGTCACCTCCGTCGAGAAGTCGACGTCCAGTGGTGCGTCGCCGGTCGCCGGGGTGGCCGTCGCCTCGATGTCGGGCAGCGCCTCGACGTCGATGCGCACCGTGGCCGTGCCGGTGTTGCCGTCCGGGTCGGTCGCTGTCAGCACCGCCCGGTAGGTGCCCGGCTCGGTGTAGGTGTGCTGGGCCAGCGGCTTGGGTCCGGCCATGGAGGTCGTGCCGTCACCGAAGTCCCACTGGTAGGAGATGGTGTTGCCCTGGTCGTCCTGGGCGTTGCCGGAGAAGGAGACCAGCAGCGGGGCCCGGCCACTCGTCGGTGTGCCCGTCGCCTGGACGCGGGGCGCCTCACCGGTGACGGTGATCTCGAACTCGTCCTCGTAGACGCCGCCCTTGTCGTCGCTCACCTCGAGGGTCGCGGTGTACGTCCCGGGGTCGGAGTAGGTCACGTGGGCGTGCGACAGCGTCGACTCGTCCGAGGGCTCGTCGTTCTGGCCGAAGTCCCACTTGTAGGTGAGGGCGTCGCCGTCGGGGTCGCTGGCCCGCGCCTCGAAGTGGACGTAGAGCGGCGCGGCGCCCGTGCGGGGTGAGACGAACGGCTGCGCCGTCGGCGGCTGGTTGTCCGCAGCCGGCTCCTCCACGACGACCGTGCCGGTCATGGTGGCGCCGTGGATGCTGCACCAGTACTGGTAGGTCCCCGGCTCGGTGAAGGTGTACCTCACCGGCTCGCCGTTCGGGCCGCGGTACTCCTGCAGCGGCGGGTCCCACGTGGCGTCGGTGTCGCGCGAGGTCAGGTCGTGGCCCATGGTGGCCTGGTCGAACTGCCACTCGACGGTGTCACCGACCTCGATGGTCACAGTTGAGGTTCCGGTGTCGACCGAGCGCCAGTAGTTGCCGCGGGCCTCGTCGACCGCGTCGACGACCCAGGTGCGACCCTCGGCGGGGTCGTCGACCACGACCTCGACGGTGTCCTCACCGGTCTGGCCGTCGGGGTCGGTGACCGTCACCGTGGCGGTGTAGGTGCCCGGCTCGGTGTAGGTCCAGCTCGCGTCGGCGGTGTCGGCGGTGTCGTCCTGCGTGCCGCCCACACCGAAGTCCCACGCGTAGGTGAGGTCGCCGCCCTCGGGGTCGGTGCCCTCGGCGCTGAACTCGACGTCCAGCGGCGCGGTGCCGGTGGTGGGCTCGGCGGTGGCGGTCACCGTCGGGTCCTCGCCCTGCTCGACGCCGGACCAGCGGAAGAAGTCGAAGTCGGCGACCGGGTCGCCCGGGGCGCCGCCCTTCAGCGCCATCACCCCGACGCGCGGGTTGGTGATCCCGGCCAGGGCGCGCGGGTCGCCGACCTGCGTGAACTCCTCGCCGTCCGTGGAGTAGGAGCCGCGCAGCTGGGAGCCGTCGGAGGTGAACCGCAGCCAGAAGGTGGTCGGGAAGTCGCCGGGCAGGAACGGCCCGTCGAAGCTCCCGCCGCCGGTGTTCCAGTTGCCGCTGAACTGGAAGTCGTTGTTGCTCGGGCTCGACGACTTGAGGAACTCGATCCACTCGTTGTCGTTGCCCTTGTCGACGAAGGTCAGCTTCGCGAACCCGGAGCCGCCGCTGCCGGCGACCACGAGTCCAGCCTGCTGGCCGGCCTCGGTCGGGTCCCAGGTGAGCTTGGTCGTCGCCGTCCACGCACCGTCGGGTGCGCGCTGGGTGATGATGTTGGCGGTGTCGTTGTACTCACCGGGACGGGCCGTCAGGTGCAGCGCACCACCCGATACGTCGTACGCCGTCTCGTCGGGGCGGCGCACCGTCCAGTGGCAGTTGTCGAGCAGCTCGGAGTCGTTGAACTCGTCGGAGCGCTCGGGCTGCTCGCACGGAGGAGCGGGCTCCTCGGAGCGGACCCCGGAGATCCCGAAGACGTGCAGCTTCGGGTCGACGGGGAGGGTGAGCGTGTCGGGCTGCTTGCCGGCCTCGAGCGGGATCCGCTGGGTGAAGATCATGACCCGCGGCGAGGTGTCGCCGCCGCCGTTGTGGCGGTAGGGCATGTCGATGGCGATCTCCTCGCCGAACTTCGGCGTCACGGCCCAGTCGGTGAACCGGAGCGGGACCTGGACGGTGGTGCCGTCGTTGTAGGCGAGCGTCGCCTCCTTCTGCACGTCACCGTTGTGGGCCGTGGCGAGGATGCTCAGCTCGTCGTAGGTGCCGGTCGGCAGCGGGACGACCTGGCCGTCGGACTCGACGTTGTTGAGCTGGCCGTCGGCCGGGCTGCCGAAGTCGTAGTCCACGCCGTTGATCCGGACCGGGCCCCCGTTCTGCTGGACGGCCTGGGGGAGGAGCTCGGCGGCGAAGGTCCAGCCGCCGCCGTCGAAGTTGCCGTCACCGGGGTTGGCGTCGGTGGAGATGCCGTCGTTGTTGAACAGCTCCGACAGGTCGGCCACCGGGCGGCACTCGCCGTCGGCGAGGACCTCGATGCGCACCGAGCTGGTGCCGGTGTTGCCGTCGGGGTCGGTCGCGGTGACCGTCGCGGTGTACTCGCCGGCCGTGGTGTAGGTCCACGTCGGCGACTTCTCGGTGGAGGTGTCGTCGTCCGTGCCGTCGACGCCGAAGTCCCACGCCCAGGTCACGGCCTGGTCCTGCGGGTCGGTCGCGGAGGCGTCGAAGTCGACGTCGAGCGGCAGCACGCCGCAGCGCGGGGTCGCGGTCGCTGTGGCGACCGGGTCGACGAGGACGGTGATCTCCTCGGTCGTCCGGGTCAGGCCGCGGTTGCCGTCGGCGTCGACGGGCGTGACCTCGGCGGTGAACGTGCCGCCCTCGGTGTAGGTGTGCGAGACCGTGCCCGGTGCCCCGGTGACCGGGTCGGACCCGTCGCCGAAGTCCCACTCGTAGGTGATCGCGTCGTCCTGCCGGTCGATGCCCTCGGCGGTGAAGTCCACCGCGAGCGGTGCGCCGCCGCGGACCGGGTCGGCCGTCAGCGTGTTGACGAACGGCTCCTCGACCTCGAGCTCCTTGACCTGGATGTTGCGGAAGCTCACCTCGTCCGCGGTGCCGTGGTTCTGCAGGCCGATGTAGCCGCCGGTGCCACGCGTGCCGTCGGAGGTGTACTCGTTCACCACCTGGCCGTTGAGGGTCATCGTGTAGGTCTGACCGCTCACCCGGATCTCGTAGTCGTTCCACTCGCCGATCGGCTTGGCGTTGCGGGCGTCCTCACGGTCGAAGTTGTAGACCGATCCGGTCTTCTGCGGCTCGTCGTTGGGCTGGCCCTCCTTGATCTGGATCTCGTGCCCGTTGTCGACCGCGACCCAGGGGTCGTCGCCCGGGTCCGGGAAGCGCGTGAAGACGCCGGAGTTGTCACCCTCGTCGGACAGCTTGAACTGGAGCTTGACCACGTAGTCGTCGAAGGTGCGCTCGGAGTACCAGAAGAGGCCGAGGCCGCCCGAGCTGGTGAGGGCGCAGTTCTCGACGGTGAAGCCGCCGGGACCGGCCTGCTTCCACGCGGACACGTCCGTGCCGTCGAAGAGCAGCTCGTAGCCTTCGTCGGGCGTCGGAGCGGTGGCGCACGGCTGGCGCACGGTCACGTCGACCGCCTTGCTCGTGCTCTTGCCGGTCGCGTCCCTCACGGTCACGGTCGCGGTGTACGTCCCGGGCTCGGGGTAGGTCCACGTGGCGTCGGCGGTGGAGGCGGTGTCGTCGTCGGTGCCCTCGACCCCGAAGTCCCACGCGTAGGTGATGTCGTCACCGTCGGGGTCGCTGGCCTCGGCCGCGAAGTCGACCTCCAGCGGGGCGAGCCCGTCGGCCGGTGTGGCCGTCGCCGAGGCGATCACCGGCGACGTGTTGCCCGCGACGCCCTTGCCCGCGACGCTGAACTCGTCGAAGTTCATCTCGCCGTTGCCGGCGTAGACGAAGTAGAGCGGGCGGCCGCCCGGGTCGGCGTCACGCGCCGTGATGGGCGCGCTGACGGTCTTGTAGAAGTACTGGCCCTGCGTGCCACCGTCGAGCGGCACGGTCGCCACGACCGGGCCGTTGGCTGCGCCCGCGCGCACCTGGATGGTGGCGCCGGCGGCCGGTCCGCCGGAGTAGCGGACCGAGATGTCGGTCATGTTGACCAGGCTCATCGGGTCGAACATCACCCAGTCGTTGTTGCCCATGCCGGTGATCAGGCCGCCACCGCCGGGGCGGGTGCCGGACTTGTCGTCGTAGCCCGTGTAGCCCACGCCCTGACGGTTGGTCGCGTGCTCGGCCTGGCGGAGCTTGGGCTGGAGGATGACGGTGTCGCTGCCCTGCAGGGACGCGTTGGCACCGCCGTTGGCCCCGCCGTCGCGGTAGGTGGCGATGAGGACGCCGTAGGTGTTGGCGTCGGGTCCGTGGTCGGCCGAGGCCGCGGTGCGGATCGTGCCTTCACAGCCGTTGACCGACAGGTTCGGGTGCACGTGGATGTCGTGACCGAGACCCTCCTGGACGACCACCTCGCGGCAGTCGACGGTCTCCTCCGCGTCCTGCACGTCGACGACGAAGGGGATGTCGTCGCCGGAGGCGTAGAAGCCGCCGTCGGACGGGAGCTCGATGGTGACCTCGGGGGCGGTGTTGCCGACGGTGACCACGACCTGCGCGGTCGCGGACTTGCCGGTCGAGTCGGTGACGGTGAGGAGCACCGTGTAGTCGCCGACGGAGTCGTAGGTGTACGACGGGTTGGCGTCGGTCGAGTCGGTCTGGCCGTCGCCGTCGAGGTCCCACGCGTAGGTGACGTCGTCACCGTCGGGGTCGCTCGTGCCGTTGCTGCTGAACTGGACGGCGAGCGGGGCCGGACCCTCGGTCACGTCGGCGCTCGCGCGGGCGACCGGGGCCGAGCCGTTGATCGCGTAGTCGATGCGCACGAGCTTGGTCTGGGGGGAGCCGGAGAAGAAGCCGGTGCCGTACTCCAGGACGTACATCGAGCCGTCGGGTCCGAACTCGAGGTCACCGGGCGCCACGAAGCCGCTCATGAAGTCGTTGATGGACGCGATGTTGCCCTCGGCGTCCATCCGCACCTCCTTGATCCAGCCGCGGCTCATCTCCGACATGAAGTAGGAGCCCTCGTAGTGCGCCGGGAAGGCGGTGTCCTTGGCTGAGGTGTTCTGCGACTGCCGGTAGACCTGCCCGCCGGTGGGGGTGGCGCCCTGGACGGCGGGGTACTTGTAGGGGGCGACGTCGGAGTAGGGGATCCACGCGTCGGTCATCGGCGGCAGGGTCTGCAGCCCGGAGCTGTTGGGGGAGTCGTTGACGCCCGCCATCTGCTCGGGGTCGTTGCAGGGGAAACGCTTGGGGGTGCCGTCGGGGTTGGTGCGGTAGCGGTTGGCCACGAAGTCCCAGTCGACGTAGGCGCCGCCGAAGTCCATCTTGGTGAGGTCGTCGCCGACCTCGCCGCCGCAGTAGGGCCAGCCGCCGTTCATCGGGACCTCGGTGCGGTTGAACTCCTCGAAGTGGCGCGGGCCGCGGTTGGGGCTGTTCACGCGCGAGTCGGGGCCGACCTCGCCCCAGTAGAGGGCGTCGGTGTCGGCGTCGACGCCGAGGCGGTAGGGGTTGCGCAGGCCCATCACGTATATCTCGGGTCGCGTCTTCGCCGGGTCGGCTTGGGGGTAGAGCGCGGACGGGTAGGCGCCGCCCTCGCCGAACAGGTTGCCCTCGGGGATGTCGTACGAGATCCCGTCACCGGCGGTCGGGTTCACGTCACCGGCGTCGTCGTTGCGGGGGATGACGCGCAGGATCTTGCCGCGCAGGTCGTTGGTGTTGGCCGAGGACTTCTGGGCGTCGTAGTCGGAGCGGCCGGGCCGCTCGTCGTGGGGGGAGTAGCCGTCGTTGTCGGACGAGGAGGTGTTGTCGCCCGTGGCGAGGTGGAGCACGCCGCCGTCGCCGAACTGCACCGAGCCGGCGGAGTGGCAGCAGACGTTGCGCTGCGTGCCGACCTCGAGGATGACCTTCTCCGACTCCTTGTCGATGTACGTCTCGCCGTCGGCGGTCTCGACGGTGAGACGGGCCAGCCGGTTGGCGTTGTGGGAGGCGGGAAGCGGCGCGTAGTAGACGTAGATCCAGCCGTTGTCGGCGAAGTCGGGGTCGACGGTGATGCCGAGGCCACCGTCCTCGAGGCCGCTCCAGACGCCGAGGCTGGGGTTGTTCATGATGATCTCGATGCTGCCGTCGGCGGGGTCGTACATCGAGATGTCGCCGGCACGGGTGATGAAGAAGACCCGGCCGTCGGGAGCAACGGTCAGCTCCATGACCTCGCCGAGGCCGGTGCCCTGGCCGAGGACGACCTTCTGGAACTTGGAGAGGTCCGGCGGGTCGTCCGCCGCCGCGGCACCCGACGTCGCGGTGCTGTCGCGCTTGGTCGACCTCGACTGCGCCTTCCCCTTCCCCTCTTCCTCGGGGGACGCCGACGGTGTGGGCTCGGAGGTGGCGCGGTCAGGCACCGGGTCGGGCACGGCGGCCGCCACCGGGGCGGTGAGCCCCTGGGCGAGTGCCAGGCCGGTCACCAGGGCGAGCAGCGAGACGAGGAGCTGACGAGACCGCACAGGCATGATGCGCCTTCCACAACCGAGAGTCCGAGGAGCGCCACAGGCGAGACGGCCGTGTGACTCGCATCACGCTAGGCGGGACTTTTGTGTCAGGTCAAGCAAAAGGTGATTTGCGCTCGTCGAAACGCCTCAGGCGCGGGGGACGAGGTGGAAGCGCTCCTCGATGGGACCGAGGTCGTCGATCGGGTGCGCGCTGGAGGCGGGGCCGGCGAACCGGTCGTGGCGGGCGTAGCTGACCAGCAGTGCGACGACGGCGGCCAGGGCGATGAGGGCGATGATCGTGTTCATGGCAGCAATCATTCGCTCATTCACTTCCTGCCACCAGTGGCAGGAATGCCAGTATTAGTTGATTTACTGCCAAGACTCGTGGCAGGCTACGGCCATGGAGAAGGTCGCCGTCGTCGTCCAGGAGCAGCCCGAGCCGTTCGGCCTCGGCGCGTTGTGCGAGGTGTGGGCCGAGCCCTACCACCCCGAGGACGACAACCCGGTCTTCGACTTCAAGGTGGTCACCCCCCGTCCCGGTCGGCTGCGCACACGCGCGGGGTTCGACCTGCACGTCGAGCACGGGCTCGACGAGGCGGCTGACGCCGACCTGATCTGCCTTGCGCCCAAGAGCGACCACCGCGGCACCTCGCCCGAGGTCTCCGAGCTGCTCCGGTCGGCCCACGCGCGGGGCGCGATGCTCTTCGCCCACTGCTCGGCGACGTTCATGCTGGGCGAGGCGGGGCTGCTCGACGGGCGTCGGTGCACCACCCACTGGCGCTACGCCGCCGAGCTGGCGGCCCGCTACCCGGAGGCGGTCGTCGACCCCGACGTGCTCTACGTCCAGGACGGCTCCATCGTGACCGGCGCCGGGTCGGCCGCCGCCCTCGACGCCGCACTCCACGTGATGCGCCAGCAGTTCGGCGCCAAGGTCGCGGCTGCCACCGCGCGACGCATGGTCGTGCCCCCGCACCGAGACGGCGGCCAGGCCCAGTACATCGCGCGCCCGGTGCCGGTCTGCGAGTCGGAGGCGCTGGCGCCGCTGCTGGCCTGGATCAGCTCCCACCTCGCCGAGGACCTCGACGTGGAGACGCTCGCCCGCCAGATGCACATGTCGGCCCGGACCTTCGCCCGGCGCTTCAAGGAGGAGACCGGCACGACGCCCTACAGCTGGATCCTCGGTGAGCGGGTGCGCGCCGCCCAGGAGCTGCTCGAGCAGACCGACCACTCGATCGACTGGGTGGCCTCCGAGGTCGGGTTCGGCAACGCCGCCACCCTGCGCAACCACTTCGGTCGCGCTCGTGGGGTCAGCCCCCAGGAGTACCGCCGGACCTTCCGGCTGACCGCCTGAGCCCCACCTGGCTGCACCCGTCCTGCAACCGTTCTGCTCTCGCCGGGGAGCGGCGTACCACGGGCAGGAACGGCGACCGCGGCGCGCGCGGCGACCTCTAGGCTGGAGCCGTGAACGCGACTGCGCTGGCCGACCTGTCCGCCGACGACCTCGCCGCGCTGCTCGACGAGCAGCGGGCCGCCTACGAGCAGCTGAAGTCCCAGGGGTTGAAGCTCGACCTGACGCGAGGCAAGCCGTCGGCGCAGCAGCTCGACCTCGCCGACGCGATGCTGCGCATGCCGACGTCGACGAAGTCCGCCAGCGGGGTCGACGTACGCAACTACGGCGGGCTCGAGGGCCTGCGCGAGCTGCGGGAGATGTTCGCCGAGCTGCTGTGGGTCGAGCCCGACCAGGTCGTCGCCGGCGGCAACTCGAGCCTCTCCGTCATGCGCGACTGCCTGGTCTGGATGATGCTCTTCGGCGCGGTCGACTCCGAGCGGCCGTGGGGCAAGGAGGACAAGGTCCGGTTCGTGTGCCCGGTCCCGGGCTACGACCGGCACTTCACCCTGCTGGAGAGCCTCGGGATCGAGATGCTCACCGTCCCGATGAACGACGACGGTCCCGACGTCGACGCGGTCGCTGCCCTCGTCGCCGACGACCCGAGCATCAAGGGCATGTGGATCGTCCCGACGTACGCCAACCCGTCCGGCGCCATCTGCAGCCAGGACGTCGCCGCCCGGCTGGCCGCGATGCCCACCGCGGCGCCGGACTTCAAGATCTTCTGGGACAACGCCTACGCGCTGCACCACCTCACCGAGGAGGAGGCCAAGAGCGCCGACATCCTGACCCTCGCCTCGGCCGCGGGTCACCCGGACCGGCCGATCATGTTCGCCTCGACCTCGAAGATCAGCTGGGCCGGCGCGGGCGTCGCGTTCCTCGCGGCCTCCGGCGCCAACGTCGGGTGGTACCTCGGTCACCTCGGCAACGGCTCCATCGGCCCCGACAAGGTCAACCACCTGCGGCACGCCGAGTTCTTCGGCTCCCCCCAGGGCGTGCGCGACCACATGGCCAGGCACCGCGAGATCATCGGGCCGAAGTTCGCCGAGGTCGACCGCGTGCTCTCGGAGCGGCTCGGTGGCCGCGACGTCGCGACGTGGAACACCCCGACCGGCGGCTACTTCGTCAACCTCGACGTCGTGCCCGGGACCGCCAGCCGGGTCGTGGCCCTCGCCAAGGAGGCCGGCGTCGCGCTGACGCCCGCCGGGTCGTCGTTCCCCTACAAGCAGGACCCGGACGACACGAACATCCGGCTCGCCCCCACGATGCCTCCCCTCGCCGAGGTCACCGCGGCGATGGAGGCGGTCGCGACGTGCGTGCTCCTGGCGGCGGCGGAGAAGGCGGCCGGCGAGACGGCAGCCTGACGCGTCAGGCTGCCGCGGGCTCGGCGCCCAGGCCGCCGCGCACCAGGTCGGCGTAGCGACCTCCGAGGAGCAGCAGCTCCTCGTGGGTGCCCAGCTCCACGACGTGCCCGGCGCGGAGCACGGCGACCTGGTCGGCGTTGCGGACGGTGGAGAGCCGGTGCGCGATGGTGATCGTCGTACGGCTACGCGTCACCTCGTCGAGGGTGGCCAGGATGGCCCGCTCGGTCTCGTTGTCGAGTGCGCTCGTCGCCTCGTCGAGGACCAGCACGGCGGGGTCGCGCAGCAGCGTGCGGGCGATGGCCAGCCGCTGCTGCTCGCCACCGGAGAACCGGTGCCCGCGCGAGCCCACGACCGTGTCGTAGCCGTCGGGCAGCGAGGCGATGACGTCGTGGATGCGGGCCGTGCGGCAGGCCTGCTCGATCTCGGCGTCGGTGGCGTCGGGGCGCGCGTGGCGGAGGTTGTCGCGCACGCTGGCGTGCATCAGGTAGGTCTCCTGGGTGACCACGCCGACGACCGCGGCCAGGTCGGTCGCCGCCAGGTCGCGGACGTCCACCCCGTCGACCAGCACGCGCCCGGCTGTCGCGTCGTGCAGTCGCGGCACGAGCGAGGCGAGCGTCGACTTGCCGCTGCCGGTCTCGCCGACCAGCGCGAGCGTGCCGCCCGCGGGGACGACGAGGTCGATGCCGGACAGCACCGCGCGCTCGCCGTCGTACGAGAAGCCGACGCCCTCGAACCGCACCTCGCCGTGCACGCGTCGTGGGTCGAGCCGGACCGGCTCCTCGGGCTCGACGAGGTCGACCGGGAGGTCGGCGTACTCGAAGATGCGGCTGAAGAGCGCGAGGGACGCGGTGAGGTCGACACCCACGTTGAGCAGCCCCATGAGCGGCCGGAAGAGGGTGCCCTGGAGGGCGATGAAGGCGACCAGGGTGCCGATGGTCATCCCGCCCGACGTGGCCGGGAAGCCGGCGGCGAGGTAGATCGCGGCGGGCACGGCGGCGAAGACGACGTTCATCGTCGCCATCCGCCAGCGCCCGGCGAGACGGGAGCGGATCTCGAGCCCGACGAGGTCGGACGACGTCTCCTCGAACCGCGCGGTCAGGCGCGGCGAGGCGCCGAGGGTCTTGCTGAGCAGCACGCCGCTGACCGAGAGCCCTTCCTCGATCTGCACGTGGAGGTCGGCGAGCCGGCGCTGGCGCTCCCCGGTGATCCGGTGCCGCATGCGGGCGACCTGGCGGGTCAGCAGGACGGCCGGCGGCAGCACCACCAGCGAGATGAGGGCGAGCCGCCAGCTCAGGGCCACCATGGCCACGGCGGTGCCGACCACGACGGTGACGTTGGCGGCGATGGAGGTCGCCGTCTGGGTCACGACGCCCTGCATGCTGCCGATGTCGTTGACCAGGCGGGACTGCACCTCGCCGCCGCGGGTGCGGGTGAAGAAGTCGAGGGACTGTCGCTGCAGGTGGGCGAACAGGTCGCTGCGCAGGCGGTGCATGACGCGCTGGCCCACCGCGGTGGAGAGCCAGGTCTGCACGACGCCGATGACGGCGGTGGCGACCGCGACGGCGAGCATGGCGCCGACGAGGAGCAGCAGCAGGCCGACGTCCTGCCGGGGGAGCGCCTCGTCGATCACGTGCCGGACGAGGAACGGCTGCGCGAGCCCCACGAGGGAGCTCAGCACGATGAGTGCGACCACCACGGCGAGGGTGGCACGGTGCGGGGTGAACAGCCGGGCGATGCGGCGCAGCGACACGGGGGAGTCGGCCAGCTGCCGCAGGTCGGCGGGATCTGGACGGCCGCCGCGGCGGCGGCCGGACGAGTCGGCGTGGGCTCGGGAGTCGGTGTGGTCAGCCATCCGACCAGCTCCTCTCTGAGATCGAAGTGATGAGGTAACCTCATCATGAGGTACCAACCTGCTGTGGGGCGGAGGTATTCCCGTGGGGCACGACCCGGGACATCACGAGGGCCACGAGCCGGCGACCGGCGACCTGGTCATGGCGCTGGCGCGACGCGTACGACGCGCCCACGTCGAGGCGCTCGCCGGCTGGGAGGTGACTCCGGGTCAGGCCCGCGCGCTGCGGGTCGTGGCGGGTGCTGAGGGGATGCGTCCCTCCGCCCTCGCCGACGCGCTCCGCATCGCGCCTCGCTCGGCCACCGAGGTCGTCGACGCGCTGGAGGACCGGGGATGGGTGCGGCGCGAGCCGGACCCGACCGACCGTCGGGCCACCCTCCTGGTGCCCACGGACGCCGGGCAGCGGCTGGTGGCGCAGATCGACGACGTACGCCGCGACGCGTCGCAGCGGGTCCTCGACGTGCTCACTCCCGCCCAGCGTCGTACGCTCCACGAGATCCTGGCCGTCGTCGTGGGGGAGGACCTGTGACCGTTCGTGTCGGCCTGACCGGCGGCATCGCCTCGGGGAAGAGCACGGTGTCGGCGATCCTCGCCGAGCTGGGCGCCGTCGTGATCGACGCCGACCTCATCGCCCGCGAGGTCGTCGCCAGGGGGACACCCGGGCTGGCAGCGGTGGTCGAGGAGTTCGGCCCGGACCTGCTCACGTCGGACGGCGACCTCGATCGGCCGGCGATGGGCGCCCTCGTCTTCGCCGACCCCGCCGCCCGGGGCCGGCTGGAGGCGATCATCCATCCCCTGGTCCACCGGCGCAGCGCCGAGCTCGAGGCCGCGGCGCCCGAGCACGCGGTCGTCGTGCACGACATCCCGCTCCTCGCCGAGGTCGGGCGAGCCGGGTCCTTCGACGCGGTCGTCGTGGTCGACGCACCCGCCGAGCTGCAGGTGCAGCGGATGGTGGAGGACCGGGGCTGGACGCGTGAGGACGCCGAGTCCCGCATCGCCGCACAGGCGACCCGCGAGCAGCGGCTCGCGATCGCCACCCACGTCGTCGACAACACCGGGTCGCTGGCCGACCTCCGCCGGCAGGTCGAGGCGATCCACGACGAGCTCGCGCGACGGGCCTGACGTTTCCGGCTCGCGAGGCTCGGACGGGTAACCTCCCGGGCGTGTTCTCGATCCGACCCCGACTGGCCGTGATCGCGACGGGCGTCCTGCTCGTGAGCGGGTGCGCCGGACTCGGCCAGGCGCCCGACGACGCCGAGCCCGCCACCTCGACGCCGTCGTCCTCGGCGCCGGCGTCGGGGACCGGAGCCCCCGCCTCGCCGGAGGCGGAGGCGACCGAGGACCCCGACACCCCGACGTCGTGGGGGCCGACGACGGGGGAGCTGGAGCAGGCGCAGGAGCTCGTCTCGACCTGGAGCTCCGAGCAGCTCGCCGGCGGCGTCATCGTCGGGCGCTTCCACGGCACGGACCCGCAGGAGCCGGCCCGCATGCTCCGTGACCTGCACCTCGCCGGCGTCTCGGTCACGGGCGACAACGTCACCGACCGCGACCAGGTGCTCGCGATGACCTCGGCGCTGGCGGACGCCGCGAAGGCCGACGACCGGGACTTTCCGCCCGTGATCGGGGTGGACCAGGAGGGCGGCTACGTCTCCCACCTGCGCGGCATCGCCACCGACTTCCCGCACTTCCAGTCGGCCGGGCTCGCGATCGCGGCGGACGCCCGCCTCGGCCGTCGGGTGACCCGCGCCGCGGCCCTCACCACCGGCCTCGAGCTGCGCGACCTCGGATTCACCTGGGTCTTCGCCCCGGTCGCCGACGTGACGATCGGCGCCGCCGACCCGACGATCGGTGCCCGCTCGCCCTCGCAGGACCCCCGGCTCGCGTCCCAGGCCGTCGGTGCCGCCATCAAGGGTTACGACGACGCGGGTGTGGTGTCCACCGTGAAGCACTTCCCGGGCCACGGCGGCGCGACCAGCGACAGCCACGACACGCTGCCGGTGCTCGACTCGACCCTCGCCGAGCTCGAGGCGCACGACCTGCCGCCCTTCGAGTCGGCGATCCGCCAGCACGCGCCCGCCGTGATGCTGAGCCACCTCGACCTCACCGACATCGCGCCGGGCGTGCCCGCGAGCATGGCCCCGGAGGTCTACGACCTGCTGCGCGACGACCTCGGCTTCGAGGGCGTCACGATCACCGACTCGCTCGGCATGGGTGCCGTCGGCGGGCGCCCGACGCCGGCCCTGCAGGCGCTGCAGGCCGGTGCCGACCTGCTCCTCATGCCGGTCGACACGGCGACCACGCACCAGATCGTCACGGACGCGATCGACTCGGGCGTGGTGTCGCGGGCGCGGGTCGAGGAGGCCGCCGCCCGGGTGGTCGCCGTCCAGCTGTGGCAGGCCCGGGTGGCACGCGAACGGCCCGTCCCCGCCGACGTGGTCGAGCGGGCACGGGCCGCGAGCGCGGACCTGGAGTCCGCGGCGTACTGAGGCTCAGCCAGCGAGCATCAGGACGCGTGCATCAGGCTATGTCGCGGTCTGAGGGTGCGTGCCTGGCAAGGCGGAGGAGCGAAGGCGGCCTTTGAGCGGAGCGGGCCGTCGAGCGACGAGAACGCAGCCAGGAGCGTGCCATCAGGCCGCGAGGTCCGGGTCCCCGGCGCGACGGAGCTTTTGCAGCGCCTCGCGCTCGAGCTGGCGGACCCGCTCTGCGGAGATGCCGTGGCGGGCACCGATGTCGGCGAGCTTGTGCTGGCGGCCGTCCGCGAGGCCGTAGCGGGCGCGGACGATGTCGGCGGACCGCTCGTCGAGGATCCCGACGAGGTCCTCCAGGCGCTGGCGGGCCTCGGCGTCGAGGACGTTGAGGTCCGGGCCGGGCGCGGTCTCCTGCGCCATCAGGTCGCCGAGCGAGGTGTCGCCGTCCTCGTCCACCGGCGTGTCCAGCGAGACGTGGTCGCGTCCCCAGCTCATCAGGTCGAGGACCCGGTCGACGTCCATGCCGAGCTCGGTCGCGATCTCCTGCGGCTCCGGGTCACGGCCGAGCTGGCGCTCGAGCGTGCGTCGGGCGCTGCCGACCTGGTTGAGCTCCTCCACGACGTGCACGGGGAGGCGTACGACGCGGGCCTGCTGCGCGATGCCGCGCGTGATCGCCTGGCGGACCCACCACGTGGCGTAGGTCGAGAACTTGTAGCCCTTGGTGTAGTCGAACTTCTCGACCGCGCGGATCAGGCCGGTGTTGCCCTCCTGGATCAGGTCGAGCATCGGCATCTGCGAGCGGCCGTACTTGCGAGCGATGGAGACGACCAGGCGCAGGTTGGCCTCGATGAAGCGGTCGACGGCGAGCCGGCCCTGCTCGGCGAGCCACTCGAGCTCGGCCTCGTTGGCGCTCATCGGTGCACCGCCCTTGCGGCGGCCGACGCGACCGGTGTCGAGGAGGTGCTGGGCCAGCAGGCCGGCCTCGATGGTCTTGGACAGCTCGACCTCGGTCTCGGCGTCGAGCAGCGGGGTGCGAGCGATCTCGTCGAGGTAGAGGCCCACGCTGTCGCGGCCCTCGATCTCACGAGTGGTGGTGGTGCGCTTTGCCTGTGCGGTGCTCATCTCGTCCTCCTGCTCTCGTGCGATCACCCCGGTGTCGCACATCTGTTCCAACGCCTGTGTCCGCCGCGGGATTCCCCGCCCCGGATGTGGTGCCTTCATCTGCCTTGACGAGCCAGTACCCACCGGAGTTGCAACATCGACCAACTCTCAGGGACTTCTCAGGGGTTCCCCGGGGAGACTGGCCCCATGCACACCGCCGACGGCCCGGGACGGGTCGACCTCAACGCCGACCTGGGCGAGGAGGTGACCGACGACGACGGCCTGCTCGCCGTGGTCACGAGCGCCAACGTGGCCTGCGGGTTCCACGCCGGGACGCCCGCGACGATGCGGGCCGTGTGTGCCGGCGCCGTACGACGCGGGGTGACGCTCGGCGCGCAGGTGTCGTACGCCGACCGCGCGCGCTTCGGCCGCGTCGAGCTCGACGTCCCGGGCGACGTCCTGCGCGAGCAGGTGGCCGAGCAGGTCGGCGTCCTCTCGGCCATCGCCGCGGCCGAGGGTGGCGCGGTGGCCTACCTGAAGCCGCACGGCGCGCTCTACCACCGGGTGGCCCGCGACGAGGACCAGGCAGGGGCCGTGCTCGACGGGTCGGGCGCACTCCCCGTGATGGGCATGCCCGGCTCGGTACTGCTCTCCATGGCCCGGGCGCGCGGCCGGGGCGCGCGGCTCGAGGGCTTCCCCGACCGGGGCTACGACGCCGACGGCGGGCTCCTCCCGCGCGACCGGCCGGGCGCCCTGGTGACCGACCCCGACCGGGTGGCGGCGCGGGCGGTCGAGCTGGCGGCCGCCGTCGACTCGGTGTGCGTGCACGGTGACTCCCCGGGAGCGGTGCGGACGGCGGCTGCCGTACGTCATGCGCTCGAGGCGGCCGGGCTCGTCGTGACCTCCTGCTGGTCCTCCACAGGCTGACCCCTCGGCTGTGGAGGGTCGGCGCCAGGCTGTGGAGCAGCGCACGACTTCTGTGGGGAACCCTGTGGGACCGCAGGTTTGTCCGCGGGACCCCTTGCGGGGCGGCGCTCGGACGACGTAGAACTCTCCTACCGACACCGCTCCGGCGGGATCGGGGATCGGATCGGACGAACAGCTCCAGACGGCGACTTGCTCGCCGCGCAGGCCCGGTGGCGGGGACTGTGGGGGCCGGGAGACCGGTTCGGTGGATCGGACGTCACCATCCCGATCACATCGAGGGGCTCCTGACGCTCATACCGTCGGGAGCCCCTCACCTGTGTGCACCCACGAGGCTGCCAAACCCCGTGGCCCGTGGGCAACTCCTCGCCGGTGGACGCTGGGGGGACAATGACCGACGTGGAGGTCGTCGACGTCGGGCCGCGCGCCTGCCTCGTCGAGGTCGAGGACGCCGTCGCGGCGGCCGCGCTCGCCGCCTGGGTCCGTGCCTCGGGGCTCGCGGCCGAGGAGGTCGTGCCGGCGGCGCGGACCGTCCTGGTCGACGGTGCCGACCCGGCGGCGGTGCGCGAGCTGCTGCCGCGGTGGGCGGACCAGCACCATGCCTCACCAGGACAGCTGGTGCGGCTCGCGGTGCGCTACTCGGGCCCCGACCTCGCCCGGGTCGCCGACCACTGGGGATGCACGACGGAAGAGGTCGTCGACCTCCACACGTCGCTGGAGTTCACGTCCACCTTCTGCGGCTTCGCCCCCGGCTTCGCCTACCTCGCGGGCCTGCCCGCCGACCGCGAGGTGCCCCGGCTGGCGTCACCCCGAGCCCGGGTGGCGCCCGGGTCGGTCGCGCTCGCCGACACCTGGTGCGGCGTCTACCCGACCGCGTCACCGGGCGGGTGGCTGCTGATCGGCACCACTGACGCCGACCTGTGGGACGTCGGGCGTGCCGAGCCGGCGCTCCTCGCCCCGGGCACCCGGGTGCGGTTCGAGGTCCGGGCGTGACAGCGTCCGGCCCCGTCCCCGACGCACCGGCAGTGGTGGAGGTGGTCGACCCGGGCCCGCTCTCGACGCTGCAGGACCGCGGCCGGCGGGGATGGGCCCACCTGGGGGTCCCCCGCGCCGGGGCACTCGACCGGGGTGCTGCGGCCCTGGCCCGTCGCCTCGTCGGTGGCGGCCCGGACGACGCCGTCGTGGAGACCACCGCCGGCGGCGTCGTGCTGCGGCCGCACCGGGCGGTGACGCTGGCGGTGACCGGCGCGGCCTGCGCGGTCCGGGTCGCGGGACGTGCCGTCGCCCATGGCGCACCGGTGACGGTGCCCGCCGGGGCGCTGGTGTCGGTAGGACCCGCGGCGAGCGGGGTGCGGTCCTACGTGGCCTTCGCGGGCGGGATCGTGGCCGCACCGGTGCTGGGCTCCCGCTCGACCGACACGCTCGCGTGGGTGGGACCCCCACGGCTCGCGGCGGGCGACCGGCTCCCGCTCGGGCCGGCCGGTCCGCTGCCGGAGCCGCCTGCTGCTGTCGTCGTACGACCGCGCGAGCCGGTGCTGCACCTGCGCCGCGGGCCACGGGCCGACTGGCTCGACCCAGCGGGATGGACGCGGCTCGACGGGGCGTCGTACGCCGTCGCCTCGGACAGCGACCGCATCGGGCTGCGGCTGGCGGGACCGCGGCTGGAGCGGCGTGGCGGCGAGCTCGCCAGCGAGGGGATCGTCCTCGGCGCCGTCCAGCTGCCGCCGTCGGGCCAGCCCGTGGTGTTCCTGGCCGACCACCCGACGACGGGCGGCTACCCGGTCGTGGGGGTGGTCGTCGACGACGACCTCGACACCTGCGCGCAGCTGCGTCCCGGGGACGAGGTCGTGCTGCGCCTCGTGTGACGCAGGTGTGCCTCAGTCCTCGGCCGGGGGCTCGAAGCGGTGCAGGGCAGGGTCGTCGGCGCGGAAGCTGCGCACCGGTCCCGGAGGTGTGTCGGCGGTCTCGAACCGCACGGTCACCACACCCGCGCCGGAACCCCACACCCAGCCCGCCCCCATCTCGTCGTGCACCACGTCGGCGCCGGGGGGCCAGGCGCGTCGCGGCGGATCGGGCACCACGACCTCGACGTCCTCCTCCTCGCCGGTCTCGCCGAACAGGTCCTCCTGCACCCAGTCGGCGAGGCCGGAGACCCCGACGCCCAGCAGGCGCACGCCGCCGGTCGTGTCGAGGTCGGCGAGCAACGACCGCGCGATGCGAGCGATGGTCGCGCCGTCGTCGGTCGGGCTCGCGAGCGTGCTCGACCGGCTCAGGGTGGTGAAGTCGTGGAGTCGCACCTTGATGGTGACCGTGCGGCCGGACGACCCGTTCTTGCGCATGCGCGTGCCCACCTCGCGCGCCTGCCGCGTCAGGAGCCCCTCCATCAGCCTGCGGTCCGTGAGGTCGCTGTCGTACGTGCCCTCGACGCTGATCGACTTCGCCTCCCGCTCGGCGACGACCGGGCGGGAGTCCTGCGCCCGCGCCAGCTGCCACAGCCCGTGGCCCTGCGCCTGGCCGAGCAGGCGCACCAGCTCGTCCTCGCTGACGGCCTCGAGCTCGGCGACGGTGTGGATGCCGGCGCGTCGCAGTCGCTCGTTGGTGGCCGGACCCACGCCAGGGATGACCTTCACCTTCATCGGTCGCAGCAGGTCGAGCTCCGTGCCCGGCGGGACGACCGTCATGCCGTCGGGCTTGTCGAGCTCGCTGGCGACCTTTGCGAGGAACTTCGACGACGCGATGCCCACGGTCGCGGTCAGCCCGCCCGTCACCTCCTGCACCCGCCGACGCAGCTCGGCGCCCGCCTCGGTCACGGTCGCCACCTCGAGGTCGGGGAGGCCGGCTGCCGCGAGGTCGACGAACGCCTCGTCGAGCGAGAGCGGCTCGACGAGGGGCGACAGCTCACGCAGGACCTGCATGACCCGCCAGCTGGTCTCGCGGTAGGCATGGAAGCGACCGCTGAGGAAGGCGGCGTGCGGACACCGGGCACGGGCCTCGCGGGTCGACATCGCGGACCCCACGCCGTACTTCCTGGCCTCGTACGACGCGGTGGAGACCACGCCGCGCCCCCCGGTGCCCCCGACGATGACCGGCTTGCCGCGCAGCGACGGCTTGTCGCGCTGCTCGACTGCGGCGAAGAAGGCGTCCAGGTCCAGGTGCAGGATCGACGCGGTGCTGCGCATCAGCCGGTGCGGCCGGAGGAGGACTGCGTCGTCACGGGGCCCATCCTCCCGCACCCTCCCGCCGTCCGGGGACGCCCCCGGGCGCCGGTCGTGGACCACGAACCGTCCACAGACGCCCCCGGCAGCCGCCTGTCCACAGGGACCTCGACGACGAGGCGTGGAGAGTGGGTGGCTCCGGGAAGCGTCACCGGCATGGAACCCCACGACCTCGCACCCGTCCCCCCGCCCACCCCGACCCCGGCGCCGATCCCGATGCGGGTCCGCACTCCGGGCGACATCGCCGTCTTCGTGCCGCTCGCCATGGGCTTCGTCCCGCACCGGTCCGTCGTCGTCGTGAGCGTCGGCGCCTCCGGTGGCGGCATGCACGCCCGCGTCGACCTGCCCCACGACCCCGACGACGTCGACAACGTCGTCGAGGCGCTGCTGCGCGCCGCCCGGCGCAACGGCGTGCGCGACGTCGTCGTGGTGGTCTACGACGACGACACCACGGTCGCCGACGAGGCGGCCTGGTCGGTCCACGAGGAGTTCACGGCTGCCGGCATCGAAGTGCGAGAGGTGCTGCGCGTCCATGACGACCACTGGTACGCCGTGCTGCCGGGGGCGCCGCTGGCTGCCTACCGCGGCGTTCCGTTCACCCGCGCCGAGCACCCGTTCACCGCGAGGTCCGTCTTCGAGGGGAGGGTCACGCACGCCAGCAGGGAAGCGCTGCGCGAGACGGTCGCGCCCGACGCGGCGGCGGTCACCCGGAGCCTGCCCCACCTCCCGGGCGCGACACCCCTTCCGCCCGGTGGCCTCACGGCGCTGGTGCGTCGCCACGTCCGCGCCGGCACGACGTTCTCGGGGTCCGAGCTTGGAGCCGTCTGTGCCAGCGTCACGACGGGTGAGCGCCGCGACGAGGCCTGGGCGTGGCTCGACCGGGCGGACGCCCGACGGGCGGTCGAGCTCTGGTCGGACGCGGTGCGTCGACTGCCCACCTCGCACGTCGCCGGTGCCGCTGCCGTGCTGGCCTTCGCCGCCTGGCTCGCCGGGGACGGCGCCCTGTCGTGGTGCGCGGTCGACCGGTGCCGGGAGGCCGAGCCCGGCCACACGCTCGCGGGTCTGGTCTCCCAGCTGCTCGAGTCGGCGACACCGCCCGACACGTGGGCGACCCTGCAGCCGGGGGTGAGCGGTGACCCGGCGGCGTGAGACCAGCCCTGTGGACGGTTCCCGGGCGAGGGGCCCGTGACTAGGGTGCCGTCATGGGAGAAGAGGTCGACCAGCAGGAGTTCAGCCGCGCCGACCGGACGCGCCACCGCGAGAAGGTGCGCCGCAACCTCGACGTGTTCGCCCGCATGCTCCGCGAGGCCGCCTTCGACACCGACGACCCGATGACGGGCCTCGAGATGGAGCTGAACCTCATCGACGACGCGGGCGACCCGGCGCTGAAGAACGCCGAGGTCCTGGAGGCCATCGCCGACCCCGACTTCCAGACCGAGCTCGGCCAGTTCAACATCGAGATCAACGTGGCCCCGGCCAAGCTGCGCGAGGGCGGCCTCTCGAAGTTCGAGAAGAGCCTGCGCCGCTCGCTCAACGACGCGGAGGAGAAGGGCTCGCAGGTCGGCGCCCACCAGGTCATGATCGGGATCCTCCCGACGCTGGCCGAGGGGCACATGAACGTCTCGTCCCTGAGCTCCAACCCGCGCTACAACCTGCTGTCCGAGCAGATCCTCGCCGCGCGCGGGGAGGACATCACCATCAGCATCTCGGGACGGGAGCGACTGGTCACGACCTCGGACTCGATCGTCCCGGAGGCTGCCTGCACCAGCACGCAGTTCCACGTGCAGACGTCTCCGGACCAGTTCGCCGCTCACTGGAACGCCGCGCAGGCGATCGCCGGGGTGCAGCTGGCGGTGTCGGCCAACTCGCCCTACCTGCTCGGCAAGGAGCTGTGGCGCGAGACCCGCATCCCGCTGTTCGAGCAGGCGACCGACACCCGCAGTGAGGAGCTCAAGGCCCAGGGCGTCCGGCCACGGGTGTGGTTCGGCGAGCGGTGGATCACCTCGGTGTTCGACCTCTTCGAGGAGAACGTCCGCTACTTCCCGGCGCTGCTGCCGGTGACCGACGACGAGGACCCGCTCGAGGTGCTGGAGTCCGGCGGCACCCCGGCCCTCCACGAGCTCAAGCTCCACAACGGCACGATCTACCGGTGGAACCGGCCGGTCTACGACATCTCGCAAGGCATGCCGCACCTGCGCGTGGAGAACCGCCTGCTCGCTGCCGGGCCGACCATCGCCGACACCATCGCCAACGCTGCCCTCTGGTTCGGCCTGGTCCGCTACCTCGTCGAGAGCGAGCGCCCGCTCTGGTCGCAGATGTCGTTCTCCGCCGCGGAGGAGAACTTCCACGTCGCCGCCCAGATGGGCGTCGACGCCCAGGTCTACTGGCCGGGCCTTGGCCAGGTCCGCGCCACGGAGCTGGTGCTGAGGCGCCTCCTGCCCATGGCCCGCGCCGGCCTCGACTCGTGGGGCGTCCCGTCGGAGGAGAGCGACCGCTACCTCGGGATCATCGAGCAGCGCTGCCAGACCGAGGCCAGCGGCGCCGGCTGGTTCGTCGACCGGGTGCACCAGCGTGGGGGAGCAGACCGCTACGACGCCCTGCGGGCGACCCTCCTCGACTACCGCGAGCGCATGCACAGCAACGAGCCCGTCCACACCTGGGACTGACCACCCGCACGGCTGCGGGCCCGGACTGGGCCCCGGACTCGGCCCCGGAATCGGCCCCGGAATCGGCCTGGGACGAGCCACGCCGCCCGAGCGGTGCGTGAGACATGTTCTGAGCGGTCAGAACGTGTCTGGCTCACCGCCGCACCCCGGGGGCCGGTGCCCCAGCCACCTGCCGGGCGCCCGCGACGTGGCTGGGCCACCGCTGGTGGGCGGGTCTGCCCGCGGCGCGCGGACGAGCGGTGGCAGATCGACATTCCGCGAGCTCGGGATGTGGCTGGGCCACCGCTGGTGGGCGGGTCTCCCCGCGGCGCGCGGACGAGCGGTGGCAGACCTGCATTCCGTGAGCTCGGGATGTCGCTGGCGCACCGCTCGAGCGGTCAGCCGCGCACGGACGCCGGACGGGGCCGCAACCGACGCCACTCGCGGCGCACGTCGCTGACGGGGTCGAACCATCCCCGGCGCGTCACCACGACCAGGCCGACCGGCATCCCCAGGGCTTGGGCGGCCCACGCCGCTGGGCCGAGCCAGCGCAGGTCGTCGTCGTGGGTGCTGAGCTCGCCCGGCCGGGTCAGCCACAGCGCGGGACGCGGGGCCAGCGAGGCGGACGCGCGCAGGAGCGCGAGGGCGACGTCGGCCCGCAGCGCCGCATCGGGGAGGGGCGGGTCCTCGACGTGGCGCACGCACCGACCGGGCACGCCCGCGTGCACCGTCACCGGGAAGCGCCGGCGGGTCTCCTCCTCGACCAGCGCGAGGGTGGCCGCGCGCAGGACGGCGTGCGTGTGCCGGTCGACCGGTGCCTGCAGGGCGGGGTGCGTCGCGGGACGGAGCGCCGGAGGGGGCGCGGGGGGCGGGGCCACCGGTCCAGAGTGCCCCAGCGCCGAGCGTCCGACCCACCCCTCCACAGGCTGCCGAAGCCCAGCCGTTTCCGTTACGGTGCCAGCAGGCCCGCGGCGAGGCGTC
This sequence comes from Nocardioides sp. Soil_C_8, assembly GCF_057656315.1. Classification (NCBI taxonomy): domain Bacteria; kingdom Bacillati; phylum Actinomycetota; class Actinomycetes; order Propionibacteriales; family Nocardioidaceae; genus Nocardioides; species Nocardioides sp. Soil_C_8. The sequence goes on from NZ_JBDGKQ010000003.1 coordinate 436,777, forward strand.
GTGGCCCCGAGAGGAGACACCATGGGCACCGTCGTCGTCGGATACGTCCCCAAGCCGGAGGGTGAGGCGGCCCTCGCTGCCGGCATCAGCGAGGCCAAGCTGCGCGGGAGCAAGCTGGTCGTGGTGAACTCCCACCGGGGTGGGCAGGACTACGACGGACCCGCTGCCCGCGCCGCCGACGACGAGATGGCCGGCATCCAGAAGCGGCTCGAGGACGCCGGCGTCGAGCACGACGTCCGCCAGCTCGTCCGCGGCTTCGAGCCCGCGGAGGACCTGATCAGCATCGCCGAAGCCAACGGCGCCGAGCTGCTCGTCATCGGCCTGCGCCGGCGCTCGCCCGTCGGCAAGCTGATCCTCGGCAGCAACGCCCAGCGCGTGCTCCTCGACGCGCCGTGCCCGGTCCTGGCGGTCAAGGCCCAGTAGCAGAGCGCCCGCCGACGCCGGGGGCCGACGTCGGGCAGGATGGCCCCATGGGCTTCCAGATCACCGGCGACGCCGCCGCCGACAAGGTTCTCGACGACTCCGCGTTCGCCCTGCTCGTGGGCATGATGCTCGACCAGCAGTACCCCATGGAGCACGCCTTCCGGGGCCCGGCCAAGGTGCTGGACCGCTTCGGCACGGTCGAGCCCGACGCGATCGCGGCGGCCGACCCGGAGGAGTTCGCCGCGATGGCCGCCACCCCGCCGGCCATCCACCGCTTCCCCGGTTCGATGGCGGCCCGGCTGCAGGAGCTCGCGCGGATCGTCGAGGAGACCTACGGCGGCGACGCCTCCCGGCTGTGGACGGAGGCGGAGGACGGCGAGGACCTCCTCAAGCGCGTGATGGCGCTGCCGGGATTCGGCAAGCAGAAGGCGCAGATCTTCGTGGCGCTGCTGGCCAAGCAGCTCGACGTACGCCCCGACGGCTGGGAGACCGTCGTGGGCGACTACGCGCTCGACGGCCACCGCTCGGTCGCCGACGTGGTCGACGCCGAGTCGCTGCAGAAGGTGCGGGACTTCAAGAAGGCCAAGAAGGCTGCCTCCAGGGCTGCGGACTGACCGCCGGCCCCACCGCGGAGGAGAGCCCGCACGCAGCCGTGTGACACGCGCGGTTCGCAGCCGGATGTCGGGCCGTCTGGAGGGTCGTGGCAGAATGACGACGCGGCTCTTGACGTCACCGGGCCTCGCCGCGCCCCGAAGTTGCTGGACGAGAGGTGTTCGTGTCCTCACACGCACGCAAGTTGCTCCCCGCAGAGGTGCTGACGCACCCCTCCATCGCTGCCCTGGTCGCCGGTGCTGCCCCCACGGGCACCGTGTCCCCCGAGGACGTACGGCGCGCCAGTGACGAGGCCGGGGTCGAGCCCCGGCACCTGAAGGCCCTGCTGGTGCACCTCAGCGGCCTCGGCATCTCGGTCCAGATCGATGCCGCGGGCATGCGTGCGGTCGCCGCCACCAGCAAGCGGACCGCGACCTCCTCCGCCGCCAAGAAGGCGCCGGCCAAGAAGGCACCCGCCAAGAAGGCGAGCCCGGCGGCGGATGCCAAGCCCGCGGCCAAGGCGGCAGCGCCCGCGAAGAAGGCGGCCGCCGGCAAGGCCACCGCGGCTGACGAGGTCGTCGACCTCGGGACCGCCGAGGCGCCCGTCATCGGCCCCGACGGCAAGAAGGTCCTCCCCGACATCCCCGACGCCGAGTTCGAGAAGGACGTCGCCGCGGACCCGACGATCAAGGAGGACGAGAAGCAGGCCTTCACCGTCTCCGCGGCCGACGAGACCGACGAGCCCGAGCAGCAGGTCATGGTGGCCGGCGCGACGGCCGACCCGGTCAAGGACTACCTCAAGCAGATCGGCAAGGTGCCCCTCCTCAACGCCGAGATGGAGGTCGAGCTCGCCAAGCGGATCGAGGCCGGCCTGTTCTCGGAGGAGAAGCTCGCCAAGGGCGGCCGGATCAGCCCGAAGATGCTCGAGGAGTACGAGTGGATCGCCGAGGACGGTCGGCGCGCGAAGAACCACCTCCTCGAGGCCAACCTGCGACTCGTCGTCTCGCTGGCCAAGCGCTACACCGGACGCGGCATGCTCTTCCTCGACCTGATCCAGGAGGGCAACCTCGGCCTGATCCGTGCGGTCGAGAAGTTCGACTACACCAAGGGCTACAAGTTCTCGACCTACGCCACGTGGTGGATCCGTCAGGCGATCACCCGCGCGATGGCCGACCAGGCCCGCACCATCCGCATCCCGGTGCACATGGTCGAGGTCATCAACAAGCTGGCCCGCGTCCAGCGCCAGATGCTCCAGGACCTGGGGCGCGAGCCCACGCCGGAGGAGCTGGCCAAGGAGCTCGACATGACCCCGGAGAAGGTCATCGAGGTCCAGAAGTACGGCCGCGAGCCGATCTCGCTCCACACCCCTCTCGGCGAGGACGGCGACTCGGAGTTCGGTGACCTGATCGAGGACTCCGAGGCCATCGTGCCGGCCGACGCCGTCTCGTTCACCCTGCTGCAGGAGCAGCTTCACGCGGTGCTCGACACGCTCTCCGAGCGCGAGGCCGGCGTCGTCTCGATGCGGTTCGGCCTCACCGACGGCCAGCCCAAGACCCTCGACGAGATCGGCAAGGTCTACGGCGTGACCCGCGAGCGGATCCGCCAGATCGAGTCGAAGACCATGTCGAAGCTGCGCCACCCGAGCCGGTCGCAGGTCCTGCGCGACTACCTCGACTGAGGTTCCGCTCAGCCAGCACGTCACGAGCGGCGTCGCCCTCCGGGCGGCGCTGCTCGCCATTTCGCGACCTGTCGTCGCGACGCCCCGACTACGGTGACCGCATGTCCGCCCCGCGTCGTGCCGCTGCCGTGGCGACGGTCGCAGCGGTCCTCCTGACCGCGTGCACTGGCCCGGGCAGCGACGGGACGTCAGGCACTCGGGACGAGCCCGAGCAGCCGACCGGGCAGCCGACTGAGCAGCCCACCGAGCAGCCGACCGAACCGTCCCCGTCGGGACCGGCGACGACGGACGACCCGGCAGCCGAGTCGGGCGACCCCGTCTCCGCCGACGACGTCGACCCAGCGACCGCGCTGCGCGCCGTCCGCCGCCTGGCGGGCAGGATCGGTCCGCGCGAGGCGACCGGGGCGGCGTACGACCGTGCCGCCCGCTGGGTGTCCGCCGAGCTGACCCGGCTCGGGTACGACGTCGAGCGCCACCGCGTGGACGTTCCTGCGGGGGAGCCGTGGGGGGTGCCCGTCCCTGCCGGGCGCTCGGCCAACGTCGTCGCCACGCCGACCGGCTTCGACCCGGCCGAACCGCACCTGGTCGTGGGCGCGCACCTCGACACCGTCCCGCAGGCTCCGGGGGCGGAGGACAACGCCTCGGGGATCGGCGTGATGCTGGCCGTGGCCGAGGCGGCGTCGGACCGGCGCACCCGCCTGCCGACGGTGTTCGTCGCCTTCGGTGCCGAGGAGCCACGCGGGCCGACCGACGACGACCACCACTACGGGTCGCGGCGCTACGTCGCCGCGATGCGGCCTGCCGAACGCCGGGCACTTCGGGGCATGGTGTCGCTCGACCGGGTCGGCGTGGGGGAGCGGGTGCCGGTCGGGTCCGCCGGCGACTCCGACCCCGTCCAGCGGGCGCTGCTCGCGGCGGCGCGGCGCGCAGGTGCCGCCGCCGTGGCCGAAGGCGACCAGCGCAGCAGCGACCACTGGTCGTTCGTCCGCGCCGGGCTGCCGGGTGCGCGGCTGGGCTCGACGCCGTACGCCGGCTACCACTCCGCCGGGGACGTGCCGGGTGTCGTGTCCGCGGCGCAGCTCGAACGGGTCGGGCGGATCGTGGCCGCCTGGCTGGCCCCGGCCTGAGCCGTCAGCCCAGCCCGGCGCACCCGCGCAGGGCGTGGCGGTGCTCCCGGGAGGCCGCTGCCGCGGGTCCGGAATCCGGTCTCGCGAGGCCGTCGGCGCCGATGGTCGCCGGCCACCAGCGTGACGTGGTGACCCGGGCCCGCCCGGCCGGACTTCGCGGCGGCTGGACGGTGAGGGTGAGGACGCCAGTGGGACCGGGGGAGTACCACGCGAAGTTGCCGAGTCCGTAGGCGACGTAGCCCGGTCCGAGCCGGCCGTCGCCCTGCAGCTCGTGGGCGTGGCTCCCCACCACGACGTCGGCACCCGCCCCGACCAGCCGACGGGCGAGCGAGCGCTGGTCGGCGGAGGGGCAGCGCTCGCCCTGGACGCCCCAGTGCAGGTAGGTCACGACCACCTCCGCGTCGGTGTCTGCCCGTCGTACCTCGCGGAGCAGGCGCCGCGGGTCGATCGCGTCGGCGACGCCGGAGGTGTCCCGATCCGCCGCCCACGCCCCGGTGGGGTCGGCGGTGGGGTCCTGGTCGGCGACCGAGGCGGCGAACGTCGCGACTCGCGTCCCGCCCACGTCGGTGACGGCCGGGGTGAATGCCTCGTCCGCGTCGGCGCCGATGCCGACGACGGCCAACCCGGGCCGTACGGCGGCCGCGGCGCGCAGCGTCGACGGGAGTCTGGCCCGTCCGAAGTCGAGGGCGTGGTTGTTGGCCATGCTCGCGACGTCGATCCCCGCGGCCGCCAGCGCGTCGAACGCCGTGGTGGCGGCGGAGAAGGTGAACCGCTTGCCCGGCTCGGGGCGCCCACCCGACCCCACGGACGTCTCCAGGTTGACGATCGCCACGTCGGCAGCGGCGAGCGCCGCGGATGCCGGCGCGAGGGCGGTGGCCGGCCGGCGCAGGCGCGACGCCAGCGGCCCCTCGAAGTGGACGTCTCCCGCGACGGCGATGCTGACCGGGAGCGGAGGCGGGTCAGAGGGAGCAGGCGTCGCGGTGGTCGGTGACGGCGGGACGCGGGGCGCCGACGGCGTCGACGGCACGTCCGGCGAGCTGCACCCGGCGACGGCGCCGCCCAGGACCAGGGCGAGCACCGGACCGCACCGGCGTACGCCCCTCCTGACGGCCCCGGTCATGCCGTCATCGTGCCACCGCGCCCCCGACTACCACCCGAAGTGGGTGACGCGCCGTGGGTGGACGGTGACAGACTCGCGTCATGAGAACTCGGATCTCGCTCCTGGCTGTCCCCGTCCTTGCGCTCACCGCCCTCACGGCCGCGCCCGCACACGCGGAGTACTACAGCATCGACGACCCGGCCGACGCCAAGGGATCGCTGACCGACATCTACGGGCTCCAGGCCAACCACGGTGCGGAGAACGTGCTCGTCAAGGTGCGCTTCAACGAGCTGATGCGCAGCAGCGCGGCCGGTGTCTCCGTCTTCTTCGACACCGACCGCGACACGAAGGGGCCGGAGTACGTCCTGAGCAGCGGCCTCGGCGACGGGACCGACTACGTGCTGACCGAGGCCGACGGGTGGCGCGGCAGCGACGAGCGGGTCCGGTGCGACTACTCGGCCCGCCCCAAGTGGGGCCGTGACGTCTTCCGGGCCGTCGTCAGCCGTGACTGCTTCGACCGGGTGCCGTCGGTCCGCGTCTCGGTGAAGATGGTCGACCAGGCCGACGGGTCCACCCCGGTCGTCGACTGGGCTCCCCAGCGCAAGCGCTGGACCCTGCCGATCGGGTCCGGGCTCGGCGCCTGACCGACGGGCGCCTCAGGCAGCCGCGACGAGCCCCACGGCCAGCCCGCACAGCACCAGCCCGAGCGCCTGCGGCGGGTGGATGCGCTCGCGCAGGACGAGCGCCGCCAGTGCGATGGTGACGGCCGGGTAGAGGGACGTGACCACCGACGCGATCGTCAGCAGGCCGGTCTGGGTAGCGAGGAGGAACGCCGCGGCCGCGGCGGTGGACAGCACGCCGGTGACCGCGCCCCACGCCTGGGACGGGTGGTCGGGGACCCACCGCGCCCCCAGCACGGCAGCCGTGAGGGCGACCGCGACCGCACCCACCCCCTGCGCGACCGCCAGCGGCGCGAAGCCCGCGCCCTCGGGCACCTGGCCCATGGCGGCGAAGAGCAGCCCGAAGCCCACTCCTGCGAGGACGCCGTCGAGGATCCCGGCAGCGAGGTCGCCCGAGCCGCCTGGCTCCCGGCTGACGAGCCAGATGCCCGGGACGGCGGCCGCGACGCCCGCCCACACGAAGAGCTCCGGACGCTCGCCTGTCGCGACGCCGACGCACACCGGCAGGAGGGCCGCGCCGACCGCCGAGATCGGTGCGACGACGCCCATCCGCCCGGACGCCAGGCCGCGGTAGAGGAACGCGCCGCCCACCCCGCTGCCGACCCCGGCCAGCGCGCCCCACCAGAGGTCCACGCGGGTGGGTGAACCCTCGGTCCCCAGCGCGATGCCGACGGCTCCGATGAAGGCCACGGTGGTGCCGACGAACGCGACCGGCCACGCCGACGTACGACGTGCAGCGACACCGCCGACGAAGTCCGACAGACCGTAGGCGACAGCCGCCGCGAGCGCGAGCAGGACCGCCATGCCGCCGTCCTCAGGTCGCCACGACGCCGGCGACCCACGCGGCGGCGGCGAGGAGGGCTGCCGCGAGCTCGATCAGGATCGACGCCCCGACGGCGCGCAGCGCGCCCTTCGTCGACGGCCAGGCCAGTGCGCCGCCCACCCGTGCCCGCTCCGCGACGTAGACGCCGAGGACGAACCCGATGAACATCCCGACGACCGGGATCACGAAGAACCCGACGAACCCGAGCAGCGCGCCGACCAGCAGCGTGCGGTTCGGGACCCCGGCGGTCTTGAGCTGCCGACCCGGCACGAGGTACTTCACCACCGAGCCCCCGACGAGCAGCAGGGCGCAGACGGCGAACACGGCCCAGCCCGTGGTCGTACCGATCTGGAGGGCCCACACGAGGATCGCGACCAGCACCAGGATCGTCCCGGGCAGGACGGGGACGATGATGCCCGCAATGCCGACGGCGATCGCGACGGCGACGAGGAACTCGGTGGCGCTCACGGGGCACAGCCTCCCAGATGCCTCGACAGCCACTGCCCGGGCACGCAGAACGGCCCCGGAGAGCGTGTCCGGGGCCGTTCTGGAAGTAGGTGGGTGCGGTCGGTGTGGCTCAGGCCTCGCTGCCGGCGGAGGGGGTGTCCAGCTTATGGGTCTCGTCGTGGACGTTCGCGGCGATCTCGCGGAGCTTCTCGCCGTGCTCGCGGGCGTGGTGGGCGCAGAACAACAGCTCGCCGCCGGTCTGGAGCTCCACCCGGAGGTAGGCCTGGGCGCCGCAGCGGTCGCAGCGGTCACCGGCCGTGAGGACGGCCTGGGTGGGTGCGGTGGCAGTGGTCACGTCAGCCTCATTTCTGTTCATCGGTGTCTGGCCCAACGTAGCCAGTGGGGCAAAGATTCCCTGCTGGCGTTTCAGGATCGAGAACTCCTCAAGTCAATCACGTCACACTCCTCCACGCTGGCGTTGTCCTCAACATGGACGAGCCGTTGCGGAAGTGATACCTCTCCGGTGCCCCACGCTAGACCTGCCCATACGCGGCCCGGGGCAGGCGTGCCTCCGTCGGGGCCCGGCGTGTCGCAGGTAGGTTCTTCCCTTGTGGCAGCACCATCGGACAACACCTACAACGCCGCACACCTCCTCGTCCTCGAGGGGCTCGACGCGGTCCGCAAGCGACCGGGCATGTACATCGGCTCGACCGACACGCGCGGTCTCATGCACTGCCTGTGGGAGATCATCGACAACGGCGTGGACGAGGCCCTCGCCGGCGTCGCGCACCGCGTCGAGGTGACGCTGCACGACGACGGCTCGGTCGAGGTGTACGACGACGGGCGCGGCATCCCGACCGACAAGGAGCCCAAGACGGGCCTCCCGGGTGTGGAGGTCGTGGCCACCAAGCTGCACGCCGGCGGCAAGTTCGGCGGCGGGTCCTACGTCGCCACCGGCGGCCTGCACGGCGTGGGCCTGTCCGTGGTCAACGCCCTGTCCGCCCGGATGGACATCGACGTCGACCGCTCGCCCTCCCAGCAGGGCCTGTCCTTCCAGCGCGGCGTGCCCGGCGTCTTCGACGGCGACGGGCCCGGTGCGTCGTTCACCCCGCAGTCCGGACTGACCCGCAAGGGCAAGCGGGTGGCAAAGGGGAGGACCGGCACCCGGATCCGGTTCTGGCCCGACCGGCAGATCTTCACCAAGGACGCCCGCTTCGAGATGGACGGGCTCATCGGCCGCGCCCGCCAGACGTCGTACATCGTCCCCGGCCTCGAGCTCGTCATCCGCGACCAGCGCACCTCGGAGATGGTGGAGGAGAAGTTCCGCCACGACGGCGGCATCGCGGAGTTCGTCGAGTTCCTCTCCCACGGCGAGCCGGTGACCGACATCCTGCGCCTGCAGGGCACCGACACCTTCACCGAGACCGTGCCGCTGCTCGACGACAAGGGCCACATGACGCCGCAGGAGGTCGAGCGCGAGCTCGCCGTCGACGTCGCGGTGCGGTGGGACACGGCGTACGACACCGAGGTGCGCTCGTTCGTCAACGTGATCGCGACGCCCAAGGGCGGCACGCACGTCGGCGGCTTCGAGGCGGCGCTGACCAAGACGTTCAACGACTCCATGCGTGCTGCCAAGGTGCTCAAGGCGGCCGACACCGACGTCATCAAGGACGACGTGCTGGAGGGCCTGACGGCCGTGGTGACCGTGCGGCTGGCCGAGCCACAGTTCGAGGGGCAGACCAAGGAGATCCTCGGCACACCGGCCGCGCGGAGCGTGGTGCGCAAGGTCGTGGCGGCCGAGCTCAAGTCGTTCCTGACCTCCACCAAGCGGGCCGAGAAGGCCCAGGCCAAGCTGCTGATGGAGAAGGTGGCGGGGGCGTCCAAGACCCGGCTCGCGGCGCGCCAGCACAAGGAGAACCAGCGTCGCAAGAACGCGCTGGAGTCCTCGGCGCTGCCGGCCAAGCTGTTCGACTGCCGCAGCACCGACACCGAGCGCACCGAGCTGTTCATCGTCGAGGGCGACTCGGCGATGGGCACCGCCAAGGCGGCGCGGAGCAGCGAGTTCCAGGCGCTCCTGCCGATCCGCGGCAAGATCCTCAACGTCCAGAAGGCCACCGTCGGCGACATGCTGAAGAACGCCGAGTGCGCCTCCATCATCCAGGTCGTCGGGGCCGGCTCGGGGCGGACGTTCGACCTCGAGGCGGCCCGCTACGGCCGGATCATCCTGATGGCCGACGCCGACTCCGACGGGGCGCACATCCGCTGCCTGCTCGCGACGCTGTTCTTCAAGTACATGCCCGAGCTGGTGCGCGACGGCCGCCTCTTCTCGGCCGTGCCGCCGCTGCACCGCATCGAGCTGTCGAACCCCAAGAAGGGGATGGACAAGTACATCTACACCTACTCCGACGACGAGCTGCAGCGGAAGCTCGCCGAGCTGAAGAAGAAGAACGTGCGCTGGAAGGACCCGGTCCAGCGCTACAAGGGCCTCGGGGAGATGGACGCCGACCAGCTGGCCGAGACCACCATGGACCCGCGCCACCGCACGCTCCGCAAGCTCACCATCGACGACGTCGACGAGGCCAGCAAGGTCTTCGACCTGCTCATGGGCTCCGACGTGGCCCCGCGCAAGGAGTTCATCGTGCAGGGGGCCTACGAGGTCGACGTCGAGACGCTGGACGCCTGACCCGGAGCCGTTCGCGCCGTCACCCCGAGCGTGGGCGGGGAGCCGGGCCGAGCAGGAGGAGGCCCCCGAGCACGGCGGTGCTGCTGAGCGACACCATCTGCGCCACCACGTCGAGCGTCGACAGGCCGTCGAGGTGGAGCGCGTGGTAACCCAGGTGCGGGATCGAGAAGACGACCCAGGCCAGGCCGATCGCCCGGCTCGCGACCACCGCCGCCGCCTCCGAGCGCTGCAGCGCGGCGTACGCCGTCGCCGCGGCGAGGCCGAGGTAGAGCGTCCCGACGTCTCGGACGAGGTGCTCGTTGTAGGGGCCGTCGATCGAGATCCAGATGAACCCGAGGCCGGGGAACGAGTCGTAGAACCCTCGCGGGGCGAACGCCGCCCAGCCTCCCACGAAGGCGCCGATGAGTGCGGTGGCCCACAGCAGGCCCCGGCGCAGCCCGAGGCTCATCGGAGCTCTGCCAGCCACTCGGCGAAGGTCTGCGTCCCGTGGTCCGCGTCCCGGCCGGTGACGAGGCCACCGTCGCGCATGACCCGCCCGAGCGACCCCGGGACGGGGACCGCGAGGACCCGGGACGGGCGCCCGGTGGCGCGCGCCCAGCGGCGGACCATGTCGACCATGCGTTCACGGCGCGGGCCGCCGAGGTCCGCGACCCGACCGGACGGCCCGGCCTCGGCCAGGTCCACCAGCCGGGCGGCGACCTCGGCCGCCGCGACCGGCTCGGACACCATGCGGGGCACGACCACGAGCGGACCGAGGGTGATCGCGCCGTAGATCTGGGCGGCGAACTCGTGGAACTGCGTCGCCCGGAGGATCGTCCACGGGACCGGGGACTGCTCGACGAGCTCCTCCTGCAGCACCTTGCCGGCGTAGTAGCCGGTGGGTGCCCGGTCGATGCCGACGATGGAGAGCGCGACGTGGTGCGCGACCCCGGCTCGTGACTCGGCTCCGAGCAGGTGGCGGGTCACGGTGCCGAAGAACGTCCGGGACTCGTCGGAGTCCTGGGTGGCCCGTGAGGTGACGTCGATGACGACGTCCACGTCGCGCAGGGCGTCGTCGAGGCCGGTCCCGGCCACCAGGTCGGTGCCGCGGGCGCGGCTCAGCACGACGACGGCGTGACTGCGCTGCCGCGCGATCTCGACGACGTGCCGGCCGACGGTGCCGGTGCCGCCGGCGACCGCGATGGTCAGGGACGGGGAGGGACGGTGTTCGCTCATGCCACCTCGACCGGACGTCCACCCGGAGTGTGAGGTCAGTCGACCGTGTCGTGCGTCTCGTCTCCGCTGTCGTCCCAGGTGGCGAGCTTGTCGGGGTTGAGCGTCAACCAGATGTTGCTGACCAGGCCGTCGCGGACGCGGAACGTCGCGACGGCGGCGACCACGTCGTCGCGGCGCAGCACCAGCCGTGTCTCGTCGCGGTCGTCCTCGAGCGTGGCGACGAGGTCGGACGACTTGCGGAGGGCGCCCGTCAGGAAGCGCGCGACCCGGTCGGCGCCGACGACCGGGCGGAGCGCTGCCCGCACCCGTCCGCCGCCGTCGCTGACGGCCGTCGCCCCCGGGTCCAGCCGTGCGACCAGTGCGGCGACGTCGCCGGTGAGGCAGGCGCCGATGAACGACTCCACGACCTGGCGGTGCTGGACCGGGGTGGAGTCGCGGCGACGTTCGTCGTCGACGTGCTTGCGGGCGGTCGACGCGAGCTTGCGCACGGCCTGGGGCGTGCGTCCCACCATCTCGGCGATCTCGTCGAACCGGTAGCCGAACACGTCGTGCAGCACGAGCGCGACCCGTTCGGCGGGGGTCAACGACTCCAGCACCACCATCAGCGCCATGGTCACCTCGTCCGCCAGCGCCGCCTGGTCGGCCGGGTCGGTCGGCGTGGTGTCGGCAGCACGACCGAGTGGTGAGCCCGCCGCCAACGGCTCCGGCAGCCACTCGCCGACGTACGACTCGCGACGGTGCCTGGCCGAGTCGAGGACGTTGAGGCACACCCGGGTCATGGCCGTGGTCAGCCAGGCCGCCGGGTTGCGGATGCCGTCACGCTCGTCGGGCGCGAGCCGGTACCACCGGACGTAGGTCTCCTGCACGGCGTCCTCCGCCTCGGCGCGGCTGCCGAGCATCCGGTAGCCGATGGCCATCAGCCTGTCTCGCTCGTCGAGGAGCTCCGCCACGCTCTCGTGCTCGTCCGTCACACCTGCATCCTTCCGCCCGGTCTGCTGGAACGACCGGACGGCACGCAGGAACGTGACGTCACACTCGTGCAGGCTGCCCGGTCGGAGTGGGCATGACCATCCAGATGACTCTTCCCACCGACCCCACCCATGCCGCAGGGCAGGCCGTCCGCCCGCTGCCCCTGCTGACGGCCACCTGCTCCGGCATGGCCGAGATCGACCGCGACACCAGCGAGATGCTCGGCCGCGCCCTCGGTGTCGACCACCTGCTGGAGCAGTTCGCCGAGATCGGCTACCTCGAGGCGCAGGCCCGTGCGCTCGCCGAGGCGGCGCGGTCGACGTGCCTCGTCCGCGTGGTCGTCGCCTGACCGATTCCGACGCGCTCAGACGTGCTGGGTCAGCAGGCCCGAGTCGACGTCGTACAGGAAGCCGCCGACCCTGGCGCGGTCGCCGATGAGCGGGTGCGTGCGCACCTTGGCGACGTCCTGGCGCAGCTGGTCGAGCTGGTCGGTGACGACGCCGAACGACGCCCAGCTGGCGTCGACGCCGGCGGACTCGCCGACCTTGACCCGGAGCTCCTGCTCGGAGGCCGAGGCCATGGCGCACCGGGTGTGGGGGACCACGAGGATGCGCTGGACGTTGAGCAGGTGCACGCCGAGGACGAGGGCCTCGAGGGCCTGCGGGGTCACGCGCGCGCCCGGGTTGCGGAAGATCTTGGCGTCGCCGTGCTGGAGCCCCAGCATCCTCAGCGGGTCGATGCGCGAGTCCATGCACGTGACCAGGGCGATGCCGGCATGGGCCTTGCCGTCGAAGCCGCCGAGGTCGAAGGTGGCCGCGAAGTCGCGGTTGGCCTGCAGGAGGTCGTCGAAGTCGCTCACGACCGGCAGGCTAGCGCCCCTCAGGCACCGCCGGTGAAGACGTCTCGCGCTGCCAGCCGCGTCGGCGGCACCTGGCGGAAGAGCACGAGGGCCAGGACCGCCGCCACCACCGCGCACCCGGCGGCACCCCAGAACACCGCGTGCTCCTGGGCGATGCCGGCGACCCGGAGCAGGTCGGAGAAGTCCTTGCACCGGCTCTTGCCGTCGCAGACCTCCTGCACCGGCGGGATGGCGAGCTGCTCGGAGTAGTAGCGCCGCAGCCCGATCGTGGTGAGCGCGGAGATCCCGACCAGCATCCCGACCATCCGCGCGACCACGACGAAGGCGCTCGCGACACCGTGGACGTCGTCGTCGGTCGAGGCGAGCAGGGCCGCGTTGACCGGCGCGAGCGCCAGTCCGAACCCCAGGCCGCCGGTGATGAGCGCGACGTTGGCGACAGGCTCCTCGATCGTCGTGAGCCCCCAGCGGGTCATCAGCACGAAGCCGGTCGCGGCGAGCAGCATGCCGATGGCGGTGACGGGGCCGGGGGACAGGAACCGGATGAGGTAGCCGCCCGCCACCGCGCCCACCGGCAGGGCGAGCAGGAAGCGGACCAGCACGAGGGCCGCCGGCAGCTGGTCGTCGGGGTAGACGGTCGTGCGCGCGAAGAGCGGGATGTCGATGAGGGCGGCGATCAGCGCGGCGCCCACGAAGAAGCTGACCAGCAGCGCGCCCCACGCCGGCGTACGACGCAGCGCGCCTCGCGGCACGAGCGGGTTCGCGGCCCTGCGTACGTGCCAGGCGAAGGCTGCGGCGGCCACGAGGGCGCCGAGGAGGTACCACCGGCCCTGCGGCGAGAACACCTCGATCTTCGGGTCGGCGGTCGCGAAGGCGAGGATCACCCCGCCCAGGGCCGCGGCGAGCAGCAGGGCGCCCACCAGGTCGGCGTCGACGAGCACACGTGTCCAGCCGCGCAGGTCCAGCAAGGCGCGCGGCGCGAACCAGCACCAGGCGGCCAGCAGGACGAGCGCGGCGACCGTCGCCATGCCGATCGGGGTGAGCCAGCGGCCGTCCCCTGCGAACGGGACGAACAGCCGGCCCCAGCTGAGGTCGCGCATCAGCGGGGCGGGTCGCAGGAACACCACGGCTGCGCACGCGAGGGTGAGCAGCAGCAGGACGAGGCCGACGAGGTCGGGCACGCGTCGGGTGCCCGCGGGTCGCTGCTGCGGCGCGAGCGCCCGGATCGCGGCGGCGAGCACGAGGCCGACGGCGAGGTTGATCGCGAAGATCGCCCGCCAGTCGGCGACCGCGAGGACCGCCGCGCCGAACAGCGGGCCCAGGACCGAGCCGATCTCCTGCACGGCCGAGACGACGCCCAGCGGGACGCCGCGACGCTCGACCGGGTAGAGGTCGGCCACCAGTGCGAGGGTCGCCGGGACGAGGCCGCCGCCGCCGACACCCTGGAGGAAGCGGCCGGCGACGATGCTCGGCATGTCGTAGGCGACCGTGGTGATCAGCGACCCCAGGGCGAACAGCACGAGCGCCATCACCAGCACCGGCACTCGCCCGCGCAGGTCGGCGATCCGGCCGATCAGCGGGAGCATCGCGACGTAGCCCAGCAGGAAGCCGCTGACGATCGGCGCCGCGCGCTGGAGCTGGTCGATGGGCACCCCGACACCGGTCATCATGTCGGGCAGCGCGAGGACGACGACGTAGGTGTCGGCCGCCGCGAACGCCACGGCGACCGCCGCCATGGCGAGGAGCGCCCGCGAGGCGCGCGGGACCACCGTCTCGCCCGCGGTGGTGCTCACGGCGCGGTGATGTCCTTCTCGGTGCCGTAGTCGGCGAAGTCGACGGTGTAGGTCATCGGCTCGGCGCGGGGGTAGAACACCCCCGTCAGCGTGGCCTCGCGCAGCTCGCCCTCGTCGGTGACCTGCCACTCGACGTCGAAGGAGTCGCCGCTGGAGGACGGGATGATCGACTTCATGGCGCTGCCCGGCACCGTGCCGGAGTAGGTGGTGAGGATCTCGGTGTTGTCGGCACCGCCGCGCACGCTGTCACCCGCCTCCGGGGACTCGGTCTGCTCGAGCAGGCCGGCGAACCCGTCCTCGCCGATGAGGTTCGACGGGTCGGGAGCGCCGTACTCCTTCGGGTTGACCTTGTTCCAGCCCGGGGTGAAGGGGAGCTGCGCGTAGACGGTGTCGCCCACCGCGACGACGGGTACGTCGACGGTCTGGCCGGCGAACACCACGGTGATGGTGCCGTCGAAGGCCGGCGCCTGCGTGACCGTCCCGGTCGCCTTGGTGATGCCGGACACGCCGTCGGGCAGCGACGGGGTGGACAGGGTGAGGTCGACGCCGCTCGTCTCGGTGAGGGTCGTGGCCGCCTCGGACAGGACCTCCTCGGGCGTGGGGCCGGCGTCGCCGCCGCCTCCGCTGCCGCCGTCGTCGCCGGAGCAGGCGGACAGCACGGGGAGGGCGAGGACGAGGGCGGCGACCGTGGCGCGGAGCCGTCCGGACGTGCGTGCGCGAGCGAGCATGGCCTCAGCCTTCCACAGGGGCGGCTGCGTCACCGGAGCCCGCGCCCGACGCCGCGCGGGACGCGACCTGGGCCGCGACCGGCGAGGCGACTGCCGCGATCGGCTGCGGCGCGGGGACGCCCGAGCCGTCGCGCCGGCCGTTGGCCTCCGGCAGGTCGACGGGCGCGCCGCTCGACGCGGCCGCGCGGGCCGGGCCGGGGCCGGCCCAGGCGTTGACCAGCACGTCCTCGCCCTTGAGGAAGCGGTGGCTGCGGACGCCGCCGGTGGCGCGGCCCTTGCCGGGGTACTCGCTGAACGGCGTCACCTTCACCGCACCCGCCTCCGTGCCCTCGAGCGCAGCGGACGACCCGGACGCAGTCACGACGACAGCATCAGCCGGGTCGAAGGCGCCGAAGAAGGCGACCCGCTGGCCCGAGCCGAGCTTGATGCCGGCCATGCCGCCGCCGGAACGGCCCTGCGGACGCACCCCCGAGGCAGGGAAGTGGAGCAGCTGCGCGTCGGAGGAGATGAAGCAGAGCTCCTCCTCGCCGGTGGTGAGCTCGACCGCACCGACGACCTCGTCTCCGTCCTTGAGGCCGATGACCTCCCACTCGTCGCGGTTGAGCACCTCCGGGTTGACCCTCTTGACCACCCCGTCTCGCGTGCCCAGCGCGAGGCCGGGACCGTCGGTGGTCAGCGAGGTGAGGGCGAGGGCCTTCTCTCCCGCCTCGAGCGCGACGAGCTCGGTGAGCGGCACGCCGCCGGCGACGACCGGGTCGTTGGCCGTGGACGGCAGCTCGGGACCGATGTCGATGACCGAGATCCTGACCAGCCGGCCGCGGTTGGTGAGCAGCCCGATCTCGCCGCGCCGCGACGTCAGCACCGCCGAGACCGTCACGTCGTGGCTGGCGCGGTCGCCCCCGCGCCCCGGGGCCTCGGCGTCGCGCGTGCGTGCCAGGAGCCCGGTGGAGGACAGCAGGACGAAGCACGGGTCGTCGGTGACCTCGACCGACGTCGCGGCCGTCACCGCGGGCGCGGCGCCGAGCAGCACCGTACGGCGCGGAGTGCCGTGCTCCTTGGCGACGTCGGTGAGCTCGTCGGAGACCACCTTCCGCAGCAGCTTCTCGTCGGCCAGGATCGCGTCGAGGTACTCGATCGTGCGCTCGAGCTCGCTCTTCTCCTTCTCGAGCTCGAGCTTGCTGAACTTGGTGAGGCGCCGCAGGGGCATGTCGAGGATGTAGTCGGCCTGCACCTCGGTGAGGTCGAAGACCGAGATCAGTCGCTCCTTGGCCGCCGCGGCGTTGTCGGAGCCGCGGATCACCTGGATCACCTCGTCGATGTCGAGGATCGCGATCAGCAGGCCGTCGACGAGGTGCAGCCGGTCCGCGGCCTTGGCGCGGCGGAAGGCGGAGCGACGGCGTACGACGTCGAAGCGGTGGGCGAGGAAGACCTCGAGCATCTCCTTGAGGCCCAGCGTGCGCGGCTGCCCGTCGACGAGGGCGACGGCGTTGATGCCGAAGGAGTCCTCGAGCGCGGTCTGGCGGTAGAGCTGCTCGAGGATCGCCTCGGGGACGAAGCCGTTCTTGATCTCGATGACCAGGCGCAGCCCGTTGTCGCGGTCGCTGAGGTCCTTGATGTCGGCGATGCCCTGCAGCTTCTTGCCGAGCACGAGCTTCTTGATCTGCTCCATGACCCGCTCGGTGCCGACGCCGTAGGGCAGCTCGGTGACGACGATGCCCTTGCGCCGGGCGGTCACCGACTCGACGCGGGCGGTCGCGCGCATCTTGAAGGTGCCGCGGCCGCTCTCGTAGGCGTCGCGGATGCCGTCGAGGCCGACGATCTTGCCGCCAGTGGGCAGGTCGGGGCCGGGGACGAAGCGCATCAGGTCGTCGAGCGACGCCTTGGGGTGGGTGATGAGGTGCTTGAGCGCCTGGACGACCTCGACGAGGTTGTGGGGGGCGATGTTGGTGGCCATGCCGACCGCGATGCCGGCCGACCCGTTGACCAGCAGGTGGGGGATGGCCGCCGGCAGGACGACCGGCTCCATCTCGCGGGAGTCGTAGTTGGGCTTGAAGTCGACCGTGTCCTCGTCGATCGAGGCGGTCATCGCCACCGCGGCCGGCGCCATCCGGCACTCGGTGTAGCGCATCGCGGCGGGGGAGTCGTCGGGCGAGCCGAAGTTGCCGTGGCCGTCGACCGTGCGCAGCCGCATCGACCAGGGCTGCGCCATGCGGACCAGCGCGTCGTAGATCGCGCCGTCGCCGTGCGGGTGGAGCCGGCCCATGACCTCGCCGACGACGCGGGCGCTCTTGACGTGCCCGCGGTCAGGGCGCAGGGACATGTCGTCCATCGTGTAGAGGATCCGTCGCTGCACCGGCTTGAGCCCGTCGCGGGCGTCGGGCAGTGCCCGCGAGTAGATGACGGAGTAGGCGTACTCGAGGAACGACGTCTGCATCTCGTCGCGGATGTCGGTGTCGAGGATGTGCTCCTCGAAGTCGTCCGGGAGGGGCTCCTGCTTCGTACGTCGTGCCATGGGCGTCATTCTCCCCGCTGCCCGCGCGTGTGAGGACGGGGGCACGCCGACAACCCCTCGCTGGTCGAGTAGCCCGCGAGCGCCAGCGAGTGGGCGTATCGAGACCAGGCCCTACTCGGCCGGTGGCTTTCGGCGACCGAAGTCCTTCCTCGCGAGCGCCGGCAACGACTCGTAGTCCTGGTCGATCAACGCGAGCCTTTTCGCCCGTCCCCAGCTCTGGACCGGCTTCTCCCGCGAGTGTGCGAGGCCCACGTTCTCGTACTTTCGTGCCAGACGAGCTCGACCGGACGACGCGTCTTGGTGAACGCGGCCCCGAGTCCGATCTGGTGCTGGTGCAGCCGGGTGGCGAGGTCACGGGTGCTGCCGACGTAGAAGGAGCCGTCCGAGCAGCGCAGCATGTAGACGTAGGCGGTCATCAGAACAGCGTCGGCTGTGGTGGCCCTCGACGACAGCCGTCCGGTCGCATCTGTGGAGAGGGGGTCTCGATACGCCTCGCTCGTTCCTCGCTCGGCTACTCGACCAGCGAGTGAGAGCCGCCTCGCTCGGCTACTCGACCAACGAGTGAGAGCCGCCTCGCTCGGACACTCGACCAGCGAGGACCGTCAGGCGTCGCGATGGGCCTCGACCAGCGAGTGGAGGGGGCCGATAGATTGCAGTCGTGACCGAAGCGGACGCTGCTGCAGACCAGGTGCGTGCGACCCGTCCGCCCCGGCACTGGGAGGCGGACGTCCTGCTGCGCGACGGGCGCACGGCGCACATCCGGCCGATCCAGCCCGAGGACCGTGCGCTGCTGGTCGAGTTCTACAGCCGCGTCTCGGAGCAGTCGAAGTACTACCGGTTCTTCTCGCCGATGCCCGAGCTCTCCGAGCGCGACCTCGACCGGTTCACCCAGGTCGACCACCGCGACCGGGTGGCGATGATCCTGCTCGTCGCCGGCCACATGATCGCGGTCGGGCGCTACGACACGATCCGCCCGGGCTACGCCGAGGTGGCGTTCCTCGTCGAGGACGCCCACCAGGGGCGCGGGATCGGCCAGCTCCTGCTCGAGCACCTCGCGCAGGCGGGCCGCGAGCGGGGGATCGAGGAGTTCGTCGCCGAGGTGCTGCCCGACAACCAGGCGATGATCCACACCTTCAAGGACGCCGGCTACCAGGTGAAGAGCACGTTCGAGGACGGCGTGATGGAGCTGGTGTTCAGGATCGACCCGACCGACACGGCGCTCGGCGTGATGGAGCAGCGCGAGCACCGCGCCGAGTACGCCTCCATCGAGCGCTTCTTCTCCCCGAGGTCGGTCGCCATCATCGGCGCCAGCCGGCGGCAGGACACCATCGGCCAGGCGCTGGTGCGCCACCTCGTGCTGGGCAACTTCACCGGCCGCATCCACGTGGTCAACCCGAGCGCCGACTCCGTGTCGGGCATGCCGGCCTGGAAGTCGGTCGGTGACATCCCCGGCGACGTGGACGTCGCGATCGTCGCCGTCCCGGCCGAGTCGGTGCAGGACGTCGTCCTCGACTGCGCCGCCAAGGGCGTCCACGGTCTGGTGGTGATCTCGTCCGGCTTCGCCGAGACCGGCGAGGAGGGCCGGATGCGGCAGCGCCGCCTGGTCGGGCTGTCCCGCTCCTACGGCCTGCGGCTGATCGGCCCGAACGCCCTCGGCATCATCAACACCGACCCCGACGTCCAGCTCAACGCCTCGCTCTCCTCGGTCATGCCGCCCCGGGGCCGCGCCGGGTTCTTCTGCCAGTCGGGCGCGCTCGGCTCCGCGATCCTCGAGAAGGTGCAGAACCGGGGCCTGGGCCTCACCACGTTCGTGAGCGCCGGCAACCGCGCCGACGTGTCGGGCAACGACCTCCTGCAGTACTGGGAGGAGGACGACGCCACCGAGGTCGTGCTGCTCTACCTCGAGTCCATCGGCAACCCGCGCAAGTTCTCCCGCATCGCGCGGCGGGTGAGCCGTCGCAAGCCGATCGTGGCGGTGCGCTCGGGCCGCAGCTCCCAGGGTGTTCCGATGGGTCACGCGGTGCGCAAGATCGGGGCGCCGGGGGAGGCCGTGGACGCGATGTTCCGGCAGGCCGGCATCATCCAGGTCGAGTCGCTGGAGGAGATGTTCGACGTCGCCCAGCTGCTCGCCCACCAGCCGCTTCCGCGCGGGCGCCGCGTCGCGATCGTCGGCAACTCCGACGCGCTGGGGCTGCTCGCGGCCGACGCGGCCAACTCGGTCGGCCTGGTCGTCAACCGCCAGGAGGCCCTCGGGGCCGACGCCACCGCGGAGGACTTCGAGGACGCCCTCGACGCCGCGATCGACGACCCCGAGGTCGACGCCGTGGTGGCGATCTTCATCCCGCCGCTCAACGTCGCCGGCGCCCGCGAGGACGTCGCCAACGTGCTCGCCGCGGTCGGCGAGCAGTCCGACAAGCCGATCGTCTCGACGTTCCTCGGCACCGAGGGCGTCCCCGAGCTGCTGCGCGTGCCCGACGTCGCCGGGTCCAGCGCCGGTCGCGGGTCGGTGCCGTCGTACCCCGCCGTCGAGGCCGCGGTGCGCGCGCTGGCCCACGTCGTCGAGTACGCCGTGTGGCTCCGGGTCCCGCAGGCGACCGGCGTCGAGCCGGGCGTCAACAACCTCGACGCGGCCCGCCACCTCGTCAACGAGGTGCTGATGCGCCACCCGGAGGGACGCGACCTCGACTTCGACGAGCAGTACCGCCTCCTCACCTCCTACGGCATCGACCTGTGGGACACCTACGCCGTCGCCACCCTCGACGAGGCGACCACCGCCGGCGAGGCACTGGGCTGGGACGTCGTGCTGAAGGCGACCGCCGACCACCTGCGCGACCGGCCCGACCTCGCCCACGTGTGGCGCAACATCGACTCGGCCGACGAGATGGCCCAGGCCTGGAAGTCGCTCACCCAGCTGATCACCGACCCCGACAACGCCGGCTTCGTCGTGCAGCGCAACGCGCCGCCGGGCGTGCCCCTCACGATCGCGACGATGGAGGACCCGCTCTTCGGCCCGGTCCTGTCGTTCGGGATCAGCGGCCCGCTCACCGAGCTGCTGGGCGACCGCTCCTTCCGGATCCCGCCGCTCGCCGACCACGACGCCCAGGACATGGTGCGCGAGATCAAGGCATCGCCGCTGCTCTTCGGCTACCGCGGCAGCGAGATCGTCGACGTCGCCGAGATCGAGCGGCTGGTGCGCCAGGTGGCGCAACTGCAGCACGACCTGCCGCAGGTGCGGACGCTCCAGCTGCCGCTCGTGCTGGCGGGCGCGGAGGGCGCGACCGTGCTCGGAGCCAACGTGCGGGTCGAGCCGGTCAAGGACCCGCGGTCGGACTGGTTCGTCCGGCGGCTCAGCACGATGCCCGGGGACACCCTGCCTGACTGAGGCCCGATCGACCGAGCCGTGACAGACTTGTCGCCATGCCCCGCTCCACCCGTGACGCGGACGTCTCCCACGACCTCCGCAAGGCGATCCACCGCACCGGCTACTACCCCGAGGTCGTCGCCGACGGCGTCTTCTCGGCAGCCGGCGGTGAGGAGGTCGTGTCCTACTTCGTCCACCACGAGACGACGTTCGACCACGAGGAGGTACGACGGCACCTGACCGCGTTGCTCCTGACGCCCACCCGGCTCGTGATCGCGCACACCGACGAGCACCCCGGCGACGACCTGCTGCCCGAGCCCTACACGTCGACGACCACCGAGGCCGTGACGCTGACCTCCATCCGGACCGTGGTCGTGACCCGGATGGTGGCCAACCCGACGAAGGGCGTCGCCCCACCCGCCGAGGCGGTGCTCACCATCGGCTGGGGCGGCGTGGGGCGGCTCGACCTCGAGCCGGCCGCGTGCTCCGACCCCAACTGCGACGCCGACCACGGCTACACCGGCACCCTGGCCGGGGACGACTACACGCTGCGGGTGTCGGCCGCCGCCGAGGGAGCAGACGCCGTCGCCGGCCTGCTGGCCTTCGCGGAGGCGCTGTCCGCCCGCACCCGCGGATGACCGAGGGCTTCACGCCGCCGGCCTACGGTGACCGCTCCCTCGCCGACGTCGTGCCGTCTGTCGCGCGCGCCCTCGGCGTCGAACTCGACGGGCACCCCGCGGGTCTCGAGCTCCCGCCTGCGCCGTCGTACGTCGTCTTCCTCGTCGACGGGATGGGCGCGGAGCTGCTCACCCGCTACGCCCACGCCGCGCCGTACCTCTCCTCGCTCCTCGAGGGGGCCGCCATCGGCACAGCGGGCGTGCCGTCGACCACGGCCACCTCGCTCACCTCGCTCGGCACCGGCCTGGTCCCGGGCGCGCACGGGCTCGTCGGGTTCACCGCCCGGATCCCGGGCACCGACCGGCTCCTCAACCACCTCTGGTGGGACAAGGGCGTCGACCCCCTCGAGTGGCAGCCGCACCCAACCGCCCTCGGGCGGCTGGCCCACGCGGGCGTGCACGTCACCTCGGTCAACAAGCGGGACTTCGACGGCTCCGGCCTGACCGTCGCGTCGCAGCGCGGGGCGACGTACGTCGGCGCCGACCGCGTGGGCGAGCGCATCGCCGCGACTGTCGCCGCCTCGGCCGAACGGCCGTCGCTGACCTACGTCTACGACTCCGACCTCGACTGGACCGGCCACAAGTTCGGCGTCGCCTCGACCCAGTGGCTCCAGCAGCTGGCGATGGTCGACGCGGAGGCCGAGCAGCTGCGCGAGGCCCTGCCGGCCTCGACTCGGCTGCTGGTGGTCGCCGACCACGGCATGGTCGACGGCTCCCGCGAGGCCCGGGTCGACGTCGACGAGGTGGACGGGATGCGCGACGGCGTCGCGCTCCTCGGCGGGGAGGCCCGTTTCCGGCACCTCTACTGCGCCGCCGGCGCCGTGCCCGACGTCGTAGCGACCTGGCGCGAGGTGCTGGGGGACCGGGCCACGGTGCTGACGCGGGAGGAGGCGGTCGGGCGGGAGTGGTTCGGACCGGTGTCGCCGGGGGTGCTGCTGCGCCTAGGCGACGTGATGGTGGCCTGCCACGACGACACGGCGGTCGTGTCGACCCGCGACTTCGCCTACGAGGACACCCTGGTCGGGCTCCATGGCTCGCTCACGCCGGCCGAGATGCTGATCCCCATCCTGGTCGGCTGAGTCAGGTCGGCTGAGTCAGCGGCCGGCTGCGTGCAGCACCTTGGCAGCGGTGCCGTCGACCGCCGTCAGCGCGAGCAGGGAGGCCGCGGTGGCGCGCCCCGCCCACCCGCCGCGGACGACGACGGCGGCCGTGGCGACGTTGGCGACCGTCCGGGCCGCGAGCCACGGCCAGCGCGGCGACCCGGCCAGCAGGCCGGAGGAGAGGGCCAGGTCGACCAGCCCCACCAGGCGGGCCGTCCGGGGGTCGGTGATCCCGCCGAGTGGTCCCACCCGCCGCGGCGCCAGGAGCAGCGCGGACCCGATGACCAGTGTGGCGAGCCCGGCCGTACGACCGGCGTCGAGCGCAGCGTCCTCGTCCATGACGCGATCGTAGGGGTCAGCCGAAGGGGAGCGGCTCGGGCGCGAGGCTGACGGCCTTGGCCCGCGCGGCCGTGAGGCGGCGGCGGTGGTGCTGGCGGCACAGCACCTCGTAGGCGACGTCGGCCGGCGGCTCGTCGACCTGGTCGACGTCGCCGACCACGATGACCTCGCCCTCGACCACCATCGCGCCGTTCTCGGTGCGGGCGTTGTGGGTGGCGCGCTTGCCGCACCAGCACAGCGCCTCGACCTGCAGCACGTTCATCCGGTCGGCGAGCTCGACGAGCCGCGCGCTGCCGGGGAACAGGTGCGAGCGGAAGTCGGTGAGGATCCCGAACGCGAAGACGTCGATCTGCAGCTCGTCGACGACCTTGGCGAGCTGGTCGATCTGGTCCGCGGTGTAGAACTGGGCCTCGTCGCAGATGAGGTAGTCGATGCGGCCGCCGCGGGTGAGGGAGCTCACGACGTAGGCCCAGAAGTCGAAGCCGGCGTCGACCTCCAGCGCGTCGTGGGTCAGCCCCAGCCGGCTGGACAGGACCGCCTGCCCGGCCCGGTCGTGCGTGGTGAAGATCCGGCCGACGCGTCCGCGGGCGGCGTGGTTGTGGTTGGTCTGGAGCGCCAGCGTCGACTTGCCGGAGTCCATCGTGCCCGTGAAGAAGTGCAGTTCAGCCATGTCGCGGCGATCTTGTCACAGCCGGGCTACGTGGCAGACGCAGCCGCGCCGCCACCGCCGTCGCTGGACTGGCGGGTGAGCTCCACGTGCGCCACCCACAGCAGGAAGCACCCGAGTCGCGGGTCCAGCGGACCGTCCACGGTGAGCCGCGGCCTGTTGGTGAACAGGCCCGATCTCCGTACCTCGCCGATGGGTGCGCCGTCGCGGGACAGGACCAGGCGCGTCGAGAAGAGGCCGGCGTGGCGCAGCTGCACGAGCCGGCCGGCGTCGATGGACCACGTGGAGGTGAGGAACCCCGACCGTCGTGCCACGAAGCGGGTCGCCCCGTCGAGCGATGCGGTCAGCTCGCTACCGCTCCAGCCGTTGGACCGGTAGTCCCACAGCTCGGGCCCGATCTGCACCTCGGCTCGCTCCCGGAACCACGAGCGGCTGGCGCGGCCGACCTCGGTGCCGTCGACGACGATCACGTCGCCCTTCCCCCAGTCGAACTCCACGGGGGCAGCGTCCCACGCGTGGGAGGCTGGCTCCATGACCGACAGGCCGCTGATCACCCCCGACGAGCTCGCCGCGGACCTCGGTCGGGTCACGGTGCTGGACGTCCGCTACCTCATGAGCGGCCCGCCCGGCCGGGAGGAGCACGAGGCCGGCCACGTGCCCGGAGCGGCGTACGTCGACCTCGACGAGGACCTCGCCGACCCGCCGGGCGCCGGGGGCAGGCACCCGCTGCCCGATCCGTCGCGCTTCGAGGCCGCGATGAGGCGGGCCGGCGTGCGCGGCGACCGTCCGGTCGTGGTGTACGACGACTGGCAGGGGCGGGCAGCCGCCCGCGCGTGGTGGCTGTTGCGGCACCACGGCCACCCCCACGTCCGGGTCCTCGACGGCGGTTGGACCGCGTGGCGGGAGGACGGGCACCCGGCCGAGGCAGGACCCGTCGAGGTCGCGCCGGGCGACTTCACCGTCTCCGACGGCACCGACTCCCCAGGGGCCACCGCCGTCGGGCCCGGTGACGTCCAGCATGTCCAGGTGCTCGTCGACGCCCGGGCGCCCGAGCGGTTCCGGGGCGACACCGAGCCGGTCGACCCCGTCGCCGGCCACATCCCGGGCGCCGTCAACGTGCCGACGACGGCCAACCTCGACGACCGCGGACGCTTCCTGCCGCCGGGGCAGCTCCGCGAGGTGTACGCCCGGGTCGGCGCCGACACGTCGACGTCCGTGGCCGCCTACTGCGGCTCCGGGGTCACCGCCACCCACGACCTGCTGGCGATGGAGGTCGCCGGCATCCGGGCAGCGCTGTACCCGGGCAGCTGGAGCGGCTGGATCACCGACCCGGCGCGGCCCGTCGCGACCGGTTGATCACTCCGCCCGGACGGCGTCGCCGACGCCGATCCGGCCGTTGGTCTCGGGCACGAGGTGCACGGCGAAGTAGACCTTGCCGTCGATCCGCCGGTGCCGGGCCAGGGTGCGGGTCGGCTCCCGGGCGGTCCTCAGCGTGCCCGGGTCGAGGGTCGCCATCACGCACCGGCCGACGGGCTTGCCGATCCGGAAGGGGACGTCGCCCACGACGACCCGCGTCCAGCGGTCCTCGGCGAACGGTTCGTCGCCGTCCACGACGAGGTTGGCGCGGAACCGCTCGACCGGCAGCGGGGCCGCCGGCTCCTCGCCGAGCTCGAGCGCGCGCTCGACCATCCAGTCGTTGAGCTGCCTCATCGACGCGAGCGACGCGATGGTCACCGGGAACGAGTCGGGGAAGGCGGCGTGGTCGCCCGGCTGGGAGAACCCCGGCTGCAGCGTGCGCTGCTCCGGGGCGTGGCACCAGACGAGACGCAGGTCGTCGCGCCCCAGCACCGAGCGGAGCCACGCGTCGGCCTCGGGGCCGGCCGGCCGGGCCCGGAGGTGCAGGGAGAACAGGCGGACGTCGACCGGCGCCGCCTGCGGCACGTCGACCAGCAGGTCGGGGTGGCCCGGCGCCCGGAGCCGCAGGGCGGCCGCGACCGACGGGTCGGTGGCCGGCGTGTCGGCGACGACGGTGAAGAGCCGGTGGACCTCGCGGGCGGACACGAGGCTGTGGTCGCCGTCGACGACCATCCAGGTCCGGTCGTCGGCCAGGCCGCGCGGCAGCACGGTGGCGGAGGTGATCGGACGGATGGCGCCGGACTTGAGCGGGTGGACGTTGAGCTGGACGAGGCGCAAGCGTCAGTCGCCCTTGCCCCCACCGAACATGATCTCGTCCCAGCTCGGCACCGACGCACGGCCGCGCTTCTTCGCGGGCTTCGGCTTCGGCTCCGCAGGGGCCTCCGCGGCCGGCTCGGGCTCGGGCTCCGCCGGCTGGTCCGCCCGGTGCTCGCCGCGGTCGTCGTCGAGGTAGGCCTCCACCGGCTGCTCGGTGCCCAGACCGGTGTCCGAGAGCTCCATGGTGGTCTCCTCCGGGGTTGCCTCCGCGGTGGCGGAGGACTCCTCGCCCGTGACCATCTCGATGGCGTCGTCGCCCAGCGGCAGCTCCTCGCCGACCGCGCTCAACCGGCGCTGACGCGCGGCGGCCAGGTCGTCGGGGGCCGGCGTGGCAGTGGCGTCGGACGTGGCGGCGGACGCGGCGGCAGGGGTGGCGTCGCCGACCAGCCAGCGGGCGTCGTCGTCGTCGACCGTCACGAAGCTGCCGCGCGGGTCGTGGGAGAAGGTCGCGGTGCCGACGCGCCCGGCCACGTCGTAGAGGGCGGTCAGCGTCCAGCGGCCGTCCTCGCGCCGCCACGCGTCCCACTCGACAGTGGCCGGGTCGACGTTGTGCGAGCGGAGGTGGGCACGGACGGCCTCGCCCAGGGTGCGCGCACCGGTCTCGGACGCACGGCGTCGTACGGACGCGAGCTGGGCGCGCTCGGCGACGTGGGCGCGCTCGGCCATCACGGGTGCGGCGAACGGCATGATCTTCTCCACCGACGTCCCGGCCGCGTGTGCCACCGCCTCGGGTGACTCACCGGCTCGGATGCGCATCTGGATGTCGCGGGGGCGGAGGCTTGATTCCATCGGGATCTCCAACTGGCCGTTGCTGTCGGGCGCGCCCGTCACGGCGCGACGGAGCCGGGCGTCGACCGCCAGGGTGTGCTCCTGGCCCGACTCGTCCACCAGCAGCAGGCGCTTGCCGTCCTTGCTGCGTCCGGTGAACGTCAGCTTGGCCATGGACGGCGGGCTCCTGCCTGGCTGTGGTCGGGGTGGTCTGGGTGGTCGCTCGAGCCTACGCCAGCGGCATGCCCGAGCACGGTTGCGCCCGCGGCGCGCCCTAGGCTTCCGGTGTGCCCGAGACGGAGTTCGCCACGACGCTGGTCGCGCTCGACCTGGTGGGCATCTTCGTCTTCGCGGTCACCGGGGCGCTCGTCGCGGTCCGCAAGAACCTGGACATCTTCGCCGCGCTGGTCCTGGCCGGTGTCACCGGCCTGGGCGGCGGCTTCATCCGCGACGTGCTGATCGACGCCACCCCGCCGGCGGCGCTCACCGACTGGCGCTACCTGCTCGCCCCCGTCGCGGCCGGTCTCCTGACCTTTGCGTTCCACCCCGCCGTCGGGCGCCTGGAGCGCGTGGTCACCGTCTTCGACGCGGTGGGCCTCGCCCTGTTCTGCGTGACGGGTGCGCTCAAGGCGGTCGAGTACGGGCTGGGCCCGGTGCCGGCAGCGCTCATGGGGATGGTCACCGGCATCGGCGGCGGGATGATGCGCGACGTCCTCGCCGGCCACGTGCCGGTGGTGTTCGAGGGCAACCTGTACGCGACGCCGGCGCTGGCGGGCGCGGTCGCTGCCGTGCTCCTCGACCGCACGGACCTGCCGGTCACCGTCGTGGCGTCGGTGGGTTTCGCCACCTGCCTGGTGTGGCGGCTCCTGGCGCTGGTGCGCGGCTGGAGCGCGCCCATGCCGCGCGGCCCCGCCAACGTCTGAACGCCGCGTCCCTGCCTCAGTCGCCCAGGACGCGGCGCAGGTAGGCGTTGGCGAAGACGCGGTCCGGGTCGAGGCGGTCCCGCAGCGCGAGGAACTCGTCGAACCGGTCGTAGGCCGGCGCCAGGTCGGCAGCTGTGCGGGTGTGCACCTTGCCCCAGTGGGGACGGCCACCCGCCTCGCGCAGGACCGGCTCGAGACCGCCGAAGTACGCCGTGTGGTCGGTGTCGGCCGGCACGTGGAAGGCGAGGTAGAGGCTGTCGCGGCCGTGGGCGGTCGACAGGGCGACGTCGTCGGCCCGCGCGGTGCGCACCTCCACCGGGAACGCGATGCGCCAGTCGCTGGCGTCGATCAGCCGCCGGCACTCGCGGAGCACGTCGAGACCGACCTCCCGTGGGACGGCGTACTCCATCTCGCGGAACCGGACCCTCCGCGGCGTGACGAAGACGCGATGGGCCAGGTCGCTGTAGCGGCGCTCGGACTGCGCGCGCCCGGCGACGCGGTTGATCCGGGGGACCAGGGCCGGGGCGCGCGAGCCCACGCGGCACAGGGCGCCGAAGGCGGCGTTGGACATCAGCTCGTCCTCCCACCAGGCCGCGACGCGTGACGGAGGCTCTTGCTCGCCGGGCTCGAGGTCGGTGCGGACGTTCTGCTTGACCATGAGGCGGTCGGTGTGTGGGAACCAGTACAGGTCGAGGTGGTGCGCGTCCTCCGCCATCTCGTCGTACGTCGCCAGGCCCTGGTCCCACGTCATCGGCTGCTCGTGGGCCTCGACGACGAAGAGCGGCTCCACGTGGAAGGTCAGGCTGGTCAGGATGCCCAGCGCGCCGAGGCCCACGCGGGCGAGGTCGAAGACGTCGGGGTTCTCGGTGCGGGTCGCGCGCACGACCTCGCCGGTGCCGGTGACCAGCTCCAGCCCGGCGAGCTGCGCGGCCAGACCGGCGGCGACGCCCCCGGTGCCGTGCGTGCCGGTGGAGGTGGCGCCCGCCAAGGTCTGCTCGGCGATGTCACCCATGTTGTGCAGCGACAGCCCCAGCCGCTCGAGGGTCAGGTTGAGGTCCTTCAGCGGCGTCCCGGCGCGGGCGGTGACGGTCATCGCCTCGCGGTCGACGGCGAGGACGCCCTGCAGGCCCTCCGGGCGCAGCAGCGTGTGCTCGGGCGCGGCGATCGCGGTGAAGCTGTGCCCGGTGCCGGTCATCTTGACCGTCGTCCCGGCGTCGCGTGCGCGTCGTACGGCGTCGACGACCGCGTCGACGGACGTGGGGGTCTCGACGTGGCGGGGGACCGCCTCCTCGAGTCCGGACCAGTTGCGCCAGAGGTGACCGTGGACCGCAGGGCTCATGTGCGCAGACTAGGGGCCATGACGGGTGCGGGGCGCGCGGTCAGCGCGAGCAGTGCCCCGAGGACGCCGCCACCGAACGCGACCAGGTAGGCCGCGGACGCGCCGCTGTGGTCGACGACGAACCCGGCGATCGTCGCGCCCGGGGCGACGCCGGCCACGATGCCGGTGTGCAGGACCGCCATCCCCTCGGTCAGCCGCAGGGAGGGGACGCCCTGCTCGACCATCGTCATCGCCCCGATCATGGTGGGCGCGATCGACAGCCCACCGAGCAGCAGCAGGAGGGCCATCAGCGGCACCGAGTCGACGAGGAACAGCGGCGCCATCGCGAGCGCCATGGCCGCCGCGCCCCACCGCAGCCGCGCCTCCGGTCCGCTGCGCCAGGCGATCGCACCCGTGGCCAGACCGGCGACGAGGCTGCCGATGGCCCACACGGCGAGCAGCCAGCCGGCCGCCCCGGGGTGTCCCTGCTCCTCGGCGAAGGCGACCGTGGTGACCTCGGCGGCACCGAACAGGCTGCCGAGGGTCAGGCAGACCAGCGCGAGCGTCAGCACCAGCCGCCAGGGCATCGGCGGCCGCGGCCCCTGCGTCGCCGTCGTACGCCCGGCCGGTGGCTCGGTGCTGCGCTGTGCCGCGAGGGCGAAGGTGCCGGCCAGCCCGGTGAGGACGGCGCAGGTCAGTCCCGCGACGGGGTGCCAGCCGGTCGCCAGGAGGGTCACGACGACCGGTCCGATGACGAAGACGACCTCGTCGAGCGCCGCCTCCAGCGCGAAGGCGGTGTTCTTCTCGTCCGGGCGGTCGAGCAGGTACGCCCACCGCGTGCGGACGCTGGCGCCGACCTGGGGCAGCGCCGCGCCGGCGACGGCGGCGAAGACGTACGTCCAGGCGCGGGGCCAGTCCTGCTCGACCGCGAGCATCATCAGCGCGAGCCCGGCGCCGAACACCGAGATCGCGACCGGGAGCACCCGCGACTGGCCGTAGTGGTCGACCCAGCGGCCGTGCAGCACGGCGAAGGCGGCCTCGGCCAGGACGAACACGGCCGAGACCGTTCCGGCCAGCCCGTAGGAGCCGGTGCGGCCCTCGACGAGGAGCACGATCCCGAGGCCGACCATCGAGATGGGCAGCCGGGCGACGAGGGCGGCACTGCTGAAGGCCAGGGCGCCCGGGCGTGCCAGCACCCGGCGGTAGGAGTCGAGCACGAGCGTGATGGTAGGCCGCTCTACTCTGGCTGCATGAATCCTGCGGGTCACCCCGACGTGAAGCCGTACGACGCCCTCCTCGTCCTCTCCTTCGGAGGTCCTGAGAAGCCCGAGGACGTGGTTCCGTTCCTGGAGAACGTGACGCGCGGACGGGGGATCCCACGCGAGCGCCTCGAGCAGGTGGGGGAGCACTACTTCCTGTTCGGCGGGAAGAGTCCGATCAACGACCAGAACCGCGCTCTCATCGCGGCACTGGAGAAGGACTTCGCCGACCAGGGCATCGACCTGCCCGTCTACTTCGGCAACCGCAACTGGGACCCCTACCTCGCCGACACCCTCGCCCAGATGACCGCGGACGGCGTCCAGCGTGCGGCGGTGTTCGCCACGTCGGCGTACTCGTCGTGGTCGTCGTGCCGGCAGTACCGGGAGAACCTCTGGGACGCGGTGGACCAGACCGACGGTGCGCCGCGCCTCGACAAGCTGCGGCAGTACTACAACCACCCGGGCTTCCTCGAGCCCGTCGTCGACGCCTGCCTCGCCGCGCTCGCCGAGCTCCCGACCAACGGCGAGGCCGCCCACCTCGTGTTCGTGACGCACTCGATCCCGACGGCCATGGCCGAGACCAGCGGGGCACCGCCGGAGGCCGAGGCGCAGCCGCGGGGCGCCTACGTCAAGCAGCACCGCAGCGCCGTCGACGAGGTGGCCGACCGGGTCCGCGCCGCCACGGGCCGCGCCCACCGCCACGACCTCGTCTACTGCTCCCGGTCCGGTGCACCCTCCACGCCGTGGCTCGAGCCCGACGTCAACGACCACCTGGAGGAGCTGGCCAGCGACGGCGTGGGCCAAGTGGTGCTGGTGCCGATCGGCTTCGTCTCCGACCACATGGAGGTCATCTACGACCTCGACACCGAGGCGATGGCGACCGCCGAGCGGCTCGGCATCCGCGCCGTGCGCGCCGCGACCTCGGGGACCGACCCGCGCTTCGTGGAGATGGTCCGCGACCTCGTGCTCGAGCGGGCCGCCGCCGAGCGCGGCGAGTCGCCGGCGCGCCCGGCGCTCGGCTCGCTGCCGGCCGGTCCCGACATCTGTGGGGCCGGTTGCTGCCCCAACCCGCGTGGCCCGCGTCCGGCCCTCTGCGGGGCCGACTCGTGACGGTCGACGCCTCGGCGGCGCCGACGCAGCTGCGCGACCTGGCCCGCTCCCTGGCCCACGAGGGCGCAGTCCTGGCGCGTGAGATGCGTCGGGGCGGCGTCGACGTCGCCGACACCAAGTCCAGCGCCGTCGACGTCGTGACCGAGGCCGACCGCGCGGTCGAGGAGCTGCTGCGCTCGCGCATCGTCGCCGCACGGCCCGACGACGCCATCCTGGGGGAGGAGGGCGACGACCGACCCGGCACCTCCGGGGTGCGCTGGGTCCTCGACCCGATCGACGGCACGGTGAACTACCTCTACGGCCTGCCCGACTGCGCAGTGTCCGTGGCGGCTGAGGTCGACGGCGAGGTGGTCGCGGGGGCCGTGGTGACGATCCCGACCGGTGTCGAGTACGCCGCCGCGCTCGGCCAGGGCGCGACGCGCGACGGCGCGCCGATCTCCGTCCGGCCCTCGCCACCGCTGGCCGAGCGGCTGGTGCTGACCGGCTTCGGCTACCAGCGCGAGGTGCGCGAGCACCAGGCCGGCTGCGTGGCGGCGCTGCTGCCCGAGGTCCGCGACATCCGCCGGATGGGCTCCTGCGCGCTGGACCTGTGCCACGTGGCGGACGGGTCCGGCGACGGCTACGTCGAGGCCGGGCCCCAACCCTGGGACTGGTCCGCGGGCGGCCTCGTCCTGCGTGAGGCCGGCGGCCGCTTCGAGCTGCGCGACGGCACCTTCACCATCGGGTCGTACCCTGTGCGCAACGTGGTGGTGGGCGCCCCGGTCGACGGGTGGGACGACTTCGTCGCCGCTCTCGGCAAGGCGGGGTTCCTCGCCTGACGACCGCCCCTCCGGGTGGCTCGCAGACACCCGCCGAGGTGGGAATAGGGAGACGTCACCCACTGTTCAGGCGACACGTTGCGGACCGGCTCACCACGGAACCGGTTCATGGTGCACAATCTGGCGCCGACGACGCGCACAACTGGGACGTCCCGTCGCAATCCGGCGGAACGGGTCCACAGCATGGGGAGAGGTAACTGATGGCCACCGACTACGACGCACCACGCAAGTCCGAGGAGGACCAGAGCGAGGAGAGCATCGAGGAGCTCAAGGCCCGACGTCACGACAAGAACTCCGGCAAGGTCGACGAGGACGAGACCGAGGCCGCTGAGTCCTTCGAGCTCCCGGGTGCCGACCTTTCGCACGAGGAGCTCGCCGTCGAGGTCATGCCTCGTCAGGACGACGAGTTCACCTGCATGAGCTGCTTCCTGGTGCACCACCGGTCGCAGCTGGCCGACGAGAAGAAGCTCATCTGCCGCGACTGCATCTGAGTCCGGCACCCGACGTCCTGCTCGACAGCGCCCGCTCCTCCCTGCGAGGGCGGGCGCTCCGTCATGTGGGGCTGCCGCGACCGTTGGGGCCGCGTCCGCCGGTCCACTTCGTCCGCCCGCTCCACGGCGCTCCGCGGGGTGCACCCGGGACCGGCCGAGACCTCGGTCTCCTGGCCTCCCGCAGCTCGTCGAGGTGCACTGCCTCTGCCTTCAGCTGGCGCGTCGCGGGATGGTCGACGGGCGTCCCGTGGAGCATCCGCTCGATCCGCTTGGCGTACCTGGAGGTCCGGTAGCGGATCGACGGGAGACCGAGCCGGCGCGAACGGTCGACGCTGGTGAAGTAGTCGATGCTCGTCATCCGCCGGAACGCGCGAGGAACCCACCACCCGGTCACCCGCAGGTCCACGTGGGCGGGGAAGCGGCTCCCGCCGCGCGTGCGCGCACCGTCGGCCCGCATCGGCTCGACCCGCTCGCCCGAGTCCCGGTCGTGGAGCGCGACCGTGACGCCGGCCAGCCGCAGCATCTGCTGCAGGACGCTCACCCGCGGACTCGTGCGCTCGGTCTCCCAGCGAGCCACGGCCGACTGGGACACCCGAGCAGCTCGGCGAGGCCCCGCTGCGAGACGTCGAGGATCCGCCTGATCCGACGGACCAGGCCCGCCACACCGCCGTCGAACGGTCCCATGTGGAGCCACTGGAGCTCGTCCTCGGTCAGGTCCGCCGGCCTGACCTGCGGCGTCGTACCGTCCATCGCGATCCCGTCTCCTGCCCTGGCCCTGTCGTCGTCACGAGGAGCAAACCCGTCACAGCGGACGCCCGCGGCAGGCCATCCACAACCGGGGCCTCAGGGCGCGCCCGGGGTGCGCTGTGGACGACTGGTGGCCCGCGACCGCGCCGCCCAGTCCCACGACACCCCCGTTTCGCCTGCACTGACCAGTGAGTCGCTCAGAGACTCACGGGTCGGTCGGAAGTCGGGCGTCGCCGCTGCGACGTTGAGTCGCTGGGAGACTCACGGGCCAGGGCCGGGCCGCCGGGAGCTGAGTCGGCAGGAGACTCACTGGCCAGTGCCTGCCGGACTGGGCTGGTGCAGGTGGAGGTGGAGGCGTCGCGAGGGTTGGGGTCGAGCGTCGGCCGAGTTCGGCCGCCGCGTTCAGGAGGCCCTCGTCAGGACTGGGCTGCGGGAGCCTTCGAGGCGTCCTGGTCGTCCTTCTGCAGCTGCGGGGGGAGGTGCCCGGTCGACTTGGCGTAGTAGTGCGCCGCGCGGCGGCTGGCGAGCATGCGGGCCACGCCGATCATCGTGCCGCTGACGGCTGCCCACATCACGGCTTCGCCGATGCTGACGTCGGGGTCGGCGGGGTTGGCCGGCGGGTTCTTGCCGGTGGCCGCGCGCCACGAGGTGTTGAGGCCCTTCTTGACCAGGGCCGCTGCACCGAGCGCAGCGACGAGGGAGAACGCCGAGTAGACCTTGCTGGAGCTGTCCGTGGACGAAGAAGCCATGTCCGCACCCTACCCAGCGGTTCGACGGGTCCGCCCCGCCTCCAAGGCTGAGACGAGGGCGTCCGGCCGACGGGAGCTGACCAGCCAGTACGGGGTGGGGTCGGCCGGGTCGGCGATGTCCACCCGCACGCCGCGCTTGAGGTAGGGACGGAGCAGCAGGTAGGCCCGGGCGTCGGCGTCGACGCCCGCCTGACGTCGTACGGCGTCCGCGTCGAGGGCGGTCACGGGACCCACGAGGTCCAGCGGGATGTGCGCCCGACCGGCCCGGAAGGTCGTGCCGTCCACCGACACCCGAGGCCGTCCGTAGCCGATGAACAGGGCGACCAGGACGGCCATCGCCACAGCCGTCACGGACCACGCGACGGCTTCGGGGGTGGCGGCGAGGACGGCCAGCCAGAGGGACGCAACGAACATCGTGCCCTGCACCCACCAGCGCAGCGGAACGGTGAGGCGTTCGGCGTAGTCCACGGCGCAGAGCCTATAGATTCACTCCTCGTGCCCGACCACGACCCGACCCCAGAGCCGACCCCAGAGCCGTCACCCGACCTGGACATCGCCGTCGTCCGCCTCGACCCGGACCTGCCGCTGCCGTCGTACGCGCACCCGGGCGACGCCGGCGCCGACCTGCACACCACCGTCGACGTCCACCTCGCTCCGGGCGAGCGGGCCCTCGTGCCCACCGGGATCGGTGTCGCCCTGCCGGACGGCTACGTCGCGCTCGTGCACCCGCGGTCGGGCCTCGCGGCCCGTCACGGCCTGTCGATCGTCAACACCCCCGGCACGATCGACGCGGGCTACCGCGGGGAGATCAAGGTGCTCCTCATCAACCACGACCCGGTCGAGGCCGTGAGCCTCAGCCGCGGTGACCGGATCGCCCAGCTCGTGGTCCAGCGGTTCGAGCGCGCGCGGTTCGTCGAGGTGGGGGTGCTGCCCGAGTCGGTCCGGGGCGTCGGGGGCTACGGTTCTACAGGTACCGGTTCGCGCCCCGGAGCCGGACCGCGCTCGGCCGAGCGCTGATCGAAGGAGTGTTGACGTGAAGTTCCGCCGCAAGGCAGGCACGACCCCGGCGACCGCGGACACCGCCGCAGAGAGCGCCGGGGACGCCGCGGAGGCCAGCGCCGGGCCGGAAGCGGGCACCGGCCCGTTCGACGTGTCCCAGGTCGAGGGCGACGGCATCGACCGGGCCGACCTCGGATCCGTACTGGTGCCCCCGATCGCCGACCGGGAGCTCCGCCTCCAGGTCGACGAGCAGAGCGGTCAGGT
The DNA here is from genome assembly GCF_057656315.1 of Nocardioides sp. Soil_C_8. Taxonomy (NCBI): domain Bacteria; kingdom Bacillati; phylum Actinomycetota; class Actinomycetes; order Propionibacteriales; family Nocardioidaceae; genus Nocardioides; species Nocardioides sp. Soil_C_8. Next base: position 472,223 of record NZ_JBDGKQ010000003.1, read on the forward strand.
CCGCGCGGTCATGCTGGCGGGCTCCGACGGCGCCTGCGAGTTCCAGGCCTTCGCGGCCCCCCGCAACGGCGACCTGTGGTCCGAGGTCCGCCCCCAGATCGCCGAGGACATGGCACGGCGAGGTGGCCAGGCCACCGAGCGCGAGGGTCGCTGGGGCACCGAGCTGGTCTGCCAGATGCCGGTCCGCCGCCCCGACGGCACGACCGCGACGCAGCCGTCGCGCATCATCGGCGTCAACGGCGACCGGTGGATGCTGCGCGCGTCCTTCCTCGGCCGCCCCGCCGTCGACCCCGACTCCGCCCCCGACTGGGAGGACGCGCTCGCCCAGATCGTCGTACGCCGCGGCGACCAGGCGATGCCCGTCGGTGAGCCGCTGCCGGTCACGCTGCCGGACGACGCCCGCCGGGTCAGGTGATCTCATGGCCGAGAAGAGCCGGCTGCGCCAGGCGCTCTCCCGCTGGGCGGACAGCTCCGAGGCCCACCAGCGCGAGCTGCGCCTGTCCCACGCGACCGACGAGGCGATGGCCATCGCCGACGCCCCCGAGCGTGAGCACGTCGTCGTCAGCGGGGTGCTGCGCACCGTCACCCTCCGCCCCCGGGGCGGCGTGCCGGCCCTCGAGGCCGAGCTCGACGACGGCTCCGGCGTCATCACCGTGGTGTGGCTCGGTCGCCGTCGCATCACCGGCGTGGACCCCGGCCGGTCGGTGATCGTCGCCGGCTGCATCGGGCGCCAGAGCGGCGTGCCCATCATGTTCAACCCGCGATACGAGCTGCGCCCGTGAGCGGCGCCACCGGCACCGGCACCCCCTCCACCGACACGGTCGAGGCGGTCGTCCGCGGCCAGCTCGCCAAGGCACTCGGCGGCCGGCGGGGCATGGCCGAGGCAGCCGTGCCGACCATCCTGTTCACCGTCACCTGGCTGACGGCGAGCAACCTCGACCTCGCCCTGTCGGTCAGCATCGGCGCCGCGCTCGTGCTGCTGGTCGTGCGACTGGTGCAGCGCTCCACGGTCCAGTTCGTCCTCAACGCGCTGTTCGGCATCGGGATCGGCTGGTTCTTCGTCTTCCGCTCCGCCCAGTCCGGCGGCTCCGAGCAGGAGCAGGCGCTCGCCTACTTCCTGCCCGGGCTCCTCTACAACGGCGGGTACGCCGTGGTGCTGGCGTTCACGTGCCTGATCGGCTGGCCGCTGGTCGGCTTCATGGTCGGCAGCATCACGGGCGACCCGACCGCGTGGCACAAGGACAAGCAAGTCGTGAGGCTGTGCAGCCGCCTGACGTGGCTGCTGGTCGCCCCGTGCGTGCTGCGGGTCGCCATCCAGGCGCCGATCTGGCTGGCGGGCAACTCCGGCTCGATGGACCCCGACGCCGCGGTGGCGGCCCTCGGCGTGCTCAAGATCGCGCTCGGGTGGCCGCTCCAGCTCGCGGCGCTCGGCTCGATGATCTGGCTGCTCTCCCGCAACCGGACGCCCGTCGACCCGGACGCCGCGCCCGCCTGAGACGTCGGCTCCGGATCAGCCCGGCTCAGCGGGGTCAGCCCGGGTGGTGCCCGGGGGAGAGCAGGTGCTCGAGCTCGGACTCCACCTCGGCCGGGACGACGAACAGCAGCTCGTCGCCGGACTCCAGCGGCTGCTCCGCCTCGGGCGTGTAGACCTGGCCGTCGCGCAGGATCGTCACCAGTGCGCAGTTGTCGGGGAACGGCACCAGCCCGGCGGGCGTGCCGACGTAGGGCGAGTCGGCCGACAGGGTCAGCTCGACCAGGTTGGCGTTGCCCTGGCGGAACGTGAAGAGGCGGACGAGGTCGCCGATGGAGACGGCCTCCTCGACGAGCGCCGACATGATGCGCGGGGTCGAGACGTTGACGTCGACGCCCCAGGCCTCGGTGAAGAGCCACTCGTTGTTGGGGTGGTTGACGCGACCGACGGTGCGCGGGACGCCGAACTCGGTCTTCGCCAGCAGCGAGGTGACCAGGTTGGCCTTGTCGTCACCGGTGGCGGCGATGACCACGTCGCACTTGCCGAGCTGGGCCTCGGCGAGGGAGGACAGCTCGCAGGAGTCGGCGAGCAGCCACTCGGCGTTGGGGACCCGCTCGGGGCGGATCGCGGACGGGCTCTTGTCGATGAGCAGGATCTGGTGACCGTTCTCGATCAGCTCCCGGGCGATCGATCGACCCACGGCTCCGGCTCCGGCGATGGCGACGCGCATGTCTCAGGTGTTCCTTCAGTCGTCGTCGGGGCCGGCCTCGAGCACGGCGTAGGCGTGGGCGGCGTTCTCCTCGCGGATCACGATGTGCAGCATGTCGCCCTCCTGCAGGACGGTCTCGCGGGTGGGCAGCATGCCCTCACCGAGGCGGTCGATCCACGCGATCCGGCTGCGCGACTGCATCTGGAACTCGACCGTGCGGTTGCCGACCCAGACCTCGGGGACGGGGATGTGGTCGACCCGGATGGTGCCGGACGGGTCGCGGAAGTCGGGCTCGGCGCCGGCGGGCAGGATGCGGCGCAGCACCTGGTCGGCGGTCCACTTCACCGTCGCGACGGTGGTGATGCCGAGGCGCTGGTAGACCTCGGCGCGACCGGGGTCGTAGATGCGCGCGACGACCTGCTGCAGGCCGAACGTCTCCCGCGCCACACGCGCGGCGATGATGTTGGAGTTGTCGCCGCTGGAGACCGCGGCGAAGGCGTCGGCGCGGCGGATGCCGGCCTTCTCCAGCACCTGCTGGTCGAAGCCGTAGCCCGTGATCTTGTCGCCGTTGAACTCCGGGCCGAGACGCCGGAAGGCGTCGGGCTCGCTGTCGATGACGGACACGGTGTGGTTGCGGTCCTCGAGGCTTCGGGCGAGCGTCGAACCGACGCGGCCACAACCCATGATCACGACGTGCACGCCAGAACCGTATCCCAGCGGGGATATCGGCCGCTGCGGGTCTAGGCTCGCGCCCGTGAGTGTCGGAGACGTGTCCAAGCGGATCCTGCTGGGCCGCAAGCTCCGCAGCAGCCAGCTGGGAGAGACGCTGCTCCCCAAGCGCATCGCGCTGCCGGTGTTCGCCAGCGACGCGCTCTCCTCGGTGGCGTACGCGCCGGACGAGGTGTTCATCATGCTGGCCGTCGCCGGCGCGTCGACGTACGTCTGGTCGTGGAAGATCGGCCTGGCGGTCGCTGTCGTCATGCTCACCGTCGTCGCGAGCTACCGGCAGACCGTGCACGCCTACCCCTCGGGCGGCGGTGACTACGAGGTCGCGACGGTCAACCTCGGCCGCAACGCCGGCGTGACGGTCGCGAGCGCGCTGCTCGTCGACTACGTGCTCACCGTCGCGGTGTCGATCTCCTCGGCCGCGCAGTACGCCGCCGGAGCCCTCAACTTCCTCATCGGGCACGAGGCGACGGTCGCCGTCGTCGCGGTCGTGCTCCTGACCGCGATGAACCTGCGGGGCGTGCGCGAGTCGGGCTCGTTCTTCGCGGTGCCCACCTATCTCTTCATGGTTGCGATCCTCGGCATGTGCGCCTACGGGCTGCTGCGCCTGCTCGCCGGTGACCTCCCCGAGGCGGAGAGCGCCCACCTCGTCATCGACCCCTCGCCGGGATGGGAGCAGCCGCTCACCCAGGTCGCCCTGATGTTCCTGCTCGCGCGGGCGTTCTCCTCCGGGTGTGCCGCCCTCACCGGCGTCGAGGCGATCAGCAACGGCGTGCCGGCCTTCCGCAAGCCGAAGAGCCGCAACGCCGCGACGACGCTGCTCCTGCTGGGCATGATCGCGATCTCGATGATGATGAGCGTGATCGTGCTCGCCAACCAGATGGCGATCAAGTACGTCGACCCGCACGAGCTCGACCGGTTGAGGACGGCTGCCGGCGCCGCCGTGCCGGAGGGCTACGAGCAGCACCCGGTGATCGCCCAGATCGCCGCGGGCGTGTTCGACCACTTCCCGCCGGGCTTCTACTTCGTGCTCACCGTCACCGGCATCATCCTCGTGCTCGCAGCCAACACGGCCTTCAACGGCTTCCCGGTCCTCGGCTCGATCCTGGCCCAGGACGGCCTGGCGCCCCGGTCGCTCGGCTCGCGCGGCGACCGGCTGGCCTACAGCAACGGCATCGTCTTCCTGGCGGCCATGTCGATCCTGCTGATCTGGATCTTCGACGCCGAGACGACCAAGCTCATCCAGCTCTACATCGTCGGCGTCTTCGTCTCCTTCAACCTCAGCCAGCTCGGCATGATCCGCCACTGGACCCGCCACCTGCGCACCGAGCGCGACCCGGCCGTACGCCGCCGGATGATGCGCTCGCGGGCCATCAACACCTTCGGCCTGGGGATGACCGCCGTCGTCCTCGTGATCGTGCTGATCACCAAGTTCCTCGCCGGTGCGTGGATCACCATCCTGGCGATGGGCTTCTTCTTCCTGGTCATGCAGGCCATCGGACGCCACTACGCGCGCGTCGAGCTCGAGCTCGCGGCCGACGAGCAGGACAAGGTGATGCCGACCCGGGTGCACGCGATCGTGCTGGCGTCGAAGCTCCACAAGCCGACGCTGCGTGCCCTCGCCTTCGCCCGCGCCACCCGCCCGAACGTCCTCGAGGCGATCTACGTCAGCATCGACGCCAAGGCGACGAGCCGGCTGCTGGAGGAGTGGGACGAGCGACACCTCGACATCCCCCTCAAGGTGCTGCACTCGCCCTACCGCGAGGTCGTGCGCCCGGTCGTGGAGTACACCCAGGAGATCCGGCGAGCCAGCCCTCGTGGCGTCGTGGCGGTCTACATCCCGGAGTACGTCGTCGGGCGCTGGTGGGAGCAGCTGCTCCACAACCAGACCGCGCTCCGGCTCAAGGGACGCCTGCTCTTCACCCCCGGCGTCATGGTCATCTCCGTGCCCTACCAGCTGCGGTCCTCCCAGGACGCCGAGAAGCGTCGCCGGGACGACATGCGGGTCCACGCCGGCGACCTCCGCCGGGGACGCGTCGCCTCGCGCAGCAACCGGCAGATCGACGACAGGTGAACACCCCAGCATGAGCCGCCACAACCGTCCCCGCCGGGCCCGCGGCCGCTCGCGTGTGGGGGAGCGCTTCGAGGTCGAGGTGGGTCCGGTCGCGCACGGTGGGCACTGCGTCGCGCGGCTCCCCGAGCCCGACTCCCGCGTGGTCTTCGTGCGCCACGCCCTGCCCGGCGAGCGGGTGGTCGTCGAGATCACCGAGGGAACCGACGGCGACCGGTTCTGGCGCGGCGACGCCGTCCGGGTCGACGTACCGTCCACCGACCGCGTCGAGCCGGCGTGTCCCTACGCCGGACCGGGGCTGTGCGGGGGCTGCGACTTCCAGCACGTCGCGCTCCCGGCGCAGCGGGACCTCAAGACGGCCGTGGTGCGCGAGCAGCTGGTGCGGCTCGGCCGCCTCGACGCGGCGTCCGACCTCGTGACCGGGCTCCACGTCGAGGCGGTGCCCGTCGCCGGGCGTGACGACGACGGCCTGCGGTGGCGCACCCGGCAGCGGTACGCCGTCCTGCCGGACGGCCGGCCGGCGATGCGGGCGCACCGCTCCCACGAGCTCGTCGCGGTCGACGACTGCCTGATCGCCGCCGAGGAGGCGCGCCCGAAGCGGTTGGTCGAGGAGGGCGCCCCGCGCCCGTCACGAGACCCCGTCACCCACGAGGTCACGGTCGGCGACCTGACCTCACCGTTCTCCGTCGCCGCCGACGGCTTCTGGCAGGTGCACCCCGAGGCTCCGCGCGTCCTCGTGGGGACGGTCCTCGACCTGCTCGACCCCAAGCCCGGTGAGCGCGCGCTCGACCTCTACGCCGGGGTCGGCCTCTTCGGTCGGTTCGTGGGCGAGCGGACGGGCGCGCGGGTCGTCGCCGTCGAGGCCGACCGAGCGGCGTGCCAGCACGCCCGCGGCAACCTGTCGGCCTTGAAGGGGGCCGTCGTCGAGTGCGGTCCCACCGACCGGGTGCTCCGCTCGGGTCTGGACGAGCCCTTCGACCTCGTCGTGCTCGACCCGCCCCGGGAGGGCGCCAAGCGTGCCGTGGTGGAGCAGGTGGTCGACCGCCGCCCCCGCGCGGTGGCGTACGTCGCCTGCGACCCGGCAGCGCTGGGTCGCGACGTCGCGATCTTCGCCGAGCACGACTACGGGCTCACCGCGGTCCGGGCCTTCGACCTCTTCCCGATGACCCACCACGTGGAGTGCGTCGCTTTGCTGACGAAAACCGGCTCTGACCTGCGGTGATGCACGTCGGCGTGTTGGTGCCGACTTCCACTCGCTGTTCGACCTGACAACGCGGTGGCGCGGACGGGCGCAGAAGATCCTGGGGAGGGGCGCAGTCGACTGGACTAAGGAAGTCACCGCCCCGCCTCGCACCCGTCCCACCCTCCGCGCCGACGACGTACCCCTCGACGCGATCACCGAAGTCGGCGTCTCCGTCGTGGGCGCGGTTGAGGAGAAGCGTTCAACCTGGAAGCACTGGAACCTTTGGGCCGAGGCATCCCGGCATACGATGAGTTGGCGGTTCGCCAGCGCCGACGACCGCGAGGCCGTCGTCGGCATGATCGTCGAGGCCGCGAAGCAGGAGTCGCTGACGATCACTCCGCCTGATCTGGTCAGCGTGCCGGAGGTCTTCCGGCGAGCCGACGGCACCTCGCGCTTGCGGCCGCGTCACGGAGTCGTGTTCACCTCCGAGACCCTGCTCGCCGCCGAGGACCGCCTCCTGGCCCGAGCCGAAGACATGACCGCCACGGAGATCGACCTCGACGTGATCGAGCGGGTGACGCGCAAGGAGCACCTGTTGTCTGCCGAGCAGTCCGAGACGCTGGCCGGGATCGCCGTGTCCGGTCGGAGGCTCGATTTGCTCGTGGGTCCGGCCGGCGCGGGTAAGACCACCGCGATGCACGCGCTGAAGACGGCTTGGGTGGAGGTTCACGGCAAGGGCAGCGTTGTCGGCCTCGCGCCGAGCGCTGTCGCAGCGAAGGTGCTCGCCGAGGACTTGGGCATCGCGTGTGAGAACACCGCGAAGTGGCTGCACGAGCACGACCGGGGACGTGCGGAGTTCCTCAGCGGCCAACTTGTCATCATCGACGAGGCGACCCTCGCCGGCACACTCGCGCTTGACCGGCTCACCGCGCTCGCGGCCGAGGCCGGTGCGAAGGTTCTGCTGGTCGGCGACTGGGCGCAGCTTCAGTCGGTCGACGCAGGAGGGGCGTTCTCTCTATTGGCCACCGCCCGTCCTGACACTCCCGAGCTCACCGAGGTCCACCGCTTCACGCACGAGTGGGAGAAGACCGCCTCCCTCGACCTCCGGTTCGGACGGGCGGAAGTCATCAGCAGCTACGTCGCGAAGGACCGCGTCCTGGAGGGCACGACCGACGAGATGATGGATGCCGCCTATCTGGCGTGGACTGCCGACGTGAAAGCCGGGCGGACCTCGATCCTGGTCGCCGAGGCCAGCGATATGGTGATCCGCCTCAACAGGCGTGCCCGCGCCGACCGCATCGTTGCCAACCCGGTCGGCAACATCGAGGTCAACCTCGCCGACGGCACCCAGACGTCCGATGGCGACCTCATCATCACCCGCCGTAACGACCGCCGACTCCACACCCTGCGCGGCGGCTGGGTCCGCAACGGCGACCGCTGGACGGTCACTGGCGTTCACAGGGACGGGTCGATGCAGGTCCAACGCCTCGGCGTCGCCAATGGTGGGTCGGTGACGTTGCCTGCTGCGTACGTCGCCGAGCACGTCGACCTTGGGTACGCCGTCACGGCGCACCGCGCCCAGGGGATGACCGTCGACACCTCCCATGTCGTGGTGACCGGCTCGACGACGCGGGAGAACTTCTACGTCTCCATGACCCGCGGCCGAGACTCCAACATCGCGTACGTCGCCCTCGACAAGCCCGACGAAGGCCACGCCCCTCCCGAGCCTGATGAGGTGAACGCTCACACCGTCCTCTACGGCGTGCTCCAGCACATCGGCGGCGAGCTCTCCGCACACCAGATGATCGCGGCTGAGCAAGACCGGTGGTCGTCCATCGCGCAACTCGCTGCCGAGTACGAAACCATCGGCGCGGTCGCCCAGCGCGATCGTCGGGTTGCAGCGATCCGGGGGAGTGGCCTCACCGAAGCCCAGGTCGAACAGGTGCTGGCCTCGGAGTCCTTCGGACCGCTCACCGCCGAACTGCGCCGGGCCGAGGCCAACCACCACGACGTCGACCGACTCCTGCCAGTCCTCGTCGCCCGGCGGTCACTCGACGACGCCGAGGACATCGGTGCCGTCCTGATCAGCCGCCTCCGGAAGGCCGCCCAGCCGAAACGCGGCAACCGTTGCCCCTCCCCGAAACTGGTCGTCGGCCTGATCCCCCTGGCCGACGGACCCATGAGCGAGGAGATGGCCAAGGCGCTGACCGAGCGCGCCAACCTCATGGAAGAGAGGGCTGTGACGCTCGCGGAGAAGGCCGTCGAGGCGCGGGTGCCCTGGCTGAAGCGGCTCGGCACGGTGCCAGCGACCGCCGGCGCTCAGCGTCGTTGGCTGCACGAGGTCAGGACCGTGGCCGCCTACCGCGACCGCTACGGCGTGGAGGGGCGCAGGGTGCTCGGCGAGCCGAGGACCGACGCGCAGAAGCTCGATGCCGCCAGGGCAGAGCAGGCGCTCCGCCGTGCCCGAGCCATCGCCGACGACGCGGCCACGACCCAGGAGGCGCGCAGCGTCGCGCTCGAACCGCAAAGACGGTGGGCACTCGGTGGTTGAGCCTGTCGAAACCACACAGACGCAGTTCTGGCCGGGTAGTCCACAGAAGGGGCGAGGGTGCGCCCCTCCTGTCGGATCTCAGGCATAGGGAGGAGGTGAACCCCAATCCGAAGGAGATCCTGATGCTCACCGCACTCTGGAACCTCAGCGCCGCGATCCGCGGCTACCTCCGCTTCTACACGCCCACCAACCGAGCCGTCGACTGGCTGCGGTCCCCGCGCGGCATTAAGTGGGCGGTCCCCGTCGCCTTCATCGCGACGCCGGCCTATCTCGGCCTGACCGCCCTGGCCATCCAGCTCGCCGCTCGGCCCGGACTTGGCTTCCTCAACGTGCTGGTGTTCCTGTTCTTCTGGAACGCCGCAAAGTTCGCCTGGGCTGCCACGCTGGCGCCACTTTGGATGCTCAACCGATGGCGTGTTGCCGTTTAGGAGAACCGCGAGAAGGCCACCGGTGGGATGTCAGCGATAGTCAATCCTGGGCGGTTGTAGAAGGTCTCGCACACGTAGTTGTGATACGCCGCCACCCAGCGCAGCTTCGCCAGCACCTTGTTGGCTGGCTGAGATGCGAGGGCAGCCTCGACCTTTTTCTTGTGCGCGATTAGTCCGACGTCAGTGACGTTCGCATCCCATCCCTCGTCTTCGGAGACCGTAACGAGGTAGTTGACGAACGTTTGCCCATCCGCGTCGAGAAGCAAGAAAGTCCCGTACGGAGAGCTGAGTTTGTCGGCGTATCCGCCGTTGTTGTATTCCTCGCGAGCAAGTTCGATGCAGATCTCGTCGAGGACGATTCGCGGGTTATCGGCTACATTCTCCTCGATGAGGACCGCATTGAGATGAGCCGGTCCAGTCACGAATGTGTCGTCTGCGTACGCGTCCCCGACTGTGATCCCCCCGCGTAGGAGCCGTCCGCGAACGGCCATGTTGAGTTGATAGGCGGCGGCTGCCCAAATCTGGAAGAAGAGCCCGAGGTCCCGGTTGGACGTCTCCGTTGTCACCGGACTCACCACAACCAGGTTGTCGCTGAAGTAGAGGGTCCGCTGCGTGTCCGCATCCCAGCCGTCGACCTCGTCATGGAGGAAGGACCGCAGGTCGTCGTACGCGCGGAGGTCCTCTCTCAGGTCTTCGTTTGACATCCCCGTCAGGCGGGCCGATGTTCCGAGTTCGTCTAGGTAGACGACGAACGACGGACGGAGTGTCGGTCGCCCGTCTTCATCGGCGAACAGGGCGCGGCTGGCCGTGCGGGCGGCCTCGAAGCTGGCCGCACGCACGCTTCGCTCACTGTTGGCGTTCGCGATGATCGCTTCGTCGTCGAACTCTTTCACCCAACGCTCACTTCACGACGTCGGTCCTGCGGTGAGCTGGTCATACGGCTACCTTCTCATGCGACTTGCGCCGGGAACCCACAAAACCGGCATCATCCCCCTTTAGGCTGGGTCATACCCAGTCACACCCGGTTAGCCGAAGCGGAGGGTCACCGCCATGTCCGAGCCTTGGTTGTCCGCTGACGACATCGCAGCTCACTTGGGCGTCACGAAGGACACCGTCTACGCGTGGATCTCCGACAAGGCGATGCCCGCCCACAAGGTCGGCCGCCTCTGGAAGTTCCAGACGAGCGAGGTAGATGCCTGGGTCCGGAGCGGGGGCGCCGCGGTCGTCGATGACGCATCCCCTCCTGGCTGAGGAACTCCGTCCGGCGGTGCTGTCGGATGGTCCCGATATCCTGATCGACTTTGTTCAAGGCAGAGAGGAGGCACACGTCATGACCGCAGCCGCGCGCTATGCGCTGTCGTTCACGAGCGGTGCCCTTCTCGTGCGTGAAGCCCTGGTGGCCGCGCCGCTCTACCTGCGAGTGCAGGATTGGGCGAAGGTCCGTGAACTGATCGAGAAGGACAATCTTCTCCAAGCCCGCACCCGCTCGTCTGGCTTCCGGCTCGCCCGTGAGGTCGCTCAGCGACTCTCGGTGCTCACAGATGCCGAACTCGAACTACTTATCGACGCCACGCCGACCGAGCGCGGCTACCTGATGTGGGCCGCTGCCTGCCGCCGTTACGACGTCATCGGCGAGTTCGCTGAGGAGGTTGTACGCGAGCGGTACCTCGTGCTGGCCCAGACGCTCGACCACGACGACTTCGACAGTTTCATCCGGGGCAAGGCGCTCTGGCATGAAGAAGTGGCCAACCTCAAGGACACCACCTTGCGCAAGCTCCGCTCCACCGTCTTCCGCATGCTCTTCGAAGCGGGCCTGATCGCGGACGATGGCCGCATCAATCAGGCCGTGCTCTCAGCGCGGCTCAAGGACACCCTGTCCGGCGACCTCCGCTTCTTCCCGACGGGCGGCACCGCATGACGAGTGCCACCGATCTCCACAAGCAGGAGGAGCACCTGTTCGCAGTCCTCAGCGGGAAGCGCTTCCTCCAGATGGAGGGCCTGAGCAACGAGGTCCCGTTCTTTATCTACCCCTACCCACCCGAGGCGTCACTCGCGGTGGCCCAGGCGAAGAAGCGCATCAAGAGCAAGCTCTCGACGAAGCACGGCATCACCGTGCGCGAGGTCAACCTCTACGACCTGGCCGTCGAGATCCTCAAGGAACGCGGCGTCTGGGAGCGGGTCCTCCAGGCCGAACCAGACCAGGACAAGGACGACTTTCGCGAGATGCTCCAAGGGATGCTGGACCCGCAGCTCCACATCGCGCCGGCGATCCGCGCCAAGATCGAGGACGGCGAGTTCGACATCTTCTTCCTCACCGGTATCGGTGAGGTCTTCCCGTATATCCGGTCGCACAACGTGCTCAACAACCTTCAGAGCGTCGTGACCGGCAAGCCCATGCTCATGTTCTTCCCCGGCCGCTACGAGCAGTCCGACACCCTCGGGTCGTCACTCGTGCTCTTCGGGCGCCTAAAGGACGACCAGTACTACCGAGCCAAGAACATCTTGGAACAGGAAGCGTGACCCGATGCAGCTGAACGAAATCTTCGCCAAGGACGTCCAGCGCCCAATCGAGGGCGTCATCAAGGCGGACGACGCCGCACACCTGGGCACCGAGGTTGAGGAGTACGTCCTCACCAATGAGGCCGCTAAGGGCCTCGAGCTTCTTCTTGAGGCCTACACGAACTACACCAACGCCAACGGTGTCTGGATCTCGGGCTTCTTCGGCTCCGGTAAGTCGCACCTGCTCAAGATGCTCGCGCACCTCCTTGGGGACGTCGAGGGTCAGGAGTTCGACCGTGCACAGGTCTCCGAGAGCTTCCGGTCCAAGGCGACGGGTGCATTCCTGCCCGCCCTACTGACCAAGGCTGATCGCGTCCCAGCCAAGAGCCTTCTGTTCAACATCGACCAGAAGGCAACGCTCATCACCAAGGACCAGACCGATGCCTTGCTCAAGGTCTTCGTGAAGGTCTTCGACGAGAGCCGGGGCTACTACGGCAACCAGGGCCATGTCGCGCGCTTCGAGCGGGACCTCGATAAGAGGGGTCAGTACGACGCGTTCAAGGAGGCGTTCGAGCGCATCGCCGGTATCCCGTGGTCGCAGGGTCGGGAGCAGAGTGCGCTGGAGGGCGCGAACATCGACGCCGCGTTCGCTGAGGTCAACGGTGAGGCGACCACCGGCATCATCAAGCAGTACCAAGCGTCGTACGCCGTCTCGATCGAAGACTTCGCGGACGAGGTCAAGGCATGGCTCGACAAGCAGCCCGACGGCTACCGCCTCAACTTTTTCGTCGATGAGGTCGGCCAGTTCATCGGCTCCAACACCCACCTCATGCTCAACCTCCAGACCATTGCCGAGAGCCTCAACACCAAGTGCGGCGGGCGCGCCTGGGTGATGGTCACCTCGCAGGAGGACATGGACAAGGTCGTTGGCGACCGCACCCGACAGCAAGGGAACGACTTCTCCAAGATCCAGGCGCGCTTCAAAACCCGCGTGAAGCTCACCAGCGCAGACGTCGAGGAAGTCATCCGCAAGCGCCTGCTGGAGAAGAACGGCACCGGCGAGACCGCCCTCCAGGCGATCTACGCCGTCGAGTCGGCCAACTTCAAGACGCTCTTCGACTTCGTCGACGGCGCGAAGACCTACCGCAACTACACCGACGAGGCACACTTCGTCGGCACCTACCCGTTCGTCAGCTACCAGTTCCCGCTGTTTCAGGCGGCGATTGAGGGCATCTCTGACCACAACGTCTTCGAGGGACGCAACAGCTCGGTCGGCGAGCGGTCGATGCTCGGTGTCGTCCAGCAGGTTGCCAAGGACATCGGCGACGTCGAGGTCGGCACGTTGGCCACCTTCGACCACATGTTCGCCGGCATCCGAGCGTCCCTGAAGTCCGCCGCGCAGCGTTCCATCGACGTCGCCGAGCGCAACCTCGACAACCAGCTCGCCATCCGGCTCCTCAAGGCACTGTTCCTCGTGAAGTACGTCGACAGCTTCCAGGCCACCCCGCGCAACCTGACCGTGCTCGTCTACGACCGGTTCGGCCTCGACTTGCCCGCGCTCGCCGCAGACGTCAAGGAGGCGCTTGCCGAGCTGGAGCGGCAGACCTACATCCAGCGCAACGGGAACGTCTACGAATACCTGACCAACGAAGAGCAAGTGATCGAGGAGGAGATCAAGAACGTCGACATCGACGCCTCCGAGGTCAGCGCCCAGCTCTTCAAGATCCTCTCCGCCGACGTGATCAAGACGAACAGGATCCGGTACGCCAAGAACGGCCAGGACTTCCCGTTCGGCTTCAAGCTCGATGACCAGGTCCACGGACCGCAGAAGGAGCTCTCGCTCCACTTCATCACCCCGGAATACCCGTACGAGCCCGAGCAGATCCGGATGCATAGCGCGGGCAAGGACGAACTCCGGGTCATCCTCGACCCGGACGACCGTCTGCTTTCGGACCTTCGTCTGCTGCTCAAGACCGACAAGTACACCAAGCGCAAGCGGACCACTTCGCTATCAGCCATCGAGGAGCAGATCCTCCAGTCGAAGGCCACGCTGAACCGCGAGCGCGAGAAGGAACTGGTACAGCGGATCCGGAGCGCGGTGGGCAAGGCCTCCCTCGTCATCAACGCCGCCGATGTTCCCGCGTCCTCGCAGGATGCGGTCGGCCGCGTGACCGAGGGGTTCCAGGAACTAATCAGTCGCACCTACACCCAGCTCAAGCTCCTCGGTGGCGTCACCTACGGCGAGCAGCAGGTCGCGGGTGCTGCCAATCCGGACAGCGGCCTGTTCGACGCCGACGCGCTGCTCAAGATCAACCAGCCCGCCGAGGAGGTCCTGTCAACGATCCTTCGCAAGGACGCTCAGGGCGAGCAGGTGACAATGAAAACCATCGTCGACACCTTCCAGGCGAAGCCCTACGGCTGGGATCTCGGGTCGATCGAGGTCATCGTGGCTTCGCTGATCGGTGGATCGAAGATCACCGTGACAGTCGATGGCAACGTCCTCAAGCGCAGCGAGGTCGCAAGCGCGCTGCGCAACACGCAGAAGCACGGTCACGAGATCCTTGCGCCGCAGAAGAGCTTCGACGAGCGCAAGGTCGCCAGCTTCCGCAAGTTCTGCACCGACTTCTTCGACGAGGGCAACGCCCCGAAGGATCCGCTGGAGCTTGCTCGCCACGGGGCGGACAAGCTGAAGGGCAAGCTCGATGAGCTGAAGGCAACGATCAGTGGTTCGAAGTACCCGTTCGTCGAGCAGCTCAGCGGCCCCATCAGCCTCCTCGAACAGGTCGTGGGCAAGCCCGACGACTGGTACCTGAGCGGCTTCACCCTCGGTGACGACCTGCTCGAAGCCAAGGAGAACCTGATCGACCCCATCCAGTCGTTCCTGCACGGAGCGCAGAGGTCGATCTACGACGACGCGGCAATGCTCCTCTCGACGCACAGCAGCAACCTCAGCTACCTGCCGCAGGGCAGCGACGAGCCCATCAAGACCGCTCTCGCCGACCCCAACGCTTTCCGCGGCAACAAGATGGCCATGCTCAAGCAGGGAACCGACCACCTTCGCAGCCAGATCGACGGCATCGTTGCTACGAACCGAGCGACGGTGACGGTGGCCATCGAGGGCCGCAAGACCGAGCTGCTCGGCAGTAGCTACTACGCCTACGCAACGGAAGAGGCGCAACGACGGGTGACGCAGCGCATCGATCAGACGCTCCACCGTGTCGCCACCGAGAGCCAGGTAGCGCTCATCCTTCAGATCGGTTCGAACTTCGAGGCCAGTGACTACCCGTCGTTGCTCGACCTGCTCGCTGCTTCCCCCGTGCAGCCCGACCCGGAGCCGGCGCCCAAGAAGCAGACAGTGTCCGTGAAGACGATCGCGGTTCCGGGCGCTTCCGGCGTTCTCGAGTCTGAGGAGGACGTCGACAAGTACATCGCCGCGCTGCGAAGCGCGCTCATCCAGACCCTCAACGACGGAAAGCGAATCACCCTCTGATGGAAACCGCACCGCTGAAGAACTTCGCGACTTGGGCTCGCAACGAGCTCATCCGCGAGGTCACCGCGCGCATCGCCGCGGTGCTGGCACCCGGATCGTCGGAGCGAGTGGAGCAGGCGAAGGCGGTTGCCGCCTTGGAGAAGGCAGTCACGGCTGCCGGTGGTGGAGACAAGGGTCGCGCTGCGGTGGCCGACAAGGTCGCCTACACCTGGTTCAACCGGATCGTCGCGCTCCGCTTCATGGACGCCAACGGCTACACGGGGATCGGCGTTGTCTCGCCTCAGGCAGGCGTGGAGGTGGGCCAGCCCGAGATCCTCGCCGAGGCTAAGCGCGGAGTGATCGACGCCGAGGTCGTCAGCGACGCGGTCGTCAAGACCGCGGTCGCCCTGCTCGACGGAACTCGCGCGAGTGGTGATCCGCAAGGCGAGGCGTACGCGTTGCTGTTGGAGGCGTACTGCAACTACTGGCACAAGGCCATGCCGTTCATGTTCGAGCGCGAGGGTGACTTCACGGAGATGCTTGTCCCGGCGAACCTGCTCGCCGATGACTCAGTGCTCAACCGCTCGGTCAAGGTGCTGACCGAGGACGTCTGCCATGACGTCGAGGTCATCGGTTGGCTTTACCAGTTCTACATCTCGGAGCGGAAGGACGAGGTCTTCGCCGGGTTCAAGAAGAACAAGAAGGCCGGCGCCGACGAGATCCCGGCAGCCACCCAGCTCTTCACTCCGCACTGGATTGTTCGATACCTCGTCGAGAACTCTCTCGGCCGCCTCTGGATGCTCAACCGGCCGAACTCGGGCTTGGTCGCCCAGATGGACTATTACATCGCTCCGGTCGACGAGGAGACCGACTTCCTCGAGATCAGCAAGCCCGAAGAGCTGAAGGTCATTGACCCGGCCTGCGGCTCGGGCCACATGCTGACCTACGCGTTCGACCTCCTCTACGCCATCTACGAGGAGGAGGGGTACGGCCCCGCCGAGATTCCGGGACTCATCCTCGCGAACAACCTCTACGGCACCGAGATCGACCCGCGCGCAGGAGCGCTCGCCGCGTTTGCGCTCACCATGAAGGCTCGCGCAAAGCAGCGAACCTTTTTCAATAGGCAAGTCGGGCCGAACATCTGTGTGATCGACCCCATCTCCTTCAGCTCTGAAGAACTGGACATCCTCGTCACTAAGCATGGGGACCGTTACGCGGAGGAGGCGTTCTGGAATCAGTTCGCGGAGGCGGACACGCTGGGGTCTTTGATTCAGCCCGACGCCGACCTGACGGTCCGGCTGGCGCGCCACCTGGAAGCGCTTGACGACGAGGGAGACCTGCTCAACGCCGACACGATCGAATGGGCGACGCGGGTGGTGATGCAGGCCGAATATCTCACTCCGCGGTACGCCGTGGTTGTGGCAAATCCCCCTTATATGGGCGGATCCAGCATGGGTGCGCGTCTTTCAGAGTTTGCGAAGTCCGAGTTCCCCGTTTCGAAGGGTGACCTTTTCGCGATGTTTATTGAGCGGAATCTTGATCTGGCGTCCCCGCGGGGATACGTCGCGATGGTCACGATGCAGTCGTGGATGTTCCTGAGTTCCTTTACCTCACTTCGCGAGCGCCTCCTCGAGGAGGCAGCAGTCGCCACAGCCGCGCACCTTGGTCCCAACGCGTTTGGCTCCATCTCGGGGGAGGTGGTGTCAACCGTTGCATTCGTCGTTTCCAAGGTGCTCCGTGAGCACGCGGCCGCCGTCTACTTCAGGCTCGTCGATGGGCCATCAGAGCTGACGAAGAGTTCGCAACTGCTGGAGTCGGCTCGAACTGATCATCCGGACCGCTTCGTCGTCGACCAGGCTGACCTCCGCAAGATCCCGGGCTCGCCTATCGCGTATTGGGTGGACCACAGCCTTGTCGACCTCTACTCGCAACCGCTCATCGGTGACAGGTTCGACATCAAGGCTGGCGTTGGAACTCGGAACGACGACCTCTTCATGAAGTTCTGCTGGGAAGTGAGCGAGAGTCGCGTCGGACGAGGGCGGCGTTGGGTGCTCACGGACAAGGCAGGTGAATTCCGGAAGTGGTACGCCGGCTTTGTCTACGTAATGGACTGGGAGAACGAAGGCCATCGAATCAAGAACTATCGCAACCCGGATGGGTCGCTGAAGTCCCGGCCGCAAAACATCCAGTTCATGTTCCGTGAAGGCGTGACGTGGGGGAAGATTGGAGCGGGTGCTGCGAGCTTCCGGTGGCGGCCAGAGGGATACGGGTTCAACGATGCGGCTCCAGCTATCTTCGGTGCCGGAGCATTCGATCTGCTTGCCCAACTTAACTCAGGTGTCGGTCGCCGCTTGGTTGAAGTCAAGGGCTCCACGGTGAACGTGCAGACCGGGATGGTGGCTGAACTCCCAATCGTTCCGCTTGACGGGCCCGTTCGCGACCGCGTCCGTGAGTTGACCCAGCGCGCGGTGCAGATTGCCAAGGACGACTGGGATTCATTGGAGATCTCGCCGGAGTTCAGATCGACGCCGTTCTTGGACGTCACGGGAGTTGACGGCTCGCTAGCAGCCCGGCACCTGGAGGTCGTGCGCGCTCAGGAGGTGGCCGTGGCAGAGCTCACCGAGATCGAGACTGAGATCAATCGGATCATGGACTCTGCAATCGGCGGTCCGACTGATTCGGTTCCCCAGGGCACCGGCGCTGTCACGCTGCTCGCCGATCCTCGCTACCGATACGGCCGCAGGAAGGCTGACGAGGTGGAGTCTCTGCGAAGGGGCGATGCTGTCCGAGACCTCGTCTCATACGCCATTGGGTGCATGTTCGGCAGATTCAGTCTGGACACGCCTGGCCTGATCCTTGCCGACCAAGGTGCGACCTTGCAGGACTACCTTGCGAATGTTCCGTCGCCGACCTTCACGCCCGACGCCGACAACGTCATCCCGATTGTGGACGGCGACTGGTTCGAGGACGACATCGTCGAGCGATTCCGTCAGTTTCTGCGCGCAGCGTTCGGCGAGTTGCACTTCGAGCAGAACCTGCGCTTCGTTACCGAGGCGCTCGGGGTGAAGAACCTTCGCGACTACTTCGTGAAGTCCTTCTACAAGGACCATGTCCAGCGCTACAAGAAGCGCCCGATCTACTGGGTCTTCTCCAGCCCGAAGGGCTCGTTTAATGCTCTCATCTACATGCACAGGTACACGCCGTCGACCGTTTCGACGGTCCTCAATGAGTACCTTCGTGAGTTCCAGGCCAAGCTCAAGGCGAGCCTTGACCACGCCGAACGTTCAAACAATGCGAAGGAAGCCGATCGGCTCCGCAAGATCCTGCTGGAGCTCGACGAGTACGAGCACGACGTGCTCTACCCCCTGGCGTCGCAGAACATGGCCATCGACCTCGACGACGGCGTGAAGGTCAACTATGCGAAGTTCGGAAGTGCCCTCAAGAAGATCGTGGGCCTGGAGGCGGCTGTATGAGCGAAGTCTCCGCGGTCCGTCCGCACCTGGAGCGCCGATTCGCGGACCAACGAGTCGTGTTCTGGCACGACCCTCTTGGCCAGTACACCGCCGACCTTGATGGCCTCGACTTGCCGGGAGTCACACCCCTGCGTGTCGCCAATGACGAGTACGGCATCAAGCACCGGTTGCTCCACCAGCAGCCTGACGACAAGTTCCTCGTCTACCGCACCGGTCAGCCGCCCGCGGGAACACGCAACTGGCTCCTCGATCTCGAGCTGGCCTACGGCGTATTCACCGCCGACCGGAACTCGCTTGTGTCGCAGGACCTCGGGCTGAGGGCAGACGGCATCGACGAGGTCGTGCAGGCTCACGAGAAGTTCTTCAACGCGAGCAAGCGCGTCCAGGGCCTCAAGGCACTGCTGACACCTGACGATGACGCAGCCCGGCTGCGAGCCAAGATGTCTGCCGTTGTGATCGGCCAAAGGGAGCACAGCCTCCTTGAGATCACCCGGACGCTGCTCATCGAGAACTCCAAGGGTTCGGGCACTAAGTACGACGCGCTTGTCGACTACGGCCTGGACGACTTCTACTGGCAGGGCGTCGCCTCGATCTACGGCTACGAGGCGACCTCGCCGAGCATCGACGACTTCATCCTCTGGATCTTCCGCAGGGCCATCGAAGGCTTCAGGTCCGACCGCCCCGGCGGACTCCAGAACATCCAGCTGGACTTTGCGAGCTTCCGCAACGACCGGCGCAGCCAGCAGGCACTCGCGACCCTGGCGAGGCGCGCGTCCGCCGACCTCGACTACAAGGCAAGTATCGAGGAGGCCGGATTCCGCGAGCTGGTAGCCGCCGACCTGTTCGAGGAGACCGATCGCAAGATCATCGCGGACCTCGCGCGGGCTGTGACGGAACAGACGGTCACCGCCCGTGAGGTAGCCGAAGTGGTCCGCGCACGCCAGAGCAGCGTGTGGATCGATGGCTACCGCCAGCTCTACACGGCCATCGCAGCAGCAGCAGACCTGTTGTCTGAACTGAGCACGATCGACTTCACGTTCTCGACGTTCGACGAGGCGTTGGAGCGCTACCGCAGCGAGTGGTTCCGTATCGACCAGCTCTACCGCCAATTCACCTATGCCCGCCGAACCTTCGAGGGACCCCACCCACTCGACCCGCTGCGGGAGCAGGTCGAGAAGCGCTACACCAACAAGTTCGTGTACGAGCTGGGCAACGCCTGGCAGAAGCAGGTGGACGAGGCCGAGTCCTGGCGCTCGGCCACGGTCAGGTCGCAGAGATCGTTCTATGGCGACTACGTCGAGCAGCTGGTCCGCGAGGACAAGAAGGCGGTCGTCATCGTCTCCGACGCGCTCCGCTATGAGGTCGCCGAGGAGCTGGGCTCGCGCATCCGGCAGGAGGACCGATTCGACGCTGAACTCGAGGCGGTTCTGGGGGTCCTGCCCAGCTACACGCAGTTGGGGATGGCGGCCCTCCTGCCGCACCGGACACTCAAGCACTCGCCGGACGGCAAGACAGTCCTTGCTGACGACCGGCCGACCAACGGAACCGCATTCCGCAAGAAGATCCTGGATACGGTCGGCGGGACGGCGATCCAGGCCGAGGACTTCAAGGCGCTGAGCCCGGAGGAACGGCGTGAGCTCTTCAGGAACAACCGCGTCTTGTACGTCTACCACGACGTCATCGACGCCACCGGTGACAAGCAGGGCACCGAGCGTCGAGTGTTTGAGGCCGCTGAGCAGGCGCTCGGCGAGTTGGTCGACCTGGTGAAGAAGGCGGCGAACGCCAACGCCACCAACATCTTCGTCACCGCCGACCATGGGTTCCTGTTCCAAGACGAAGAACTGCCCCAGCAGTTCTTCCTCTCTGAGGCGCCCCACGGAGACAAGATCCTGGTCAAGAACAAGCGCTACGTCCTTGGTCACGGACTCAAGGTCGACTTCGCGTTCACCAGGTTCAGTGGAGTCCAGCTCGAACTCGACAGCGACATCGAAGTGCAGATCCCCAAGTCGATCCACCGACTTCGCCTGCCCGGCGGGGGAACACGATTCGTGCACGGGGGAGCGACCTTGCAGGAGGTCGTCGTCCCGGTCCTCGCGGTCAACAAGAAGCGCAAGAGCGATACCCGGTTGGTCAACGTCAAGGTGCTGCCCGATACCGACAAGATCACCACCGGGCAGCTTGTTGTGAAGTTGTTCCAGTCCGAACCGGTCAGCGACAAGGTTCAGGCGCGCGTGCTGCGAGCTGGCCTCTACGTTGGGGAGACCCTGATCTCCAACGATCCTCAGCCGGAGCTGACCTTCGACTCCGCTTCGGGCGAGCAGCGCGACCGGTACCAGAGCATCCAGCTCCTGCTGAACAAGGATGCCAACGACTACAACAACCGGGCCGTCGAGTTCCGGCTCGAAGAGCGGATCCCCAACACGAACCAGTGGCGCGTCTACGAGAAGGCGATCTACACCCTCAAGCGCTCCTTCACCTCGGACTTCGACTTCTAGGGCGGGCTGACATGACTGAAGACACCGACCTCCACGTGGTCGACGACGACTTCCCCGACGACCTGGCGGCGCAGGAGGCCGACGACCAGACGCCCGAGCAGTCCGATCTCGACAAGAAGATCAACCAGCACTTCGCCGGAGTCGTCGTCCGTAAGGATCTGGTCAAGGCCGTCAAGGGCAACGCCATCGTCCCGTCGTACGTCCTGGAGTATCTCCTCGGTCAGTACGCCGCGTCCGATGACGAGGCCACGATCCAGGCCGGCATTGGTTCGGTGCGCCAGATCCTGGCCGACCACTACGTCCACCGGAACCAGTCCGAGCTCGTGAAGTCGACCATCCGTGAGCGCGGTCGCTACAAGATCATCGACAAGGTCACGGTCACGCTCAACGACAAGGAAGACCGATACGAGGCCGAGTTCTCCAACCTCGGAATCAAGGGCGTGATCGTGGAGGCGGCCACCGTCAACGCGCACCCGAAGCTGCTCGTCGGCGGCGTCTGGTGCATCTGCGACATCGACTACTTCCACTTCGACGATGCCCGTGTCGTTCCGTGGCAACTCGGGTCACTCAAGCCGATCCAGCTGTCCAACTTCGACTTCGACAGCTACACCTCTGCGAGGCGCGAGTTCACCACCGATGAGTGGATCGATCTGCTGATCCAGTCCATCGGATTCAACCCCGAGCTGTTCGGCCGGCGCGCCAAGCTCATCCAGCTCGTGCGGCTAATCCCGTTCGTCGAGCGCAACTACAACTTGGTCGAGCTCGGCCCCAAGGGAACCGGCAAGTCGCACATCTTCTCGGAGTTCTCTCCGCACGGCATGCTGATCTCTGGTGGAGAGGTCACCGTCCCCAAGCTCTTCGTCAACAACTCCAACGGCCGCATCGGCCTGGTCGGCTACTGGGATGTCGTGGCCTTCGACGAGTTCGCGGGCAAGAAGAAGCGCACGGACAAGGCGCTCGTCGACATCATGAAGAACTACATGGCGAACAAGTCGTTCTCGCGCGGTGTGGAGACCTTGGGCGCCGAGGCATCGATGGTCTTCGTGGGCAACACCTCCCACAACGTGCCACACATGCTCAAGCACTCCGACCTGTTCGATGAGCTGCCCGAGAGCTACCACGACTCGGCGTACCTCGACCGCCTGCACTTCTACATTCCGGGCTGGGAAGTCGACACGATCCGCGGCGAGATGTTCTCGGACGGGTATGGGTTCGTGGTCGACTACATCGCCGAAGTGCTCAAGTCGATGCGGAATGCCGACTACTCCGACCGCTACCAGGAGCACTTCACGCTCGGCTCCGACATCTCCACGCGTGACCGCGACGGCATCCACAAGTCGTTCTCGGGCCTGATGAAAATCATCTACCCGCATGGGGAGGCCACGAAGGACGAGATCGAGGAGATCCTTCGGTTTGCCGTCGAGGGGCGCAAGCGGGTCAAGGACCAGATCCTGCGGATCGACACCACGATGGTCGACGTGAGGTTCGGTTACCTCGACAAGGGCGGCGAGTGGCACGCAGTCACGACCTTGGAGGAAGACGAGTACCCCGCGTACTACCACCAGACCCGTCCCGAGCATGGCGGAGGCGACACGACGGGCGCCAGTGCACCTGGCGGGGGAGAGGCACCGGTTTCGGCGCCCGGCGAGGACGCCGCCAGCCCCGAGCCACTATTCGAGGGCCATCGCGAGTTCCAAGAGAACCAGCGTGGCGTCTCCTACGAAAAGCTCCTGTTGCCGTACCTAGCCGGGGCCTCCGAGATCACGATCGTCGATCCCTACATTCGGCAGTTCCATCAAGCTCGCAACTTCATGGAGCTGATCGAGGCACTGGCCCTCGTGAAGGACCCGGCGGACGAACTGAAGGTCTTCCTCGTGACGAGCGAGAACACCGACGGCCCCGAGAAGCTGCAGAAGCAGATGGAGTTCCTGCTTCGCGTCAAGCAGGCTGCTGCGGTCGCCGGGATCACGCTCGACGTGAAGTTCGATGGCACGATCCACGACCGCTCAATCGTCGCCAACTCCGGCTGGCGCATCAATCTCGGGCGGGGCCTCGACATTTTCCAGTACGTCCCGAACGACGCATTCGACCTCGCCGTCAAGCTCCAGCAGTACCGCCAGGTCAAGTCGTTCAGTGTGACCTACATCCGCGAGGGCGGCGGCTCATGACGGCTGTTTGGAACGACGATGCGATCACGTCTGCCCACGAGGACAAGTTCGGACGCGCCGGCTGGGCAGCGAAGCAAGCGAAGCTGATCGACGGTAACCACTCCGTCGCTTCGAGCCTTGTCTACGGTCTCGAAGGGCCTTGGGGCAGTGGGAAGTCCTCCGTCCTGTCGATGGTCGAGGATGCGCTCGGCGAGATCGACGACTCTTGGCAGGTCGTCTACTTCACGCCGTGGGCAACAACCACCCATGAAGAGCTCTTTTCCGAGTTCTTTGCGGCCCTGACCTCTGCCGTTCCGGCCGAGGAAGGGTACAAACCCCTCCTCGGCAAACTCGGCGCCTATGGGAAGGTGGCGATCCCGCTTCTTGGAGCGGTGCCGGTAATGGGAAGCGCTCTGGCGGACTCAGTCGATCGCCTCAGCGCGAAGATGGCTAAGCCTTGGAAGATGGTCTTCAGTGAACTCGCGCAGTCGCTGAAGGACGCTGGGCTCAAGATCCTCGTGGTGGTCGACGACATCGACCGACTCTCGCCCGACGAGTTGCTCACGCTCCTGAAGGTCATTCGACTCATTGGGAGGCTCCCGGGGATCGACTACCTCCTCGCCTACGACGAGAAGACGCTCGCTGAGACCCTCACCGCTGCCCGGCTGACCAACGCGATCTCGACAACGCACGCGCGGCAGTTCATGGAGAAGATCGTCCAGTACCCGCTTCAACTGCCGCCGCTACTGGAGTCGGTCGCGATCCGCCTTCTCATCAACGGCTTGAACGAACTCCCTTTGACAGACAGGTCAGTCGCTGCACTCAGCGCGGAGGGCTTTCAGGGAGTCCTGGCGGACGTCATGCTCTCCCGGCTCTCGACGCCGAGGGCGATGGGGCGCTTCTTGGCGCAACTCAAACACACCTTTGACGTCGTTGACCAAGACGAGTTCGATGCTCGCGACCTTGTCCTCGTGGCATTCATGCGTCTGCACTTCCCGGACATGCACAGAGTACTGCCGAACTGGCGCGCTGAGCTGACAGGCCTGGGCACTGTCCGGACCTACAAGGCTGCGATCTCGAAGGACCCCGAGGAGAAGGACGCTTGGAAACACGAGTTCTTCGAGACCGTCGAGGCTCTCGATAGGGACGACGCCGCGAGGCTTGCAAGGGGCATCTTCTCGAGGCTGACACTCTCCGCCGGCGGGGGCATTGGGTCAGCCGAGGACACAGTTGACGATCCGCCCAACCGGATGGAGAACCAGACCTACTTTGATCGGTACATCGTCTTCGAGGTTCCTGACGGCGACGTACCTGATGGTGTGCTCACAGCCGCGCTGAACGGGGCATCGGGCGGCGACATTGAACCGTTGCGAGAACTTGTCATGGGCGACGACAACGACAAGTCGATGCTTGTGATCACACGAATCGACAAGAGATACAGCCAACTGGTTCCTCGCGGCCAGACGACCGCAACGGACGCGCCGGTCTCCGTGAACATCTTGAAGGCTGCGGCAATTCTCCTCGATGGCGTGCCGGACAGCGATCAGGAGATCCTTTCGGGAAGAAGATTCCTGAGCAAATGGGCGGCGACAGTCCTGCGTCTCGTGGCCGAGACCGCGGAGGTCGGGACACTCCAGCAAGCCCTAGATTCCTGTGGCAACTACGTCAAGCGCATCGAAGTGCTGTGGAAGCTGAAGAACGAGCGATTCCTCACGGAGGCGGCGACGACGGCTCGGGACCGGCTCTTCGACCTGGAGGGCGAGCGTGCGGCGCAGGTCGTGCTCGACCACCTCGCGTCCGGGGATGACGCCGATTTGAAGGTCTCAACGACGATGTTGCTCACGGTGATTCTGGAGTCCGCATCATCCGACAAGTTCTCCAAGGAGGTGCAGGAGCGCATCGCCGCGGGCACTCTCGACCTGCCGACGGTCGCCTCGCGGTGTGTCCAGTTTGACTGGTCGCGGGAGCAGTACGTGCTGGACAACGGGAAGCTCCAGCAGCTGACGGAAGTCTACGTCGACCCGGCCTCGGAGTACGTGCGCACCTCGGATGATTCTCCGGCTCCGGTCTGGACGATTCGCCAGCGTCGCGAATGGGTCGAGCAACTGCTGCGCTCTAAGGACGAACGCCAAGCTGGAGCGGCGGAGCCCAAACAAGATCAAGATTGATCCGACATCCAGGGTCGAGCCTGGCCGCCGAATGGGTCGGCACCGGGCGGCGCTTCACGAGGCGAGCCAAGGCGCCCTCCAAGAGGCTTGGGGGAGTGCGGCGGTACGAGATGTCCATGACCGCCTCACATCCCGTGTGCGGGCCGCACAGCGGCCTCCGGGGCGACCGTCCGAGTCTGGGCGGACGCTTCTGCGCCGCGATCCGTGGTGAGGGTCTTCAATGCCTCCCATTCGCGTGGGTGCATGCCGCTCTGCACGGCGGCGGCGACGAGGTTTGCGAGCGCGTAGGGCTTGTCCCCGGGGACCTGGTCGAGTGCGCACCACGCGAGCGCGCCGTGACCGCTAAGCCAGCTCGCGAACCCGAGCAGGGAGGCCGGGGCAGCGCGGACCTCGTCCGGGGCGCGCCTGGTCATGTCGGTCCAGAGCGCGACGTGGGAGCCGGCGTTGCCTCGGTTCATGTCGAGCCATAGTCGGTCTCGGGTCGGGGTGGACTCGATGGCGACGAGGAGGCGGGCTGCGTCGGCGTCGGAGAGCCGCATGCCGTCGCGGTGGAAGCGTTGCATCCGGCCGAGTGCCCAGCGGCCCTCCACCTTGGCCGTGTTCTCCCGTGCAGCCGCACGAGTCTCCGGGAGCAACGCCGCAACGGGCTCCCGGTCGCCGACAAGCGACTCAGCGAGGGACTCACGGCTCACGGCCGGCTGAGCGCGTCCGCTGAGCACGGTGGCCGCGGCGACGGTCTCGCGGGCAGCGTCGGTGCGCAGCCCCATGTCGCCGGTGTCGAGATCGGCCCAACGGGTCTCGTCGGCCCACAGCAGGATCGGCGTACCGATGCCGATGGTCCCGAATCGGGCGGCGAAGTCCTTGCCGACGACGTGGGCCTGCTCCCGGTCGGCGCTGAGACAGACGATGGCGACGTTCGAGTCGGGCTGGGCATAGCGGCGGAAGGCGTCGTTGATGGACTGCCAGACGCCTTCGCGGTCACGGGCGGTCGTGGGGATGTCGACGCGGGCGACTGGGAGATCGGATCGCAATGGGAGGAATACGATCGACTCTTCGGGTTGGAAGCCGAGCAGATGGGGAATCGCCGCGACCAGCTCGTCGGGGGAGCGTATGGAGAGCTTCATGCCCCTCAGGTGTGCTGGCCGCGGCGGGCGGCCAGGAGTCGCCGACGGACTGTCCTTGCGCGCCCGCCGAGGTGAGTTCGCGTGGCTTCGTTGTCTGGGATCGCGGCGACAGCGAGACCCACTGCCCTTCGGGCTCGCAACCAGAACTCTCGGTCAGCGACTTGTGAACCCGGTGGTGCGATCGCTGTCGACCTTGGCACAGCCCATGATTTCCACGCGGTAGACGATCGAGTCCTGTCTTCTCGGGCCCCAACGCTCAGGAAACGAAGCGGCTCGTCGCGCCCTGAAGCGTGTCTTCAACCAGGGCGTCAGGCACCCCCGCCAGACTTGCGACTTTTCGCAACGTCGGTTCCCAACTCGTAGAGATCAGTTCCGAGAGGGCGCGTCGATCCACCCGCGACACTGCCCGGCCAGCCACGGGTTCGCGAACCAGCGTTGCGCCAAGTAGGGAGAAGACCATGACGAGCATCGAGTCGCTGTCAGGGTGCAGGAAGTAGAGGGAGCAGGGCCAGCGCTGGTTGAGGTCTCGGTTGAACGCCGCTACCTCGGGAATGTCCCAGAGCTCGCGAGGATCGTCCGAGTACCCTTCCCACACGAACTCGACCGCGGCGCGGTGCTGCTGTATGGCTGCGGGAGTGCTCATTAAGTTGGCGTAGAGCCACCCGGCGAACGCGGCGGCATCGCAGCCTTGCGAAACGTCGTGCTCGATCGGTATCACGGTCAATACGTCGTTGTGCACGGGGCTTTCGGGCTCGATGTGCCGCCGACGGTTAAGCCATCCCATGTCAGTGTCCTTTCCGAACGAGAGCAGTTGCGTTCGGGAGCGAGGCAGCCTCGGGGTCGACGAAGATGTCGTACAACGGGTCCTTGCGTTGGACGGCCTTCACGGCCAATGCGAGCTCAGCGGCCGCACCAGGTGTCGTCCCAACGGTGGCTTTCACCTCGGCAGATGCGGCTGCGAACCAGATCCGGTGCCTACTCACTGCGGCGAGGTGCAGTCCGCTCAGTGCGCCCTTGGCAGTGTCCGAGGCATCCACGAGCCGAGCCGAAATGCTGTTGGCCATCTTCTCGATGGGGACGGTGAGGTCAGCCGGATGGAAGACGTCCAAGTTTGAGGTGCGCGAGCGCTGGGGGGTCTTCAGTTGTCGTTCCGAGCGCTCGTACCTGAGGGTCCGGACGCTTCCCAGGGTGCGCTCCGTGAGGCGGGCCCCCAGGCGCTGGCTGAACTGGTCGGCGAACGGGTCTCCGTCGCCGAATGAGATCGGTCCGGTTACGACCAGGTCTGGACCCAAGCGACGGACTTCGCAGTCCTGCCAGACCTCAGCCAGGTCATGGTCGTGCTCGTCGAACGCTGGGCCGAACTCTTCGAGCCAAAGGCTGCGAAGCCGAACCGCCACCGCCACGGCATCGAGGGGCGGTGCGTCGGAGGCCGGCGCGTCCACTGGTTGCGTGGGTGGGTATCCGCCACCCTTGTCTGCCTGCGCAGTGGGTGCGCCGCCCCAGATGCTGGCGCGACCCTTGCGTGTGCAGATCTCATCGCACACGGCACGGACCGCGGCCGAGACTTCGTCGAAGTACATGAGATACACCGAGCCCGACCCACCGAGAACCGCGTCTCCGTGCTCCTGCATGCACCCCAGGCACAACTCGACCCGTACGCGCTCGCCCCGGACCATGAGTGGGGACTCATAGCGCGCCGGCGTCCCGCACAGCTCGCATTCGAGCTCTTCGACAGGACACACCACGGTTCCCGCAGCGGGCCGGTCTCCGGCGCCTCGTCATCGGTGAGGTCCCATGCGCGAGCGAGGTGGTCGAGCACGTGCGAGTCCGGAGGCGGAATCGGGTTCCCGACCGAATCGAATCCCGCCATCCTCACGGCGAACTCGGCGTGGAACCTGCTGATCAAATCGACGACGTCGGCATCGGGCTGTTCCATGAGTGCCTGATGAACGTAATCCTCGGCACGAACGGGGACGGGGACCAACGGATCATCGGCATTGAGCATGACGGGACTCTGGCAGAACCCACCGACACGACATGCAAGGGGGGTTTGTCGCGGCACGTCGAGGCGGCGAGGGCGAATCCCAGACCGCAAGCGAGCGAGTCGGGAGTGTTCGCTCGACTCAGGCCGCGGAGCGTGTCGTTCGCCCGGCCGAAGTCAGGAGAGATGTCGGCACTTGAAACTAGACTCTGGCTGAGCAACCGGATCTGCGGATTCAGGAGAGTGGAGAGAATCGTGCCAGTCGTTCAGATCACCTACGACGTACCGCTCGACATCGCCAACGGTCTGGCGACGGGTGAACTCTCGATGCTTGGCACTGCGGCGGTGCGGAACAGCAAACACATCGCCGCGCATATCCGGGAAGTCTCCAGGACTATCAGTGATGGCGACGAGCCCGTTGCCGCGGCAATGGTGAAGAGCGCTAAGAACCCAACGTTCGTCATCATCGGTATCGGAGTCGTTGCTGTGGCAGCCGTCGGCGGTGGCGTCGCTGCATGGGCTCGGAGTAAGAAGAAGCAGTCGGCTGCGGAGAGCGAAACCCCGGAGTGCGTCCTGAACTACAACGCCTCGCTGGCCGCGTACTTGGAGGCAATCGGCTCCGGGAACCTTGACTCCGGCCTCATCGACCGCCTCATCGCAGACTTGAATGTCCTCAAGCAGACCGCAGACAGCGGCTCGATTTCGCTCGATCTGTCCCTCGAGGAGTCCGGCAAGCTCGTGCACATCATCGCTGACTACACGAGCAAGCTGGCCGAAGCGAACTCGGTCGAGCTGAGCGGTCTCGATGAAGCAGACGCCGACTTCGCCGACTCCGCCGACTGCGTCATCGTCGACATGCGTCGATACCTTGAGGCGCAAAGGCAGATCTTCGACGAGTCGGCCTGAAGACGGTCCCGTGATGCGAGGAGCCCCTACTGCCATTGCAGGTGGTTGTGAACGTCGGAGCCTGCTGACAGCAGGGCGCACTTTGGGCGCACTTTAATTCGCAACGGCCCGCAAACGGCCGCCGCCACCAGCCGGGTCTGAAATCGGCATCGTCGCAGGTCAGCGGCCACTTCCAGCTCTCAGTCGCAGCCGCGCGCAATGACCCGCAATCCCGCGTAACGTCGCCGGTGTGTTCCCGATGACCCACCACGTGGAGTGCGTGGCGCTGCTGGAGCCGCGCGGCCGCTGAGCGCTTGCCACGCCCCCGGTGCGGCGAGAGGCTGGCTCCATGGCCAGCTACGACGTGAACCCGGCGGCCGTCGCCCACGCGCGCAGGCTCATCGACGGGCGGCAGTACGTCCTGGACAGCGACTGGGGAGAGGTGCAGCCGCGCGCCGACGCGGAGAACGCCTACCTGGAGCGGCACTCGTGGGACGACTACGCCGAGTGGCACCTGGCCCTGACCGACGGGGCGAACGACGGGACCAAGGCGCGCTACGCGTTCGTCTACGGCGACCTGCGGCGCGTGCACCGCTCCGGCCTGATCGCCTGCGTCTACCGCGCGTCGGAGTGGCGGCACAAGGCGGTGGAGCTGGCCGCCCACGACCTGCTCCAGCGGCTCGACCAGATGGCCGGGATCGACTGACGGGCCGGCTCAGCGGCGGGCGGTCCGGGCGTCCGCCAGGGCGGTGAGGGCCGCGTCGTGCTCGGTCGTGTCCACCACGGCCCAGCCGTGCTCCGCGGCGAGGCCGAGCAGCTGGCGCCGCCCCTCGAGCACGAGGTCGTCGCCCCCGCGCTCCTCGATGATGCGCGACACGACGTCGGTGACCGGCGTCCGCGCGCGGCCGTGGAGCCGGGTGAGGAGGACCTCCGGCGCGACGTCGAGCACCACCGCGACGTACGACGCCCCTGCCGCCGCCGCAGCCGCCTCGAAGCGCTCGACCTGCGCGGGCGTGACGATCAGCTGGGGCAGCACCACGTCGCGGCCGGTGCCGAGGTAGGCGGTGAGCATGGCGAGGGCGGTGGCGCGCACCGCCTCGCCGGTGCCGACGAAGTCGTCCTCCCAGCCCGAGACCCACGAGCGCAGCTCGTCGATGTCGCACACCAGCGTCCCGGGGTGACGGGCGGCGTGGGCGCGGGCGAGCGTCGACTTGCCGACGCCGGAGGGACCGTTGAGGTGGAGGAGCGTGGGCACCGCCGGAGCCTAGGGCCCGACGGGTCCAGATGGGTGAGGACGCACGGACACGCGGCGACGTACGGTTGGATGAGCCGCTCGACATCGTGTATCTTGACGTCGAGACAAGTTGACGCCGGAACTAAGGGTCGCCTGACTTCCCGCGCCTGAGGGTGCGACGGCAAGATGGATGCGAACTTAGCGATTCTTCTGAGGAGATGTGGCTGATGGGCCAGGACAGCTTCGGTGCCAAGGGCACCTTGGACGTGGACGGACAGTCCTACGAGATCTACCGACTCGACGCGGTCGAGGGCGAGGGGCTCGACGTCCAGAGCCTGCCCTTCTCGCTGAAGGTGCTGCTGGAGAACCTGCTCCGCACCGAGGACGGCGCGGACATCACCGCCGACCACATCAAGGCGATCGCCGGCTGGGACGCCAGCGCCACGCCCGACCAGGAGATCCAGTTCACGCCCGCCCGCGTGATCATGCAGGACTTCACCGGTGTCCCGTGCGTCGTCGACCTCGCCACCATGCGCGAGGCGATGGCCGAGCTCGGCGGCGACGCCACCAAGATCAACCCGCTCGCGCCCGCCGAGATGGTCATCGACCACTCCGTGATCGCCGACGTCTTCGGCTCCGCCGACGCCTTCGAGCGCAACGTCGAGATCGAGTACGACCGCAACAAGGAGCGCTACCAGTTCCTGCGCTGGGGCCAGGGTGCGTTCGACGACTTCAAGGTCGTCCCGCCGGGCACCGGCATCGTCCACCAGGTCAACATCGAGCACCTGGCCCGCGTGGTCATGGTCCGCGACGGTGTCGCCTATCCCGACACCTGCGTCGGCACCGACTCCCACACCACGATGGTCAACGGCATCGGCGTGGTCGGCTGGGGCGTCGGCGGCATCGAGGCCGAGGCCGCGATGCTCGGCCAGCCGGTGTCGATGTTGATCCCGCGCGTGGTGGGCTTCAAGCTGTCCGGCGAGCTGCCCGAGGGCTCGACCGCCACCGACCTGGTGCTCACCATCACCGAGATGCTCCGCGAGCACGGTGTGGTCGGGAAGTTCGTCGAGTTCTACGGCGAGGGCGTCTCCGCGCTGCCCTTGGCCAACCGCGCCACGATCGGCAACATGAGCCCCGAGTTCGGCTCGACCATCGCCGTCTTCCCGATCGACGACCAGACCGTCGACTACCTCCGGATGACCGGCCGCACCGAGGAGCAGCTCGCGCTCGTCGAGGCGTACGCCAAGGAGCAGGGCCTCTGGCACGACCCGAGCGCCGAGCCGCGCTACAGCGAGCGCCTCGAGCTCGACGTCTCCACCGTCGTGCCGTCGCTCGCCGGCCCGAAGCGCCCGCAGGACCGCGTCGAGGTCTCGGCTGCCAAGGAGTCGTTCCGCGGCGCGCTGAAGGACTACGTCGACGAGGGCGACAACGACCCCGACGACGCGGCCGAGTCCCACGGCTACGACGAGGCCGTCGAGGAGTCCTTCCCGGCCTCCGACGCCCCGAGCCACACCGGTGGCAACGGTGCGCCCGTGCACGCCAGCAGGGCCGAGGGCCGTCCCAGCAAGCCGACGACCGTCTCGCTCGACGGCCAGGAGGTCGAGATCGACCACGGCGCCGTCGTGATCGCCGCGATCACCTCGTGCACCAACACCTCCAACCCGAGCGTGATGATCGGCGCGGCCCTGCTCGCCAAGAACGCGGTCGAGAAGGGCCTGTCCCGCAAGCCGTGGGTCAAGACCTCGCTCGCCCCCGGCTCCAAGGTCGTCTCCGACTACTACGAGCGCTCGGGCCTCACGCCCTATCTCGACAAGCTCGGCTTCAACCTCGTCGGCTACGGCTGCACCACCTGCATCGGCAACTCCGGCCCGCTCATCCCCGAGGTGTCGGCCGCCGTCAACGAGGCCGACCTCGCCGTCGTCTCGGTGCTGTCGGGCAACCGCAACTTCGAGGGCCGGATCAACCCCGACGTGAAGATGAACTACCTCGCGTCGCCGCCGCTCGTCGTGGCCTACGCCCTCGCCGGCTCGATGGACGTCGACCTGTTCGACGACCCGCTGGGCCAGGACACCGACGGCAACGACGTCTACCTCAAGGACATCTGGCCGAGCCCGCAGGAGGTCGAGGAGACGATCGCCCAGGCGATCACCTCCGACATGTTCGGCTCCTCCTACGCCGACGTCTTCAAGGGCGACGAGCGCTGGCAGTCGCTGCCCACCCCGGAGGGCAACACCTTCGAGTGGGACGCCGAGTCGACCTACGTCCGCCGTCCTCCCTACTTCGACGGCATGCCGCAGGAGCCGGAGCCGGTCTCCGACATCGTCGGCGCCCGCGTCCTGCTCAAGCTCGGTGACTCGGTCACGACCGACCACATCAGCCCGGCCGGCGCGATCAAGAAGGACAGCCCCGCAGGCAAGTACCTCGCCGAGCACGGCGTCGAGCAGCGTGACTTCAACTCCTACGGCTCGCGCCGCGGCAACCACGAGGTCATGATCCGCGGCACCTTCGCCAACATCCGCCTGCGCAACCAGATCGCGCCCGGCACCGAGGGTGGCGTCACGAAGGACTTCACCAAGGACGGCGAGGTCACCAGCGTCTACGAGGCCAGCCAGAGCTACCAGGAGGCCGGCACCCCGCTGGTCGTCCTGGCCGGCAAGGAGTACGGCTCCGGCTCCTCCCGCGACTGGGCCGCCAAGGGCACCGCGCTGCTGGGCGTGAAGGCCGTCATCGCCGAGTCCTACGAGCGGATCCACCGCTCCAACCTGATCGGCATGGGCGTCATCCCGCTGCAGTTCCCCGACGGAAAGACCGCCGACGACCTGGGCCTGACCGGCGCCGAGGTCATCTCTATCAGCGGCATCACCGAGCTCAACGACGGCACCACGCCGAAGACCGTCACGGTCAAGGTGGAGCCCGCGCCCGGCACCGACCAGGCGCACGGCGAGGCCAGCGAGTTCGAGGCCACCGTCCGCATCGACACCCCGGGCGAGGCCAACTACTACCGCAACGGCGGGATCATGCAGTACGTCCTGCGCAACCTGCTGCGCGGCTGACCCGCCTCTGTGCGAACCCTGACGGGCCGCGCCCGGGACCTCCCGGACGCGGCCCGTCGGCCGTTCCACGGCGTGGTGCCGGGCGGAGTCCTCGGGCTGCGGGGGACGTCGGTAGCCTGACGCGGTGAGCGACGCCGACCCCCCACCCGGTCCAGCGCACCTGGGTGAGCCGGTGCCGGCCGCCGACGGCCCGTCCGAGGCGTCGTACGACCTGCCCGAGGCGGCGTACGAACCCGGCGAGGAACAGCGGCCGAGGCGCAGCCTGCCGCTGGTGCTGGCGGCCGTCGCATCGGCCCTCGTGCTCGGTGCCGCCCTCGTCGCTCCGCTCGTGGACCGCGCGATCCGAGGGGAGGAGCAGGCCCAGCGCGCCCTCGACCTGAGGCTCGTGGAGACGTGGGAGATCACCGACCGCGCCCACACCATGGACGACGTCACCTACCCGCAGGACCCACCGGCCGGCGGCGCGCACGCGCCGATCTGGCTGGCGTGCGGCGTCTACGACGAGCCGGTCCGCGAGGAGAACGCCGTCCACGACCTCGAGCACGGCTCGGTGTGGATCACCCACGACCCCGACCTCTCCGACGCCGACCGGGCGCTGCTCGCCGAGCAGCTGCCCGACAACGGCATCATTTCGCCCCGCGAGGACCTGCCCTCACCCGTGGTGGTCACGGTCTGGGGCGCGCAGCTCCAGCTCGACGGCGCCGACGACCGCCGCCTCGGCCTCTTCCTCGAGGAGTACGGCGACGGTCACACCGCTCCCGAGCTCGGGGTCAGCTGCCGGGGCGGTACGCCGTCCCCGGACGGGTCGCTGCCCGAGCAGGGCACCGACGCCTGAAAGCGGTGGAGCCGGACGCGGATCGTGGAGGATCCGAGCCACTGGGTGACCCGGATCCTCCACGATGCCGGCGGGCCGCAGCCAGCGTCAGCGCTCCAGGAAGTGGATCAGCGCCCGGTTGAACTCCTCGGCGTGGCTCACGTTGAAGCCGTGGGGCGCGTCCTGGACCACGACGAGGTCCGAGGAGGGGATCGCCTCGTGCGTCCGCCTGCCCGAGCCCTCGAACGGCACCGTCGCGTCGCTGTCGCCGTGGATGACGAGCGTCGGCACCGTGACCTTGCTGAGGTCGTCACGGAAGTCGGTGGTGCCGAAGGCCTCCATGCACCCCAGCGCGGCCTTCTGGTCGCTCTGGTGGCACAGGGCGATCGCCTCCTGGCGCTGCTCCTCGGTGACCTTGAGCTCGCCTCCGGCGGAGAAGAAGTCACGGGTGAAGCCGTCGAAGAACGTCGTCCGGTCCTCCTCGAGCCCCTGGGTCATCTCGGCGGCGGCCTCCTCGGTCAGCGGGCCGTCCGGGTTGTCGTCGCCCTTCAGCAGGTACGGCGGGACCGCGGCGGCGAACACCACCGAGCGGACCCGGTCCTGGCCGTGGCGCGCGATGTAGCGGGCCACCTCGCCGCCGCCCATCGAGAAGCCGACGAGGGTGACGTCGGTCAGCTCGAGCTCGGACAGGACGCCGTCGAGGTCGTCGGCCAGGGTGTCGTAGTCGTAGCCCTTGGACGGCTTGTCGCTGCGGCCGAAGCCGCGGCGGTCGTAGGCCACGACCCGGTAGCCGGCGGCGTGGAGGGGACCGACCTGCTCGCTCCAGGACTCGGCGGACAGGGGCCAGCCGTGGATGAGGACCACGGGACGGCCGGAGCCGCCGGAGTCCTCGACGTGGACCTTGGTGGAGCGCAGCAGGCCAGAGCTTGCGGTGACGTCAGGCACGCGGTTGTCCCTTCGTTGAGGCCCTCTGGTGGAGGGCCGGTCACTGGTCCTTCGACCGTAGGCACGCCCGCGGATGGGTCGTCCCACCCGACGGGGTGGCTCAGCGCGACGGCCGACGCACCAGTGCCGCGGCGACGGCGGCGGCGACCACAGCGGCCACCGCCCGGGCCGGCCGCGGGCGGGATCGGTCGGCGGCCGTGGTCAGGAGTCCCCAGCCGGCCGCGGTCGCCACCGGCACGCGACCACGCCGGCTGCAGGCGACGGTGCCCGCGAGCGCGCCGCCTGCCGCGAGGACCGCTGACCGGCCGACCTGCGTGGCGACCGGACCGTCGGCGGGACTTCCGCGACGGACGACGTCGGCCGTCACGTTGACGGCGCTGGCGAGAGCCGTCCAGCCGAACAGGATCCCGGTGGCGAGGACGGTCGAGGGGCGAGGGTCGTGGACGTGCTGGAGTCGGCGGTGCGCCACAGCCGCGCAGAGGGTGGCGGCCGGGAGCAGGCCGGGCGTCAGTCCGAAGCGATCGGTCTGCGCGGCGATGGACCAGACCGTGTTGAGCGCGTACGCCGCCGCGAGTGGGGTGGCCGTGCCAGCGTCCCCGGCCGGGTGTCTCGACGGCTCGCGCCACCGCTGGACCACGTCGACGGTGCTTGCCGCGAAGATCGGCGCCCAGATGGCGAAGGCGTAGTCCGGCGGCGTCACCGCGGTGTCGAAGCGGTCGGTCTGCTCGCCGCGACCCAGGAGCGCGCCGAGGTTGGGCACGCCCACGAACGCCGCGCAGGCGAGCGCCAGGCCGCGCGTGCCGGGGGTGGGGGCCATCCTCCTGCGCACCTCCTCGCCGAGCGGGCTCCTGCCACGCTACCTGCCGGGCCGTGCCACGCGGCGTGCCCTAGCGTGGCTGCATGATCGTCGCCTTCTCCCTGTCACCGATGTCCAGCGACCCGACCGGCTCGGTCACCGACGCGGTCGCCGCCGCTGTCCGGGTGGTCCGCGAGTCCGGCCTGCCCCACGAGACCAACGCGATGTTCACCAACATCGAGGGGGAGTGGGACGAGGTGATGGCCGTCGTCAAGCGGGCTGTCGACGCGGTGGCCGCGGTGTCACCCCGCGTCGGGCTGGTGCTGAAGGCGGACATCCGTCCCGGCTACGACGGCCAGCTGACCGCCAAGGTCGAGCGCATCGAGGAGGCGCTGCGCGATGCACAGTGAAACCCGCAGCTACCGCACCGGGAGCGAGGAGGTCGTGCTCGACCTCACGCAGGACGCCGTCGAGTTCGTCGCCGACCGGGGTGACGGGCTGCTCCAGGTGTTCGTGCCGCACGCCACCGCCGGCATCGCCGTCATCGAGACCGGCGCCGGGTCCGACGACGACCTCCTGGCATCGCTGCGGGACCTGCTCCCCCTGGACGACCGCTGGCGCCACCGGCACGGCTCGCCCGGCCACGGCCGCTCGCACGTCATGCCCGCGATCGTGCCGCCCCACTGCACGGTCCCGGTGCTCGACGGACGGCTCGCGCTCGGCACCTGGCAGAGCATCTGCCTGGTGGACCTCAATGTCGACAACGACGAGCGCGTGGTGCGCTGGTCGTTCCTGGAGGGGTGAGCGACGGTGGTCGAGATCCGTGAGGCCGGCGACGTCGACACCCCGGCGGTGGAGGCGGTCGTCGAGGCAGCGTTCGGCGAGAAGGGAGCCTCGGTCAACGACGTCATGGCACGGCTGCGCAGCGTCGAGGACATGGCCGTGGAGCTCGTGGCCGTGGTGGAAGACGAGGTGGTCGGCTGCGTCGCCCTCTCACGCGCCTGGCTGGACGCCCGGGAGCGCCTCGTCGACGTGCTCGTGCTGAGTCCTCTGGCGGTGGCGCCCGACCACCAGGGTCGGGGCATCGGAAGCCGCCTGCTCGCCGAGGTCCCTGAGGTCGCCGAACGGATCGGGGCGCCGTTGGTGTTCCTCGAGGGCGCCCCCGGCTACTACGGCGCCCGCGGCTGGAGCGCGGCCTCCGAGCACGACCTCGAACGTCCGTCGCCGCGCATCCCGGTGCCGGCCTGCCAGGTCCTGCTGCTCAGTGGCCACGAGCCGTGGATGACCGGTCGCCTGGTCTATCCCGACGTGTGGTGGCGCCTGGACCTGGTGGGCCTCCGCGACCCCGAGCTCGCCGAGGTGGAGAGGCACCTGCGAACCTGAGGATCGAACACACGTTCGATATGCTGGTCGTGTGTTCCCCGCTCCCCAGCCCCGCCAGCGGCCGACGCCGCCACCGGGGCACGCCGGCGTCGCGCCCCCTGGCTGGCCCCGGCAGGTGCGTCCCCCGGACGCACCCGACTGGGAGGCCACGGCGGCCAGCTGGCTCCTCGACCTCTGTCCGCCCGACTACCGCCGGTTCGCCGGCCTGCGCCGGCACGTCGTGGTGCTGGCCCGCTTCGCCGTGCTCCACGTCGAGGCGCAGCAGCAGGCCACCCGCCGGGGCCTGAGCGAGATCCGTGGCGACCTCAAGGACGTGGCCGACGAGGCGGTCGTCCTCGCGGCCGTCCAGACCTTCCAGCTCGAGGACGCCCGCCTGCTCGGCGTGCGCCGGGAGGTGGGCCTCGTCGAGGACGCCCTCCGGGGGCGTCGCTACCGGGTGCGGATGTGAGGTCTGGCTAGGGTCGCCGGATGCATCGAGGACTCCCGGACGACGCCCCTGTGGACCGCGAGCAGGACCGGGACCCCGGGCCCGACCCGCGGCGCTTCGCGGGAGTGATCCTGGTCGACCGCCGCGGCTGGATCCTGCTGCAGGAGCGCGACGAGTTCCCGCGGATCGACCCGGAGAAGTGGGGGTTGGCCGGCGGCCACGTGGAGCCCGGCGAGGACTTCGAGCCCGCCGCGCACCGCGAGCTCGAGGAGGAGACCGGCGTCAGCCTGCCGGCAGGCGGGCTGCAGCTGTTCCGGGAGTTCGTGGTCGACCACCGCCAGGCCTACGGCACGTGGGACGTGATGCAGGTCTTCGTCGCCGCCACCGACCTGGCCGACTCCGACATCGACTGCCGCGAAGGGCGCCAGATCGTCTTCGTGGACCCGGCCGTCGCCCGGGGGCTCGACCTGAGCTCCGCGGCGGTCGAGATCGTGCCGGCCTTCCTCGACAGCGACGTCTACGCCAGCATGGCGCCATGACCGGCCAGGCCCTCACCGTCCACCCCGTCCCGTCGATGGGCGCCGAGGACGTACTCGTGACGCCCGACGGCACCGTCTGGACCGGCACCGAGGACGGGGCGATCTGGGCGCTCGACCCCGCCACGGGCAGCACCCGCCGCGTCGCCGACACCGGCGGCCGCCCGCTCGGCATCGAGCTGCTGCCCGACGGCGACCTCCTCGTCTGCGACGCGGAGCGCGGCCTCCTGCAGGTGTCGCCGACCACCGGTGCCGTCGAGCTGCTCGTCGGCGAGGTCGGCGGCGAGCCGATGAGGTTCTGCAACAACGCCGCGGTCGCCGGCGACGGGACCGTGTGGTTCAGCGACTCCTCGCTGCACTACGGGGTGGCGCAGTGGAAGGACGACTTCGTCCAGCACACCCGCACGGGCCGGCTGCTGCGTCGCCATCCGGACGGCTCGGTCGAGGTGGTGCTGACCGGGCTCGCCTTCGCGAACGGCGTCGCGCTCGCCGCCGACGAGTCCTACGTGGCCGTGGCCGAGTGCCGCGGTCGCACCGTCGTACGCCTCTGGCTCACGGGTCCGCGCGCGGGGGAGCGCGACCACCTCGTCACGGACCTCCCCGGTTACCCCGACAACATCAGCCGCGGCAGCGACGGCCTGGTCTGGGTGACGGTCGCCAGTCCGGTCGACCCGTTGGTCGAGCGCCTCGGCACCGCCCCGACGCTGCTGCGGAGGGCTGTCACGAAGATCCCCGAGGCGTTGCAGCCCAAGCCGAAGCAGACGATCCGCGTGCAGGCGTACGACGACGACGGCCGTCTCGTGCACGACCTCGACCTGCCGCGTCCCGACCGGGGTCCCGGGTTCCACATGGTCACCGGCGTCCGGGAGCACGAGGGCCGGGTGTGGCTGGGCAGCCTCCACGAGCCGTCGGTGGCGGTCATCGACCGGCCATGAAATAGACTCTCGCCCCATGGCTCTCCTCGACTCGATCGCCTCCCCGCGCGACCTCCGCGGTCTCTCCGCGGAGCAGCTCGACGAGCTCGCCGCCGAGATCCGTGACGTGATGATCCGCACCGTCGCGACGAACTCGGGACACCTCGGCCCCAACCTCGGTGTCGTCGAGCTGACGCTGGCGATCCACCGGGTCTTCGACTCCCCGCACGACCGCGTCGTGTTCGACACCGGCCACCAGTCCTACGTCCACAAGCTCGTCACCGGCCGCCACGCCGACTTCGCCACCCTGCGCAAGGAGGGTGGCATCAGCGGCTACCCCAGCCAGGCCGAGTCCGAGCACGACATCGTCGAGAACTCGCACGCCTCCACCGCGCTGTCCTACGCCGACGGGCTCGCCAAGGCCTACGCCATCCGGGGCGAGGACCGCCACGTCGTCGCGGTGATCGGCGACGGCGCCCTCACCGGCGGCATGGCCTGGGAGGCCCTCAACAACATCGCGATCGCGAAGAAGAGCCGCCTGGTCATCGTCGTCAACGACAACGAGCGGTCCTACACCCCGACCATCGGCGGGCTCGCCACCGCGCTGACCTCGCTGCGCACCAACCCGCGCTACGAGCAGGTCCTCGACCTCGTGAAGAAGCGCCTCAACGCCGTGCCCGGCGTCGGGCACGCGGCCTACGACGCCCTCCACGCGGTCAAGAAGGGCATGAAGGACGCCCTCGCCCCGCAGGGGCTGTTCGAGGACCTCGGCCTCAAGTACGTCGGGCCGGTCGACGGCCACGACCGTGCCGCGATGGAGCAGGCGCTGGCCAACGCCAAGCGCTTCGACGGCCCCGTCATCGTCCACGCCCTGACGCGCAAGGGCCAGGGCTACGACCCCGCCCTGCGGCACGAGGCCGACCAGTTCCACGCTCCCGGCCCCTTCGACGTGCAGACCGGTGCGGAGAAGCCCAAGGGCAAGATCTGGACCGACCACTTCTCCGAGGCGATCGTCGACCTCGGCGCCCGCCGCGAGGACGTCGTCGCCATCACCGCGGCGATGATGCATCCCGTCGGGCTCGACGTGTTCGCCGAGAAGTACCCCGAGCGCACCTTCGACGTCGGCATCGCCGAGCAGCACGCCGTCACGTCGGCCGCCGGGCTGGCGATGGGCGGCCTCCACCCCGTCTTCGCGGTCTACG
The DNA here is from genome assembly GCF_057656315.1 of Nocardioides sp. Soil_C_8. Lineage (NCBI taxonomy): Bacteria > Bacillati > Actinomycetota > Actinomycetes > Propionibacteriales > Nocardioidaceae > Nocardioides > Nocardioides sp. Soil_C_8. Next base: position 512,907 of record NZ_JBDGKQ010000003.1, read on the forward strand.
CGACCTTCCTCAACCGCGCCTTCGACCAGGTGCTGATGGACGTCGCGCTGCACAGGTGCGGTGTCACCTTCGTCCTCGACCGCTCGGGCGTCACCGGCGACGACGGTGCCAGCCACAACGGCATGTGGGACATGTCGATCCTCCAGGTCGTCCCCGGCCTCCGGCTGGCGGCGCCCCGCGACGTCACCCGGCTGCACGAGCTGCTCGACGAGGCCGTCCAGGTCGACGACGCCCCGACCGTGGTCCGGTTCCCGAAGGGCCCGCCGCCCGAGGACGTCCCGGCCGTCGACCGCGCCGGTGGCGCCGACGTGCTCGTCCGCTCGGGCGACCGCGACGTCCTCGTCGTCGCCGTCGGGTCGATGGCGACCACGGCCGTCGAGGTCGCCGCGCGGCTCAGCGACCAGGGCATCGGCGTCACCGTCGTCGACCCGCGCTGGGTCAAGCCGGTCGACCCGGCCCTCATCGAGCTCGCCCGCGAGCACCGGCTGGTGGTGAGCGTCGAGGACAACGGACGCGTCGGAGGCTGCGGCGCGACGCTCCTGCAGGCACTCAACGACGCCGCCGTGCGTACGCCGTTCCGCCTGCACGGCATCCCGCAGGAGTTCCTCGACCACGCCAAGCGCGACGTGATCCTGGCCCGCATCGGCCTCGACGCGCAGACCCTCGCCCGGTCCATCGTCGAGGACGTCACCGCCCTCGACCGCGGGCTCACCGTCGTCGAGGTCGACCACACCGCCTGACCGCCCGGCTCAGGGGCGACACGCGACACGCGAGACCGGGAGGCGCGGGAGGGCCACTCGGGTCTACCTTGCTGGGATGAGTCTCTTCCGGACCAAGTCAGTCGAGCAGTCGATCGCGGAGACCGAAGAGCCCGAGCACCGCCTGAAGAAGAACCTCGGCGCGCTCGACCTCACGATCTTCGGCGTCGGCGTCATCATCGGTGCCGGCATCTTCGTCTACACCGGCCTCGTGGCGGCGACCAACGCCGGTCCCGCCATCTCCATCTCCTTCCTCATCGCCGGGCTCGCGTGCGCGCTCGCGGCCCTCTGCTACGCCGAGTTCGCCTCGACCGTGCCGGTCGCGGGCAGTGCCTACACGTTCTCCTACGCCACCTTCGGCGAGCTGATCGCCTGGATCATCGGCTGGGACCTCGTGCTCGAGTTCACGGTCGGCGCCTCGGCGCTGGCGGCCGGGTTCTCCGGCTACCTGCAGAACGTCCTAGACGGCACGCCGCTCGAGGTGCCCGCCTCGCTGGCCTCGGCGAGCGACGGGGTGGTCAACCTGCCGGCCGTGCTGATCTCGCTGCTGGTCGCCGCGGTGCTGATCGGGGGCATCAAGCTCTCCAGCCGGATCAACCAGGTCATCGTCGCGATCAAGCTCGCGGTGGTCGCGCTGGTCATCGTGATGGGGATCGGCTACATCAAGGTCGCCAACTACTCGCCGTTCATCCCGCCGAGCCAGCCCACCAGCGGGTCGGAGGGCGGCTTCTGGAAGTCACCTCTCATCACCTCGATCTTCGGCCTGGAGCCCGCGGTCTTCGGCATCGGCGGCGTGATCGCAGGCGCCGCCATCGTGTTCTTCGCGTTCATCGGCTTCGACGTCGTCGCCACCACCGCGGAGGAGACGCACAACCCGCAGCGCGACGTGCCGATCGGCATCCTCGGCTCGCTGGCGATCGTCACCGTGCTCTACATCGCCGTCTGCCTCGTCATCACCGGCATGCAGTCCTACAAGACGATCGACCCCGACGACGCCGCACCACTCGCGACCGCCTTCGACAAGGTGGGCGTGGAGTGGATCGGCAACGTGATCTCGGTCGGGGCCACCATAGGTCTGACGGTCGTCGTCCTCATCCTGATGATGGGCCAGACCCGCGTGGCCTTCGCGATGGCACGCGACGGCCTGCTCCCGACCTGGCTGGCCCGGGTGCACCCGACGTTCGGCACGCCCTACCGCATCACCGCGATCACCGGCCTCGGCGTCGCGCTGCTGTCCGGCTTCGTCGACTTCGCCACCCTCGGCGACCTCGTCAGCATCGGCACGCTCTTCGCGTTCGTGCTCGTCAGCGTCGGCGTCCTGGTGCTGCGGCGCACGCGACCCGACCTGCCGCGCGCCTTCCGTACGCCGGCCATCCCGGTCGTGGCCACGCTGTCGGTGCTCCTCTGCTTCTACCTGATGCTCAACCTCATCGGCGAGACGTGGGTCCGGTTCCTCGTCTGGATGGCCCTCGGGCTCGTCGTCTACTTCCTGTACGGCCGCTCCCACAGCCGTCTCGGCCGGGGCGAGCTCGCCGGCACGCGCGCGCCCGACGCCGCGGCCGACCCCGGCGCCTGAGCGGTCGGGTCGGCGCGACCAGGCCCGGAAATGGGGTCGAGTCGGCGCATCTGCTCCGCAAATTGGCGTCGAGTCGGCGCATCCTCCCGCAGGATGCGCCGACTCGACGGGCTACGGGCGACAGATGCGCCGACTCGACCTCCGTCAGTGGAAGCGCCTGCCGGTCGCCTTCTCCGAGATGCCGGCCACGTCGAGCAGGAAGGTCAGCCCGCCGTTCCAGAACGAGAACCCGGCGCCCGTGATCATCGCCAGGTCGATGTCCTGCGGCGCGGCGACCACGCCCTCGTCGAGCATGAGCCGGGCCTCCTCGGCCAAGCCGGACAGGGTCCGCTCCCGCACCTCGTCGGCCGTCAGCACCACCGGGTGCTCCGGCTTCTCGAGCAGCTCCTCGACCTCGGGGTCCAGGCGGCCGTCGGGGCCGTAGTAGGCACCCTTCCTCGCCGCCACGATCCGCTCGAGGGCGGGGGAGACGTAGAAGCGGTCGGGGAACGCGCCCTTCAGGGTCTCGTTGTTGTGCAGCGCAATGGCCGGCCCGACGAGCGAGAGGAGCACGAACGGCGGCATCGGTGCGATGCCGGCGAAGGCGCTGTCGGCGACGCCGACGGACGTGCCCTCGTCGACGATGCGGCCGACCTCGCTCATGAAGCGGCCGAGCAGCCGGTTGACGATGAACGACGGGCTGTCCTTGACCAGGATCGTCGTCTTCTTCAGCGCCTTGCCGGTCGCGAAGGCGGTGGCCAGCGTGGCGTCGTCGGTGGCGTCGCCCTGCACGATCTCCAGCAGCGGCATGACCGCGACGGGGTTGAAGAAGTGGAAGCCCACCACCCGCTCGGGGTGCTCGAGGTCGGCGGCCATCTCGGTGATCGACAGCGACGAGGTGTTGGTCGCGAGGACGCACTCGGCACTCACGACCTTCTCGACGTCGGCGAAGACGGTCTTCTTGACCGCCATCTCCTCGAAGACGGCCTCGATCACGAAGTCGGCGTCGCCGAAGGCGACCTGCTTGTCCGTCTCGCCGGACACCAGGGCCTTGTGGCGGTTGGCCTTGTCCTGGTTGATCCGGCCCTTGGCGAGCAGCTTGTCGATCTCGGCGTGGACGTAGGCGACGCCCTTGTCGGCCCGCTCCTGGTCGAGGTCGGTCAGCACGACCGGCACCTCGAGGCGTCGTACGAACAGCAGCGCCAGCTGGCTGGCCATCAGGCCGGCACCCACGATGCCCACCTTGGTGACCGGGCGCGCGAGCGACTTGTCGGGCGCACCGGCGGGTCGCTTGGCCCGCTTCTGGACGAGGTCGAAGGAGTAGAGCGAGGCGAGCAGCTCGGCGGTCTGCGACAGCGCCTCGAGGGCGTCGTCCTCGGCTGCGAAGCCGGCATCCCGGTCGGTGTCGCGAGCGGCGGCGATGAGCTCGACTGCCTTGGCCGCTGCGGGGGAGCCGCCACCGGTCTTCGCCGCCACGATGCCCTTGGCCCGCTCGACGGCGGCGTCCCAGGCCGCGCCGCGGTCGACCTCGGGACGCTCGACGGTGGTCTCCCCGCGGAGCACGGAGGCCGCCCAGAGCAGCGACTGCTCGAGGAAGTCGGCGCCGTTGAAGACCGCGTCGGCCAGCCCGTGGTCGTACGCCGCCTGACCGCCGAGGGTCTTGCCCTGGTTGAGCGGGTTCTCGACGATCAGCGTGACCGCCTTGTCGGCGCCGACGAGGTTGGGCACGAGCCAGGCGCCGCCCCAGCCGGGGACGAGGCCGAGCATGACCTCGGGCAGTCCGAGGGCCGGCGCGGAGTCCATGACGGTGCGGTAGGTGCAGTGCAGCGCCACCTCGAGGCCACCGCCGAGGGCGAGGCCGTTGATGAAGCCGAACGACGGCTTGCCGCCGTCCTGCAGCTTGCGGAAGACGGCGTGCCCGAGCTCGGCCACGGTGCGTACGGCGTCGGGGCCGCCGCCCTGGATGGCGGTCAGGTCCGCGCCGGCGGCCAGGATGAACGGCTTGCCGGTCACCGCGATCGCGTCGACCGTGTCGTCGGCCAGCGCCGCGTCGATCGCCGTGTTGAGCGCGAGCAGCGAGGCAGGGCCGAAGGTGTTGGGCCTGGTGTGGTCCTCGCCGTTGTCGAGGGTGATCAGGCCGATGGTCGCGCCCGGCAGGGCCACGGCCCGCAGGTGGGCCTGGGTGACGCGCTCGGCGTCGGACACGATCGCCTGCGCACGCTCGAAGATGCTGACGTCGTTCACTTGCTGTCTCCCTCGTTGCCGCCGGTCCAGTGCGGGTTCTCCCAGATCACGGTGCCGCCCATGCCGATGCCGATGCACATGGTGGTGAGGCCGTAGCGGACCTCGGGACGCTCCTCGAACTGGCGCGCCAGCTGGTTCATGAGGCGTACGCCGGACGAGGCCAGCGGGTGCCCCATCGCGATCGCGCCGCCGTAGGGGTTCACGCGCGGGTCGTCGTCGGCGATGCCGTAGTGCTCGAGGAAGGCGAGCACCTGCACGGCGAAGGCCTCGTTGACCTCGAACGCGTCGATGTCGTCGATGGTGAGGCCGGCCAGGCGGAGCGCCTTCTCGGTGGCCGGGATCGGGCCGGCGCCCATCACCTCCGGCTCGACGCCGACGAAGGCGTAGGTGACCAGGCGCATCTTGACCGGCAGGCCGAGCTCGTGGGCGGTCTCCTCGTCGGCGAGGAGGGCAGCGGTGGCACCGTCGTTGATGCCGGCGGCGTTGCCGGCGGTCACGTTGCCGTGCGAGCGGAACGGCGTCTTGAGCCCGGCGAGCGACTCCAGGGTCGTCTCGGGGCGCATCGGCTCGTCCGTCGTCGCCAGGCCCCATCCGGCCTCGGCGGAGCGCGTCGCGACGGGCACCAGGTCGGGCTGGATCTTGCCGGCGTCGTAGGCCGCCTTGGTCTTCTGCTGACTGCGGACGGCGTACTCGTCCACGCGCTGCTTGGTGATCATGGGGTAGCGGTCGTGGAGGTTCTCCGCGGTCTTGCCCATCACGAGCGCGTCGGGGTTGACGATGCGCTCGGACATGATGCGCGGGTTCGGGTCGACGCCCTCGCCCATGGGGTGGCGGCCCATGTGCTCGACGCCGCCGGCGATGGCGACGTCATAGGCACCGAAGGCGATGCCCGACGCGGTGTTGGTCACCGCGGTCATCGCACCGGCGCACATGCGGTCGATGGAGTAGCCCGGCACGCTCTGCGGGAGCCCGGCGAGCAGCGCGGCGGTGCGGCCGATGGTGAGGCCCTGGTCGCCGATCTGGGTGGTGGCGGCGATCGCCACCTCGTCGACCCGCTCGGGCGGCAGGGACGGGTTGCGGCGGAGCAGCTCGCGGATGCTCTTGATGACGAGGTCGTCGGCGCGCGTCTCGGCGTACTGGCCCTTGGCCTTGCCGAACGGGGTGCGCACGCCGTCGACGAAGACGACCTCACGCTGTGGTCGGGACACTGGCTACTCCCAGGCTCTGAGGGGGACAGGGTGCGCTCACGTTACCCTTGAGTAACAAGGCCTGCCACCACGGCGGGTGTGTGTCGGGTCACGGACCGCGAGTCACTAGGCTGGAGGCATGGCCGACCGACTCGTGCACATCGTCGACGACGCCGAGGTGCTCGCCGACGCCGGTGACCTCAGCCTCGTCGTCGTCCTCACCGGGTTCCTCGACGCGGGCAAGTCCGCGGAGCTGGCCGCCCGGCACCTGTCCGACCTCTCGGACGGCAAGGTGGTGGCGACCTTCGACGTCGACGCGCTCCACGACTACCGGGCCCGCCGGCCTCCCGTCACCTTCGTGCGCGACCACTACACCGACTACGAGGCGCCGCGGCTCGTCGTCCGGGCGCTGCGCGACACCGGCGGCACGCCGTTCCTGCTGCTCGCCGGCCCCGAGCCCGACATCAAGTGGGAGGCGTTCGCCCGCGCCGTCCGCGAGGTGGTCGAGCGCTTCAGCGTCAACCGGGTCGTCAGCCTCGGCGCCGTGCCGATGGCCGTGCCGCACACCAGACCGATCGCGATCACCCCGCACGCAAACCGTCCAGAGCTCGTCCCCGGCGAGAGCCCGTGGCAGGGCGAGCTGCGGGTCCCGGCCAGTGCGCAGGCGCTGCTCGAGATCCGGCTGGGTGAGTGGGGCATCGACGCCCTGGGCTTCGTGGCCCACATCCCGCACTACCTCGCCCAGATGGAGTACCCCCAGGCTGCGCTGGTGCTGCTCGAGCACCTGGAGATCGGCGGTCACCTCACCATCGACCTCGGCGAGCTCCGCGAGGCGGCCGAGATCACCGAGAACGAGGTCGACCGCTACCTCTCGACCCACGACGAGGTCGGCGACGTCGTCCGCGGGCTCGAGCAGCAGTACGACTCCTTCCGCGAGGCCGAGGCCAGCGGTTCCTCCCTGCTCGCCGGCGACGAGCCGCTGCCGACGGGTGAGGAGATCGGCAGCGCGTTCGAGGCGTTCCTGGCCGACCTCGACGACCAGGGCCGCGACCAGTCCAAGGACAACGGCGACGACGCCGGCGGCTGGGACGGCCGCTGATGGCGGGCAGCGCCGACGAGCTGGCGACCCTGCTGGACCTCGAGCGCCTCGAGGTCGACCTCTACCGCGGAGCCCAGGCGCGCACCGAGCGCCAGCGCGTCTTCGGCGGCCAGGTGGCCGCGCAGGCGGTCGTCGCCGCGACCCGCAGCGTGGAGGGGGAGTTCGTCCTGCACTCCCTGCACTCCTACTTCCTGCGCCCGGGCGACACGACTGTCCCGATCGTCTACGACGTCGAGCGCATCCGCGACGGGCGCTCCTTCGTGACCCGGCGCGTGTCGGCGCGCCAGCACGGTCGGCCGATCTACTACATGACCGCCAACTTCCAGGTCCCCGAGCCGGGCCTCGAGCACCAGGACCGGATGCCGGAGGTGCCGGCGCCCGAGCAGGGCATGCCGCTCGTCGAGCTCGCCCGCTTGCGCGGCCCCGAGGCGGCCGAGCACTGGGAGCGGGAGTGGGCGGCGCTCGACATCAGGTACGTCGGGATCACCGGCCAGGGGCTCCCGGAGGACCCCGAGCAGCCGGCCCGCGCCCGCCTCTGGATCAGGGTCGACGGCGAGCTCGCCGCCGATCCGACCGTCCAGCAGGCGGCGTTCACGTACGCCAGCGACCTCACGCTGCTGGGCGCCACGCTGGTGCCGCACGGCATCCACATCGCCTCGCCGCGCCTCCAGCCCGCGTCGCTCGACCACACGATCTGGTTCCACCGGCCGTTCCGCGCCGACGAGTGGTGGCTCTATGACCAGTTCTCGCCGTTCGCGGGCGGCGCCCGCGGCCTCGCGCTCGCCCGGGTATTTTCGCAGTCGGGTGAGCTCGTCGCGACCGTCGCCCAGGAGGGCCTGATCCGGCTCCGCGACGACCGCTCGTAGCGTCAGGCGGGCGTCGTACGCCCCAGCAGGTGCGGCGAGCCGTCCTTCGGGCTGGTCATCGCGAACGTCCAGCCCCCCTCGTGCCGCTGCGCGGCGTAGCGGACGGTGCCCGGCAGGAGGACCGGCTTCCTGAACGCCACCTCGACCGTCACGGCATCGGGAAGCCGGTTCTCGATCGCGGCGACCGAGCGGGCCAGGGTCCACATGCCGTGGGCGATCTGGCGTGGGAAGCCCAGTGCCTTCGCGGTCAGCGGGTGCAGGTGGATCGGGTTGGCGTCACCCGACACTCCCGCGTACGTGCGCCCGAGGTCGGCGGGCAGCCGCCACTCGACCCCGCCCGCCGGCGGGTCGGGCAGGGAAGGGCCGGTGCTCGGGTCACCGTCGACCGACCGTCCGCGGCGCAGGTAGGTGGACGTGGACTCCCACGCCGTCTCGCCGTCGGCGGACACCGTGGTCGCGAAGTCGAGGAGCACGCCCTTGGCGTGCGGGCGCGGCGCGGCGACCGAGGTGGTGAGGTCGAGGGCTTCGCCGACCGCGATCGCGCGGTGCGCCGTGATCGTGTTCTCGACGTGGACCATGCCGATGGCGGTGTAGGGGAAGGCCGGGTCGCTCATCACCGCCATGTGGAGCGGGAAGGCGAGCAGGTGCGGGAACGGCACGGGTACGACGTCGCGGCGCGGGAAGCCGCACACGGCGGCGTACGCCTCGACGCGGGAACGCTCGACGACCACGCCCTCGCGGGAGTAGGAGAGTCCGGGGAAGTCGCCCGCGGCGGCCTTGCGGACACCCGGCAGCCGGTTGACGCCCGGCACCGCCGGCAGTGCGGCGCGGACGAGCGTCGTCAGCCCGCCCGGCTCGCCCTCGAGGGTCTTCGGCGTCGTCATCAGGCGCCCAGCATCATCTGGCCGCAGACCCGGACGGTGTTGCCGTTGACCGCTCCCGAGCCGGGGCTGGCGAACCACGCGATGGTCTCGGCGACGTCGACCGGCAGGCCGCCCTGGGACATGGCGTTGAGGCGCTGGCCGACCTCCCGCGTCGCGAAGGGGACGGCTGCCGTCATCTTGGTGACGATGAAGCCGGGCGCCACGGCGTTGACGGTGATCCCGTCGGCGAGCTCGTCGCGCAGGCTGTCGACGAGGCCGATGACGCCGGCCTTGGAGGTCGCGTAGTTGGTCTGGCCGACGTTGCCGGCGATGCCGGCGATCGAGGCGACGCCCACGATGCGGCCGCCGGCGTTCACGACTCCCTGGTCGAGCAGCTCGCGGGTGATCAGCTCGGGTGCGGTGAGGTTCACGGCGACGACGCTGCTCCAGCGGTCGTCGGCCATGTTGGCGAGCTTCTTGTCGCGGGTGATGCCGGCGTTGTGCACGACGACGTCGACGCCGCCGTGGTGCTCGCGGAGGTGGTGGGCGATGCGCTGCGGGGCGTCCTTGGCGGTGATGTCCAGCACGAGGTGGTCGCCGTCGAGCTCCTCCATGAGGGTCTGGAGCTCGCTGGCGGACTGCGGCACGTCGACGCCGACGACCGTCGCTCCGTCGCGGTGCAGGACGCGCGCGATCTCCTCGCCGATGCCGCGGCTGGCGCCGGTGACGAGGGCGATCTTGCCGGTCAGGGGACGAGCCTGGTCGGGGACGTCGTCGGTGGTCACCGCTCCGTGTGCGCCGATGCGGACCACCTGTCCGGAGACATAGGCGGACTTGGGGGAGAGGAGGAAGGCGAGGGTCGAGTCGATCGCGCCGTCGGCGGCAGGGGCGACGTACACGAGCTGGACCGTGCCGCCGCGGCCGATCTCCTTGCCGAGCGAGCGGGTGAAGCCCTCGAGCGCGCGCTGGGCGACCCGCTCGGAGCCGCTGCGCTGCTCCGGCGGCGTGCCGATCACGACGACCCGGGGGCAGGTCTCGAGGCGGCGCATGAGCGGGGTGAAGAACTGCTGCAGGGCGACGAGGCCGGCGGTGTCGGTGATGCCGGTGGCGTCGAAGACCAGGGCCTTGGCGCGGACGCCCTCCTCCAGGGTGGTGGCCGAGGCGATGCCGAGGCCGTCCAGGGTGGTCGGGAGGGTCTCGGCGAGGCGACCCTCGCCGCCGAGCACCACGAGCCCGTCCACCAGCGGGGAGCCGACGGACCAGCGCTCGAGCGGGGTCGGGTTGGGCAGGCCGAGGTTCTTGACGAGCAGCTTGCCGATCGGGGTGGACACGAAGCCCTGGTAGCGGTCGCTCATGGTCGCGGTGTTCCCTCTTCGTTCGACGGGGACGGGGTGGGGACGGGACGGTCTTGTCGATGTGTAACGCGTGCTGTAACTCTGAGTCCACTTTTCGTGACGTGCCCCTCACGCCGTTGGCCGGGGGCGACTCTCCGGCAAGGATAGGAACATGCAGCCCACCACCCGTCCGGTCGCCGTCGTCGGCGGCAACCGCATCCCCTTCGCCCGGTCCAACACCGTCTACGCCGGCGTCTCCAACCAGGAGATGCTGACCGCCGCGATCGACGGGCTCGTCGACCGGTTCGACCTGCGGGGAGAGCGGCTCGGGGAGGTCGTGGCCGGTGCGGTGCTCAAGCACTCGCGCGACTTCAACCTGACCCGGGAGTGCGTGCTCGGCTCGCGGCTCGCGCCGGAGACCCCCGCGACCGACATCCAGCAGGCCTGCGGCACCGGCCTGCAAGCGGCGATCCAGGTGGCCGGCAAGATCGCGCTCGGTGTCATCGACGCCGGCGTCGCCGGCGGCACCGACACCACCTCCGACGCCCCGGTCGCGATCAGCGACAAGCTGCGCCGGAAGCTGATGAGGGTCAACTCGGCCAAGGACACCGCGTCGCGGCTCAAGGCGCTCGGCGCCATCCGGCCCGGCGACATCGGCCTCGACATCCCGCAGAACGGCGAGCCCCGGACCAGGCTCTCCATGGGTGAGCACGCCGCACTGACCGCGCTGGAGTGGCGGATCACGCGCGAGGCGCAGGACGAGCTGGCCGCCCGCTCGCACCACAACCTCGCCCGCTCCTACGAGGAGGGCTTCCACGACGACCTGGTCACGCCGTTCCGCGGTGTCGAGCGCGACAACAACTTGCGCCCCGACTCGACGGTCGAGAAGCTCGCGACCCTCAATCCGGTCTTCGGCAAGGGGGCGGCCGCGACGATGACCGCCGGCAACAGCACGCCGCTCTCCGACGGAGCGTCCGCGGTGCTGCTGTCCAGCGACGAGTGGGCCCAGGAGCGCGGACTTCCCGTGCTCGCGCACCTCGTCGACGCCGAGACGGCGGCGGTCGACTACGTCAACGGCCACGAGGGCCTGCTGATGGCGCCGGCGTACGCCGTCCCGCGGATGCTGGAGCGCAACGGCCTCACGCTCCAGGACTTCGACTACTACGAGATCCACGAGGCGTTCGCCTCGCAGGTGCTGTCCACGCTCGCGGCCTGGGAGGACCCGGTGTTCTGCAAGGAGCGCCTCGGCCTCGACGCGCCGCTCGGGTCGATCGACCGCGACAAGCTCAACGTCAACGGCTCCTCGCTCGCGGCCGCGCACCCGTTCGCCGCGACCGGCGGCCGGATCATCCCCGTCGCCGCCAAGCTGCTCGCCCAGAAGGCTGAGTCCACTGGCACGGGGGGCCGTGCGCTCATCTCGATCTGCGCCGCCGGCGGCCAGGGGGTCGTCGCGATCCTGGAGCGCTGAGCGCCAGGGCGGTCCGGTAGGGTCGCCACCGATCGACATCCTTTAACGAGCCGTCCCGTGAGGCGGAGAAGGAGGTCCGGCGCGCAGATGCCTGCCCCCGAAGAAACCGTGTCCGACCTCGCGAGCGGGAGGGCGGACCGCACCGTCCTCGACGCCCGTGACATCTCCCGGGCGCTGACCCGGATCTCGCACGAGCTGCTCGAGCGCAACAAGGGCGCCACCGACCTGGTGCTGCTCGGGCTGCACACCCGCGGCGTTCCCCTCGCCAAGCGCGTCGCAGAGAAGATCGCCGCCGTCGAGGGCACGCCCGTCGCCGTCGGCGAGCTCGACGTGACGATGTACCGCGACGACCTGCGCTCGCAGCCCACCCGACGCGCGCACAAGACGGCGCTGCCGCCCGGCGGCATCGACGGCAAGGTCGTCGTCCTCGTCGACGACGTGCTGTTCTCGGGCCGCACCATCCGCGCAGCGCTGGACGCCCTGGCCGACCTCGGCCGCCCCGGCGCCGTACGCCTGGCGGTGCTCGTCGACCGCGGCCACCGTGAGCTGCCCATCCGCGCCGACCACGTCGGCAAGAACCTGCCCAGCGCCCTCGCCGAGCGCGTCAGCGTGCGCCTCGCCGAGGTCGACGGCACCGACGAGGTGACGATCTCGTGAAGCACCTGCTCTCCATCGACGACCTCTCGACCGACGAGATCCACCAGCTCTTCGAGACCGCGGCCGACATGCACGACGTGCAGAGCCGCGAGGTCAAGAAGCTGCCCGCGCTGCGCGGCCGGACCGTCGTCAACATGTTCTTCGAGGACTCCACCCGCACCCGGTCGTCGTTCGAGATCGCCGGCAAGTGGCTCTCCGCCGACGTCATCAACGTCAGCGCCAAGGGGTCCAGCACCTCCAAGGGCGAGAGCTTGCGGGACACCGTGCTCACCGTCTGCGCGATGGGCGTCGACGGCCTCGTCATCCGCCACCCGGCCAGCGGCGCCGCCGTCCAGGTGAGCCAGTGGGTCGACGCGGCCGTCGTCAACGCCGGCGACGGGATGCACGAGCACCCGACGCAGGCGCTCCTCGACGCCTACACGCTGCAGCGCCACCTCGGCTCGCTCGAGGGCCGCCACGTCGCGATCATCGGCGACCTGACCCACAGCCGGGTCTTCCGGTCCAACGTCCAGTGCCTGACGCGGCTCGGCGCTCGGGTGACCGTCGTCGCGCCACCGACGCTGATGCCGAGCGGCATCGGCGCCTGGTCGGCCGCGGCCGGCTTCGAGACGTCGTACGACATCGACGCGGTGCTGCCGGAGGCCGATGCCGTGATGATGCTGCGCGTCCAGCGCGAGCGGATGTCGGGCGCGTTCTTCCCGAGCCCGCGCGAGTACACCGTCGGCTACGGCCTGACCCGCGACCGGCTCGGGCTGCTCAAGCCGGACGTCCCGATCTGCCACCCGGGACCGATGAACCGTGGCCTCGAGATCGCGGCCGACGCCGCCGACGCGGCCCAGTCGGTCGTGCTGGAGCAGGTCTCCAGCGGCCTGGCGATCCGGATGGCCGTGCTCTACCACCTGCTGGCCGGGGACACCCGGGGAGGAATTGCCTGATGTCGCTGGTGATCAAGGGACCCTCGCTGCTCGGCGAGCAGACCCGGGACCTGTACGTCGACGACGCGGGCGTGCTCGTCGACGAGGCGCCGTCCGGTGCGGAGACCATCGACGCCGACGGCCTCGTGGCCCTGCCCGGCCTCGTCGACCTGCACACCCACCTGCGCGAGCCCGGCCGTGAGGACGCCGAGACCATCCTGACCGGCTCGCAGGCCGCCGCGCTCGGCGGCTACACGGCCGTGCTGGCGATGGCCAACACCTCGCCCGTGACCGACACCGCCGAGGCCGCCACCCGGGTGTGGGAGCTCGGCCGCGAGGCGGGCCTCGTGCACGTCCAGCCGGTCGGCGCGGTGACGCGAGGCCTGGCGGGCGAGGAGCTCGCCGAGCTGGGGCTGATGCACCGCTCGCGCGCCGCCGTGAAGGTGTTCTCGGACGACGGGAAGTGCGTCCACGACCCGCGGGTCATGCGCCGGGCGCTGGAGTACGTCAAGGCCTTCGGCGGCGTCGTCTCCCAGCACTCGCAGGATCCGTCGCTCGCCGGCCCGAGCGCCTGCTGCCACGAGGGTGAGCTGTCCGGTCGGCTCGGGCTCCCGGGCTGGCCCGGGATCGCCGAGGAGGTCATCGTCGCTCGCGACGTGATGCTCGCCCGGCACACCGGGTCGCGGGTGCACGTCGCCCACGTCTCCACCGCCGGCTCGGTCGAGGTGCTGCGCTGGGCCAAGGGGCAAGGCATCGACGTCACCGCCGAGGTCACCCCCCACCACCTGCTGCTCACGACCGACCTGTTGACCGGCTACGACCCGACCTACAAGGTCAACCCGCCGCTGCGCCCCCAGGAGGACGTCGACGCACTCCGCGAGGCGCTCGCCGACGGCACCATCGACGCGGTCGCGACCGACCACGCTCCGCACGCGCGCCACGACAAGGAGCACGCGTTCGTCGACGCAGCCTTCGGGATGCTCGGCATCGAGACCGCGCTCGGCGTCGTCCGCACGGCGCTGCCCGACCTGTCCTGGGCCGACGTCGCGCGCGTGATGTCGACGACTCCTGCCCGGATCGCGGGCCTGCCCGACCAGGGCCAGCCACTGGAGGCGGGCTCGCCCGCCCACGTCGTCCTCGTCGACCCCTCCGCCGCGATCACCGTCGACCGGGACGCCTCGGCGTCGCTGTCGCGGAACAACCCGTGGCACGGGCGCAGCCTGACCTCGCGGGTCGTGCACACGGTGTACGGCGGCCGGGTGACGGTGCGCGACGGCGCGCTCGCCTGAGGCGTCGTACGTCCGCACTGGCCAGTGAGTCGCCCAGAGACTCACTGGCCAGCGCGGGGGAAGTGGCGGCAGATGACGTGCCTGTCGGGCGTCTGGATGCGACGTGCCGCCACCCCGCGGACGAGTGGCGGCACGAGCCGGCTCAGCGGCGCCGGCGCGGGCGCAGGTCGAGGACGTTGTCGTTGCCGCGGGCGCGGAGCGTCGTACGACCGCGGGAGACCGTGACGGCGTTGCGGTCGCCGGTGAGCACGAGCTTGTCGGCCCGCCGGAGGGACACCACGTTGTCCGAGCCGGTGACCCGCGTGCGGTAGGCCTTGCGAGCAGTCAGGGCGTCGGCGCCGCGCAGGCGAGCCACGTTCACGACGTCGGCCGTCAGGGTCGACGAGGTGCTGGACAGCTCCACCGACTCGACGAGGCCGGAGACGGTCACCGTGGTGCCGGCGCCGGTGACGGTGAGGGACCGCGCGGACGGCGTGGTGAGGCTGTTGCCGGCCCCGGTCACCTCGACGTCGAGGAGCGGCTTGGCGGTCACCGCGTTGCCCGCGCCCTCGAGGACGAGGCGGGTGGCGGCCGGCATGGTGACGGTCGCGCGGTCGGCGCTGACCCGGACCACGCCGCACGTGCCGTGCAGCTCGTAGGTCACGTCGTCCCACGGCAGCACCGTCTCGGCGCCGATCTCGCACTGCACGGGCAGGGCCGGCGCGTCGGCGTGAGCGGGGGCCACGGCGGCGGCCGGTGCGAGCGCGGCCGTGAGCGCGAGGACGGGCAGGACGCGGTGGCGAGAAGTCACATACCGACAGTACGCACGGTGGGGCTCGAGTGGGCGGTGGGGTCGGTCACACGCCGCCGGCGCGACCGGTGGCCGGGTCGCGGTCGGTCAGGCAGTAGACCTGGCCGCCCGGTGCGGTCAGCACGGTCCAGAACGCGTTGATCGACACGACCTCCGCGCCCAGCCCGACGTGGAGGGCGGTGTCGGCCTCCCGGTCGGCGGTGGCGAGGTCGGGGTGCGCCCGGACCGGAGCGTCGGGCTCGTCGAGGCGCTGGAGCAGGATCCGCGGCCGCCCGTTCTCGACCAACAGGGTGAACTCAGGGAGGCTGCCGACCTGCGGACCGCGGCCCGTCAGCGCAGCCCAGAAGGCCACCTCGGACTCCCAGTGGGCGGCTGGGATGTCGATGCACACCTGGTCGAGGAGGGTCGCCCCGTCGCGGACCAGGCTCGGTTCGCCGTCGAGCAGCGTGTGGCAGAAGACGAGGCCGCCGGGCGAGCGCATCACCTCGACGTCGTGGTAGGTCCAGGCGGACGTCGCGCCGAGGTCGCGGGCCCGCTCGACCGTGGCCGGACGGTCGCCCGAGTCGAGGTCGAGGTGCACGCCTGCCGGCCCGTCGACGGCCTGCAGCTTGAGGTACGACGCACCTGCCGGTGGTAGCAGCGTGAGGAACTGACCGTCCTCGCCGCGTCGCTCGGACGGCGTCCAGCCGGTGACGGCCGACCAGAACGCGACAGCCTCCGCGAAGGAGCCCGCGGGGGTGTCGAGGAAGACCTGGATCCACTCGGGTCGAGCGCTCATGACGTGATCCTCACACGCCGTAGGGTCGGGTGATGGTCACCCCTCCAGCCGGCCACGCCCATCCCGCCGACTTCCCGCCGGCCGTCCCGCAGCTGCTGCACACCGTCCTCGACGCGCGTGACGTGCGCCGTGAGGCGGAGTTCTGGCGGATGCTGCTCGGGCTGGTCTACCGCCCGGGCGACGAGGCGCCGGACGAGGGCGCCGACGGCGACGACGACGACAAGGACTGGCTGGTGCTCACCCACCCGGACGGTAGGCGTGCCCTGGCGGTGCAGCAGGTCGAGGAGCTTCCGCCGAGCCGGTGGCCCGAGCCCGGGCACCCGTCGGTGTCGCACCTCGACACCACCGTCCCGTCGCGGTCCGCGCTGGACGCCGTGCACGACCTGGTCCTCGAGCTGGGCGGCGAGCTCCGATTCGACCGGACCGACGACCCCGAGGAGCCGCTCCGGGCCTACGCCAGCCCCGAGGGCCACATCTTCTGCGTCTTCGTCGCCTGACGACGCACGATCACGCCAGCCCGAGCCCGCGCGCCTCCTCCCGGAGGTCGTCGCGGACCCGCGGGTGGGCGGCGTGCTCGATCAGGTTGCGCGCCTGCTCGCGCTCGCTGCGACCCCACATCCAGGCGATGCCCTGCTCGGTGACCACCGCGCCGTGCTGGAACGACGTCACCGGCTCGTCGACCAGCGGCACGATCGTCGAGACGTCGGCGCGCGGGTGCCAGCTGCGCAGGGCCATGAACGCCCGGCCGCCGGGCGAGTGGCTGGCGCCCACGGTGAAGTCGGTCTGGCCGCCGAACCCGCTGTAGATCCGGGTGCCGATCCGCGACGCGTTGGCCTGGTCGAACAGGTCGACCTGCAGCGCCGTGTTGATCGACGTCATCGCCGGCTGCTGGGCGATCGCGGCGGGGGAGTTGGTGGTCTCCGTGCGCAGCATCCGCACACGTGGGTTGTCGCCGACCCAGTCGTAGAGCTCCTGGCTGCCGAACACGAACGACGTACGCACCGGGGTGCCGCGGTCGAGCGCACCGGCCTGCTCCAGCACGAGCACCCCGTCGCTGAACATCTCCGTCCGCACCTTCAACCCGCGGCGTTCGAGGACGCCGCCGATCGTGGCGTCGGGCACCTCCCCGATGCCGGCCTGGAGGGTCGCCCCGTCGCCGATCTCGGCGGCCACGCGGGCGCCGATCAGCCGCGCCTCGTCGCTCGGCGGACGGGCGACGTGGGTGGTCAGCGGAGCGTCGACCTCGACCCCGAGGTCGACGGCGTCGATCGGGAGCACTGCGTCGCCGAAGGTCCACGGCATCCGCGGGTTGAGCTGCGCGACTACGAGCGCACCTCGCTCCGGAAGAGCCGCGGCACCATCGACAGCCGACAGGGGACGTACGCCAGCCGGGGGTGACGGCGGAAACCGGGCCCGACGAACGTCGTCTCCGGCGCGATGCCGTCGTGCAGCGGGAGGTCGTGCTGGGCGTTGAGCACGTGCAGGCGTGCAGCCGCGAGCTCCGCCAGCAGCGGGGCGAGCAGCGCCACCGGGGTGGCGAAGTTGCCGCTGGCCACGACCCGGGGCCGATCGAGGGACCCGCAGTGCTCGTGCACCTCGCGGACGGCCCGCTCGACCTCGACGACGCGCATGCGACCACCCATGGCCCCAGCGTGGCAGCCGCCGTCGGTTAATCGGTGGGCCTTCCGGCCCGGACCACGTAGGCTCTTGGTCATCATGTGGATCCAGGACTGACCCGACTCGCGTCCGCGGCGGCGCACCAGTGCGCCCGAGGCCCGGCGAGTCCTCCCAGACCCTGTCGAAGGACCTCCGCATGCCTGCCTCCCACTCGTCGTCAGCCGCCCTCCCCGGCGCCACCACCTCGTCCGGCCTCGCACCTCTCGTCGTCTCGGGGCTGTCGGTGACCTATCCCGACCGCACGGTCCTGTCCGGGGTCGACCTGCTCGCCCAGCCGGGCCGCCGCATCGGCCTCGTCGGCGAGAATGGAGTCGGCAAGTCGACGCTCCTTCGCGCGGTCGCGGGGCGGCTCCCGGCCCGGGCGCGCGTTGCCGGGACGGTCACCGCTCCCCACGACCTGGTGCTGCTCGGCCAGGAGCCGCCGTTCCCTGACACCGCCACCGTCGCCGACGTGCTCGCCATGACGCTCGCACCCCTGCGGACGGCCGTCGC
The DNA here is from genome assembly GCF_057656315.1 of Nocardioides sp. Soil_C_8. NCBI lineage: Bacteria > Bacillati > Actinomycetota > Actinomycetes > Propionibacteriales > Nocardioidaceae > Nocardioides > Nocardioides sp. Soil_C_8. Next base: position 530,878 of record NZ_JBDGKQ010000003.1, read on the forward strand.
CGACGTCGAGCGGCTCGCCGCCCATGTCGGCACACCCGAGGGTGACACGGCGTACGAGCGGGCGCTCGAGGCGGCCCTCGTCCACGACGCGTGGGACGCCGACCGTCGCGCCGAGGTCGCGGCGGCCCGGCTCGGGCTCGCCGAGCTCGGGTCCGACCGGGTCGTCGGCACCCTCTCGGGCGGCCAGCGCACCCGGCTCGCGCTCGCGACGATCATGACCACCCGCCCGGCCTGCCTGCTGCTCGACGAGCCGACCAACCACCTCGACGACGACGCCATCGACGTCCTCACCGGGTTCCTCCGCGAGCTGCCCGGGGTCGTCGTGCTGGCCAGCCACGACCGGGTGCTGCTCGACGACGTGTGCACCGACCTGGTCGACCTGGACGCCGGGGAGCTGGGCACCGACGGCCAGGGTGGCCGCCGCTTCGGTGGTGGGTGGTCGGACTACGAGGCTGCCCGCGCCGATGCCCGTCGGCGTTGGGAGGAGACCTTCGCCGCCCAGCAGGAGGAGATCGCCCGGCTCCGCGACGCCACCCGCATCGGGACGTCGGCGATCGCGCACGACAGGGGTCCCACGGACGGCGACAAGTACATCTACTCCTTCAAGGGCGGGCGGGTGGACCAGACGCTCGCCCGCCGCAAGAAGGACGCGCAGCGCCGGCTCGAGGTCGCCGAGCGCGACCAGGTCCGCAAGCCGCCGGCTCCGCTCACCTTCCGCGGCGACCTGACCTCACCGGCGACCGGGCGCCTGGTGCAGGTCCGTGACCTCGAGGTGGCGGACCGGGTGCGCGTCGAGCGGCTCGACCTGGCCGCGGGGGACCACCTGCTGCTGACCGGTGCCAACGGGTCGGGCAAGTCCACCCTGCTCGGCGTCCTGTCCGGGCGCGTGGCGCCCACGGGCGGCACGGTCGTCGTCCCGGCCCGTACCGTCCGCGAGCTCACCCAGGACCCGGAGGTGCCCGACCGCACCCGCTCCGCGCTGGCGACGTACGACGACGCGGTGCGGCACCTGCCCGACGCCCCCGCGCTGCGGGACCTGGGCCTGCTGCACCCGCGGGACCACCGCACGCCCGTCGGCAGCCTGTCGGTCGGCCAGCGGCGACGGCTCGGCCTGGCAGTCGCTATCGCCGCCGCGCCCGACCTCCTGCTGCTCGACGAGCCCACCAACCACGTCTCGCTCGCGCTCGCCGGAGAGCTGGAGGAGGCGCTCGCGACCGCGCCGGGAGGCGTCGTCCTCGCCTCCCACGACCGCTGGCTGCGGCGCCGCTGGGACGGGCCGGAGCTGACGCTCACGCCGTGGTGAGGCGGTGCGGCGGTGCTGTCTCGACAGGCCGACGCGATGCCGGCCGGGAGCGCCGGCGCTGGTAGGGTCGGCGACGGCTCGAACATCCTTTAACGATCCGTCCCGTGAGGCGGAGAAGGAGGTACGGCATGGCTCTGCCTGCCGAGAATCAGACGTCGAATCAGACCGCAGCGCTCCTGGTCCTCGAGGACGGGCGCACCTTTCGCGGTGAGTCGTTCGGGGCCGAGGGCGAGACCTTCGGCGAGGCGGTCTTCTCCACCGGCATGTCCGGCTACCAGGAGACGTTGACCGACCCCAGCTACCACCGCCAGGTCGTCGTGATGACGGCCCCCCACGTCGGCAACACCGGCATGAACGACGAGGACACCGAGTCCTCGCGGATCTGGGTCGCCGGCTACGTCGTGCGCGACCCGGCCCGCGTGCCGTCCAGCTGGCGCAGCGTGCGCAGCCTCGACGACGACCTGCGCGACCAGGGTGTCGTGGGCATCAGCGGAGTGGACACCCGCGCACTGACCCGCCACCTGCGCGAGCGCGGTGCGATGCGTGTCGGCATCTCCACGACCGAGACCGACCCCCAGCGCCTGCTGGACCGGGTGCTGGAGTCGGGCGAGATGGCCGGCGCCAACCTGAGCGAGGCCGTGTCCACGCAGGAGGCCTACGTCGTCCCCGCGGTCGGCCCGAAGCGCTTCACCGTCGCCGCCGTCGACCTGGGCATCAAGTCGAACACCCCGCGGATGATGAGCGAGCGCGGCATCGAGGTGCACGTGCTCCCGGCCACGGCGAGCATCGAGGACGTCCGGGCGGTCGGCCCCGACGGGCTGTTCTTCTCCAACGGACCCGGCGACCCCGCGGCCACCACAGGGCAGGTGCAGCTGCTGCAGGACGCGCTGCGCGCCGGCATCCCCTACTTCGGCATCTGCTTCGGCAACCAGCTCTTCGGCCGGGCGCTCGGCTTCGGCACCTACAAGCTGAAGTACGGCCACCGCGGCATCAACCAGCCGGTGATGGACCGCACCACCGGCAAGGTCGAGGTCACCGCCCACAACCACGGCTTCGCCGTCGACGCACCGCTCGAGGGATCCACCACGACCGAGTTCGGCCAGGTGACCGTCAGCCACGTGTGCCTCAACGACGACGTCGTCGAGGGGCTCGAGCTGCGGGACCCCGACGGCCGGCTCACCAGCTTCTCCGTCCAGTACCACCCCGAGGCGGCCGCCGGCCCCCACGACGCGGCGTACCTCTTCGACCGCTTCACCGCGCTGATGGAAGGGAAGGCCTGAGATGCCGAAGCGCACCGACATCCAGAGCGTCCTGGTCATCGGCTCCGGGCCGATCATCATCGGCCAGGCCTGCGAGTTCGACTACTCCGGCACCCAGGCGTGCCGGGTGCTGCGGCAGGAGGGCCTGCGGGTCGTCCTGGTGAACTCCAACCCGGCCACGATCATGACCGACCCCGAGTTCGCCGACGCGACCTACGTCGAGCCGATCACGCCCGACTACGTCGAGAAGGTCATCGCCAAGGAGCGCCCCGACGCGCTGCTCGCCACCCTGGGTGGCCAGACCGCGCTCAACTGCGCGATGGCCCTCGACAAGGCCGGGGTCCTCGACAAGTACGGCGTCGAGCTGATCGGCGCGTCCATCGAGGCGATCGAGCGCGGTGAGAACCGCCAGCAGTTCAAGAAGATCGTCGAGCAGCTCGGTGGGGAGTCCGCCCGCAGCGTCATCTGCCACTCGGTGGACGACCTGCTCGCCGCCGCCGACGACCTCGGCTACCCGATGGTGGTCCGCCCGTCCTTCACGATGGGCGGCACCGGGTCCGGCATGGCCTACGACGAGGCCGACCTGCGCCGCATCGGCGGCGCGGGGCTCGACGCCAGCCCGACCACCGAGGTGCTCCTCGAGGAGTCCATCCTCGGCTGGAAGGAGTACGAGCTCGAGGTGATGCGTGACCGCGCCGACAACAGCGTGATCGTCTGCTCGATCGAGAACCTCGACCCGATGGGCGTCCACACGGGCGACTCGATCACGGTCGCGCCGGCCATGACGCTGACCGACCGCGAGTACCAGAAGATGCGCGACCTCGCGATCGGCATCATCCGCGCCGTCGGGGTCGACACCGGTGGCTGCAACATCCAGTACGCCGTCAACCCGGCCGACGGGCGCCTCATCGTCATCGAGATGAACCCGCGCGTCTCGCGGTCCTCCGCCCTCGCGTCGAAGGCCACCGGCTTCCCGATCGCCAAGATCGCGGCCAAGGTGGCGATCGGCTACACCCTCGACGAGATCCAGAACGACATCACCGAGGAGACGCCCGCCTCCTTCGAGCCGACGCTCGACTACGTCGTGGTCAAGGTGCCGCGGTTCGCCTTCGAGAAGTTCCCCGAGGCCGATCCGACGCTCACCACCCACATGAAGTCGGTCGGCGAGGCGATGGCGATCGGCCGCAGCTTCACCGAGGCGCTGCAGAAGTCGCTGCGCTCGCTGGAGAGCAAGCACGCGCCGTTCGACTGGCACAAGGAGTACGTCGAGCTCGACAAGGCGTCGCTGCTCGAGGAGATCAAGGTCCCGCACGACGGCCGGCTCAAGAAGGTCATGGACGCGATCCGGGCCGGCGCGACGCCGGAGGAGATCTTCGACGCGACCGCCATCGACCCGTGGTTCGTCGACCAGCTCGCGCTGATCAACGAGGTCGCCGTGCAGCTCATCGAGGCGACCGAGCTGACCCCGGACCTGCTGCGCCTCGCCAAGCGGCACGGCTTCTCCGACGAGCAGGTCGGCAAGATCCGCGGCCTGTCCGCCGACGTCGTCCGCGGCGTCCGGCACGCCCTCGGCATCCGGCCGGTCTTCAAGACCGTCGACACCTGCGCCGCCGAGTTCGCCGCGCGCACGCCGTACCACTACTCGTCCTACGACGAGGAGACCGAGGTGCAGCCCCGCGCCGAGGGCAAGGAGGCCGTCATCATCCTCGGCTCCGGGCCCAACCGCATCGGCCAGGGCATCGAGTTCGACTACAGCTGCGTGCACGCCTCGCTGGCGCTGGCGGAGGCCGGCTACGAGACGATCATGGTCAACTGCAACCCGGAGACGGTGAGCACCGACTACGACACCTCCGACCGGCTCTACTTCGAGCCGCTCACGCTGGAGGACGTCCTCGAGATCGTCCACGCCGAGCAGCAGGCCGGCCCGGTGGCCGGTGTCGTGTGCCAGCTCGGCGGGCAGACACCGCTCGGCCTCGCGCAGGGCCTCGCCGACGCCGGCGTGCCGATCGTCGGCACCACCCCGGAGGCGATCCACCTCGCGGAGGAGCGCGGCGCCTTCGGCCGGGTCCTCGCCGACGCCGGCCTCCCGGCGCCCAAGCACGGCACCGCGACGTCGTACCCCCAGGCGCAGCGGATCGCCCACGAGATCGGCTACCCCGTGCTCGTGCGGCCGTCCTACGTCCTCGGCGGGCGCGGCATGGAGATCGTCTACGACGACGCCGCCCTCGAGCACTACCTCGAGCGCTACGTCGCCAACGGGCTCATCAACGAGCGCCAGCCGGTGCTGGTGGACCGCTTCCTCGACGACGCGGTGGAGATCGACGTCGACGCGCTGTTCGACGGCGAGGAGCTCTTCCTCGGCGGCGTGATGGAGCACATCGAGGAGGCCGGCATCCACTCCGGCGACTCCTCGTGCGCGCTGCCGCCGATCACGCTGGGCCGCGAGGAGATCGACCGGATCCGCCGCTCCACCGAAGCCATCGCCCGCGGGCTCGGGGTGCGGGGGCTGCTCAACATCCAGTTCGCGCTCGCCTCGGACGTGCTCTACGTCCTCGAGGCCAACCCGCGCGCGTCGCGGACGGTGCCGTTCGTGTCCAAGGCCACCGCCACGCCGCTGGCCAAGGCCGCGGCGCGGGTCATGCTGGGGGAGTCGATCGCCGACCTGCGCTCCGCCGGCGTGCTGCCCGCGGAGGGCGACGGCGGGCACCTGCCCGACGGCTCACCGATCGCGGTCAAGGAGGCGGTCATGCCCTTCGACCGCTTCAAGACCTCCGACGGCCGCACCGTCGACGCGCTGCTCGGCCCCGAGATGCGCTCGACCGGCGAGGTGATGGGCTTCGACGCCTTCTTCGGCACCGCCTTCGCCAAGGCGCAGGCCGCGGCCTACGGGTCGCTGCCGCTGTCGGGCAAGGTCTTCGTGTCCGTCGCCAACCGCGACAAGCGGCACATGATCTTCCCGGTCAAGCAGATCGCCGACATGGGCTTCGAGATCCTCGCGACCGCTGGCACCGCCGAGGTGCTGCGCCGCAACGGCGTCGAGGCCACGGTGGTGCGCAAGCAGTCCGAGGGCGAGGGCCCGGGCGGCGAGCGCACGATCGTCGGGCTGATCCGCGACCGCGAGGTCGACCTGGTGATCAACACGCCCCACGGAGCCACCAGCGGCGGGTCGCCGCGCGCCGACGGCTACGACATCCGCACGGCCGCGGTGCTCACCGACATCCCGTGCATCACCACCATCCAGGGCCTCGGGGCCGCGGTGCAGGGACTGGAGGCGATGCGCCGCGGCGACATCGGCGTCCGCTCGCTGCAGGACTGGGCGGCGCTCGCGAGCACCGGCGGGGACTCCTGACGGTGCGGCCCTACGACGTCCTCTTCGAGCAGGCGCTGACCCGGGTCGACCCCGAGCGCATCCACCACGCGGCGTTCCGGGCGATCCGGGCGGCCGCACACGTCACGGCGCGGGCGGTCCGGCTGCCGTCGGCGCCGGTGCGGGCACTCGGGCTGACGTTCCCGCACCCGCTCGGCCTCGCCGCCGGCTTCGACAAGAACGCCGTCGGGATCGACGGGCTGGCCGCCCTCGGGTTCGGTCACGTCGAGATCGGGACGGTCACCGGCGAGGCGCAGCCGGGCAACCCGCAGCCGCGGTTGTTCCGGCTCACCGACGACCGGGCGATCGTCAACCGGATGGGCTTCAACAACGACGGTGCCGAGGTGGTCGCCCGGCGGCTCGCGGACTGGCGCGCCGGAGGCGGGTCGACGATCCTCGGAGTCAACATCGGCAAGACCAAGGTCGTGCCCGAGGACGAGGCAGCCCGTGACTACGAGAAGTCGGCCGGGTTGCTCGCCCCCTTCGCCGACTACCTCGTCGTCAACGTCTCCTCGCCCAACACGCCCGGCCTGCGCGACCTCCAGGCCGTGGAGAAGCTCGAGCCGATCCTGGCAGCCGTCCGCCGGCGCGCCGACGACGTGCGCCCCGACGACCGGGTGCCGCTGCTGGTGAAGATCGCCCCCGACCTCAGCGACGACGACGTGCTCGCCGTCGCCGACCTCGCGCTCGCCACCGGGCTCGACGGGATCATCGCCACCAACACGACCATCAGCCGCGACGGGCTCGCGACCCCGGTGCCCCAGGTCGAGGAGGTCGGGGCCGGCGGCCTGAGCGGACGGCCGCTCACCCCGCGCTCGGAGGACGTCGTACGCCTGCTGCGCGACCGCGTCGGTCCCGACCTCACGCTGGTCGGCGTCGGTGGCATCACCACCGTCGACGACGCCCGGCGCCGGCTCGCCGCCGGCGCCGACCTGCTGCAGGGCTACACCGCGTTCGTCTACGAGGGTCCGCTCTGGCCCCGGCGCATCGTGCGAGGTCTCGCCACGGATGGCTGACGAGCGGGGATCCGTCCACCCCCACGTGCGCCCCCACGTGCACCCGAGCGTGCACGTCGACGGCGAGGTGGTGGCCACCAAGCGCGTGGGCGGCTACCGCCACCTGACCCTCACCGCGCCGGGCGTCCCAGAGCGGTTCCGGGCGGGCAACTTCGTCGCGGTCAGCGTGGCGGGGCACGTGGCGCGACGAGCGCTGTGGGTGCACCGGGTCCGGGCGTCCAGCGCGTTCGGTCCCACGCTCGACGTCGTCGTCGAGGCGCGGGGGAGCGGCACCGAGTGGCTCGTCGCCCAGCCGGTCGGCGCTCGGATCGCGATCACCGGTCCGCTCGGCCGCCCGTTCGCGCTGCCCAAGGACGCCGTGTCGTGCCTGCTCGTCGGGGAGGGCTACGCCGCGGCCCCGCTCTTCCCGCTCGCCGAGCGTCTCCGCGAGCGCGGCTGCGCCGTCTCCCTGGTCGTCTCCGCGCCCGACGAGGCGCGCCTGCTGTCCGCGCTGGAGGCACGGCGTTCGGCCCGGTCGGTCACCGTCCTCACCGCCGACGGGTCCGTCGGGCAGCGCGGGAGCGTCGCCGACCACGTCGACGACCTCGTCCGGCGCAGCGACGCCGACGTCGTCTACGCGGCCGGCCCCCAGGCCGTGCTCCGCAGCGCGGCCGCGGCGGCCGAGCGCGCGGGCGCATGGAGCCAGGTCGCGGTGGAGACCCCGACGCCGTGCGGCACCGGCCTCTGCCACGGGTGCCCCCTGCCCGTCGTCGGTGAGGACGGCGTGGAGCGGGTCGTCCGGGCCTGCGCCGAGGGTCCCGTCGTGCGCGGCGACCGGATCCGGTGGGACGCACTGCACGACGGAGGGCAGGCACGGTGAGCGCGCAGCTGCCCGGCCCCGTCATGGTCGCTGCCGGGTGCGGCGGCACCGGTCGCGAGCTCGAGCCGTACGCCGGTCCCGACGGGCTGGCCGGCCTCGACCTCGTCACCCGCTCGATCACCCTCGACGCCCGCGCCGGCGGTCCCGGGCCACGCGTCGTGGAGGTGCCCGGCGGCCTGGTCAACGCCGTCGGCCTGCCCAACCCCGGGCTCGAGCACTTCCTCGCCACCGAGCTGCCCTGGCTGGTGCGCGCCGGCGCACGCGTCTTCGTCTCGATCGCCGGCTCCACGATGGGGGAGTACGCCGACCTCGCGCGCCGCCTCAGCCGCGCGCCGGGCGTCGCCGGGCTCGAGGTCAACGTCGGTGCCCCCGACGAGGTGGGCGCCGGCCTGTTCGAGGTCCGCGAGCCCTACCACTCGGCCAGCGTCATCGCGGCCGTGCGCCGCGAGTTCCCCACCGACCGGCCGGTCCTGGCCAAGCTGCGCCCCGACGTCTCGCGGATCGTCGAGGGCGCACGCTCGTGCCACGAGGCCGGAGCGACCGCGGTCGTCGTCGGCAACGCCGTACCCGCCGCGTTCCCCGACGGACGGGCCGGCGGCCTCAGCGGCCCCGCCGTCGCCCCGGTCGCGCTGCGCTGCGTCGCCGAGGTGCACCGGGTCCTGCCCGACGTGCCCACCATCGGGTGCGGCGGCGTGCACGACGTCCGGTCCGCCAACGCCTACCTCGACGCCGGCGCGAGCGCCGTCCAGGTCGGCACCGCACTGCTGCACGACCCGACCACCGTGGCCCGGCTGCGGTCCGCGCTCTCGCCCAGACACCACCAGGAGGACGCATGACCCCCTTCGGCACCCGCCTCGCCCATGCGATCGAGGAGCGCGGGCGCTTCTGCGTCGGCATCGACCCGCACGCGGCGCTGCTGCACGAGTGGGGCCTGGCCGACGACGTGGCCTCGCTCGAGAGGTTCGCGCTCACCGTGGTCGAGGCGGTCGCGCCGGTCGTCGGCGTCGTGAAGCCGCAGAGCGCGTTCTACGAGCGCTTCGGCAGCCGCGGCGTCGCCGTCCTCGAGCGGGTGGTGGCGGAGTCGCGTGCCGCGGGGGCACTGGTGCTGATGGACGCCAAGCGGGGCGACATCGGCTCCACCAGCCAGGCCTACGCCGACGCCTACCTCGACCCCAGCTCCCCGCTCGGCTCCGACGCGGTGACCGCGAGCCCCTACCTGGGCTTCGGCTCGCTCGACCCGATGGTCGAGGCGTGCCGCCGCCACGGCGGCGGGCTGTTCGTCCTCGCCCTGACCTCGAACAAGGAGGGCCCCGAGGTGCAGCACGCCCGCACCGGTGACAGCACGGTCGCCGGGACGGTGCTCGCGCACCTGCGTGTCGCCAATGCGGGGGCGGAGCCGGTCGGGTCATTCGGGGCGGTCGTGGGCGCCACGATCGGCGACACCGACGAGGACCTCGACGTCAACGGACCACTCCTCGTGCCGGGCTACGGCGCCCAGGGCGGCACGGTCGACGACATGGCGCGCATCTTCGGCTCGGCCGCCCGGTGGGCGCTGCCCAGCTCCTCGCGCGACGTGCTGCGCGCCGGGCCCGACGTGGGAGCGCTCCGTGACGCCGCCCTGCGCGGCAACGACGCCGTGCGAGGCTTGGGGGCGTGAAGCTCCGCGGCCCGGCAGTCCTCCTCGCCGTGGCCTGCGCGACCGGCCTCGCGGTGACCGGTTGCACCAGCGAGCCCCAGGACGACTACTGCGCGGCGGTCGAGGACCACCAGGCCGACCTCAGCGACGTCGCCGCCTCCGACGACGCGGGCGCGGTGTTCGACGCGCTGGACGACTACGAGGAGCTCGCCGAGCAGGCGCCCCGCGACATCGCCGACGAGTGGTCGGCCGTCGTGCGGCCGCTGCGAGCCCTCGAGGAGGCGCTCGACGCCCACGACGTCGACCCGTCGACGTACCGGGCCGACAAGCCTCCGGCCGGGCTCGACCCCGACGCGCGCGAGGACATCGAGGCGGCCGCCCGCGCCGTCGGGGCGCAGCGGACCGTCGAGGCGATGGCCGCTGTCGAGCAGCACGCGCTCGACGTGTGCGGGACCCCGCTGTCGCGCTGACCGCCCGATCACATGGTGAACGTCACGTCCCGGGCCCCGGCCGCGCACCCGATTGCCCGACCGGACGCGACCTGACTAGATTGATCCGCACTCGTCCGGGTCTCCGCCCGGCGCCCGTCCGACCCTCGTCCGACCCCAGAAGGATCGCTTTCGTGGCCTTGCCCCCTCTGACGCCCGAGCAGCGCCAGGCAGCCCTCGACAAGGCTGCGGCCTCCCGACGCGAGCGGGCCGAGGTGAAGAACCGCCTCAAGAACTCCGGCGGCTCCATCGTCGACGTGCTGCACGAGGGCCAGACCAACGAGGTCATCGGCAAGATGCGCGTCGTCGAGCTCCTCCAGTCGGTGCCCGGCCTCGGTCGCGTCCGCGCGCGCCAGGTGATGGAGCGCCTCGGCATCGCCGAGAGCCGACGGGTCCGCGGACTGGGCGTCAAGCAGGTCGCCGCGCTCGAGCGTGAGTTCGGCCCCGACGCCTCGTGACCCACACCGCTGAGACCCCGGCAGCCGGCTCGACCGGCAACACCCCCACCCGCTCGCGGCTGATCGTCCTCGCCGGCCCGACGGCCGTCGGCAAGGGCACGGTCGCCGCCGCGGTGCGCGAGACGCACCCCGAGGTGTGGCTCTCGGTCTCGGCCACCACGCGCAAGCCGCGCCCCGGCGAGGAGAACGGCGTCCACTACTGGTTCGTCTCCGACGAGGAGTTCGACGCCATGGTGGAGAAGGGCGACCTGCTCGAGTGGGCCGTGGTCCACAAGGCCGCCCGCTACGGCACGCCCCGCGGCCCCGTCGACCTCGCGCTGGCGTCCGGCCAGCCGGCCATGCTGGAGATCGACCTCCAGGGCGCCCGCCAGGTGCGCGAGACGATGCCCGAGGCGCTGTTCGTCTTCCTCAAGCCGCCGTCGTGGGAGGAGCTCGTACGCCGCCTCGTCGGCCGCGGCACCGAGACCGAGGCCGAGCGGGAGCGTCGTCTCGAGACCGCGCGCGCGGAGCTGGCCGCCGAGAGCGAGTTCGACGTCACCATCGTCAACCACGAAGTTCACGCCGCTGCCGACGAGTTGGTAACCTTGATGGTCGGTCCTGCTCCATCCACATCTGACTAGCGAGGCACCCACACCGTGGCTTCTCCCACCATCGCCGCCGAGGGCGTCACCAACCCCTCGATCGACGACCTGCTCACCAAGACCGACAGCAAGTACAAGCTGGTGCTCTACAGCGCCCAGCGTGCCCGCCAGATCAACGCCTACTACTCCCAGCTCGGCGAGGGCCTGCTGGAGTACGTCGGCCCGCTCGTCGACACCCACGTCCAGGAGAAGCCGCTCTCGATCGCGCTCCGCGAGATCAACGACGACCTCCTGACCTGCGAGGACATCGACCCCGCCGCCGAGGCCGCTGCCGCCGAGGCTGCTGCCGGCGACGCCACGGAGTGACGCGAGCCTCCCGATGACCGTGAGGGTCGTCCTGGGGGTCTCCGGCGGGATCGCGGCCTACAAGGCCTGCGAGCTGCTCCGCCGGTTCACCGAGTCGGGGCACGACGTCACCGTCGTGCCCACGGCGTCGGCGCTGGAGTTCGTCGGCGCGCCGACCTGGTCGGCGCTGTCGGGCAAGCCCGTCGCCACCGACGTCTGGACCGACGTCCACGCCGTGCCCCACGTCCACATCGGCCAGCAGGCCGACGTGGTCGTGGTCGCACCGGCGACCGCCGACCTGCTCGCGCGGGCGGCACACGGCCTCGCCGACGACCTCCTCACCAACACGCTCCTCACCGCCCGCTGCCCGGTGGTCTTCGCCCCGGCGATGCACACCGAGATGTGGGAGCACCCGGCCACGCAGGCCAACGTGGCCACCCTGCGCGAGCGCGGCGCGCTCGTGATCGAGCCGGCCGTCGGCCGCCTCACCGGCGCCGACACCGGCAAGGGCCGGCTGCCGGAGCCGGGCGAGATCTACGAGCTGGTGCGCGGGCTCCTCGACCGCGGGGCCGACGCCGCCCAGGACCTCGCCGGTCGCAAGGTCGTCGTCTCGGCCGGCGGCACCCGCGAGTACCTCGACCCCGTCCGGTTCCTCGGCAACCGGTCGTCGGGGCTGCAGGGGTACGCCCTCGCCCGGGCCGCCGCCTCGCGCGGCGCCCACGTCACCCTGGTCAGCGCCAACGTGACCCTGCCCGACCCGGCCGGCGTCAACGTCGTACGCGTCGAGACGACCGAGCAGCTGCGCGAGGCGGTCGTCGCCGCGACCGCCACCGCCGACGCGGTCGTCATGGCAGCGGCGCCGGCCGACTTCCGGCCCACGGCGGTGAGCGAGGCCAAGATCAAGAAGGCCGACGACGGGTCCGCGCCGGCCATCGAGCTGGCGCAGAACCCCGACATCCTCGCCGAGATCTCCCACGACCGCGTCCGCGAGGGCGCCGTCATCGTGGGCTTCGCCGCCGAGACCGGCGACGCCACCGGCTCGGTGCTCGACCTCGGGCGGGCCAAGCTGGCCCGCAAGGGGTGCGACCTCCTCGTCGTCAACGACGTCAGCGGGGGTGCCGTCTTCGGCAGCGCCGACAACGAGGCGGTCGTCCTGGCCGCCGACGGAGCGGCCGTCGAGGTCCCGCGCGGCTCCAAGACCGCGCTCGCCCACGTCATCTGGGACGAGGTCGCCCGGCGATTCGTCGGGTGAGACACACGTCCCGGATGCTGGTCGACGGGTACGTTCCAATCCGACCGTTCCAGAGAAGAAGCGAGTGACGACGTGGCAGGACGCCTCTTTACCTCCGAGTCCGTGACCGAGGGTCACCCGGACAAGATCGCCGACCGCATCAGCGACTCGGTGCTCGACCACCTGATGGCCGAGGACCCGGACAAGGCCAACCTGCGGGTGGCGGTCGAGACGCTGCTGACCACCGGGCTGGTCGTCGTCGCCGGCGAGGTCCGCACCCAGGCCTACGCGCCGGTCGCCGACATCGTCCGCAAGGCGATCCTCGACATCGGCTACGACTCCTCCGACAAGGGCTTCGACGGCCACACCTGCGGCGTGCAGGTGGCGATCGGCGCCCAGTCCAGCGACATCGCGGCCGGCGTCGACGCCGGCCACGAGTCGCGGGTCGGCGCGTCGGAGGACGAGCTCGACAAGCGCGGCGCCGGCGACCAGGGGCTGATGTTCGGCTACGCCTGCGACGACACCCCGCAGCTGATGCCGCTCCCGATCACCATCGCGCAGCGGCTCGCCCAGCGCCTCACCGAGGTCCGCAAGGACGGCACGCTCGGCTACCTGCGGCCCGACGGCAAGACCCAGGTCACGATCGAGTACGACGAGGACGACCGTCCGCTGCGCATCGACACCGTCGTCCTCTCGACCCAGCACGACCCCGACGTCGAGCACGCCACGCTCGAGGCCGACATCAAGCAGCACGTGATCGACCACGTGCTCGCCGACGTCGACCTGCCCTCGGACGGCTACCGGATGCTGGTGAACCCCACCGGCACGTTCGTCATCGGCGGCCCGATGGGTGACGCGGGCCTCACCGGCCGCAAGATCATCGTCGACACCTACGGCGGCATGGCCCGCCACGGCGGCGGCGCCTTCTCCGGCAAGGACCCGTCGAAGGTGGACCGCTCGGCCGCCTACGCGATGCGCTGGGTCGCCAAGAACGTCGTGGCCGCCGGCCTCGCCAGCCGCTGCGAGGCCCAGGTCGCGTACGCCATCGGCAAGGCCGCGCCCGTGGGTGTCTTCATCGAGACGTTCGGCACGGGCGTCGTCCCGGACGAGAAGATCCAGGACGCGGTCCTCGAGGTCTTCGACCTCCGCCCCGCCGCGATCATCCGCGACCTCGACCTGCTGCGCCCGATCTACGCCCAGACCTCGGCCTACGGCCACTTCGGTCGCGAGCTGCCCGAGTTCACCTGGGAGAAGACCGACCGCGCCGACAAGCTGAAGGCCGCCGCCGGCATCTGACCGGCTGCCTGCTGCTGGCCCCTGTCGAGCTGTTGGCGCCCGCCCTGCGCAGTTTCCCCGCTCGAGCGGGGAAACCGACTCCTGGAGGCCTTTGCAAAGGCCTCCAGGAGCAAGAACTCCCCACCAAGTCCGGCTGTCGGGGCCCGCTGACAGAATCTGCCGCATGACGTCCCACGAAGCCCCGGAAGCCGAGATGCTCCCGGGGCTTCGTGCTGCCGTCGACGACGCGCGGGCCAAGGCGGCCGCCACCCGGCGCCGCAAGGCAGCGGCCTGGCAGCCCGCCGAGTCCGACCCGGTCGCCCGCGTCCTGGTCGACATCGCGCTGGCCCACCTCGACCGCCCGTTCGACTACGCCGTCCCGACCGCCATGGCGGAGACCGCCGTCCCGGGCGCCCGGGTCAAGGTGCGCTTCGCCGGCCAGGACGTCGACGGCTACGTCGTCGAGCGCACCAGCCACACCGACCACACCGGCAACCTCCAGCCGCTGCGCCGGGTGGTGAGCCCGGAGCCCGTGCTCGCGCCGGAGATCGTCGCGCTGAGCGAGACCCTGGCACGGAGGTACGCCGGCGCGCGCTCCGACGTGCTCCGCCTCGCCGTGCCGCCCCGGCACGCTGCGACGGAGAAGGCCGTGTCGACACCAGCGCCCGCAGCTCCGGCGGTCGACGGGCCGACGACCTGGGCCGGGGTCGCGCACGCAGACGCTTTCCTCCGCCACCTCGCGTCCGGCGGGTCGCCCCGAGCGGTCTGGGCGGCGGCCCCCGGGGACGACTGGCCCGCAATGGTCGCCGAGGCGGTTGCGACGACGTACGCCGCCGGGCGGGGCGCGCTCGTCTGCGTGCCGGACCGGCGTGACGTCGCCCGGGTCGGCGCCGCGCTGGCGGCGCGGCTGGGGGAGGGGCACCACGTCTGCCTGACCGCCGACGGCGGCCCGGCCGCGCGCTACCGCGACTTCCTCGCCGTGTCCCGCGGAGCGCGGCGCATCGTGGTCGGCACGCGCTCCGCCGCCTTCGCGCCGGTCGAGGATCTTGGGCTCCTGGTGCTCTGGGACGACGGCGACGACCTGCACGCCGAGCCGCGAGCCCCCTACCCGCACACCCGCGAGGTGCTCGTGGTCCGCGCCGAGCAGCAGGGGACGGCGGCGTTGCTCGGCGGGGTCGCCCGCAGCCCGGAGGCGCAACAGCTGGTCGCCGGCGGGTGGGCGCACGAGCTGGCGGTCCCACGTGAGGTGCTGCGACGCCGGGCCCGGGTCGAGGTCGTGCCGGCCGAGGACCGCTCCGTCGGCACCCGCGTCCCGCGCGCCGCCTACGACGCCATCCGGCGAGGCCTTGCGGCCGGTCCCGTGCTCGTGCAGACGCCCCGGGCCGGTTACGCCGCCTCCCTGGCCTGCGACACCTGCCGAGCGCCCGCGCGCTGCACCGTCTGCACCGGTCCGCTGGTCGTGGACGGCCCTGCGGTCCCGCCGCGCTGCCGGTGGTGCGGCCACGTCGAGGCGGCCTGGGCGTGCCCCACCTGCGGTGGCCACGGACTGCGCGCGCCGGTGCGCGGTGAGGCCCGGACGGCGGAGGAGCTGGGCCGGATGTTCCCCGGCACCACCGTCCGCAGCTCCAGCGGCGAGCGGGTCGTCGACCGCGTCGGCGAGTCGGCCGACCTCGTCGTCGCCACCGTGGGGGCCGAGCCGGTCGCCGACGAGGGCTACGCAGCGGTCGTCGTCCTCGACACCTGGCTGAGCCTGGCGCGCGACGACCTCCGGGCGGCCGAGGAGGCACTGCGCCGGTGGCTCAACGCGGCCGCGCTCGTGCGGCCGGGAGGCCACGTCGTCGCGGTCGGCGACCCGGCCCACCCTGCGCTGCAGGCCCTCGTGCGGTGGGACCCGGCCGGTTTCGCCCGCCGGGAGACCCACGAGCGGTCGCAGGCGCACCTCCCACCGGCAGCACGGCTGGCGACGGTCACCGGCGATCTCGGTGCGCTCGACGACGTCCTCCACCTGCTCGACCTGCCCGCCGGTGCCGAGGTGCTCGGCCCGGTCCCGGCCGACGACGAGCACCGCGTCCTGCTCCGCGTGCCCCGCTCGAGCGGTGAGGCGCTGTCCCGCTCGCTGTGCGACCTCCAGCGGGTGCGCTCGGCCCGCAAGCTCGACCCCGTCCGCATCCAGGTCGACCCGCTGACCATCTGACCGACGGGTCCCGGCGACCGGCCGCCATGAGCGACCGCGGGGTGCCTCCCTAGACTTGGCCACTGCCCGATCGCCCACCCCGCCCCGACCGACCCAGCCGAGCG
This sequence comes from Nocardioides sp. Soil_C_8, assembly GCF_057656315.1. NCBI lineage: Bacteria > Bacillati > Actinomycetota > Actinomycetes > Propionibacteriales > Nocardioidaceae > Nocardioides > Nocardioides sp. Soil_C_8. The sequence continues at coordinate 546,994 of NZ_JBDGKQ010000003.1, forward strand.
AAGGAGCTCCGTGGCCGTCCAGCCCATCCGTCTCTTCGGTGACCCGGTGCTGCGCCAGCGCGCGGTGGAGGTCGACGACTTCGACCGTGAGGTCCGCCAGCTCGTCACCGACCTGACCGACACGATGCTCGCCGCCCCGGGCGCGGGCCTCGCGGCGCCGCAGATCGGCGTTGGCCTGCGGGTGTTCACCTGGAACGTCCACGGCGAGGTGGGCCACCTGGTCAACCCCTCGCTCCAGCTCTCCGACGAGACGCAGGACGGGGCGGAGGGGTGCCTGTCCCTGCCCGAGCTCACCTACGACTGCCTCCGCGCGCTGTCGGTGGTCGCGACCGGCTTCGACATGTACGGCGAGCCGCAGCGGATCGAGGCGTCGGAGCTGCTCGCCCGCGCCATGCAGCACGAGACCGACCACCTCGACGGCATCCTCTTCATCGACAAGCTCGACACCGCCGCGCGCAAGGCAGCGATGAAGGAGATCCGCGAGTCCGAGTGGTTCGGCCTCGAGCGGCCGACGGTCCGGCTCAGCCCCCACCCGACGAACGGATTCGCCCGATGAAGGTCCCCACCTGATGCGCGTCGTCTTCGCCGGCACCCCCGAGGTCGCCGTGCCTGCGCTCGACGCCGTCGCCGCCAGCCGCCACGAGCTGGTCGGCGTCGTCACCCGGCCCGACGCCCCGAGCGGGCGCGGACGCAAGCTGGTCGCCAGCCCGGTCGCCCAGCGCGCGGAGCAGCTCGGCGTACCCGTCCTGAAGCCCGAGCACCCGCGCGACCCGGACTTCCAGCAGGCGCTGGCCGCCCTGCGTCCCGACGCCTGCCCGGTGGTGGCGTACGGCGCCCTGCTCCCGCAGTCGGCGCTCGACCTGGTGCCGCACGGCTGGATCAACCTGCACTTCTCCGTGCTGCCGTCGTGGCGCGGCGCGGCCCCCGTGCAGCACTCGCTCTGGGCGGGCGACGAGGTCACCGGCGCGACCACCTTCCGGATCGTCAAGGCGCTCGACGCCGGACCGGTCTTCGGGGTGATGACCGAGCGCGTGCGGCCCACCGACACCGCCGGAGACCTGCTCGCCCGGCTCGCCGAGGGGGGAGCGGGCCTGCTGGTGCAGACCCTCGACGGGATCGAGGACGGCACCCTCGAGGCGCGCGAGCAGCAGGAGGACGGCGTCTCCTTCGCCCCCAAGATCCTCGTCGACGACGCACGCATCGACTGGACCCACCCGGCGGTCGCCATCGACCGGCAGGTCCGCGCCTGCGACCCCGCCCCCGGCGCGTGGAGCACCTTCGAGGGCGAACGGATCAAGATCGGTCCGGTGCGACCGGTGGAGCGCGAGCCGCTGCGACCGGGCGTCCTCGAGGTCACCAAGAACGCCGTGCTCGTCGGCACCGGCACCACGCCGGTCGAGCTCGGTCAGGTCAAGGCGTTCGGCAAGAAGCAGATGGGTGCCGCCGACTGGGCCCGCGGTGTGCGGCTCCAGTCCGGGGTCCGCCTCGGCGACCAGGACCCGCCCGCGTGAGCCGGCCCGCTCGCCCCGAGGACGTCGACGAGATCTGCGGCAGCCTGCCGGAGACCGAGCTCGGCATCTCCTGGGGCGACCGGCCGACCTGGAAGGTGCCGCGCGGCGACAAGGGCAAGGGGTTCGTCCTCTACCGCGCGCCGCACAGGACGGCCGTCGACCCCGCGACCGGGGAGATGTACGACGACCTGGTCGTGATCACGACGCCGACCGAGGTGGAGAAGCACGCACTCGTGGCGGACGAGTCGACGCCGTTCTTCACCATCGACCACTTCCGGGGCTACGCCGCCGTGCTCGTGCAGCTGTCGCGGCTCGGGGAGATCGACCGTGACGAGCTCGAGGAGATCATCACCGACGCGTGGGCGGCGAGGGCGCCGAAGAGGCTCGTCAAGGAGCACCTCGGTGGGTGACCGCCGCCGTCCGGTCGACAAGGCGCGCCGTGCCGCGCTCGACGTGCTCACCGCCGTCCGCACCGACGACGCCTACGCCAACCTCGTGCTGCCCCAGGTGCTGCGCAAGCACGGGCTCACCGGCCGCGACGCCGCGCTGGCCACCGAGCTGTCGTCCGGGGCGATCCGCATGCACGGGCTGTACGACGCCGTGATCGACGCCTGCCTCACCAAGCCGCGGCTGCAGCCGGAGGTGCGCGACGTGCTGCGGCTGGGGACGCACCAGCTGCTCTCGATGCGGGTCCCGGACCACGCCGCGATCTCGACCAGTGTCGACCTGGTCCGGGCCACCGTCGGTCAGGGGCCGGCCGGACTGGTCAACGCCGTCCTCCGAAAGATCAGCAGGCGGGACCTCGCCGGCTGGGTCGCCGAGGTCGCCCCCGACGAGGAGCAGGACCCGCACGGCCACCTGGCCGTCGCCCGCTCCCACCCCCGCTGGGTCGTCGAGGCGCTCGGGGAGGCGCTGAGCGGGGCGCTGGGCGACGATGACGAGCTCGACGCGCTGCTGGAGGCCGACAACGCCCCGCCGCGGGTCACGCTGGTCGCCCGCCCCGGCATGGCGACCGTCGAGGAGCTCGAGGCCGCCGGCGGCACCCGCACCGGCCGCTCGCCGTACGCCGTCACGCTGGGCGGCGGTGACCCGGCCGCGGTCCCGGCGGTCGCCGAGGGACGCGCCGGCGTCCAGGACGAGGGTTCGCAGCTCGTCGGGCTCGCGCTCTCCGAGGCCGCGCTCGAGGGCCGCGACGAGCGGTGGCTCGACCTGTGCGCCGGCCCGGGCGGCAAGGCAGCCCTCCTGACGGCCCTCGCCGCCGAGCGCGGGGCCGTGCTCGTCGCCAACGAGCGGCAACCGCACCGGGCCGCGCTGGTCGCCTCCGCCCTCCGCGCGACGCCGGACGGCGCCGCGCACGTGCTCGCCGGCGACGGCATGCGCCCCGCGTGGCTCCCCGGCACGTTCGACCGGGTGCTCGTCGACGCGCCGTGCTCGGGGCTGGGTGCACTGAGGCGACGTCCCGAGTCGCGCTGGCGGCGTACACCCGAGGACGTCGAGGAGCTCGTCGCGATCCAGCAGGTGCTGCTCGATTCCGCGCTGGAGTCGGTGCGCCCGGGCGGTGTGGTGGTCTACGCGACCTGCTCGCCGGTGGTCGCCGAGACGAGCGACGTCGTGCGCGACGTCCTCGCCCGCCGCGGCGACACCGACGAGGTCGAGCGCTTCCAGCTGTGGCCGCACCGCGACGGCACCGACGCGATGTTCGCGGCCACCCTGCGCCGACGGACCTGACGGCAGCGAGCGACCGCTCAGTCGTCCTGGAGGTGGCGGAGGTAGGCCCACGGATCGGCGAGGTAGCGCCGCCAGTGGTCGACGACCTCCAGGTCCTCCCACGCCGAGTCGCGCAGTCCCCACGACCCGGCCTCCAGGACCCGGGCGCCGGGCATGGCGGCGAGCACGGGGGAGTGGGTGGCGCACAGGACCTGCCCGCCGCGGGCCACGACCCGCTGCAACGCCGCGACCAGCCCCAGGGTGGAGGAGAACGACAGTGCTGCCTCCGGCTCGTCGAGGCAGAAGAAGCCCGGGCCGGTGAACCGCGACTCGAGCACGGCGAGGAAGGACTCGCCGTGGCTCATCTCGTGGAAGGCCAGGTCGTCGCCACCGAGGCCCTCGATGTAGGAGTACCAGCCGTGCATCGTCTCGGCGCGCAGGAAGAACCCCCACTTGCTCGCGCCGGCGCCCCGCACGAGCTGGAGGGCATCGCCGAGCCCTGACTCGGTGGCGCGGGTGGAGTGCCGGCTGTGGGTGCTGCCGCCCTCGGGCGAGAGGCCGTAGGCGATCGCCACGGCCTCCACCAGCGTCGACTTGCCGGAGCCGTTCTCGCCGACCAGGAAGGTGACACCCGGTGGCAGGTCGAGCCCGTCGCGCAGGACCTGGGCGACAGCGGGGATGGACGCCGGGTAGCGCCGCGCCGCGAGCTCGTGGCCCCCGCGGGCCTCGACGCGACGCACGGGATGGCGGGCGACATCTGCGCCCCGGAGCGGCATGGCGCCCAACCTATCGGCGCGGTGCGACAGTCGGACGACCCAACGTTGGTCTCGGTTTCATCCACCATTGGGGTGACTTCCATGGACGGGCGGTTCACATCCTTTGCTTTGACCAGCATGATGGTGTCAGCTCGGCGCACCGGAGGGGTGTGTCGTGTCACGGGGAGCAGGAATTCATGCACGTGCGCAGCATCATGACGGCCCTGGCCGCCACCACCTTGGCCCTGACGGTCGGGACGACCCTGGTGAGCAGTCCCGCTCACGCGGCAGGGGGCACTCGCACGCTGTCGGGGCCGGCCACCGGCGACGCCGACGTCTACCTCACCTACGTCGGGTGCGCCGACGTGCTCGGCAAGGCGGCCGCCCCTGCGTCCCGCATCAACCTCGGGCCCTACGCGGCTCCGCTCGGACGGAGGTCGCTCGGCCTGGTCCCGAGCGCCGCCGGCAGCGCGGCGGGTCCCTACACCTCCTTCGACTCCCTCGCCGGGCTCGACTCGTCGGTCGCCGTGGCGGCCACCGGCGGCAGCTCGGGCGTCTCGTGGGTCATGTCCGTGAGCCGGCAGAGCCCGGCCGGCACCGCGTGGCGCGGCCGCGCAGCCGTGTCGGCCCCGGCAGGCTCGTGGACCACCGTGTCCTCCTCCGCGCTCAGCTACGACTGGACGCTCGTCGACCTCTCCTCCGGCGCGGTCGTCGACCGGTTGGGGTCCGCCACGACGGCGCAGTTCGCCGCCGACCACGGCGACGGCCCCGGGTTCGCCGTCACCGGCTTCGGGTGCGACGGCAAGGCCTTCAACCTCGACGCGGTCCGGGCCTCCGGCTCGACGTTCGACTTCGAGGGGGTCTCGCTGTCCACCGCGATCGCGGCAGGTAGGCAGCAGGTGAAGGCCGACGAGCAGGTCGAGCTCACCGGACGGGTCACCGACGGGTCCGGACGCCTCACCGGCGACCCGCTCGTGCTCGAGTCCCGCTCGCCCGGTGGGCAGTGGGCCGCCGCCGGCAAGCCCGTCCTCGCCGACCGTGACGGCGTCGCCCGGGTCGCCGTGCCCGTGGCGGAGACCACCGAGTTCCGCTGGCACCGTCCCGAGAGCCAGTACGCCGACGAGGGCTGGTCCGACACGGTCACCGTGACCGTGGAGAAGCCGCAGGAGACGCAGCCCGGCGACCAGCAGGGTGGCCAGCAGGGTGGGCAGCAGGGTGGCCAGCAGCAGCCGTCGGAGACCGCCGCACCCCAGTGACCCCCGCGACCGTCGGCGCTCGCGGCTAGGCTCCCGACATGGCGTCGCCGTTCACCGAGATCGAGGTCGACGACCGCGTCGTCAAGGTCACGAACCCCGACCGGGTCTACTTCCCGCCCACCGACGCCTCGCCGAGCGGAGCGACCAAGCTCGACCTCGTCGAGTACTACCTCGCCGTCGGCGACGGGATCGTCAACGCGCTCCTCGAGCGGCCGTGCATGCTGCACCGGTTCCCCAAGGGCCTGGCGGGCGACAAGGTGCACCAGAAGCGGCTGCCCGCCGGTGCCCCCGAGTGGGTCGAGACGGTCCAGCTCTTCTTCCCGAGGTGGAAGCGCACCGCCGACGAGCTGTGCGTCACCGAGCTGGCGAGCGTGATCTGGGGGGTCCAGATGTCGACGGTGGAGTTCCACCCGTGGAACAGCCGGCGCGACGACACCGAGAAGCCCGACGAGTGGCGCATCGACCTCGACCCGGGACCGGAGTGCGACTGGGCCACGGTCCAGCGCGTCGCCCACGTCGCCCACGAGGTGCTCGACGAGCTCGGCGCCGTGGGCTTCCCCAAGACCAGCGGCGGGTCGGGCATGCACGTCTACGTCCGGATCCCGCCCGACCACGGCTTCCAGGACGTACGGCGCGGCGCGCTGGCGTTCGCGCGGGAGGTCGAGCGGCGGGCCGGGGGAGAGGTCACCACCGCCTGGTGGCGCAAGGACCGCGATCCCTCGCAGCTCTTCGTGGACTACAACCAGAACGCCCGCGACCACACGATCGCCGCCGCCTACTCGGTCCGGGGAGTGCCAGAGGCCCGGGTGTCGGCGCCGATCCGCTGGGACGAGGTCGACGACTGCGTGCCGGATGACTTCACCATCTTCACGATGCCCGAGCGCTACGCCGAGATCGGCGACCTGCACGCCGCGATCGACGACCACCCCTTCGACATCGCTCCGCTGCTCGCGTGGGCGGACCGCGACGAGGCGGAGGGAGCCGAGGCGCCGCCGGAGCCCGAGGGCGAGTAGTGGGCCGGTCGATGGCGCGCGGGCGGGTGTCCGCGAGACCGGGGCACAGCCCGCACACAGGTCGTCCTCATCCTCCTCTCACGCGAGCGACCTAGCGTCGAGCCATGCAGCAGAACAGGTCCGCCCGTCCGCGCACCGGCCGGGTCGCGGTCGTCGTGAACACGGCCGCCCGCCGGGGCGCGCGTGCCCTCCCCCTGGTCGAGGCGACGGTCCGTGGCGTGTCCGACGACGTGACGGTGCACCCGGTGCACGGCGGCCTCGAGCTCCTCGAGGCGCTGGCGGTCGCGGTCGAGTCCGAGCCCGACCTGCTGGTGGTCGGTGGCGGAGACGGCACGATCGGGTGCGCCGCCGCGATGGTCGCCCACACCGGCACCGCGCTCGCCGTGCTGCCGCTCGGCACCGCCAACGACTTCGCCCGCACCCTCGGGATCCCCGGCGACCTCGCGGCGGCGGTCGACACGCTCGTCCACGGGCACGTGGTGGACGTCGACCTCGGGCGGGTCGACGGCCGCGCCTACCTCAACGTCGCCTCCGTCGGCCTGTCCGTCGCCGTCACGCAGCGGCTCACCCCCGCGCTCAAGCAGCGGCTCGGCCGCTTCGCCTACCCGGTGGCCACGCTGGCGGCGTACCGGTCGCACCGGCCGTTCGCCGCCCGCCTCGAGCTCGACGACGGCACCACCCTCGAGCTGTCCGACCTCATGCAGGTCGCGGTCGGCAACGGCCGGCACTACGGCGGCGGCCTCACCGTGGCGCCCGACGCGTCGATCGACGACCACCTCCTCGACGTGTACGCCGTCGAGCAGGGCCGGCTGCGCGACCACGTCTCGGTCGCGCGACTGCTGCGGACCGGGCACCTCGTCGAGCACGAGCGGGTGCACCACGTCACCACCCGGCGCCTGCGCCTGGTCACCGACGAGCCGCTCCCGGTCAACCTCGACGGCGAGATCGCGGCCACCACCACCGCGACCTTCGAGGTCGACCGCAACGCGCTCCACGTCGTCGTACCGGCCGGGAGCCGTGCCGCCCGGCTCGACGGCCCCGGGGGTCACTAGGCTCACCCCGTGGGCATCCAGATCACGCCGAGCATCCTCAACGCCGACCTGTCGCGCCTCGCCGACGAGGTGGCCCGGATACCGAGCGCCGACTGGGTGCACGTGGACGTGATGGACAACCACTTCGTCCCCAACCTGACGCTGGGGCTTCCCGTCATCGAGGCGCTGAGCAAGCACGCCAGCCAGCCGATCGACGCGCACCTCATGATCGAGGACGCCGACCGGTGGGCCCCGGCGTACGCCGAGGCGGGGTGCGGGTCGGTCACCTTCCACGCGGAGGCGGCCAAGGCGCCGGTGCGGCTCGCCCGCGAGATCCGGTCGCAGGGCGCCCGCGCGTCGATGGCACTCAAGCCCGCCACGCCCGTCGAGCCCTACGAGGCGCTGCTGCCCGAGCTCGACATGGTGCTCATCATGACCGTCGAGCCCGGCTTCGGCGGCCAGAAGTTCCTCGACCTGTGCCTGCCCAAGATCCGCACCACCCGCGAGCTCATGCGCAAGCACGGCGTCGAGACCTGGCTGCAGGTCGACGGCGGTGTGTCGCTCGACACGATCGAGCGGTGCGCCGAGGCCGGGGCCGACGTGTTCGTCGCCGGGTCGGCCGTCTACTCCGCCGACGACCCCGACGCGATGGTCCAGGACCTCCGCGAGCGGGCCGAGGCCGCGAGCGCCTGATGGAGCTGGCGCACCGCTACGACCGGATGTGGGAGCGCCTGCTCATGCTCCTCGACACCCTCGGAGAGCTGGACACGACGACACCCGGCCGGCTGCGCCTCCGCGTCGAGGGGTACGACATCGAGATCGTGATGACCGAGAGCGACTGGGACGGCATGGCGGGCACCGTGCACGGGTCGTTCGTCAGCGCTGCAGCAGACGTGCTCCGCTCGATCAAGCGTGCCCAGATGGACGCGGCACCGTTCCTCGTCTTCTACAACTACGAGCTGGAGCCCAGCGCGACGCCCAGGAGCCCGACCCGCGCGCGGGAGGAAGCCGAACAGCGGCGGATCGAGGAGTACCTCCGGACCCACCCGGGCGCGAAGGGCCAGTGGCGTGCCTACCCGCCCGGACAGGAGCCGACATGAGCCGTCCGGCCACGGTGGACGACATCCACGCGACCGCACGGGCGATGCCGCACGTGAGCGTCGTACGACCGGAGAAGAACCCCGTCTACCAGGTCGGCGGCAAGTCGTTCGTGTTCTTCCGCACGCCACGCCCCGACGCGTTCGACCCGGAGACGGGTGAGCGCTACGACGACGTGGTGGTGCTCTGGGTCGCCTCCGAGGGGGACAAGCAGGCGCTGCTGCAGGACGACCGGCTGCCGTTCTTCACGACCGCGCACTTCGACGGCCACCCGTCGGTGCTCCTGCGCGCCTCCCGGGTGGGGGAGGTCGATCGCGACGAGCTCGTGGAGATCGTCGAGGAGGCGTGGCTCGCGCAGGCCTCCGACCGGCGCGGCCGCGCCTGGCTCGCCTCGCGCGACCTCGAGCCGTAGGAGCCGTTCCGTAGGTTGGGCGCATGACCGAGTCCGTGTGGGACTACCCCCGGCCGCCGCGGGTGGAGCCGAGCACCGAGCACGTCGTCGTCACCCACGGTGGTGTGGTCGTCGCCGACACCACCGCGAGCCTGCGCGTGCTCGAGACCAGCCACCCGCCGACGTACTACCTCCCGGTCGGTGACTTCAGCGGCGCCCTCCTGCGTCCGGGCCAGGGATCCTCGTGGTGCGAGTGGAAGGGCCAGGCCACCTACTACGACCTCGTGGTCGGCGACGCCGTGCTCCCGGCCGTGGCCTGGACGTACCTGACCCCGTCCGCGGGGTTCGAGGCGCTGGTCGACCACGTCGCGCTCTACCCCGGACGGGTCGACCGCTGCACGGTCGACGGGGAGGTCGTGCAGCCGCAGCCGGGCAGCTTCTACGGCGGCTGGATCACCTCGCGGGTCACCGGCCCCTTCAAGGGCGGGCCGGGCTCGTCCGGCTGGTAGCCGTCGTGCGAGCCGGCGCTCAGTGCAGGCCGCGGTTGTCGACCTGCTGGCTCTGGAGGCGCGGCGCGTGCCGTTCGTGGTCCTCGAGGCGGCGCTGGTCGGCCACCAGCGTCTCGCCCTCGAGCTGGTCGGCGCGCGTCTGCACCCGCTCGAGGCGGGCGTTCCACGCGTCGACCTCGCGGGCGACGTCGTCCAACCTCGCCGCCGGCACCACGATCGCGTCACCCTCGCTCCGGAGCCCGGGCTCGGCGGTGGCCAGCCCCTCCGCCTCGTACGCCGTCAGCGGGCGTGTCAGCCTGATCCGCACCGGGTAGGTCTCCCGGTCCACGTCGGCCGGGTCCACCGCGAGCTCCACGATCCCGAGTGCCGGCCTGTGCCTGCGTGTCGCCATGTGCGTCGTCCCCTCACCGGGGCCGGGGTGGCCCCGCTCCTCCGAGTCGAGCACCACCGGGTGACGGCGTCCATGGGGTCCGCACCCCATGCCGCACCACCCCGGCGAGGGGTCGGTCAGCCGGCGAAGAGGGTCAGCCGCTGCCGGATGATCTTGCGGCGCAGGACCACGCGCCGCTTGCCGTCGTTGCCGATGCGGAGCCGGTCGAGCTCCCAGCCGCCGTGCTCGGCCCGCTCGACGAGCACGCGGGTGACCACGTTGCGGGAGAAGTCCTTGGGCAGCACGAGCGTCTCGAACTCCCACTCAACCCCGCGGCCCGGTGGGCGGCGCTGGATCCTGGCCATGGTCTCTCCCGTCTCTCCTGTCAGTCCCGAGGGTGGGTTCAGTCGGCCGACACGTCGTCGAGGGCGTCCACGATCTCCGCCGGCAGGGTCAGCTCCTCGATCCCGAGCGCGCCCTTGAGCTGCGCGGCCGTGCGCGCACCGACGATCGGGGCGGAGACCCCGGGCCGGTCCCGGGCCCAGACGAGCGACACCTCGAGCGGCGACCAGCCGAGGCCGTCGGCGGCGCGCGCCACGGCCTCCACGATCCCGCGGCCGCGCTCGTCGAGGTAGGCGCCCACGAAGCGGGCGAAGTGCTCGGTCGCGGCCCGCGAGTCCGACGGCGTGCCGGTGCGGTACTTGCCGGTCAGCACGCCGCGGCCGAGGGGCGACCAGGGAAGGACGCCGAGCCCCAGCGCCTGGGCGGCCGGGACGACCTCGTGCTCGACGTGCCGGTTGAGCAGGGAGTACTCGACCTGGGTGGACGCGAGCGGCACCCGGCCGGGGACGGCCCGCTGCCAGGTCGCCGCCTGGGCGGTCTGCCAGCCGGTGTAGTTGGAGACGCCGACGTAGGACGCGCGCCCCGACGTGACGGCGAGGTCGAGGGCGCTGAGGGTCTCCTCGACAGGGGTCTCGTCGGTCCACACGTGCACCTGCCAGAGGTCGACGTGGTCGACGCCGAGGCGCTTGAGCGAGGCGTCGAGCGTGGTCAGCAGGCTCCCGCGGGACGTGTCGGTCACGCGCTCGCCCGTACGCCGGTGGATGCCCGCCTTGGTGGCGAGGACGACCTCGTCACGAGCGACCACGTCGCCGATGAGCGTGCCGATCAGCTCCTCGCTGGCGCCGTCGCCGTAGCCGGCGGCGGTGTCGACCAGCGTGCCTCCTGCCTCGGCGAAGGCGATCAGCTGGTCGCGCGCCTCGTGCTCGTCGGTGTCGCGGCCCCATGTCATGGTGCCGAGGCCGAGCCGGGAGACCTTGAGCCCGGTCGCGCCGAGGGAACGCTGCTGCATGGTGGTGAGGGTAGCCACGGGTGGTGCGCTGTCGGCACGGGACTCGCCCGTAGGCTCACGCCCTGTGATCGATCTCCTCAAGGCAGTGGTCCTCGGCGTCATCCAGGGGCTGACCGAGTTCCTGCCGATCTCGAGCAGCGCGCACCTGCGGATCTTCCCCGAGCTGTTCGGCTGGGGGGACCCGGGAGCGGCGTTCACGGCCGTGATCCAGATCGGCACCGAGCTCGCCGTCCTCATCTACTTCCGCAAGGACATCTGGCGCATCGGCAGCGCGTGGGTGCGCTCGCTGTTCAAGGCGGAGTACCGCGGCACGTTCGACGCGCGGATGGGCTGGTTCATCATCATCGGGTCACTCCCGATCGTGGTGCTCGGGGTGCTGCTCAAGGACGTCATCGAGAGCGAGTTCCGCAACCTGTGGATCACCGGGTGCACGCTCGTCGTCATGGGCATCGTGCTCGGCATCGCCGACCGTGTCGGGCGCACCGACCGGCCGCTGGGCAAGCTCACGCTGCGCGACGCGGTGCTGATGGGCGTCGCGCAGGCGATGGCCCTGATCCCGGGTGTCTCGCGCTCCGGCGCCACGATCTCCATGGGGCGCTTCCTCGGGTTCGAGCGCGAGGCTGCGACCCGCTTCGCGTTCCTGCTCGCGATCCCCGCGGTCGTCGGTGCCGGCCTGTTCGAGCTCAAGGAGATCCCGCACGGCCACAACGACTTCGGCTGGGGCCCGACGATCACCGCCACGGTGGTCTCGTTCGTCGTCGGCTACGCCGCCATCGCGTGGCTGCTGCGCTACGTCAGCACGAACTCCTACACGCCGTTCGTGATCTACCGGATCCTGCTCGGGACCGGCGTGCTCATCCTGCTCGGAGCCGGCGTGCTGACCGCCTGAACGTGTCGGCCAGCAGCACCAGCGCCACCAGCTGGGTGACGGCGACGACGGCCACGAGGGCGGGCACCGACCGGTCGTAGAGCCACCCGGCGGTGACGCCGCCGACGATCGCGAACAGTCCCTGGATGCCGGCGAAGACGCCGTACGCCGTGGCGCGGCGGGGTGCGTCGACCAGGTCGGCGACCACCGCCTTGACCGTCGAGTCCTGCACCCCCTGGGCGATGCCCCACGCGATGACACCGCCCAGCACGGCTACCAGGGCCGAGCCGAGGGCGAGGGCCGGCACGATCGCGACCAGCACCGGCACGAGGAGCAGGACCCGTGGTCCGGTGCTGTCGTAGACGGACCCGACCGCGAGCGCCGCGACCGCCTCGACGGCCATCGCCGCGGCGTAGACGACGGGGACGGCCGCGACGGGCAGCAGGTCGTCGACGGTGAGGTGGTAGCCGATGATGCCGAAGGTGACCAGCGCTCCCGTCGTCAGCGACGCGGCGACGGCGTAGCGGAAGAAGTCAGCCGGCAGGCCCGCCCCGACGACCTCCGCCCACCAGCCCCGCCGGGGAGCCGGGTGCTCGGACGCCTCCGACCCGGCGGCAGGCGGAGGCGAGTCGTCGTACACGCTGGGGTCGGGCACCCGGCGGCGGAGCGTCAGCAGCAGGACCATGGCGATCGCGCCCGGGACGGCCAGGACGGCCATGCCCCACCACAGCGACGCGACCGCGACGACACCGGCCACGACCAGCGGCCCGGCGAACGCGCCCACCTGGTCGAGGGCCTTGTGCACCCAGAAGCCGCGACCCCGGCCCACGGCGGACGCGACGTGCGCCAGCAGCGCCGACTTCGACGGCGACCGGACCGCCTTGCCGAGGCGCTCGAGCAGGATCATCGTGGACGCGAACGCCAGTCCCGCCGCGCCGAGGCGCGGGGACAGCGCGATCAGCGGGACGCAGACGGCGGTGAGGCCGTAGCCCACGATCGTCAGCGACCAGTAGCGACCCGTGCGGTCGGCGATCGGGCCGAACGCGAGGCGCATGACCAGCGCCACCGCCTCGCCGGCGCCGGTCACGAGCCCCACCACCACCGCGGACGCGCCGAGGGCCGCGAGGACGGGGCCGTAGACCGACCTGGCGCCCTCGTAGACCATGTCGGCGGCGAGGCTCACGAAGCCGAACCACCACACCACCCGCCAAGCCGTGGGGACGGCCGTGGCCGACCGCGTCAGAGCCACCCGGACCTCTTGAACCAGGCGAAGAGGCCGGCGGCGATCCCGGCCATCAGGAGCAGCGCGTAGGCGTAGCCGAACTCCCAGTGCAGCTCGGGCATGTGGTCGAAGTTCATCCCGTAGATCCCGGCCACCAGCGTCGGGACGACGACGAGGGCGGCGCCGGCGGAGATCTTGCGCATGTCCTCGTTCTGCTGGACCGAGATCCGGGCGATGTGCGCGTCGAAGGCGGTGGACAGCAGCACGTCGAGGTTGTCGATCACCTCCGAGACCCGCTGGAGGTGGTCGGCGACGTCGCGGAAGTAGGTTGCCGTCTCGGTCGTGATCCGCTCGTCCACCCCCATCGCGAACTTCCGCATCGGCTCGCGCAGCGGCATGACCGCCCGGCGCACCTCGGCGATCTCGCGCTTGAGGACGTAGATCCGGTTGGAGTCGTTGGTGCGGGCGTCGGAGAAGACCGACTCCTCCACCTCGTCGACGTCCTCCTCGAGCTCCTGGCCGACCTTCTCGTACTCGTCGACGACGCGGTCGCAGATCGCGTAGAGGACGGCCATCGGGCCGTGCTCGAGCACCTTTGCGCGGTGCTCGAGGTCGCGCCGTGCGGTCGCGAGATCGATGCCCTGGCCGTGGCGCACGGTCACCACGAAGTCCTTGCCGATGAACAGGTTGATCTCGCCGGTCTCGACCGCGTCCTCCTCGTCGACGTACCAGAGCGTCTTGAGCACGAGGAACAGCGTGTCGCCGTAGCGCTCGAGCTTGGGGCGCTGGTGGGAGTCGCCCGCGTCCTCGACGGCCAGCGGGTGCAGGTCGAAGGTGCGGGCGATCAGCTCGAGCTCGTCGGGGCTGGGGTCGTGGATCCCGACCCACTGGAAGTCCCCGGGGTCGCACGGCACCCGGGCCCAGCCCAGGCTCTGGTCGTCTCCGTCGCCGAGCTGGACGCGCTTGCCCTGGTGGTACAGGGCGTTGTCGACGATCACAAGGCCGAGGCTAGCCCCACTAACCTCTGGAGAATGCCCACCGTCATCCTCGTGCGACACGGCCGCTCGTCGGCCAACGCCAGTGGAGTCCTCGCAGGCCGGCTGCCCGGCGTCCACCTCGACGACGCCGGAGTGAGGCAGGCGGTCGCGGTGGGGGAGCGGCTCGCGGGCGTACGCCTCGCTGCTGCGGTGACGAGCCCGCTGGAGCGCTGCCGCGAGACGTGCCGCGAGATCACCACGCGGCAGGCGACGTCGCTGCGCGCCGGCAGCGACAGGCAGCTGTCGGAGTGCGACTACGGCGAGTGGCAGGGACGCCCGCTCAAGGAGCTCGCCAAGGAGAAGCTCTGGAAGACGGTCCAGGCGCAGCCGTCGGCGGCCACCTTCCCCGGCGGGGAGTCGATGCGGGCCATGCAGGACCGCGCGGTGGCGGCCGTACGGCGGCACGACGCACGGGTGGCGGCCGAGCACGGGGACGACGCCGTGTGGCTCGCCGTGAGCCACGGTGACGTCATCAAGTCGATCCTCGCCGACGCGCTCGGCACCCACCTCGACCTGTTCCAGCGCATCCACGTGGACCCGGCGTCGGTGTCGATCGTGCGCTACACCGAGTCGCGGCCCTTCGTGATCGGCACCAACACCCACGCCGGCGACCTCGCCTGGCTCACCCCGCCGAAGAAGCCCCGTCGCTCCTCCCGCGCGCGCCGCACGGACGCCGAGGTGGGTGGAGGAGCCGGACCCCAGACAGGCACGCCCTAGGGTGAGTCACATGCCCGTCGTGCACCGCTTCGACCCACCCGAGCGCTTCGTCGCCGGCACCGTTGGCGAGCCCGGCCAGCGCACCTTCTTCCTGCAGGCGCGCGAGGGCGCCCGCCTGGTCAGCGTCTCGCTCGAGAAGCAGCAGGTGCAGGCCCTGGCCGAGCGCATCGACGAGCTGCTCGACGAGCTGATGCGCGCCCCCGGCGGCGACGTGCTGATCCCGGCGATCGCACCACGTGACCTCACCGATGGGCAGCCGCTCGAGCAGCCGATCGAGGAGGAGTTCCGCGCCGGCACGATGACCCTGTCGTGGGACGGAGCCGACGAGCGGGTGGTCATCGAGGTGTTCCCGTTCACCGAGGCGGCGGTCGTCTCGCCCGAGCAGCTGCAGGAGGACCTCGAGGACCTGCTGGAGCCCGAGCCGGAGGAGATCTTCCTCGTCCGGATCACCGCCGCCGCGGCGCGCTCGTTCGTCGAGCGCTCCCTGTCGGTCATCGGCGCCGGGCGCCCCGACTGCCCGTTCTGCGGCGAGCCGATCGACCCGGACGGGCACCTCTGCGTCCGTGCCAACGGCTTCAAGCGCCGTGATCCCTGACAGCACGCTCCCGGCCGGCTTCCCCACCGGGGAGCTGACCCTGCACGGGCGCGTGCTGCCGGCGTCCAACGCCACCTTCGTCGGCGAGCTCGGCGGCGTCCGCGTGGTCTACAAGCCGATCGCGGGAGAACGCCCGCTGTGGGACTTCCCGAACGGCACGCTCGCCGCCCGCGAGGTGGGGGCGTACGCCGTCTCCGACGCGCTCGGCTGGGACATCGTGCCGCCGACGGTCCTCGGTGACGGGCCGCACGGCCCGGGCATGGTGCAGCTGTGGCGTGACGAGGTCGAGGACGCCGCCCCCGTCGACATCGTCGGTGAGGGCGAGGTCCCGGCGGGCTTCCGCCACGTCTTCGACGGCCTCGACGCGCACGACCAGGCGGTGTCGCTGGTCCACGAGGACAGCGAGCCGCTGCGGCGGATGGCGCTCTTCGACGTCGTGGTCAACAACGCCGACCGCAAGGGCGGCCACGTCCTCCCCATGCCCGACGGCCACCGGCACGGCGTCGACCACGGCCTGACCTTCCACGTCGAGCACAAGCTGCGCACCGTGCTGTGGGGCTTCGTGGGCGACGCGATCAGCGCCGAGGAGACCGACGGGCTGCGCGGGCTGGCGTCGGCGCTCGACGGCGAGCTGGGTGTGGTGCTGTCCGGGCTGCTGACCGACGACGAGGTCGAGACCACCAGGCGCCGGGTGGGTCGGCTGCTGGCCCGGGGGACGTTCCCCGGCCCCCGCTCGTCGTCGTACCCCGTCATCCCCTGGCCGCCGTTCTGAGGCCGGCAGCTGGCGGCGAGGAACGAGCCGGCGGCGTGGCCGGACCAGATCGAGTAGGCCCGCGAGCGAGGCACGAGCACGCGCTGGGCCGTATCGAGATCAAGACGGGCAGCGACGGTGGGTGGCTCCCGGGCGGCCGATAGGCTGCGCCACATGCGTGCCTGGTCGTCTCCCGACGTTCCCTCACTGCCCGTGGTGGGCCCGGTCGTGCGGGTGCACGACACCGCGAGCGGCGACCTCGTCGAGACCCGCCCCGAGGGTCCGGCGCGGATGTACGTCTGCGGGATCACGCCCTACGACGCGACGCACATGGGGCACGCCGCGACCTACGTCGGGTTCGACCTGCTCAACCGTGCGTGGCGCAACGCCGGCCACGAGGTCACCTACGTCCAGAACGTCACCGACGTCGACGACCCGCTGCTGGAGCGCGCGGCCAAGGTGCACGTCGACTGGGCGGAGCTCGCCCAGCGCGAGACGCAGCTCTTCCGTGAGGACATGGAGGCGCTGCGGGTCCTGCCCCCCGCGCACTACACCGGTGCGGTCGAGTCGATCCCGCAGGTGATCGAGCTGATCCATCGCCTCGACGAGGCCGGGTCGGTCTACCGCGTCGAGGACGACCTCTACTTCTCCGTGACCGCCGACGACTCCTTCGGCGCGGTGTCCGGGATGGACCGCGACACGATGCTCGAGATCTTCCCCGAGCGCGGTGGCGACCCGGACCGCGAGGGCAAGAAGGATCCGCTCGACTGCCTGCTGTGGCGTGCCGAGCGACCGGGCGAGCCATCGTGGGACAGCCCGTGGGGCCCGGGCCGGCCGGGTTGGCACGTCGAGTGCTCCGCGATCGCGCTCGACCACCTGGGGTCCACCTTCGACGTGCAGGGCGGCGGCAGCGACCTGGTGTTCCCGCACCACGAGATGTCGGCCGGGCACGCCCAGGTGGCCCACCCCGGCGAGCGGTTCGCGCGCGCCTACGCCCACGCCGGGATGGTGGCCTACGACGGCGAGAAGATGTCGAAGTCCAAGGGCAACCTCGTCTTCGTCTCCGCCCTGCGGATGAGCGAGGTCGACCCGATGGCGATCCGGCTCGTGCTGCTGCGCCACCACTACCGCAGCGACTGGGAGTGGACCGACGACCAGCTCTGGGACGCCGTCGACACCCTCGCCGCCTGGCGCCGCGCCCTGGCGCTCGGCTCCGGTGCGCCCGCGCTCCCGGTCGTCGAGCGGGTGCTCGCCGCGCTGGCCGACGACCTCGACGCCCCGACGGCGGTGGCCGTCGTCCAGGAGTGGGTCGAGGCGACGCTCGGCACCACCGGCCTCGCGGACACCTCCGACCCCGAGGCCGCGGCGACCATCCACCGGCTCCTCGACGCTGCCCTCGGCCTCTCGCTCTGACCTACACCCGCCCGAGCGGTGCGCCAGCCACATTCCGTACGCCGGGAATGTGGGTGGGCCACCGCCGACCGGGCCAGCGGTGCGCCAGCCACATTCCGCGGGCCGGGAATGTGGGTGGGCCACCGCCGACCGGGCCAACGGTGCGTGAGACAGGTTTTCGCGCCGCAGAAGGTGTCTCACTCACCGCCGCGCGGCGTGTCGGCGTACGGCGCGCCCGCGAGCGGTGCGCCAGCCACATTCCGTACGCCGGGAATGTGGGTGGGCCACCGCCGACCGGGCCAGCGGTGCGTGAGACATGTTTTCGCGCCGCAGAAGGTGTCTCACTCACCGCCGCGCAGCGTGTCGGCGTACCAGCGGTGCGTGAGACAGGTTTTCGCGCCGCAGAACGTGTCTCACTCACCGCTCGAACCCGCCAGCCAGCCGGCAGTGGCGACCTCAGTCGGTGTCGCGTCGCTTGAGGTAGCGCTCGAACTCCCGCGCGATGGCCTCGCCGGAGGCCTCGGGGAGGTCGGCGGTGTCGCGGGTCTCCTCGAGGGCGCGGACGTAGTCGGCGACGTCCTCGTCCTCGGCGGCCAGCTCGTCCACGCCGCGTTCCCAGGCCTTGGCGTCGTCGGCGAGGTCGCCGATGGGCATCGGCGCCTGGAGGAGCTCCTCGAGCTGGCCGAGGAGGGCGAGCGTCGCCTTCGGGCACGGCGGCTGGGCGACGTAGTGCGGGACGGCGGCCCAGTAGGAGACGGCCGGGATGTCGAGCTGGGTGCATGCGTCGTTGAAGACGCCGACGATGCCCGTCGGACCCTCGTAGGTCGACTGCTCGAGGACGAGGCGGTCGACGAGCTCGGGCTCGCTCGCGGTGCCGGTGACCGGGATGGGCCGGGTGTGCGGGGTGTCGGCGAGCAGCGCGCCCATGGTCACCACGAGCTCGGCGCCGAGGTCGTCGCAGGCGGCCAGGAGCTCGGCGCAGAACTGGCGCCACTTCATGTTGGGCTCGATGCCGCGCACCAGGATGACGTCACGGTCCAGCTCGGCGGGGCGTGCGACGGCGATGCGGGTGGTGGGCCAGGTGAGCCGACGGTAGCCGTTGACGTCGGTCCCGATCACCGGCCGGTTGACCTGGAAGTCGTAGAACTCCTCGGGGTCGATCGCCCCGATGACCTCGGCCTTCCACTGCTCGATGAGGTGGTCCACCAGCCCGGAGGCGGCGTCGGCGGCGTCGTTCCAGCCCTCGAAGGCCGCGATCACCACCGGTGACACCAGGTCCTGCACGTCGTCGAACTCGATCACCCGCCCAGCCTAGGGCGCGCCGCCCAGCGATCCGCCGTGATTTCGCCGCCCGACGCGCCGAGTGCCACCATGTGGGAAAGCTGTCCGCGTGTCGGACGCCGTTCCTAGGCTGGCCGCACCGCCGCCCGAGAGGAGCCACCCACCCGTGGAGCCGCAGCACCGCCCTGATGCCACCGCCGCCCTGACGGCGATCATGAGCGAGCGGATCATGGTGCTGGACGGGGCGATGGGTACGGCGATCCAGCGCGACCGCCCGGACGAGGCGGGCTACCGCGGTGAGCGCTTCGCCGACCACCCGAGCGACCTCGTCGGCAACAACGACCTGCTCACGGTGACCCAGCCGCAGATCATCCGGACGATCCACGAGGAGTACCTCCGGGCCGGCGCGGACATCATCGAGACCAACACGTTCAACGCCAACGCGATCTCGCTCTCCGACTACGGCCTCGAGGACCTCGCCTACGAGCTCAACTTCGAGTCCGCGCGCCTCGCCCGCGCCGCCGCCGACGAGGTCGCGACCGACGACCGGCCCCGCTGGGTCGCCGGGGCGCTGGGCCCGACCACGCGGACGGCCTCGATCTCGCCCGACGTCAACGACCCCGGCGCCCGCAACGTCACCTTCGACCAGCTCGCCGACGCCTACCTCGTCGCCGCCCGCGGGCTCGTCGACGGTGGCGCCGACCTGCTGGTGATCGAGACGATCTTCGACACCCTCAACGCCAAGGCAGCGATCTTCGCCGTCGAGACGCTCTTCGAGGAGCAGGGGCGCCGTTGGCCGGTCATCATCTCCGGCACCATCACCGACGCCTCCGGCCGCACGCTCTCGGGCCAGGTCACCGAGGCGTTCTGGGACTCGGTGCGCCACGCCCGGCCGTTGGCCGTCGGCCTCAACTGCGCGCTGGGCGCCCGCGACATGCGGCCCTACGTCGCCGAGCTGTCGCGCCTGGCCGACTCGTTCGTCAGCGTCTACCCCAACGCGGGCCTGCCCAACGCCTTCGGTGAGTACGACGAGACCCCCGACCAGACGGCTGCGGTGCTGGCCGAGTTCGCCGACGCCGGGTTCCTCAACGTCGTCGGGGGCTGCTGCGGGACCACGCCCGACCACATCGAGGCGATCGCGAAGGCCGTCGAGGGCAAGGGACGTCGCGAGCCCGCGACCGTCGAGCCGGTGATGCGGCTGTCCGGTCTCGAGCCGCTGACGATCACCGAGGACAGCCTGTTCGTCAACGTCGGCGAGCGGACCAACATCACCGGGTCCGCCCGCTTCCGCAAGCTGATCAAGGACGGCGACTACGACACGGCGCTCACCGTGGCCGCCCAGCAGGTCGAGGCCGGTGCGCAGGTCATCGACGTCAACATGGACGAGGGGATGATCGACGGGGTGGCGGCCATGGACCGCTTCCTCAAGCTCATCGCCGCCGAGCCCGACATCAGCCGCGTCCCGGTGATGGTCGACTCGTCCAAGTGGGAGGTCATCGAGGCCGGCCTCAAGTGCGTGCAGGGCAAGGCGATCGTCAACTCCATCTCCATGAAGGAGGGGGAGGAGCCGTTCCGCGAGCACGCGCGGCTGTGCCGGAAGTACGGCGCGGCCGTCGTCGTGATGGCCTTCGACGAGGACGGCCAGGCCGACAACCTCGAGCGGCGCAAGGCCATCTGCGAGCGGGCCTACCGCATCCTCGTCGACGAGGTCGGGTTCCCGCCCGAGGACATCATCTTCGACCCCAACGTCTTCGCCGTCGCGACCGGCATCGAGGAGCACGCCACCTACGGCGAGGACTTCATCGAGGCGACCCGCTGGATCAAGCAGAACCTCCCCGGCGCGAAGGTCAGCGGCGGCATCTCCAACGTCTCGTTCTCGTTCCGGGGAAACAACCCCGTCCGCGAGGCGATCCACGCCGTCTTCCTCTTCCACGCCATCCGCGCCGGTCTCGACATGGGCATCGTGAACGCCGGTGCCCTGGTCGTCTACGACGAGGTCGACGCCGAGCTGCGCGAGCGCATCGAGGACGTCGTCCTCAACCGCCGCGCCGACGCCGCCGAGCGGCTGCTGGAGATCGCCGAGCGCTTCAACGTCACGGCGGCCGACGCGGAGGAGGCGCAGGACGAGTGGCGCAGCCTGCCGTTGCGCGAGCGGATCACCCACGCGCTCGTCAAGGGCATCGACGCCCACGTGGAGGAGGACACCGAGGCGCTCCGCGCCGAGATCCAGGCGGCCGGCGGGCGACCGATCGAGGTCATCGAGGGTCCGCTCATGGACGGCATGAACGTCGTCGGCGACCTCTTCGGCGCGGGCAAGATGTTCCTTCCGCAGGTCGTCAAGAGCGCCCGTGTGATGAAGAAGGCCGTGGCCTACCTGATCCCCTTCATCGAGGAGGAGAAGGCGAAGGACCCCGAGCTGGCAGCCCAGAAGGACACGAACGGCACCATCGTGATGGCGACCGTGAAGGGCGACGTCCACGACATCGGCAAGAACATCGTCGGCGTCGTCCTGCAGTGCAACAACTACGAGGTGATCGACCTTGGGGTCATGGTCCCCGCGCAGAAGATCCTCGACACGGCCCAGGAGTCCGGCGCCGACATCATTGGCCTGTCCGGGCTGATCACTCCGTCCCTCGACGAGATGGTCAACTTCGCCTCCGAGATGCAGCGCCTCGGGCTCGACATCCCGCTCCTCATCGGCGGCGCCACCACCTCGCGCGCCCACACGGCCGTGAAGATCGACCAGAAGTACGACGGTCCGGTGGTCTGGGTCAAGGACGCGTCCCGGTCGGTCCCGACCGCGGCGGCCCTGCTGAGCCCGACGGGCCGCGAGAAGCTCATGGGCGACGTCCGCGCCGACTTCGACTCGCTCCGCGCACGCCACTCGGCGAAGAACGACCGGCCGCTGGTGACGCTGGAGCAGGCGCGTGCCAACGCCACCCCCGTCGACTGGTCCGGCTACCACCCGCCCAAGCCCCGCATGCTGCTGCGGCAGGACCACGCGGTCTCGCCCCTCACCGGCGTCCGCGCCAGCCAGCACGTGCGGGTGATCCGTGACCAGGACCTGACCACGCTGCGCCGCTACATCGACTGGCAGCCGTTCTTCAACGCCTGGGAGATGAAGGGCGCCTTCCCCGACATCCTCAACAACCCCGGCTCGGGTCCCGCCGCCCGCAAGCTCTACGACGACGCGCAGGCGATGCTCGACCAGATGATCGAGGAGAAGTGGATCCGCGCCCACGGCGTGGTCGGCTTCTTCCCGGCCAGCTCGGTGGGCGACGACGTCGAGCTCTACCTCGACGACGACCGCAGCGATGTGCACGCCACCCTGCACCACCTCCGGCAGCAGGGCCAGCACCGCGACGGGGTCCCCAACCGCTCACTGGCCGACTACGTCGCCCCCAAGGAGACCGGGCTCCGGGACCACGTCGGCGCGTTCGCCGTGACCGCCGGCGACGGGCTCTCCGACCGTGTCGCAGCGTTCCGGGCCGACCTCGACGACTACAACGCGATCCTGCTCGAGTCCCTCGGCGACCGGCTCGCCGAGGCGTTCGCCGAGCAGCTCCACGAGCGCGTGCGCAAGGAGCTGTGGGGCTACGCGCCCGACGAGCGCCTCGACAACGTCGGGCTCATCAAGGAGCAGTACGACGGGATCCGGCCGGCGCCGGGCTACCCGGCGTGCCCCGAGCACACCGAGAAGGAGACGCTCTGGGAGCTGCTCGACGTCGAGGAGCACACCGGCATCACGCTCACCGAGTCGATGGCGATGTGGCCCGGCGCCTCGGTCAGCGGGTTCTACTACTCGCACCCGCAGTCGCAGTACTTCGTGGTGGGCCGGCTGGCCCGCGACCAGGTGGCCGACTACGCCGAGCGCAAGGGCTGGACCCTCGCCGAGACCGAGCGGTGGCTCTCGCCGAACCTCGGCTACGACCCCGAGGACTGAGGCTGGCGGGTTGCCAGCCGGCCGTGCATGGTTGAGTGCCCCTTCGGGAACAGCGTTCGGGTCGATCCGCAGCGACGGCGGCGGGACGACCGTGCACCGATGGCCGGCAGATGGAGGGACGTAGAGGTGGTTGGGGCCGGCAAGGTGTCGGTGGTGCTCGTCGACGACTCCGTCGACGTGCGCACGCTCGTGCGTCTGCGCCTCGAGTCGTCCGGGCTGTTCGACGTCAGGGGTGAGGCCGCGGACGGGGGGCAGGCGATCGCGCTCGTCATCGAGCACGAGCCGGAGCTGGTGCTGCTCGACGTGTCGATGCCCCACATGGACGGCGTCGAGACGCTGCCGTCGATCCTCGCGGTGCGGCCCGACACGTCCGTCGTGATGTTCAGCGGCTTCGGAGGCGACGACCTGGCCGAGGAGATCCGTGACCTCGGTGCGATCGACTTCATCGAGAAGTCCATCCCCCTCGAGCAGCTCCCGGATCGTCTCCTGCAGAGCCTGCGCGGTGTCGGTCGGGCGACCGCCACCACTCCACCGTCCTCATCGGGCAGCACGCCGGCCGGGTTGCGCGCGGTCGAGGCCGTCGTCGACGTCGAGGTGGACGCGGCGCGAGTCGAGCAGGAGGTGCTGGACGAGCACCTCGAAGGCTTCCGGGCGCTCTTCGACCGGGCCGCGATCGGGATGGCGACCATGACGGTGCACGCCACGATCGTGCGGGCGAACGACGCCCTCGCCGAGCTGATGTCGTGCGAGCCCAGTGATCTGGTGGGCGTCGACTACGGGAGGCTGACCGGCGGGCAGGGTGACGTCCTCGACGAGCAGCTCGACGCCCTGCGGTCCTCGCAGGCCAAGGTCGCAGCGTTCGAGCACCGCATCCCCGGCCCGCCTGAGGAGACGGACGTGCGCACCGCACTCGTCACCCTCGTCCCGATCCGCGACTCCTCCGGCCAGATGCTCTACGTGTTCGCCCAGGTGCAGGACATCAGCGCCCAGCGAGCCGCCGAGGACGAGCTCCACCGCGCGGAGGAGAGGTTCCGGCTCCTGGTCGCAGCCGTCGAGGAGTACGCCGTGTTCATGCTCGACCCCGGTGGACGGGTGATGAGCTGGAACGCGG
The DNA here is from genome assembly GCF_057656315.1 of Nocardioides sp. Soil_C_8. Classification (NCBI taxonomy): domain Bacteria; kingdom Bacillati; phylum Actinomycetota; class Actinomycetes; order Propionibacteriales; family Nocardioidaceae; genus Nocardioides; species Nocardioides sp. Soil_C_8. The sequence goes on from NZ_JBDGKQ010000003.1 coordinate 570,903, forward strand.
GGGCACGGCGGATCAAGGGCTACGAGGCCGACGAGATCATCGGCAGCGACTTCCAGGTCTTCTACCCCGAGGACCAGCAGCTGACGGGTCATCCGCAGCGCAACCTCGAGGCGGCCCTGCGCGACGGGTCCCACGCCGAGGAGGGGTGGCGCGTCCGCAAGGACGGCACCCGGTTCTGGGCCAGCGTCGTCATCACCCCGGTCCACGACGACCGCGGCCGGCACATCGGCTTCGCCAAGATCACCCGCGACCAGACCGAGCAGCGTCAGAACGCCGAGGACCGGATCGAGGCGATGACCGAGCAGGTACGACTGCTCGCCGTCACCGCCCACGAGCTCCGCAACCCGACGGCCGTCATCGACGGCAGTGCCCACGTGCTCCAGGAGTCAGAGGGCCGGCTCGCGGCCGGCGAGCGCGACCAGTTCCTCCGCGGGATCCGGAGCAGCGCCGAGCGCCTGCGCCGCCTCGCGGCCGACCTCACCGCCGCCTCGCAGCTGCAGGGGTCGGGCATGCAGTTCCGCAAGCAGGGCGTGTCGATCGCCGAGCTGGTCCGGAGCGCCGCTGCCCGACGGGAAGCCTCCAGTCCCATCGACCAGATCTCGGTCGACGTCCCTGACGACGCCGTCGTCGAGGCGGACGAGGTCCGCCTCGCCCAGGCCCTCGACAACCTGCTCGACAACGCCGTACGCCACGGCGCACCGCCCGTCACGGTCAGCGCGCGCGTGGTCGACCAGCAGGTCGAGCTGCGCGTCACGGACTCCGGCGCGGGGGTGCCCGACGCGCTGGTGCCACGGGTGTTCGACCGGTACGCCGCCGCCGGCGGCACCGGCGGAACCGGCCTGGGCCTCTACCTCGTGCGCGAGATCGCGCGCGGCCACGGCGGCGGGACGGCCTACCAGCCCCCGACCGAGGGCAGCCCGACGACGTTCGTCGTCCGGTTCCCGGTGGTCGGCGGCGGGTGACTCGGACCCGCCCGCTCAGAGGACCACGGCCGCCAGCATCACCAGCGGCAGCGAGACCACCGAGGCGACCGACGTCACCAGCGTCAGCGTCTTGAGCGTGCCCTTGGTCGACAGCCCCAGCAGCGACTTGAACATCCAGAAGAAGTTGCTGTTGACCTGGAGCGCGAACATCGCGCCGGACGCGATGGCCAGTCCGACGGCGATGGGGGAGATGGTCAGCGAGTCGAGGATCGGGGCGATGATGCCGGCCGCGGTGATCGCCGCCACCGACACCGAGCCGATCGCGAGGTGCAGCACGGCGGCGATGAACCACGCCAGCAGGATGCTCAGCACGACAGGTGCGCCCTCGTCGGCCTGGAACAGGTCACCCAGCACGCCGTCGAGCCCCGTCGCCTCGATGACCGCGCCGAGGGAGCCGCCCACACCCGTGATGAGCAGGATCTCGCCGGTCGTGTGGAAGCCGTCCTCCATCGCCTCGTTGGTGTGCTCCCGGCCCGACGAGCTGCGCGAGAGGAAGTAGGCGCCGAGCAGGCCGATGAAGAGCGCGACGTTGGCATCCCCGAGGAACGCGATGAAGGCGTTCGACCAGCCGCCCAGCTCGGCGAAGGCGCCGAACGCGATCAGGACGAGGGGAACCAGGATCGGCAGCATCAGCACGACCAGCGGCAGCTGGCGTACGCCTTCCTGCTCCTTGGCAGCGGTCGCCTCCGACTCGCTGCGAGCCAGCGCCTCCTCCGAGGAGCCCGCCTCGCCGGTCAGGTAGGCGCGATCGGCCGCCTCCTGCTCGGCCATCGCCTCGTCGACCTCCTCGTCGGTCTCGGGGTTCCAGAAGCCACCGGCCGAGAACAGCAGGCGCATCAGCAGCGTGGAGACGACGGCGGTGATGAGGCCGATCACGACGCCGTAGACGAGCCAGTCGCCGAGGCGGATGTCGAGCAGCCCCGCGATCGAGATCGCGGCGAGGCCCGGGATGACGAACACGTAGCCGGCGAAGATGCCGCAGCCCATCGCGGAGGCGAGCACCGGGAGGCCCACCTTGCCGATGAAGGGCGACGCGGAGCGGGCCACCGGCGCCGCGAGGACCACTTGGACGTCCACGTAGATCGACGGCATGACGACCGCCAGCATCGACGTCAGGGCGTACGGCAGCCGCCCCGGGCCGACCCGTTGCACCAGGAGCGCGACCAGGCGCCGGAAAGCGCCCGTCGAGTGCAGCAACGAGCCGATGAGGACGCCGAAGCCGATCAGCAGACCGACCTCCGCCATGATCCCGCCGAAGCCGGTGGTGATCGCCTCGACGGTCCCGGCGAAGCCGACGCCGCTGGCGAGTCCGAGGTACAGCGATCCGAGGATCAGCGAGATCACCGGGTCGATCCGGACCTTGATGATCAGTCCGATGACCAGGACGATCGCGATCGTGGTGTGCAGGGCGACCATGGGCTCTCCAGAGAAGTCGTCGTCCCCCGAGAGGTTCCCGAGTGGCCTCCTGTCTACCGTCGCCGGGTGGTGGCTGACCACCCGGTGTCGAGTGCTGGGCACCGTCGGGGGGTGCGACCGTCGCTCGATAGGGTCGGGCGTGTGACGCCGCACCGCACCGGGACCGACGAGATCGACGCGATCCACGAGGTCGGGGCGATCGGCGACGGTCCCACCACCGCCCCGGCCGCGGTCCTGTGGGACATGGACGGGACGCTCGTCGACACCGAGCCCTACTGGATCGCCACCGAGTACGCGATGGCTGAGAAGTACGGCGGCACCTGGTCGGACGAGCACGCGTTGAACCTCGTCGGCAACGCCCTGCTCGCGTCCGGCGAGTACATCCGCGACCACATGGGGATCGACCGCACGGCGCAGCAGATCGTCGACGAGCTGCTCGACGGCGTCGTTGCGCGGGTCGAGGAGGAGGTGCCGTGGCGCCCCGGGGCGCGCGAGCTCCTCACCGACCTGCACCGCCACGGCGTGCCCTGCGCCCTCGTCACCATGTCGTGGCAGCGCTTCGTCGACCCGATCCTGGCCCGGCTCCCGGACGGCGCCTTCGCGACGGTGGTGACCGGCGACCGCGTCGAGTTCGGCAAGCCGCACCCCGAGCCGTACCTCACCGCGGCTGCCGAGCTGGGCCTCGACCCGGCCACGTGCGTGGCCATCGAGGACTCCAACACGGGCGCCAGGTCGGCGGTCGCCGCCGGGTGCACCGTCCTGTGCGTCCCCAACCACGTGCCGATCCTCGAGGGCGACGGGCGCGTCTTCGTCGACACCCTCGACGGCCTCGACGCCGGCGGCCTCGCCGCGCTCGTGGAGGCGTACGCCGCCGGCTCGGCGTCCCCGGCGGTCTGACCGCCGCGGCGGTCAGTCGGTGGACTCGTCGGTCGACGCGTCCACGGAGGTTGCCGGCGCCGCCTCGGGCAGCGGGGGGATCGTCCCGCCCTTGGTGGGGCAGAGCTGGTGGAAGGAGCACCAGTCGCACAGGCGCGACGGGCTCGGACGCCAGTCGCCCGTCTCCTGCGCGAGCCGGATCGCCCGCCACACCGCCTCGACCTTGCGCTCGGTGGCGCGGAGGTCGGCCTCGTCGGGCTCGTAGCGGAGGATCTCGCCGTTGCCGAGGTAGACCAGCTGGAGCACCGACGGCACCACGCCGCGCAAGCGCCAGAGGACGAGCGCGTAGAACTTCATCTGGAACAGCGCCTTGGCCTCGTAGCCCTCGCCGGGCGACCGCGAGGTCTTGTAGTCCACCACCCTGATCCGGCCGTCCGGGGCGACGTCGACCCGGTCGACGAACCCCCGCAGCAGGAGCTTGGAGTCGAGGAGCGCCTCGACGTAGAGCTCCCGCTCGGCCGGCTCGAGGCGACGCGGGTCCTCGAGGTCGAAGTAGCGGTCGAGGACCGTGCGGCAGGACGCGAGCCACGCCGCGAGGTCGGGCCCCTCGCCCCCGAACATCCCGGCGAGCCCGGGCTCGAGCTCGAGCAGGTGCTCCCAGGTGGGCACGAGCAGCTCGCCGGCCCGCTCGGGCGTGCGCTCCGCCGCCGGTGCGTCGAAGAGGTCCTCCAGCACCTTGTGCACCAGGGTGCCGCGGACCGCGTCGGGCGACGGCGGCTCGGGCAGCCGGTCGATGGTGCGGTAGCGGAACATCAGCGGGCAGGCCATGAAGTCACCCGCCCGGCTGGGCGAGATCGCCCCGAGCACGTCGACCCCGTCCACGGGCGTCGAGATCCGCTCGGCGGGGGACTCGGGCACCGTCGGGACTGCTGGGGGCGGGTGGGGGATCGACATGACGCGGCCACCCTAGGCAGGTCCACCGACAACGGCCGCTGTGGGCGGTGTTCGTTAGGGTTCAGGAGTGCCTGACCCCACCGATTCAGCGCCTGTCGACGGCGACCAGCGGCGCCCGCCGCGCCCGCGCGGCACGCTGCGCATCGGGTCGATCGTCGGGATCGACGTCCTCATCACGTCCTCGTGGTTCGTCGTCGCGCTGCTCATCGCGCTGGCGTTCGGGCCGCGCATCGAGGCCGCCCAGCCCGGTCTCGGGTTCTGGAAGTACGTCGCGGGCTTCGTCCTCGCCGTCGTGCTCTACCTCTCCGTCCTGCTCCACGAGGCCTCGCACGCCGTCGTCGCCAAGCGCCTGGGCTACGGCGTCAACTCGATCACGCTGCACTTCCTGGGCGGCATGACCGAGGTCGACGGGCAGTCGCGGCGCCCCCGCCACGAGTTCTGGATCGCCGTCGTCGGCCCGCTCACCTCGATCGCCGTCGGCGCCGTGGCCGCCGTGGCGGCCTACGCCATGTCCGACGGTCTCCTCCGCGAGGCGATGATCCTGCTCGCCGGCGCCAACCTGCTGATCGGCGTGCTCAACCTCGTGCCGGGCCTTCCGCTCGACGGCGGGCGCGTCCTCAAGGCGGTCGTCTGGGGCGCCTCCGGCGACCAGCACCGCGGCAGCATCGTCGCGGGCTGGGGTGGCCGGATCACGGCCCTGGCGCTGCTGGCCTGGCCGCTCGTGCAGGAGCAGGTCATCGGCGAGCCGCCGTCCATTCTCGACCTCGTCCTCGTGTTCATCCTCGGGCTGTTCCTGTGGACGGGAGCCACGGCCGCGATGGCCCACGCCCGGCTCCGCCAGCGCCTCCCGGCGCTCGTCGCGCGCCCACTCGCCCGCCGTACGCTCACCGTCCCCGAGGACCTGCCGCTCGCCGAGGCCGTGCGCCGCGCCCAGGAGGCCGAGGCGGGCAGCATCGTGACGGTCGCGGCCGACGGCACCCCCGTCGGGATCGTGAGCGAGGCGGCGGTGACGGCGATGCCGGCCGAGCGCCGGCCGTGGGTGGCGGTGTCGGCGGTCGCCCGCACGCTGGAGGCGGGGCTCACGCTGCCCGCCACCGTCGCGGGGGAGGACCTCATCCTCGCGATCAGCCGCCGCCCCGCCGAGGAGTACCTGCTCGTCGAGGCCGACGGCCGGATCTACGGCGTCCTGTCGACCGCGGACGTCGACCGGGCGTTCCGCGACAACGCTCGCCGCTGAGGGAACTCGGCGCTCCCGATACTAGGGTTCGCGCCATGTCCGAGCCCTCTCCTGACGTCCCCGCCGAGGCCTGGTCCGGCGTCCACCGCGGCCCCCTGCGCGAGGGCGAGTGGGTGCGGCTGACCGACCAGAAGGGCCGCAAGCACAACTTCGAGCTGGTCGCGGGCAAGCGCTTCTTCTCGAACAAGGGCCACCTCGACCACGACGAGATGATCGGTCGCGACGAGGGCTTCACGGTCACGTCGTCGGCCGGCGGTCAGTACCTCGTCTTCCGGCCGCTCCTCAACGAGTTCGTCGTGTCGATGCCTCGCGGCGCCGCGGTGGTCTACCCGAAGGACGCCGCCCAGATCGTGGCCCTCGCCGACATCTACCCCGGCGCCAGGGTCGTCGAGGCCGGAGCCGGGTCCGGCGCGTTGACCTGCTCGCTGCTGCGCGCCGTCGGCCCGTGGGGCCGGGTGACGTCCTTCGAGCTGCGCGAGGAGTTCGCCGACGTCGCCCGCCGCAACGTCCACCAGTTCTTCTCCGCCCCCGAGGGCCGGACGCACCCCGCGTGGGACCTGCGCCTGGGTGACCTCAAGGACGGCCTGCCGGGCCTCGGCACGCAGGTCGATCGCGTCATCCTGGACATGCTCGACCCGTGGAACTGCGTCGACGCGGTCGCCGACGCGCTGGTCCCCGGCGGCATCGTCTGCGCCTACGTCGCCACCACCACGCAGCTCTCGCGGGTCGTGGAGACCCTGCGCGCCCACGGCGGCTTCACCGAGCCCCAGCCGTGGGAGTCCCTGGTGCGCGACTGGCACGTGGAGGGGCTCGCCGTGCGACCCGGACACAAGATGATCGGGCACACCGCCTTCCTCGTGACCGCTCGCCGCATGGCACCGGGGGAGAAGCCGCCCCGCAAGACCCGGCGGCCCGCACCCGGCGCCTACGGCCCCGACTACACCGGCCCCCGCCCGGCCGACGTACCTCCCCTGGAAGCCACCGACGGGCACTCGGACCTGGACTCGTGAGCATCGAGGTCGTCGACTGGTCGCCGGAGTGGCCCGCCGAGTTCGACGCGGTCGCGGCCGTCCTGCGCGAGGTGCTGGCCGACCTCCCGTCCGCTGTCGTCGAGCACGTCGGCTCCACGTCGGTGCCGGGGCTGGCGGCCAAGCCGATCCTCGACATCGACGTCGTCGTCGACGCCGAGGACGTGTCCGGCGCGATCACGGCGCTGGAGTCGATCGGGTACGTGCACCGGGGCGACCTCGGCGTCGCCGGCCGCGAGGCCTTCCACGCTCCCGATGGGCCGCGGCGCAACGTCTACGTCTGCACCGCCGGCACGACGAACGTGCGCAACCACCTGGCCGTCCGCGACGTGCTCCGCCGCCGTGACGACCTGCGGGACGCGTACGCCGACGTCAAGCGCGCCCTGGCGGACGACCCGACGATGGACATCGACACCTACCTGGCCGGCAAGTCCGCCGTGCTGCAGCGGGTGCTGGAGGCGTCGGGCGAGTTCACCGAGGCGGAGCTCGAGACGATCCGCCGGCTCAACGACCCGTCCTGAGGTCGTCGCGCGGGGTACTGGTGGGGGTCGCGCCGCGGAGCGTTGCCCAAAGGTGATCAACACGGCGAGATATTCGCTTCCGTCGCGTGGATCGATGGGTAGTGTCACTGGACAGGAGGTGCGAGATGTCCGAGCCGACACGAGAGCAACTTGCCACCCAGGTGCGCTACCTGGAGGCCGAGGTCACCGACCTGCGTCGCCGCCTGGAGGACGTGCCCGGCCAGTCGCGCGGCCTGGAGTCCCGGCTGGCCGACGCTCAGCGCTCGCTGGCCGCGGTCTCGAGCCAGAACGAGCGACTCGCCCAGACACTGCGCGACGCACGTGACCAGATCACCACGCTCAAGGAGGAGGTCGACCGCCTCGCGCAGCCGCCGGCGGGCTTCGGCACCTTCCTCGGGCGCAACGACGACGACTCGGTCGACGTCTTCACCGGCGGGCGCAAGCTCCGGGTGAGCGTGAGCCCCGCCGTCGAGCTCGACGGCCTCGTGCGTGGCCAGGAGGTCATGCTGAACGAGGCCCTCAACGTGGTCGCCGCCCTCGACTTCGAGCAGGTCGGCGAGGTCGTCATGCTCAAGGAGATCCTGGCCGACGGCGAGCGCGCCCTGGTGATCGCCAACGCCGACGAGGAGCGCGTGGTCCGCCTCGCGGAGCCGCTGTGCGCCGAGGACGTCACGATCCGGGCCGGCGACTCGCTGCTGCTCGACACCCGCGCCGGCTACGTGTACGAGGTCGTCCCGAAGTCCGAGGTCGAGGAGCTCGTCCTGGAGGAGGTGCCCGACATCGACTACACGCAGATCGGCGGCCTCACCACCCAGATCGACGCGATCCGCGACGCGGTCGAGCTGCCGTACCTGCACCCCGAGCTGTTCAAGGACCACGAGCTGAAGCCGCCGAAGGGCGTGCTGCTCTACGGCCCGCCCGGCTGCGGCAAGACGCTGATCGCCAAGGCGGTGGCCAACTCGCTGGCCAAGAAGGTCGCCGAGCGCACCGGGGCGTCGGGGAAGTCCTACTTCCTCAACATCAAGGGCCCCGAGCTGCTCAACAAGTACGTCGGCGAGACCGAGCGCCACATCCGCCTGGTGTTCCAGCGGGCACGCGAGAAGGCCTCGCTCGGCACGCCGGTCATCGTGTTCTTCGACGAGATGGACTCGCTCTTCCGCACCCGCGGCTCGGGCGTGTCGTCCGACGTCGAGAACACGATCGTGCCCCAGCTGCTCAGCGAGATCGACGGCGTCGAGGCGCTGGAGAACGTCCTGGTCATCGGCGCCTCCAACCGCGAGGACATGATCGACCCGGCCATCCTGCGCCCCGGTCGTCTCGACGTGAAGATCAAGATCGAGCGCCCCGACGCGGAGTCGGCGCGCGACATCTTCTCGAAGTACCTCACGCCGAGCCTGCCCCTGCACGCCGAGGACCTCACCGAGTTCGGCCAGGACCGCATGGCCACCGTCAACGCGATGATCCGCGCGACCGTGGAGCGGATGTACACCGAGTCGGAGGAGAACCGCTTCCTCGAGGTCACCTACGCCAACGGCGACAAGGAGGTCCTGTACTTCAAGGACTTCAACTCCGGCGCGATGATCCAGAACATCGTCGACCGGGCCAAGAAGATGGCGATCAAGGACTTCCTCGACAGCGACCTCAACCCCGCCCAGCGTGGTCTCCGGGTCCAGCACATGCTCCAGGCGTGCGTGGACGAGTTCAAGGAGAACGAGGACCTGCCCAACACCACCAACCCCGACGACTGGGCGCGGATCTCGGGCAAGAAGGGCGAGCGGATCGTCTTCATCCGCACACTCATCACGGGCAAGCAGGGCACGGAGCCGGGCCGGTCGATCGACACGGTCGCCAACACCGGCCAGTACCTCTGAGTCCGGGCTGAGGTGCGCATGAGCCAGCAGGACGACCTCGGCCACGGCGACATCGAGGCCGCCCTGGCCGCCCGACGCGAGCTCGGCGCCCGCTACGACGCCGAGCTCGTGGACGGCTTCGCCGACCGCATCGAGCGGGCCGTGGAGCGCCGGGTGGCCGAGCGCGGCGAGCTGCAGCAGCGTCGTACGGCCGGGACGGAGGGCGGCCGGATCCGGCAGTTCGTCCTCGGCATCATCTCGGTCGGCGTCGGTGTCCCGATCACCATCGTGCCGATGGTCGCGACCGACAACGGGCTGCCGGCCGTCATCGTGGCCTGGCTCGGCATCGGTGCGGTCAACGCCGCCCACGCCTCGACGATCAACGGCCCCCGCAGCCGGGACTGACCCGCCGCGACACCCCTGCGGAGGAGTTGCCCGGGCGCTCGTCCGCACTAGGTTGGCGGGATGCGAACCATTCTGATCATCGTCGTCATCGTCGTCATCGTGCTGTTCCTCGTCGGGTTCCTCCGCCGCGGACGCTGACCGTCCGCCCCGCCCTCCCCTGGGCAGCTCAGCCGGCGACGAGCCGGTAGACGTACGTCCACGGGCGGGCGAGCGCCGGTCCGGGCAGGTAGGACTGCTCCCGGTCCTCGACACGCCACCCCGCTGACGCCAGCAGCGCCGTCATGTCCCTGGTGAGGTGGCAGCCGCCTGCAGTGGCCCGCTGCAGCGGCTCCAGCCGGCGCTGCCAACGGCGTACGGACTCGTCGGGCGCCAGCCCGTGCTCGAGGACGTGCAGCCGGCCCTCCTCGTGCACGACCCGCCTCGCCTCGTGCAGCGCGAGGACCGGGTCGGGGACGGTGCACAGGCTGAAGGTGACCAGGGCGCCGTCGTGCGAGTCGTCGGGCAGGTCGAGGCGCTGGCCGTCGAGCCCGCCCCGCTCGACTCGGACGTCGCTGCCGGCCCGCCGGGGCTCCGAGAGCTCCCACGCGAGGTCGGACGGCTCGATCGCGGTCACGGACGTGACCTGCGGTGGGTACCAGCGGACGTTGAGCCCGCTGCCGAAGCCGATCTCCACCACCCGCCCGGTCAGCCCCGCGCAGGCTGCCGCGCGCAGCCCATCGAGCTCGGGGACGCGCAGCCGCCGGTCGGTCAGGCGAGGCAGCACGCGCTCGTCCCACACCCGTAGGCTCATCACATGAGCGTACGCCGGGTGATGGGCACGGAGGTCGAGTACGGCATCTCCGTGCAGGGACAGCCGTCGGCCAACCCGATGGTCGCGTCCTCGCAGATCGTCAACGCCTACGCGAGCTCCACGGTGAAGGCGCGACGCGCACGCTGGGACTTCGAGGAGGAGTCGCCGCTGCGCGACGCGCGCGGCTTCGACATGGCCCGCCAGGTCGCCGACCCGACGCAGCTCACCGACGAGGACCTCGGCCTGGCCAACGTCATCCTCACCAACGGCGCGCGGCTCTACGTCGACCACGCGCACCCGGAGTACTCCTCGCCGGAGGTGACGACCCCGCTCGACGTCGTGCGGTGGGAGAAGGCGGGGGAGCAGGTGATGCTCGACGCGTCGCGGATGGCGGCGCAGGTGCCCGGCAGCACCCCGATCGTGCTCTACAAGAACAACACCGACAACAAGGGCGCCTCCTACGGCGCGCACGAGAACTACCTGATGCGCCGCTCGACGCAGTTCGCCGAGATCGTGCGCCACCTCACGCCGTTCTTCGTCTCGCGCCAGGTGGTCACGGGCGCCGGGCGCGTCGGCATTGGCCAGGACGGGCGCGACACGACCGCGGAGCGCGGCTTCCAGATCAGCCAGCGCGCCGACTACTTCGAGGTGGAGGTGGGCCTCGAGACGACCCTCAAGCGGCCGATCATCAACACCCGCGACGAGCCGCACGCCGACCCCGCCGTCTACCGCCGTCTCCACGTGATCCTCGGCGACGCCAACCTCGCCGAGGTCTCGATCTACCTCAAGTCCGGCACCACCGCGCTCGTGCTCGCGATGATCGAGGACGGCTTCATCGACCGCGACCTGAGCGTCGAGGGAGCCGTCAAGGCGCTGCGCGACGTCTCGCACGACCCGACGCTGCGGCAGCTGGTCACGCTGCGCGACGGACGGCGGCTCACCGCCGTACAGCTGCAGCTGGAGTACCTCGACCTCGCCCGCAAGTACGTCGAGGACCGCTACGGTGCCGACGCGGACGAGCAGACCGTCGACGTCCTCGCCCGCTGGGAGTCGGTGCTGACCCGCCTCGAGCGCGACCCGATGGAGTGCGCCGGCGAGCTCGACTGGGTCGCCAAGCTCAAGCTGCTCACCCAGTATCGCGACCGCGACGCCCTCGACTGGGACGACGCCAAGCTCCACCTCATCGACCTGCAGTACGCCGACGTACGACCCGACAAGGGGCTCTACCACCGCCTCGCCGCCGCCGGTCGCATCGAGCGGCTGCTCGACGACGCGACGATCGAGGCGGCCATGCACGACCCGCCGGTCGACACCCGCGCCTACTTCCGTGGCCGGTGCCTCGACAAGTACGCCGACTCCGTGGCCGCCGCGTCGTGGGACTCGGTGATCTTCGACCTCCCCGGCCGCGAGTCCCTCCAGCGGGTCCCGACCATCGACCCGCTCCGCGGCACCCGCGCCCACGTCGGCGAGCTCATCGACCGCAGCGACACCGCCCAGGCGCTGGTCGCGGCGATCACCCGCTGACCTCAGACGCTGGTCGAGGAAGGCGCCCCGCGCCTGTCACGAGACCCTGCACGTCGCCATGTCGGTCTCGTGACGGGACTTCGTCCCTCCTCGACCAGCGAGACATGCCGTCCGCCGAGGGTGAACGTCCTTGTGGCGTCGGCCGGAGTGGATAGGGTCGAGTCATGGCCCAGGAGCAGAAGCAGCCGCGCAAGTCCTCCCAGGAGGAGACGGCGACCGAGGAGGTCGTGGAGACCGACGTCGCGGAGCGCAAGGAGATGATCGACGAGGACGTCGACGCGATCCTCGACGAGATCGACGAGGTCCTCGAGACCAACGCCGAGGACTTCGTGAAGTCGTTCATCCAGAAGGGCGGTCAGTGAGCCGGATGGGCGACTCCCGACTGCCCGCGTCCTTCATGGCGCCCGGAACCTCGAGCTTCGCCGACTTCCTCGGCGCCGAGGCGCCCGACCTGCTGCCGTCGCGCCGCGCTGTCCCCACCGGTGACGCCGGCGACCTGGCCCCGCACGGCACCACGATCGTCGCAGCCACGTTCGCCGGCGGCGTCGTGATGGCAGGCGATCGCCGCGCCACGATGGGCAACATCATCGCCCAGCGCGACATCGAGAAGGTCTTCCCGGCCGACGAGTTCTCCGTGGTCGGCATCGCCGGCACCGCGGGCCTCGCCGTCGAGATGGTCCGGCTGTTCCAGACCGAGCTCGAGCACTACGAGAAGATCGAGGGCACGACGCTGTCGATGGACGGCAAGGCCAACCGCCTCGCCGCCCTGATCCGCGCCAACCTCGGCCTGGCCATGCAGGGCCTCGCGGTGGTCCCGCTCTTCGCCGGCTACGACCTCGCCGCCGGCCAGGGCCGGATCTTCAGCTACGACGTGACCGGCGGCCGCTACGAGGAGACCGCCTTCCACTCCGTCGGCTCGGGCTCCCTCTTCGCCCGGGGCTCGCTCAAGAAGCTCTACCGCGACGACCTCGACGCCGAGGGCGCCGTGACGGCCGTGGTCCAGGCGCTCTACGACGCCGCCGACGACGACTCCGCCACCGGCGGCCCCGACCTGACCCGCCGCATCTTCCCGGTGGTCCACGTGATCACGCCCGACGGCGGCCGCCGGCTCGCCGACGACGAGGTCTCCGCCATCGCCGACCGGATGATCGCCGCCCGGATGCAGCGCCCCGACGGCCCCGCCGCCGCCCTGACCTGATCTGACGTAGGAGTCACAGCCTCATGAGCATGCCGTTCTACGTCTCGCCCGAGCAGCTGATGAAGGACCGGGCCGACTTCGCCCGCAAGGGCATCGCCCGCGGTCGTTCCGTCATCGCGGTCCAGTACGCCGACGGCGTCCTGTTCGTCTCGGAGAACCCGTCCCAGGCGCTGCACAAGGTCAGCGAGATCTACGACCGGATCGCCTTCGCGGCGGTCGGGCGCTACAACGAGTTCGAGAACCTCCGCATCGCCGGCGTACGCCTCGCCGACATGCGCGGCTACGCCTACGACCGGCGCGACGTCACCGGCCGCGGCCTCGCCAACGCCTACGCCCAGACGCTCGGCACGATCTTCTCCTCGGGCGGCGAGAAGCCCTACGAGGTCGAGATCTTCGTCGCCGAGATCGGCGACGCGGCCGAGGACGACCAGCTCTACCGCCTGACCTACGACGGCCAGGTGGCCGACGAGCACGGCTTCGCCGTCATGGGTGGCGCCGCCGACGTGGTCGCGGGCCACCTGGCCCAGCACTACGTCGCCGGGGCCCCGCTGGAGGAGACGCTGCGGGTGGCGGTGGCCGCGCTCGGGCACAGCGAGACCGAGGACCGGGTCATCCCGGCAGGCGACCTCGAGGTCGCCGTCCTCGACCGCACCCGCACCCAGCCCCGCAAGTTCCTGCGCCTGCGCGAGGCCCGGCTCGCCGGCATCCTCGGCGGTCGCGGCGCCGAGCAGGCCGACGACGTGGCTCCCGAGGACGCCGTCGCCGGGTCCGGTCCGCGGCAGTCCGGCCAGGACGACCCCACCGACCCCACCGACCAGGTCTCGGGGGCGACGCCGCCACTCGAGGACCCCGTCACCGGTGAGCCGCCCGTGGCCCCTCCGGTCGCGCCCCCGGTCGCCCCGCCACCACCGGAGCCGGGCCAGCCCGGCCAGCCTCCGGCGCCGGGCACCCCTCCGCCGCCGACGGAGCCCGGCCAGGTCTGAAGCCTCAGCGCAGGTGGAGGCCCGGCCACTCCGCGGTCGGCTCCGTGGGGATGCCGCTGAGCCGGCGCCGGTAGCGGACCGACGCGCCGAACTCGTCGAGCGCGGTCCACAGGCGCTGGTGGGCCGCCCACGGGAGGGGACCCGACGGCCGGACGTTGCCGTCCGGGCCGAACTCGTGCCATGCGTCGCCGAAGCCGATCCATGCCGGCGTCCAGCCGGCGGCGTCGTCCCACGCGCCGCCCCGCTGCTCGACCAGGCGCCGACGGAGCTGGAACTCCATGCGCGGGCCGTCGAGGACCACCGGGGCCGTCCGCACCGGCCACATCCACAGGTCGTCGGTCATGACCCGGAGCTCGAGGTCCGCGACCACGGCCGGTTCGACCAGCACGGTCGCGACGAGGTGGCGTGGTCCCATGGGGGAACGCTGACCCGCAGGAGGTGTGCCCGTCAACCGTCCGACGAGGTGCGGGACGACGCCTCCCGGGCCTCACGCCGGCTGTCGGAGACGCTCATCGCCAGCGAGGCGCCCGCGGCCGCCAGGCCCATCCACACCCGCGGGCGTCGTACGCCCCGCGCGGCCAGCCGGCGCTCGGCCCACTCGTCGGCCGCCTCCCCACCCCGGCTCGCGGCGAGGACGAGCACACCGAGGCCCGTCCCGAAGGCGGCGGCCGGCAGCGCTCCCACCGGCTCCCGCGGCTCGTCCCGCGAGGTCTCGCCGGGGACGAAGCGGCGCGCCTCGGGCCTGCGCAGGACGTACGCCATGCCGCCGCCGGCGAGGGCGGCCATCCCGCCGTGCAGGGCCCACCGCGCTGGTCGTCTCCAGCGCTGCACGGGCAGGTAGGTCGTCACCACCCCGGTCGCGACAGCGGTCGCGACTTGTGTGGGCCAGGAGTGCAGGACGCTGTCGGAGGGGCGCTGAGCCATGCCCGCAACCTAGGCAGGCACGCCAAGACCGGGCGTCACGACGCCGCGCCGCGCACGATTTCGACGCGCAACACCGCGCAGCACGTGGTCCACGGTCCTAGGGTGGGAGGCATGGACCGGCGGATCTTCGGCATCGAGAACGAGTACGGCGTCACGTGCACGTTCAAGGGGCAGCGCCGGCTGAGCCCCGACGAGGTCGCCCGCTACCTCTTCCGCAAGGTCGTCAGCTGGGGTCGCTCGTCCAACGTCTTCCTGCGCAACGGTGCTCGGCTCTACCTCGACGTCGGCAGCCACCCCGAGTACGCCACGCCCGAGTGCGACGACATCGTCGACCTCGTCACCCACGACAAGGCCGGTGAGCGCATCCTCGAGGGGCTCCTCCTCGACGCCGAGGCGAGGCTCCACGAGGAGGGGATCGCCGGCGACATCTACCTGTTCAAGAACAACACCGACTCCGCCGGGAACTCCTACGGCTGCCACGAGAACTACCTCGTCGGTCGCGCGGGGGAGTTCAGCCGGCTCGCCGACATCCTGATCCCGTTCCTGGTGACCCGGCAGATCGTCGTCGGCGCCGGCAAGGTCGTGATGACGCCGCGCGGGGCGTCGTACAGCGTGAGCCAGCGTGCCGAGCACATCTGGGAGGGCGTCAGCAGCGCCACCACCCGCAGCCGCCCGATCATCAACACCCGCGACGAGCCGCACGCCGACGCGGAGCGGTTCCGGCGCCTGCACGTCATCGTGGGCGACTCCAACATGAGCGAGACCACCACGCTCCTCAAGGTGGCGTCGTGCGACCTCGTGCTCCGGATGATCGAGGAGGGCGTGGTGATGCGCGACCTCACGATGGAGAACCCGATCCGCGCCATCCGCGAGATCAGCCACGACCCGACCGGCCGCCGCAAGGTGCGCCTGGCCAACGGCCGCGAGGCGAGCGCCCTCGAGATCCAGGCGGAGTACCTCGCCAAGGCCCGCGACTTCGTCGACCGCCGGCAGATCTCCACCCCGACCATCGAGCGGGCGCTCGACCTGTGGGAGCGCGGGCTCAAGGCCGTGGAGTCCGACGACCTCGGCCTGGTCGACCGCGAGATCGACTGGGTGATCAAGCTCAAGCTCATCGAGCGCTACCGCGCCAAGCACGGCCTGTCCCTCGGTGACGCGCGCATCGCCCAGCTCGACCTCGCCTACCACGACATCCACCGCGGGCGCGGGCTCTACTACCTGCTCGAGAAGCGGGGCGCGGTCGCCCGCGTCAGCAGCGACCTGAAGATCTTCGAGGCCAAGAGCGTGCCGCCGCAGAACACCCGCGCGCGCCTGCGCGGCGAGTTCATCCGTCGTGCCCAAGAGCGCCGCCGCGACTTCACCGTCGACTGGGTGCACCTCAAGCTCAACGACCAGGCCCAGCGCACGGTGCTGTGCAAGGACCCGTTCAAGGCGTACGACGAGCGGGTGCAACGCCTCATCGACGGCATGTGACCTGCCCGATGACCGGCGCGCGGTGACGTCCTCGCTCCACAGCGGCGGTGTCGCGGCGTCTGGCGTGGGGTGTGCTGGATAGGGTGTCCGGGCAACGCCGACCGATCGAACAGGTGAACCCGTGTCTCGTGTACGTTCCGCTGCCCTCAGCGGTGTCCTCTCCCTCAGCATGCTCGGACTGGCCGCGTGCGGCTCCGGGTCCAGCGACACCGAGGAGGGCGGCGCGTCGCTCAGCTCGGTGACCATCGAGGGCAAGCAGGGCTCGGAGCCGAAGGTCACCTTCGACGGCCGCCTCGACGGCTCGCAGGACGAGACCGAGGTCCTCGTCGAGGGCGACGGCGAGGAGGTCGCCGACGGCGACACGGTGAAGGCCAACTGGTGGATCGGCAACGGCTTCACCGAGAAGGAGGCGCAGACCACCTGGACCAAGGACGGCGCGCCCCAGTCGGTGGAGGTGTCCGAGGACGTCCTGCCGTTCCTGCGCGAGGCCGTCATCGGCAACCAGGTCGGCGACCGCGTCGTGCTGCTCACGAGCGCCGAGGAGGCGTTCGGTGAGGGCGGCCGTCCCGACATCGGCATCGGCAACAAGGACGCCGTGCTCGCCGTCGTCGACATCATGGGCCGGTCCGAGACCGTGCCGCCGCTCGACGGCCCGCAGGGCGAGGACAAGAAGCCCGCGGGCTGGGCGCCCGAGCTGGTCGAGAAGGACGGCGTCATCACCGGCCTCGACTTCAGCACCGCCCACAAGCCCAGCGGCAAGCTGATCGCCACCACCCTCGTGAAGGGTGACGGCCCCAAGGTGAAGTCCGGCCAGACCCTGACCGTCAACTACCTCGGCCAGGTCTACGACGCCGACAAGCCCTTCGACGAGTCCTACAGCGGCGAGCCCGCCGAGTTCCCGATCGGTGTCGGCCAGGTCATCCCGGGCTGGGACGAGCGGCTCGTCGGTCGCACCGTCGGCTCGCGCGTGATCCTGGAGATCCCGCCGGCCGACGGCTACGGCGAGCAGGGCAACGAGCAGGCCGGCATCAAGGGCACCGACACGCTGTTCTTCGTCGTCGACATCCTCGGCGCCTCCTGACCCGACCAGCAGGGACAGCGGATCGGCACAGGAGAAGGAGGGGACGGTCATGGTGCAGCCACGGGCAGAGCGGCTGATGAACCTCCACATCCTGCTGCTCGGCGCCAAGCGCTTCATCGGCAAGGACGCGATCCGCGAGGCGTGCTACCCCGAGCACGCCCGCAGTCCGGCCGGTGACGAGGCGTTCGAGCGTGCCTTCGAGCGCGACAAGGACGCCCTGCGCCAGATCGGCGCGGTGATCGAGGTCGGGAGCGCCGACGCGTTCTTCGACGACGAGATCGGCTACCGCATCCCCACCGAGCAGACCTCGCTCCCCGAGATCCGGTTCGAGTCCGACGAGGCGGCCGTGCTCGGCCTGGCCGCGCAGGTCTGGCAGCAGGCCACCCTCGCGAAGGCGACGGGCCGGGCGCTGGCCAAGCTGAAGGGCCAGGGCGTCGAGATCGATCCCTCCCGCCTCGAGGTCGTCGCTCCCGCCATCTCCGCCGACGAGCCGGCCTTCGAGCCGCTGTGGGACGCCATCGGCAAGCGGCGTCAGGTCAGCTTCCCCTACCAGCGCGCCGACGAGACCGCGCCCACCACCCGGCGTGTCCAGCCCTGGGGCCTCGCGCGCTCGTCGGGCCGGTGGTACGTCGTCGGCTTCGACGTCGACCGCGGCGCCGAGCGCGTCTTCCGGCTCTCACGCATCGTCGGTCCCGTGCGTGCGAGCGGGCGGTCCGGGGCGTACGACGTCCCCGCCGGCACCGACGTCCGCGAGGTCGCCCGCCGGCTGTCGCCGTCGTACCCCACCGTCCGGGCGCAGGTCCGGGTGCGGCAGGGCACGGGCGTGGGCCTGCGCCGGCGCGCCGAGTCGGTGACGCCGGCCGAGGACCGGCCCGGGTGGGACACCGTGGTCGTCGAGGGACCGGTGTACGAGCTGTCCGACGAGGTGCTCACCTACGGCGCCGACGTCGTCGTGGAGGCGCCGCAGTCGCTGCGCGACGACGTCGTCGCACGGTTGCGCGCCGTGGCCCGGGCGGGGGAGACGTCATGACGACGCAGACCGGCGACACCGCTCCCGACCAGGTCGCGCGCCTGCTCGCCCTCGTGCCCTACCTGCTGGCCCGCGGCGAGGTGCGCCTCGAGGACGCCGCCGCCCACTTCGGCACCGACGCCGACCAGATCGAGCGCGACCTGCGGCTGCTGTTCATGACCGGGGTGTCGCCCGGGCTGCCGGGCGACCTGATCGAGGTCGACCTCGAGGCCCTGGAGGGCGATCGGATCATCCGCGTCGACAACGCCGACTACCTCGCGCGCCCGGTGCGCTTCTCGCCCGCCGAGGCCACCTCGCTGGTGGTGGCGCTGCGCACGATGGTCGACGCCGCGCCGGCGGAAGCCCGCGAGGTCATCGAGCGCACCCTGGCCAAGCTCGAGGAGGCCGCCGGTCAGGACGGCGAGGGCCTGCTGCGCCTGCACGTGACGCCGACGCCGCTCGAGAGCAGCGCCGTCGTGCCCGTGCTGGAGTCCGCCCTGGCCCACGGCCACCAGGTCGAGATCACCTACCACGTGCCGTCCCGCGACCGGGAGTCGCGCCGGGTCGTCGACCCCCGCGGGCTGGCGCGGGTGGAGGACCTGCTCTACCTCGACGCGTGGTGCCACACCGCCGGCGGCGACCGCGCCTTCCGCGTGGACCGCATCGTCGCCGCCACCGAGCTGGACAGCCCCGTCGCCGACCCGGGCGCTCGTGCCCGTGACCTCACCGGCGGCTGGTTCACCGACGCCGAGACCACCACGGTCACCCTGCGCCTCGCACCTCCCGCACGCTGGGTGGTCGAGTACTACCCGGTGACCGGCCGGCGTCCCGGGCCCGACGGCACGATCGACGTCGACCTCGAGGTGGCCAGCGAGGAATGGGTGAAGTCCCTGCTGCTGCGCCTGGCACCTCACGCCGAGCTGCTCGCGCCGGTGGCGTACGCCGACGCGTTCACGACCGCCGCGCGAGCGGCGCTCCGCCTCTACGAGGACGACGGCGTAGACTCCGAATGACCCCCCGCACGTGATCCACCACACCACCAATGACGGAGTGACCCACATGATCCACCCGATGATCGGCATGCCGCAGGGCCTCGAATGGCTCGTGATCCTGGCGATCGTGGTGCTGGTGTTCGGTGCCGCCAAGCTGCCCGACCTCGCCCGCAGCTCGGGCCAGGCGCTGCGCATCTTCAAGACCGAGACCAAGGGTCTGCGCGACGACGAGGACAACGACGCCGAGAAGACCCCGGAGCAGCGCGAGCTCGAGGCCCGCAACCAGGCCCACGACCCCGCCCAGGGCCCGGTCCAGGGTGGCGAGGTGCGCAACGAGACCACCGGTGAGGTGCTGCGCGAGCGGCGCGACGACACCACCGCCTGATCGCTGGAGTCCCGAAGAGCGTGAGGATCGCTGGTCTCGCCGGCCTGTTCAAGGGGCCGCCGCAGGACGCCGTGGGCCCGGACGGCCGGATGGCGCTCGCCGACCACTTCCGTGAGTTCCGGGCGCGCCTGCTGCGCTGCCTGCTGGTGTTCTCGGTCGCGCTCGCGGTTGCGATCGTGTTCCGGCACCCGATCTACGACGCGGTCTACGGCCCCTACCAGGACGCCCAGGAGACCCTCGCCGCCGGCACGTCCATCGCGACGACGAGCGGTGCGGGAGCCGGACTGCTGCTGTGGCTGACCCTGTGCGGCTTCGCTGCCGCGGTCGTGACCGCGCCCTACTGGCTCTACCAGGTGTGGGCCTTCGTGCTTCCCGGGCTCTACGCCCAGGAGCGCAAGATGAGCCGCGTCTTCGTGGCGGTCGCCGGCCCGCTCTTCCTCATCGGCATCGTCCTGGGCTACGTCACGCTCCCGGTCGCGCTGGAGGTGCTGATCGGGTTCAACCCCGACGGTGTCACCAACCTCATCGACTTCAACGACTACCTGCAGTTCTTCACCCGCACGCTCTTCGTGTTCGGCCTGGCGTTCAACATCCCGGTCTTCGTCGTGCTGCTCAACTTCGCGGGCGTGGTGAAGGGGTCGGCCCTGAAGGCCTACCGGCCCTGGATCATCATCGGCACCTTCGTCTTCGCTGCCGTCGCGACGCCGTCGGCCGACCCGTTCACGATGACGCTGATGGCGGTCCCGATGGTGCTGCTGTTCTTCGCCTCGGAGGCGATCGCGCGGTTCAACGACAGGCGACGGGCCCGCAACGCCCCCAACGCCGGGCTGTCGCCCGACGAGCTGTCCTCCATCTGAGGCTTCCCGGCGGCTCTGACAGGGTGGACCCATGCAGGCCACCATCACGGACATCGACCCGTTCGACCTGCCGGAGTGGCTCGGCACCGGCGACGTGGTCTGGCGTGCCGACGAGGGCCTGCAGACCGGGCACCTGGTCCGGGGCCGGCTGGCCGCGGAGCTGCCCGGCGACGAGGCTGGGTCGTCGCCGGAGATCGAGTGCGACCTGCTGGCCGTCGACGAGGCCTATCCCGCCCCGGTCGTCGACGACGCGACCCGGCTGCGGGTGCACCAGGCGTGGCGCCACGGGCAGGTCGTGATCGGCGAGCACGGGTCGCGGATGGTCCTGGCCGTCCCGGGGACCCGGTTCGGCCCGGACCTGGTGCTGGACGCCCTCGGCCGGCTGGCCCGTGCGGTGGGCGCGCGTGCCGAGCGGTACGCCGTACTGCTGCGCCTGGGTTGAGCGGGCGGCCCGCGCACGGCCGGGTGTCCGGGAGAGTCGACCCGGCGCGTCGGTGCCGGGGGATAGGGTCGCGCCATGCACGACCCGGCTGCGCCCGACCGCCCTGTGCGGGGGCGGGAGATCGCCTTGCTGACCAACCCGACATCGGGTCGCGGCAGGGGAGCGCGACACCGTGACGCGGCCCTGGCCCGGCTGCGGGAGAGCGGCTTCGTCGTGCGCAACCTGCAGGGTCGCGACGCCGCCGAGGCGGCCGACCTGGCCCGTGGCTGCGTCGCGGACGGGGTCGAGGCCCTCGTCGTCTGCGGTGGCGACGGGCTGGTCCACCTCGGTGTGCAGGCCGTCGCCGGCACCGGCGTGCCCCTCGGCGTGGTCCCCAGCGGCACCGGCAACGACTTCGCGCGCTACCTCGGGCTCCCGCGCACCGACCCGGTCGCTGCCGCCGACCGCATCATCGCCTCGCGGCGGCGCACCATCGACCTGGCCCGCAGCGGAGACCGGTGGTTCGTGACCGTGCTCGCGGCCGGCTTCGACGCGATCGTCAACGAGCGGGCCAACGCGATGACCTGGCCCCGCGGCCAGATGCGCTACAACCTCGCGACGCTCGCCGAGCTGCGCACCTTCCGCCCCATCCCCTACGTGCTCGAGCTCGACGGCGAGACGATGGAGCCCGAGGCGATGCTGGTCGCCGTGGGCAACGGGCCGTCGTTCGGGGGCGGGCTGAGGATCACCGAGGGCGCACTCCTCAACGACGGCCTGCTCGACGTCGTCGTCATCACGCGGATGAGCAAGCCCAAGCTGGTGCGCTCCTACCCGCGCCTGTTCACCGGCCGGATCGACGGTGTCGCGGAATACGTCCACCGGCGGGTGCGGAGCGTCACCGTGGCCGCGCCCGGCATCGTGTCGTACGCCGACGGCGAGCGCTTCGGCCCCCTGCCGCTGACCGTCGAGTGCGTCCCCGGTGCGCTCGACGTGATTGCATGAGGAAGCCATGAGCGACGACGACGACCAGCCCACGCCCGCCGAGCGCTACGCGGCGTTCCAGCGCGAGAAGCCCTACCCGATGCTCAAGGACTTCGAGGGCCTCTACGGCTTCGAGCTCGACGACTTCCAGCTGCGGGCGTGCCGCGAGATCGAGGACGGGCGCGGGGTGCTGGTCGCGGCCCCGACCGGGTCCGGCAAGACGATCGTGGGCGAGTTCGCCATCCACCTGGCCCTCCAGACCGGGCGCAAGGCGTTCTACACGACGCCGATCAAGGCGCTGTCCAACCAGAAGTACCACGACCTGGTCAAGCGCTACGGCGCCGACCAGGTCGGGCTGCTGACCGGTGACAACGTGGTCAACGGCGAGGCGCCCATCGTCGTGATGACGACCGAGGTGCTGCGCAACATGCTCTACGCCGGGTCGCGCACGCTCCTCGGCCTCGGCTTCGTGGTGATGGACGAGGTGCACTACCTCGCCGACCGGATGCGCGGCGCCGTGTGGGAGGAGGTCATCATCCACCTCCCGGAGTCGGTGACGCTCGTGTCCCTCTCGGCGACGGTCTCCAACGCCGAGGAGTTCGGCGAGTGGCTGGCCACCGTGCGCGGGGAGACCACCACGATCCTCGAGGAGAAACGGCCGGTCCCGCTGTTCCAGCACGTCATGGTCGGCCGGCGGCTGCTCGACCTGTTCGCCTCCTCCGACGTCGACGCCAGCGCCGGCTTCGTGAAGGAGGGCGCACCCGTCAACGACGAGCTGACCCGCATCGCCCGCGACGACTGGGCGAGCTCGCGGCTGATGCGCGACCGCCGCTCGCCCCGCAAGGGCAAGCCCGGGTCGACGAAGAACCCGAGGTCGGTGGGCAACGGGCGCCGGGTGTGGATCCCGAGCCGCGTCGAGGTGGTGGACCGTCTCGACCGCGAGGGCCTGCTGCCGGCGATCGTCTTCATCTTCAGCCGGGCCGGGTGCGACGCCGCCGTCACCCAGCTCGTCCAGGCCAACACCCGGCTCACCACCGCCGCGGAGCGCGACGAGATCTTCGCCCGGGTCGAGGAGGCGTCGCGGACGCTGCCCGAGGAGGACCTCCACGTCCTCGGCTACCACGAGTTCCTCGACGGGCTGACCCGCGGCGTCGCGGCACACCACGCGGGCCTGCTGCCGGCGTTCAAGCAGGTCGTGGAGGAGCTCTTCCAGGAGGGCCTGGTCAAGGTCGTCTTCGCCACCGAGACGCTGGCCCTCGGCATCAACATGCCGGCCCGCACGGTGGTGATCGAGAAGCTGTCGAAGTGGAACGGCGAGACCCACGCCGACCTCACGCCGGGGGAGTACACCCAGCTCACCGGGCGGGCCGGGCGGCGTGGCCTCGACATCGAGGGCCACGGCGTCGTGCTCTACCAGCCCGGGATGAACCCCCGCGAGGTCGCCGGTCTGGCGTCCACCCGCACCTATCCGCTCCGCTCCTCCTTCCGTCCGTCCTACAACATGGCCGTCAACCTCGTGCACCAGTTCGGCCGCGCGACGTCCCGCGAGCTGCTCGAGCAGTCCTTCGCCCAGTTCCAGGCCGACAAGGCCGTCGTCGGGCTCGCGCGGCAGGTCCACAAGGCCGAGGAGGCCCTCGAGGGCTACCGCGAGGCCGCGACGTGCCACGTCGGCGACTTCATGGAGTACGCCGGCCTGCGCCGGCAGATCTCCGACCTCGAGAAGGGCGCCGCGCGCGAGCGCCGGATGGACCGGCGGGAGGAGGCGATGCGCTCCCTCGGCAAGCTCCGCCCGGGCGACGTGATCCACGTGCCCGCCGGCAAGTTCAGCGGCCTCGCGGTCGTGATCGACCCGGGCCACTCCGGCGACGAGCCGCGCCCCTACGTCCTCACGGCCGACCGCCAGGCCCGCCGCCTCGCGCCGATGGACTTCCCGACCCCGGTCGAGGCCATCGGCCGGATGCGGATCCCCAAGTCGTTCAACGGGCGCAACCCCGCCATGCGACGCGACCTCGCCACCGCGCTGCGGGCCAAGGCCCACGGCCTCGACGCCCCGGGGGAGCGCCGCACGAAGCAGCGCGACTCCTTCAGCGACACCCCGACGGACCGCGAGATCGCCCGCCTGCGCGCCGAGCTCAAGGCGCACCCGTGCCACCAGTGCCCCGAGCGCGAGGACCACGCCCGGTGGGCCGAGCGCTGGTTCAAGCTGCAGCGCGACACCGAGACCCTCAAGCGGCGGGTCGACAACCGCACCAACACCGTGGCCCGCACCTTCGACAGGGTCTGCGACGTGCTGACCGCCCTCGGGTACCTCGAGGGCGACACGGTCACCGAGAAGGGCTCGCACCTGCGGCGGATCTACACCGACATGGACCTCGTCGCCGCCGAGGCGATCCGGGCCGGGCTGTTCGACGGGCTCGCGCCATCGGAGCTGGCCGCGGTGCTGTCGGCGCTGGTGTTCGAGGCCAGGCGCGCCGACGACGCCTCGTCGCCCAAGATGCCGGGCGGCCAGGTGCGGCCGGTGCTCGCCGAGCTGGTCCGCCTCTGGAGCCAGCTCGACGCCCTGGAGCGCGACCACCGGCTCGACTTCCTCCGCGAGCCCGACATCGGCTTCGCCTGGGCTGCGTGGCGGTGGGCGGAGGGCGACGACCTCGACGACGTGCTGATGGTGACCGGACTGTCAGCGGGCGACTTCGTGCGCTGGATGAAGCAGCTGCTCGACCTGTGCGGCCAGGTCGCCGACGCGGCGGGCGAGCGGGAGCTGCGCGACACCGCCAGGGCGACCGCCCGGCTGCTCAAGCGGGGCGTCATCGCCTACAGCGTGCTCGCCGACTGAGAGGCTGCTCCCATGACCGACCGTCTCCTCCTGCTGGACACCGCCTCGCTCTACTTCCGGGCGTTCTTCGGGGTCCCCGACTCGATGAAGGCCCCCGACGGCACCCCCGTCAACGCCGTCCGCGGGCTGATGGACTTCATCAGCCGCCTGGTGGGGGAGTACGACCCGACGCACCTGGCGTGCTGCTGGGACGACGACTGGCGCCCGCAGTGGCGCGTCGACCTGCTGCCCTCCTACAAGGCCCACCGGGTGGTCCGCGCGATCCCCGGTCCGCGACCCGACGTCGAGGAGGTGCCCGGCCCGCTGGAGGCACAGGTCCCGATCATCGAGTCGGTGCTCGAGGCCTACGGGATCGCCAAGGTCGGGCACGCCGAGATGGAGGCCGACGACGTCATCGGCACCCTCGCCACCGACGCCGGGATGCCGGTCGACATCGTGACCGGTGACCGCGACCTGTTCCAGCTCGTCGACGACGACGCCGAGGTGCGGGTGCTCTACGTCGCCCGCGGGGTGAGCAAGCACGAGCGCGTCGACAACGCCTGGGTGCGCGGCAAGTACGGCGTCGACGCCCGTCAGTACGCCGACCTCGCGACGCTGCGCGGTGACGCCTCCGACGGCCTCCCGGGCGTTGCGGGCGTGGGCGACAAGACCGCGGCCACGCTGCTCAACCGGTTCGGCACCATCGACGCCGTCGTCGCCGCGGCGAGCGACCCCGACTCCGACATGGGCCCCGGGCCGCGCGCGAAGATCAAGGCGGCGGCCGACTACCTCGCCGTTGCGCCGCGCGTGGTCGCCGTACGCCGTGACCTCGACCTCGGCGGGCCCGACCTGACCCGGCCGCGCACGCCCGCCGACCACGACGCTGTCGTCGCGCTCGACGCGCAGTGGGGGCTCGGCTCGTCTGCCGTGCGCCTGGTGGAGGCGCTGTCCGGCTCGCACTAGGGTGTCGCGCGTGAGCTCCTCCGAGGTCGAGTCCAAGGACCGGCAGATCCTGGCCCTGCTGGCCGCTGACGGACGCATGTCGTTCACCGACCTGGGCAAGGCGACCGACCTGTCGACGTCGGCGGTGCACCAGCGCGTCAAGCGGCTCGAGCAGCGTGGCCTGATCACGGGCTACGGCGCGACCGTGGACCACGACCAGCTCGGTCGGCCACTGACCGCGTTCATCTCCATCACGCCGATCGACCCGTCCCAGCCGGACGACTACCCCGACCGGCTCAAGGGCATCACCGAGATCGAGTCGTGCTGGTCGGTGGCAGGGGAGGAGTCCTACATCCTCAAGATCCGCGTCGCGACGCCGCTCGCGCTCGAGGAGCTGCTCGCCCGCATCCGCGGCGTCGCGAGCGTCTCCACCCGCACCACGATCGTGCTGTCGACGCCCTTCGAGAACCGTCCCGTCGAGAACCGTCCCGTCGACTGACGCTGGCGGACCGTCACGCGCTGCTCGACGCCGCGCAGGGACTCCTTGACCGCTCGCCCCGACAGGCGTAGGTGTGGTGGATGGCAGGTCACCGTGCCCCAGCGCGCGGCGCGCTCCGGGGGAGCGCACCGTGAGGGAGCGCGACGCGGTGGCCGAGCAGACGCGCGCCCACCGCGAGGACTTCATCGAGACCCTCAAGGGACTCGGCCCCGAGCAGTGGGCGGCGCCGTCCCTGTGCGCGGACTGGCGGGTGGTCGACGTGGCCGCCCACCTGGCTTGGGCGCCGGTGATGGGCGCCGGCGCCGGGGCGGCCGCGCTGGTGCGCCACGGGTTCTCGATGAACCGCATGATCGCCCGCTCGGCCATCGAGTGGTCCGACCGCGGCCGGGACGCGATCCTCGCCCAGCTGCGCGACAACGCGCGCTCCGGGGTGACGCCGATCGGGATGCCCCCCGTCGCTGCCCTGGCCGACGCGGTCGTGCACGGGATGGACGTACGCCGCCCCCTCGGGCTCCCGGTCCACGTGCCGGTCTCGGCTCTGGCGCCCCTCGCCGAGTTCACCCTCGCGACGCCGTGGCCGATGAACGCCGTCGTCGGCGGCAGCGCGCGACGCCGGGTCGCCGGCGTACGCCTCGTGGCGACCGACACCGACTGGGCGTACGGCACCGGTGCCGAGGTCTCCGCCTCGGCCGAGACCCTCCTGCTCCTCCTCTACGGCCGCCCCGTCGACCCGCCCGACCTCTCCGGCCCCGGCGCCGCCACCCTCCTCGCCCGCCTTTGACCCACCTGCTGCCTGTCTGCTCCTGCCTGCCGCCTGCTCGTGGAATCCCCGCTCGAGCGGGGAAACTGACTCCTGGAGGCCTTTGCAACCCCCTCCAGGAGTCAGAAACCCTCAACAAACCGCCCTTTCACCGGGCGAGCATGCGGCTCTCGAGGACCTTGCGAATCCGGCGGGCGAGCACCGCGGGCCGCTGCAAGTCGGCCCAGGTGATCCGGATGCAGATCCAGCTCTTCTCGATGCAGATCTGTTCCTCACGCCGCTTCTCGCGCATGAGGTAGTCGGCCAAGGACTCACCGGGTCGCCGGTGCCGCTCGTACTTGATCCGCCCATCGAACTCGAGAAAGACGCCGAGCGCCTGCCACAGGAAGTCGACGATGCCGAGCAGGTTGCCCTGTGCGTCGCAGACCTTCACCTGTGGCTCGGGGCGGACGATCCCCTGCTCGAAGAAGAGGTGCCACACCCGTGCCTCGGCCACGTTGGTCAGCCGAGCGTCGGCGCGTGCCAGGACGAGCCGGGTGCCGAGACTCCCGGGCCAGCGCACGGCGTCCTTCGCCACCTCCTGCAGCTCGGCAAGCGTGGCGAGCTCCTGGTTGAGAACGCCACATGCCGCGACAAGGCCGGCCTCAGCGCCGTACGCCGTGACCACCTCGATGGCTGCGCGGGCCGGGTGCGTGAGCGGGATGCCGTCGTGGACCGCCCACCACCGACTTCCCAACGTGGCGCGGTGGTGCACGACGCCTGCCTCGCGACGCCCGGGGCGCCCGTCCGTCCGGGTCAGGTGCGTCTCGTGGGGGCCGACCCCCCACGTCCCGACCCCGTGCTCGGCCAGAGCGGTCTGGTGGCTGAGCACCGCTGTGGGGTGAGCCGTGCGCAGGACTGCCCGCGCCCGGGCACGGGCCAAACCCGTCTCGTCGAGCCCCTTGACCAGCTCGGTGGCGACGTACGCGCCATGACGCAGGCGGGTGAGATCGCCGGCAGCCACACGTTGGTGGATGTCACGGTCAGTCAACCCAGCGGCGATGAGTTCTCGACGGAGGAACACGTCGTCGAGTGAGAGCTGGAACTCGGTCATGCCCCTTGTGGTGCCCAGCCGGAGCCCGACCGAAAACGCGCCGCTACTGCCCTGTGGACAACCGCGACTTGTGGGGGAGTCCTGACTCCTGGAGGGGTTTGCAAAGGCCTCCGGGAGTCAGAATCCCCGCTCGAGCGGGGATTCCACAGACGGCGGAGAGGACCTACCAGGCCTGGAGGGCGGCGGTACGACGCGACGCCTCGGCCATCTCGGCGGCCTTGAGGGAGGCCTCGTCGAGACGCCCGTGCTCCTCCCACCACTGCTGGCCCGACTCGGGGAGGGTGTGGATCGGGTCGTAGTACTCGTAGTAGCGCGACAGGGCCTCGGCGTCGTCGGCCTCGATGGACGTGCGGTAGTTCTTGGTCCAGTAGGAGATGCCGTGCTCGGTGTCGTAGTCGGCGTTCTGGTGCACCCAACGCTTGCCGACGAACGGCACGTCGCACACGATGCGCGGCGTCGCGAAGCCCGGCAGGTAGCCCATGATGTGGTGCTGCAGGCGCTGGGCGTCGGCCAGCGAGACCCGCCAGTGCTCCGAGAACGGGATCATGTCGCACATGTAGAAGTAGTAGGGCATGATCTGCGCGCCGTCGAGGAGCCGGAAGCACAGGTCGAGCAGGGCGTGCGGGTCGGCGTTGACGCCGTCGAGCAGCACGCCCTGGTTGCGTACGTCGCGCAGGCCGGCGTCGAGCATCGCCCGCGAGGCCTCGGCCACGATCGGCGTCACGGAGTTCGCGTGGTTGGCGTGGGTGTGCATCGCCAGCGAGACGCCGCGCGAGCGGGCGACGGCGGCCACGCGGGCCACGCCCTCGACGACGTCGGGCTGCAGCCAGTGCTGGGGCAGGCCGATGAGGGCCTTGGTGGCGAGGCGGATGTCGCGGATGTTCTCGACCTCGAGCACCGACATGAGGAACGCCTCGAGGCGGGGCCACGGCATGTTGGCCACGTCGCCGCCGGAGACGACCACGTCGCGCACGGACGGGGTGCGCTGGAGGTAGGCGATCATGTCGCCGAGCCGGTCGTTGGGCTTGCCGGCGAACTTGAGCTTGTCGATGACCGGCGTCGAGTTGCCCACGAGGTCCATGCGGGTGCAGTGGCCGCAGTACTGCGGGCACGTCGGCAGCAGCTCGGCGAGCACCTTGGTGGGGTAGCGGTGGGTGAGGCCCTCGGTGGCCCACATGTCGTGCTCGTGGAGCGAGTCGCGAGCAGCGTGCGGGTGCGACGGCCAGTCGGTGCGGCGGTCGCTGAAGACCGGGATCATGTAGTGGCGCACCGGGTCGGCGTAGAACGCCTCGGTGAGCGAGCCCGCACCGGCGGGCGTCGCCGTCGGCACCATCGTGTTCATCATCTGCGGGGGCACGAGCATCGACATGGTGGCCCGCTCGGCCTGGTCGCGCTCGAGGTCGGCGTAGAAGCGCTCGTCGAGGAGGTCGCCCATCAGCTCGCGCAGCTGCTTGACGTTCTTGATGCAGTGGGCGCGCTGCCACTGGACGGAGGCCCAGTCCGCGGCGGTCACGTCGGACCAGCCCGGGAAGCGGGTCCAGTCGGGCTCGACGAGCTCGACCCGCTGGTAGGGGTAGGGCTGGCCGGTGGCGAGTGCCCCCTCCAGCGAGGTGGCGGTCTCGATGCTCATGGGTTCTCCTCGCGGTGGCCCCGGCCCGCGTGAGCGGTGGGGGTCAGGTCTGACGGCGCGCCGGTTGTGTGTGCGGCGACACATCTGGGAGAGTACGTGGAGAACATGCGGCGAGTCCAATGCCACGCCGCAAGATTTGCGGCTGCACGCGACGAACCTAGAAGGATGCCCTGCATGAACACTTCCCCGGACATCCAGGCGGACGTCCGCACCAGCGATCCGACCGGCCTGCACCGCGTCCTCGACGACGGTGCCGTGCTGCCCCAGGCCGCCCGCTGCCTCGACACCCGCGCCGAGCTGTGGCCCGACGAGGTGCGCATCCGCGTCGAGCGGCTCAACCTCGACGCCGCGTCGTTCCGCCAGCTCGAGCGCAAGCACACGAAGTACGGCGAGACGAACGGCGACGCCGTCCGTGCGGAGGTGCTCGACATCGTCGCCACCCGCGGCAAGATGCAGAACCCCGAGACCGGCTCCGGCGGGATGCTCGTCGGCACCGTCGAGGAGGTCGGCCCGGAGTCGCCGCTCGGCCTCGTGGTCGGCGACCGTGTCGCGACGCTCGTGAGCCTCACGCTCACCCCGCTCGTCATCGAGGACGGCCTGGCCCGCTGGGACGGCAGGAGCGAGCAGGTGCCGTGCGACGGCTACGCCGTGCTCTTCGGCCGCTCGATCGCCGCGGTGATCCCCGACGACCTCGACCCGGCCCTCTCGCTCAGCGTGATGGACGTCTGCGGCGCCCCGGCACTCACCGCCCGCGTCGTGGAGGAGTACGCCGCCCGCGGACGCGCCCCGGTCGTCGCCGTCATCGGCGGGGCGGGCAAGTCCGGCTCCCTCAGCCTCGCCGCCGCGCGGCAGGCCGGCGCGGCCCGCACCATCGGCGTCGTGCCCCACCAGGGCGAGCACGACCTGCTCACCGGAGCCGGCCTCGCCGACGCCGTCGCCGTCGCCGACGCCCGCGACCCGATCGCCCTGCGCGACGCCGTCACCGCCGCCGGCGGCCCGGCCGACGTCACCGTGGTGTGCGTCGACGTCCCCGGCTGCGAGGGCGGCGCCATCCTCGCCACCGCCGAGGGCGGCACCGTGATCTTCTTCTCCATGGCCACCAGCTTCAGCGCCGCGGCCCTGGGTGCCGAGGGCCTGGCCGCCGACGTGCGTATGCTCGTCGGCAACGGCTACGTCCCGGGCCACGCCGCCTTCGCGATGGAGCTGCTGCGCGGCGACGCGGGCGTCCGCGGACTCTTCGAGCGGAGGCTCTGACATGGCCCGCCCCACGAGCGCCCTCGGCATCGACCGCGCCGATGTCCGCCGCGCGCGCACGCTCGCCCGCCAGGTGGGCAAGCCGATCGTCGACCTGGCCCAGCGCCACACCACGGTGAGCGTCGAGCGCGCCACCCTGCGCCTCGCCGGCCTCGGCGGGGCCGACCCCGACGGCACGCCGTGGGTCAACCGCCTCGCCGACGTCGTACGCGCGGACGTCGGCCTCGAGCACGGCGTCAGCCTCCCGGTCTGGGACGCCCTGGTCCGTGGCGAGGGCGACGACCTGCTGACCCTCGCGCAGAAGGCGGCGGCCGGCTCGGTCACCTTCCGCGTGCCCGAGGGCAAGGACGCGAAGCGCGCGAGCGCCGCGGCCCGCAAGGCCGTGGGCGCAGGCATCAAGCAGGTCGACCGCCAGCGCGTCGCGCGCGAGCGGATGATCGCCAAGGTCGGCGACGCCCCGAGCAAGCCGTGGATCTACCTCATCGTCGCCACCGGCGACATCCACGAGGACATCCCGCAGGCGCAGGCCGCCGCCCGCGAGGGGGCGGACGTGATCGCCGTGATCCGCTCGACCGGGCAGTCGCTGCTCGACTTCGTGCCGGAGGGCGCCACCCGCGAGGGGTTCGCCGGGACCTACGCCACGCAGGAGAACTTCCGCCTCATGCGGGCGGCCCTCGACGAGACGTCGAAGGAGCTCGGCCGCTACGTCCGCCTCACCAACTACGCGTCCGGCCTCTGCATGCCGGAGATCGCGGCGCTGGCCGGCCTCGAGCGGCTCGACATGATGCTCAACGACTCGATGTACGGCATCCTCTTCCGCGACATCAACCCGATCCGCACCTTCGTCGACCAGCGCTTCAGCCGCCAGGTCCACGCCCGGGCCGGGATCATCATCAACACCGGCGAGGACAACTACCTCACCACCGCCGACGCGATCGAGGCCGCCCACACGGTCACGACGAGCCAGCTGCTCAACGAGTACTTCGCCAAGGAGGCCGGGCTCGAGGACTGGCAGCTGGGCCTCGGCCACGCCTTCGAGATCGACCCCGAGGTGCCGGACTCGTTCCGGCTCGAGCTCGCCCACGCGATGCTCGCGCGCGAGCTGTTCCCCGACGCGCCCCTCAAGTGGATGCCGCCCACGCGCCACATGACCGGCGACATCTTCAAGGGCTACCTCCTCGACGGGTTCTTCAACCTCGTCGGCGCCATGACCGGCCAGGGCATCCTGCTCGTCGGGATGATGACCGAGGCGGTCGTGACGCCGTGGATCTCCGACCGCGACCTGGCGCTGCAGAACGTCCGCTACGTGATGAACGCCGCCGGCAACCTGCGCGAGGACTTCCACCCCTCGCCCGACGGCTTCATCGCCTCGCGCGCCCGCGAGGTGCTGGGCGAGGCGATCGGCCTGCTCGAGGAGATCAAGGCCGACCGCAGCGTGCCCGGGGAGCCCCCGCTGCTCTCCGCGATCGCCGACGGCACCTTCGGCCTCATGAAGCGCCCCGCCGACAAGGGCAAGGGCCTCGACGGCGTCGCCGAGAAGGCGCCCGACTACTACAACCCGGCGACCGAGATCCTCGAGGAGGAGAAGCGATGAGCCTGATCCGCCCGTACGGCGACACCACCGGCGACGGCATGGTGCAGCTGTCCTTCACCCTGCCGATCGAGCACTCCAAGGTCGCCGAGGGCGCCGCCGTCCAGCTCGCCAACAAGATGGGCATGGACCCGGCGCTCGTGGTGCACGCCAAGCCGATGGGGGAGGGCTTCACGTTCTTCGTCGTCTACGGCCGCGTCAACCACCTCGTCGACCCGAGCACGGTCGAGGTCGTCGAGCGCGACTACCCGCTGCTGACGCCCAAGGAGGCCAACGCCGCGATCAAGCGGTCGATGCGGCGCCGCCTGGTGGTCGTCGGCGGCTGCATCGGCACCGACGCCCACACCGTCGGCATCGACGCGATCCTCAACATCAAGGGGTTCGCGGGGGAGAAGGGCCTGGAGTACTACCGCGAGCTCAAGGTCGTGAACCTCGGCGCGCAGGTGTCCGTGCCCCAGCTCGTCGAGGCCGCCCGCGAGGAGAAGGCCGACGCCGTCCTCGTCTCCCAGGTCGTCACCCAGCGCGACGCCCACCTGCTCAACACCCGCGAGATGTCCGCGGCCTTCCGCGAGGCCTACCCGGCCACCAAGCGCCCGCTTCTCGTCGTCGGCGGACCGCGCTTCGACGAGACGATGGCCACCGAGCTCGGTGTCGACCGCGTCTTCAGCAGGGGTACGACGCCGGGCGAGGTCGCGTCGTTCATCGTCCACCGCCTCGCGGGCCCGCGGGCGCCGAAGGAGAAGGCCTCATGAGTGACAGCACCCGGGTCGGCACGGTCGTGACCCACCGCCGTTACGTCCCTTACTCACACGCCCACTACGCCGGCAACCTCGTCGACGGGGCCTACAGCCTGGGCCTGTTCGGCGACGTGGCCACCGAGATGTGCATCGTGCTCGACGGAGACGAGGGCCTCTTCGCGTCCTACTCCGACGTCCAGTTCCGGGCTCCGGTCCGCGCCGGCGACGTCCTCGAGATCACCGCGACGCTGGTGAAGGAGGGCACGCGCAGCCGCGTCATGGACTTCGCCGTCCAGGTCGTCGGGAGGGGCGCACCCACCGACGAGGCACCCGGACGCGCCGAGGTCCTCGACCCGCCGGTGGTCGCCACGACCGCGACGGGCACGGTCGTCGTACCCCCGGCGACGCGCGACTGATACCCCATCGTCGGCGTGTCATGCGCCGACACGCCGACAAGGGTGAGATTTGTCGGACAACTTTCACGCACTCCCCGGTCCGTTGACCTGCGACAACGCGCGTCGTCGCAGGTCAGGGACGTGTTGACACCTCCTCGCGACGGAGGGAGGGTTCCGGGGTCCGCCTGTGCAGCTCGCGGGTGGCGCCTTCGACAGAGCGGAGACGAGCGTGGGGCACGTCCAGCCAGCGGTGCCCACCGTCCGTCGACGAGTCGACGGCGCCCCGCGGGGGCTGGATGCGGGAGGGACCCCGGGGCCGTAGACAACTTCGCGCGCTCGTCAGCCAGACGGGTGTGCGTTGGTCCGAAGCCCCCCGGTTCCTCCCGCTCCGCTGCAGGCGCTCGACGGTGCTCGTCGGCGCCCGGTCGTCGGCTACGGTCTGTGCGTGCTGGTCCGCTGCTTCCTCGCCCTCGTGGGCGGGCTCGTGCTGGCGGCGGCGTTCGAGCCGATCGGCCACTCCTGGCTGATGCCTCCCGCGATCGCGGTGCTCGTCCTCTGCGTGCGCGGCCTCGGACCGCGCCGCGCCTGGCTCCCGAGCCTGGTCTTCGGGACCGCCTTCGTCTACGCGGTGATGGTGTGGATGCGCTCGGTCGGCACGGACGCGTGGATCGCGATGTGCGCGATGGAGGCGGCCTTCTTCGTGCCGCTCGGTGTCGGGATCGCGTGGAGCATGCGGGTGCGCGCCTGGCCCGTCCTCGCCGCCCTGTGGTGGGTGGGGATCGAGACGTGGCGCAGCGGCTTCCCCTTCAGCGGGATGCCGTTCGGCCGGCTGGTCTACGCCACCGCAGGCACCCCGTGGGCCGACGCCCTGCCCTGGATCGGCATGACGGGCGTCAGCTTCCTGGTGGCGCTCACCGGCACCACGCTCGCCTGGGCGGTGCTGCAGGTGCGCTCGCCCTCGCGCGCGACGTACGTCGCCGTGGCCGCGCTGGCCGTGGTCACCCTCGCGCCCGCGCTCGTGCCCTTCCCGCTGGAGCGCACCGGCACGGCCACCGTCGCGGCCGTCCAGGGAGACGTGCCCGGCACCGGGCTCAACGTGCCGGCGGTCCACCGGGAGGTGACGGCCAACCACGTGCGGCTCACCGAGGACCTCGCCGACGCGGTGGCAGCGGGGGAGCAGCCGCGCCCCGACTTCGTGGTCTGGCCGGAGAACTCGACGGCGGTCGACCCGTTCCTCGACACCGAGGTCCACGCCGGCATCGTCGCGGCCTCCGACGCGATCGACGTGCCGATCCTGGTGGGCGGCACCAACAGCAACCCGCTCGACGACACCCAGGTGCTCAACCAGGGGATCGTCTACCGGCCGGGCCTCGGCAGCGGCGACCGCTACACCAAGCGACACCCGGTGCCCTACGGCGAGTACATCCCGTTCCGGGGCAGCAGCTGGATGCCGTCGACGTACGGCCGGCTCACCGAGGTGCCCCGCGACATGGTCCGCGGCACCAGCCTCGAGCCGATCCGGGTGGGCGACCTCCGCGTGGCCGACGCGATCTGCTTCGACGTGGCGTACGACGACGGCATCGGCGGGCAGGTGGCCCGCGGCGCCGAGCTGGTGACGGTGCAGACCAGCAACGCGATGTTCAGCCGCACCGGCCAGCTCGCCCAGCAGTTCGAGATCAGCCGGCTGCGCGCCCAGGAGACCGGCCGCTGGGTCGTGGTGGCCGCGATCAACGGGATCTCCGGCGTCGTACGGCCCGACGGGTCGGTGGTCGCCTCGGTGCCGGCGCGGGGCCAGGAGGTCCTCGTGGAGGACGTCGGCCTCAGCACGACCGAGACCGTCGCCGTCCGCCTCGGTGTCTGGCCGGGACGACTCGTGATGCTCTTCCTCGTCCTGCACACAGCGGTGGTC
The DNA here is from genome assembly GCF_057656315.1 of Nocardioides sp. Soil_C_8. Classification (NCBI taxonomy): domain Bacteria; kingdom Bacillati; phylum Actinomycetota; class Actinomycetes; order Propionibacteriales; family Nocardioidaceae; genus Nocardioides; species Nocardioides sp. Soil_C_8. Next base: position 606,413 of record NZ_JBDGKQ010000003.1, read on the forward strand.
CTCATCACCTATCGTCGTCGCCGGCGCGACGGTGCCGACCACCAGCTGCAGCGCGCGTCGGCGCCGCAGTCCCCGCAACCCCTGGAGCGAGGTACGCCCGCGTGAGTGTCGACGGCCTCGGTCGCTGCGTGATGGTCATCCCGACCTACAACGAGTCGGAGAACCTCGAGTGGATCGTCGGGCGGCTGCGCGCCGCGCAGCCCGGCGTCGACGTGCTGGTCGTCGACGACAACAGCCCGGACGGCACCGGGGAGCTCGCCGACCGGCTCGCGGCCGCGGACCCGGCTGTCGGCGTCGTGCACCGCACCGAGAAAGCCGGGCTCGGCGCGGCCTACCTCCACGGCTTCGACGTGGCGCTCGCCGCGGGCTACGACGTCATCGGGGAGATGGACGCCGACGGCTCGCACCAGCCCGAGCAGCTGCAGCTGCTGCTCGACGCCCTGCGCACCGCCGACCTCGTGATCGGCTCGCGCTACGTGCCGGGCGGCTCGGTCGTGAACTGGCCGGTCCACCGCCTGCTGCTCTCGCGCGGCGGCAACCTCTACGTCCGGCTGCTGCTCGGGATCCGGGTGAAGGACGCGACCGCCGGCTTCCGCCTGTTCCGTCGTACGACGCTCGAGGCGATCGACCTTGCCTCGGTGAGGTCTACTGGATACGTGTTCCAGACCGACCTCGCCTACCGCACCGTCAGCCGTGGCCTCCGCCTGACGGAGGTCCCGATCGAGTTCATCGAGCGCGAGCGCGGGGACTCCAAGATGAGCGGCCAGGTCGCGAGCGAGTCCCTACGCATGATCACGCGGTGGGGGCTCTCCGAGCGCCGCCAGCAGCTGCGACACGGCCGGGGACGGGCATGACCGCTCCCACCCCGTCCGCAGCACCACGGCGCCGGCGCCGGTGGGTTCGCCCGACCCTCGCCGCCGCCTTCGTCATCGTTCCGCTCGTCGAGATCTGGGCCATCCTGCAGGTCGGCCAGCTCGTGGGGCCGTGGTGGACCATCGTCCTCCTCGTCCTCGACAGCATGCTCGGCGCGTGGTTGATCAAGCGTGAGGGCGGCCGGGCGTGGACCGCGCTGCGCGAGGCGCTGCAGCGCGGCCGGATGCCGGCGAAGGAGATCGCCGACGGCGCCCTCGTCCTGATCGGCGGCACCCTGATGCTCAGCCCCGGTTTCGTCCTGGACGTCCTCGGGATCGTGCTGATCCTGCCGTTCACGCGTCCCGTGGCGCGCCGGCTGCTGACCACGGTGGTCGAGCGCCGTCTCGTGGTCGCGCCCGCGTTCGGCACGCCGTTCGGACGCCCCGGGGCCGGCCGGGGCTTCGGCTTCGGTCCCGGTTTCGGGCCCGGAGACGACGAGCGCCCCGGACCGGGGCCCGGAGGCCCGGTGGTCCGGGGCGACGTCGTCGAGTGAGGCTCGACCGGCTGGATCAGCCGGTCAGCTGACCCGCTTCTTCTTGTTGGCGCGGTGCAGGTGCGCGGGGCCGATCTCGCCGCCGCGCAGCAGCTCGAGCCGCTCCTTGAGGATGTCCTCGAGCTCCTTCTCCGAGCGACGCTCGAGAAGCATGTCCCAGTGCGTGCGGGCCGGCTTCTCGACCTTCTCCTCGGGAAGGATGCCCGCCGTGCTCAGCGCCTCGGCGCCGCAGCGCGGGCACTCCCACACGGCCGGGATGTCGGCCTCGACCGACATCGTGACCTCGAACTCGTGTCCCTGCTTGCACCGGTAACCGACCTGCTGGCGAGCCGCGAACTCGATGCCGCGCTCATCCTCGAAACTCTGGCCGCCGAGCCGTGCGCCACGTAGTGTGCGCTCCGCCACCGTGCCCACCTCCATTGGGTTGCTGACACCCGTTGTGTTGTGTTCGGGTTCTCCAGGTGCAACGAGCCAGACAGGTGATCGTGACGCCGCTCGTGACGACGCGGCTCTGCCGCTCCCGGAACTTCTACGATCTTCAACGGTAGCGGGGACAGCACAATTCCGCGGATTCGCGGTGTCGTCCGCCACGCTCAGGCGAGACGAACTTCACCCCAGGGGGTGGACCCAGTCGTGCGGGACGCAGGGGATCGACGGGCTCAGATCACGGCGGGTACGTCGTTGCCGGCCTCGCGGATGCCGCGCTCGGTGTCCACGCGGGTGAGCAGCACGCCGCCGATGACGAAGAACGCGATCAGGGCGAACAGCGCCGGTCGGTAGGAGTCGGTGATCGCCAGCACGATGCCGAACGTGGCCGTGCCGAACCACGACGTGCCCCGGTCCATCGCGTGGTAGAAGCTGAAGTACTCGGCCTCCTTGCCCCGGGGGATGAGCAGGGAGAAGTACGACCTGGCCAGCGCCTGCGTGCCGCCCAGCACGATGCCGATGGCGACGCCCATCACCAGGAACAGGGCGACGTTGCCCGCGGGCAGGAACAGGCCGGCCGTCACGATGACGCACCAGATCGCCAGCCCCATGAGGATGGTCCGCTTGGCACCCATCCGGCCGGCGAGCCGACCGAAGAGCAGCGCACCGCCGAAGGCCACGAACTGCACCATCAAGATGGTGGCGATCAGGATGGTCTGGCCGTGGCCGAGCTCCTCGGAGCCGTAGACCGACGCGGACGCGATGACGGTCTGGATGCCGTCGTTGAAGAACAGGTAGGCGACGAGGAACGTCAGCGCCATGGGGTACTGGCGCATGTCACGCAGGGTGGCGGCCAGCTGGCCGAAGCTGCGGCGGACCGCGTTGCCCTCGACCTGCTCGACCGCGGCCGGTGGGTGGTCGTTGAGCCTCAGGTAGGGGATGAACGTGAAGCCGGCCCACCACACGGCGGCCGAGAGCATGCAGAGCCGGGCAGCGAGGGCCTCGTCGAGTCCGAGCGCCTCGTGCCCGAGGTAGACCGCGAGGTTGAGCACCAGCAGGAGCCCGCCGCCGAGGTAGCCGAACGCCCAGCCACGTGACGAGACCCGGTCGCGGTCGTCCTCGTCGGAGATGAGCGGCAGGATGGAGTCGTTGACGACACCGGCCGCGCCGAAGAACAGGTTGCCCAGCACGATGCCCACGGCGGCGAGCTGCCAGTTGTCGCCGGTGGCGAAGAAGATCAGCGCCGCGAAGAACGAGCCGATCCAGGCCAGGGTCGCCAGCAGCCGCTTCTTGTTGGCCACGCGGTCGGCGTACGCGCCCAGCGGCGGCAGGATCAGCGCGGACAGGATCGTGGACAGGGTGATCAGCCAGAAGAACAGCGAGTCCGGCGGGAGCGAGAGCCCGAACGCCTCGAAGCGGCCGTCCTCGCCGCCGACGGCGTTCTCGGCCAGGTTGATGAAGTAGGGGCCGAAGAAGACGGTGCCGATGGTCGTCGTGTAGGCGCTGTTGGCCCAGTCGTACCAGTACCAGGCCTTCTGCTCGCGCGCCTGCTCGAGCGGCTGCAGGTTGGCGATGCCGCCCTCCACGTCGGTCATGCGTCCCTCTCCATGCGTTCCCCTGACGTCACCGGTCGGGTCCGTTCCACTGTCCGCGGGCGCGGAGCACGTCCCTGAGTATGTCCGTGCGATCGGTCATGATGCCGTCGACACCACGGTCCAGGAGGGCGTTCATCTCGATTGGGTCGTCGATGGTCCAGACGTGCACCTGCACGCCGGCCGCCTGCGCGCGTCGTACGAGCCCGCGCGAGACCACGAGCACGCGACCGCGGCGGTGGGGCACCTGGAGCGCCACGGGCCGTCCGCGGGTGAGCCACCGGGCGAGACGGGCGCTCGGGGACACCACGAACGCGACCACCTCGAGCGGGTGGGCGGAGGTGGCGACCCGGCCCGCCGTGCGCCGGCGGAACGCGTTCATCCGGCGGCCCGAGAAGGAGCCGACCAGCACCCGGTCCCACGCCTCGCGCTCCTCGATGAAGCGGGCGAGGGACTCGACGGCCCCCTCGGACTTCAGGTCGATGTTGAAGCGCGCCTGCGGGAAGGCGTCGAAGAGGTCGGCCAGCGTCGGCACGCGCTCGCGCCCGCCGATGAGTGCCTGCTGCACCTCGACGTACGTCGACTCCGCGATGCTGCCGGTGCGGTCGGTCACCCGGTCGAGGACCGTGTCGTGGAAGGCCAGCAGCACCCCGTCGCTGGTCACGTGGACATCGGTCTCGAGGTAGGTGTAGCCGAGCTCGACCGCGTGGGTGAACGCCGCGAGCGTGTTCTCCAGGCCCTCGATGTCCGGGTGGTAGGCGCCGCCACGGTGGGCGAAGGCCAGCGGTCGCGGCGCGTCGAGGTAGCCCGGTCCGGACAGGTGCGGTGGTTCCACGCGAGAAGTATGGGGGTCAGCGGTACCGTCGGGGGATGGAGAGCATGACGTGTCCCCGGTGCGGTGTCGAGATGGATCAGCGGACCCACGGCGAGGCGACGGTCAGCTCGTGCCCCGAGGGGCACGGGGTGTTCCTCGCGCGCGCCGACCTGGGCATGCTGGTCGAGGCGGAGAACGACTGGCACCGCAACGCCGGCCAGCACACCGCACCGATGCCGAGGATCACCGCCGACATGACCGCGCCGCCCGCCATGGGCAAGCAGTCCCGCGCCTGGGTGGAGACGCTGTTTGGTTGAGCAGCCGACTGCCAGGCACGAGCAGGCGGCGTCGCTCAACCAGGTCGAGTGCCACCGCGACCGAGGCACGAGGTCGCGACGTGGCGTACCGAGACCCGGCGATCCAGGTACCTACGAACCCAGCAACAAGGGGTCTCGATACGCCTCGCTCGTGCCTCGCTCTCGACCAGCGAGTGGCTAGATGTCCCGGAAGGTCTCGATGTTGGCGCCGAGCTCGTTGAGCCGCTCGGCGAGGTCCTCGTAGCCGCGGTGGATGACGTACGTCGAGCGCAGCACGCTGCGGCCCTTCGAGGCGAGCATCGCGATCAGCAGCACCACGGCGGGGCGCAGCGCGGGCGGGCAGACGATCTCCGCGCCGGAGAAGTGCGTCGGCCCCTCGACGAGCACGCGGTGGGGGTCGAGCAGCTTGACCTGGGCGCCGAGCTTGTTGAGCTCGGTGAGGTAGATGGCGCGGTTCTCGTAGACCCAGTCGTGGAGGAGGGTCTGGCCGTCGGCCACCGCCGCGATGACGGCGAAGAACGGCAGGTTGTCGATGTTGAGGCCCGGGAACGGCATCGGGTGGATCTTGTCGAGGGGCGCTCGGAGCTCGGAGGGACGCGTGGTGATGTCGACCAGGCGGGTCTCGCCGTTGAGGGCGGCGTACTCGGGGGAGCGGTCGTAGCGGAAGCCCATCTCCTCGAGGGTCGCGAGCTCGATCTCGAGGAACTCGATCGGCACCCGGCGGATGGTGATGGACGACTTGGTCACGATGGCGGCCGCGAGGAGCGACATCGCCTCGATCGGGTCCTCGGCGGGCGCGTAGTCCACGTCGACGTCGATCGACGAGCGGCCGGTGACCTTGAGGGTCGTGGTGCCGATGCCCTCGACGGTGACGCCGAGCTTCTGCAGGTAGAAGCAGAGGTCCTGGACCATGTAGTTGGACGAGGCGTTGCGGATCACGGTGGTACCGGGGTGCAGCGCGGCGGCCATGAGCGCGTTCTCGGTGACGGTGTCGCCGCGCTCGGTCAGCACGATGGGGCGCTCGGGCTCGAGGGCCCGGTTGACGCGGGCGTGGTAGGCGCCGTCGGTGGCCTTCACCTCGAGGCCGAAGGGGCGCAGGGCGGCCATGTGCGGCTCGACGGTGCGGGTGCCGAGGTTGCAGCCGCCGGCGTAGGGGAGCTCGAACTCCTCGGTGCGGTGGAGCAGGGGACCGAGGAACATGATCACCGAGCGGGTGCGCCGCGCGGCGCCCTCGTCGATCTGCGAGAGGTCGAGGTGGGCCGGCGGGACGATCTCGAGGTCGTTGTCCTCGTTGAGCCAGCGGGTGGCCACGCCGAGGGAGTTGAGCACCTCGAGCAGCCGGTTGACCTCCTCGATGCGCGCGACCTTGCGCAGCGTCGTACGCCCCTTGTTGAGCAGCGAGGCGCACAGCAGTGCGACGCCGGCGTTCTTGGAGGTCTTGACGTCGATCGAGCCGGACAGCGTCGTGGGACCGTCGACCCGCAGGTGCGTGGGACCGGCGCCCAGGGCGACGATCTCGGAGTCGAGTGCCGCGCCGATGCGGGCGAGCATCTCGAGGGAGAGGTTCTGGTGACCCTTCTCGATGCGGTTGATGGCGCTCTGGCTCGTGCCGAGCAGCTCGGCCAGCTGGTGCTGGGTGAGCCCGCGGTGCTTGCGGGCGTCGCGGATGAGGTTGCCGATGCGACCCTTGTAGTCAGCCATGCCGGACACGGTATCTCAGATATGAGATAAAGCGAGATCGGCACTCCGACGGCGGTCCGCACCCTCGTCAGACCTTCGCCCGCAGGGAGGGGACGGCCCTCGACCACCGTGGCAGGATCGCCGCATGCGTGCAACGACCATCCATGCCCCGGGCGACATCCGTTTCGAGGACGTGCCCGACCCGCGGATCGAGGAGCCCACCGACGCCATCGTCAAGGTGGTCGCCGGGTGCATCTGCGGCTCCGACCTGTGGCCCTACCGCGGCGAGAACGACGTCCACGCGGGCTCCACCATCGGCCACGAGTGCGTCGGCGTGGTGGAGGAGGTCGGCTCGGACGTCTCGGCCACCAAGGTCGGCGACTTCGTCATCGTGCCGTTCTGCCACTGCGACAACACCTGCGCGCACTGCCGCGCGGGCATGCAGTCGGCGTGCGTCAACCTCGGGATCACCCAGAGCGGCCAGGGGGAGTACGCCCGGGTGACCCAGGCCGACGGCAGCCTGGTCGCGACCGACGGGATGCCCGACGACGACCTGGTCCCGTCCCTGCTGGCCCTGACCGACGTCATGGCCACCGGCTGGCACGCCGCCGTCGCCGCGGGCGTGCAGCCCGGCCACACCGTGGTGGTCGTCGGCGACGGCGCGGTGGGCCTGAGCGGCGTCCTCGCTGCGGCCCAGATGGGTGCCGAGCGCGTGGTCGCGATGTCGCGGCACGAGCCCCGCCAGGCGATCGCCCGCTCCTTCGGCGCCACCCACGTGGTCGCCGAGCGCGGCAAGGAGGGGGAGGCGCACATCGCCGACCTCACCGACGGCGTGGGCGCGGACGCCGTGCTCGAGTGCGTCGGCACCGACGGCGCGATGAAGACGGCGTTCACGGTCGCCCGACCGGGCTCGACCGTCGGCTTCGTCGGGGTGCCCCACGGCGTCGAGCTGCCGGTGCGCCGCATGTTCCAGAAGAACGTCGGGCTCGCCGGCGGCATGGCTCCCGTGCGCCGCTACCTGCCCGACCTGCTCGACCGCGTGCTGTCCGGCGCGATCGACCCGGGGAAGGTCTTCGACCTCACGCTGCCGATGTCCGAGTCGGCCGAGGGCTACCGGGCGATGGACGAGCGCCGCGCGATCAAGGTGCTCCTCCGCCCATGACGGCGTCCATGCACGACCGGGAGGACCGGCTGGTCCTCGGTCCGCTGCTCCGCTACGTCGACGAGACCTCGGCGGCCGTCTGGGTCGAGACCGACGGCCCCGCCACCGTCACCGTCACCCGGGGTCCGGCCTCCGCGACCGCGCCGACCTTCGTGGTCCACGGCCACCACTACGCCCTCGTCGAGCTCGACGGCCTCGAGCCCGGCACGACCGAGGCCTACACCGTCGACGTCGACGACGACCGCGCCTGGCCACCCGCGGGGTCGCCGTTCCCGGACCCCGTCATCGCCACCCTCGAGGCGGGACGGCCGCTCGACATGGCGTTCGGCTCCTGCCGCACGTCGGTCTCCCACGACGAGAAGGGCAACAGGACCCACGGCGTCGACGCGCTGCGTGCGTGGGCGCTGCGCGTCGCCGGCCAGGTCGAGCCCGCCGACCCGGACGACCCCGACCTCGACCCGGACCGGCTGCCCGACCTGGTGCTCTTCCTGGGCGACCAGGTCTACGCCGACGAGACCACCGATGCGATGCGGGAGTTCATCGAGTCCCGCCGCGACATCGAGCAGGCACCGTGGACCGAGCTCAAGGACTACGAGGAGTACGCCCACCTCTATGAGCTGGCCTGGTCCGACCCGGCCAACAGGTGGCTGCTGTCGACCGTGCCCAGCGCGATGATCTTCGACGACCACGACATCCGCGACGACTGGAACACCTCGATAGACTGGCGTCGCGAGATGGAGGCCACCTCGTGGTGGCACGGCCGCATCGTCGCCGGCCTGGCGTCGTACTGGGTCTACCAGCACCTCGGCAACCTGTCGCCGGTCGAGCGCGAGAAGGACGAGGTGTACGCCGAGGTGCGGGCGCACCGCGGCGACGACGAGCACGACCTCGGGCCGTTCCTCGACGCGTTCGCCGACCGGGTCGACCAGCAGCCGCAGAGCTACCGCTGGAGCTTCACCCGCGACTTCGACACGCAGGCCCGCCTGGTGGTGGTCGACTCGCGCGCCGCGCGCAAGCTCGATCCCGACGACCGGGCGATGCTCGACGACGACGAGGCAGCGTGGCTCGACGAGCAGCTGCGCGGCGACGTCGACCACCTGCTCATCGGCACGTCCCTGCCGTTCCTCCTGGCCCGCGGCCTCCACCACCTCGAGGCGTTCAGCGAGGCCCTCGCCCAGGGCGCCTGGGGGGAGCGGGGCGGCCGGATGGGGGAGCGGCTGCGCCAGGTGGTCGACCTCGAGCACTGGGGCGCGTTCCAGCGGAGCTTCCAGGAGGTCGCCGGCCAGGTGATGGAGGTCGCCGCCGGCCGGCGGGGTCGCGCCCCCTCGACGGTCACCTTCCTCTCCGGCGACGTGCACCACAGCTACGTCAGTGAGGCACGCCCCAGCCACGGTGGCCCGGCGCTGCGCTCGACGGTGCTGCAGGCCGTCTGCTCCCCGATGCGCAACCCGCTCTCGCGCAACATGCGGTTCGCCACGGCCGTGCTGTCCTACGGCGTGGCGGGCCCGATGGGTCGCCTGGCGTCGAGGTCGACGCGGGTGCCTGACGCCCCCCTCACCTGGACCTACGCCGAGGGACCCTGGTTCGACAACAACCTGGCGTTCCTCCGCCTGGCCGGCCCCAGCCTGCGGATGTGGTGGGTCACCGGCGAGGTGCTCGGCGACCACGACCGGCCCCAGCTGGCGAAGGTGGAGTCCTACGCGCTCGACGAGGACGGAAACCCACCGCCTCGCGAGCGGCTCACGTCGAAGGTGGGCCGGCGGATCAGGCGGCGCGCCAAGGACGACTCGGTGCGCGAGCGCTGACCGGACGCCGGGGCCCGGCCGTGCTCAGGCGTGGCTGAGCACGCGGTCGCGCCCGCGGGTGCAGCTGCACGTGTCGGAGCACGGCAGGTAGGTGTGACGACCGTGGCCGCACTCGCTGCACGGCAGGTCGTGAGAGAGGTGGACCGAGCTGGTCTCGACGGTGTCCCACATGCCGTCCACGGTCGCACCGCGCGGCGCAGCGTGGGCCCGAACCGAGCAGTAATGGCTGACCTGCGTCGCGAATGGCCCGTTGGGGCCATGCCGGCCTGGCCCCGACACACCGGTCCGCGGTCCTTGGCTGTGCCTAGGATCCCGCCATGGGCCCCACTCCGAGCCTCGAGCTGACGTCGCGGCAGGCCCGGCGCATCGCCGTACGCGCCCAGCTGCTCGCCGCACCGCGACCACGCGACGTGCTGGACGTGGTGCGACACCTCGGCTCCCTCCAGGTCGACCTCACCCGCGTGGTGGCGCACCACACGGACCTCACGCTGTGGACCCGCCTCGGCGACGCCTACCAGCCCGAGGACCTCGAGGCGCTCGTCGGCGACGGCGCGCTCGTCGAGCTGCGGGCGCGGCTGCTGCCCAGCGAGGACGTCGCGCTGCACCGGGCCGACATGGACGCCTGGCCGGGGGAGCCGCCGCTGAAGGAGTGGCAGGAGGACCTCGCCGACTGGGTGGCCGCCAACGACGGCTGCCGCCGCGACATCCTGGCGCTGCTGCGCTCGGAAGGACCGACCGCGGCCCGGGACCTGCCCGACACCTGCGAGGTGCCGTGGCGCTCCACGGGGTGGACCAACGACAAGAACGTGATGAAGCTCCTCGAGTGCATGGAGGCGCGCGGCGAGGTCGCCGTCGCGTCGCGGGAGGGACGTGAGCGTCGCTGGGACCTCGCCGAGCGGGTCCATCCCGGCGACCCCGCGGTGCCCGCGGAGGAGGCCCACCGCACGCTCGCCGCCCGGAGGCTCCGCGCGCTCGGCATCGCGCGCCCGCGGGCACTCGAGGCGTGGGACGAGAGGTACGACGTCCGCGGCACCGGCACGGCCGCTCGCGTCGACGGCGTGCGCGGGCTGTGGCGGGTGGACCCGGCGCGCGTGGACGACCTCGACGACTTCGATGGCCGCACGGCGATCCTCTCGCCGCTCGACCGGCTGGTCTTCGACCGGAAGCGGATGGAGGACCTGTTCGCCTTCGACTACCAGCTCGAGATGTACAAGCCCGCCGCAAAGCGGCAGTGGGGCTACTGGGCGATGCCGGTGCTCGACGGCGACGAGCTGGTGGGCAAGGTCGACGCGACGGCCGACCGGGAGGCGGGCGCGCTGATCGTCGACGCGGTGCACGAGGACGGCGACTGGTCCGCGGCCCGGCGCCGGCGGGTGCACGACGAGCTCGACGCGCTGGGTGAGTGGCTGGGGCTCGAGATCGCGAGAGCCTGAGCGTCCGGGCGTGGCCGCATGCCGATCGGGTGGGCGGGTACCCGACAGGGACACCCACGAGACGGAGGACGACCATGAGCCACGACGGATCCGAGGAGCTCGGCAGGCTCGACGACGAGCAGGAGGCGGCCGCGGAGTCGTCCACCACGACGGGCGCTGCCGCCGACGGGGACTACGACCCGACGGAGGGGTCGCCGGGCACCGGCCACCCGACCGGCGAGGACTTCCCGGACGAGGCCGTGCGCTACGACGACCCGGACGCGCGCCCGCGCTCGGACGGGAGCTGACGCAGGGGCTGCACGGTCAGGCCGTCGTCGCAGCCGAGGTGTCGACGCAGATGACGCCCCGGTTGCCGTCCTGGTCGGCGATCACCGTCAGCCCGCTCTCGCTGCCGTCGTCGACGACGGTGCCGCCCGCCGCGACGGCGGCGGCGACCCGCTGCTCGAGCGCCTCCGGAGCGACGTACACCTCGACGTGCCACCGCTGGGCGGCGGGCTGGTCGTCCGCAGCGTCGTCGAACCACAGGTTGGGGACCCGGGCGGTGGCGTCGCGGACCTCGTCGCTGGGTGACCCACGCCCCTGGGACGCCGCGTCGCCCGTCAGGAGGGCCGCCCACACGGGGGCGACGGCGCCCGAGTCCGTCGTGTCGAGGCCGAGCTCGACCTCGCACACGGACGCCGGGTCGGCTGTCAGACCGTGGTCGGCGGCGATCCCGGTCACCCGGCGCGCGAGGTCGACGTCCTGCTGGGTCACCCACTCGACGACGTGCTCGGTGCCATCGTCCTCGCGGTAGATCGCGTCTGAGGTGACCAGCTCGAGGTCGACGTGCCCCTCACCGATCGTCACGCGCGGATGGTGCCCGATCGTGTCACCCGCCTCGCCCACCGCGGCGGCGAAGCGCACGCCAGCGGCGAAGCCGTCGGTCAGGTAGCGCGCGTGCAGTCCCTGGGCCAGCTTGCGCCAGTCGGTCAGTCGGGCCTCGGCGATCTGGGCTCCCCGCAGCATGTCCATGCTCCGCGACCCTAGTCGTCAATCGTCCAGCGCGAACCCCAGCGCGGTCGCGAGCCGGCGCGGGTCGGCGACAGCGACCGTGGCCCCGGGGTGCGTGATGGTGCCGGTGGGGTCGATGGCGGGGACTTGCTCGTGGAAGGTCAGGCAGAGGGCACGGTCGCCGTTGGTGGTGAACGAGACTCCCCGGTCGCTCAGCGACAGGTGGGGAGGGCCCGCCGTGCGGTGCCACGCGAAGCCACCGGTGAGCTCGGCCGAGGCGAGGTTGGACCTGGGTGTCACCAGGCGCCACGGGCCGTAGCGGACGAAGAGCCACTCGGGGCCGACCTCCACCGTGGTCGTCGCGGGCGTGACGCCGAAGGCACGCGCCGGGGCGACGTAGTTCGGCGCGAAGGCGAAGTCGAACGACTCGACCGCCTCGGGTGCACCGTCGCCGCCGGGCTCGCGCACCAGGCCGCGCAGCGCCGCACCGGCGGGCAGCCGGTAGGGCTGCAGCACGGCCGCGGCCGGAGCCGGCACGCGCAGCAACGCCCGGCTGCCCCCACCGGGCGCAGGCAGCACGTGGTGGTCCATCGACACCGCCGCTGGTCCGACGGCGGCGCGCCAGGTCCACGAGCGCAGGACGGGGTCGACCCCGGTCACCTCGAAGTCGACGGCCACCCCGGCCGGGCCCTGCACCCGACCGGTCGTGCCGACTGCCAGCACCTCGTCCGAGGCCTCCACGTCACGGATCAGCGGCGCCCACGACGGCCACGTCGCGGGCGTGGTGAAGCGCCGCCACGCCTCGTCGGCGGTGGCGGGACCGTGGGCGTCGACCAGCACAGGGCGCTCGGCTCAGAGCTGGACGGTGTCGTTGTCGCCGAGGTCGGGCTTGTCGTCGCTGACGAGCCCCTTGGCCATCTGGACGGCGACGGCGACCTTGCCGGGGGACTCCCAGAACTCCGCGGTGGCGCCGTCGATGCGCAGCAGCACGTTGTCCGGGTCGTCGGGACCGCCGGACATGAAGGCGCCCGCCGAGGCGTCCCAGAGCTCGTGGAGCTTGGCGCGGTCGTCGCTGACGTGGGCGGTGCCGGTCAGCGAGACCCACCCTGCCTTGCTGGAGTACGACACGTTCACCCGCGGGTCGGCCTCGATGGCGCGCACCTTGTCGCTGCTGCGCTCGGTGAGGAACCAGGTGGTGGCGGGGTCCTCGAAGTCCTGGGTGCCCATGGGCGTGGAGACCAGGTGGCCGTCCAGCGACACGTAGGTCAGCACGGCGATGTCGGCCTCCTCCATGATCTCGGCAACGGTCGCGGTCCGGTCGTCGTGGGTGCTCATGCATCGACACTGACACGTTGGACAAACCCTGCACCCCACCCGAGGGGCTGGGGCCGGTCACAGCACCGGCGCTCGAGGCGTCGTACTGGCAGGATTGCCCCCGCCACGGGAGGCCACACGACAGGGGAGACGCGCACGATGACCACCACACACCCGGCCGACGACCACGCGCTGATCCGCGTCGAGGGCGCACGTGAGAACAACCTCAAGAACGTCAGCGTCGAGCTGCCCAAGCGTCGCCTGACCGTCTTCACCGGGGTGTCCGGCTCCGGGAAGAGCTCGCTGGTCTTCGCCACCATCGCGGCGGAGTCGCAGCGGATGATCAACGAGACCTACAGCGCGTTCGTGCAGGGCTTCATGCCCACGCTGGCGCGGCCCGACGTCGACCACCTCGAAGGCCTCACCACCGCGATCATCGTCGACCAGGAGCGGATGGGCGCCAACCCGCGCTCGACGGTCGGCACCGCGACCGACGCCAACGCGATGCTGCGGATCCTCTTCAGCCGGCTCGGTGACCCGTACGTCGGCCCGCCGACGGCGTACTCCTTCAACGTCCCCACCCGCAAGGCGAGCGGGATGATGACCACCGAGAAGGGCGGGCGCACCGAGCGCCGGATCGCCAAGCAGGAGGTCTACCTGGGTGGCATGTGCCCGCGCTGCGAGGGCATGGGCAAGGTCAACGACATCGACCGCACGGCGCTCTACGACGAGGAGAAGTCGCTCTCCGAGGGGGCGTTGACGGTGCCGGGCTACTCGATGGACGGGTGGTACGGCCGGCTGTTCGAGGGCATGGGCCTGCCGATGGACAAGCCGATCAAGTCGTTCACCAAGAAGCAGCTCGAGACGATGCTGTGGTCGGAGCCGACCAAGATCAAGGTCGAGGGCGTCAACCTGACCTTCACCGGGATGATCCCCCAGATCCAGAAGTCGATGCTGTCGAAGGACCCCGAGGCGATGCAGCCGCACATCCGGCGCTTCGTCGAGCGGGCGGTCACCTTCCAGACCTGTCCCGACTGCGAGGGCACCCGCCTGACGCCGGAGGCGCGGAAGTCCACGATCAACGACAAGTCGATCGCCGACCTCTGCGAGATGCAGATCAGCGACCTCGCGGAGTGGGTGCGCGACCTCGACGAGCCGTCGGTGACGCCGCTGCTGAAGGGGCTGCAGCACCTGCTCGACTCGTTCTCCGAGATCGGCCTGGGCTACCTCTCGCTCGACCGGCCGGCGGGCACCCTGTCCGGCGGCGAGGCCCAGCGCACCAAGATGATCCGCCACCTCGGGTCGTCTCTCACCGACGTCACCTACGTCTTCGACGAGCCGACGATCGGGCTGCACCCGCACGACATCGAGCGGATGAACAACCTGCTGCTGCAGCTGCGCGACAAGGGCAACACGGTGCTCGTCGTGGAGCACAAGCCCGAGACCATCGGGATCGCCGACCACGTGGTCGACATCGGCCCCGCGGCGGGCGCGGCCGGCGGCAGCATCTGCTTCGAGGGCGACGTCGAGGGCCTCCGCCGGAGCGACACCATCACCGGCAAGCACCTCGACGACCGCGCCAGGCTGAAGGAGTCGGTGCGCGAGTCGTCGGGGACGATGGAGGTGCGCGGGGCGAGCACGCACAACCTGCGCGACGTGGACGTCGACGTCCCGCTGGGCGTGCTGACGGTCGTCACCGGCGTCGCCGGGTCGGGCAAGAGCTCGCTGATCCACGGCTCGCTCGCCGGGCGCGACGAGGTCATCGTCATCGACCAGGGTGCGATCAAGGGGTCGCGGCGCAGCAACCCCGCGACCTACACCGGCCTGCTCGAACCGATCCGGAAGGCGTTCGCGAAGGCCAACGGGGTCAAGCCCGCGCTCTTCAGCGCCAACTCCGAAGGGGCGTGCCCGACCTGCAACGGCGCAGGCGTGATCTTCACCGAGCTGGGCCCGATGGCGACGGTCGAGTCGCCGTGCGAGGAGTGCGAGGGGCGCCGGTTCAAGGCCGAGGTGCTCGAGCACACGCTCGGCGGCAAGGACATCGCCGAGGTGCACGAGATGTCGGTCGTCGACGCCCTTGCGCTGTTCAGCGAGGGTGAGGCCAAGATCCCCGCCGCGGTGAAGATCCTCGACCGGCTGGTCGACGTGGGCCTGGGCTACCTCTCGCTCGGCCAGCCGCTGACCACGCTGTCCGGCGGCGAGCGCCAGCGCCTCAAGCTGGCGACGCAGATGGGGGAGAAGGGCGACGTCTACATCCTCGACGAGCCCACCACCGGCCTGCACCTCGCCGACGTGCAGAACCTGCTCGGACTGCTCGACCGGCTCGTCGACGCCGGGAAGTCCGTCATCGTCATCGAGCACCACCAGGCCGTGATGGCCCACGCCGACTGGATCATCGACCTCGGCCCGGGCGCGGGTCACGACGGCGGCACCGTCGTCTTCGAGGGTCCGCCGGCCGACATGGTGGCGGCGAGGAAGCCGACACTGACCGGCAAGCACCTGGCTGCCTACGTCGGCGCCTGATGCTGTTCCTGCACGGGCTGGGAGCCACGTCGGGCGTCTGGCGGCGGTACGACGGCCTCGCACCGGACCTGCCCGGCCACGGGTCGGCTCCGTGGGAGTCGTCGTACTCCTTCGCGAGCCTTGCGCGGGCGGTGATGCCGCTGCTCGACGGCGTCGACGGACCGGTCGCGGTGGTCGGACACTCCATGGGCGGCGTGGTCGCCCTCGAGCTGGCCCGGCTGGCCCCCGACCGGGTGGCGAGCGTGATCGGGCTCGGGATCAAGGTGTCGTGGCCGCCCGAGGACGTCGCACGGGCGCTCGCGATGGCCGACCGGCCCGTGGCGTCGTACGACACCCGCGAGGCAGCGGTGGACCGGTTCCTGCGGGTCTCCGGCCTCTCGGGGCTCATGCCCGCCGACGACCCGGTGGTCGACGGCGCCGTCGTCGACCGTCGGGCAGCGGGGGAGGGGAGTGGCTGGCGGCTCGCACAGGACCCCCGCACGTTCGGCGTCGGCGTGCCCGACATGACCGGGCTCCTGTCAGCCGTGTCCTGCCCGGTCGTCCTCGCCCGCGGCGAGCACGACCCGATGGTCAGCCACGAGGACCTCGCCGGTCTGGTGCCCGACCCGGTGACGCTGCTGGGGCTCGGCCACAACGCCCACGTCGAGGACCCGGCGGCGGTGCTCGGGCTGCTTCCCTAGCGGCTCCCGCTACGCCTGGCAGACCGCGCACCAGAACAGGCGGCGGGCGGCGATCGACGTGTCCTGCACGGGCGTCCCGCAGATCCGGCAGGGCAGGTCGGCGCGGCCGTAGACGTAGTGGGCGTCCACGCGCCGTGGGCGTCCGGAGGGGCGCTCGCGGTCGGCGGGCAGCGTCGTGACGATGCGGCCGGCACGGACGCCTGCGCGCAGCAGCACCACGAGGTCGTCCCACAACGCGTGCAGCACGGACGCGTCGTGGAGGCGCCCGGGTCGCAGCGGGTCGAGCCGCTGACGGAACAGCACCTCGGCGCGGTAGACGTTGCCGACCCCTGCCACGACCGCCTGGTCCATCAGGAGGGTGGCGATCGGTGCGCGACTGCGCAGGACGCGGGCCACGAACGCCTCCACGTCGGGACGCCTCCGGAGCGGGTCGGGACCGAGCCTGGCCAGGACGCCCTTGCGCTCCGCGTCGGTGAGCAGCTCGCAGGCGGTCGGCCCGCGCAGCTCCAGCCAGTGCCCGCCGCCCACCAGCCGCAGCCGGAGGGCACCACGAGGGGCCGGCGCCGGGAGCGTGCCGTCGCGGAACTTCCCGTAGAGGCCGAGGTGGATGTGCAGCCACAGGTCGTCGTAGCGGTGGAAGAGGTGCTTGCCCCACGCGTCCGTCGCGCCGAGCACGCGACCGTCCAGGAGTCGCGCGCCGTCCTCGAAGCGGCCCTGCGGGCTGTCGGCGGACACGTGCTGGCCGCCCAGGAGCCGGGCGTGGCGGCGGGCGAGTCGGTGGATGGTGTGTCCCTCTGGCACGGGCCGATCGTCGCCGACGAGACCCGCGTGTCGTCACACCCCTCGGGTGCCAGACTCGGGGCATGACCCGCACGGACGTCCGCACCACCATCGCCGAGCGCCCGGTCGTCCTCGACGGTGGTCTCGCGACCCTGCTCGAGGAGCACGGCCACGACCTGTCGAGCGACCTGTGGTCCGCGCGGTTGCTGCGCGACGACCCGGCGGCGGTCGAGCGGGCCCACCGCGAGTTCTTCACCGCGGGGGCCGAGGTGGCGACGACGGCGTCGTACCAGGTGTCGTTCGAGGGCTTCGGCGCTGAGGGCGCGGACCGCGACGAGGTCGAGCACCTGCTGCGCAGGAGCGTCGAGCTGGCCGCCGCCGCGCGGGACGAAGTGGCGCCCGACGGGTGGGTCGCGGCGTCGGTCGGGCCGTACGGCGCGGTGCTCGCCGACGGCTCGGAGTACCGCGGCGACTACGACCTCGACGTGGCCGGGCTGCGGGCCTTCCACCGACCCCGGCTCGACGTCCTCGCCTCGACGGTCGGCTGGCACGCCGACGTGCTCGCGGTCGAGACGATCCCGTGCCTCGCCGAGGTGGAGGCCGTGCTCGCCGAGCTCGACGGGAGCGGCGTGCCGGCATGGCTCTCGCTGTCCACGGCCAACGGGCTCACCCGACTCGGCGAGCCCATCGGCGAGGCGTTCGCGATGGCGGCCGACGTCGACGAGGTCGTCGCCGTCGGGGTCAACTGCACCTCGCCCACCGATGCAGGTGAGGCCGTGCGGGTCGCCGGTGCGCACGGTCCCGCGGTCGTCTACCCCAACTCCGGCCAGGGCTGGAACGCCGCCACCCGCTCGTGGGAGGGGCGCTCGGCGTTCCACCCGGCCGACGTCGAGGCGTGGGTGGCGGCAGGCGCACGGCTCGTCGGCGGCTGCTGCCGCGTCGGCACCGCCGACATCACCGCCCTGCGCAACGCCCTCACGACGTGAGCACGACGAGCCGCTGCGTGGCACGGGTCATCGCGACGTAACGGTCCACCGCGCCTGCCACGCCGTCCCCGAAGCGGTCCGGGTCGACGAGCACGACGAGGTCGAACTCGAGGCCCTTGACCAGCTCGGGCGCGAGTGAGCGGACCCGAGGATGGTCGACCCAGGTCGGGTCGCCGACCACGACCGCCGTTCCCTCGGCGTGCTGGGCGAGCCAGTCGCCGATGATCGCATCGCGATCGGCGGCGGGCGCGTGGAGCACCGGGATCCCGCTCTCGCGGACCGAGGTGGGGACGTTGGCCCCGGGCAGCGCCGCGCGGATCACCGGCTCCGCCTCGGCCATCACCTCGGCCGGGGTGCGGTAGTTCACGGTCAGGGGAGCCACGGTGACGCCCGTGAGGCCGACCCGTGCCAGTCGCTCGGTCCACGACTCGGCGAAGCCGTGGCGGGCCTGGGCCCGGTCGCCGACCACGGTGAGGCTGCGCGAGGGACAACGCCGCAGCAGCATCGCCCACTCGGCGTCGGTGAGCTCCTGCGCCTCGTCGACGACCACGTGCGCGAACGGCCCGGCGAGCAGGTCGACGTCCGAGGGCGGCAGCGCCTCGTCGTCGACCAGGGCTGTCTGCAGGTCGTCGTGCAGGAGCATCGACACCAGTCCGTCGCCGAACTCGTCCGCGCCCGTCTCCCGCGCCGTGGTCCGCAGGTCGTCGATCACCTCGCCCATCCGCGCCCGCTCACGGGCCTCGGCAGCCTGCGTTCGCCGTCGCCGGCGCGACGCCTCGGGGTCGCCGAGCCGCAGCCGTGCGGCGTCGAGCAGCGGGAGGTCGGCGTACGTCCAGGCCTCGGCATCGTCGCGACGCAGGGCACGCACGTCGTCCGGCCCGAGCCAGGGAGCGCAGTGACGCAGGTAGGCCGGCACCGTCCAGAGGTCGCCGACGAGGTCGGTGTGCTCGATCAGCGGCCACGCGCGGTCGAACGTGTCGCGCAGCCCGGCGTGCCGGTCGAGCACGCGCCGGACCTGGTCGGGGGAGAGGTCCTCGAAGGCGTCCGCCGCCTTGTCGACGAGGATCGTGAGGACCTCGTCCCAGACCTCGTCGCGGGCCAGGTTGTGGGGAGTGCCGGGGTCAGGGGAGTCGAAGGCCTCGGCCCACTCGGCTGCGGTGATCCGGACGTCGCCCCACGCGGTCTCGACGACGTACGACTCGGAGGGCGGCTCCTCGTAGAGCGCGACCGCCGGCTCGATCGCCTCGACCATCCGCACGTCCGACTTCATCGACGCGACGTGCACGTCGGGCTCGGGACCAGCCGCGTCCTCGGGCACGAGGTCGCGGACCGTGCAGGTCTGCACGCCTTCCTCGCCGAGGCTCGGCAGCACGTCGCCGACGTAGGCGAGGTAGGGCTCGTGCGGACCGACGAAGAGCACGCCGCCACGCCGGTGCCCCAGTCGCGGATCGGCGTAGAGCAGGTAGGCGGTGCGGTGCAGCGCGACCACCGTCTTGCCCGTGCCCGGTCCACCGTCGACCACCAGCGCTCCACGCGACCCGGCGCGGACGATGGCGTCCTGGTCGGTCTGGATGGTGCCCAGCACGTCGCGCATCCGCGGCGTACGGCTCCCGCCGAGGGTCGCGATGAAGGCCGACTGGTCGTCCAGCGCGGCGGTGTGCGTCAGGCCCTCCTCGGTGAATGCCTCGTCCCAGTAGTCGACGATCCGGCCGCCCGCCCAGCGGTAGCGGCGCCGGCTCGCCAGGCCCTGTGGGTGCGCGTGGGTGGCGGCGAAGAAGGGCTCGGCCGCCGGCGAGCGCCAGTCGACGAGCAACCGCCGGCCGTCCGCGTCGGCAAGGCCGAACCGGCCGACGTACGTCGTCTGCGCGCCGTCCGCGTGGACGATCCGCCCGAGGCAGAGATCGAGGTCGTAGCGGCGCAGGGCGCGCAGCCGGGTCGTCAGCCGGTGCACCTCCTGGTCGCGCTCGAGGGCGGCCGTGCCGTGACGCACGGCGGTCCGCCTGGTCTCGGCGAGGCGCTCCTCGAGGTCGGCGACGGCCCGCTCGAGACTGGTGGCGATCCGGGCGAAGTGCTCGCGGTCGCCGTCGATCAGGGCGGGGTCGGACTTGGCGCTGAGGGTGTGGGGGAGGGCGAAGGGTGCGGTGTCCTGATGGCTGTCGAGCTGTGTCACGCGGTGCAGTGTGAGGGCTGACCGGGGCCTTGCGGCAAGCCCCCCGATGGCCTATACGTTGAGAGTGGAGGCAGTCCAGGCCGTCGGTTCGGTCCCGATCCTGGAGGCCATGGGGATCCGCGTCGTCGAGCTCCGTGCGGGCCACGCCGCCGCCGAGCTCCCGCACGAGCCCAACGTCAACCACTTCGGCGTCACCTACGCCGGCTCGCTCTTCAGTGTCGCCGAGATGCTGGGTGGGCTGCTCAGCCTGACCACCTTCGACCTCGAGGGCGAGCTCGCCGGGTTCGTGCCGCTCGTCAAGGAGTCCACGATCCGGTTCCGTCGGCCCGCGCTGGGCGTCGTACGCGCCACGGCGTCGTTGTCCGACGACGAGGTCGCGCGGGTGCGCGCCGACGCGCTGGCGTCGGGCAAAGGGGAGTTCGTGCTCGAGGCGACGCTCACCGACGCCGCCGGCGAGGTCGTGGCGACGACCGTCGGGACCTACCAGCTGCGACGTCTCGGGTGACCGGGCCGAGGTTCGTCCTGCACGACCACCGCAAGCCGAGCCCACACTTCGACCTGCGGCTCGAGGAGGACGGCGTGCTGCGCAGCTGGGCGGTGCCCAAGGGGCTGCCCGACGACCGGCGGCACGACCGCCTCGCCATCGCGGTCGACGACCACGCCCTGGACCACGTCGACTACGAGGACGAGCACAAGTCCGTGGCGGACACCGGCACGTGGGAGGAGCACTCCCGTGACGACCGGCGCCTGGTCTTCTCCCTGCACGGTCGTGGCGGCTCCCGGCGCTATGCGCTCATCCACACCGGTGGCTCCCAGTGGCTCCTCCACCTCACCAAGGAGCAACCCCGCGTCAACAACGGTTGACAACAGGCGTTATGTCAACGACAGTTGACGCATGAGGACCTCAGTCGACGCAGGCGAGCCGAACGAGGAGAGCCCGCTGGAGGAGCTCATGAGGATCGCCCGCGCCAAGCACGAGCTGGCCGCTGCGGAGGCCGTCGCCGTACGACGCGCACGCGTCCACGGGTTCTCCTGGGCAGAGATCGGCACGATGCTCGGCGTCTCCAAACAGGCGATGCACAAGAAGTACGGCAAGTTCGCCTGACGCGACGGCGTGATCGGGGAACATCGGCCCGCTGAGGGCGAGCCGAAGTTCCCCGATGTCAGGTCTCGCGGGACGCAGCCGCCCCTCTTTCACATCAGGCGGGATCGCCGATAACTGACATTATGTCAGATCGGGTGTGCGTCGCCCCCTCCCCGCCAGCCTCCTCATTCCCCGCGGGTGATGGCGCGGCCTGCTGAGCCCCCGAGGATCAGCAGGAGCAGCGCCCACAGGACGGAGGCCGGCCGTGAACCTGCTCTGGGGTGTCCTCGTCGTGGTCCTCGTCGTCGCCGTCGCGGTGGCCGCCATGCTGACGGTTCGCAGGCACGCACCCGAGGGCAGCTTCTTCAGCGACGGTGATCGTGCCTCCGGCGTCTTCGGCGTGCTCGCGACCGGCTTCTCGCTGCTCCTCGGCTTCATCATCTTCCTGGCCTTCTCCTCGTACGACGCGTCGCGCACCGGCGCCGAGGCCGAGGCGACCGCCGTGTCGCAACAGGTGGAGACCGCCCAGTTCATGCCCGCGACGGTCTCGTCGGAGCTGACCGGTGAGCTGGTCTGCTACGGACGCTACGTCGTGGGACCGGAGTGGGACGCCGTGGACGCCGGGACGCTGGACGACGCCGTGAACCCCTGGGGCGCCGAGATGTACCGCACGTTGAAGGGCGTCGAACCGAGGACCGCAGCCGAGCAGTCGGCCTACGACCGCTGGATGGACCAGACGACCGACCGCCAGCAGGCGCGGCTCGCGCGCATCCACGGGGTGGAGGGCATCATCCCGTCTCCCCTGTGGGTGGTCCTGTTCGTGATGGCCGGGATGATCCTCGTCTACATGCTGTTCTTCGCCGACGCCGGCGAGCGCGCGGTCACCCAGGCCCTCCTGATGGGCAGCGTGACCGTCGTCCTGGCCGTGCTCCTGCTCATCCTCGTGTTCTTCGACCACCCGCACGGCCACGGCGTCGGCCGGCTGCAGCCCACGGCCATGGAGCGCTCCCTGCGCCTCGTGGACCTGCAGGCCGAGGTCGCCGGACTGGACCTGGAGGTCCCTTGTGACGCGCGCGGCCGCAGCAGCTGACCGGCCGCCCGGGACGCCGAGCACCGCGGCGTTCGAGCTGCTGGTCACCATCCTCCTCGTCGTCGCGGCTGTGGCGACGTCGTGGAGCAGCTACCAGGCGACGCGCTGGAACGGCGAGCAGGCCAAGGCCGCGGGGCGCACCAGTGCCATCAGGATCGAGGCCGCCCGGTCCGCGGGCCTCGCCGAGGCGCAGACCCAGATCGACGTCGCCACCTTCATCGCGTGGACCGAGGCCGACATCGGCGGCGATCCCAAGCTCGCCGAGTTCTACGTCCGGCGCTTCCGCGACGAGTTCCGCGTCGCGTTCGACGCGTGGATCGACACCGATCCGCTCCGGGACCGCACTGCGCCACGCACGCCGTTCGTCATGCCGGAGTACGAGGTCGCGGCGCGCACGGAGGCGGTGGCACTCGACGCGAAGGCTGAGAAGTCCGCGGCGTCCGTGGCCGAGGACGTCCAGCGGGCGAGCAACTACGTCCTGACGGTGGTCCTCTACACCGTCGTGCTGCTGTTCGCCGGGATGAGCACCAAGCTGTCGCAGCGGCGTACCCGCATCGGCATGCTGACGATCGGGTACGTCCTGCTGCTCGCCACCATCGCCTGGGTGACGACCTTCCCGGTCAGCGTGGCGGTCTGACGACGCCGCGGATGGGGTCCTCGCCCCATCTTTGGTCCCAGCGCCGTCGAGCGTCCGGATCGGGGTTCGAGCGCCTGTACGGTTGAGGAAACTCCACCGAACGACGAGGACCGCTGCCTGTGCTGTTGCTGATCGCCGCTCTGCTCGCGGCGGCGGTCGTGTCTCCATGGCTGTTGCTCCGCGCGGGCAGGCGAGCATTCCTGGGCATCGCCCTGGTGCCCCTGGCCGGCACCGTGTGGGTCGCTGCCCAGGGCGCGGCCGTCCACGACGGCGAGACCCTCGCCGAGGTGCATCCGTGGGTCGGCAGCATCGGCATGGACCTGGCGCTCGCCATGGGCACCCTCCAGTGGGTGATGGCGCTGATCGTGCTCGGCATCGGCGCGCTCGTCCTCGGCTACTGCGCGTGGTACTTCGACGACGACGAGCCGGGCGTCCCTCGCTTCGCCGGCGTGCTGGTCGCGTTCGTGGCGTCCATGCTCGGCCTGGTCCTGGCCGACGACCTGCTGCTGCTCTACGTGTTCTGGGAGCTGACGACGGTCTTCTCGTTCCTCCTCATCGGCCACGACTCCGAGCGACGCGCCAGCCGCCGCGCCGCCATCCAGGCGCTGGTGGTGACCACCTTCGGCGGCCTCGTGCTGCTCGTCGGCGCGATCGTGGTCGGGCGGGCCGCCGGGACCTTCCGCATCACCGAGATCCTGGCCGACCCGCCCGGAGGCGCCGCCGTGACCGTCGGCGTCCACCTCCTCCTGGTGGGCGCCGTCAGCAAGTCGGCCCTGCTCCCCTTCCACTTCTGGCTCCCGTCGGCGATGGCGGCGCCGACCCCCGTCAGCGCCTACCTCCATGCGGCGTCGATGGTGAAGGCCGGCGTCTACCTGGTCGCTCTCCTGGCTCCCGCGTTCGCCGCCGTGACCGGGTGGCGCACCGTGCTCCTGGTGCTCGGTCTCACCACGATGGTCCTCGGCGGCGCACGAGCGCTGCGCCAGCACGACCTCAAGCTCCTGCTCGCCTACGGCACCGTCAGCCAGCTCGGCTTCCTGGTGCTCGTCCTCGGCGTCGGCACCCGCAGCGCGACGCTCGCCGGGCTCGCGCTCCTGATCGCGCACGCGCTGTTCAAGGCGACGCTCTTCCTCGTCGTCGGCGTGATCGACCACAGCACCGGCACGCGCGACCTCCGCGAGCTCACCGGCCTCGGCCGCCGGCTGCCCGTCGTCGCCGTCACCGCGACGCTCGCCGCCGCCTCCATGGCGGGACTCCCCCCGCTGATCGGCTACGTCGCCAAGGAGAGCGTGCTCGTCGCGCTCGTCGACGTCGCCCGCACGGGCGACGGCACAGGGATCGGTACGACGAGCGGGTGGCTGCTGCTCGCCGGAGTGGTCGTCGGGTCGATCCTCACGGCCGCCTACTCGGCCCGGTTCCTGTGGGGCGCGTTCGGCAACCGGGAGGTCGAGTCCCCCGTGTCGGTGCACTCCCCCTCCGCCGGCTTCGTCGTGGCTCCCGTGGTGCTGGCGGGGCTGTCACTCGCGCTCGGGTTCCTCGGCGTGCCGCTCACGTCACTCCTCGACCCCCAGGCAGACACGTTCCCGCCCGGCGCGCACGAGCCGGAGCTCTCGCTCTGGCACGGCGTCGGACTCCCCCTGGTGCTCACCCTCGTGACCCTCGCCGCCGGTGCCGCGATGTTCGTCGCCCGCGAGCCCGTCGCGCGATGGCAGGCGGCGCTCGTCCACGACTGGAGCCTCGAGCGGGCCTACCGCGGCGGCATGCGCCTGCTGGACCGGACGGCGGTCGAGGTCACCGGTGTCGTGCAGCGGGGCTCCGCGGCGGCGTACCTCGCCATCATCCTGGTGGTGCTCGTGCTGCTCCCGGGCTCGACCCTGCTGGGCGGCCTCGACGGTGTGCACGTGTCGGCGTGGGACAACCCCGCGCAGGCGGTCATCGGCGCCGTCGTCGTCGTCGCAGCCGTGATGACGGCGCGGTCCCGGCGCCGCATCCGCGCGGTCCTGCTCGTCGGGGTCACCGGCTACGGCACGGCCCTCCTCTTCGTCCTCCAGGGCGCGCCCGACCTCGCCGTGACCCAGGCGCTCGTCGAGACGCTGACCGTGGTGGTCTTCGTGCTGGCGCTGCGCCGGCTGCCGGAGTACTTCACCGACCGTCCGCTGAGTCGCCAGCGCTACCTGCGGATCGCGCTCGGCGTCGCGGTCGCCGTCGTGACCGCCGGCTTCCTCCTCGTCGCAGGCGCGGCGCGCACCGCCGACCCGGTCTCGCTCTCGCTGCCCGAGCAGGCGCTCGAGTTCGGCGGCGGCGGCAACATCGTCAACGTCATCCTCGTCGACACGCGGGCGTGGGACACCCTCGGCGAGCTCGCCGTGCTCGTGGCGGCGGCCACCGGCGTGGCCAGCCTGGTGTACGTCAACGCCCGCGGCGCCGACATCCGCCGCGTCCACGACATCCCCTACCCGGCCGGCGTGGAGAAGGTCGCCACCAGCCCGGGACGCCGCGCCTGGCTGCCCGGCTCCCGCACCCTGCCGCCCGACAAGCGCTCGATCATCTTCGAGGTGATCGTGCGGCTGCTCTTCCACACGCTGGTCGTGATCTCGATCTACCTCCTGCTCGTCGGCCACAACCAGCCCGGCGGCGGCTTCGCCGCGGGCATGACCACGGGCCTGGCCCTCGTGGTGCGCTACCTCGCGGGAGGCCGCTACGAGCTCGACGAGGCGGCGCCGGTGGACGCCGGGCGCCTGATCGGGGCCGGCCTCGCGGTGGCCGCGCTGGCGGCGCTGCTGCCGATGGCCTTCGGCGGCGTGGTGCTCCAGTCCGCCGTGATCGACCTGCACCTGCCGCTGCTGGGTGACCTGCACCTCGTGTCGTCGGTCCTCTTCGACGTCGGGGTCTACCTCGTCGTGGTCGGGCTGGTCCTCGACCTGCTGCGGGCCCTCGGCTCCCACATCGACCGCGACATCCAGCGCGCCATGCGCGCGGCCCAGTCGGAGGCGGAGACCGCATGACCGTGAACCTGACCCTCGTCCTCGTCGCCGCCGCCCTCCTCGGGTGCGGTGTCTACCTCGTGCTCGAGCGCAGCCTGTCGCGCGTGCTGATCGGGATCGTCATGATCGGCAACGGCGTCAGCCTCTCCTTCATGGTCGCCGGCGGTCCGGCGGGCCGCGCCCCGATCGTGACGAAGGGCGGCGACACGACCGGCCTCACCGACCCGCTCCCCCAGGCGATGGTGCTCACCGCCATCGTGATCACCCTCGCGACCACCGCGTTCGTGCTGGCCATGGCCTACCGCAGCTGGCAGCTCAACGGCCACGACGACGTGCAGGACGACATCGAGGACGACACCATCCGCAGGCTCGCCCTGCGCGACGTGACGTCGGAGGCCTACTCGGCCACGACGTCCGACTACCCCGGCGACGACTCCAGCGGCGACCCCGGGCAGGGCCCGGACGACGACCCCCTGGCCGCCGACGCCGCCGAGACGGAGGCCCGGTCGACGTGAACTCCCTCGTCCCCCTCCCCGTCCTGCTGCCGATCCTCGGCGCGGGTGCCTCGCTGGCGCTGCTCCACCACCCGCGCATCCAGCGCTGGCTGAGCCTCGCCGTGCTCGGCTCCGTCGTCGTCGTCGCTGCCGTGCTCCTCGTGCAGGCGGACCGGCACGGCCCGCAGACCGTGTGGATCGGAGCGTGGCCCGAGACCCTCGGCATCGTGCTGGTCGCCGACCGGCTCGCCGCGCTGATGCTGCTGGTCAGCGCCATCGTGACGCTGGCGGTCCTCGCCTACTCGGTCGGGCAGGGCATGACCGAGGACGAGGAGGGCGCGCCGATCTCGGTCTACCACCCCACGTTCCTCGTGCTGGTGGCCGGCGTCGCCAACGCCTTCCTCGCCGGCGACCTGTTCAACCTGTTCGTCAGCTTCGAGATGCTGCTCTTCGCGAGCTACGTCCTGCTGACCCTGGGCGGCACGGCGGCCCGGGTCCGCGCCGGCACGATCTACGTGCTGGTCAACCTGTTGTCCTCGACGCTCTTCCTCATCAGCCTGGCGGTGACGTACGCCGCCACGGGAACGCTCACCCTCGCCCACCTGGCGCACCGGCTGGCGGAGCTGCCCGACCACGTCTCGCTGATGATCCAGCTGCTCCTGCTGACGACGTTCGCCATCAAGGCGGCCGTGTTCCCGCTGTCGCTGTGGCTGCCGGACAGCTACCCGACCGCGCCCGCGCCGGTCACGGCGGTGTTCGCCGGGCTGCTCACGAAGGTCGGCGTCTACGCGATCCTGCGGATGCAGACGCTGCTGTTTCCCGACAGTCCCCTCACCGACCTGCTCCTGTGGGCCGCGCTGCTCACGATGCTGATCGGCATCCTCGGTGCCATCGCGCAGTCCGACATCAAGCGCATGCTGTCCTTCACGCTGGTCAGCCACATCGGCTACCTCATCCTCGGCATCGCGCTCGCCAGCCGCACCGGCACGGCCGGCACGACGTTCTACGTCGTCCACCACATCACCATCCAGACCGCTCTCTTCCTCGTCCTCGGCCTCGTCGAGCGGCGCGCGGGCAGCACGGCGCTGATGCGCATCGGCGGGCTGGCGCGCATCGCCCCGGTGCTGGCGGTCCTCTTCTTCGTGCCGGCGATGAACCTCGCGGGCATCCCGCCGTTCTCGGGCTTCATCGGCAAGGTCGGGCTGTTCCAGGCGGCGCAGCTCGACGGCAGCCCGCTCGCGTGGACGCTCGTCGCGGCGGGCGCCGCGACCAGCCTGCTGACCCTGTACGCCGTCGCCAAGACGTGGGCGGTCGCCTTCTGGCGCACCCCGCTCGAGGCCCACGAGGCGCTCGAGGCGATCGGCGAGTCCGTCGGCGAGGCCGCCAGCGAGCCGGTGCCGGGCCACGACACCCGTCCCGTGCACCAGCACCGGGGCCACGTCCACACCGCCGCGGGCACCGTGTCGCGGCGCGACATCGAGGAGGCGCGCCGCCTCGGCGACGACAACGAGCCCGACCGTGACTTCCACACCCTGATCGAGGCGGGCGAGGACAACCGCCACTCCCCCCTCGGCATGCTGCTTCCCGCGGGGGCCCTGGTCGCGGCCAGCGTGGTGCTGTCGGTGATCGCGGGACCGCTCTACGCGCTCAGCGACCGGGCCTCGGTCGACCTGCACGAGCGCACCCCCTACCTCTCCTCCGTCCTCACCGAGGAGCACCCGTGAGCCCGGTCATGCGCACCCGCCGGGACGGGTCCACCCGCCCCGCCCGGCACCGGGCCGTCCAGCCGCTGGCGGTCGCCTGGCTGCTGCTCGTCTGGCTGGCGCTGTGGGGAGCGGTGACGCCGCTGCTCCTCGTCGGGGGCGTGCTCGTGGCGGTGGTGGTCTGCCTCGCCTTCCCCCTCCCCCCGATCGACCTCGGGTCGTCGGTCCGCCCCCTCCCCCTGCTCGGCGTGATCGCCCGCTTCCACCTCGACGTCGTACGGGCGAGCATCGAGGTGGCCGGCGTCGTCCTGCGGCGGCGACCGGTGCGCAACGCGGTTGTCGCCGTCGACCTCGAGACCAAGTCCGACTTCCTCATGACCCTCGTCGCGTCCATGCTGTCGCTGATCCCGGGGTCCGTGGTCGTCGAGGCCCGCCGGTCCACCCACACGCTCTACCTCCACGTCATCGACGTACCCGACGCGGCGGCAGCCGAGGAGTTCCGCCGCACCGCCCTGGCCCTCGAGCAGCGGCTGCTGCGCGCGCTGCCGCCGCGACCCACCGACCGGGAGCGCCCATGACCCTCGTGCTCGTCCTCGGAGCCACGCTGCTCGCAGCCGCCGCCGTGCTCCTGCTCGTGCGCCTCACCATCGGACCGACGATCCTCGACCGCAGCGTCGCCCTCGACGTGCTGGTCGCGGTCACGGTGTGCGCGACCGGCCTGTACGTCGCCCACTCCGGCGTGACCTACCCGCTCCCGATGCTCGTGGTGCTCGCCGGGTGCGGCATGGTCGGCGCGGTGAGCGTCGCCCGCTACGCCAGCCGCAGCGACGACCTCGAGGCCGGCGACCGGGACGACCCGGGGATCGGGGGCAAGTGGTGAGCTGGACCCAGGGGGCCGACCTCGCCGCCGCCGTGTGCATCCTCCTCGGCGCGCTGCTCGCGCTCATCGCCGCGATCGGCGTCGTACGGCTGCCCGACCTGCTGACCCGGATGCACGCCGCCACGAAGCCGCAGGTCCTCGGCACGGTGCTGGTGATGACCGGCGTCGCGCTGCGCCTGCGCGACCCGGCGGTCGTCGGCATGCTCGCGCTCATCGTGCTGCTCCAGATGGCCACCAGCGTGGTGTCCAGCCACATGGTCGGCCGAGCTTCGTTCCGCGCGGGACAGGTCCGCAGCGACCTCCTCGTGGTCGACGAGCTCAGCGACGGCCCGAGCCACGAGGAGCCGCGCGGCGCACCCTGACCGCGTCTCCGGGCCCGGCGCCGGGCGGCCGAGCCTCGCTACCCTGACGGGCGTGGAGCTGCTGACCCTCGCCGTCGCCGCCCTCACGGCGATCGTGGTGGCGGCCGTGCTGTCCCGGCGCACCGGGATCGCCACGCCCCTGGTGCTGCTCGTCCTCGGCATCGCCTTCAGCCTCGTGCCCGGCACGCCCGACTTCCAGCTGGAGCCCGACTGGATCCTGCTCGGGGCGCTGCCGCCGCTGCTGTACGCCACGGCGGTCCAGGTGCCCGTCCTCGACCTGCGCCGCAGCATCGGCATGATCACGTGGCTCTCGGTCACGCTGGTCGTCGCGTCCGCACTCGCCGTCGGTGCTGTCGTGCACCTCGTCGCTCCCGACGTCTCCTTCGCCGCCGGCGTGGCGCTGGGCGCCGTCGTGAGCCCCACGGACGCGGTCGCCGCGACCGCGATCGGCAAGCGCCTCGGTCTCCCCCACCGGCTGATGACCGTGCTGGAGGGCGAGAGCCTCTTCAACGACGCCTCCGCCCTGGTCCTGCTGCGGACGGCCCTGCTGGCCATCACCGCGGGGTTCAGCCTGGGCGACGCGGTCCTCGACTTCGTCCGAGCGGTCGCTCTCGCCGTCCTCATCGGGTACGTCGTGGGCCGGGCGACCGTCTGGCTGCGGAGCAAGCTGGACGACCCCGTCCTGATGACGGCGGTCAGCTTCATCGTGCCGTTCCTGGCCTTCCTGCCCACCGAGGAGGCCGAGGCGTCGGGCGTCGTGGCCGTGGTGGTGGCGGGCCTCGTCACGGGGCACCACGGACTCCGGACCTTCAGCGCCCGGGAGCGACTCACCGAGCGCACCAACTGGCTGACGATCCAGTTCCTCGTCGAGAACGGCGTGTTCCTCTTGATGGGCCTGCAGCTCGAGTCGCTGCTGCGCGACCTCGACGACTCGTCGAGCAGCCTGCCCGAGGTGCTGGGCATCGCCGCCCTGGTCCTCGTGCTGCTGCTCGTGCTGCGCATCGGCTTCATCGGTGTCCAGGTGCTCCTGGCCCGGCGACGCCGACCGCGACTCGGCGCCCTGCGCCAGCGGCTCACCCTCATCAGCCACCGCGTCGACACGATGGAGCAGGAGGGCGGACCGCGCGTCGACAGCCCACGTGGGCAGCACCGGCTCGCGCAGTTCCGGCGACGGATCGAGCGCGGAAGGGCCGACGTGGCCTACCAGGAGAGCGAGCCCATCACCGCGCGGGGCGGAGCGGTCCTGTCGTGGGCCGGGATGCGCGGCGTCGTCACGCTCGCCGCCGCCCTCACGATCGGCCCGGAGGTCGACGAGCGAACGCTGCTGATCACGGTCGCGTTCGTCGTGGCGGTGGTGTCGCTCCTCGTCTACGGCGGCACCCTTCCGTGGGTGATCCGCACGCTGGGCGTCTCGGGTGTCGATCCGGACCGGCAGCGTGCCGAGGTGGCTGAGCTCGTCGACGACATCACCGCCACCGCGGCCGCCGCCGTGGGACCCGCGGACCGGATCGTCATCGACGGCACCCCGATCGACCCGGACGTCGCCGCCGAGACGCTGGCCTGGTTGGACCGCATCCGCGACGCCCGCGCCGACCGGGACCCGGAGGCCCTCACCCGCGCCTCGCAGCGGGTCCTCCTGCACCGCCAGCTCATCACGCTGATGCGCGACGCGCTGCACGAGGAGCGCGCGATCGGCGCCTACAGCACGGCTGCGCTGACTCGCGCGTCCGCACTCATCGACGCCCAGGAGCTCCGGCTGGAGCGCTGAGACGCGCGCTTTCCGGCGCGGCCTAGGTTGGTGCCATGGCCCACATCCCGACGTACGACCTCAACGACGGCACGACCATCCCCGCGATCGGCTTCGGCACCTACCCCCTGCGCGGTGACGACGGCACCGAGGCGATCCGCACCGCCATCGAGGCCGGCTACCGCCTCGTCGACACCGCGGTGAACTACGAGAACGAGGTGGAGGTCGGTGAGGCCGTCCGCCGCTCGGGGGTCCCCCGCGACGAGCTGGTCGTGGCCAGCAAGATCCCGGGGCGCCACCACGCGTACGACGACGCGATCGCGTCGGTGCGGGAGTCGCTGGGCCGCCTCGGGCTCGAGCGCACGGACCTCCACCTCATCCACTGGCCCAACCCGAGCCAGGGGAAGTACGTCGAGGCGTGGCGCGCGCTGGTGCAGCTGCAGAAGGACGGCCTGGTGCGGTCCATCGGTGTCTCCAACTTCACCGAGGAGCACCTCGAGCGGATCATCGACGACACCGGTGTCACGCCGGCCGTCAACCAGGTCGAGCTGCACCCGCGCTTCCCGCAGGACCACATGCGCGAGGTGCACGAGCGGCTCGGCATCCGTACCGAGGCCTGGAGCCCGATGGGCAAGCGGCGTGCACCCCTCGAGGAGGACGCGGTCCGGGCAGCGGCAGACGCACACGGCGTCTCCCCCGGTCAGGTCATCCTGCGCTGGCACGTCCAGCTGGGCTCGCTCCCGATCCCGAAGTCGGCCGACCCCGCCCGGCAGGCGCAGAACCTCGACGTGTTCGGCTTCGAGCTCACCGACGACGAGGTGGCCGCCATCTCCGGGCTCGCGGAGGCCAAGGGGCGCCTGTTCGGGGGCGACCCGGACACCCACGAGGAGATGTGACGCAGGGCCCTCGAGGTGGGCTGGCTACCATCACGGGCATGCTGAAGCGACTCGCCACCGTGGCCGCCTGCCTGTCCGTCCTCGCGCTCTCCGCGTGTGGCAACGAAGCGGACGGGAAGGACACCGCGTCCGACCCGGCGGCGTCCGACACCACGAGCGAGTCGGCCGACGCGTCGGAGTCGGACTCGCCGGAGGCGTCCGGGAAGACGACCACCTGCGACTACCCCGAGGACGGCCAGGAGCCGGCGCGCGACGTCGAGCGCCCGGACGCCGAGGCGCCCGCCGAGGGCACGGTCGCCGCGACGATCACGACCAACTTCGGCGACATCGGCCTGACCCTCGACGCGGCGACCACGCCGTGCACGGTGAACTCGTTCGTCTCGCTCGCCGAGCAGGGCTTCTACGACGACACCCCGTGCCCGCGCATCGGTGACCAGGACGGCTTCGGCATCCTGCAGTGCGGCGACCCGACCGGCACCGGCTCCGGCGGCGCCGGCTACTCGTTCGCCGACGAGCTGAGCGGCGACGAGACCTACCCGGCCGGCACCCTCGCGATGGCCAACGCGGGTCCCGACACCAACGGCTCGCAGTTCTTCTTGGTCTTCCGCGACTCGCAGTTCCCGCCGAACTACACGGTCTTCGGCACGATCGACGAGGCCGGTCTCGAGACGATCGACGCGATCGCGGCCGAGGGCAACGACGGTGCCCACCCCGCCGGCGGCGGTGCGCCCAACAAGGACGTCACCATCGAGAAGGTCACCGTCGGCTGACCGTCGGGCGCGCGCCGTCGTACGTCGTACGAGGGCACGGCGCTCAGGGCACCGGGTCGTAGGCGACGGCCTCGCCGAGCTGCACGGTCCGCGAGACGGTGCACAGCCGGTCGCGCGACATCTCGATCGCGGACTGGACGCGCTCGCGGGCGGCGTCACCGTCCGGACCCTCCGGGAAGGCGATGTCGAACGAGACCCGGATGCCGATCAGGTGGTTGCCCTCGCCGTCGCGCACCTTGTGGCCCTCGGCGTGGACGTCGAACGTCGTGCTGGACGTGCGCTTGTGCGTGATCGCCTCGACGTCGAGGGCGGTGCAGCCGGCGATCGCCGTGAGCAGCAGCTCGATGGGCGTGAAGTCGGGGTCCACTCCCCCGGTGCCGAAGAACGTCTCGCCACCGCGGGCGTTGGTGGCCTTGAACCTGGCCGGGCCGATGCGGGTGAGCTCGACGCTGCGCAGCGTGTCGTCCGTCATGACGAACACCCTGCCAGAGCATGCTCGGGCAGGGTGTCCGGTCCCCGACGGTGGGGTCTCCGCGGACGACCTCGCAGGGGGGTCAGCGGGTGACGCGTCGCGCGGCGCGTCGGGCTCGGCGCTCCTCACGGCGGGCGATCTCCACGTTGCGCAGGAGCGCGGTCCTCGGCGGAACGCGCTCGCGAGTCGACGAGGCTGAGAGCCAGGTGCAGCTGCGTGGTCATGAAGATCGGTCCTCTCGAGGGCGTCGGGCCCTCACGTGGTGAGCAGTGGATGTAAGAACTAGCCGCTCCGTTGCGGCCCTTACAGTTTACGGACCAGTAGCTTCCGGTCCGGCATCCACGAAGGGGTGATCTCGACCACCGTTCGCACGGGAGCGCGGGCTAGGGTCGAGGGGTGACGACCGAGCGAGGGCGACGGCCCGGACCCTCCGTCCGGACGCGGGTGGTGGAGCACACCGAAGCCGCCGAGGTGCCCCGCGAGGACCGCCTGATCACCGAGGAACCGCTCGAGATCCGCGTGCGGTCCGCATCGTCGGCCCCTCGTCGCGCCTGGGTGACGATGCGGACGCCCGGGCACGACTTCGAGCTCGCCGCCGGCTGGCTCGTCAACGAGGGTCTCGCGGCGCCGACGTCGATCACGCAGGTCGCCTACTGCACGGACGCCGACCTCGCTCCCGAGCAGGAGTTCAACGTCGTGACGGTGACCATCAGCGACGCCACCGCTCTCCCCCACCGGCACGAGTCGGCGTCCTCGGGCTCCTCGGCCTGTGGCGTGTGCGGCAAGGACAGCGTCGTCGAGGCGCTCGCCACCCGGACGTCCCGGCCCTGGGCCGGCCCGCGTCCGGACGCGTCCGTCGTACGACGCCTGCCGGGGGCGCTGCGCGCGCGGCAGACGCTCTTCGCCCGGACGGGCGGCGTGCACGCCGCGGGGCTGGCCGACGAGCGCGGGACGCTCTCCGTCGTCCGCGAGGACGTCGGTCGCCACAACGCGGTCGACAAGGTCGTCGGAGCGAGCGTGCTCGCCGGCGCCCCTGCCGCCTCGGCGTGCCTGGTGCTGAGCGGGCGGGTCGGTTTCGAGCTCGTGCAGAAGGCCGCGGCGGCCGGGATCGGGTCGATCGTGGCGGTCGGAGCGCCGACCAGCCTGGCGGCACGACTGGCGGACGAGGCGGGCATCGAGCTGTGGGGCTTCACGTCCGCAGGGCGCACGGTCCGCTACTGACCGAGCCGTCGGCGGCGTGGTGGGCGGACCGTGTCGGTGCAGCGATCTAACGTCGTCCCGTGCGCATCCTCCACACCTCCGACTGGCACCTGGGGAGGTCCTTCCACCGTGAGGACCTCCTGGTCCACCAAGGAGCCTACGTCGACCACCTCCTCGAGGTCGTCGACCAGGAGGACGTCGACGTCGTGGTCGTCTCCGGCGACGTCTACGACCGCGCACTCCCCCACGTCGACGCCGTGGCGCTGGCCGACGAGGCGTTCGCGCGGCTGGCCGCCTCCCGGGCACAGGTCGTGGTGAGCAGCGGCAACCACGACAGCGCGCGTCGCCTCGGGTTCGGCTCGCGCCTGATGGACGCGGCGGGGGTCTTCGTCCGCACCGACGCCTCGTCGGTCGGCACTCCCGTCGTGCTGTCCGACCAGCACGGTGACGTGGCGATCCATGCCATCCCCTACCTCGACCCGTCCGCGCTGCTCGAGCCCTGGGCGTTGGGCCGCCGAAGCCACGAGGCCGCACTGTCCGCAGCGATGACGCGGGTCCGGGCCGACCTCGCCGCGCGGGGAGGGTCCGCCCGCAGCGTGGTCCTCGCCCACGCCTTCGTCGCCGGCGCGACACCCTCGGAGTCCGAGCGCGACATCAGCGTGGGAGGCGTGTCCCGGGTGGCCACGAGCCTGTTCGACGGCATCGACTACACCGCCCTCGGGCACCTCCACGGCCCCCACGTGCTCGACGAGCGACTGCGCTACTCCGGGTCCCCGCTGGCCTACTCCTTCTCGGAGGCCGACCAGGCCAAGGGCTCGTGGCTGGTCGACCTCGACGCCACCGGCTTCGCCTCCGCGACGTGGGTCGACGCGCCGGTGCCGCGCCGACTGGCCCGGCTCTCGGGCACGCTCGAGGAGCTGCTCGCCGACCCCACGCTCGCGCACCACGAGGACGACTGGGTGCAGGTCACCCTGACCGATGCCCGCCGACCCGTGCGCGCGATGGAGCTGCTGCGCCGGCGCTTCCCCCACACGCTGGTCCTGCAGTTCCCGACCCCCACCGTCGACGCCCGCACCGCTCCACGACCCGCACCCGGCACGAGCGACCACGCCATCGCGCTCGACTTCGTGCGCCACGTCCGCGGCTCCGATGCCACCCCCGCCGAGGCCGCGCTCCTGCGCGACGCGATCGACGCCTGCTGCGACGACCCCGACCTCGACGTCCTCGTGGGTGCGCGGGCTGACGCCCCCGGTGACGCAGGCGGTGCCGCGTGAGGCTGCACCAGCTCCAGGTCGTCGGCTTCGGACCCTTCGCCGACCCGGTGTCGATCGACTTCGACGCCCTGTCCGACGCCGGGCTCTTCCTGCTCAGCGGGCCGACCGGCGCGGGCAAGTCCAGCGTCCTCGACGCCGTCTGCTTCGCCCTCTACGGCGACGTCCCGGGCGACCGGGCCGCGGCCAAGCGGCTCCGCTCCGACCATGCCGCCGACGACGTCGCCCCACGGGTGGTGCTGGAGGCGACCCTGTCCGGTCGACGCTTCCGGATCGACCGCTCGCCGGCGTGGACCAGGCCCAAGAAGCGCGGCACGGGCACCACCACCGAGCAGGCCCGGGTGGTGATCTCCGAGCGCCGACGCACCGACGACGGGCAGCACCTGTGGCACCCGCTCAGCACCCGCCTCGACGAGACCGGTCACCTCGTCACCCGCCTCGTCGGCATGACGCTCCCCCAGTTCTGCCAGGTCGCGATGCTGCCCCAGGGCCGGTTCCAGGCCTTCCTGCGTGCCCGCTCCGAGGAGCGCCACGCGCTGCTCCAGCAGGTCTTCCAGACCGGCCGCTTCGACCGCACCGAGCGGTGGCTGCGCGAGCGTCGCGTCGAGCTGAGACGTGCCTCCGACCAGCACCGCAGCAGCGTCGCCGACCTGGTGAGCCGCGTCAGCGAGGTCGGTGACGATCGTGCTCCCGACGACTGGCAGTCCGATCCCGGCAGCCTCGCGGACTGGGTCTCCGAGCTGACCCGAGCAGCGGAGGAGGCGTCGACCGAGCAGTCACGCCGTGCCGTCGACGCGGCTGCCGCGGAGACCGCAGCTGCCGCCGCCAGTGCTGCGGGCGCCGAGCTCGCAGGGTTCCAGGCCACCCACGCCGCGGCCCGACGTGACCGGTCCGCCCTCGAGGCGGCTGCGGGGGTGCACGCCGAGCGCGTACGTCGCTCCGAGCTGAGCCGACGCGCCGCTGCCGTGCGCCCGCTCCACGACCTCGCGGTCGAGTCGGGCGCCGCGGCCGCCGACCTCGAGCGCCGGCACGCGGACTCCGTCGCGTCGTTGGCCGAGCTGCTCGGACTGACCACCCTCGACGAGACCCAGGTCGCAGACCAGCTCCGCGGCGCCACCCGCGTGCTCGACGACCTCGCCCGGGTGCGTCCGTTGCGCCGCCAGGTCGGCGAGGCCGAATCCGCCCTCGCCCGCACGGCGAGCAGCCGACAGGAGGCCGCGGCGGAGCTGGAGCGGCTCTCCGAGAGGGCGGATCAGGTGCCCCGCGTCCTGGCCGAGCTGGAGCCGCAGCTCGCATCCGCGCGCGAGGCGGTGTCGGAGACGACGGCTCTCGAGCGGGACCTCGCGGTGGTGGGCTCGCGCGTGCGCGCTGCCCGGACGGCCGTCGACCTCACGTCCGAGCTCTCGGTCGCCCGGCAGCAGCTCGACGCGGCGACGCAGGCCCGGCTGCTCGCGCGCGAGCAGCTCGTGGAGATCCGCGAGCAGCGTCTCGACGGCATGGCCGCCGAGATCGCCCGCCAGCTCGCCGTCGGCGCGTGCTGCCCCGTGTGCGGGTCGGCCGACCACCCCTCCCCTGCCTCCTCCGCCTCCGGCGCACCCGACGAGGCTGCCGAGCGCGAGGCGCGACGTGAGGTCGACGACCTCGAGGTCGTCGTGGAGGCGCACGCCCAGCAGGTGCGTGGCCTCGAGACCCGCCTCGCAGCCGCCCTCGCCGAGGCGGGCGAGTCGCTCGAGAGCCTGCTCGCGACCGAGGCCACGACGACCAGCCGTCTCGCGGCCGTCCGTGCAGCCGCGGGGACGGTCGAGCCCCTGGCCGGGCGGCAGCGCGCCCTGCTCGACGAGCAGGCCGACATCTCCCGGCAGCGCGAGGCGGTCACCGCCACGGCGTCACGGCTCGACACCGAGGCAGCCGTCCTCGCCTCCCGGCTCGAGGCGCTGCGCGAGCAGGTGCGCACCGTCCTCCCCGATGGCGCCGACCTCGACGCCATGACCGCACACCACCGGCAGGTCGAGCAGCTCGCCGCCACGTGCATCGAGGACGCAGCCGGTCTCGCCCGCGCGCGAGACACGGCGACGAGCACCCAGCAGGCCGCCGACACGGCCGCGTCCGAAGCGGGATTCGGGTCGTCCGTCGACGCGGCGGCCGCATGGCTCCCCGAGGCCGAGCTCGGCGCACTCCTCGGGGCCATCGATCAGCACGAGCGCGAGCTCGCCCGCACCGGGGAGCTGCTCGCCGACCCCGACCTGGTCCGCGCCGGAGCCACCGACGCCCCCGACCTCGACCTGCTCGCCGAGACCCATCGCCGTGCGCGCGAGCAGGCGGCGACCGCCCGGCACCGCGACCTGGCGCTGCGCGACCGCGTGCGCCGCCTCGGCGACCTCACCGACGAGGTCCGTGCCGCGCTCGCCGCGTGGGAGCCGGTCCGCGCGGACCTCGACCTGGTCGGCGACCTCGCTGCCCTCGTGGAGGGCAAGCATCCTGACAACCGCCACCAGATGCGCCTGTCCGCCTACGTCCTGGCTCACCGGCTCGGCCAGGTCGTCGATGCCGCCAACCTGCGGCTCTCCACCATGAGCGACCGGCGCTACTCCCTCGTCCACACCGGACAGCGCGGTGCCGGGGAGACGCGTGGCGGCCTCAGCCTGCTGGTCCGCGACGACTGGACCGGAGACAGTCGCGACCCGGCGACGCTCTCGGGCGGGGAGACCTTCGTGGTGTCCCTCGCGCTCGCGCTCGGCCTCGCCGACGTGATCACCCAGGAGGCAGGTGGCGCCGACCTCGACACCCTGTTCGTCGACGAGGGTTTCGGCTCGCTCGACGCCGAGACGCTCGAGGACGTGATGGACACCCTCGACACCCTCCGTGACGGCGGACGGGTGGTCGGCGTGGTCAGCCACGTGCCCGAGCTGCAGACGCGGATCCCCGCCCAGCTGCGGGTCCACCGCGGGCGCCACGGCAGCCGCACCAGCCTGGTCGTCGCCTAGCTGCTTCGTACGCACAGGTGCCGTTCGGCGTACGCCCCCAGCTGATCCACGTTTTCAGCCCACCGGTGCCAGGCAGATCTGGACCGATGGCTGCGCGTCGGGTCTCGGGATGACCAGGGCGGTCGGTCGTGAACGGTTCGCATGCGTACGACGCTGCGGGCAAGGACCTGCTATCTGAGGACGCCACGATCGTGGATCGGGCCCGGATCCGTACGCCGCGTCCTCAGATAGCCGTCCTGCCGGGAGTCGTCGCTGCGTCGCGCAGGGTCGGGATCCATCGCTGAATGCACCCTCGACCAGAGCACCGCTACCAGGCGGACAACGCCGTGATGTCACCGATGTCCTGCGACATCACGAACCCATGGGTCACGGCTCGTATGGCGCAGCGCGCCCGCAACCGACCGCCACGACCACCCTCCGATAGGTTCGTGCCCATGTCTGCGCCCGGGTTCGACCCAACCTTCCACGACCTGCCGCACCGCCGGCTCGGCGAGGTGGCTCTCGCCCGGGCGCAGGAGCTCGGAGCGAGCCATGCGGACTTCCGGTTCGAGCGCAACCGCTACCAGTACCTCGGCGCCCGCGACGGCGTGCTCCAGACCGCGAGCGACGCCGAGGACCTCGGCTTCGCCGTCCGGGTCGTCCACGAGGGCGCCTGGGGGTTCGCGTCGGGCGTGGTCCTGACCGACGACGAGGCCCGGCGCGTGGCGGAGACGGCCGTGTCAGTGGCCCGGGTGGCCGCGACGATGACCACGACGCCCGTCGAGCTCGCGCCGGAGCCGGTGCACGACGACGTCACCTGGGTCTCCGGCTACGACATCAACCCGCTCGACGTACCCACGCCCGAGAAGGCAGCCCTGCTGGTCGACTGGACGGAGCGGCTCCGCGGCGCGGCGTCCGTCGCCCACGCCACCGCCTTCCTCCAGCAGGTCCAGGAGAACAAGTACTACGCCGACCTCAGCGGCACCCGTACGACGCAGCAGCGGGTGCGCCTGCAGCCCGGCTTCGAGGCCACCGGTGAGGACGAGCAGAGCGGCATCTTCGACTCGATGGCCTCCATCGCACCCCCGGTCGGGCGCGGGTGGGAGTACCTCACCGGCTCGCACTGGGACTGGGACGCCGAGCTCGCCGAGGTCCCCGAGCTCCTCGCGGAGAAGCTGAAGGCGCCTTCCGTCCAGGCCGGCACGTACGACCTCGTGGTGCACCCCTCCAACCTCTGGCTGACCATCCACGAGTCGATCGGCCACGCCACCGAGCTCGACCGGGCTCTGGGCTACGAGGCCAACTACGCCGGCACGTCCTTCGCCACCTACGACAAGCTCGGCACCCTCCGCTACGGGTCCCCGGTGATGAACGTCCGCGGCGACCGCACGCAGCAGCACGGCCTGG
This sequence comes from Nocardioides sp. Soil_C_8, assembly GCF_057656315.1. Classification (NCBI taxonomy): domain Bacteria; kingdom Bacillati; phylum Actinomycetota; class Actinomycetes; order Propionibacteriales; family Nocardioidaceae; genus Nocardioides; species Nocardioides sp. Soil_C_8. Next base: position 646,447 of record NZ_JBDGKQ010000003.1, read on the forward strand.
CCACGGTCGGCTACGACGACGAGGGTGTCCGCACGCAGGAGTGGGACATCGTCCGCGACGGCGTCCTGGTCGGCTACCAGCTCGACCGCTCGATGGGCCACCTCAAGCCGGAGCTGAACGACGGCCGGTCCAACGGCTGCGCCTACGCCGACTCCCCCGGCCACATCCCCATCCAGCGGATGGCCAACGTGTCGCTCATGCCCGGCACCGACGACCTCGGCACCGACGACCTGGTCTCCCGGGTCGAGCGCGGCATCTACGTCGTGGGCGACAAGTCATGGTCGATCGACATGCAGCGCTTCAACTTCCAGTTCACCGGCCAGCGGTTCTACAAGATCACCGACGGCAAGCTCGACGGGATGCTGCGCGACGTGGCCTACCAAGCCACCACGACCGACTTCTGGGGGTCCATGGAGGCCGTCGGAGGCCCCGACACATGGGTCCTCGGCGGCGCCTTCAACTGCGGCAAGGCCCAGCCCGGGCAGGTCGCAGCGGTCAGCCACGGCTGCCCCACCGCCCTGTTCCGCGGGGTCAACATCCTCAACACCATCGACGAGGCGGGCCACTGATGACTTCCCTGCGCAGCACTCCCCAGCAGCTCGTCGAGCACGCGCTCGCGGCGTCGACCGCCGACGACTGCATCGCGATCGTCCGTGACGTCACCAGCGCGAACCTCCGCTGGGCCAACAACACGCTGACCACCAACGGCGTGATGACCGAGGTGTCGGTGACGGTCGTCAGCTTCGCCGCCGTCGAGGGCGGCGTCGCCACGGGCTCGGTCTCCGGCAGCGCGTCCACGCCCGAGCAGGTCTCGGCGCTGGTGCAGGCCGCCGATGCCGCCGCCCGCGCGGGCTCCCCCGCCGAGGACGCCGCCGAGCTCGTCACCGACGCGACCTCGGCCGACTGGGACACCGAGCCGGAGACGACCGACATCGGCGTGTACGACGCCTTCGCACCCGCCCTCGGCGAGGCGTTCGCCCAGGCCACCGCCGAGGACCGGCTGCTCTACGGCTTCGTCAACCACGACGTCGCCACCACCTACCTCGGGTCGTCCCGGGGCCTGCGGCTGCGGCACGTGCAGCCCACCGGGCACTACGCGTGCACCGGCAAGGACACCTCGCTGACCCGCAGTGCGTGGACGGGCGGCGCGACCCGAGACTTCCGCGACGTCGACGCGGCTGCCATGGCCGCGACGGTCGCGCAGCGCCTCGCGTGGGCGGAGCGCCGGGTCGACCTGCCGGCCGGGCGCTACGACACGATCCTGCCGCCGTCGTCGGTCGCCGACCTGATGATCGACGCCTACTGGGGTGCCGGCGCGCGCGTGGCCCACGAGGGCGAGTCGGTCTACAGCCGCCGCGGCGGGGGCACCCGCATCGGCGACAAGGTGGCCGCGCCCGGCGTCAGCCTGTTCTCCGACCCGGCCCACCCCGGGCTCGAGTGCGCCCCCTTCGTGATCGCCGGCGCGTCCGACAACACCGACTCGGTGTTCGACAACGGGCTCGCCCTCGAGCGCACCGACTGGATCCGCGACGGCCTGCTGACCGGCCTGCTGCAGACCCGTCACTCCGCCGGGATGACCGGGCAGCCGGTGACGCCGATGATCGACAACCTCGTCCTCGAGGTGGGCGACGGCGCCGGGACGATCGAGGACATGGTGGCCGGCACTCAGCGCGGGCTGCTGCTGACCTGCCTGTGGTACATCCGCGAGGTCGACCCGCAGACGATGTTGCTCACCGGTCTGACCCGCGACGGCGTCTACGTCGTCGAGGACGGCGAGATCGTCGGCGCGGCCAACAACTTCCGCTGGAACGAGAGTCCGATCGACCTGCTCAACCGCTTCAGCGCGGCCACGGGGACGGTGCCCAGCTTCAGCCGCGAGTGGGGCGACGACTACTTCTCCCGCACCGCGACGCCCGCACTGCGCATCCCGGACTTCAACATGTCGAGCGTGTCGCAGGGCGTGTGACGCCGCGCCACCCCCGTCAGCCTCGGCGCGGGTGGCCGCCCGGGATGTCCACCTCGGGGTCGTAGGGCGTCCGGGTGTAGACGAACGTCGCGCACTCGAGGTGGTGGACCGACCCGTCGGGACGGCGTACGACGTCGAGCCGCTCGCCGCGGTGGTAGCCCAGGGCGCCGACCAGCGTCCCGTGCACCAGCTCGAAGCGGTCGGTGACGACGTTGCCGCGCGCCATCGCCCGGAGCTCGAGCCCATCGTTGTGCCAGCGCACGTCGTACGCCGAGTTGCCCCAGAACCACAGCCCCGGGACGCCCTGCGCCTCCCGCGGGACCACGACGGTCGGGCGCCACGGCGTGGGACGGGTGTCCTCGGCGTCGGGGTCGCCCTCGATGAGCGAGACGGCGAGATCCTTCGGGTCGATGCCCGTCGTCGCATTGGTGAGCACCACCGCGCCGATGCCGCTGTCGGGATCGACGTGGAGGGCTGCCAGGAAGCCCGGCATCGAGCCGTTGTGGCCCACCAGCCGCCCGCCGGGATGCATCCCCAGCATCAGCCCGAGGCCGTAGTCCGGCGTGACCGGGCGCTGCATCTCCTCGAGCGACGACGCCGACAGCAGGTCGGGGCGCGCCCCGCCGAGCAGCTGTCCCCACGTGACGAGGTCGCCGAGGGTCGACCACAGCTGGCCGGCCGGGGCCATCGCTCCCGTGTCGGTGAGCGGCTCGTGCACCCGGACCCCGGTGAAGTGGTCGACGCTCCAGCCCGGCTGGGCACCGGGCCGGGGCAGGTACGACGTCGCCCGCATGCCGAGCGGCCCGAGCAGGCGCTCGGCGACCAGCGCCCTCCACGGTGCGCCGAACCGGCGCGCCACGACCTCGCCCAGCAGCCCGTAGCCGAGGTTGGAGTAGTGGAACCACGCGCCCGCCGGCGCCACCCGACCGCTGCCGTCATTGGCCGCGGCCAGTGCCGGGAAGTCGCCGCCCCGCGTGCGCTCCCACCACGGACCACGTGGCTCGCTCTGCATGCCCGAGGAGTGCGCCAGGGCGTCGCGGACCGTCACGTCGCCGTAGCCGACGTCGCCGAGGTGCGCGGCGAGCGGGTCGTCGAGGTCGAGCAGCCCGTCGTCGCGTGCCTGGACGACCAGGACGGCCGTCATCGTCTTGGTGATGGAGCCGATGCGGTACTGGCCGTCGAGGCCGGGCGCCTGCCCGGCCCCGCCCGCCCACACCGCGCCGTAGCGGTCGAAGACCGCACCGACGACCGACGTCAGGCGCCCTTCCGCCTGGGCGACCTCGAGGAGTCGCTGCCGCTGGTCGTCGCTCACGGCAGGACCCTACGACCTCGTCGGAGATCAGTACTGCGCGAACGCCTCCGGCGGCGGGCACGCGCAGACCAGGTTGCGGTCGCCGTAGGCCTGGTCGATGCGAGCCACGGGCGGCCAGTACTTGTCGGGGTCGATGCCGCGCGGGAACACGCCGACCTCGCGCGAGTAGGGGCGGTCCCACTCACCGACGAGCGCGCGGGCCGTGTGGGGCGCGTGGCGCAGCGGCGAGTCCTCCGGGGTCCACTCCCCCGACTCGACCCGCGCGATCTCGCCGCGGATCGCGATCATCGCGTCGCAGAAGCGGTCGATCTCGGCGAGGTCCTCGGACTCGGTGGGCTCCACCATCAGCGTGCCGGCCACCGGGAAGGACATGGTCGGGGCGTGGAAGCCGTGGTCGACGAGCCGCTTGGCCACGTCGTCGACGCTCACGCCACTGGCCTTGGTGATGCCCCGGAGGTCGAGGATGCACTCGTGGGCCACCAGGTTGCCGTGGCCGCGGTAGAGCACCGGAAAGTGCTCCTCGAGGCGGTGGGCGATGTAGTTGGCCGACAGGACTGCGACAGCGGTCGCGCGGGTCAGCCCCTGCGCTCCCATCATCCGGATGTAGGCCCAGGTGATCGGCAGGATGCCGGCCGAGCCGTAGGGGGCGGCGCTGATGGGGCCGATGCCCGCACGCTTGTCGGTCTCCGGGTGCCAGCCGTGCGAGGGCAGGTAGGGCGCCAGGTGGGCGCGTACGGCGACCGGGCCGACGCCGGGGCCCCCACCGCCGTGCGGGATGCAGAAGGTCTTGTGCAGGTTGAGGTGGGACACGTCGCCGCCGAACTCCCCGGGGCGGGCCCAGCCGAGCAGCGCGTTGAGGTTGGCGCCGTCGACGTAGACCTGCCCGCCGTGGTCGTGGACGATCTTGCAGAGGTCGGTGATGGTGTCCTCGTAGGCCCCGTGGGTCGAGGGGTAGGTCACCATGATCGCGGCGAGCGTCTCGGCGTGCTGGTCGCACTTGGCGAGCAGGTCGTCGAGGTCGACGGACCCGTCGTCGGCGGCCTTCACCACGACGACCTTCATCCCGGCCATGACGGCCGACGCGGCGTTGGTGCCGTGGGCCGAGGACGGGATCAGGCACACGTCGCGACCGGTGTCGCCGTTGGCCCGGTGGTAGCCACGGATCGCCAGCAGGCCGGCGAGCTCGCCCTGGGAGCCGGCGTTGGGCTGCACCGAGACCTTGTCGTAGCCGGTGACCTCGGCCAGCCAGCGCTCGACGTCGTCGACGAGCTCGCGGGACCCGGTGGCGTCCTGGGCCGGCGCGAAGGGGTGCAGGTCGGCGAAGCCCGGGAGGCTGATCGGCTCCATCTCGGTGGTCGCGTTGAGCTTCATCGTGCAGGACCCGAGCGGGATCATGCCGCGGTCCAGCGCGTAGTCCCGCGACGAGAGCTTGTGCAGGTAGCGGAGCATCTGCGTCTCGCTGTGGTGCGAGTTGAAGACCTCGTGGGTCAGGAACTCGGTCGTGCGGCGCAGGTCCTCGGGGAGGCCCGAGCGCGACCCGTTGCCGGTCGGCGCCACGCCGAACGCCCGCAGCACCGCTGCGACGGTCGAGGGGCTGGTGCGCTCCGACGTCGACAGGCCGACGTGGTCGGCGTCGATCGACCGCAGGTGCAGGCCGACCTGGCGTGCCGCCGCGACGACGTCACCCGCGCGCCCGGGAACGGCGACCGTCAGCGTGTCGAACCAGGTGTCGTTGACGACCTCCACTCCCCCGGCGCGCAGCGCCTCCGCGATCCGGCTGGCGTGGTCGTGGGTGCGCTGCGCGATCCGGCGCAGGCCCTCCGGGCCGTGGTAGACGGCGTACATCGACGCCACGACGGCGAGCAGCACCTGGGCGGTGCAGATGTTGGACGTCGCCTTGTCCCGGCGGATGTGCTGCTCGCGGGTCTGGAGGGCCAGACGGTAGGCCGGCCGTCCTTCCGCGTCGACGGACACGCCCACCAGGCGTCCCGGCAGGTGCCGCTCGAGCCCGGCCGACACCGACATGAAGCCGGCGTGCGGACCGCCGTAGAAGAGGGGTACGCCGAAGCGCTGGGACGAGCCCACCACGACGTCGGCGCCGAAGGTGCCGGGTGCCTCGAGCAGGGCGAGGGAGAGGATGTCGGCCGCCACCACGGCCAGGGCGCCACGCTCGTGGGCGGCGTCGATGACGGGCCGCGGGTCGCGGACGGCACCGGAGGCGCCGGGGTACTGGACGAGCACGCCGCACACGTCGCCGTCGGGCAGCCCCTCGTCGAGGTCGGCGACGACGACGTCGATGCCCATCCCCTCGGCGCGGGTGCGCACCACGTCGATGGTCTGCGGGAGCGCGTCCGCGTCGACCACGAAGGCGCCGGTCGCGTTGCGCTGCGCACGTCGTACGAGCGTCATCGCCTCAGCGGCCGCCGTGCCCTCGTCGAGCAGCGAGGCGTTGGCGGTGGGCAGGCCCGTCAGGTCGGCGACGACGGTCTGGAAGTTGAGCAGCGCCTCGAGGCGGCCCTGGGAGATCTCCGGCTGGTAGGGCGTGTAGGCGGTGTACCAGGAGGGGTCCTCGAGCACGTTGCGCCGGATGACCGCCGGCGTGATCGTGGCGTGGTAGCCCAGCCCGATCATGGCCTCGGCCGGCCGGTTCTGCGAGGCGAGGGTGCGCAGCGCGCGTGCGGTCGCCTCCTCGTCGAGCGGGTCCGGCAGGTCGAGCGCCGCGGCGGAGCGGATGCCGTCGGGGACGGCGGCCGTCATCAGCGACTCGAGCGACTCGTGTCCGATCGCCTCGAGCATGTGGGCGACGGCGGCGTCGTCCGGACCGATGTGACGGGCGACGAACTCGCCCATCGCGTCGGTGGCGCTGGCGGAGGTCGGGGTGAGGTCGGGCACGAAGGCTCCCTGAGGTCGCTCGCTGGACCTCCCCCTCTGTCGGTCCGGTGACCTCCAGAGTGCCAACCCAGTGCGGTCCGGGTGCCTGAGAGGTTCCGGGGAGGAATTGCCCCTTCGGCGCGCGACGCCCGGTCGGGTGACCGTGCGCCGTGACTCTCCCGCATGGGATGTCGGCGCCACCGAGTCTAGCCAAGGAGGGCGGAAATGCCCGAGGCCGCCCGGTGCACGGGCGGCCTCGTGGGAGAACGGGAGGGTCGGAGCGTGGGTCAGCCGGTCTGCCGAGCGGCGCGGCGCGCGGCGAGCTCGTCGTTGGGCGAGGGCGCCGCCTGCTCGGCGGTGCGCTCGGACGGCAGCTCGGCGAGGGTGCCCTCGATCTCGCGCCACACACCGCCGATGGCGATGCCGAACACGCCCTGCCCGCCCTGGAGCAGGTCGATGACCTCGTCGTTGCTGGTGCACTCGTAGACGGACGCGCCGTCGCTCATCAGGGTCACGCGGGTCAGGTCGTCGGTGCCGCGCTCACGCAGGTGGGCGGTGGCCGTGCGGATCTGTTGCAGCGAGATGCCGGCGTCGAGCAGGCGCTTGACGACCTTGAGGATCAAGATGTCGCGGAAGGAGTAGAGGCGCTGGGACCCGGATCCGGCCGCTCCGCGCACGCTCGGCTCGACGAGGCCGGTGCGGGCCCAGTAGTCGAGCTGGCGGTAGGTGATGCCGGCCGCGTTGCATGCGGTCGGACCGCGGTAGCCGGTGTCGCTCGGCAGTGGCGAGACGTCGTCGTCGAAGAGCAGTCCCTGCTCCTCGGCGAGGTCGGCTGCCTCGGCCTCGGCCTTCATCCGGGCGACGTCGGCGCCCTGCTCGTTCTCGTTGCCAGTCACAGTGACCCTCCAGGTCAGATCCTCCGCTGAGCGGTAACTCCTGGGGGAAGGGCCCGCCCGGCGCCGGAGGACCGACAACCACAACGGTGGAGTTACAACAGAGACAGTTCAAACTAAGCCCGATCACCCGGGTTGTCCATCCACGGAGCGGCGTGTCGCAACCCTCAACCTCAACTTGAGGGTGAGGGTCTGCGTCAGTGCGACTCGAAGTCGTCGGGCGAGACGTGGTCGAGGAACTCGCGGAACCGCTCGACCTCGTCCTCCTGCTCCGCGGGCACCGCCAGGCCGGCCTCGTCGAGGACGGCCTCGGCGCACACGATGCGCGACCCGGTGCGCAGCGCGAGGGCGATGGAGTCGGAGGGACGGGCGCCCACCTCGGCACCGCCGTCGAAGACCAGCTGCGCGAAGAACACGCCGTCCCTCATGTCGACGATGCGGACCTCGTCGAGCCGCTGGCCCGTCGCCTCGAGCACGTCTCGCATCAGGTCGTGCGTGAGCGGGCGCGGGGGCGTGACGCCCTGCTGGGCGAAGGCGATCGCCGTCGCCTCGACCGCACCGATCCAGATCGGCAGGTAGCGCTCCCCCGTCACCTCCCGGAGCAGCACGATCGGCTGGTTGGAGGGCATCTCGACGCGGACTCCCACGACGTCCATTTCGCGCATGCGTCCACCCTACTCACGTGCCCTGATCGACCGGACCGGGTCCCGGCCTGCTCCCGGCCCGCTCTCTGAGCGGTGCCCCACCCACATTTCCGGGTGTCGGAATGTGGCTCGACCACCGCTCGCGGGCACGGTGGCGTACGACATGCGCATCAGCGGTGCCACACCCACATCTCCCGACTGGCGAAGGTGGCTCAGCCACCCGCCCCTGGCCGCGCGGTGAGCAGAGCAGGTTCTGGCGCCCCGAAACCTGCCTCACGCACCGCTCGGCGTTCCGGGCGGTGCGTCAGCCACGTTTCCGGGCCTCGGAATGTGGCTCAGCCACCGCTCGCGGGCGCGTCATCGTGCGACACGCACGCCAGCGGTGCGCCAGCCACGTTGCCGGGCCGCGGAATGTGGCTCAGCCACCGCTCTCAGGGCACTCCGGCGTACGACGCGGGGGCGGGCGGGCGCGTCAGCCGCGGTCGAGGCCGACCTTCACGAGCGTCGCGTGCAGGCGCACGGACAGCGCCGCGATCTCCGAGGTGGCGTCCTCGGCGCGTCCGCGAGCGGCGGCGTCGCGCCCCCGGGCGAGGGGGGCGACGACCTGCTGGACGAGACCGACCTCGCGGTCGGCGGCCGTCTTGAACGCGCGCAGGTGGCGCGGCTCGAAGCCGAAGTCGGCGAGCTCGCGGGCCGTCTGGGCGACGACGAGCGCGTCGCTGTCGAAGTGACCGGTGCCGCTGCGAGCGCTCACCAGCCCGAACTGCTCGAGCTCGACCAGCAGCTCCTCGCTGATCTCGGCGACCTTGAGCAGCTCGCGTCGGGAGAGGCGCAGGTCGCTGCTGCGCCGGAACGACTCGGGGCTGGGCAGCCCGTCAGCGCTCAGCGCCACCTTCGGGACGGTCGGCACGACCGACTCGATGGCCGGCGGCTCGAGCCCGCGGTCGATGGCGTCGAGGTGGTCGCCGATCACCTTCAGCGGCAGGTAGTGGTCGCGCTGCATCGTCAGGATGTAGCGCAGGCGGGTGACGTCGTCGGCGGAGAACTTGCGGTAGCCGGCGGCGGTGCGCTCGGGTTTCACCAGGCCCTGGTCCTCGAGGAAGCGGATCTTGGGGATGGTGACCCCCGGGAAGTCCGCTCGCAGCTGGTCGAGCACCTGCCCGATGTTGTAGCGGGCGCCGCGACTCGAGCCGGCGGCTGTCGAGGCACTCACGGATCAGCTGGCCGGGTGGGAGGAGAAGAACACCAGGCGGTACTTGCCGATCTGGACCTCGTCACCGTCGTTGAGCTCGACCGAGTCGATCCGGTCGCGGTTGACGTAGGTGCCGTTGAGGCTGCCGACGTCGCTGACGGTGTAGCCCGACCCGGTGCGACGGAACTCCGCGTGGCGGCGGGAGACGGTGACGTCGTCGAGGAAGATCTCGCTGTCGGGGTGGCGACCGGCGCCCACGACATCGACGTCGAGGAGGAAGCGGCTGCCGGCGCTCGGCCCGCGCTGCACCACGAGGAGGGCGTGGCCCTCGGGGAGGGCGTCGACCGCCGCGGCGTCGACGGGGCTCAGCTGGCGGTCCGAGGACTCCCGCTGGTCCGGGGCCCCGAAGGTGATGGTCGCAGTGGTCTCGACCGGGCTCGCGCCCGTGTCCTCCCCAGCGAGCAGCTTGGTGCCGCACTGGGCACAGAAGCGCGCATCGTCAGGGTTCTGCTTGCCACAGGCGGTGCAGAACGGCATGGATACTCCTCGACGGATCGACGCCCAACCCTCAGCCGAGGGTTGAGGTTGACGGTTTCCCCGAACCTACCAGCCCGCTGGAGGCGACGGCGGGCGGTCGGGGAACACCGGGAACACCTGGTCGGGCGGCTGGCGGGATCAGCCGTCGAGGCCAGCCTGGTAGGCCGCCGCGTCCATCAGCCCGTCGACCTGCGAGCTGTCGGAGACGGAGACCTCGAACAGCCAGCCTGCCTCGTAGGGGTCGCTGTTCACCAGCTCGGGGGTGGAGTCGAGGGCCGCGTTGGTGGCGACGACCTCGCCCGTCACCGGGGCGTAGATGTCGCTGACCGACTTCGTGGACTCCAGCTCGCCGCAGGTGTCCCCCGCCGTCACCTCGTCACCGACCTGCGGCAGGGAGACGTACACGATGTCGCCGAGCGCGTCCTGCGCGAAGTCGGTGATCCCGACCCGGACCGAGCCCTCGGTGTCACCGGGGCTGCGGACCCACTCGTGCTCGCTGGTGTACTTGAGGTTCTCCGGATACACGGGGACTCCTAGGTGCGCTGGGTCGTCGGTGGGTGGGCTGTACGTCGGGTGGCTGCGGGGGTGTCCGGCAGGCTACTGGCCGCTGCCCGACTCCGCATACTCAGGTCGCGCGGCCTCGCGGACGCTCGTGATGTCGACCTTCTCGAGCTCCTCGATCTCGACCGTGGCCCCGTCGTAGGTCTCGAGCGTCTCGACGGGTCCGGTCGAGAAGGTGAGTGCCGTCTTCAGGACGTGCGGGTCGCCGATCACCTCGAGGGTGTACGGCGGCTCCAGCAGCTGGCCGTCGAGCTCGATGCCGCCCACCGCGTTGTCGAAGGAGCTGTCGGCGCCGACGCGGATCGAGTCGTTGAACTCCATCGCCTCGGCGCCCGCGGTGCGCAGCTCCTGGACGGTGTCGAGCAGCGACCCGACGTTGACCCGGCTGGACGACTCGGTGATGGTCATCCGCAGGCCGGGGCCGGTGACGGGCACCAGGCCGGCGATGATGTTGAGCGTCCTGACCCGCTGCTCGGCCTCGTCGAGGGCCGCGGACCGTGCCCGGCTCTCGTTGGTCAGCTCGTCGCGTCGCGCCTCCAGCCGCCCGACCTCGCGCCTGGCCCGCTCGGCCGTGCCGGTCAGGCCGTCGAGCACCTCGATCAGCTCGCTCTCGCGCAGCCCGCTGTAGGTGTCGTTGGCCTTGGTGTCGCGCACCTGCACGACGAAGGCGAAGCCGAGCACGGCGAGCAGCACGGCGACGACGACCTGGCGCCGCGAGGGGCGGACGAGGGCGTGGCGCAGCCGCTCGCGACCGGGCTCGGGCTCCCGCTCGGTGCGGTGCGCGGGATGGGCCTCGTGACCGGCCTCGTGGCCGGGCTGGGGATCGGGCGTCTCGTCGGGCATGGGATCGAATCGGGTTCAGGCGTGGAAGACGTGCCTGCGAATCGCGGCGACGTTGGAGAAGATGCGGATGCCGAGCACGACGACGACGCCGGTGCTGAGCTGGGACCCGACGCCGAGCTGGTCGCCGAGGTAGACGATCGCGGCCGCGACCACGACGTTGCTGACGAAGGAGACGACGAACACCTTGTCGTCGAAGATGCCGTCGAGGTAGGCCCGGAGCGCGCCGAAGACGGCGTCGAGGGCAGCCACCACCGCGATCGGCAGGTAGTTCTGCAGGCTGAGGGGCACGTCGGGGGCGAAGGCCAGCCCGGCGATGATGCCCAGGAGCAGGCCAAGTGCGGCGATCACGGCGAGCTCCCTTCCTGTGCTGGTCCGCCGTAGGGTTCGGCGTCGAGCTCGATCACATCACGAAGGACGCGTTCGGGCGCAGCCGGCAAGCGGATGTCGTCGACATTCTCGGCCTCGTACACAAACCCGAAGTTGTTGACGCGCCCGAACCACTGCTGGCCCTGGTAGGTCTCCACCAGCCGGGCCTGCAGCGTGCGGGGGTCGCCGATCGCCGAGACGACGTAGGGCGCGTTGACCGGGCGCCCGTTGACGTGCACGGCGCGGTTGGTGTTGCGGATGCCGCCGAGGGCGTTGATCCGCTGGTCGTTGATCGCCACCGCCTCCGCGCCCGCCTCGAACAGGCCGTCGACCAGCGTGGCGAGGTCCTCGTCGAGCACCTCCCCGTCGACGTCTCCCCCGGGCCGGTTGTCGACCGTGATCCGCACGCCCGGGCCGTGCACGGCGGAGAACCCGCTGGTGAGCTCGGCGCGGCGCACGCGGGCATCGGTGTCTCCGAGGTCGGACTGGGTGCCCGTGCTGTTGCTCGCGACCTCGGCGTTGAAGCGGGTGAGCCGCGCGACGTCGGCCTGCAGGGAGCGGACCTCGTCGCTGCGGCTGTCGATCTGCTCGACGAGCGCAGCCCGGCTCAGCTCGTTGGCCGGGGCCTCCCGATCGGTCTGCACGGCGACGACCGCCGCCATCACGCCCAGCGCCGCGACGGCCAGGAGGCTCGCCCAGTGCGGCCGCGTCGCCTGCGGACGCGCGTCGCCCGCGACGGCCCGCTTCTCCGCGACGTGGGCGTAGTCCTCGTCCATCGACCGGGCCGTGATCAGCGTCAGCAGCGGGGTCGTGACGTGCTCGGGCAGCGGGCGCCCCGAGTCCGGTTTGCCCGGCGCGGTAGGGGTGCCCGCGCTCGTGTCAGCCATGGTCCGTCGCCGGTGACGTACGGCGTGGGGTCTCGCGCAGCAACGTCCGCACCTGCCACGCGTAGAGGACGCCCGCCCACCAGTAGAGCCCAATGCCCCACCAGGCGAAGGCCCACCCGAAGTTGCGGGCGAGCGTCGCGACGATGCCGTCGCCCTCGCCCAGGAGCAGCAGAGGGAAGGCGTAGAGCAGGTTGAACGTCGCGGCCTTGCCGAGGAAGTGCACCGGCAGCGCCGAGAACCCGCGGGTGCGCAGGATCGGCACGAGCCCCCACAGGAACAGGTCGCGCAGCGGCAGCGCGATGGCGACCCACCACGGGATGATGTCGCGCATGTAGAGGCCGACGACGACCGCCAGGATGTAGAGCCGGTCGGCCACCGGGTCGAGGATCTCGCCCAGCTTCGAGTACTGGTCGAGCCGCCGGGCGAGCCACCCGTCGAGGAAGTCGGTGAAACCGGCGACCATCAGCACCACGAGGGCGATCGCGTCGGCCTCCGGCCCGAGCACCAGCCACAGGAAGAGGGGCACGCCTGCGAGCCGCACCACACTGATGATGTTGGGCACGGTCCAGACGCGAGAGGCTTCCTCGGACACGCTCAGACCCTATCCAGCGCTCAGTGGGCCTCGACGCCGGACACGTCGTGGTGCGCGGCGTCGCGGATCTCACCGACGAGCTCCTCGAGCACGTCCTCGAGCGTGACCAGGCCGATCACGCTCCCGTCGCGCTCGACGACCCGAGCCATGTGGGCGCCCTTGACCTGGAGGCTCTCCAGCGCGTCGTGGAGCAGGTCGCCGGGGTGCACCGAGGCGAAGGGACGGATCCACTTGTCCTCGATGACGCGCGAGCGCTTGTCGTCGTCGGACTCGAGGGCGTCCTTGATGTGGAGGTAGCCCAGCAGCGTGCCGTCGTCGCCGGCGACCGGGAACCGGCTGAAGCCGGTGGCCGCGCACACCGCCTCGACGTCCGCGACGGTGGAGCCGGGCGCCACGGTGGCCAGGGTGTCCGGCGCCATCACGATCTCGGCGACCGACTTCTCGGTGAAGCCCAGCGCGCCTGCGAGCCGGTCGTACTCGTCCGCCTCGATGAGGCCCTCGCCCCGCGACTCCTCCACCAGTGCGGCGACCTCCTCACGCGTGAAGCTCGAGTGGACCTCGTCCTTGGGCTCGATGCGCAGCAGCCGGAGCACGCCGTTGGCGGCCATGTTCATGCCGGCGATCACCGGGCGCAGCACGGTGACGATCGCCATCATCGGCGGGCTGAGGACCATGGCTGCGCGGTCGGCGCCGGCCAGCGCGATGTTCTTGGGCACCATCTCGCCGAGGACGACGTGGAGGTAGACCACGATCGACATCGCGACCACGAACGACACCGGGTGCAGCAGGTCGTCGGGCAGCCGGGCGGCGTGGAACACCGGCTCCAGCAGGTGGGCGACCGCCGGCTCGCCGATGGCACCGAGGCCCAGGGAGCAGACCGTGATGCCCAGCTGGGCGCCGGCCATCACCAGCGAGACGTTCTCCATCGCGGCCAGCGTGGTGCGGGCGGCGCGCGAGCCCTCCTGGGCGCGCGGCTCGATCTGGCTGCGGCGAGCGGCGAGGAGCGCGAACTCGGCGCCCACGAAGAAGGCGTTGAGGGCGAGCAGTACGACGGCGAGGCCGACGCCGAAGAGGTCACTGTTCACGGTCGACCTCCCCCACCAGCACGAGGTCGAGGCGGTCGATGCGCAGGCCGTCCATCCGCTGCACGGTCAGCGTCACGAGGCGCTCACGCACCTCGTGGGGGTCGCTGCGGTCGGGCACCGGCAGCTCCACGCGGTCACCCGGCTCCGGGATCTTGCCGAGCTCGCGCATGACCAGGCCGGCGACGGTGTCGTAGTCGTCGTGGTCGGGCAGCTCGATGTCGGTGACGTCCTCGACCTCGTCGGGCCGCAGGAGCCCGGACAGGGTCCAGCTGCCGTCGCGACGCTGGCGGATGCGGGCGCCGAGGCGGTCGTGCTCGTCGGAGATGTCGCCGACGATCTCCTCGACGACGTCCTCGAGCGTCACGATGCCCGCGTGGCCGCCGTACTCGTCGAGCACGATGGCCATCTGGAAGCCGTCCTGGCGCAGCAGCGCGAGGAGCGGGTCGAGCCGGAGGCTGTCGGGTACGACGACGGGCCTGACCATCACGTGCTTGATGCGGGTGGTCGACCGCTCGTGCACCGGGACGGCGACCGCGTGCTTGACGTGCACAGTACCGACGACGGTGTCCTCGGCGTCGAGGACCGGGAAGCGGGAGTGGCCGGTCTGGCGCGCCAGGTCGATCACCGCGGAGACCCGGTCGCCGTCCTCGACCGTCGTGGTCCGCACGCGCGGGGTCATGATCTCGCCGGCCGTGCGGGTGCCGAACTCCACCGAGCGCTCGACCAGCTCCGCGGTGTCGGCGTCGAGGGTGCCCTGGTCGGCGGAGCGCTGCACGAGCGAGGAGAGCTCCTGCGAGCTGCGGGCGGAGCGGAGCTCCTCCTGCGGCTCGATGCCGAGGCGGCGGACGATCGCGTTGGCCGAGCCGTTGAGCGCCCGGATCGGCCCGCGGGTGAGGGCGGTGAAGCCGCGCATGAAGCCCTGCGTGGTGCGGGCGGTCTGGAGGGGGCGGGCGATGGCGATGTTCTTCGGCACCATCTCGCCGAAGATCATCGTCACGACGGTGCCGAGGACCAGGCCGAGCGCCAGCGCGAGGGGCGTGACCACGCCGTCGGGGACGCCGGCGGCCGCCAGCGGGTCGTCGATGAGGTCGGCGATCGCCGGCTCGGCGAGGAAACCGATGGCCAGGTTGGTCACGGTGATGCCGACCTGGGCGCCGGAGAGCTGCGTCGACAGCGAGCGGAGCGCCAGCTGGACGCCGCGGGCGCCCTCGTCGCCGGCGGCCGCGGCGCGCTCGACGCTGGGCCGGTCGACGGTGACGAAGGAGAACTCGGCGGCGACGAAGAGGCCGCAGGCGGCCACGAGGGCCAGCGACACAAGCAGGAGCAGGAGGGGGGTCACGACGCGCACCAGGCCTTCAGTGCGGTCGTGCGGGGACTTTGACTCTCGTCCATGGCGGCTGCTGCGGGTTCCTTCGTCTCGTGCTGTCAGGTGCGCACCGGACCGTGCGATCGGGCTCGGGCGAGTCCACAGGGTAGCGGTCCGGACCAGTCTCGCCCCAGTCGTCGTGTCGCTTTGGGGAGGTGACCGCCCGCGTCCTAGTCTTGCGCCGACACAGGGCGGGCGAGACGGACCCTCAGGGTCTCGGCGAGGGGCAAGATGCGAGCGTGGGCACAGTCGATCACGGCTGCCCTCCTCGTCGTACTCGTCGCCACCCTCGCCACCGTCACCGCGACCAGCGACAGCGGTGAGGCCAGCGGCCCCGGCTCGGTGCGGATGGTGCAGGGCACGCAGTCCCCCACCGCCGAGGCCGACGGCCCGAGGCGCCCGAACCTCGTCTTCGTCCTGACCGACGACATGCGCGACGACGACCTCGACCACATGCCGATCACCCGGCGGCTGCTGGCCGACGAGGGCATGGAGTTCACCGACGCGATCTCCCCGCACCCCCTGTGCTGCCCGGCCCGCGCGCAGCTGGCCACGGGCCAGTACGCCCAGAACAACGGCGTTCAGCACAACCGGGGCGTGCACGGAGGCTTCCAGGCGCTCGACCCCACGCAGGAGGCGAGCACCTGGTTCCGCAGCAACGGCTACCGCACCGGGTTCGTCGGCAAGTTCCTCAACGGCTACCACCCCGGCGACGTGCGCCCGGACGGCTGGACCCGGTGGGACGCGCTGACCCGCGGCGTCTACGACTACGTCGACTTCTCGATGACCGGCGACGGCGACCCGGTGCGCTACACCGACAGCTACATCACCAGCGTCATCGAGGACCGCACCAACGAGGACGTCCGCGACTTCGCCCGCAGCGGCGACCCCTTCGTCGTCTACGCATGGCACCTGGCGCCGCACTACCGGATCAGCCCCGAGGGCGGGCGCGGCCTGCCCCCGGCCGAGCCGAGGGACGAGCACCTGTTCCTCGACGACCGCCCGGCGTCCTTCGACGATCCGGCGTTCGACGAGGAGGACGTGTCCGACCAGCCGGGCTACCTCCGCCGCCTCTCCCCCGCGTCCCCCGACGAGGTCCGGGCCGAGAACACCGCGCGGCTGCAGACGCTGCAGTCCGTCGACCGCGCGGTCGGCTCCCTGGTCGACACGCTGGACCAGGAGGGCGTGCTCGAGGACACCTACATCGTCTTCACCTCCGACAACGGCTACTCCCTCGGCGAGCACCGCTTCGTCGGCAAGGACGTGCTGACCGACGAGGCGCTGCAGGTCCCGCTCCTCGTCCGTGGCCCCGACGTCGTCGCGGGGAGCACGTCCGGGCTGCCGGTGACGCTGGTCGACCTGCCCGTCACGTTCGCGGCGTTGACCGGGGTGACGCCGCAGTGGCAGGTGGACGGCGCGTCCCTGGCACCGACGCTGCGCGGCGAGGACCAGCCGTTCCGTGACACGACCCTCATCCAGACCGGTCGCACCCTCGGTGACGGCTGGTCGCACCGCGGCGTCCGCACCGAGCGCTACCTCTACGGCACCGACGGCGTCGACCCGTTCCTCTACGACCGGCTCCTCGACCCGGACGAGATGGTCAACGTCGTCGACGACCCGACCTACGAGGTGGTCCGCGCCGCGCTGGAGTCGCGCCGGCGGGAGCTGGTCGACTGCGCGGGCTGGACGTGCAACCAGCAGTTCGGCCCCGTCCCGGAGCCGGTGACGGGCTCTCCGCGCCACCCGTCGTCGTGACGCCGTGAGCGAGGCCCTGCAGCCCGTCCTGGCCCAGGTGCTCCCGGTCGCGGTCTTCCTGCTCGCGATCACCGTGACCGCCGAGGTCGCCCAGCTGGCCGGCGTGTTCGACGTGGCGGCCCACGCCCTCGCCCGTCGCGCCCGGCACCGGGTGGTGCTGCTGTGGCTGACGTTCGCGGCGCTGGCCGTGGTCTGCACGATCGTGCTGAGCCTCGACACCACGGCGGTCCTGCTGACACCGGTCGGCATCGCCATCGCGAGCCAGACGGGCGTCTCACCACTCCCCTTCGCGCTCACCACGCTCTGGATCGCCAACACCGGGTCCCTGCTGCTCCCGGTGTCCAACCTGACCAACCTCCTCGCGGTGCACCGCTTCGAGGACCTCGGCGCGGGCCACGGCGACTACGTGCGCACGGCGGCGGCCCCGGCGCTCACGGCCATCGTCGTCACGCTCGTGTTGATCGCCGTCCTCCAGCGGCGCGCGCTGCGCGGGACGTACGCCGTCGAGCCCCCTGCCGAGCCGCACGACCGCGTGCTGCTCGTGGTCAGCTCGGTCGTGTGCCTCGCCATCGGGCCGCTGTTCGCCGTCGGCGTGGAGCCGGCCGTCGTGGCCGTCGGGTCGGCGGTCGTCCTGCTGGCAGCCCTGCTGTGGCGTGCGCCCGGCCTGCTGCGGGAGGTCCGGCCGCCCTGGCTGATGGCCGGCGGTTTCGTGCTCGTCGCCGGGGTGCTCCGCCTCGCCCAGGCTGACGGACTCCTCGACTGGCTGGCACCCGCGGTGGGCGCCGGCATACACACGCTCGACCTGCTGCACCTCTCGGCCGCCTCGGCGGTCGGCGCCAACCTCGTCAACAACCTGCCCGCGTACCTCCTCGTCGAGCCGGCTGCGGCCGATGACGTACGTCGCCTCGTCGCCACGTTGGTGGGCGTCAACGCCGGCGCACTGGTGACGCCCTGGGCCTCGCTCGCGACGCTCCTCTGGCTGCAGCGCTGCCGGTCGGCCGGGCTGGAGATCCCGCTGCTCCGGCTGGCGGGATGGGGCGCCGTGTGCGCTGTGCTCTGCGTGACCACCGCGACCCTGGCCATCCGCTGAGCCCTCGCCCTGACCCTCCCGACCGCGAGCGCCTTCAACGCAGCAGCGGCGCGGCCCCGAGGGGCCACGCCGCTGTTCTGCGCGTTTTCGAGCCGTCCCACCGCCTCTGGGGGGATCCGTGCCTCGGCGGGAGGTCGGGACACGGGTGAGCGGTGCTGGGCCCGGCGGAACGCGGCCGCCTACTTCCACAGCGCCGACGCCGTACGGGGTGTTACGGGGTCCCGGGGAAATTTTGCTGTCCCGCCCCCGACCGCGCGGACGTGCCGTCAGTCGGCCTCCCAGTACGGGCCCTTGCGGTAGGGATCCCGCTCGATCGTGGTGACCGGCCGGCGCACCGTCCGCCACACCGTGCGCGGCGTGCCGTCGTCGTCGACGACCGTCCGGGCGACGCGGAAGTTCACGTACGTCGTGGTGTAGGCGTTGCGGGAGTTGCGCTTCTTGCGCCACTGGTAGTTGAAGTTCTTCACGTACTTCCGGGTCAGCTTCTTGCCGCGGATCGTCATCCAGAGCTCGTCGTTGCCCGGGCTCAGGCTCGCCCAGTTGGCAGAGCCCGTGGCCACCATGTTCGTGTCGGGGTTGCCCTTGTAAGTGCCCTGGATGGCGACGTACTTCTGGTGGCTGTAGTAGCTCAGGATCAGGTCGGGCTTCCCGTCCTTGTTGAGGTCGTAGTCGTCGTCGGGGTTGTAGTCGAGCCCGGTCGACCGGAGCGGGATCCGCCCCCGCGGCGTCGGAGCGCCGACGACGCGCTTGGTGTGGTAGCCGATCAGGCCGTACATCACGCGGACCTTGCATCCCTCGATCCACTTCTGCCGGATCGCCGCGGCGAGGTAGTCGCCGCGCCGGCCCCGCATGGTGTGCATCGACACCGCGATGCGACTCCGCTTCTGGCCACCCGCACCGTCGGGGGTCAGGCACTGGACGTTGCCGAGCAGGTCGAGGACGAGGTCGTTCCTGGGGCCCGACGGCTTGGGCCAGGCCCAGACCGTGTGCTTGTCGATCGAGTCGTCGCACGCGACGCCGTTGGCCGGCGTGCCGCAGAAGAACTGCGGTGGCTGGCGGGTGGAGTGGTCCTTGCGCATGTCGTTGAACAGCCGCACGAACTGGCGGAACAGCTCGTGGTCCCCCGAGGTGAAGTAGAGGTCGTTCCACTGGTGGATGTCGGCGTTCAGCATCATGTTCGCCGACCCCACGGCGATGACGTCCTTGGACCTGCCGGCCTGCGAGAACGAGTAGAACTTCGTGTGCATGTTGTTGTACTTGTTCTGCTTGCTCCTGCACCCGGCCGTGCACCGGTAGATGAAGCTCGAGCGATAGCGCCTCGCCCCGATCTCCTTGCGGACCGCGCGCATCGCCTTGGTGTACTGGTGGTCGTTGAGGATCATCTGCACCTTGACCCCCCGACGATGGGCAGCGATGAGCGCCTTCGCGACCGGCATCCGGTCGAAGGAGTAGACCGCGATCCGGATCGTCGAGCCCCGCGGCGTGTGGTTGATCGTGTCAATGACCCGGCGCTCGATGCGGAACCATCCCTTCTTGCGGCGCGGGTCGTTGAAGAACGGACCCTGCGGTGCCTTCCACCGCTTGCGTGCCGACTGCACCTTGGCGGAGGCCGCTGTCGGTGCCACTGTCGAGGCCACAGACGGAGCCGCTGAGAGCGCGGCCGTCGAGGCTGCACCTCCGACCGGAGCGGCTGCAGCGGGGACCGCTGCCAAGGGAGTGCCCACGACCAGGCACAGGGTGAGCAGGAGCAAGAGCCTCGGCACGAACTCGCCTTCCCGACGCTGCGCGTCGGCGGCGTCGTCACGTTCAGGCCCCGGCGCACGACCCGTCTGTCACGGGCGCCCGCAGGGCATGTCGACCGGACCCGCGGCGTGCGCTGGTCCGGTCCCGTCCATGGGGTGACGACGCCCGGACCGACAAAGTTGTCCGTCGGCGCGACCGGGTCTGGAGACGTGGCTCACATTGCCGCGACCGGGCGTCACCGCCGGACATCTAGGGTGACCGGATGGTCGACTCACCACGCGCCGACGTCGCCGTCATCGGCGGCACCGGGTTCTACTCGTTCCTCGCCGACGCGACCGAGCAGGTGGTCGAGACGCCGTACGGCGATCCGTCCGGCCCGATCTCGATCGGTGAGGTCGCCGGGCGCCGGGTCGCCTTCGTGCCGCGGCACGGGGCACACCACGACCACCCGCCGCACGGCATCCCCTACCGCGCGAACGCGTGGGCCCTGCGCTCCCTGGGCGTGCGCCAGGTGCTGGCACCGTGCGCGGTCGGCGGCCTCCGGGACACGGTCGCGCCCGGTGACCTCGTCGTGCCGGACCAGCTGGTCGACCGCACCCAGCGCCGGGTCGGCTCGTTCGTCGAGTCCGGCGCCGTGCACCTGCCCTTCGCCGACCCGTACTGCCCGGGTGTCTCGGGTGCCCTGGCCGCGGCCGACGAGGACGTCCGCACCGGCGGCACGATGGTCGTCGTCGAAGGACCGCGCTTCTCCACGCGTGCGGAGTCGCAGCACTACGCCGCGCAGGGCTGGGACCTGATCAACATGACCGGCGCCCCCGAGGCGCAGCTCGCCCGTGAGATGGGACAGTGCTACGCCGCGCTCGCGCTGGTCACCGACATGGATGCCGGCGCCGAGTCGGGCTCCGGGGTCGGCCAGGACGAGGTCTTCGCCCGCTTCAAGGAGAACCTCGAGCGGCTCACCGGCATTCTCGCCGCCGCCGTGGCGGGGCTGCCCGACCCCAGCGGCTGTGCCTGCGCGGCGTGGTCGGACGGGATCGACCTGACCTACGAGGTGCCCGGCCCGTGAAGGTCCTCCTCACCGGCTCGGCCGGCTTCATCGGGTCCGCGATCCGGCGCCGGCTCATCGACGCCGGCCACGACGTCGTCGGCGTCGACCTGATGCTCCCCTCGGCCCACGGCTCCACGGAACCGCCGGGCGGCACGCTGCGGCTCGACGTGCGCGACGCCGGTTCGGACGCGTGGGCGGAAGCGCTGCGCGATGTCGACGCGGTGTGCCACCAGGCCGCGCTCGTCGGTGCCGGCGTGCGCGTCGCGGACCTGCCCGACTACGCCTCGCACAACGACGTCGGCACGGCGGCCCTGCTGGTCGCGATGCACGACGCCGGCGTCGACCGGCTGGTGCTGGCATCGTCGATGGTCGTCTACGGCGAGGGCCTGTACGCCTGCCCCGAGCACGGTCCGCAGCTGCCGACGGCACGTCCGGTCGCGGCACTGGAGGCCGGCGACTTCGAGAACCACTGCCAGGCCTGCGACCGCCCGCTGGAGTGGCAGCTGGTGCCGGAGGACGCGCGCCTCGACCCGCGCAGCAGCTATGCCGCGAGCAAGCTCGCGCAGGAGCACTACGCCTCGTCGTGGGTGCGCCAGGCCGGTGCCGCGGCGATCGCGCTGCGCTACCACAACGTCTACGGCCCGATGATGCCGCGAGACACCCCCTACAGCGGGGTGGCGGCGATGTTCCGCTCGTCGCTCGAGCGTGGCGAGGCACCGCAGGTCTACGAGGACGGCGAGCAGGTGCGCGACTTCGTCCACGTCGACGACGTGGCCCGGGCCAACGTGCTGGCACTGGAGTCCGTGGTCGCCGGCCCGGCGCCGCGCTGGTCGGCGTACAACGTCTGCTCCGGTCGCCCGGTGACGATCCTCGACGTCGCCACGCGGGTCGCCGAGGGCACCGGCCGCGCCATCGCGCCCGAGGTGACCGGCGGCTTCCGTCCCGGCGACGTGCGCCACGTCGTCGCGTCACCTGAGCTGGCGACGAGCGAGCTCGGCTTCACCGCGTCCGTTGGTCCGGACGAGGGGTTGCGGGCGTTCGCCACCGAGCCGCTCCGGGCCTGAGGGGCCTACCAGCTCGTGTAGAGGAGGTGCTCCACGACGAGCGCCGTGAGCACCTGCAGGCCGAGTCCCCAGCGCCGCCATCCACCGGGCAGCAGCGCCAGCGAGACGGTCAGCCACGGCACGAACGGCAGCCAGATCCGCTCGACCTCCGCCTTCGACATCCGGCTCAGGTCGGCGACGGCGATGGTGAGGGCAGCCGCTCCGGCGAGCACGGCGGCGGTCCGCGCAGGTCCGGTGTGCCGGTGCGCGCCGACCGCCAGGCCGGCGCCCACCAGCGGTCCGGCGGAGACGAGGAGCGCAGCCAGGTTCCCCCATCCCCAGTACGACATCGGGCGGGTCGATGCGATGCCGGCCCAGTAGCGGTCGACCAGCACCGGATAGGCCTCCCACCACGCGAAGCCCAGCGCCGCGAAGCCCAGGACCACGGCCAGTGCCGCGACCGCGGCGACCGGCAACGGCCACCACGAGCGCGCCAGCCACAGGACGGCGAGCGCGAGGACTCCCAGCAGGGGCAGGCCGTAGGAGCTCATCACACACCAGCCCAGCAGCAGCCCGGAAGCGGTTCCCCATCCGAGCAGGCTGCCCCGCGACGTGGCCCTCGCCGAGGCGGCCAGGGCGGCCAGCCCCCACGCGGCCAGCGCCGTGAAGACCGCGTCGGCCGACACCGCCAGGAACACCGCGGCCGGCGACAGGACCAGGAAGGGAGCCGCTAGGCGCGCCGGTGCCACGGCACCCAGGACGCGCAGCGTCGTCATCGTCGCCAGCGGGATCGACGCCGCGATCGCGACGACGACGAGCGCGGACACCAGGTCACCGCCGAGCCCGATCCGGACGAGGGCGATGTGGAAGAGCACCGCCCCGGGCGGGTGGCCGGCGAGGTGGATGGGCCAGTTGTCCGGCGCCGTGGACGGGATGCGGTCGACGTACTCGTGCAGCATCGCCGGCACGTCGCTGATCTCCCGCGCCGAGACCATGTACTCCGTCGGGCTCGTCATCACCCGCGTGAGCCCGACCTCCCCGTCGACCAGCGCGAGCGCGAGCAGCCACACCAGCCCCGTGACGTACGACAGCAGGAGGAGGCGTCGCCACGACAGGCTCCGGGCGAGCGCCTCTCCGCGCCACACGCCGCCCACCGCGACCAGGACCGCGAGCAGCGAGGTTGCCGACACCCGAGGGTCCGGGAAGCCGTGCAGCGGGGGCAGACCGAGCATGTCACTGCGTGCGTCGACGTCCCATCCGAACAGGGGCGGCACGACGAACCCCAGGGTGATGACCACGAGCGCGACCACGAGACCGATCGCCGCACGGCGCGAGGCGGTGGCGTCGGTCATGCCGTGCAGCCTAGGGACGGGGTCGCGACGGCCTGGTCCCCCGGGCGCATACCGGAGTTGCACGTGGGTACCTGTCATCGTCCGGACCGCCAGGTCTGACCAGCGGCCGGGGGTGCTCATGTGTGATCTCGTGCTCCCCTGTCGCGACGAGGGCCCGGCCCTGCGAGAGCTACTCCCGCGAGTGCCTGAGGTGTTCTCGGTGATCGTGGTCGACAACGGGTCGCGCGACGACACCGCCGCTGTCGCGCGCCGGCTGGGCGCCCGGGTCGTCACCGAGACGACGCCGGGGTACGGCGCTGCCGTCCACGCCGGCATCGAGGCCGCCACCGGGGACTACGTCGCCGTGATGGACGGCGACGGCTCCTTCGATCCCACCCAGCTGCTCCCCCTTCTGGCCGACGTGCGGTCCGGTCGTGCCGACATCGCCGTGGGGCGCCGACGCCCGGTCCGGCGGGGGGTCTGGCCGTGGCACGCCCGCGCCGGCAACGCGCTCATCGCCACCTGGCTGCGCAGTCGGATCAGGATGGACGCCCACGACATCGCACCGGTACGGGTCTGCCGCCGGCAGGCGCTGCTCGACCTCGACCTGCGCGACCGTCGTTTCGGCTACCCCGTCGAGCTGCTGCAGGCGATCACCGTCGCCGGCTGGCGCGTCAGCGAGCACGACGTGGACTACCACCCGCGCGCCGCCGGCACGCGCTCCAAGGTGTCCGGGTCCGTCACCGGCACGGCCCGGACCGCCCGGGACTTCTGGCGGGTGCTGCGATGAAGGTCCTCCTGGTCGCGAAGGCACCGGTCCCCGGACGCGTGAAGACACGTCTGGGTGCTCTGGTGGGCGACGAACCCGCCGCCGACCTCGCCGCAGCCGCCCTGCTCGACACCATCGACGCGTGCCGGGACACCCAGGGCTCCTGCCACCTCAGCCTGTCCGGCGACCTCGCCGAGGCCGTGCGCGGCCCCGAGATCGCGGCCGCGCTCCGCGGCTGGGACATCTCGCCCCAGCGCGGCGAAGGGTTCGCCGAGCGGCTCGTCAACGCCCACCTCGACTCCGGTCCGGGCGCCCTCGTGCAGATCGGGATGGACACGCCCCAGGTCACCGCGACCGCCCTGCACGAGGTGACGAGCGGCCTGCGCGACCACGACGCGGTGCTGGCACCCGCGACCGACGGCGGCTGGTGGGCACTCGCCCGGCGCACGGCCGAGGTCGTACGACACGTGGCCGAGGTTCCGATGTCGACCGACACCACCTACGCCGAGACCCGACGCGCCCTCGAGCGAGCAGGGGCCAGGGTCGCGCACGCCCCCTCGATGACGGACGTCGACGAAGTCGCCGACGCCGACGTCGTCGCAGGGCTCGCCCCCGGGACCCGCTTCGCCGAGGCGTGGCGAGCACTACGGGTAGGGGTGGGACCGTGATCGAGCAGTCGTTCAGCGAGGTCTTCGCCGACGCCCTCGACGGTCACCCCACCGTCGTCGTCGGCCTCGGCGACGAGCCGCAGGCCCTGCCCGTCGAGTCGTGGCGCAGGGACGCCGGCGCCGAGGACCACGACCTGCTGGCGCTGTGCGACGGGCCGACCCTCGACATCGGCTGCGGACCGGGACGGCTCACCGAGGCCCTCGCCGCTCACGGCCACCTGACCCTCGGCATCGACGTCGTCGCCGCCGCCGTCGCGCTCACGCGTGAGCGCGGCGTGCCGGCCGTCCAGCTCGACGTCCTCGCCGCCGACGTGCCCGGGGAGGGCCGGTGGAGCACCGCGCTGCTGGCCGACGGCAACATCGGCATCGGCGGTGACCCCGTCCGGCTGCTCCGGCGGGTGCGGGCCCTGCTCGCGCCAGGTGGCCGCGTGGTCGTCGAGCTCGCCGGGCCCGGCACCGATGTGGTGAACTGCTGGGCCGCTCTGGAGGCCGTGGGGCGCCGGAGCCGGCCGTTCCGGTGGGCCACCCTCGGCGTCGACGACGTCGACGGTGTCGCAGCCGCAGCCGGCTTCGGCGTCTCCCGCACCTGTCGGATCGGCGACCGCTGGGCGGCGGTCCTCGGGAGTCGGTGACGTGACCCCGCGGCCTGCGGCACCGACGCCCGACCGGTTCACCTCGACACTGCGGTCGCCGGCGGTGGCGGCGCGGGTCGGTGTCTGGCTCGGCGTCGCCTTCGGCCTCTGCTTCGTCACCGGGCTCATCAGCCACTACGCGCAGCTCCCCAGCCACCCCGTGCCGTTCCCGACCAGCCCGAGCTGGGGCTACCGGCTGACGCAGGGCCTCCACGTCACCTCCGGGATCGCCGCGATCCCCCTGCTGCTGGTGAAGCTCTGGTCGGTCCTTCTCAAGCTGTTCGAGAGGTTCCCGGTGCGGGATCCCCGAGCTTTCCTGCTGACCGCCCTCGAGCGCTCGTCGATCGCCGTGCTCGTCGCCGCCTCGATCTTTCAGCTCGCGACCGGCGTGGCCAACGCCGCCCAGTGGTATCCGTGGACCACCTTCTCGTTCCGGACCACCCACTACGCGGTCGCCTGGATCGCCATCGGTGCCCTCGTCGTGCACGTCGCGGTCAAGCTGCCGCTGATCCGCGACGTCCTCTCCTGCGACGTCGACGACACCACGCACGACCGCGCTGCCGCGACGCGCCCCGGGGTGCTGTCGCGGCGCGCGCTCGTGCGAACGGCCCTCGCCGCCGCTGCGGCCGCGACCGTCGCGACAGCGGGCGGCACCGTCACGTGGCTGCGCCAGGTCTCCGTCCTCGCCAGTCGAACCGGCGAGGGGCCGGCCGGCGTACCCATCAACAAGTCCGCGCGTGCGGCCGGCGTCGAGGAGTCGGCCGCCTCGGCCGACTGGCGGCTCGAACTGCTCCTCGACGGCGCCGTCGTCGGCTCGCTGTCGTACGACGACCTGCGTGCGCTCCCCCAGCACACGGCCGACCTGCCGATCGCCTGCGTCGAGGGGTGGAGCGCGCAGGGAACCTGGTCGGGCGTGCGGCTCGCCGCGCTCCTGGCCGCGGTCGGCGCACCGGCCGACCGCGACGTCGTGGTGACGTCGCTGCAGGAGTCCGGCCCCTACCGGCGCACGACCCTGCCGGCCGACTTCGCCGCCGATGATCGGACGCTGCTGGCGCTGGACCTGTCCGGGATGCCACTGGCGCTCGACCACGGCTACCCGTGCCGGCTGATCGCGCCGAACCGCCCGGGCGTGCTGCAGACCAAGTGGCTGTCGCGGCTGGAGGTGTCGACGTGAGGACGCGACTGGCGACGGGCGCCGTCGGGGTCGTCCTGGGACTGTACGGCGCGTACCTGCTGCTGACCAGGCAGGACCCGGCCCAGTGGCTCGAGGTGGGCATCTGGTTCGGCGTCGGCGTGGCCGCGCACGACATCGTCCTCTCCGGCGTCGTGATCGTGCTGTGCCTCCTCGGCTCGCGCCTGCTGCCGCAGCCGTGGCGGGCACCCGCGACCGTCGCGCTGGTCGTGTGGGGAACGGTGAGCATCGCCACGCTGCCGGTGCTGACCCGTGCCGGCGCACGAGCGGACAACCCCACACTGCTCGATCGCCCCTACGCCATGACGTGGTGGACGATCAGCGCCGTCGTCGTCCTGCTCGTCGTCGCTGCCGGGTTCTTCCGCTCCCGCCGGTCTCGCTGAGGTCGGCGCGGCGTCGGTCAGGGTCCACCGGCCGAACGGCCGATGGAGACCCGTGCGATCGGCCGGGTGGATCGGGCTCCCGGGGCGATGCGTGCGCCGCCGGGCAGAGCGAGCGTGGACACACCGAACCCCGACCTCTCGAACGGAGCCCCGAGATGACGACAGTCCAAGCCTCCACCGCCACGCTCCAGGAGCAGCGCATCCCGATGGGTGCCAAGCTCGCCGCGACGTGGACGAGCTTCATGTTCCTGTACGCCTACGTGGACATCCTCAACTTCTTCACGCCCGGCGTCGTCGCAGACATCCTCGACGGCAGGGTCTTCGAGTTCGACCTCTCCCAGACCTTCTCGACCTCGGCGCTGCTCCTGGTGGCCGTGCCGATCCTGATGGTCGTGCTCTCGGTGACCCTGCCGGCCCGCGCCAACCGCACCACGAACCTCGTCGTGGCCCTGCTCTACGTCCCCGTCACGGCGTTCAACGCGGTGGGCGAGGAATGGCTGTTCTTCTACGGCCTCGGCATCGCACTCGAGCTGGCTCTGCTCGCCCTCGTCGTGCGGTACGCCTGGACCTGGCCCCGTACGACGACCGTGGCGGCCGGCAGCGACGTGCGTGCCGACGCGCTCCGGTGACGCGGCGGAGCTCTACGAGGGAGCCTGCGGAACCGTCGCCGTCCTCATGAGGAGGACGGCGAGGTCGTCGGCGAGCTGGTCGCCGTGGAAGTCGTGGACCGCGTCGACGAGGCAGCTCGAGATCTCGGCCGCAGTTCGCGCGACACGGCAGCCGAGCGCGGCGGTGACGCGCTCGACCCCGAACATCTCGCGCTCCCGGCGCGCCTCGACGAGGCCGTCGGTGAAGACGCACAGGAGGTCCGCCGGGCCGAGGTGGACGGTGGTGTCGTGCAGGTCGGGCTGGTCGAAGAGCGCCAGCGCGGTCCCCAGCGCGCCGACCTCCTCGGCCTCACCCGTGGCACGCAGCACGATCGGGGGATGGTGCCCGGCCAGGGTGAAGACCACGGTCGCCCCCTCGCCCTCCGGGCGCACCTGCCCGTAGACGAGCGTGCAGTGGCGCTCCAGGTCGGTCTGGCCGAGCAGGCTGGTGTTCACCTTCCGCACCGTCTCGCTGGGCGTGGTGTCGGCGGCCGCCAGGGCGCGGAGCGTGTACCTCGTGGCTGCACTCACCGTTGCCGCCTCTGCACCCTTGCCACTCACGTCGCCCAGCACGAAGCCCCACGTCTGCCCGCCGAGGTCGAACACGTCGAGGAAGTCGCCGCCCACCTCCCGTCCGTCCCCGGCAGGCAGGTACTGGCTGGCGAGGTCGATGCCCCGGACGTCGGGAAGGGTCGGCGGCACCATGCTGGCCTGCAGGGCGGATGCCACCCGCGACTGGTCCTCCAGGATCCGTTCGAGGCGCTGGCGGTCGTCGACGCGCTCGGTGATCTCGTGCAGCACCACCACCGCCCCTGCTGGGCGGCCCGCCACGTCGCTGAGGTCCTGCCGGGAGACGTCGAAGGTGCGGCGGCGGTTCACGACTCCGTCGGGACCGGGCAGGTCGAGCACCACCGTCCCCTCGTCGGAGGCGTCGGCGGGCACGACGTCCTGGAGCCTCCGGCCCAGCAGTGCGGTGCGGCTGGTCCCGAGCAGCTCGACGGCTGCCGGGTTGAGGTCGACGATGCGCCCGTAGGGGTCGGTGACGTAGACCGCGTCGGCCATCCTCTCGAGCACGGCGCTTCGGGCGAGGGGCGCGAGGTCGACGAGCCGTTCGTGGAAGAGCCCCCAGACCAGCACCGCGCCGGTGAGGGTGAACGCGAACGGCGTGAGGTCGATGGAGGCGAACCACCCGACGTTGGTGTTGTAGAGCGTGTTCGCTGCCAGCGGGACGAGGGCGGCGACGACGAGCACCACCGCCATCCGGCGGTAGCTGCGAGCCAGGCGCCCCGTGGTGACGACGAACAACAGGGTGGCGCCGACGAGGACGACGTAGTTGTAGCCGAAGAACGTGTTGAACAACGGACCCGCCTCGACCTCGGGGACCTCGCCCTCCACGGCCGGGGGGTAGGACCTCAGCAGGTCATGGGTGGCCGGGACCGCGAGGAGCAGCGCGGTGGCGACGGGCACGACGGCGAGGGCGCACAGCAGCCGCCAGGTCACCCACCGCTGCCGGCCGACGTACTGCAGCACGAACACGAGCCACGCCGGCGCGAGGGCGACGATGCCGAGGTACTTGAGGTCACCCCACCTGCTCTTCAGCGCGACGTCGTCGACGCCGAGCTCGACCGCATAGGCGACGCCCCACCAGGCGCCCGCCAGGAGCAGGACGGCCAGGCTCCAGCCGATGCGCGCCTCCCGTCGCCAGGCGACGTACGCCGCCAGGCAGGCCAGCGCGGTCCCCGCCGTCGCCATGACCGTCGCGAAGGACGTCAGCGTCCCGAGTCCCATTCCGCCCCCTCAAGCGGCACAGCTCCCGACCGTCGCCCCCACGAGACCGCGACGGGAGCAGACGGCCGCAATCCGCTCATTGTCGCGACGCGCCGGCACCCACCGTCCCGACCTCGTCGCCCTCTTCACCATTTTTGGGGTCGTCGGGCGACAGCGCGTGGAAGGTGTCGAGGACGACCGATGCGGCGCCGTCGGCATCCCCCTCTCCGCACAGCCGGATCAGCTCGTGGTGCCGGGCGATCGACTCGCGAGCGCTGGCCGAGGCGAAGCGGAGCCGCTCGGCGCGTCGCAGGACCGGGACGAACTGGTCGAGCACCGTCGCGAGCGCGCGGTTGCCGGACACCCGGACCGGCACGCCGTGGAGGTCGTCGTCGGCACGCAGCGCGGCCTCGACGTCGCCAGCGGCGACGGCTTCCTCGAAGCGGGCGTTGGCCGCACGCATCTGCTCGACGTCGTCCGGTGTGAGCCTCGGCACGGACTCGCGGACCGCCAGCTCGTGCATCGCGGCGACCACGTCGCGGGCCTCGCGCACGGCGGTCGTGGTCACGGTGCTGACGGTCGTCGACCGTCCCGGGCGGGTGACCACGAGGCCGGCCTGCGCGAGCCGCAGCAGCGCCTCGCGCACGGGCGTACGGCTCACACCGAGCCACGCGGCCAGGTCGGCGTCACGCAGCTGCTCGCCCGGCTCGAGGGTCCCCTCGATGATGGCGTCCCGCAGCCGGCCGTGCACGTCGTCGCGCAGGAGCTGGCGGCCGACGCCGGGGACGGACTCGGGGATCGGCATGCACCGTATTGGACATCGCCGGGGCGGCAGCGTCAAAGCACGACGGACGGGCGAGACCCGCGCGGGCGTACTCTGGCGGACATGAGCGACGACGACATCCTGGGCCGGGTGCGGTCCCTCGTCGAGCGGGAGCACGAGCTCCGCGCCCTGCGGGAGAGCGGTGAGCTGAGCGGCGCCGAGGAGCGCGACGAGATGCAGCGCGTCGAGGAGGCCCTCGACCAGTGCTGGGACCTCCTCCGGCAGCGGCGCGCCCGGTCCGAGTTCGGCGAGGACCCCGACGACGCCGGCGCCCGCCCGACCGACGTCGTGGAGAACTACCTGCAGTAGCAGCGCCGGCCGCGACCGGACCCCTGGACCCTCCCGCAGGGAGAGGGTGCAGACTGCCCGGGTGTCGACCCGCCTCAGCATCGGGGAGTTCTCCCGCCTGACCCACTTGAGCGTGCGCACCCTGCGGCGCTACCACGACGCCGGGCTGCTGGCCCCTGCCACCGTGGACCCTGCCACCGGCTACCGCTACTACACCGGCGAGCAGATCCCCACCGCCCAGGTCATCCACCGGCTCCGGGAGCTCGACGTGCCGCTCGCGGCCGTGCAGCGCATCCTGGACGCGCCCGACACCGGCGCCCGCGCAGACCGGGTGGCCGAGCACCTGCACCGCCTCGAGGCCGAGCTCGACCGCACCCGAGCCGCCGTCCGCTCGCTGCGCCGGCTCCTGGCGCCCGAGCCCGCGCCGGTGCGCGTCGAGGTGCGCGCCGTCCCGGCGACGTCGGTGGCCGCCATCGAGGCCGACGTCGCGCTGGACGACGTGCTCAGCTGGTACGCCGGGGCGATGGCGGAGCTCGACGCCGCCCTGCCCGTGCTGGTCGGTCGTCCGGGAGGCGTGTACGACAACGCGCTCTTCGAGGTCGGCCGCGGTCACGTGCTGGTGCACCGGCCCGTGGACGACCCGCCGCGGACCGGCAGGGTGCACCCGGTGGAGCTCCCCGCGGTCGAGCTGGCCGTGGCGACGCACGTGGGCGACCACGACGACATCGAGGTGACCTACGGCGAGGTCGGCTCCTGGGTCGTGGCCAACGCCCTGCAGGTGGCCGGCCCCGTGCGCGAGACCTACCTCGTCGGCCCGCGCGACACCGACGATGCCTCCGCGTGGCGCACCGAGATCGGGTGGCCCGTCTTCTCGGTCGCCCGGGGCGCCGGTCAGTCAGCTGGGGGCACCACGCCCTGAGCGCCGGCCGGCCCGCCGGACCGCTTCCCGGCACGGGCCAGGTGGACCTGCAACGCCAGCTGCAGGGGGAACCACGCGTCAGGAGCGGTGACGTCGAAGCCGCCCAGCTGTGACGCGCGAGCCAGGCGCTGGGCGAGCGTGTTGCGGTGGATCACCAGGTCCCGGGCAGCGGCACTCCGGCTCCGGACGTGCAGGTACGTCGCGACGGTGCCCAGGAGCTCGGTGCCCTTGACACGGTCGTACTCGGCGATGCTCTCGACCGCCACGGCGTACCTGTCCCGGACGCCCGCCACGCCCGCGACACGGCTCAGGAGCAAGTGGTGACCGACGTCGTCGAGCGTGAACACGCCGGCGGGCTCCGGCAGCGAGCTGGCGACGCTCATCGCCTCGCGTGCCTCGGCGAGCGCGTCGGCGAAGCCGTCCGCGGACGTCGCCGGTCGTGAGACGCCCACGGTCAGCGCTGCGCCGGTGGCCCGGACGTGGGCGCACGCGCGGAGCAGCGGACGGCGGAGCGCGTCCACCGACGCGGTCCCCGACGGCCACGGCACGACGGCGACGGCCTGGTGGGGCGTCGCCCCCGTCAGCGTCCCGTCCGGCAGCGCCGCGACTCGCTCGAGGACGGTGGGGAGCTCGACTCCTCCGGCCGGGCCCGACGTGCACGCCACCACGAAGACGTGGGCGGCCGCCCGGTCCAGGCCGAGCGCCTCGGCCCGACGACGCAGGTCCTCCTCCTCCAGTCGCCCGGAGGTGACGGCCCGGAGGAACCAGGTCAGGCCGTTGCGGCCGTCGAGCTCCTCCAGCGCGATCCCGAGCCGGGTCGCCACCGCCACGTGCCCCGCGATGGCGGGGAGCAGCCCGTCGGGGGGCGGCGGGCGGCGGCCCAGCCCCAGGACGTGGGCCTCGATCCTCCCGAGCTCGTCCGGCCCGCACCGCACCGCGGCCGTCGCGAGCGGCTGGGACTGGCCCTCCAGGGCGCGCGCGACCCGCTCGGCGGCGACCTGCCAGGTGATCCGCGCCCGCCGCAGCTCGTCGTCGATCTCGAGCAGTGCGCGGCGGACGGTCGCCGCCGGCGCGCTGCGGTCCGGATCGGTGCCCGAGGCGACGGCGACGACCATGCGGTCGCCCCCCGACGGATCGGCGACGACCGCGACCACCAGGTCCGCCGCGAGACCGGTCAGCGCGAGCTCCACCGCGCTTCCCACCACCCTGCCGACGGACGCTCGGGTGGCGACCAGGTCGCCGAGCTCGCGCAGACCCTTCTCGGTGCGGGTGAGCACGCCGACCTGCTCACGCAGGCGCTCGCGCTCCAGCGACGTCGCGAGCAGCGACGCCACGTGCTCCGCCAGCGGGACCTCGTACGCCTCGAACCCGTCGTCGGGCGTCGCCCACACCGTGATGCACCCGACCAGCTCGTCCGCCGACGTCACCACGGGAACCGAGAAGATCGCGCCGTACTGCTCCTCGCCGATCCCCGGGTAGGCCAGGAAGTGGGGGTCGCTGGCCGGGTCGTGGGGCACCACGTAGCTCGCCCGCGAGGCGGCCACCCACCCGGTCACGCCACCGCCGTAGGGCACCCGCAGGGTCCCCACCTCACGCGCGGCGGGGCTCTCGGTCGCGCCGACCAGCAGGAGGTCGTCACCGCCGTGGTCGTACAGGTAGACGTAGACGTCCCGGGTCGCTCGTCCGCACCGCACGGCCTCGGCGACCCGCGAGCACACGACCCGCAGGTCCGGGTCGGACCCCACCGCGTCGGCGACGCCACGCAGCACCTCGAGCTCGAGCGCGCCGGTGGACGAGGTCACCGGCCCACCTTCCCGCGACATCGGGTGTCGCGTCCACGTCTGCGCCGGCCGGCCGGACCCTCTCCCCGCGGGAGACATCCGTCCTTGACCCTCCGTCCGGGGGAGCCCGCACGCTCGTGGCATGACCACACCCACGAAGGACATCGACACCGCCCAGCTCCCCGCCACCATCCGCGCGTTCCTGGCCGCGCACGCCGCCCGCGAGGTGGACGCCGCCATGCGCACGCTCGCCGCAGACCCCGTGGTCGTCGACCAGGACGAGACGTTCAGCGGGACCGAGCGGGTGCGGCACTTCCTCAGCGACGCCGGCACCGAGTTCACCTACACCTCCGAGCTCGTCGGTGCGCGACGCACCGACGACACGCACTGGGTCGCCGTCATCCACCTCGAGGGCGACTTCCCCGGAGGCGTCGCGGACCTCGAGTACGCGTTCGTCCTCGACGGCGACCTGGTGTCCGAGCTCCGTATCCGGTGATCGCCCAAACCCGGTTGCCGCGGCTGCACCAGGTGTGCTGATCGCCTGCGAAGTGTGTGCAGGTTGCCCATCGTCTGGCGCTGGACCTCGCTTCAATATATCGCATATCACTGCTACCGAAGGAGACTCCATGAACACCACCGACACCTCCATCACCAACGTCGTGCTGGTCCACGGCGCGTTCGCCGACGGCTCCGGCTGGCGGAAGGTCCACGGCCTCCTCACCGCCCGCGGCTACCGGGTGAGCATCGTGCAGAACCCGCTCACCTCGTTCGCCGACGACGTCGCCGCCACCCGTCGCGTCCTCGACCGGCAGGAAGGCCCCACGATCCTCGTCGGACACTCGTGGGGCGGCACCGTCATCACCGAGGCCGGCACCCACGACCACGTCGCAGGGCTGGTCTACGTCGCCGCCCTCGTCCCCGACAGTGGCCAGACCTCGGGCCAGCAGTACGAAGGCTTCGCCGCCACGCCTGACTTCGTCATCGACACCGGCGACGACGGCTTCGGCTTCCTGAACCGGGAGGCCTTCAAGACGGGCTTCGCCGCTGACGCCAGCGACGACGACGCCGCGTTCATGCGTGACGCCCAGGTCCCGGTCGACATGGCCGTCTTCGCCCAGCCCGTCACCGAGGCGGCGTGGCACACCCGGCCCAGCTGGGCGGTGTGGGGCACCGAGGACAAGGCGTTCGACCAGGCGATGTTGCGCCACATGGCCGAGCGCGCCGGCGCCACGATCACCACCGTCGAGGGCAGCCACGCCGTCTACCTCACCCAGGCCGAGACCGTCGCCGACGTCATCATGACCGCCGCGGAGAAGGCCTCGACATGACGCGGACGATCAAGCTCGGCCGGTCAACCGGGAACGCGCACGGACCGGGCGTCAGCGGACGGGTTCGGTCGCTTCCGCGACCACCTCGCCGGTGAGGCTGTCGATGAGCTGGGTGCCGGTTCCGGCACCGCGTAGTGCACGCAAGGCGATGGCCTTCCGCGCGAACGATTCCGTCTCGCCTGTGTCCACTGGCGGGTTGAGCACCCACCGACGCAGGACGCGGGCTGCGGGCGTGCGGTCCGGCTCAGGGTCGCGTTCGGCGACCGGGACGTACGCGCCGTGCAGCGCCTGCTCGAGGCGGGCCGCTCGTACTCTCCCGATGCCCGGGTGGTCGCGGAGTCCGTCGGGTGCTGCAGCGGCAACGCCCGACAGGCTGCCGAAGCTGCTGAGCAGGCTGCGGGCGATGGTCGTCGAGATGCCTGGCACGACGGACAGCATCACCTCGGCCTGCGCGGACGGGTGTCGCGGCGAGCGGCGCGGTCCTTCAGCCCGGCTCGTCGGGGCGGTGCGTCGTGCTCGTTTCGCGAGGCGTACCAGCCAGGCTGCGCTGTCGTCGCGGTCGAGGCTGTGCAGGACCGTGATGCCGTCCTCCACGAGCCGGCTCACCGCGCCTCGCCAGGCATCCTCGGCAACGTGCGGCTCACCTTCGACGAGCAGGACGGCTTGCGGGAAGACGGCCTGGATGCGTTCGGCCTGGTCGAAGAGACGGCCATCGCGGATGGACGCACCCAGGTCGGATGGTCCTTTGCGTTCCACGGCGAGCGCGGGACCGAGGACGTAGTCGCCGACCGGCAGGTCGACGAGCTGCACGTCGAGGCCGGCGTCGGTGAGGGCTCGAGGGATGCCGCTGCCACGTTCGCGGTGGTCGACGAGCACTGGCTCCGCCCACACGGACTCGGGTGGACCAGTCGGGCTCGACGCGTTCCTCACGACCTCGACGTACCCCCGTGCGCGCGGGGCATGCCTAGCGGCCCAGCTCGAGGATGTCGCCGCCCTGGACGCTTCGCGCGAGGCCGGCTGTGCCTGCCGCTGATGTGGAGGCTCGGTCGTCCCGGCGGCGGCCCGGGCCACGATGTCGTGCGCCTCGACGACCACGAGCCGGAGGTGTACGACGAGCTCGTGCGACGTGCCGCAGCAACAGCGGATCCCGGGAGCTGAAGTCCCGTCGCTGCGAGATGCGGCCGTCAGGCCCCTCAGTGTCGCCGGACCGCGTCACGACGCAAGAAGCCCCTGACCGGCGTTTCCGCTGGTCAGGGGGCTTCTCCTCGGTCGGGCTGACAGGATTTGAACCTGCGACCCCTTGACCCCCAGTCAAGTGCGCTACCAAGCTGCGCCACAGCCCGAGTGCTCCCGGCACGAGGCCTCTGGAGCGAGGGGAACACTACCGCAGGGTCTCCGCGGTCACGGAATCGACCCGCCTGAGGGGGCTGGCCCTAGTCCGAGTGGGCCATTTGTTCCCGAACCCGGTGAGCTCGTCCGGTCGCGGTCCGACCATGGGTCGTCGACCTGTGGGGGTTTCCTGATGCGAGCTGTGCCGCGCCTCGGCCCGGTGGTCGCCGCGATCGCGGCGGTCGTCGGGCTGGGTCTCGTCGCGCCCGCCGCCCACGCCGCACCCGAGGCGGTCGTGCGCGATGACTCCGCGGAGGCCGAGGCCGCTGCGCAGGCCGCGGCCCTGGCCGATCAGCTCGCCGCGCGGCAGCAGTCGCTGACCAGCCTCAACCGGGCCGCCGACGCCCGCGACCGGGCGCTCATCGGCTACCGCGCCGTCCTGGCCCGTTACGGCTACGACGGCGACCCCGACGCGGTCCGCGCGGTGCTGCCGCTGGCGTCGTACGACGTCTCGGCCGGCTTCGGCCTGACGGGACCGCTGTGGGAGGCCGAGCACGGCGGCCAGGACTTCAGCGCGTACGCCGGTGAGCCGCTGGTCGCGGTGGCCGACGCCGTCGTCACCGAGGTCGCGTACGCCGGGCCCTACGGCCTGCGCACGATCCTCACGCTCCCCGACGGCACCGAGGTCTGGTACTGCCACCAGACCGACGTCTCAGTCGTCGCCGGCCAGCAGGTCGGCATCACCGACGTCATCGGCAGCGTCGGGTCCACCGGCAACGCCACCGGACCGCACCTCCACCTCGAGGTCCGTCCGGACGCCGGCGCCCCGGTCGACCCGATGGACTGGCTGCTCGCCCAGGGCCTCGACCCGTGAGCTGAGCCGGGTCAGCGCTTGCGCTTCTCCCGCGGCTTCTGCTGGATGACGATCGGCGTGCCGACGAAGCCGAACTCCTCGCGCAGGCGCCGCTCGACGAACCGCTCGTAGGCGGCGTCGAGCTTGCCGCTGGTGAACAGCACGAACGTCGGCGGGGCCACCGACGGCTGGGTCGCGAACAGGATCTTCGGCTGCTTGCCGCTGCGCACGGGATGCGGGTGCTCGGCGACCAGGCGACCGAGGAAGGTGTTGAGTGCGCCGGTGCCGATCCGGGTCTCCCAGCCCTCGAGCGCCTTGTCGATCGCCGGGACGAGCCGGTCGACGTGCCAGCCGGTGCGCGCGGTGAAGTTGATCCGCGGTGCCCACTTCAGCTGCACGAGGTCGCGCTCGATCTCGCGCTCGAGGTAGTAGCGACGCTCCTCGTCGACGAGGTCCCACTTGTTGAAGGCGATGACCATGGCCCGGCCGGCGTCGCGGATGGTCTGGATGATCCGCATGTCCTGCTCGGAGACCGTCTCGCTGGCGTCGAGCACCAGGACCGCCACCTCGGCGCGGTCGATGGCGGTCGTGGTCCGCAGGGAGGCGTAGTACTCGTGGCCCGATGCCTGGTTGACACGCTTGCGGATGCCCGCGGTGTCGATGAAGCGCCAGGTGCGGTCGCCGAGCTGGATCAGCTCGTCGACGGGGTCGACCGTGGTGCCGGCGGCGTTGTCGACGACCACCCGGTCCTCCTTGGCCAGCATGTTGAGGAGCGACGACTTGCCGACGTTGGGCTTGCCGACGATCGCGATGCGGCGCGGGCCGCCGACCTCCTCGAACGACTCCTCGGGCGTCTCCGGGAGCGCCGCGAGGATCGCGTCGAGCATGTCGCCCGAGCCACGACCGTGCAGCGCGGACACCGCGAAGGGCTCCCCCAGGCCGAGGTTCCACAGGCCGTAGGCCTCGGCCTCGGTGCGCTGGTCGTCGACCTTGTTGGCGGCCAGCACGACGGGCTTGCCCGACTTGCGCAGGATGCGTACGACAGCCTCGTCGGCGTCGGTGATCCCGACGGTGGCGTCGACCACGAACAGCACCGCGTCGGCCAGCGACACGGCCACCTCGGCCTGGCCGGCGATGCGCTCGGCGAGCCCGCGAGCGTCGGGGTCCCAGCCGCCGGTGTCGACGACGGTGAAGGCGCGGCCGTTCCAGTTC
Organism: Nocardioides sp. Soil_C_8; assembly: GCF_057656315.1. Classification (NCBI taxonomy): domain Bacteria; kingdom Bacillati; phylum Actinomycetota; class Actinomycetes; order Propionibacteriales; family Nocardioidaceae; genus Nocardioides; species Nocardioides sp. Soil_C_8. The sequence continues at coordinate 684,163 of NZ_JBDGKQ010000003.1, forward strand.
GCGTCGTAGGAGACGCGGTCGCGGGTCACGCCGGGGCGGTCCTCGACGACGGCCTCGCGGCGGCCGATGATCCGGTTGACGAGGGTGGACTTGCCCACGTTGGGTCGCCCGACGACGGCCAGCACCGGGGTGGGGCCGGTCGGCTCGTCGGTGGACGCGGCCTGGACGCCGGCGTCGTACTCAGTCATGGGTGATCACAGCTCTCTGGATGGCTCGACGAGCCCGGTGTCGGGGTCGTCCTCGGATTGTCCCGCAGGAAGCGGTCCGGGCAAGGATCGGCGCGTGTCGGCGAGCGCGGTGGCCAGCTCGGACAGCAGGTGCCCCCGGAGCAACACCGACGTGGCGGCCACGTGTTCCCGCGTGCGCGGCCAGGGCTGCTGTGTCGTCCGCCACGGCCGGCCGAACACGAGGTCGACGGTCTCCCCGCGCCGCGGGAGGGCGTTCGCCCCGCCGCCGGACGGTCGGGTGCCGAGCATCGTCACCGGCACGACCGGGGCACCGGTGACGAGGGCGAGGTAGGCGGCGCCGTGGTGGAACCGGTGCAGCTCGCCGTCGCCGCGGGTGCCCTCCGGGAAGATGCCGGCCACTCCCCCGTCGCGCAGGACGCGCAGGCACGACCGGATGGCGCCGGGGTCGGCGTGGAAGCGGTCGAGCGGGATCTGGCCCGAGGCGCGCAGGAAGCCGCCGAGCCGGCCCTCGAACATCTCCTGCTTCGTCAGCGCGTGGACCGGTCGGGGCGAGAAGACCGCGAGGAGCGGACCGTCGATGATCCCGATGTGGTTGCTGGCGAGGATGACCCCGCCCGTGGCCGGCACGCGGTCGGCGTGGTGCACGACCACCGGCCACCGGGTGCGGACCAGCCGTGCGGCTGCGGGGCGCAGGAGGTGCAGCAGCCGGGTCGCGGGGTGCTCGTCGGCGCTCGCAGGCAGGTCCGCCCGGGTCACGCTCGCCGTGCCCGCGCCAGCTCGACGATCCGGTCGATGACCTCGGCGAGCGTCAGGTGGGTGCTGTCGACGTGGACGGCGCCCTCGGCCATCGTCAACGGCGCGGTGGCACGGCCGGAGTCGATCCGGTCGCGCTCGAGGAGGGACTGCTGGGTGCTGGCGACGTCGGTCCCGCCCTGCTCGGCCGTACGACGCTGCGCGCGGGCGTCGGGGTCGGCGCTGAGGTAGACCTTGACCTCGGCCTGCGGCCACACGACGGACCCGATGTCGCGCCCCTCGACCACGATGCCGCCGTCGCCAATGGCCTCGCGCTGCAGGTCGAGCAGCCGCGCCCGGACCTCCGGGACGGCGCTGACCGGGCTGACCGCGGCGTTGACGTCGTCGCTGCGGATCTCGACCGAGACATCGGTGCCGTCGACCGTGATGGTCGGCGCCAGCGGGTCGGTGCCGGACGCGATGACGGGCCGTCCGGCGGCAGCGGCCACGGCCGCCGTGTCGCGTACGTCGATGCCCTCGCGCAGCAGCCACCAGGTCATCGCCCGGAACATCGCACCGGTGTCGAGGTAGCGGAGGCCCAGCTTGTCGGCCACGCCGCGGGAGGTGCTCGACTTCCCCGAGCCCGACGTGCCGTCGACGGCGATGACGAGGGACCCGGTCTGCGCGGTGCTGTCGACGGTGCTCACGGGCGAGAAGGTTACCGGTGGGTCGTCCAGCCGCGGGATTCGAGAGCGGCGAGGAGGCGCTCGGCGCTGCCGCGCTCCACGACGAGCTCGGTGAGGCCGACGGGACGTCCCGGGTCGTGGTCGATGTGCACGTCCTCGATGTTGACGCCGATCTCGCCGGCGTCGCCGAACAGGCGCGCGAGCTCGCCGGGGTGGTCGGGCACCGCGACGAAGACCGAGCGCGTCGGCCGCGCAGGCCCGCCGTGCTTGCCCGGGATCGCCGCCGTGCCCGCGTTGCCACGGGTGAGGATCTCGACGAGGTCGGGTCCGGCGTCGGAGGCGACCGCGGTCATCAGGGCGTCGAGGTCCGCGCGGACCTCGGCGAGGAGGTCGAGCACGGCCTCGGAGTTGGCCTCCAGGATCTGCTGCCACAGCTCCGGGTCGCTGGCCGCGACCCGGGTGACGTCGCGGACGCCCTGTCCCGACAGGGCGAGGTGCTCGACCGGAGCCGCTGCCAGCCGTCCCGCCACGAGCACGGCCGCGAGGTGGGGCAGGTGGGAGATGCGGGCGACCGCCCGGTCGTGCTCCCCCGGCTCCATCACGAGCGGTGCGGCGCCGCACTCCAGCACCAGGGCCTCGACGAGGCGTACGGCGTCGGGGCGCGCGTGCGGGTGCGGCGTGACGGCCCAGGGACGACCGTCGAAGAGGGCCGCGCTGGCGGCGAGCGGTCCGGAGCGCTCGCTGCCGGCCATCGGGTGCGAGCCGACGTAGCGGGCCAGGTCGTCCGCTCCGACGCGGCCGGCCACCTCCTCGAACGGGGCTGCCTTGACGCTGCCCACGTCGGTGACGACGGCGCCGGTGCGGCTCAGTGCGTCGACGATGGCGTCGCCGACCGAGGCGGGGGGCACGGCCACCACGACGAGCTGCGGTCTGTCGTCCGGCGTCGCCGCGCGTCCGGCTCCGAGGCCGTGAGCCGTGCGGAGGTTCTCCTCGGAGGTGTCGCGCAGCACGACCTCGATCCCGAGCCGGCTGCACACCAGGGCGATCGAGGTGCCGATGAGCCCGGCCCCGACGACCTCCACCGGCCCGGTCAGGGCCGGCAGGTCGTCCCCGTCATGGGGGTCAGTCATGGCTCGTGGTCCGGGCCAGGTCGCGGCGCAGGTTGGCAGCGCCGTGGAGGTAGGCGTGGGTGATCTCCGAGCGCGGCAGGTCGGTCTCGACGTGCGCCATCAGCCGGACCACCCGCGGCATCGAGCCCTCGATCTCCAGCTCGCGCGCGCAGACCAGCGGCACGTCGGAGAAGCCCAGCTGTCGCGCGGCGTAGGCCGGGAACTCGCTGACCAGGTCGCTGGTCGCGGTGAAGATGATCGAGATGAAGTCGTCGACCTCGAGGCCGTTGGCCTCCATCACGTCGGTCACCAGCTCCGCCACCCGGTCCAGCATGTGCTCGCGGGTGTCCTCCTCGAGCTGGGTCGCCCCACGCACTGCTCTGACTGCCACGTGAGAACCCTAGGCCAGCGCGCGCACCCGCCCCGGCGCGGTCTCGTCAGACGGGTCAGGCCGGCTGGTAGCTGCCGAACGACCAGTGGTTGCCCTCCGGGTCGGTCACGCTGCCGCCCCGGCCTCCGTAGTCATGGTCGACCATCGGCCGCACCACCGTCGCACCGGCGGCGACCGCGGCCTCGAAGACCGCATCCGGGTCCGGTGTCACGAGGTAGGCCGCAGCGGGGCCGGTGCCGCTGATCGCGCTGTCGTCCCGCTCGGAGCCGAACATGATCCCGCCGCCGCCCGGCCACGCCCACTCGGCGTGCACGACGACGCTGGGGTCCTGCTCGTCCCGGTACGTCGCGTGCTCGATGAACCCGATGGCCCCGAGCCACGCCGTCATCGCTCCCGCATCGCGCACGGAGAACGTGTGCCACAACGTGGTGGTGGAGACGTCCACCTGGTCGGTCTTCTCGGACATGGGTTCCTCCTCGGTCCGGCCGGTCGGTCCGGCCACGACGTCAGGCTGCCCCGTCGCGCTCCCCCGTGGCTTGGACGATCGGGAACTCCCGGCGCACCCACTCGGTGGGGCTGCACCCGGCGAAGCCGGTCCACTCCCGGGCGAGGTGCGCCTGGTCGGCATAGCCCGTCTCGGCGGCGACCGTGGCGACGGACACCTCGCCCGCCAGCGCGGCCCGCCGCAGCCGGGCGTGCGCGCGGGCGAACCGGGCGAGCCGCTGGTAGGTCTTCGGCGTGACGCCCACCTCGTCCTGGACGAGCGTGCCCAGCCGGCGCCTGCTGTAGCCCACGTCGCCGGCCGTCACGGCCACCGGCACGCCTCTCGTCAGGAGCGCCATCGCCCGGGCGACCTCGGGGCGCAGCGACGGCGCCTCGTGTCGGCGTACGGCGTCGAGGAGGGCGCGCTCGAGCACCTCGAGGCGGGCCTTCCAGGTGGCCTCCCCGGCCAGCTGGTCGGGCAGGTCGGCGAGCGCGGTGTCGACATCGGCGAGGCCGAGGAGCTGTCCCGCGAGAGCACTGGCCGGCACGCCCCACACGGCGCGGGCACCGGCCGGGGTCAGGCTCAGCTGGATCCCGCGCTGGTGGTCGCCGTGCTCGACGGCCGCTGGAGCGGTGTGGAGGCCCGAGACCGACGTCCAGCCGACGGTGCGCGCGTCCGGCGCGCCGTCCCACGAGACGGCGAGCGGCTCGTCGAGCGGCAGCACGAAGGTCAGGCCGGTCGACGGCATCCCGATGTGGACGCCCGGCCCGGCGAACGCGACGTCGTACACCACGATCGAGCGGACGTAGGGCGCCAGCGCGGGGTGCACGGCGGCCATGGCGTCACCGTACGCCCGCGGGCCGACACCGGGCCGCCGATGTGAGGCACCCCGAGGAGATGGCTCAGAGCCGGGCGCTGTCCATCAGCTCGCCCAGCTCGGCCACGGTGAGCTCACGCATCTCCCCCGACCGCAGCCGGGCGAGGGTGATCGGTCCGATCTGGGTGCGGGTGAGCCGGCGCACCGGGTGGCCGACGTGGGCGAGCAGGCGACGCACGATGCGGTTGCGCCCCTCGTGGATGGTGAGCTCGACGATCGAGCGGTTGCTGCCCTCGCGCCGCGGGTCGCCGCCGAGCACGCGGGCCTTGGTGACCGTGACCGGCCCGTCCTCGAGCGTCACGCCCGCGAGCAGCTCGCGGACCGTGCGGACGTGCACCTCGCCGTCGACCTCGGCCACGTAGGTCTTGTCGACCTCGTGCGAGGGGTGGGCGAGGTGCTGGGCGAAGTCGCCGTCGTTGGTGAGGATGATCAGGCCCTCGGTGTCGGTGTCGAGCCGGCCGACGTGGAAGAGCCGCTCGGGCCGGTCGGCGACGAGGTCGCCGAGGGTGCGCCGGCCCTCGGGGTCCGACATCGTCGAGACGACGCCGCGGGGCTTGTTGAGCACCAGGTAGACCTTGTCGCTGATCGGCGGCAGGCGCTTGCCGTCGACGCGGATCACGGCCGTGCGCGGGTCGACCTTGGTGCCGAGGCGGGTGATCACCTCGCCGTCGACCTCGACGAGGCCGTCGAGCATGAGCTCCTCGCACTTGCGGCGGCTGGCGACGCCGGACTGCGCGAGCAGCTTCTGCAGGCGGATCAGGCCGTCCTCGTCGGTGTCGGGCCGCTGTGAGGCGGGCTGGTCGTTGTCGGGAGCGTCGTGCGGTCTCATGGCTTTTCGGGGTCCCTGCGGAAGCGCGAGCGAAGCGAGTGGTTTCGTGGGGTGGTCAAGAGATCTCGGTCCCGCCGTCGGGCTCGGTGCCGTCGCCGGAGTGGGGCGAGTGGTGGTACGGCGCCGGGGCCGGCGCCGGCTCGGGTGCCGGCTCGGGTGCCGGCTCGGGCGTGGGCTCCGTCGAGGAGTCGACGCCGGCGACGCTCGCCAGCTCGTCCTCGAGGTCGTCCATGTCGGGCAGGTAGGGCGCGAGCTCGGGCAGCTCCTCGAGCGAGGTGATGCCGATCCGCTCGAGGAAGTAGGACGTCGTCCGGTAGAGGTTGGCGCCGCTCTGCTCGTCCTGCCCGGCCTCCTCGACCAGCCCGCGGGTGAGGAGCGTGCGCATCACGCCGTCGACGTTGACGCCGCGGATCGCCGAGACCCGCGCACGTGACACGGGCTGCTTGTAGGCGACCACCGACAGGGTCTCGAGGGCGGCTCGGGTGAGCCGCGCCTGCTGCCCCTCGAGCACGAACGACTCGACGACACCCGCGAACTCCGGGCGCGAGTAGAACCTCCACCCACCGGCGACGGATCGCAGGTCGAAGCCGCGGCCCTGCTCGGCGTACTCACCCGCCAGCGCCTCGAGGGCCGTCTCGACCTCCTCGACCGGGTGGCCGACCACCGAGGCCAGGCGCACCGTGCCGAGTGGCTCGTCGGAGACCATCAGGATCGCCTCGAGCGCGGGGCGCAGCTCGGCCACCGCGACGTCCAGCGTCTCGATGCCCGCTTCGTCGCCGGTGGGTGCGTCCTCGACGGGCCCCGGGTCCGGCTGGGTGCTGTCGGGCTGCTCGCTCACTCGTCCTCCTCGGGCTCGTCGGCGGCTGCCGACGGCATGGCTGCATCATCGTCCCCCGGCGGGGCGCCGTCGAACTCGTCGTGGATGTCGACGTCGCCGTCCTCCGCGCCCGTCCACCGCACGGTGAGCTCGCCGAGAGGGGTGACCTGGTCGAAGGACACCGCACCCTCGCGGAACAGCTCGAGCAGCGACAGGAAGCGGGCCACCGTGGTCAGCCGGTCCGGGGAGTCGCCGCACAGCGCCCGGAACGTCATCGTGCCGCTGCGGCGCAACCGGTCGACGACGAGGTGCGCCTGCTCGCGGACGCTCACCTTGGCGGCGTGGATGTGCTGGAGGGACACCTCGAGCACCGGCTTGGGCTCCAGCGCCCGCGCCGCCATCTGCGCGAAGTCCTCCAGGCCGATGCCGATCAGCACCTCGGGGAGCAGGGTCGCGAACTGCTCCTCGAGCCCGACCGCGCGTGGGTGCCGTCGTGACTCCGATGCCAGCCGCTCGTCGAGGACCGTGGCCACCTGCTTGAACGCGCGGTACTGCATGAGCCGCGCGAAGAGCAGGTCGCGCGCCTCGAGCAGCGCGAGGTCCTCCTCGTCCTCGACGTCGCCCTGCGGCAGCAGCCGCGCCGCCTTCAGGTCGAGCAGCGTCGCTGCGACGAGCAGGAACGACGTGGTCTGCTCGAGGTCCCAGGTGTCGCCCAGGTTCTTCACGTGGGCGATGAACTCGTCGGTCACCTGCGAGAGCGCGACCTCGGTGATGTCGAGCTTGTGCTTGGCGATCAGGCCGAGCAGCAGGTCGAAGGGTCCCTCGAAGTTGTCCAGGCGTACGGCGAAGGCCGGGGCCTCGCCGCCCGGCTCGAGCGTGCCACCGGGCGAGAGGTCCGGGGCAGCGGGACGGCCGGTGCTCACTCGTCGAGCAGCCGCTGCACCAGCGCGCTGTCGGCGCCCTGGGCCTCGAGGTCGGCGAGCACCAGCGCGAGCGCCTCCCGGACCAGGCGGCCGCGGTCGACGGCGAGGCCGTGCTCGCGGCGCAGCGTGAGACGGGCGTGCTCGATGTCGAGCAGCTCGTCGGAGGTGACGTAGACCGTCATCTTCTCGTCGTGCCGCACCCGGCCGCTGGGCTTGCGGGGGCCTGCGGGCTCGCCAGGATCGGGGTTGGTGTCGGCGACGGCCCGGACACGGCGCTGGCGCGGCTCGGGAGCAGGCTCCGCGGACGCGGTGTCGGAGGTCGGCCGGAACAGGTCGTCCGCGGCCGGCATGCTCACTCGGCGGGCCACCGGGTCACAACCTCCTTGGCCAGCTGGCGATAGGCGTCGGCACCGGTCGACGACGAGGCGTACGACGTGATCGGCTCCCCGGCGACGGTGGCGTCGGAGAACTTCACGGTGCGGCGGATGACGGTGTGGAAGACCTTGTCGCCCCACGCCGAGACGAGGCGCTCCATGACCTCGCGGCTGTGCAGCGTGCGCCCGTCGAACATCGTGCCGAGCACGCCGTCGATCTCCAGCTTGGGGTTGAGCCGCTCGCGCACCTTGTCGATCGTCGTCTTCAGCAGCGCCACGCCGCGCAGCGCGAAGTACTCGCACTCCAGCGGCACGATGACGCCGTCCGAGGCGGTGAGCGCGTTGACGGTCAGCAGGCCGAGCGAGGGCTGGCAGTCGATGAGGATGACGTCGTAGTGCTCGAGGGCCGGGGCGAGCACCCGCTGCAGCGTCTGCTCGCGCGCCACCTCGTGCACCAGCTGCACCTCGGCGGCCGACAGGTCGATGTTGGAGGGCAGCAGGTCCATGCCCTCGATGCCGGACGGGACCACGACCTCGTCGAGCGTGGTCTCGCGGTCCATCAGCAGGTTGTAGATGGTCAGGTCCATCTCGTGCGGGTTGAGGCCCAGGCCCACCGACAGCGAGCCCTGGGGGTCGAAGTCGACGAGCAGCACCTTGCGCCCGAACTCGGCGAGCGAGGCGCCCAGGTTGATCGTGGTGGTGGTCTTGCCGACGCCACCCTTCTGGTTGCACATCGAGATCACGCGCGCGCCACCGTGCTGGGCAAGGGGCTGCGGCTCGGGGAAGACCGGCATCGGACGGCCGGTCGGGCCGAGCGGCGTCTCCGCCTCCAGGGTCGTCGTGGCGCGTGTCTCGAGCGGGCGCTCGAAGGGGATCGGCTGGGTCACGGTCTGCTCGTCTCGCGGGGTCGGGCCGGGGTGGGGGGTCTGGTGCGGGTGCGGTGGTCGGACGAGGGGCGGCATCTGCGGGGCACTGCTGCCCGTGTCGTGACTACGGAATCCCGCACCGCTCATGTCTGCTCCTCGTCGCATCCGTCGTGCATCGGCCTGGACCTCGATTGGACCACGCCGGACACCGGAGACTTTGTCGACACGTCGACAGTTCGCAGACGAGTTCGGACGGGTCCGCTCGCGCACCGCGCGGGACTCTACGCGGTCGTCACAGTTGGCCCTCGCGAAGGTGGCGGCACACGACAACCCCAGACCCCACCCGATGTCGTCCGCCGCCACCCTCACCACCCGCCACCCCAAGGTGGCGGCACACGACAACCCCAGACCCCACCCGATGTCGTCCGCCGCCACCCTCACCACCCGCCACGCGAAGGTGGCGGCACACGACAACCCCAGACCCCCACCCGATGTCGTCCGCCGCCACCCTCACCACCCGCCACCCCAAGGTGGCGGCACATCGCAGGCTCGGGCGTTCCAGGGACGCAACCTGCCGCCACCACCGCGAGGCCGAGCCGCACCCCCGCGAGAGGGGAGGGACGACACGCGAGGGACGGGACGAGACGGGTCAGGAAAAGACGAGCCGACCGGCCTCAGAGCCGCCGCATGGCGGCCGTCGCCAGCACGAGCTCGCCTGCACTGTCGGTGGCGTCGCAGTCCACCACCGCCTCGATGACCCAGTCGTGGTGGTCCTCGGGGTCGTGGATGGTCTGGCGTACGTCGCGCAGGCGGGCCGTGGTGCCCTCCTCGGCGCCGACCGGCTCGCCCGTCCGCTCCTCCCCCACGACCAGCAGGTCCGGGCCGCGGGCGTCGCCGTCCGTGAGGACGCGGTCGTGCTCGGCGTAGTAGTCCTCGAGCGCCGCGTCCCACACCGAGCGCCCGACGACGACCTGGCGCGGCGGGTCGGTGCGGTCGGCCGCCGCGCGCTCGAGGCGTACGAGCCCGTCGAGGTCGTCGCGCGAGACGGCGTCCACCCGCGCCCACATCGCGTTGCGCAGCATCACCCGGAACGGCCGCTCCTGCTTCGAGAGCGGGCGCGGCGGAGGCGGGGGCTCGTGGTGGGCGACCGCCGACGACGCGTGGTCGGGGTCCGAGAGCGCCTCCCACTCGTCGAGCAGCGAGGAGTCGGTCTGGCGCACGGTCTCGCCGAGCCACTCGATGACGTCCTCGACCTCGGGGGCCCGGTGCGACTCGGGCACGGTCTGGCGCAGCGTGCGGTAGGCGTCGGTGAGGTAGCGCAGCACCAGTCCCTCGGAGCGGGCGAGCTGGTAGCGGCCGACGAAGTCGGTGAACCCCATCCCCTGCTCCCACATCTCCCGCACCACGGACTTGGGACCGAGCGCGTCGTCGGGGAGCCAGGGGTGGGTCTGCCGGTAGGTCTCGTAGAGGGCCTCGAGGAGCTCGCGCAGCGGCTGCGGCCAGGTGATCTCCTCCAGCAGCGCCATCCGCTCGTCGTACTCGAGCCCGTCGGCCTTCATCTCCCCGATGGCCACGCCGCGGGCGGCGTGCTGCTGGGCCATCAGGATCTGGCGCGGCGCCTCGAGCACCGACTCGACGACCGAGATCACGTCGAGGCCGTAGGTCTCCGACTCCGGGTCGAGGACGTCGAACGCCGCGAGCGCGAAGTGGGCCAGCGGCTGGTTGAGCGCGAAGTCGTCAGGCACGTCGGCGCTGAGGACGTAGCGGCGCCCGAGGTCGTCGACCTCCGGCAGCCGCGTGACGATGCCGGTGCGCACGAGCGAGCGCGAGAGCCGCAGCGCGCGCCGCGCGAGCCGCAGCTGCCCCCGGCGCTCCTCGTGGTTGTCGGTGAGCAGGCGGCGCATGACCGCGAAGGCGTCCTCCTCGCGCGACACCACGTTGACGAGCATCGCGTTGTCCACCTTCATCCGGCTGGTCAGCCGCTCCGGGACGCCGGCCACGAGCTTGTCGAAGGTCTGCTCCGTCCACACCACCGCGCCCTCGGGCGCCTTCTTCAGCTGCGCCTTGGACTTCTTCTTCCCGGCCGCCACCCGCGCGGCCGCCTTGGCCTTCGCCTGCTCGTTCTCGATGACGTGCTCGGGAGCCTGTACGACGACGTAGCCGGCGGTGTCGTAGCCGGCGCGGCCCGCCCGGCCGGCGATCTGCTGGAACTCCCGGGTCCTGAGCACCCGCTGCCGGTTGCCGTCGAACTTGGCGAGGCCGGTGAAGAGCACCGTGCGGATCGGCACGTTGATCCCCACGCCCAGGGTGTCGGTCCCGCAGATCACCCGCAGCAGCCCGGCCTGGGCGAGGGTCTCCACGAGTCGCCGGTACTTCGGCAGCATCCCGGCGTGGTGGACACCGATGCCGCTGCGGACCAGCCGCGACAGCGTCTTGCCGAACCCCGCGCCGAACCGGAACGCCCCGATCCGCTCGGCGATCGCCTCCTTGTCGACCTTCTTCGGCGGCCGCCGCAGGAGGTTCGTGGCGTGCTCGACGGCCGCCGCCTGGGTGAAGTGGACGACGTAGACCGGGTCCTGGCCGGTGGTGACGAGCTCCTCGAGGGTGTCGTCCAGCGGCTCCATGGACCAGCGGAAGCTGAGCGGCACCGGCCGCTCGGCGTCGTCGACGACGGCGGTGTCGCGACCGGTGCGCCGCTTCAGGTCCTCCACGAAGAAGGAGACGTCGCCCAAGGTGGCCGACATCAGCAGGAACTGGGCGTCGACGAGCTCCAGCAGCGGCACCTGCCAGGCCCAGCCGCGGTCGCCCTCGGCGTAGAAGTGGAACTCGTCCATCACCACGAGCCCGACGTCGGCCGACCGCCCCTCACGCAGGGCGATGTTGGCCAGCACCTCGGCGGTGCAGCAGATGATCGGTGCGTCCGGGTTCACCGCGGCGTCGCCGGTCAGCATGCCGACGTTGTCGGCCCCGAAGACCTCGATGAGGGCGAAGAACTTCTCGCTCACGAGCGCCTTGATGGGGGCGGTGTAGAAGCTCACCTCGTCCCTGGCGAGCGCCGCGACGTGGGCGCCGATGGCGACCATCGACTTGCCGGAGCCCGTCGGCGTCGCGAGCACGACGTGGTTGCCGCCGAGCAGCTCGATGACGGCCTCGTCCTGGTGCGGGTAGAGGTCGAGCCCCTGGTCGGCCACCCAGCCGGTGAAGGCGTCGTAGACCGCGTCCGGGTCGGCGCCCGTCGGGACCCGCGTGTCGAGGCGCACTGGATCCGGCATGCGTCGATCCAACCATCCGCCGGTTTCGTGCCTCGCAGCGCCACGCAACCACCGTGAAACCACGCGGGCGCAGGCTTCGGGACATGACCACACACGACATCGACCTCGCGGTCCGGGCCACCGGGCTCGTCAAGCAGTTCGGCGACCAGCGCGCCGTCGACCAGATCGACCTCGAGGTCCGCCGCGGGGAGGTCTTCGGCGTCCTTGGCCCCAACGGAGCCGGCAAGACCACCATGCTGCGGATGCTCGCGACCCTCCTCCACATCGACGGCGGTGCTGCCGAGATCTTCGGCCACGACGTCCGCACCGAGCCGCACGCCGTACGACGCCTGCTGGGCGTCACCGGGCAGTACGCCTCGGTCGACGAGAACCTCACCGCCACCGAGAACCTCTGGCTCTTCGCGCGGCTCCAGGGCCTCGGGCGCACCGAGGCCCGCACCCGCGGGGCCGAGCTGCTCGAGCAGTTCGACCTCACCGAGGCGGCGAGCAGGCCCATCTCGGCCTTCTCCGGCGGCATGCGCCGGCGTCTCGACCTCGCCGCCAGCCTCCTCACCCGCCCGCCGCTGATCTTCCTCGACGAGCCCACCACCGGCCTCGACCCGCGCACCCGCGGGCAGATGTGGGACACGATCCGCGACCTCGTCCGCAGCGGGTGCACCGTCCTGCTCACCACGCAGTACCTCGACGAGGCCGACCAGCTCGCCGACCGGATCGCCGTCATCGACCGCGGCCGCAAGGTCGCCGAGGGCACGGCCGACGAGCTCAAGACATCGGTGGGCCAGTCCACCCTGCAGCTCCAGCTGGCCGATCACGCCGACCTGCCGCTCGTGGCGGACGAGGCACGGCGGCTGGTCGGCGAGGAGGCGGTCCTCACCCCTGAGGCGCGACGGGTCAACGTTCCGCTGACCCGCACCGACCAGGCCGTCGACGTCCTGGTCGCCCTCCGCGACCGCGGGATCGTCATCGAGTCGGTGACCGTCCAGAAGCCGTCGCTCGACGAGGTCTTCCTCGCGCTGACCGGCCACGACACCCATGACCCCGACACCCAGGACGGCGCCTCGCCGAGCGTCGCCGACCTCCCCGACCTCCAGATGGAGAACGTCCGATGAGCACCCTCACCGCCACCGACCCTGCCGAGGTCGGCACCCACCGGGTCGGCCTGACCACCACCCTCAGCCAGACGATGACGCTGGCCTGGCGCGCGACGATGAAGATGCGCCGCAGCCTCGAGGTGATGTTCGACGTCACCATCCAGCCGCTCGTCTTCACCGGCATGTTCGCCTACATCTTCGGGGGCGCGATCTCCGGGGACGTCGACAGCTACCTGCCACTGATCATCCCCGGCCTGATCGGCCAGACCGTGCTCACCGCGTGCGTCGCCACCGGCGTCCAGCTCCGCACGGACATGGACACCGGTGTCTTCGACCGGTTCAAGGTCCTCCCCATCGCCCGGATCGCGCCGTTGGCCGGCCCGATGGTGGCCGACCTGCTGCGCTACTTCATCGCCTCGGTGCTGACGTTCGCGGTGGGGATCGCGATCGGCTACCGCCCCGGGGGCGGGGTGCCCGGCGTCGCTGGTGCCGTGCTGCTCGCGATGCTGGCGGGCTGGTCGCTGGCGTGGATCTTCACGCTCTTCGGGATCGTGGGCCGCAACGCCCAGGCCGTGCAGGGCATCTCGCTGCTGGTGATGTTCCCGCTGACGTTCCTCTCCAACGCGTTCGTGCCGACCGACACGATGCCCGAGCCGCTCCAGACGTTCGCCGAGGTCAACCCCGTGTCGCTGGTCATCACCGCCATCCGCGACCTGGCCAACGACGGTGCCGTCACCAGCGACGTCGGTTGGGCGCTGCTCGGCTGCAGCGTCGTCATCGCGATCTTCGCCCCGCTGTCGGTGCGGGCCTTCAACCGGAAGATGTGACCCACCGGCGCCGCAGCCGCTCGATCGTGGCAGCGGCCTCCGGCACCAGCTCCGGGCCCGGGCGGTCAGCCAGCTCCTCGACGAGCCGGCCGACCCGCCCGGGCAGCACGGCGTCCGCGAGGTCGACCATGGGCGTCCACGCCATGACCGGGATGCTGCGGTTGTAGGCCCATCGGTGGGCGACCGCGAGCAGCTGCGCCGCGTCGGCGTGCTGGTCCTCGTGTCCGTGGCGCAGCACCCAGCTCGCCAGGGCGACGAGCAGCACGCCGTTGAGCGGCAGGTCGGTGAACCAGAGCGTGCCCTCGGGTCCCGTCCCGCTGTCGCCGACGACCAGGTCGCGCAGCTCGTCGGCCCGCGGGTCGGGCCCGGCGGCGGCGTGCCGCACCCTGGCCACCAGGGCGGCGGAGGCCGCGATCGCCAGCCACGGTGAGACCGCCGGTCCGCCCTCGATGTCCGTGACCAGCTCGACGACCTCGTCGTACCGGGCCAACGCCTCCTCGTGGTCGCCCTTCGCGAGGGCGAGCTCGGCCTGGGCTGCGTGCCACGTCAGGCGCGCACCCATCTGCGCCGAGTCGCCGTCCGGTGGCCCGAACCCGTCGAGCAGTCGCTCGGCCTCCGTGACGTCCCCGTCGAGCAGCGGGGCGATCGCGGTCGCGACCTGGAGGCTGTAGGCATCGGTGACCGAGTGGATCCGTTCGAGGAGCGGCCAGGCGACCTCCGCGTGCTGCGCCGCCCGGCGGTGGTCGCCCACCGCCATCGCGAGCTGGCTGAGCTCGGCGTGCAGCGACGCGCCGAGGTACGGCGGGAGGGGGCCCTGCAGCGCCTCCTCGGCGTAGCGGCGCGCGGTGTCGACGTCGCCGTCGTTCTCCGCGACGATCGCGGCCCACAGCAGCAGGGCGCCGGACATGGCCGGCCGCGCCTGCTGCGCGGCGACCTCGGCGAGCCTGGCCGGAGTGCCGCCCTCGGCGACGTGGACGGTGTGGCCGATGAGGCCCCACGTCCCCGTCGGCCGCTCCCCCTGCACCAGGAGGTCCCGCAGGGCCTCGAGGTCGGCCCCGGGCATCCAGCTGAGGTGGATCATGAGCACACCGGCGGCCTCCTGCACGTGGTGGTGCAGGCCGTCGGGGACCTCCCAGCCGGCCAGCAGGTCAGCGGCCGCGTCGCAGATCGCGAAGATCCTCGGCTGGTCGCCGGTGATGGTCCAGAGGCTTCCCAGGAGCGACACCAGCCTCGCCACCAGCTCGCGGTCACCGGTCGCGAGCGCGTGGCGCAGCACGTCGGTGAGGTTGTTCTGCTCGCGCACGAGCGCGTCCACCAGGACGACCTGGTCGTCGGCGAGGACGAGGTCCTGGGACCGGTCGGCGAGGTCGCGCGCCCACCGTCGCTGCGCGTCCTCGGCAGCGTCCGCGTCGCCACGGAGCGCGAGCTGCGCCGCGGCGTACTCCCTGATCGTCTCGAGCGCCCGGAACCGGGCGGTCCCGCCCTCCTCGGTGATCGCCAGGAGCGACTGCTCGGCGAGCGAGTCGACCAGGTCCGACCCTGTCGGGCCGAGGACCGACACGGCCGTCGACCGGTCGAACCCGTCCTGGAAGATCGAGAGCCAGGCCAGCGCCTGCTGCTCGTCCGGTCCCAGCAGGTCCCAGGACCAGGCGATGACCGCCTCGAGCGTGCGGTGGCGGTCGGGGGTGCTGCGATCGCGACTGCGCAGCGTGGCGAAGCGGTCGTCCAGCGCCGTGGCGACCTCGGCTGCCGTCATCGTCCGCACCCGGGCCGCCGCCAGCTCGACGGCGAGCGGGAGGCCGTCGAGGCGGTCGACGACGTCGCGCACGGCGTCGGGCTCGAGCAGCGCGTCGGGCCGAGCGGCCGACGCCCGCTGCACGAACAGCGCTTCCGCGTCCCGTGTCGAGAGCTGGCTCAGCGGAACGGCGCGCTCGACGGCGAGCCGCAGCGGGGCGCGGCTGGTCGTCAGCACCTGCAGGTCGCGGGTGGTGGCGAGCAGGAACGCCACCAGCGCCGCGACGGGTTCGAGCACGTGCTCGCAGTTGTCCAGCACCAGCAGTGTCGGTCCGGCGTCCAGCTCCTGCGCGAGCCGGCTGCGTACGTCGGCCAGCTGGGCAGGCGTGAGCGCCGATCGGGCCGTGACGGACCCGCGGACGCCGAGCGCCGCGCCGATCGCGACCACGACGTCGTCGCCCGCCCCGACGCCCACGAGCTCGACGACGTGCACGCGAGGCAGCGCCGACTCGCGGGCGACCACCTGAGCGATGCTGGTCTTGCCGATGCCGCCGGGGCCCAGCACCGTCACGAGGCGTGACGATGCGAGCGCCGACCAGAGCCTGGCGAGGTCCTGCTCCCGGCCGAGCAGCCCGGCACCGTCGTAGCGCAGCCCGGTGCGCACCGGGTCGTCGGCTGCGAGCAGCTCGCGGTGCAGGCGCTGGAGCTGGGGGGCCGGGCCGACACCGAGGCGCTCGGCCAGGTCGGTCCGGTAGGTCTCGTAGCGCCCGAGAGCGACCGCGGGGCCGCCGACCGCCGCCATGCTCCGCAGCAGGTCGGCCAGCACGGTCGCGTCGTCCCTCCAGCGCTCGGCCGCGGCCTCGAGCAGCGGGAGGGCCTCGGTGTGCCTGCCTTGCCGCGCCAGCGCGCGACCGAGGAGGTCGTCGGCGGCGTCGAGCGTCCGGGAGGCGAGCGACCTCAGTCGTGCGAGCGGACCCGACGCGTCGTCGACGGCGGGCTCGGGCCACGCGCGCGCCAGCTCGGCCTGCTCCGCCGCGGCGACCGCGTCGCCGGCCGCGAGCAGCTCGCGGGCACGGGCCACGTGGAGGCCCAGCGCGAGCACGTCGACCTCGTCGGCCTCGAGCCCCAGCCGATAACCGGTCTCGGTGAGCTCGACGGCCCTTGCCGCTGTCGCGGAGCGCACCCGGGAGACGATCACCTGGAGGGCCTTGCCGGGAGTCGCCGGCGGCTCGTCCCCCCAGATCTGCTCGACCAGCTGCGCGACGGTGAGTCCGCGCGGCTCGACCACGAGGGCCGCCAGCAGCGCGTGCAGGCGTCCCCCCACGATCGGGATCCCGTCCCACGCAGGCGTTGCGAGGAGCTGGAGCCGGGTGGTCATCCGCGTGCCCGCGGGTGCGCCGTGGCGAACACCTCGCGCAGGTTGTCGACGGTGACGAGGGTGTAGACCTGCGTGGTGGTCACGGACGCGTGGCCGAGCAGCTCCTGGACGACGCGCACGTCGGCGCCGCCGTCGAGCAGGTGGGTGGCGAACGAGTGCCGCAGCGTGTGCGGGGAGACCGACGCGGTCACCCCCGCCCGGTCGGCGGCCTTGACCAGCACCGCCCACGCGCTCTGCCGCGACAACCGGCCCCCGCGGGAGTTCAGGAACATCGCCGGTCCGCCCTTGCCGGCCCCGACCAGCTCGGGCCGCGCCCGCGTCAGGTAGGCGGCCACGGCGTCCCGGGCGTAGCCCCCGACCGGGACCAGCCGCTCCTTCGCGCCCTTGCCCCGCAGGAGCACCGTGCCGTCGACCTGGTCCAGGTCGTCGACGTCGAGCCCCACCGCCTCGGAGATGCGCGCGCCGGTGCCGTAGAGCAGCTCGAGCAGGGCGCGGTCGCGCAGGGCGAGCACCGTGTCGGGAGCTCCTGCCGCCTCGAGGATCGCCTCGACGTCGGAGAGCGGCAGCGCCTTGGGCAGCCGCTTCGCGGGCGTGGGCGGCTTGACGGCAGCCGCCGGGTCGGCCGCGGCCAGGCCGTCCTGGACGGCGAACTTGTGGAAGCCGCGCACCGCCACGACGGTCCGCGCCGCCGACGTCGCGCTCAGCGGCGGATGGGCCTCGCTGCCCTCGCGCAGGCTGACCAGGAACGCGGCCACCGTCGCCTCGGTGACCCCGTCCAGGACGTCGATGCCCTGCCCGGTCAGGAACTCGTCGTAGCGGGCCAGGTCACGGCGGTAGGAGCTGAGGGTGTTGGTCGCCAGCCCTCGCTCGACCGCCAGGTGGTCGAGGTAGGTGCGGACCGCGCGGTCCAGCCTCGCCCCGGAGCTCACCCGAGGACGGTATCGAGTCCCACCGACTCGATGCCCACGGCCTCGCCGACCGGCGCGTTGGTGAGCTCGCCCGCGTGGGTGTTGAGGCCGAGTGCCAGGCTCTTGTCGTCGCGCAGCGCCTGCTGCCAGCCCTTGTCGGCGAGGGCCACGGCGTAGGGCAGCGTCGCGTTGGTGAGCGCGTACGTCGAGGTGTTGGGCACCGCGCCGGGCATGTTGGCCACGCAGTAGAACACCGAGTCGTGCACCTCGTAGGTCGGGTCGTCGTGCGTCGTGGCGTGGGAGTCCTCGAAGCAGCCGCCCTGGTCGATGGCGATGTCCACCAGCACCGAGCCCGGCTTCATCCGCGAGACCAGCTCGTTGGAGACCAGCTTGGGTGCGGCCGCGCCCGGGATCAGCACGGCACCGATCACCATGTCGGCCTCCATGACCTGCTGCTCGATCGCGAGCTTGGACGAGGCGAGGCCGTGGACGCGGTTGTTGTAGCGCCAGAACGACATCCGCAGCTTGTCGAGGTCGGTGTCGAGCAGGGTCACGTCGGCACCCATGCCGAGCGCGATGTTGGCGGCGTTCTGGCCGGAGACGCCGGCGCCGATGATGACGACCTTGGCGTTGGCCACGCCACCGACGCCGCCCATCAGGACGCCGCGGCCGCCGTTGGCCTTCATCAGCGAGTACGCGCCGACCTGGGGTGCGAGGCAGCCCGCCACCTCCGACATCGGGTAGAGCAGCGGCAGCCCGCCCGAGGGCAGCTGCACCGTCTCGTAGGCGATCGCGGTGACCTGGCGCTTCATCAGCTCCTCGGTCAGGGGCTTGTCGGCGGCGAGGTGGAGGTACGTGAAGAGGGTCTGACCCTCCCGCATCCGGCCGTACTCCTCGGCGATCGGCTCCTTGACCTTGAGCACCATGTCGGCCTCGCCCCAGACGTCGTCCGCCGAGTCGAGCATCGTCGCGCCGGCGGCGACGAACTCCTCGTCCGGGATCTGCGAGCCCTCGCCGGCGGTCTTCTGCACCACGACCTCGTGGCCGTGCTGGACGAGCTCGTGCACGCCGATCGGGGTCAGGGCCACGCGGTACTCGCGGTTCTTGACTTCCTTGGGTACGCCGACCTTCATGCCTTGCTCCTCAGGATCCGGGGGGCCACCACGTTGTGGCCCGCCTCACAGCGAGGGCGAGACTACTCCCGGGATGCCCTGCGCGGCGTCAAGGGCCCCTCGGCGCTTGAGCACGTCGTAGGCCAGCACCGCCTGTGCCAGCGGCCCCTGCCGGACCCGGCCCTCCAGGACGGCCTCGAGCAGGTCGGCCATGGGCACCCAGAAGTGCTCCATCTCGGCCTCCTCGTGCTCCATCTCGAAGTCCCCGCGTGGCGCGTGGGTCAGCCCGCGAGCCAGGAAGATCTCGTGCACCTCGGTGCTGATCCCGGCGCTGCCGAAGGTGCTCAGGAGCAGGCGCCAGTCCGACGCCTCGAGCTCGACCTCCTCGCGGAGCTCGCGCTTCGCGGTCTCCACGCTGGGCTCGTCGCCCGCGTCACGCAGCCCGGCCGGCAGCTCGACGAACTCGCGCCGGTTGGTGTGCCGGTACTGCCGCAGGCACATCACCCGCTCGTCGTCGTCCACCGCCAGCACCACGACCGCACCGGGGTGCTCCAGGGTGAGCCGGCTGAACTCGTCGGCGTGGCCCGGACGGGTGATCACGTCCTCGCGCAGCGCGACCACCCAGTCGTCCCGGTGCAGGTCGTGGCTCGACACGACGGGCCACGTCATCGGCCGGTCGGCGAGCTCGTCCGGTCGGCCAGGGGTGCTCGGGTCGGTCATGCCCCGACGCTAGCCCAGGCGGAGATGCGGACGGACGGGGTGGGCTAGGTTCGGCTGCATGACGTTGTCGACCCTCACCAAGCACGAAGCGAAGACCCGGTCCGACCTCCTCGAGGTCCAGCGCTACGACATCGACGTGGACCTGACCGGCCTCCTCGAGGGTGAGGTGTGGCGCTCCACCAGCACCATCGCGTTCACCTGCTCCGAGCCCGGCGCCACCACGTTCGTCGACGTCGCGATGGACGTCGCCCGAGCGACGCTCAACGGCGAGGAGCTCGACGTCTCCGCCGCGGCCGACGGTCGGCTGCCGCTCCCCGCGCTCGCGGCACACAACGTCCTGGTCGTCGAGGCGAGCACCGCCAACACGGCGACGGGCGAGGGCATCCTGCGCACCGTCGACCCGACCGACAAGCTCGTCTACGTCTGGACCAGCCTCGAGCCCGACGAGGCTCGGCGCGTGTGGGCCTGCTTCGACCAACCCGACCTCAAGGCGCCCCACCGCTTCGTCGTGACCGCACCGTCGTCGTGGCTCGTCACGTCCAACGGCGCACCCGAGTCGGTCGAGGACGCAGACCCCGACCTGGCCGTCGAGGCCCGCGTGTGGACCTTCCCCGACACCCCGCGCCTGTCGACGTACGTCGTCGTGGTCAACGCCGGCCCGTTCCACGAGGTGCGGCAGCAGCACGACGGCTACGACCTCGGCTTCTACTGCCGCCAGTCGCTCGTCCCGATCCTCGAGCGCGACCTCGAGGAGATGGTCACCCTCACCCGGCAGGGCCTCGCGTTCTTCGGCGAGCGGTTCGGCTACCCGTTCCCGCAGGAGCGCTACGACCAGGTCTTCGTGCCCAACCTCGGCGGGGCGATGGAGAACTGGGGCTGCGTCACCTATGGCGACGGCCAGCTCTTCCGCACTCCCCCGACCCACGCGCAGCGCGCCGTGCGGGCCGAGTTCATCTTCCACGAGATGGCGCACATGTGGTTCGGCGACCTCGTGACGATGCAGTGGTGGGACGACCTCTGGCTCAACGAGGCCTTCGCCTCGTGGGCGGCCAACTGGGGCATGGCCGGGGCGAGCGAGTTCACCGAGCAGTGGGCCACGTTCCTGGCCGCCTTCAAGCGCACCGCCTACGAGATGGACATGAGCCCCGCTCGCCACCCCATCCGCAGCGACGTGCCCGACGTGTCGTCGGCGATGTCCAACTTCGACGCCATCACCTACGTCAAGGGCCAGAGCGTGCTCCACCAGCTCGTGGCCTACATCGGCGAGGACGCGTTCGTGGCGGGCCTGCGCGACTACTTCAGCCGCTACGCCTTCTCCAACACCCGCCTCGACGACCTGATGGACTGCTACTCCCGGGCGTCGGGCCGCGACCTGTCCGCCTGGACCAAGGCGTGGCTCGACGAGGCCGGCACCGACGTGATCTCGCTCGTCGACGGCGAGCTCGTCGTGGAGACGACCGACGGCCAGGAGCCGCGCCCGCACCGCCTCGACGTCGCCGTCTTCGACGCCTCCGGCGACTCCGGCGACTCGCTCGTGCCGGTGGGCCGCTCCTCGCACGAGGTGACGGGTCCGCGCACGCCGGTCGAGCTGCCCGAGGGCGACCTCCGCCTGGTCAACGCGGGTGACTTCACGTTCGCCGCGGTCAAGCCCGACCCGACCTCGCTGCGGCTGATGCTCGAGCGCGTCCAGCAGCTCGACGACCCGCTCGACCGCGCGCTCGTCGCGGCCACCGCCGGCCAGCTGCTGCTGCTCGGCGACGTCGCCCCCCGCGACGTGGCGGGCGTCCTGACCCGCGCCCTGTCCTCCGAGACCAGCCCGGCGCTCGTCGAGCCGTTCCTGAGCCAGGCGCTCCTGGTCGCCGACCGGTGGGCACCGGCCGACGAGTCCCCCGGCCTGCTGGCCGCCCTGGCCGACGCGGTGATCGGGCTCGTCGACGTGCCCGACGCCCGTCAGGCGGCGCTGCGCACGCTCGCGGCGTCCGCCTCCACCGACGAGCACTGGTCGGTCCTCCAGGAGGCTGCCGACCGGGCCACCGACCTCGACCTGGCCTGGCGGACGGCGGTGCGCCGCGCCGAGCTCGGCGACTACGACGAGGACGCCGTACGCCGCCTGCTCGAGTCCGACCCCGACCCGGACGCCGGCATGCGCCGCCTCGCGGTGCTGGCCGCCCGTCCCGACGTGGAGGCCAAGGAGGAGGTCTGGCGGGCCTTCTTCGTCGACTACGCCGTCCCGGCCAGCCGGGAGACCCTCGTCCTGGGCTCGACCTTCTGGCGTCCCGGCCAGGCCGAGCTGCTCGCGCCGTTCGCGCACCGCTACCTCGAGGAGCTGCACACGCTCAAGGGCGGCCTGCTCAACCAGGGGCTCACCATCCGCGCGATGTACCCCCTCGGGGCCGGTGACGAGACGTTCCTCGCCGCCGCCGAGGCCGCGGCCGACGACACCAGCCTGATCGCCTACGCCCGCAACCAGCTCCGCGCGAACTCCTTCGTGCTCGGCCGGATCCTGCAGGCCCGCCGCCTCTGAGGTCAGTCCTCGGCGCCCTCGTCCTTGCGGCGCAGGCCCGACTCGTCGAGCGGGAAACGCTCGGAGCGCTGGCGCTCGATGGCCGCGCCGACGAGACCGGCGAACAGCGGGTGCGGCCGCGTCGGGCGCGAACGCAGCTCGGGGTGCGCCTGGGTGGCGACGTAGTACGGGTGCACGTCCGCGGGCAGCTCGACGAACTCGACCAGCCCGAGCTCGGGATTGACGCCCGAGAACACCAGTCCGGCCTGCGCGAGTGTCTCGCGGTAGGCGTCGTTGAACTCGTAGCGGTGGCGGTGCCGCTCCTCGACGGTCGCTGAGCCGTACGCCGTCCGCACGACGCTGCCCTCGGCGAGGTCGGCCTTCTGCAGGCCGAGCCGCATGGTGCCGCCGAGGTCGCCGGCACCCTCGACGTACTTCTTCTGCTCCTCGATGGTGGAGATGACCGGCTCGACCGTGTCGGGGTCGAACTCCGTCGAACCCGCCTTGGTCAGGCCCGCCTCGTTGCGGGCGTACTCGATCACCATGCACTGCAGGCCCAGGCAGAGCCCGAGCGTCGGGATGCCGTGCGTGCGGGTGTAGTGCAGCGCACCGAGCTTGCCCTCGATGCCGCGCACGCCGAATCCGCCGGGCACGAGCACGGCGTCCACGTCGGCGAGGTGCTTCGCCGCGCCGGCCTCGGTCTGGCACTCGTCGGAGGCGACCCATCGGATGTGGACCTTGGCGTCGTGGGCGAAGCCGCCGGCACGCAGCGCCTCGCTCACGGAGAGGTAGGCGTCGGGCAGGTCGATGTACTTGCCGACGAGCGCGACCGTGACCTCCTCGGAGGGGTGGTGCACCCGGCGCAGCAGGTCGTCCCAGTCGGTCCAGTCGACGTCGCGGAACGGCAGGTCGAGACGTCGTACGACGTAGGCGTCGAGGCCCTCGCGGTGGAGCACCTTCGGGATGTCGTAGATGGACGGCGCGTCGGCGGCCGTCACGACGGCCTCGTCGTCGACGTCGCACATGAGCGCGATCTTGCGCTTGATGCCCTCGGGGAGCTCACGGTCGGCCCGGCACACGATGGCGTCGGGCTGGATGCCGATGGAGCGCAGCGCGGCGACGGAGTGCTGGGTGGGCTTGGTCTTCAGCTCACCGGACGGGCCGATGTAGGGCACCAGCGAGACGTGGATGAAGAAGCAGTTGTCGCGCCCGATCTCGTGACGGGTCTGGCGCGCCGCCTCGAGGAACGGCAGCGACTCGATGTCGCCCACGGTGCCGCCGACCTCGGTGATCACGACGTCGATGTCCGGACCGCCCATCGCGAGGATGCGGTCCTTGATCTCGTTGGTGATGTGCGGGATCACCTGCACGGTGTCACCGAGGTAGTCGCCGCGGCGCTCCTTGGCGATGACGGTCGAGTAGACCTGACCCGTCGTGACGTTGGCGATCTGGTTGAGGTCGGTGTCGAGGAACCGCTCGTAGTGACCGATGTCGAGGTCGGTCTCGGCGCCGTCGTTGGTCACGAAGACCTCGCCGTGCTGGAACGGGTTCATCGTGCCGGGATCCACGTTGAGGTAAGGATCCAGCTTCTGCATCGTGACGCGCAGACCGCGCGCCTTCAGCAGGTTGCCCAGGCTGGAGGCTGTGAGCCCCTTGCCGAGGGAGGAGGCGACGCCTCCGGTCACGAATACGTGCTTGGTCGGCGTGCGGCTCTTCACGGGCTTTTATCCTACCCGAGGGGGACCGGACCGTCCGCACCCGACGCACCGAACGCACCGCCCGGAGTCGTCAGCGAGCGCTGCAGGGTGAGGATCGTGGCGACCCGGCCGGCGGCGGTGTCCACGCCGTCGAGCGTCGCGACCGCGGCGGACGCCGGGTCGGCCCGGAGCCGGCCGAGCTGGCCCTCTCCCCCGTCGGCGGTGGCTCCGGCCACGACCACCCCGCCCGCCTGCGCGGCGAGACCCTGGGCGAGTCCGGCGAGGATCGCGTCGGAGCCCTCGTCGTCGGCGTCCGTGCCCAGCACGAGCAGCACGAGCGGCGAACGCTGCCCGACCTCGGCCGGCTTCGCCATCAGGCCGGCTCCGCTGACGGCGTCCACGATCGCGCGCGACTTGCCGTTGACGTCCTGGCCCTCGGCCTCCTTGGTCGCCACCGCCAGTCCGATCAGCTGCCCGATGCGGTCGTACGTCGACGCGTCGGCGGCGACGTCGCCCTCGGCCTGCTGGGTGAGCAGCTGGCTGCCGAGCGTGTCGACGAGCGACTTCTGGCCGGGGTCGACGATGTCGTCGGACAGGTCGTAGCGGGCGCTGACGGTGCCACCGGCCGCGGACACCTGCTCGGCGAGCGCGCCGACGACCTGCTCGTCGGCGCCCGGCACCGTGACGACGGCGACCGAGCGGTCGGCCAGGCGGCCACCGACCGTCGCCGGCCCCAGCGCCGAGACGACGCTCTCGGTGTAGTCGGTCTGCGCCCGGTCCTCGGCGGGAGCGGACTCCTTGTCGCCGGACGAGGTCGCGACGGTGGGTCCGACGTCGGAGAGCGGGCCACCGCCGAGGACGATCCCGGCCGCGAGGGCGAGGAAGACGGCGACGATGGTGAGCAGGTGGTGACGCAGGGTGATCACGGAAGCATTCCTCGGACGTTGTCGATCAGGTCTGACGTGGTGCGGGTGACGGGCGGCGACAGCTCGTCGACCCACTGCTGGCCGACCGGTGTGACGCTGACGGCGGCGGCGAGGGCGAGGACCCCGGCGGCGAGCGCCGCGACGAGGTGGCGCGGGCGGACCGCGCCGTCGTAGAGCCGCGGCAGCGCTGCCGCGTCGACGAGGTCGGGGCCCAGCTTGAGGCGGGTCAGGAAGGTGCTGGCCAGGCCGCCGCGGCGCCGGTCGAGGAAGTCGGCGAGGGTGGCGTGCATGCCGACGCCCACGATGAGCGCAGCCTCGTGGGCGGAGGCGAGGAGCAGGGCGGCGTCCTCGGTCGTGGCGGATGTCTCGAACCGCAGTGGACGGATGCCGAGCCGCTCGAAGGGCTCGGTCGCGCTGCGCGGAGCACCGCGCTCGACGAGGACGACCACGTCGCGGGCCCGGCGGACCACGGCGGCAGCGGGCAGGTCGTCGGAGCCCCCGGTCACCACGATGACGTCGGGGCGGTGCCCGGCGCTGTCGAGGGCGTCCGCGCCACGGTCCACCGCGACGAGGACCGGACGTTGCTCCCGCACGAAGGGCTTGATGCCGTGCAGCTCCTGCTCCCACCCGTGCGACCGCACGACCACGACGACCGGGCGTCCGGCCATCTCGGTGGCGGTGCGCGGGACACCGTGGCCGTGGAGCAGCAGGTCCTGCTCACGCCGGAGGAACTCGGTGCTGTTGTGCGTGAAGCTCTCGAGCTGCGCGGAGAGCCCGGTCCGGGCGCGGTCCATCTCCGACTCGACGAGGCCAACGGTCAGCTCGCGGCCCTCGGCGACCAGGTCGCCGGCTGCATGCACCGCTCCCCCGTCGACTCGGAGGTCGGCTCCGTCGCGGACCCGGTCGAACACCTCGGGGCCCACGCTGTCGACGACCGCGAGTCCGGCCTCGACGAGCAGCTGGGGCCCCAGGTTGGGGAAGCGGCCCGAGATCATCGGGCTGGCGTTGACCACGGCCACGACGCCGGCGTCGACGAGCGCCTGGGCCGTGGCCCGGTCCATGTCGAGGTGGTCGAGGACGGCGACGTCCCCTGCGTGGAGGCGGCCGAGGGCGCTGGCCGTACGACGGTGGACCCGGGCGGGACCGTGCACGCCGGGGAGGGCGGGGGCTTGGCGGGAGCGGACTGCGAACTTCATGACCGCGCCATGGTGTCAGCCGCGGGTGGGCCTCTCGGGGAGGCACGCCCGCTCGGGCGCGGCGGCCTCGAGCAGCTCCCGGGCGTGGGCGCGTGCGCTGTCGGAGTCCTCGACGCCGGCAAGCATGCGGGACAGCTCGCGCTCACGGTCGTCGTCGGTCAGCGAGACGAGGCCGGACGTCGTCACCGAGCCGTCGCTGGACTTGTGCACGACCACGTGGCGGTCGGCGTAGGCCGCCACCTGCGGCAGGTGGGTCACGACCAGCACCTGGGAGGTGCGCGCGAGGGCGGCGAGCCGCCGGCCGACCTCGATGGCGGCCTTGCCGCCGACACCGGCGTCGACCTCGTCGAAGACGAAGGTGGGCACGGAGCCGGTCTCGGCCAACGACACCTCGAGCGCGAGCATGACCCGGGAGAGCTCGCCCCCGGACGCTCCCTTGTGCAGGGGGCGGGCGTCGGCGCCGGTGTTGGCGGCGAGGAGGAACTCGACGTCGTCGACCCCGTGGGCCCCGGCGCGCAGCCAGCGCCCGTCGACGAGGAGCTGGGGCCCGGCGGGGGTCTCCGGGGTGGGCGTGTCCTGCTGGCTGACCGCGATGGTGACCGTGGCGTGAGGCATCGCCAGCGAGGTCAGCTCGTCGCTCACCGCCTCGCCCAGCCGTCGCGCGGCCTCGCTGCGCTGGGCGCTGAGCGTGCCGGCGAGCTCACCGAGCTCGGCGCGGATGCGGTCGCGGCGCGACTCCAGCTCGGCGATTTGGCCGTCGGTGTCCTCCAGGTCGAGCAGCCGCTTGGCGCCGTCCTCGGCCCAGGCGAGCACCTCGTCGATGGTCTCCCCGTACTTGCGGGTCAACGCCGTGAGCGCGGCGCGCCGGTCGGAGACGGCAGCCAGCCGGGCCGGGTCGGTCTCGAGCGACGCGGCGTAGGACGCGACGTCGCCGGCCAGGTCGACGAGCAGGTGGCTCAGCTCGGCGAGCCGGTCGGCGAGCTCCCCCGCGGCCGGGTCGTGGTCGCGGACGCCCTCGAGGGCCTGCCGCGCGGCACTGGTCGTGGCGAGGGCGTCGGGTGCGCCCTCCTCGCTCGAGAGCGCCTCGCGGGCAGTCTCGGCCGCGGTGCGGAGCGTGTCGGCGAACCCCAGGCGCGTCTCCTCGGCCGCGAGCTCGGCGTCCTCCCCCGGCCGCGGGTCGACGGCCTCGACCTCGCCGAGGCCGAACCTCAGCTGGTCGGCCTCGCGGGCGCGCTCGCGTGCGGAGCCGACGACGTCCGCGAGCGTCCGCTCGGTGTGGACCAGGTCGGCCCACCGGGTGGCGTACGACGACGCGGTCGCGGCCAGCGCCTCCCCACCGAACCGGTCGAGCGAGGCGCGCTGGGCGCCGGAACGGAGCAGCCGGTGCTGGTCGGACTGGCCGTGCACGGCGACGAGGGGCTCGGCGACCTCGGCCAAGGCCGTCACGGGCACCGAGGCGCCGCCGACCCACGCGCGGGACCTCCCCTGGGCCGCGACGTTTCGGGCGAGCACGACCTGGTCGTCCTCCACCTCACCTCCGGCGTCCTCCACGGCCGCACGGAAGCCGGTGAGGTCGCCGGCGGCGACGACGCCCTCGACGCGGGCCTGCTTGGCGCCCGAGCGCACGGCACCCGAGTCGGCGCGGCCACCGAGCAGCAGGCCCAGGGCGGTCACGACCATCGTCTTGCCGGCACCGGTCTCGCCCGTGATCACGGTCAGGCCGGGGCCGAGCTCGAGAGTCGAGGACTCGATGACGCCCAGCTGGCTGATCCGGAGCTCCTCAAGCATCGGCGTCCCCATTGTCTCGGCGGCGGCGCTCGGCGGCGCCGCGCCACCCCTCGACCGGCAGGCCGAACTTCGCCACGAGGCGGTCGGTGAACGGCGCGTGGTGCAGCCGGACGAGGCGCACCGGGCGCGCGCCGCGGCGCACCTCGATGCGGGCACCCGGGGGCAGGTCGACGGTGCGCCGGCCGTCGCACCACAGCACGCCGGCAGAGCCCTGGGTGGTGGACAGCACCTCGACGGCGAGCACGGAGGTGGGAGCCACCACCATCGGCCGCGCGAAGAGGGCGTGGGCGCTCAACGGGACCATCAGCAGGGCCTCCACCTCGGGCCACACCACGGGGCCGCCGGCACTGAAGTTGTAGGCAGTGGATCCGGTCGGGGTGGCGCAGACGACCCCGTCGCAGCCCCACCGGGAGAGCGGTCGTCCGTCGACCTCGACGACGACCTCGAGCATGCGCTCACGGGCGGCCTTCTCGACACTCGCCTCGTTGAGGGCGAAGGTGGAGAACCGCACCTCCTTGCCGACCAGCACGCAGACGTCGAGGGTGAGCCGGTCCTCGGCGGTGTAGTCGCGGGCGACGATGGCGGCGATGGTCGACTCGACGTCGTCCTGCTCGGCCTCGGCGAGGAACCCGACGTGCCCGAGGTTGACCCCCAGCAGCGGGGTGCTCGTCGCGTGGGTCAGCTCTGCGGCGCGCAGGATCGAGCCGTCGCCACCGATGACCAGCACCAGCTCGCAGCCCTCGCCGGGCGCGTCGTCGGGTCGCGTGGTCTCGACCAACCCGTCCATGTCGGCCAGTCCGAGGTCGGCGGCCTCGTCAGCCAGCAGTCGTACGGCGATCCCGTGGGTCGTGAGGCTCTGGACGCAGGCACGGGCCACTTCGCGTGCCTCGGCACGGCCGGTGTGGGCGAGCACCAGGACGCGGCGTTGGGGGCTGTGGGTGCTCACGGGTCCACCCTCTCACCCGCCACCCCCATCGACCCGGCGCGCTCGACCTCGGCGCGGATGTCCTCAGCACCGATGGACGCCGGACCGCGTCGCAGCAGGAGGAAGAACTCGACGTTGCCGGACGGCCCGGGGAGCGGGCTCACTGTGACGGCGACGGCACCCCAACCGCGCTCGGCAGCGAGGTCGGCGATCGTGGTGACGGCCTCGGCGCGCAGCGAGAGGTCGCGTACGACGCCGCCCTTGCCGACGCGCTCCTTGCCGACCTCGAACTGCGGCTTCACCATCAGCGCGAGCTCGCCGTCCTCACGCGTCACGGACAGGAGCGGGTCGAGCACGAGGGCGAGGGAGATGAAGGAGAGGTCACCCACCACGAGGTCCACCGGGTCGCCGACCACGTCGAGGGTGAGCTCGCGGATGTTGGTGCGGTCGTGCACCTGGACCCGCTCGTCACTCTGCAGCGACCAGGCCAGCTGCCCGTAGCCGACGTCCACCGCCACCACCTCGCGTGCACCGGCGCGGAGGAGCACGTCGGTGAACCCACCGGTGGACGCTCCCGCGTCGAGGCAGCGCTTGCCGTTGACGGTCAGGCCGTGGTCGGCGAACGACTTCAGGGCCCCAGCCAGCTTGTGCCCGCCCCGGGAGACGTAGTCGACGGACGTCGGGTCGTCCTTGACCACGATCGCGACGTCGGTCGTCACACCGGTCGCCGGCTTCGTGGCGGGCGCGCCCGAGACCGTCACCCGGCCGGCGGCCACGAGCTCGCTGGCGTGCTCGCGCGAGCGGGCCAGGCCGCGTCGCACGAGCTCCTGGTCGAGCCGCAGACGTCTGGGGGGCACGGTCGTTCAGTCGACCCGGTGGTCGGCGGACGCGTCGGGTCTCGCGTCGAGGGCGCGGCGCAGCTGCTCGTGGGCGCGCTCGAACACCGCGACGTGCTCGGCCACCGGTGCGTCGACGAGGGCGGTCACCTCTGCCAGCACGCGGTCGACCGACTCGACGCCGGTCGTCTCGTGGTCGGGCAGGTCGCTCATGGCCGCGAGCCTACTCGGCGCCGAGCTGCCGGAGCGGTCCGGGCGGCGTCGTGTCGGAGACGTCGGCCGCGCTGCCCGACTCGTCGAGGTGGCGCCAGCACGCCGTGGCGGCGACCCGCCACCAGTCGGCGTCGCTGCCCTCGCCCTCGACCCTCAACCGGCCGTCAGCGACCTGCGCGGACCAGCCGCCGAGCTCCGACTCGGCGCCGTCGATCGTCGGCAGGGGCTGCGGCTCGAACAGGCCCGCCAGCGTCGGGGAGATGTACGTCGGTCGCAGCCGCGGCGGGGCCGCCGCCAGCTCCTCGAGCCACGTCACTCCGGTGAGCACCAGCAGGGAGGGAGCATCGATCGCGTGGGCACCCTCGATGTCGGTGTCGAGTCGGTCGCCCACCATGAGGGGCCGGTCACCACCGACGCGCAGCACGGTCTCCTCCATCAGCGGCTTCTCGGGCTTGCCGGCCACAGTGGCGTCGACGCCCGCGAAGCCGGTGATGGTCCGCACCAGGACGCCGTGCCCGGGTGCGAGGCCGTAGGGGGTCGGGATGGTCAGGTCGGTGTTGCTCGCGACGTAGGGCAGGCCGTCGCGCACGAGGGTGGCCATCCGCATGATGTCGCGCCACCGGACGTCGGGGCCGTAGCCACTCGCGACCGCCACGGCACCGTCGGGGTCCTCCACCGGCTCGAGGCCGGCCTCGAGCAGCGCCACCCGCAAGCCCTCGCCTCCGAGCATCAGCACGCGCGCGCCCGCGCCGTGCTCCTCGACCAACAGCCGTGCCGCGGCCTGGGCGGACGTGACCACGTCGGCCGCCTCGGCCGACACGCCGACCTTGGTGAGCCTGGTCGCCACCTGGTCGGGGGTGCGCGAGGCGTTGTTCGTCACGAACGCCACGTGCCTCCCGGACCCTCGCACCCGATCGATCACCTCGGCGACACCCTCGATCGCCTCGCCCCCGACGTAGACCACGCCGTCGAGGTCGAACATCACCAGGTCGTGGGCCTCGACGAGGGCCGTCGCGGACTCCTCGAGCATGGTCCACCCCTTTCCGGATTGTGACGAGCGTCCCCCTACGATGCTCCGATGGACCCCGCCACCATCGTGCCTCCGTACGTGGCGAAGCCCCTCGAGCTGCTTCCCTTCCGGGCGGTCATGCTCTCCCCGAGCCGCGTGGGCGACCCCGCATCCGCGCGAGCACTGGCGCGACCCTACCGTGACGTCGCCGCGCGCCTCATGCAGTGGATCGACCGCGGCGATGCACGTGCCGACAGCGCGCCCGCCCTCTACCTCCATGAGTACACCTCCGGCGGCCTGACCGTCCGGGGCCTCGTCGGTGCGCTGCGGGTGTCGGCGCGCGCGGACACCTTGGCCGACCGTGCCGTCTGGCCGCACGAGGCGATCCATCCCGAGCAGGCCGGCGAGCTGGCTGACCGGATGCGTCAGATGGACCTCAACCCTGCACCGATCCTGCTGGTGCACCATGGTGGCCAGGAGCTCCGCGACCTCGTCACCGAGATCGCCCAGGGCGATCCCGACTGGCGCTACCTCGACCGCACGGGCCAACGCCAGCGGCTCTGGGCCGTGCGGGACGAGCAGACCGTCGCGACGATCGCACGGCTCATCTCTCACAGCCAGTGCCTCCTGGCCGACGGACACCACCGCTACGCGGCCTACCTGCGGCTGCAGGAGGAGCACCCGGGCACCCCGTGGGACGCCGGGCTCGCGATGCTGGTGGACCAGGCCGACACTCCCCTGTTCCTCGGCGCCATCCACCGGACGTTGCCGAGAGTCGATCTGGACGCGCTCGTGCAGGCGACGCGCGGAGCGGGCGCCGAGGTGACGGCGCGCTCGCGGCAGCAGGCGCTCGGCGCCCTCGACAGCACTCACCTGGTGCTGACCGACGGGGAGACCTGGTACGCCGTCGCACCTCACGGCCTCGACCGCGAAGCGGCGGTGTCGTGGCTCCACGACCACGTCCTGCCTCGTCTGCCCGAACCCCCGCGGCGCCTCGAGCACCACCACACGGTGGAGGAGGCACTGACCGCCACCTCACCCTCGGCACCCGCGGTGCTGCTGCCGAGCCCCGATTTCGACCAGGTCAGGATCCTCGTCGAGTCGGGCGGGCTCCTCCCGGAGAAGGCGACGTCCTTCCAGCCCAAGCCCAGCCTCGGCGTCATCATGCGACCGGTGCACGACGAATGACCTTCGCGGACGAGGCGACGACCTCCACCCGAGAGCGCGTCGCTCCCCCTGCCTGGTAGAACCGGCAGCAGATGGCGCCGGTGATCTCGACCGTGTCACCGGGGCGCCAGCCGGCGATCCGGCGGCGCAGCACGGCGCTCCAGGCGGAGCAGGGGACCGAGTCCACCCGCTGGGTCGACGCGCCCGCCGTCTTCGCCGACCCAGGGCCGCGAAGAACCGAGACCCGGAAGCTCACGAGCGCATCACCGCTCGGCAGGTCGACCACGACGGGGACACTGGTCAGGCGACCCACCAGCCGCACCTCGTTCACTCCCGCGTCTTCCGCGGCAGCCCCAGGACGGTCCCTGGTACGACTCCGCCCGCCGGCGGCAGCCTTGGTGACGGTCCTCTTCTTCGTGTCTGTCGTCGTGTCCGTTGTGGTCACAGTGCACCTCCTGGAGACGACTGTGTCTCCCCGGTGCGACGCTCGAGCTGGTCCAGACCGCGGGCGTGTGGAGAACCGCCGATCGAGGACCCCTGTGGACGTTGCGTGGCCAAGGCGGAGCTCGCCAGCGGTCGCAGAGATGTCCGCAAATGCAGAAGTGGGGCCACCCGAAGGTGACCCCACTTCCACAATGTTTGTCCGGCGGCGTCCTACTCTCCCACAACCTCTCGGTTGCAGTACCATCGGCGCTGAAAGGCTTAACTTCC